>NZ_LT594610.1:0-1227698 GCF_900091675.1 Butyricimonas sp. Marseille-P2440 | reverse complement strand
AGATGGGTATAAGGGACGGGGCGCGAGGCGCGGGTCAGCCGCATCGGGTGGAAGCTGTTCATCGAGTGGGAAATCCCCGCCTGCCCCACCGGGCGTGCCGCCCCGGATGACGAACTGCTGGTGGGCTACTTCTACGAGTCCCGCCCGGATTCCCCGCAACTGGTTGCCTCCACCGGGTTCACGAGGCAGGAACGCAAAGCCCAAGTCATCCTCCCTTCCAAGCGGTTTCCCGTCGTGGAAGACGTGCACGTGTTCCTCCTTTTTCGCCGTGCCGACTACCAGAGCTTCTCGGAGAGCCGCTACGTCGGGCTGATCCGGAACGAGGGATAATTTCACGCGATATTTTCATCTTTAACTTCAAATTATTAAAAATTTTTATATCTTTGCATCGAGGATCATGCGGAAAGCCGCTAGTAAAAGTCCTCTCGTGATGTTGTCCATTTTTTGAAGTCACGTTCAAGATAGAAATATCCGAGAAAATGGGATTGCAACACTCGCGCCGTTTACTCGTATATTCTTTTTAGAATTATACTCGTAACGGCGTGGGATTGCTTTTTCATGCGGATAGAACGTGACTTCCATGATTGAGCCGTCCCCGCCGTTATATTATAACTCCCGGGGTGACTTATCAGCCCGGGAGTATTTATTTCTGGTTATTTTCCGTGACAAATTAGAATCACGAGGGAGTGGGGTTTCTATAACTCTTACACGCGACCATATGCTATCCCCGCTCCCGGAAAGGGGGGAATGGACTACACCCCCTTTCCTTTAACGATGCTAACTTATTACAAGGATATGAACATGGAAACAAACACAAACATGGGAAATGGCACGAGGCAAATCCTCGTCGAGTTCCCGCCGGTAGTGGAAAAACTGGACGTGTGGTACCTGGACGAGGTACCCATCGAGCCGATAGACGTCCTTCTCGCTTACCCCATTTGCCCGAACTGATGAACTTCGACGAGGAAAGAGAACGGCGAGCCAACAGGATTTTCGCCACGCACGCCGCCGGAACATTCGGGTGGTGGATCACGCTATTCTACGCCCTCTTCTTCGCCCGGCTCGATTTCGACACGTACTTCCTCACCGCCTTCCTGCTCCCCGTCGCCTCGCTCGTGCTATTCAGCGTGCGCCTGCTTTTCGGCTTCTCGCCCACCGACTTCGACGACCGCTTCAGCAAGGTGCACGCCGCCTGCTCGTTCCTAGGCATCGTGCTCGCCCTGCTAATCCTCGCCCGTTACGCCCTTGAATGGCTATTTTAACTTTTTCCCCCCTCTTTAACTTTTTCCCCCTCCCGTGAAACACGTTCAGAAAGTTTAACGTAAAAACCAAACAATTGAAAATGGAAAATAAAAGAACTTCTCCACGATGGAAACACTGAACAACTGGATTATATCTGTCAACGACTTTATCTACACCTACATACTGATCGCCGCGTTGATCGTCATCGGGCTATATTTCACGTTCAAGAGCAAATTCGTGCAATTCCGCGACATCCGCGAGATGTTCCGCCTGCTCGGCGACGGCATCGCCGGCGGCAAGAGCCACAAGAACTCGGTCACCTCCTTTCAGGCTTTCTGCATCGCGACGGCTTCCCGCGTGGGAACGGGCAACCTCGCGGGCGTGGCGACGGCACTCGCCCTTGGCGGGCCCGGCGCCATCTTCTGGATGTGGCTCATCGCGCTGGTCGGCTCGGCGTCCGCCTTCGTCGAATCGACGCTGGCACAGGTATACAAGACGAAAGGCGAGCGCACCTTCATCGGCGGTCCCGCCTTCTACATGGAACGGGGATTGCGGCGGCGATGGATGGGCATCCTCTTCGCCGTCATCATCACCATCACGTTCGGGCTGGTATTCAACTCCGTGCAGGCGAACACTGTGACGTTCGCCTTCAACGAGGTATTCGGCACGAGCCGGGTATGGTTCGGGGCAATCCTCACGGCGTTCACCTTCCTCGTCATATTCGGGGGCATCCACCGCATCGCCGTCATCTCGGGGATACTCGTACCCTTGATGGCTATCGCCTACATCCTGCTCGCCGTGTACATCCTCGGCACCCGTGCCGGGATGCTGCCGGGCGTGATGGGCAGCATATTCTCCAACGCCCTCGGGTTCGAGCAATTCGCCGGCGGCGGGCTGGGGGTCATCGTCATGCAGGGCATACGCCGCGGGCTGTTCTCCAACGAGGCGGGCATGGGTTCCGCCCCGAACGCCGCCGCCACCGCGGACGTCAGCCACCCGGCGAAACAGGGATTGATACAAGCGTTAAGCGTGTTCACCGACACGCTCATCATTTGCAGCTGCACCGCCTTCATCATCCTGCTCTCCGGCGTGCCTCTGGACGGTTCGGTGAAAGGCATCCAGCTCACGCAGATGGCGCTCACCCGCGAGATCGGCAGCGCGGGCGGGCAATTCATCGCCGTCGCCATACTGCTCTTCGCCTTCAGCTCCATCGTCGGCAACTACTCGTACTGCGAAACGAACCTGCTCTTCATCTCGAAGAGCAAAACCTACTTGCAGGTGTACCGCGTCGCCGTGGGCGCAATGGTCATGTTCGGCTCCGTCGCGGCGCTCGACCTCGTGTGGAACCTCGCCGACCTCGCCATGGCAGTCATGACCGTCATCAACCTCGTGGCTATCGTGCTGCTCGGCAAAATCGCCTTGAAAGTCTTGCAGGATTACCAGCGGCAAAGGCGAACGAGCAAGAAAAACATCATTTTCAAGGCATCCTCTATACCCGAACTGAAAGATTCGACAAGTGAATGGGAATAAAAACAATTTTTTTCTTAACTTTGCATCAACAAGACGGGAACCTTAAACATGAAATCCCGCCACACGCGGACTCCCGGGGGACACGGGAGCGGGCTTAAAAACATAGAAAGACTTATAAAGATGAGATTTGACGAGCTGGAACTAGAGCAAGAAGTATTGCAAGGATTGGATGCAATGAACTTTCAAGAAACAACCCCTATACAAGAATTAACGATACCCGTCATACTCGAGGGAAAAGACCTCATCGCCTGCGCGCAGACAGGCACGGGAAAAACTGCCGCTTACACCCTCCCCATCCTCAACCGGCTGGTCAAGGAAGATGAAAAAACGGACAGCGTGAAAGCCGTCATCATGGCGCCCACGCGGGAACTGGCACAGCAAATAGACGTGCAATTCGAGGGATTCTCGTACTTCCTGCCCGTATCCACGGTAGTCGTCTACGGCGGGGGCGACGGGGCGTTGTGGGATCAACAGAAACGAGCGCTGCGCCTCGGGGCGGACGTGGCTATCGCCACACCGGGACGGTTGATCGCCCACCTGCAACACAGCGATGTAGACCTGTCACAGGTCAAGTACTTCGTCCTCGACGAGGCAGACCGGATGCTCGACATGGGATTCTTCGACGACATCATGCAGATCGTCGCCAAGCTGCCCAAGGACAGGCAAACCATCCTCTTCTCCGCCACCATGCCCCCGAAGATCAGGCAACTGGCACAGAACGTGCTGCGTGACCCCGTGGAAATCAACGTCGCCGTGTCGAAACCCAACGAGGCAATCATGCAAGCCGCCTACATCTGTCACGAGAAACAGAAAATGGGAATCATCGAGGAACTGTTCAACAAACCGACCGTCCACAAGACGCTCATCTTCGCTTCCTCCAAGCAAAAAGTAAAAGACCTCGCCTTCACCCTGAAACGTAAAAAATACAACGTGGCGGCAATGCACTCCGATCTCGAACAATCGGAACGGGAGGAAGTCATGATGAACTTTAAAAATAACAAAATAGATATCCTCGTTGCCACCGACATCGTGTCGCGTGGCATAGATATTGATAATATAGGATTGGTTATCAACTTTGACGTGCCGCATGACCCGGAAGATTACATCCACCGGATCGGGCGTACCGCGCGGGCTGATGCCGAGGGAGTTGCCATCACCTTCGTTTCCGAGGCGGAACAAGGAAAATTCTACCGGATAGAGCAATTCATAGGAGAAGAAGTCTACAAGATTCCTATCCCCGCCTCTCTCGGGACCGCACCGGCGTACAACCCCAAGGCATTCGACCACGGCTCGCCAAGAGGGGGACGCCGCCCCGGTAACCGCTCCTTCGGGAAAAAGAAAAGAAATTAACAAAAAGAAACGCTTATGACCCTAGACGCCGGAAACATCTTACTTATTGGATCTATTCTATTATTTGTCAGTATTGTCGTGGGAAAAGCCGGTTTCCGGTTCGGGGTACCGGCGTTATTGCTCTTCCTTGGAGTCGGAATGCTCTTCGGGACAGACGGGCTCGGGATCGAGTTCAACAACCCCCAAACGGCACAATTCATCGGCGTTATCGCGCTAAGTATCATCCTATTCTCCGGCGGTATGGACACCAGCGCCTCGGAAATCAAACCCGTTCTCGGGCAAGGGATCGTGCTTGCCACCGTCGGGGTCATGTTCACCGCCCTGCTCACGGGATATTTTATCTATTACATCACCAACCTCGAAAACAGCTTCGTCCAGCTCACCTTTATCGAATCGCTCCTGCTCGCCTCGGTGATGTCGTCCACGGACTCGGCTTCCGTGTTCTCCATACTCCGCTCGAAACGGCAGGGATTGAAAGAAAACCTGCGCCCCATGCTGGAACTGGAAAGTGGTAGTAATGACCCCATGGCATACATGCTGACCATCCTGCTCATCCAGATCATCCAATCCGGCGAAAGCAGCCTCGCGAACACCGCCCTCCAATTCATCATGCAAATGAGCATCGGCGCCGTGGCGGGATTCCTGCTCGGGCGGCTGGCAGTGTACTGTATCAACAAACTGAACATCAACCAATCCCTCTACCCCGTCCTCTTGCTCGCCTTCGTGTTCTTCATATTCTCCTTCACCGACCTGGTGAAAGGTAACGGCTACCTCGCCGTCTATATCGCCGGACTCGTGGTCGGCAACCGGAAAGTGGTACACAAAAAGAGCCTCGCCACCTTCTTCGACGGAATCACGTGGCTGTTCCAGATCGTCATGTTCCTCACGCTGGGCTTGCTTGTCAACCCGTCAGAACTGCTACCGATCGCCTCGCTCGGGATTTTTGTAGGAGTCTTCATGATTATACTCGCCCGCCCCGTCAGCGTATTCCTCTGCCTGCTTCCTTTCCGGAAGATGACCACCAAAGCGCGCGCGTACGTGTCGTGGGTCGGTTTGCGCGGCGCAGTCCCTATCATTTTTGCCACATACCCCCTCATCGCCAACATACAGCACGCCTCGTTGATATTTAACGTCGTGTTCTTCATCACGATTCTATCCCTCGTCGTGCAGGGTACAACCGTAAGCTACATGGCAAAACTACTCGGCCTTTCCACTCCGGAAACACGACAAAACGTCTTCAACGTGGAACTCCCCGAGGAAATCAAGACCGCCATGTCCGAGATCGAGGTCATCCCCTCCATGCTCGCCAAAGGCGACCGCCTCATGGATCTGGTACTACCGGACAACACGCTGGTCGCGCTCATCAAAAAGAACGACTCCTACTGCGTCCCAAAAGGCAAAACCAAACTACACACGGGCGACAAACTCCTCGTTATCACCGACGACGACGAAGCCCTCAAAAAGACATACGAGAGCCTGGGTATCACGAATTACTCGATTCACAAGAACGAGTAGAGAGCCGGAACGGCTCTCTCTAGTCCGTAAAGTCCATAAGGTCTATAAGGTCATTTGACCCTGCGGGCGCTTTGTCCACGGCAGCCCAGCTGCCGATAAACTCTGTCCGAAGGACACCCGTGACTTTATGGACTTTACGGACCTTATGAACTTTACGGACCTTATAGACCCATAACAAATTTCTATAACTATATAAAAAATAAATATTTGTTTACCTCCACGATTTGTTGTAATATTGTAACACGAAAAATGAAAACAACAGCTAATATACATTTACTATGAGTATCAAAGGAACAAAAACAGAACAGAACTTATTGAAATCATTTGCTGGCGAATCACAAGCCAGAAGTCGCTACACTTTCTTTGCAAGCGTGGCTAAAAAAGAAGGCTTCGAGCAGATCGCCGGAGTATTCATGGAAACCGCGGAACAAGAAAAAGAACACGCCAAAAGATTCTTCAAGTTCCTGGAAGGCGGAATGGTTGAAATCACGGCATCCTACCCCGCTGGTATTATCGGGACTACTGCCGAGAACTTGAAAGCTGCCGCTGAAGGCGAAAACGAGGAGTGGGCTGACCTCTACCCGGAATTCGCGAAAGTAGCCGAGGAAGAAGGATTTACCGCCATCGCGGCAGTGTTCCGCAATATCGCGAAAGTAGAGGCTGAACACGAGGCTCGTTACAGAACCCTCCTCGCCAGAGTGGAAGAAGGCAAAGTATTCGAGAGAGATGAAGAAATCCTGTGGCAATGCCGCAACTGCGGTTACGTGCACAAGGGTAAAACAGCGCCGAAAGCTTGCCCGGCATGCGCTCACCCGCAAGCATACTTCGAGGAAAAGAAAAACAACTACTAGCAGGGATTAAAGTAAAAAACGAAAGCCGAGGATCATTTCTCGGCTTTTAGTTTTTAGCTTTTATCTTTTAGTTTTCCTATCTTTGCCCCGCGAAACGCGAATCATATATTAATTAATAAAATAAAGTGATTATGAAAAAAGTTATCAACTCACCGAAAGCACCGAAAGCCATCGGTCCTTACAGCCAAGCCATTGAAGCGAACGGAACGCTTTACATCAGCGGTCAACTCCCTATCGACGTGAACACCGGCAAATTCGTGGAAGGCGGCGTGAAGGAACAAACCGAACAATGCTTGAAGAACATCGGTTATATCCTGGAAGAAGCCGGATATACCTTCGACAACGTGGTAAAATCAACCTGCCTGCTCGGTGATATGTCTTATTTCGGCGATATGAACGAAGTGTACGCTAAATATTACAAGAGCGACTGCCCGGCACGTGCCGCTTTCGCCGTGAAAGCACTCCCCATGGGCGCCATGGTTGAAATCGAAACCATCGCCGTGAAATAAGTCTGGAAAAGATAAAAGTAAAAAGCCGGGGAAAACATCCCCGGCTTTTTACTAGAAGCAAACTCCACAAGAAACACGGTAAAGTAAATGAGAGAGGTAGAGAATTTAAAAACACAGTATTTTACAAATAGAAAAGATTGGAGAAAATGGCTCGAAAATAACTTTGAGTCAGAGCAAGAAATCTGGTTTATTTTTCCGCTTAGATCAACAGACAAACCTTGTATATCGTATAATGATGCAGTGGAAGAAGCCCTGTGTTTCGGATGGATTGATAGCACGGTAAAAAAACTTGACGACGAACATAAAATCCAACGCTTTTTGCCTCGAAAGAATAAAACATACTACTCTCAGCCGAATAAAGAACGGTTGAAATGGCTCTTGGAACATAATTTGATCCACCCTAAAGTAAAAAAAGACGTGGAAAAGATTTTACAGGAAAGATTTCATTTCCCGCAAGACATTATTGACAGATTGAAACAAGATGAAACCGTGTGGAGAAATTATCAAAAATTGTCGGAATCGTACAAAAGAATCCGCGTGGGATACATTGAAGCGGCAAGAAACCGTCCCGATGAATTCGAGAAAAGATTATCCAATTTCATGAACAAAACAAGAGAGGATAAAATAATTGCCGGGTATGGCGGTATTGATAAATATTATTAGACCGCCTTGTTTTTCTCCTCTTTTTTTCGTATCTTAGACTCACTTATAAACAAATAAAAACAGTGATTATGAGATTATTCGGATTACTCCTTGTATTCGCGCTCTTTTTCTCTTGCGCCTCACAGAAAGATGTCGCACAGAATAAGAAGGGACGTTGCGCGATCAAAGATTCAGCGCAATATGAATTGATCGTTTTCGATCCCGGATTCGACTACTGGCTGGCAACTCACCAATCCGTGGCAAACCAACACAGCAATGAATATTACCAAAGCATGAACCTGCAATATTCTATCGAATGGAACAGGCGCTATGCCATGGGCGACCCGAGAATAAATAGTTATATCGATTACAGCATGAATAAAAACTATGGATTCGATTTTAACTACAAGCTGTACATGTATTTCAAGTTCTTCGAGGACACGAACAGGATCAAACTCATCCCGGGAAGCAGAAGAATTATTTAAATTGGCTTGCTTTCCTGATCGCTTCCGGTGTACCGAGATCAAGGACAAAGCCGTCGTGTTGAAAAAGCTCGACGGGATGGTCTTTCGCTTGGGTCAGATGCTCGTCTATGATTGAAAAAACTCCTTTAAGCACGATATTTTCCAGATAATCGGGGCTTAGTACTTGTATGCCGCAATAATTATATTCTGTCGCCTTGTAAAAACCTTCGTCCACGATCTTCTGTTCACCCGTCCGCTTGTTCTCCCAGCCTTTCAGTATGCCGTGATTGAACTTCAACACCCGATCTGCCAGACAGGGTTTAACGACCAAAGTAGCATACGCGCGGCGTTCCTCGTGTTGCCGGATCAAAGCATTCAAATCCAAATCGGTCAATATATCCACGTTATGGATCAGTACCGGCTGACCGGGAATAAACAGGTCACGGGCTTTCAGTACCCCTCCCCCCGTGTCGAGCAATTCACCCCTCTCTTCGGAGAGAACAATATCCATCCCGAAATTATCGTGTTCCCGCAAGAAGGTTTTCACTTGATCGGCAAAATGGTGAATGTTTATCACCAAACGCTCCACCCCAACCTCCTTCATCCTACCGATCACCAGCTCCAGCAACGTTTTCCCGTTCAATTCCACCAAAGCCTTAGGTCTGTCGTTCGTCAACGGTCTTAACCGTGTCCCCAGCCCGGCGGCGAAAATCATTCCATTCATCAACTAATTAAATCTCTATTATGTTATTCTTTATCGCGTACATCACCAGCGCGGCCGTGTTGCGGCATCCTGTCTTGCTGAGCAGGTTGGCGCGGTGCTTGTCGACCGTGCGCTTGCTGATAAACAATTCGTCGGCAATCTCTTGGTTGGAAAGTCCCCGGCAAACGTGGTACAGTATTTCCAGTTCCCGTTCCGAAATATCATTATCCGCAATTTCAGGTGCCTCGTTCTTGTTATCCCGCATATTGTTCAGAATATTCACCAGCAATTCTTCCGAGAAGAAGCTCTCCCCTTCCGCCACTTTCTGTATCGCGGTGACCACTTTATCGATGCCGGAGTTCTTTAGCAAGAATCCTTTCGCTCCCGCGTCGATCATCTTGTAATAGTATTGCTCGTCACCGTACATGGAAAGCACGATGATCTTCAGACCGGGCTTCATCTTCATCGCCTCTATCGTCGCATCGATACCGTTCATCCCGGGCATCTCGATGTCCATGAGTACCACGTCACAATCCACGAACGACAGGTTCTCGATAAACTCCCGCCCACTGGAAGCCTCGTAGATATGACGCACGAAATCCTGTGTCGAAAGCAACAATTTCAAGCCCTCGCGAAATAACTTGTGGTCATCGACCAGATATATTCTCAGTTTATCCATATTACTTACATTTTATAAAAGCCCGGGCAATCATACCCTTGCCTCGTTCACTCAATATCTTAATATCCCCGTTACCGGAGTTCAGGCGATACTGCATATTGCTCAATCCCATCCCCCCGTCGCTCTCCGCCAGCTTCACGTCAAATCCCATGCCGTTGTCCTCGTACTCGAGATATAAAATACCGCCCTGCAACTGCAAATCGATACTGATCTTGCTCGCTTCGGCATGGCGCAACGTGTTATTGAGCAACTCGCAAACCACCCGGTACATGATAACCTCGACATTGTAAGCGAAACGATTATTCTCGAGATTTGTTTTAAAAACAATATCAATTCCCTCGGCAGGACGCAATTTCTTGATAAATGACTCCACGGCATCCTTCAAGCCGAAATTATTCAATATATGGGGACTGATATTTGCCGATATTTCCCGCACACCCACGATAGCTTCGTCGACCGCTTGCTTGAGGTTCCCCTTGATCTTCTCGTTCACCTCCGGGGTGTTGCCCTGATTAAAGCCGGAAAGCAGCATCTTGATGACACTCAACAAGGGTCCCAAGCCATCGTGTAATTCCTTGGCAAAACGTTGCCGCTCCTGTTCCTCCGTGCGGATTACCGCCGACAGTACCCTTTTCTCTGTTTCACTCCGAATCCCGTCCAAACGACGCAGGAATTGAAACACTTTCCGTATATAAAACGCCCCGATAGCAAACGCCAGGGAAATCACGAATGACAACCACACCTTCGTCTGGTACAATTCTTCCGATTCCCCCCGGTGCATCGACGGCACCAACTCTATCGCCCGATAAATCGCCATGAGAAAGAAGCCCGTGGAAATCAATATCCACGCCGCATTGAACTTTGTCCGCTTGAACAGGCTGATTGCAAACCCCATCGCCACGATCTGCAACAACAACGATAAATATACAACGATCTGTGTCACCAAGAGATATGTAAGTTAAAAGTTAAAAATTAAAAGATAAAAGTTATCACCCAAATATCGGTATAATTTACAAATTTACCAAACCCCTAGAACGGATACCCGATTGCCACGTTAAATACCGAGCGGCGGAATCCCCCGTTGGAATTAAAGAGGACAAAACGCTGTCCTGCCGGAAGTGAAGGGTCTTTCAGTTTTATACCCAAATCGAAACGCAAGAGGAAGAAATTGGCATTCAAACGCAAGCCGGCTCCCGTGCCTACCGCTATTTGATTAAAGAAATTGTAATTCAATATTGCCCCATTCCGGTCTTCTTTTGGGTTGATATTCCACACGTTACCCGCATCCACGAATAAAGCGCCCTCCAACAACCAAAGCAACTTAAAGCGATACTCGATATTCGCCGCCAACTTAAAGTCCCCCACGCTATTCGGGTATTTCTCTACAGCCAGATACGCACCCGGTCCTAACGTTCTTGCCTGCCAGGCTCGCATATCATTAGCCCCTCCCGCGTAGAAAGCCTCCTCGAAAGGCAACACTTTCATGTTTCCGTAGGGATAACCGCAACCGACAAAGAAACGTCCTACCAAAGAGTTCGCCCGATTGATATACCAATTGTAACGGTACTCGGCATCCGACTTGACAAACTGTGCGTAACGTACCCCCAAGAGCTTATAATATTTCTCGTCCAGCGTTTCCCCCTTTTTCTTGCTCCCGGCAAGGTGGTCTATCACGTTCAACACGTTGCCGGAAGTTTCCACGTTCACCCGAAAGTAATTGTAATTCATTGTTTTCACGTTCACGAGTTGATCGGTGAACGTTGCCGAGAACACTGCCGAGAGGATCATGTGATCCGTGTACGCATTCTTGATATACTCGTTCTTCAACCCGTCGATGAAATTCTTGTCCACATCCTTCATCAACACGTAGTTCAGGTCGATTAGATCAAAATTGTACCGCCATTTCTTGTCCGCCTTTCGCCACAAGTAACCGAACCGGGCGTTGGCGATCGAGCGGGTATAGTAAGGCGTATACTCGTAACTGTAAGAGAAGGAGATAGACGTCTTCGGGGCATAATTCCGCCGGAAGTCCTTCATCTGCAAGAAAGGCATCCAAAACTGCGGCGTCACGAGTTTCAATTCCGCCCCGATCTCCGAGGTATTGAATATCTTCCCCTCGCCGTTCACCTGTTCCTTACGCAGGCTTCCCCACACGCTGGCAGAGATATTCTCCCCTGCCCGGAACACGTTGCGATGGTTATACGTGAAATTACCCCCGACTCCCAAGTTACCCGAATTGTGGGTTCCTTCCAGAAACACGTTATACGATTGCCTCTTCACGGGCGACAATTGTATCACGCAGTCTAGCGCTTTCACATCCCCGTCGGATGCCACCTCCTTGAAATCGATATTCACCAGCTTGAAAAGATTCAAAGCTTGCAACCGCACGTAAGTATCAATCACACGCTGCGCATTGTACAACTCCATTTGTTGCAACTGGATCGTTTCGATAATCATTTTCGGTTTGATCTTCAACTTATCCTTATATAGTATCGTGTACCCGTTGTAAAGCAACGAACTATATGTGGCATTCACTTGCTCCGGGCTGACCAGCGGGTCATAATCGAAGTTCACGCTGATATTCCGCACGAAATAACGCTTGTAGGCGTTGCTGTCCACGGCATTCTCGACAATATGCACGAAGACCTTTGCCATGTTCTCTTTCTTCACGGAAGAAGTATCCGCCATAAAACGGATAAAATTCTTCGAGAAATTGAAATACCCCTTCTCCCGGAGCATCTTCGTGATTCTCTCCCGCTCGTCGTCCAACACGTCCAAATCGAGGGGTGTATTCTTCTCCAACAGGGTGTTCACCGTATCCCTCCGGTAATTCGCCATCAGACCACTTTCCTCCGCTATCCGGTTACCCGGGCGTCCCTCCGGTTCGTCAAACTTCACGCTCTCGATCGTAGTGACGGGACCGACCTTCACCGCATACTCGACGTTTGCCCTCTTTTTCTTGTAATAAACCGTATCCCGTACTTGTGCCTGATAAAAACCTTTATTGTGGAGGTACAACTCTATTTGTTCGACACTCCGCTTCGTCAGGAATGGATCGTAAACCACGGGAGCCTCCCCGATACGGCGCAACCACTGGTTGAAATTCTTTTTTTCATTCCGCCCACTCAAATTATATAACCCGAGGTGGAAGCGCACCGTACCCAATATCCGGGTGTTCGGTTTCTGCCGTATATTCCGTTTCAAATCACTTCTATTCAGCTTATAATCATCTACCTTCACCTTCACGTGATCCAACAAATATTCATCCTTCCCGACGTATTTCGTCGGGGAACACGAATACAGAAAACAGAATACAAACAGAATAAAACTTACCTTGTACGCTCCACGCATGCTCAAAAATCTCAAAAAAATACTATGTTTGTGTTTTATTTTAATCAGCAAACCCGAAAAGAATGCTTAGCAAACACCTAACAAATGTAATCCAAAACCTTGAAAAAAAGAAATTCAGGGAAAAATATAATTTGTTTAAAATAGAAGGAGAAAAACTCGTGCAGGAATTACTCCTCTCCGACATGACGATAGACACGTTGCTCGCCCGTCCCTCGTGGATTGAACGCAACATAAAAAACATCCGGCAATATAACACGATAGAGGTAAACGAGATTGAAATGGGACGGATTTCCAACTTCAAATCCCTGCCCGAAGTCATCGCCCTGGCACAAATCCCGGTGAAAGAACACTCCCCGGAAGAAATAAAAAATGAACTGAGTGTCGTGCTCAACGGCGTACAAGATCCCGGCAATATCGGCACGATCCTCCGCCTAAGCGACTGGTTCGGCATTCGCGATATATTTTGTGACCACGATTGCGCGAACATTTTTAACCCGAAATCCGTTCAAGCCAGTATGGGTGCAATTTTCAGGGTGAACGTGTTCTACTTGGATCTTGTTGAATTTATCCCGCGGTTCGTGGATCAGGATTTCCCCTGCTACGGGGCGTTCCTGGAAGGTGAAAACATCTACCGTACAGATCTTCGGACAAAAGGATTCATCGTGATGGGAAACGAGGGAAACGGTATCAGCCCCGAAATCGAAAGGTTTGTTACCCGAAAAATAACCATCCCGAGCTTTGCACACAGCCCCTATTCGACGGAATCCCTGAACGTGGGCGTTGCCACGGGCATCATCCTCTCGGAATTCAAGAGAATAGAGTATAATAAATAGCAACAATTTTATTTAATCACACAAAAAAGAACAGTATGAAAAAGATTGTAATTTTAGCGTTCTTCAGCCTTATCGGCTTAACCACGATGGCACAATCTCTCCCGATAAACTTGGGTATCCACGGGGGATGGAACGACACGAAGATCAACGCGAAGAAACAAAAAGTAGAATCTCATGGCGGTTACATGATCGGTGCTTTCGCCAGAATTAACTTTGGAAGTCTTTACCTTGAACCGGCTTTCAACTTCGCTCACAAGGAAAGTAAAATTACCGCCGGAAACATCGGAAAATTCAAATATAGTTCTATCGACATCCCGGTAATGGTGGGTTATCATATTCTGGAACTCCCTATCTTTAAACTCCGCGGATTCGTCGGTCCCGTGGCCTCTTTCGTGACCAAGAACTTGAAAAAAGACTTCAAGTCCGACAAGATGATGTGGAACGGTAAAGTCGGTGCCGGTGTAGACGTTTGGAAACTCACTTTCGACATTGACTACGAATTCGGTCTAAAGAAATTCGGTGACAGCATCAAAGCCCCGAAATCATGGAACTTGACACTCGGTTTCAAGATTATCTAATAGGCTAAAAGCTAAAAGAAGGTGTGTTTTGACACACCTTCATTTTATATGTAAAACCTCCTTATCCCGGTATCTCCCCATATCCGAGAGAATCACTTTTTCGCCGGTAGCCAATCCCTGCACGACCTCCACGTGTTCGAAACCACTCTCGCCCAACACGACTTTCCGTTTCTCGGCTCGATCGCCGTTTACTACCCACATATCATAATCGCCTTTCCCCATGTAGTAAGCCCCCGTGGGAATCCGCAGCACGGCGTCTTTCATGGCGTGGGTAACGTGTACATCCACCTTCAACCCCGAACGCAAGCGGGTATTGGACTGATCTTCCAGGAACACGACGAACTTGATAATCCCGTTATTTACCGAGGGCGTAACATTCCCCACCGAGCCGGAAAGCTTTTCGCTCCCGATCACCACGTTCACCCGATTGCCAGTGGTGATCTTATCCGCGTAACTATCGGCAATCTCACCCTCCACCTTGAAACTCGACAAATCGGACAGTATCGCCAGATTGCTCCCCTGCGACACGGAAGCCCCTACCTGATCGTTAATCCAAGTCAGCGTGGCAGAACGGGGAGCCATGATCTGAGCCTCCCCCAACGTCTTGTACAACAAATCGATATTCCTCTTCGCTATCTTGTAATCCAATTCCAACGACCGGATTTCCGACTCGGAAGCACTCTGCTTGTTCTCGAACTTGCGTTTCAATTGTTCAAACTGCATTTGCTTCACCGTGTAATTCAACTCCGCCTCCCTCACCTTCTCTTTCGTGCTCGCCCCGATGCTATCCAGGTAACGCTCGTTATTCAACGACACCAGCGTGCGTTTCAGCGTCATCTCGTCAATATCGATCTGCATTTTCATCTCCGCCAAGTCGCTCGCTATCGTCTTCCGCTGCAAATCCAGCTTGCTCAACTGCATTTCCAACGATTCTTTCTTGGTTTCATAGTCCGTCCGTATCGTTTCCAGATCAAGCTGCAACAGCGGCTCCCCCTTCTCCACCCGGTCGCCCGATTTCTTGTACACCTCCAACACCTTCGACGACACCGGGGAAGCAATGATCTCCTCGGCGAAAGGCACTATCTTTCCCGTAGCGTACACGGATACTTCCACGGCTCCCTCGTCCACCATCCCGAAGTTCACCTCCGCCCCTCGGATTTTAGGTTGAAACACGCCTACCAAAAACCAAAACACCCCCGTGCACACCACCACGGTAACAACGACCTTTATTATCAATTTCCTTTTACGCCGTTTTTTCATCTCCGGAGAAATAGCCTGATCCATAACTTAATATTTTTCTTGTTCGTAAATAATATCCTCTTTCTTCTCGAAATCATACAAAGTCAACTTGCGCAAAGTGTAAAAATACACCCACGACGAGTATAACTGGCTGATATACGTCCGCCGGGCATTGTCCTGCTCGGTCTGTGCCGTGTTCAAATCAAGCACGCTGATCTGTCCCAGCACGAAAGTTTCATAAGCCGTCTTGTACCGTTTCTGTGCCACCGTGTCAGCCAGCCGGACGATCTCGTTCAGCCGATTCTGTTCCTGGTACTGTTTCACCGCCGTCAACACCTCCTGCTCGAAATTCAATGTTTCCTTCTCCATTTGCACCCTTGTGATCTCCTCCTGCGAACGGGCAAGTTCCACCTGTCCCCTTCCTTTCCCCCAATTCAATATCGGGATACTGATCCCCAGGCTCACCGATTCCCGGTTACGCAGATTACGGTACGTGTGCTTGAAATCCCGGTCGCTTCCCGTGTAACCGATGGAAGCGTAGACATCCGCTTGAAACCCCCGGTTCGCTTTCGCCTGCGCCACCTGCTGCTGCGCTTGCAACATACGGCACACCACATCATACCGGAAAGGATTGTTCCTGCTTGCCAACTCCATCACGTGCTTAAACGTCACCTCTATCTCCGGGCATTCCCCTGGTATATCCGGCACAATCACCACCTGGTCGTTATACCCGAGGTAATTCCTCAAGGCAAACATCTTCTGATCGTACGCCTGCTCCGTCTGTATCAAGGAAGAAGAAGCATTCAGGTAATTCAGTTTCAACTGCAACAAATCATTATCGGAAATCAATCCCCGTTCCCGCTTCCCTTGGGCTATCTGCATCAGTTTCTCCGAACTCGCCAGATTTTGCTTATCAATATTCACGTTAATCATCGCCAGCAACAAATCGAAATAGTACGATATAGCCTGTATCGCCACGTTCTCCATGCTCACGGCAAACTGTTGCTGAGCCTCCTTGTACTTCTCCGGCTCGATCTTCATGCTCCACTTCAAGGGATTCGCCGTGATCAACGGTTGCGAGAGCACCACGTTAAACGGCACGCTCATGTACTCCGTCGCCCGCTCCCCATCCAGCTGATCTACCCGTTCCAATTGCGACTGCAACGACAACTGCCCTCCCGTCAACGGGATATTCTGCGTTACCGACAATGACAATTGCTCCGAAATCGAGTTACTCGAAACATACTTGTACGTCCCGTCCTCCTTCAAGTAACTCGACAGCGTCCGGTTGAAACTCGGCAACGTCCCCATCAACTTCACGTTCGGCAACAAATCCGCCTTGTAATTCCTGTACTGCCAATACGCCGCCCGCAACTGGCTCTTCGCCACCATCGCATCCAACGACTGCTCCTGCGCCAACCGTATCGCCTCCCCCAGCGAAACCACCTTCTGCTCCTGCTGCCCGAAAGCTCCCGGATGATGTAAAAACAATAATAATAAAAGACCAATGAACCACCTATTTCCTCTTATTTGCATAACAAATCATATTTCAGCCGTAAAGCTATATTCGTAGCTTCAAAGTAAATTAATTTATTCCACAAAACAATTCAACAAATATTGTAAAATCATTGTAAAATACACATCCGCTCGGGCATCCAAATTCTATTGACTTGAAATGACAGAATGATAAATGAATCGTTGTTGCCCATCTTCATACACGAATGGAAGTTCTTCCTTACCATGATCCAAGTTTCGCAACCAATATATCTTATTTAAAGGAACCTTTTTAAATTTCAAAAAACTAAAAGATGCCCTTTTTATTCCAGCACTTTTCCATCCATTCTCCCAGTACATAAGCTGATACCTCTCACCCTTAACGATATGATTCTCCGCATTCAAAGGTGCCATACGAATTTTCCGCACAACAACAGGCTCTTCCAATCTCAAAAAATCAATCATCATAGAAGAGGTTGTTTGCATATTCCCGTCAAAAGCTGCTCGATCCTGCATTTTATCTAAATCTTTCTCTGCAAGCTGTACGTAATTTCCATCAAACTTCTCAAGTCCGATTTGCCGTTCATTTTCCACGGGCAAATGCCATATAGGCATGACATATTTATAACCGGATTTCTTATCAGCAAGAAAAGCCAAAATAGAAATATTAGAACCAAAATCCGTCACATTCGGGGCAACATACCGATAATATCGATAAGCCTTATTATTCCCACTTAATTCGTATTCCTGCAACTGCAACCGGGGACGCTTTTCTATCCGGTATAAAAGAGATGCATCCGAAAAATCCTCTTTATTAGCCCCTTCAAAACGCCCGTTTACCATAGACTCCGCCCCCTTTATCATATTCGTCTTCTCCGGATATTTACGAGTCAATAATATACTGCCAATACTATCTTCACTTACTTTTTCTATCAATTTTTTCACGGCAAATTCACCTGTAACTGAATCCAAAAGTGTAAGATAAAAAGGATCTCCAAAAAATTCGACCTCACCTTCTCTCAAATACACCGGAAAATAAAGCAAATCGTAAAGAACTTTCTTGAACAACACGCTCTGTTTCTGTACATCTACAGTTCCCCAAGTCACGGGAACCATTCCTTTCTCTGAATTCCGGAAGGTATAAAGATAAGCTAAACGATTTGAAGTCGTTATCGGGAAAGGTAATTCCAATTCAGTCACCCGGTAACGAGTCTCGGTAACATCTTTTATACATGGGCTATCAAACTCCCGGGGTATGCTTTCACCTTCTCTTCTCAACATATAGGGAGTATCTTCTTGCGCCCCGAACATATCTCTATATATATTCAAAGAAGGAGATAATAATAATACCCCCGATTCTGTTTGAGGATTAAAAGCATGCCAACAACCCAGGCTATCCATATAGGAACAATAATAATGGCGGGAGACTTTTTCCTTGTAAGCCATATTATAATCGACAACGACGGGATAGCCACAAGCTCTTAAAATATTACAAGCATAATTTGCCATTTCTTGGCAAGTTATCTTAGCAGACAAGAATATATCATACAAACCCAAACCGGCAATGGTATCATTATGCCCGAACATGGATTGCATTTTCAACGCATAATGATTATAACGGAAAATATAATGATTCATATCCTTTTCTTTAAAACGGTTCAGTTGCTTCGAGAACATATTGTTCAACTGTTTTCCGGAATAAATATAGGGACATTCCGTCATACTGCGATACGGCAGAATGTATTCGCAAAATTGACTAAATGTTAACTCCTTAGCCAAATATGAAGTTTCCCATACTTGAAAAGCATTATCTATATGTTCTATTAAAAACTCGGCGCTCAAATTTTCAAGGTCTGAAACCGAATGACGCAGAAAAACAGGCAAAGGAATAGACGTCATTTTCATCAATTTAGCAGTAACCAACCCGTAATCAAAAAATTTCTGTTCCAAAGAAGGAGTCTGCAATAAAGCATCCGTTCTGTTCCGCACCAAACTCGTGTACAGGTAATCAATCTTGCGCCACAAATTTAACAACGAGGTATCTTGTTTCTCGAATTGCATCTGGTTATGATGCCACTTCATATTCGAAATCAGAAAAGAAGCCGCCTTGTATTTTAAAGTGTCCTGTCCCCGTTGATAATGTTTCAATACCTTTACTAATTCTCCCCGATTTTCTCCCGCCAAAGTCAACGATTCCATTACTTCCTCGGAATAACGGGTACACCCACAAACGGCACACGTGAAAACAAACAAAAAAACAACTCGTTTCATACTAATTCATATTAAATCGAACCAAAGTCCTGCTCTCCTTCCCGTCAATATACCCGTACAATCTCTCGTCCGAACCATCGAAATAGATACCCGTTACAGGTCTGTCAACTCGAAAAGCTGATAATATATTCCCTAGCCAATCAATCACCAGCAACATTCTTTGATATACCCCATCGTTACCCTTTAAATGTGGCTGGTAAAAACACAAGGCGTAAATCCTTTTCTCGGATACACTTATATCTCGACAACAGAATCTTTCCTCCTTGTAAAGCACCACGCTAATATCATTCTTCTCCCGAACTACCAGCTGCGGGTAATAAAAACAATGCCTCCATACGCTATCAATCCTCTGATTCTCTACGTTACATATTTCTATCATTCCGCTATGGCGATCCATACAAACAAAAGCTTTATTATCCGGTCTTAACCGCAATATCGAAGCTGCGTATAAAATTCGTTTTGTCTTTTCTGTCATTCCGGGATAATCCGGGCGTCCCGGGTACGAGAGATAATACTTTTCATCTCTTTCCGGCAATGAATACAAACAATAACGTCCTTGCTCGTGAAGCCCGACAGAAATAATATATGAATCTCCTCTTACACTCGTCAGGCTTCGTTCTTGCAAACATGGTGGCAATTCCTTATTTGCATCCCGTGTCCTTTCATCTTCTCTCAGCGCAACACGATTCTTCGGTAATTCATTCAACACTTCCGTGAAAACAACATTTTCGGTATTCAAAAAATCCACATCCTGTTTCGCTTCATACTTCAATAAATCAAAACATCCCGCTATACAACATGCAATTAAAACTATACAGACTTTCATCATAGTATCTTTCATTAGATTTCGTTAAAAACATGCTTCACCTCCTGACACAGGTAATTCCAGCGTGTTACTTCTGTACCAGACGGCAAACTTGTTCAAATACTTCGTAGAAAAAAACGGACGCTTTTCCACTCTCTCGAAAAGCTTTCCCGACGTGATATTCTCTTCCATTTTCTCTAACGCAAAAAAAGAACCATATGCCAACCGCATAAAGCATTTCAAATACTTCATTCCAGCGTCAGTATTACCACGGTCACATTCTATTACTCCCAAATAATACCACGGGTAAATCAAATTCGGCAATACCTGAATAACCTCTCTATACAATTCTTCCGCCCGAACCGTATCTCGCAAAGAAAGAGCGATCTTCGCATAATTTGCAAGCATAATCGGCTCATCAGGCATCTCTTTCACCCTATCTTTTAATTGCATCTGAACGGCAAGAGTCATTTCTTGATCCTGTTCCCGTAATCTCTCCCAAAAAGGAGAATCCATAATCCGTGGGTTCAATTCAGTCACTCGTACCAAACAAAGAATAGCCGCATCCTTCTTCCCTTCACTGTAACATAAGTCAAACATTCCCCACTGGTATAAAAAATTATTGGGATACACCTTTACCAGATTCTCTAAAATCCTTTGGGACAAACCCGTCTTGCCACTTCGCGTATATATTCGAGCCAAATTGTATTGCAACTGGACATCCCAAGGATTTTTCTCTAGTGCCAAACGTGTGTAATATTCTGCTTTCCCCCAATCCTCAAGCAATGAATACATCAACGATCGATTGATCAGGTATGGTGTTCTCTCGCTTGTTTTCTCGATCACTTTCCGAGCTTTATCATACTCTTTATTCTTCACGGCTTCCAAAAACTCGAGATTATACCTTTCATTCCTGTAATATAGCATCAAATTCACGTACATCCCGACAAACAACAACACACATCCTAGCCGCACATAGCGGGATATACCCGGGGATAATTCCCGTGTTTCTCCTTTTTGACGTACAACACTCTGTCCAAAAGCCAGAAGCGTTAATCCCAAAATCATGAGTCCCGGGGTTTCCAAGAAAACGGGAAACGTCGCTTCCCGTACCAACAGAATCAAGAAACACCCTCCCAAGAAAACCATCCACTTGTTACGCCGATGTCTGAAAAAAAAGCAAAACAGGTAAATAGCAAACATTCCCCACAAGGCAAAACCCAATATCCCTTTTTCAGCCAGCAATTGCACGAACATATTCGGTGCAAAACTCGTGTACGAGATCAGATCATCTTCGTAACGTCCTGCGTTAGCAATCAACGTGTAATTTCCCATTCCCGCCCCCGTTAGCGGTACTTCTTTCAACATACCCGCAACAGCTATACTCCTCTCCACTCGCCCTTCTATACTTCGTTGCTGTGAAATGGTTTCTGTCATTCTCAATGTTCTGCCCACTTCCCGCGGATAAAATGCCATAACTAACAACGAACAGCAACAAAGCCCCGCTACACCTCCGATTTTTCTTCCCATTCTTCCTCTAGCCGTTAAACATATCCCGATGCATAATAACAACAACATGAAAAAAGCAACATATACACCCCGGGAGAACGATGTAACCAAACCGAAAATAATCGGGAATAAACATCCCCATAAAATGACAACACTTTTTCGTTCCTTACGGTACAACATCAACGTGATATATACGATCATGAAAAACACGATCAATAATGATGCCCACACGTTAGCAATATTACCCAAAGGACGATGCAAAAAACGGAAATCATACACATTCTGCCATCCTACCTCTCGTATGGCAGAAGCAAATATCCCGAAAGCAATAAGCCCGAACCACCCCAATATTCCAAGAAACAAACTTAATAAATACAGCAACTTTTTAAATTTCTGTCTATTCCGGAACTCGACACGTAAAACGAAATAATAAAATACAGCTAATGTTACCGGAATGATTGACAGACGTGTCACTTCTCCGTTTATAGTTGTAAACAACGAGGTTAGGTCATATACCCACAGAACAACAACTCCAATGTCTATCCAAGACAAACACATTGCTTTTTTACGCCCTCCAAACCATAAAAGCGCTAGAACGATCCATCCGCCCAAGAGGTATGGATCATTCATCGCGCATACTGTCACGATCACGAAGAAAAGCAACAGCCCAAACCCCCATCTGTCTTTACTTGTCATGCCAGTTTACCGTCAAACAATCGAATAATCCGCCCCGTTTCTTTTGCTAATCCCTCGTCATGTGTTACCATCACGATTGTTGCCCCCTCCCGGTTTAACCCCGTGAGAATATCCATGATCTCCACTCCCATCTTACTATCCAGGTTTCCGGTAGGCTCATCCGCCAAGATCACTTTCGGTTCTCCTATCAACGCCCGGGCTATTGCCACCCTCTGGCATTGCCCCCCGGATAACTGTGCCGGAAAATGTTTCAACCGATGAGTCAATCCCACTCGTTCTATAATCTCCAGTGCCCGCTTCTTATTCTCCGAAGAAGAACTTCCCCGACGATACAGCATGGGCAACAGCACGTTGTCTAACACGTTCAACGAAGGTATCAAATGAAAACTTTGGAAAATAAATCCCAACTTCTGGTTCCGCATCCTTGCCATATCTTTATCCGACATTCGATCGGCACGTACGCCATCAATTATCACGCTTCCGCTCGTTGGCGTATCCAACAAGCCCATAATATTCAACATTGTACTTTTCCCGCACCCGGAAGGACCCATAATTGCCGCAAATTCTCCGGCTTTAATAGTCAAATTGATATCTTCCAACGCATGAGTTTCTATCTCGTCCGTGTAAAATGTCTTATTAATATTTTCCAAAGTAATCATAGCAATATATTTAAATTTATAATTCAATTTTATTCCTCCCGCATTGCCTCTACCGGATTTATTCGGGAAACCTGATAAGCAGGATACCAGGCACTAAATACTGAAAATAATATCATCACGAAACAAGCCGTACCCAGTGCCAATAAATTAACTACATTGAACTGATATACCCAAAAAAACAAAATCATACCGGGAATCCATGCTAAAACAGTCAACACCAAAGCTTCCGTGATAACAAAATTTTTCAATCCAAAAGGAGTTGACCCCACAACAATCCGCAAGGCAAATTCTTTTTTTCGCTTAGAAGAATAAAGCCAAAACAAACCAAACGTACCAATAAAAGCGAAAATAAATAAAAAAACAGTTGGAATCAATACTCCTAACAAGGTAATAAAATCATTTTGCATCTGAGCTCGCTTCCATTTTTCCACATCCGCAATCGACAATTCAAAATCATCTTTTCCCATCATTTTATAAAATTCTTTATTCATCAAACTCCGGAAATCATTAGCTTTTCCTTCTTCTACTCTTGCGGTAAATTCCATCCATCTATTACCGTGATCTATAAAGCTCGGGATAATCAATGTTGGATAAGAGGGCTTTAATGGTTCCTGCTTAACTCCTGCTATAACACCTACTACAGAGAATGCCGCTCCATTAAAATATATTTTTTTTCCAACTCCTTGATTCCACCCCATTTCATTTTTTAATTGCCTCGTAATCACAGCAGGAAAAGAACCATCTTTTTGTTGTATATTAGTTAACCACTTCCCTTCCTCTAACTGTGGTTTAAAAACTTCTAATATATGTTCATCTGCAAATTTCAGGAGAACTTTAATTTTCTTATTATCAATCAATATTGAGTCATACGGATTCATATTCTCCGGTCTCATATAAGGAACAAACGCTATGCTTTTTCCAAAAGCGACTACATACGGCTCTTTATTAATTTTTTCTACCACTTGAGTCATTTTTTGATTTACCTCACTAAATAAAGGGAACTTTGCATTTGGAGCAAGAAAAATATAACAACAATACGTATTTCTTGTATTTAGCATTCCATCTGTAAAATATAAATAACTTTTTTCTCCTATTACTGTAAAACAAAATAACAACACTACAAATACGATTATTTGTTCCACAAACATTCCTCCATATGCTCTTTTCTGATTCCAAAATAACACAAAAATATGCCTCAACATTTCGAACCTCCTTTCAACATATCAATAATAGGTCGTTTCACCATCCAATAAGCTGGTATCCCCCCAGAAAAAAGAGAAAAAAATAGAGATAATGGCAATATTATCGCAAATATCATACCCCAATTTAAACTAGCTAAAATTGTCATCTTCCCATCAATAGTCTCTGAAAATAATAAACAATCAATACCTTCACATACTGGTAACGTTAAAATAATACCTAAAATAGTACCCAACACTACCAATAAAAAATTTTCCATCAAAATAGACAAAAAAGCCGTCTTTTTATCTGCTCCTAAAGCTCGTTTCAAGCCAATCTC
Organism: Butyricimonas sp. Marseille-P2440; assembly: GCF_900091675.1. Taxonomy (NCBI): domain Bacteria; kingdom Pseudomonadati; phylum Bacteroidota; class Bacteroidia; order Bacteroidales; family Odoribacteraceae; genus Butyricimonas; species Butyricimonas sp. Marseille-P2440. Next base: position 1,203,259 of record NZ_LT594610.1, on the reverse strand, counting down.
ATTAACTTGTATGTTCGTATTAGCCATACTTAATAATACAATATTCAATATAGGTATAATCAATAAAATAAATATAATACCACAAACTCCCATCATTAATAAATCTCCACCATATCTTTCCACCGTAACCTCATCCACTGTTTTAATCTGTTTTAATGTAGAACTTCCTTTTACATTATACATTTTTGTAAAAAGTTTAAAAGCGCTTGTTATACTTCTCATTATAGCCTCTTGGTTCATATTTTCAGGAAAAAGGATATATGTTTTAACCCAATCGTTACCCGTAGGTATTTGTTTATTAAATTTTTCTGGAACCCAAAGTGATGCATGCCCCTCTTGTGAAAAAAATGATACATCAGCAACAACTCCTGTAATCTTATATGTACCTTGCTGAAAGTAAATCTCTTTATTAAGCACATCTTTATCTGGGAAAAAAGTTTTCACAAAATTTTCATTCACAATCGCACAAGGTATTTCCATCTCACTTTTCGTAAATGCATGTCCTTGAACAAATTCAAATTGAAAGACGTTCCAATAATTTTCATCTATAAAATGAATTCCATAATCATTATATTGTCCATTTACTAAAATACTAGCTGCTTCAAAATGAGAAGACGTATAACATATTTTCTCCTTCAAATTGCTTACTAATGTTTTAACATCGCTTTTGTTTATCCCTTTAATAAATTTTCCTGTATCATTTTCTAAATAATCTGGAATAAATACAATCCGTTCAGCGTTTAAAACTGGAGGTGTTTTATCCAATAATACATGGGATATTTGCATGATAATTGTAATAAATATAAATGTCAACATTGTTCCAAGTACACAAAATAAAGCATAGGCTTTATGACAAATAATATTACACCAAATTGGTTTAAAAAAAAGACATAATTGACTCATAACTAATATCTAATCCTTTTAAACTTATAAACGACACCTAAAATCATCTTAAACAATAAATAAATTGTAAATATAAAAAATAATAATTTCACGACTACGATTTGTGTTAGTTGATAATCTGGTATTTTTCCTGCAACTAATTCTAATACTATTTTTTGTATATGAATTGGAAATGTCTTAATAAAATCATACAAAAATAAAGGAAGTAGATACAAAAAATAATAAGCAAAAAAGAAATTAACGACTAAAGAATAAATCGACATAAAGAATTTCTCTCTTTTTTTCATTCCAAACAAGAACGGTTTCTTTTTTATTCTTTTATTCTTTATTTTCTTTAAATAATATGAGAATACTTCCATAGTCCGTTGTCTTAAATTAGGTACACCCAATAAATCTGATATAATCCAATAACCATCAAATTTAAAAAAAGGATTTAATGTGATTAGAAAATTTAGATTCACTACATAAATAAAATATTTCAACAAAATACTATTTGTATAAAAATAAAGTAACAATATCGGTATTAGTAATATTAACTGAAAATATACTCCCGAAAAATTCACAACTAATCTTCTTTTCCTAGAAAGCTTCCAGATATTAGAAACATCTGTGTAAAAGACAGGAAAATTAAGATACAGTCCAAAACCTATTCCACCATGCCTAACTTTAAAATAACGACAAGCAGAAGCATGTCCCAATTCATGAATAAAGGAAGATATAACAAATAACAATAATAATTCGACAAGAGTATATAAATTAAAACGATGTGATGTAACTAGTGATAAATGATTAGAAAAAAAAAGAAATTCTAAACAACACACTATTCCCAAAAATAGAAGTATAATCTCTTTTTTTAGCAGAATTTTTAGAAAATCAGAAAAAATATTTATAGAATTCTCTGAAAGTATTTCTTTTTTTATCAAAAAAGAAGAATGTGATTTCCCAACTCTATTAATAATAGGGTCTATATATTGTTTAATCAATAACTCCACCTCTCCTTCTGTATAAATTTTATTTTGCTTTTTCCCAAATAATATCACAACTTCTTGGAGAGTATTTGCTTGTTGCAAAACAGCAATTAAATTAACGATAGCAGTATTAACCTCAAAATAACATTTTCCTGAGCTAATTAAATATCTAGTATCTTTACATGAAATTTCAAATGAACAAATTTCTATTTGTTGAATTTTATCTTTGTATTGTTCCATCATAAATGGTTTACAATTTAAGAGGATTGCTTAATATAAGCAATCCTTTTTAATTAATTATTTTTCTGTCCAATACATTGTCCTATGCACAAATTATTGCATTGTTCCTGACATCCTCTCAACAAATCACTCCCATCACTTTCCACATCTGAGAAAAAATCTAAAAGCCCTCCAACAAGTAGCGGATCAGTTTCCAATCTTTCCTCCAATTCTTGTACGTAAAACTCATCATACAATTGATCGTTCAAAGATTCAATTTCATCTTTTCTTTCTTTGTTTTTCATTTTTACAAATTTTAAATTTGACAATCTATACTAGCTAACCTAGCTAATATATTTTTTATAAACTCTATTAATCGCAACTTCAAACGTATCAGAAAAATCATTACAATAATTAGATAAAATTTTATTTTTTTAAAATAAACTAATCCAGCACATCCGCCATTGCACAATAAAGCATATTTGCATCGTATACAACTACGAATTTTTTGAATATTCCGACCATGCCATTGTTTTAAAGCATCTGTCCAAATAACCTGATTATGAGTATAAGTCCCTAGGCTGTGCTGCTTTTTACCGATAACATCCCAACAAGGATAAATATCACCATAAGGATCAAAGATATATTCTCCATATTGAGAGGCACAAAGAGTTGCTTTAAAATCAAGTAATTTTTTATTTTTAATTGTATTATATATATTTCTAAATATTCCATAATCTTGGCATGAAAATTTAAATTCTTCTTGCTTATGACGATGATTAAATTGTTTTTGTCCAGGATAATCAATGTTTGAATCAGCATTAAAATCTAATGGTTCGAAATTTTGTAACAAAGCTGAATGAAAAGAAAATCTTTCATTTTTAGAATACCCCAATTCATCAAATATTCGTTGTAATTCATATAATGTTTCAAAATTTTTCATATCTGTATTAACACGAATAGATACACTTATCCCACAATCTAAAGCTATTCTTACATTACTCAAAACCTTACGAAATGTATCTTTAGCTTGATAATGAATACGTCGCTTATTATGCTGCTCCTCATCCCCATCAATTGTAATTTGTAAATTATTAATTAGATCAGGAGAAAGTAGGTTTTTAAAATGATCCAAATCATAACCATTAGTTATTGCCGAAAATTTATATCCTAAACGATGCCCTTTTTGAACAATATAATCAACTATTTCTTTATTTTTAGCTAACAACGGTTCCCCACCATATAAAGTTATCACATTAGCATGAAGTTTCCTTTGTGGTTCAATCTTAAGCATTGCAGCATAAGCTTGGTCTACCATCTCCTTTGTAAATGTTTTTTGTCCCCAATTATTACCGTTATTTGAAATCTCGTTCTCATAACAATAAGGACATCGGAAATTACAATTATATGTAACAGCAAACAAAAAATATTTATACAATTTTTTTACACTTTGATGTAATAAATCTGCCATCTTTCCGATATGTTTAAACTCTTCTTCAATTGTTTTTTCTGTTATATATCCTCTTTTTACAAGTGTATTAAATGTACTCGTAGAAAAAGAACATTCGTCAGATTTTAAAAAATTTGCGTTAGATTTTAAATCAAATACAACATTTTCCGTTACAATATCTATTGCACCTGTATATCCATGTACCAACATATACTTGTCTTCAGTATCTTCCAATTTTGTAAAAATTGTATAAGACGATAATCTATAATTTTCCATATTCTAATATTTAATTTTCACACACTATATTTCTCTATCTGTTATTACAGAATCATAAATAAACAACTGTTTTCCATCTTTATAAATGAATGGTAAGTCCTCTTGTCCCTGGGTTATATCTACCAACCAATAAATCTTCCCCATCGGAACATTTTCAAATTTTAAAAAATTATACTTAGCCTTTTGCTTACCGACTTCACACCATCCATTATTCCAATAAAACAAAACATACTCATCGCCTGGCTTTACCATATTATCAGCAGTACGAGGTAACAACCTAATTCGATCAACAACAACTGGTTCTTCTAAATGAAGCGAAGCTTCTGAATACAAGGAATAACTTAAAGCATTTCCATCAGCAAAAGCAGAACTCTTCATAGAAAACGTATCTAATTCTATAACTTTTACGAATGGATCCCGGCTATTCGTAATTTGTTCTTCGCTAAATACAGGAAGAGGAGTCGCTTCCGCCGTGTATTGCATTTCCGGCACCCGGTGAGTCAAAAATTGCATTTCTGCAATATGACTTCCCCCGGGAGGAGCCATGAAACGATAATACTGATAAGCTTCTGTATTCTCAAAAACATATTCAGCCCAATAAGGTTTTGGAACCTCCTTAAAAACATACAACAACCTTGCATCTGAAAAATCTTTTTTATTAGCACCTTCTATCCGTCCTCCTATGAAACTAGGGGCTAAATCCAGCAAGTCTTTTTTCAGTGGAAATTTACGATTCAGTAACAATGTTCCTTTCGCCTGTTCTTCATTCCCGTCAAGATAACGCAACTGCCAATCGCCCCGCAAAGAATCTTTCTCGAGATAAAAAGGTCTACCCCATTCGTGGAGTTTGCCCCCTTGCATATACATCGGGAAATAAAGCACATTAAATAATGCATTTTGAAACGTAATTTCTTTATTTTCTTTATTGATAACACCCCATGTGACCGGAATAACCCCACCGGAAGCACTTCCACAAAAGGTGCATAAATATCCCAGATTATTCTCTGTTTCTTCTTCAAAAGGTAAGGTGATAGAGACCGTTTCGTACACCTCGCTCGTGACATCCTTGATGCAAGGATTTGCTAATTCCAATGGTATTTTCTCTTTCTTGGCTTTTAAGAATACCGGAGAATCCTTTTGTGCGGCAAAAGTATTCCGATAAAAGTTTACAGAAGGTCGGGCAATAGGACTCACCGTATCCACATACGTGGATTGAGCATTAAATAAATGCCGTTGATTCAAGCTATCTAAAAACACACAATAAAAATGGCGACTTCGATATTCCCGATAAGCGATCATATTGTCGATGACCACCGGAAACCCACAGGCTCGAAGTACATTACATTCATTATTCGAAAGAGTTACACAATCAATAAAATTCGTGAAGAACACATCAAATATACCAGTAGATTCAGGTAAACGAATATGACGGCTACACAACCAAACGTGATTGATATAACGGTTATACCGGGTCAAATAACTGCGTAAAGTTTTCCCCGTCGACCGAAACAAATGTTTCCCGAATCGTTCCCGAAGAAATTGCCCATTCTCCGAACACACAACTCCATTCACGGAACGATAAGGAAGAATATACTCGCAAAACTCTTCAAAAGAAAGATGACGAGCAAAGGGCGACTCTTTCCACACCCGAAAAGCATTATCTATATGGGGAATTAAAAAATCCGCTTTAATAACTTCCACATCTTTTACCGGATGCTTCACGACCTGCACATTCGTATCAATCGGCATAAAAGCAGATACTACCTGAATCGCATCAGAATAATCCCATAATAATGTATTCTTTTCATCTAATCGCGTATCACTTATTCTGTCCACAGCCCGAGAATACAAACTATCACACCCCTGCCAAAACAAATCAAGACGGGGATCGATCTTTTCAACAGTTTGTTCGGCATAATGCCATTGCATATTCTTTATCAAAAAACAAGCTGCTTTATATTTCAATGTATCTTTATCTTGTTTGTAATGCTCCAGCATATGCAATAATTCCTTCCGATTCTCTCCGGCTAACATTAAAGATTCCGAGAGTTCCGGCGGATAGCTTGTACAATTGTAAAGCAAAAAAACAATCATCAATACAAATAAAATTTTAATCATAGCATTTGTTATTTTCCATAGGCAAAAGTGGGCAAAGTCGCTTTAATCTTCATGAATATATTATTGTAAAAGTATTGTAATTACACGCCTTCAGCCCCCCATACATTCAGTCGCATTAGTTCAATATCCCCATAAGTACCCTTTAAACCATACAACATATTCTCAACAGTATCAAAGGATATTTTATAAACAGGAATATCAAGACGAACCGAAGAAAGCAAGTTCCCCTCCCAATCAAAAACCAGCAAAGTCTGACATTGGGAAACATTTTGCTGGGCTTCCCGGTAAGTTTTTCCTGAATACAACACGTAAATACGATCATTTGACACCGCAACATCCTGAAATCCGAACACGTTATCCTGATAATACGCCACATCAACCTCGTCCTCCTTATCGATGACCCTCACCTTGGGATAATGAAAGCAACGCCTGCAAATACACTCTATTTTGCCATCTGCTATCCGGCAAATATCCATAATTCCACTACGCATTTCCGTGCAAACAAAAGCACCCTCGTCCGGACGCAAACGCAGGACAGTACTCGCGTACAACATACTTTTTGCCTTCTCCGACAACTCCGGGTAATCCGGATGTCCCGGGTAAGGTAGATAGTAATGTTCTTCGCCACTCTCTTCCGAGTAATAACGATAGCGTCCCTCGTCATAAAGTCCTGTCGTAATCACGAATGACTCTCCTTTTATTGCAGCAAGATGTACTCTCTCCGGCGTTAGCTGTAACTCGCTTGCCGCACCCCCTCTACTTAACGGTGAAACCGGTAACTCGTGCAATTTTCCTTTCCTGTAATCCAATGCAGTCACATTACCGTCGCTACTCAACGTCAAACCGGTAATCCCGATTGATTCTTCCACCCCTTCCCCGAATTTCAACATTCCTGAACTTTCATTTCTACGCGTATCAATCACCCGGATCTGATAATCCTCATACGAGCGCCCCACAACAAACAAATTCCCTTGTTTAATAAAATCTTCCGGATCTGTAATGCCATACCTTTTCAATGCAAATACAGAATTTACCGCAATAGTTTCATCTGGTATCAATTGTGCAGCTACACTCATTTTTTCAGGTACAACATTATCTGTACATGCCATCATCATGGCAATTCCCACGAAACAACTAATTCTATTTCTCATAAATTTCTTCATAACATATGTATCCCTTTTTGTGTACCACTTGGCATAAAACACCAACCGTTCCCTGAGCTACATCCCCCGGAAGAACCTCCTTCCCGAGAGGATAACATCTCAACATCTTTCAATTGAAGATCGGATTCGCTAGAAGGCTCCTTAAATGCAGTGTGCAAAAAAGTCAACACACACAAAACTAGAATTAAAAATATTCCTACAAATTTCCTTTTCATAAATTCAACTGCTATCTTTGTGAAACAAAAAATTACCGTGTGCAAAATTGAGCAACTTCATTTATATAAGGCGGTTTTCTTTATTGTAAAAGTGTTGTAATTTACGGGATCGGCATATATGAAAAATAGTATTAAAATAATCAGCTTCATCGCTATTGGTATTTTTGTCATTTTATGGATAAATCAGTTTTTTGTCATAAAAGCATTATACCTAACTGAAAAACATCAATGGCGACGGATGATGGATTCCACGATATCACATGGGATAGACTCCTATGTCAAACCTTATGAAATGGCATTTACTAATAATGGAGATAATTACGGTGCCAGTTTTGATGCAGATAATAACATTATTATCATTATACGTGATGGAGTCAGATACGATTTTCCTGTAGATTCTACAGAAACTCAAGAAAGCCTGATGCTTCGAGCCTTGTACGAAATTCGTACAAGCAAACTGGATTCCCTTTCTCGATTGGATAGCATTCTTCATGCAGTTGTTGCTTCTTTTGCCCCACAAACAAAATTTATATCCCTCAGACTCGATAGCTCCAGGCTCGAAATAGATCGATTCCCTCCCAAAAAACAACTAGATTTATCAGATATGATCGTCTCAAAAAACTATATTTTAGGATTTATCAAAAGAGAATCACTTGAAGTCTATTACAATTTTCCTTTTTCTATCTTTCTAAAAAACACGTGGAATAACTTGATGACATTGGGAATCCTAACTCTACTTCTTATCTTTTCTATACTCTGTGTCGTCCGATTAATCAAGTTTATGCGCAAATTATCTCGATACCAAGAAGACACGATGAATCAAATCGTACATAATTGGAAAACGCCTTTAAGCAGTATCAGGACACTAACCGAATTATTACAAAAAAAATCCATTTCTCCCACGGATACACAGGGTAATCAAAAGGCCCAATTTATTCTTGAAGAAATAAAACACCTACAAACAGGTTCCCAACAAATTCTAAAAACCCTAGTTGACACCGTTCACCTTCAAATTGACAAATCGGAATTTGACTTAAAACAAGAACTAGTTGCGCTCATCGAAGAAGAAAAAGTAGCCAACCGACAAGCCATAACCATAGAATTGCAATACTTATTACCCACGACTATCATCTACGCTTCAAGATTCCATTTGATATGCGCCATCCGTAATCTGCTGGATGATGCTATAAAATACAGTCACGGCATTCTCCAAATATCTATATCCTGCTACCAGGAGAACAAGGCATTGGTCATTACCATTCAAAACAACGGATTAGAGATTCCTAATGAAACACAGAAATACAGTTTTAATAAATACTATCAGAGGAAAGAAAAAACACCTCCCGAAAAAAGATACGACTTGGGGTTAAACTACGTCTACAACGTGGTAAAATCCCATAAAGGAAAAATCTCGGTAAAAAACATTCCCGGAAAAGGTTCAACCTTCACGATATATTTACGAAAATGGAAGAAATTATAAAAATTCCATTCTACAGGTATCACCATTAAAAATTCGGAACATGAAAAATGGCACCAAGTTAATCAGTATCATTGCAATCATTATATTTTTACTTCTATGGGGTAACCAGTTCTTTGCCATTAGAACCTTGTACCTTTCCGAGCAAGGGCAATGGCAAATTCGGATGGATTCTGTCATAGAACATTGTGTAGACCTCTACATTAGACCGGTAAGTTCATTCAGGTCGGATACATCATCAAATTCCCAATCTGATAAAATCATAGGCTTCAACCGGGAAACTCGCATTATGCAATTATTAAAAAAAGGAAAGCAATACGATATCTATGTAGCGCCAGACATTTCTCAACATGAACTTTTATTACGGCAAACATATGAGCTCTTTAATGACACATTACCCCCGTTTTCCCGATTAGACAGTTTGCTCAAAGCTACCACGTTCTCTCTGAGCCCAACAATACAATTTATAACCTTAAAACTCGATAGTACTCAACGTGAAATAAACAGGTATCCGGAAAGCAACGACACGGACATTTTCGAAATGCTTTCTTCAAAAAACTATATTCCGGGATTAATCGCTCAAGAATCTTTTAAAATTTACTATAATTTTCCACTCCCTGTATTCTTAAAAAAAGCGTGGAATAGTATCCTGACATTTATTATTCTAACATTGTTATTTATTCTTCTCGTGATTTATTCAATTTACTTATATCGATTTACGCGTAGAGTTTCCCATTACCAGGAAGAAACAATGCGACAAATCGTTCACAATTGGAGAACACCTTTAAATTGTGTCAAGATGACGGTCGAATTATTACAACAGCAATCCATTCCACTATCCGATGAAAAAGGAACAGAAAAAATAATATTAATAAAAAAAGAAATCAATCACCTGCAAACCAGCACACAACTACTATTAAGAACCTTAAATGGCATTATATTACTTAAAATAGGACGTGACACATTCGATTTACAAAAAGAATTACTTACTCTGATTGAAGAAGAAAAAGTAGCTAACGCAAACAACAACGGATTATCTATTACCTTGCATTATTTATTACCGGATACCACAATTTATGCCTCCCGTTTTCATTTGATATGTGCAATCCGAAATCTATTGGATAATGCTATAAAGTACGGGCACACACACCCTCAAATATCTATAGAGTGTTATCAGGAAAACACGGAATTAGTCATTGCAATCAAGGATGATGGTCCGGGAATCCCCCAGGAAAAACAAAAACATATTTTTGACAAATACTATCAGGTGAATGACAAAAACTTACCGGGAAAGAAAACCGGATACGGTCTTGGGTTAAACTACGTCTATAACGTTATCAAAGCCCACAAGGGGAAAATTACAATAAACAGCAGTCCGGAAGAAGGTTGTACATTCACGATATATATTCGAAAATGGAAAAAATAAAGCTACCTTATAATTAAAAATCAACCTAAATATTTAATTTTGCCTTGTTTGAGGATAATAATATGGAAGAAAAAATAAAAATACTCTATGCTGAAGACAACGCCACGGCAGCCATGATATACACTGAAATACTGGAAGAAGCCGGTTTCGACCTGACCATAGCCAAAGACGGCAACGAAGCATGGCAGAAATACGAGGCGGGAACATGGGATCTATTGCTGCTCGACATGGATCTTCCCGGGAAAGACGGGCACGAACTCATTCGCCTCGTTCGGGAAAAAGGCGACCAACTGCCGATCGTCATTCTTAGTTCCGTCAACCACAATCACGCCCTATACGAGGGTGCCGACGACTACCTCGTGAAAGGTTGCAGCGTGGACGACGTGAAAGCACGCTTGGATAAAGCCATCGCCCGTACCCACCGCCTGAACAAGGAAAAAGAACAAGGACTTTTCCATCTTTCCCCCTCCACCACCTTCAACAAAAACAACCGCCTACTCGTCATTTCCGGCAAAAAAGAAGAACTGAAAGGCATGGAAGCCAAAATACTATGGTTATTCTGCCTGCGGATCAACGAAGTCATCTCCACGGTAGAAATGTGCGAAAACCTGTGGAACCTCTACTCCACGGACAAAGAAAAAGCACTCACCCGCTACGTCTGCCTGTTGAACAAAAAACTAAAAGCCGACAAAACACTAGCCATACAAAACGAATTTGCCACGGGCTACAAACTGGTGAATGGATTATAACAACAATACTAATTCTCTTCTTCACCCCCGATCTACCGTTACTCTACCCCATGAACCAACCATGAACCAATCATGAACGTAGCATAAACGTAAACGAGCGTTCATGATACGTCTATGTTACGAGATTACTAGCTTTTTGGGGGCGACCAAGGGTAGACTATAGATTACCCTAGTATAATGAAGAGCCATATTGAAAAATAAAATCCATGAATGCAAAAAATGAGAAAAACATTTGCATTATTCATTTATTCTTTCTTCCTTTGCCCCGATCAATTCAATCTGCGAGGATTGTTTGAATTATAAAGAGGAGTCGAGAGAACAGGCTCATAGAAGCTCCGACAACCTGCAAAAGTTTGCAAGGTGCCAAAACCTGACCTGAGAACCAGGAGTTATAATTTAAGCTGAAGAAAAATGAAAAAAGAAAACGAAAAACAGACTAGCATTTATTGCACCGCCAATTGTAGCAATCTTTTCATCCTCTCTATTTCCATGTCCATGTGTATGCGCTGCATGCGCTAGAATATTTTTTACCCCGGAACTTATTTATTTTAGATTTTTTTTATTGTAAATTTCTGATTGGATAATTGTATCATGATTTTCAGAATTTATTGAAACGGTTATATCGTGAACCGTACATGAAACTCGTGAACTCTCTTTTCAACGGAACACTAGCAATCAGGTAGTTGCAAGGCAGCCGCCATGTAAAAAATCATCACTTAAACCATTCGTGTATCAAGAAATTAGAAAAGATTATGGCAAAGACATACGCAGAAATAAACGACAAAATAAAAAAAGGAACGGCAGTAGTGTTAACCGCCGAAGAAGTTTCTGAACTGGCAAAGACGCTATCGCCCAAAGAGATCGCCGAAAAAGTAGATGTAGTGACGACAGCCACCTTCGGGGCTATGTGCTCCTCGGGAGCTTTCCTGAATTTCGGGCACGCCAATCCCCCGATTCGCATGGAAAAGATCGAATTGAACGGGATACGTGTCAGCGGGGGACTCGCCGCCGTCGACACGTACGTGGGAGCCACGGACTGCAATCCGGAAAACCCGGCATACGGGGGAGCGCACATCATCGAAGACCTCGTCGCGGGCAAAGAAATCACCCTGGAAGCCTGGGGAAAAGGAACGGATTGTTATCCCCGCAAACACATCAAAACACGTATCACGAAAGACACCATCAACGAGGCAATCCTCTACAACCCGAGAAATGCGTACCAAAACTACAACGTGGCAACCAACTCCACGGACAAAATCAAATACACCTACATGGGAACGCTGCTTCCCAAACTGCGCAACGCCTCGTACAGCACGGCGGGTGAACTCTCTCCCCTGCTGAATGATCCGGAATGCCGCACGATAGGATTGGGAACCCGTATTTTCCTCTGCGGCACGGAGGGTTATGTAACATGGAACGGGACGCAATTCCACTCGACCAAAGAGGTCAACGAGTACGGCATCCCCACCAGCAACGCCCGCACGATAGCGGTAATCGGCGACTTGAAAAACATGAGCACCGACTTCCTGCGGGGCGTGTACTACGAGAAATACGGGGTAAGCCTGTTCGTCGGCATCGGTATCCCCATCCCGATTCTGGATGAGGATTTAGCCCGCAGGGTATCCATCCGCAACGAACAAATTGAAACTACCGTCGTGGACTACGGGGACGGGAACAAGATCCTGGGAAAAACGAACTATGCCGCCCTGCAATCCGGGGAGATCGAGGTCAACGGTCACAAGATCAGAACGACTCCCGTGGCAAGTCTAGCGAAAGCACGGCAGATAGCCGATATACTGAAATCATGGATACAGAAAGGCGATTTCCTGCTCACGGAACCCGTTCGCCCGATGCCCACGGGAACCAAACTCAAAAATTTAGAGATTGTCGATTAAATCATTCAATCACAGAATTTATCAACTTAAAATTATTCCGGTTATGAACAAAAAAGTAATATTAACCTTCCCGGTTGACGCGACAGACAGACCTTTAACGTACGAACTGATTCGTATTTACGATATAAAAATAAACATCCTAAAAGGAGAGATACAACCCGGAAGAACCGGTTCTTTGCTCATCGAGATGGATGCCGACGAACTACGTATCGAGCAAGCCATCGCTTTCCTAAATGACAATGGCGTGACCGTGAGTCCCGTTTCCAGCAAGATTTCCTACGACGAAACCCGTTGTATCAATTGCGGAAACTGCGCCTCCGCTTGTTTTTCCCACGCACTGACCATCGAAGCCCCGGACTGGAAATTGCGATTCAATCCTGAAAAATGTATCGCCTGCAAGCTCTGCCTCAAAGCCTGCCCGTTGAAACTCTTCAAGATCGAATTCAGTGATTCTCTGAATTAGTTTATAAACTTTAAGAACTCAAATGGAATACAAAGATCGCACATACAGGGAACATCTACAGGGAGAACGCTGGCATTCTTTCACGGTCGCGTTCAAGGAAACGGATTTGTGGATAGGGGTTGACAAAGCCTCGTTCCAAGCGGGGATCCCGGCTTTCGTCGAATCCCGTGTCCGTTCGTTGCGGGAGAGTATGGATGCCTATGTAGCCCAAGACCCGGGATACCTCAAAGCATTAACCCCGCGCGAGGCTCTACCGACAGCACCGGCTATCTTCCGGGAGATGGCGGAAGTGGCTGCACGTTCGGGCATCGGTCCCATGAGTGCCGTCGCCGGGGCTGTAGCCTGCGAGATCGGCGAGGAAATCAAGGAAAAGTTCGGGACACGGGAAATCATCGTGGAGAATGGCGGGGACATATACGCCGATATCCAGGAGAACATAGACATCGCCGTGTTTGCCGGACAATCGCCGTTATCCGAAAAAGTCGGTTTCACGATCGACGCCGGGCACGCCCCGCTGGGAATATGCACCTCGTCGGGAACAGTGGGTCCCTCCCTCAGTTTCGGACGGGCGGATGCCGTGATGATTATCTGCAGGGATTGCGCCCTCGCCGACACGTACGCCACGGCTTTCGCCAACGAGATCCAGACCGCGGAGGATATTGCCCCCTGCATCGAGAAGATCGGGAATGTGGAAGAAATACTGGGTGCCATTTGTATCAAAGACGATAAAATCGGAATCCACGGGATATTTGATTTAAAGATTTGGAAATAAAGAACTAGAGATGAAAACAAACAAAAATACAACCTGCAACCTGCAACTCGCCAAAGGCGACCATGACCTGCAACTCGCCCTCGCCGACCGCATACTCATCCTGGACGGAGCCACGGGAACAGCCCTGCAACAATTCGGGTTAACGGAAGCGGACTTCCGGGGCGAAGAATTTGCCGGACACCCCGTTCCCCTGAAAGGGAACAACGACGTGCTGAACATCACCCGCCCCGACATCATCCGCCAGGTACACCAAAACTACATTGAAGCGGGTGCCGACATCATCGAAACCAACACGTTCAATGCCAACGCCATTTCCCAGTCCGAATACGGGTGCACGGGATGGATTGACCGTATAAACCGGGAAGGCGCACGAATAGCCAAAGAAGCGGCTTCCGCCTGCAAAGAGCGGGTGGTACACGTGGCGGGAAGCATCGGTCCCACGGACAAATCCCTGACCCTTGCCCCCGACCCGGAACAACCCGCCTACCGGAACGTGGACTTCGACGCGATGGTTGCGGCTTACACCCCCCAAGTAACGGCTCTCGTGGAGGGAGGCGTCGATCTCCTGCTCGTGGAAACGATCTATGACGGGCTAAACGCCAAAGCCGCCCTGTACGCCATATCCAAGGTACAGGAAGAACACGGCACGCGGCTCCCCGTGATGCTCTCCGCCACGGTCAACGACAAAAGCGGGCGCACGCTGACGGGACAATCGCTGGACGCCTTGTTCACGAGCCTGTCCCACTACCCTATCTTAAGTTTCGGGTTGAATTGTTCCTTCGGGGCAAAAGAACTGCACCGCTTCATCCGTGAACTGGCACCGCACGTGCCTTGCGGGATAAGTATCTACCCGAACGCCGGGTTGCCGAACGAAATGGGTGAATACGACGAGTCGCCCGAATTCACGGCACAATGCCTGCAAGACATGGCACGAGAAGGACTAATCAACATCGCCGGAGGATGTTGCGGCACGACACCCGCTCATATACAAGCTATCGCCAACGTCCTGAAAAACATCCCACCCCGTCAAATTCCCACCCCGGAACACTGCCTGAAAGTAAGCGGACTGGACACCGTGACCGTTGATAAAGAACAAAGTAACTTCATCAACATCGGGGAGCGTACCAACGTGGCAGGCTCCGCCAAATTCGCCCGGCTGATACGGGAAAAGAATTACGCGGAAGCGGCAATCATCGCCCGCAAACAAATCGAAGCGGGCGCCTCGATCATCGACATCAACATGGACGACGCCATGCTGGACGGCACGGCGGAAATGGAACGCTTTGTCCGCATCATCAGCAACGAACCGGACATCGCCAAAGCCGCCCTCATGATCGATTCGTCGAAATGGGAAACCATCCTGGCAGGGTTGAAAAACTCGCCGGGCAAATGTATCGTGAACTCCATCAGCCTCAAGGAAGGAGAAGAAGAATTCCTGCGCCGGGCAAAAGAGATACAACGCCTCGGGGCGGCAGTCGTGGTGATGGCTTTCGACGAGGAAGGACAAGCAACCACCTTCCGGCGGAAAATAGACATCTGCCAACGGGCTTACCGCCTGCTGACCACCAGTGCCGGATTCACCCCGGAAAACATTGTCTTCGACGTGAATATCCTGGCTATCGGAACAGGTATCGAGGAACACAACAACTATGCCGTGGACTTCATCGAAGCCGTGCGGTGGATCAAGCAAAACCTGAAAGGTTGCCGCACGTCGGGCGGGGTATCCAACCTGTCGTTCTCCTTCCGGGGCAACAACACCGTGCGGGAAGCCATGCACTCCGTTTTCCTCTACCACGCCATCCGTGCCGGGCTGGACATGGCTATCGTCAACCCCGCCATGTTACAGATATACGACGAGATAGCCCCCGAACTCCTGAAAGCCGTGGAAAACGTGGTACTGAACCGCACCCCCGAGGCGACGGAAACCCTGGTTGCCCTGGCTGAAAAGTACAAGGAAACAAAAGGGGAAAACAAAAACGCGCAAGGCGAAGAATGGCGCACCCTCCCGCTGGAAGGACGATTGGGACACGCGCTCGTGAAAGGCATCACGGACTATCTCCCGGCAGACATCGGGGAAGCCCTCCGCCAATACCCCAACCCGGTAGAGATCATCGAGGGACCGCTCATGAAGGGCATGGAACGGGTAGGCGAACTCTTCGGGGAAGGCAAAATGTTTCTCCCCCAAGTGGTAAAATCCGCAAAAGTAATGAAGGAAGCCGTGCACCTCCTGCAACCCGAGATCGAACGCCACAATGCCGGGGGACAGGACGTGAAACGCCGCCCGAGAATAATTCTCGCCACGGTAAAAGGCGACGTGCACGACATCGGTAAAAACATCGTGAACATCGTGCTTACCTGCAACAACCTGGACGTGATAGACCTTGGTGTCATGGTAGACAACCAAAGGATTATCGAGGCGATCAAGCAACACGAGGCAGACATTGTCGGGGTCAGTGGGTTAATCACCCCCTCGCTGGGCGAAATGGAAAACCTGTGCGAACTACTGCAAAAAGAGCAACTGCACGTGCCGCTCATCGTGGGAGGTGCCACTACCTCCTCCGTCCACACCGCCGTCAAACTGGCTCCCCAATACGACTATTGCGTCGTGCCGGGAGGCGACGCGTCCCGCACCGTGGGAATCATCAAGCGCCTGCTGAACGACCGCGAGAACTACACCCGGGAAATCAAACAAGAACAGGAGGAAATCCGCACGCACTACTATCACCGGCAACAAAAACAAATATCCCTCGACGAAGCCCGCCGGAGGACGCCACGTTACGATTGGGATAACGTTCAACCGACCACGTTCGGGGAACACAACCTGCTGGTGAAACACCTCAACATCGAAGACCTCGTGGAAAAGATCGACTGGACTCCCTTTTTCCACTTCTGGGGCTTCAAGGGGAAATACCCGGAGATCATCTACACGAACGACGAGGCGGACCGCACGTACCAGGCGGCACTCGACATGCTGGGGAAAGTGATTGCCGGCAACGAATTCGACGCCTCCATCGTGGTGCGCTTCTTTGACGCTTACTCGGAAAACGACGAGATCGTGCTGGACGGGAAATACCGCTTCCCGATGCCCCGGCAACAGGCCGACCTGCCGGAATGCCTCTCGCTGGCGGACTTCGTGATCCCCCGTGACAAAGGACTCGGGAGCGTCGGACTATTCTGCCTGAAAGTATCCGACAACCACAAGTGCAACGACTGCCGCGACTTCGAGCATCTACTACGGGAAAGCCTCTGTGCCCGCCTGACGGAAGCCTGCGCGGAATGGATGCAAGAACGGATAAACGAGGGGACACACGTCATTCGTCCCGCGTTCGGCTATCCCTCCTGCCCCGACCACGCGTTAAAAAAGACGGCTTTCGAGGCACTAGACGCTCCCGCGCGAATCGGGGTCCGACTCACGGAAGGATACTCCATCTATCCCTCCACGAGCCTCTGCGGCATGCTCATCTCGCACCCCAAAGCCAAATACTTCAGCGTGTAAAAGCCAACCTCATGCAACAGGAATCATAAATCACAAATCGGAAATCATGAAAGTCATCGACATACTAAATAAATCAGACAAAGCGGTTTTCTCATTCGAGCTGGTGCCACCATTGAGAGGGGGAGATATTAATAAAATCTACGAGGCGATAGAACCACTGATCGCCCTCGCCCCCCCGTTCATTAATATCACGTTCCACCGGGATGAAGTAGAATACCGGGAATTACCCGACGGAACGATCAAAAAGGTTACCGTCACCAAACGCCCGGGAACGGTTGCCCTGGCGGCTGCCATCATGAGAAGGTACAACGTGGACATGGTGCCGCACATCGTGTGCGGGGGAGCCACCCGCCACAAAATCCCCCGTGGGGGGGGGGGGCCCCCCCCGCCACAAAATCGAGAACGAACTCATCGACTTGAACTTTCTCGATATCGAAAACGTGATGGCACTCCGGGGCGACCCCATCCCGGGACAGCGTTTCTTCACCCCCGACGAAGACGGTCATAAATATAGTCGCGAATTAGTCGAACAAATATCCCGCATGAACCGCGGGCAATACCTCGACGACACGCTGACGGACACCGTGCCAACCAACTTCTGCATCGGCGTGGCAGGTTACCCGGAGAAACACTACGAGGCACCCAACCAAGCCTGCGACATCGAGAACTTGAAACGCAAAGTGGACGCCGGGGCAAACTACATCGTCACGCAAATGTTCTTCGACAACGCCCGCTTCTTCCGCTTCGTCGAGAAATGCCGGGAACAGGGAATCACGGTTCCGATCGTTCCGGGATTGAAACCCATCTCTACCCTCAAACATTTGGAGATGCTACCCCGTACGTTCAGCATCGACATCCCCCAGGAACTGGTGAAAGCCATCCGCTCGTGCAAAAACAACAAGGAAATCAACCAAGTAGGCATCGAATGGTGCGTGGCACAAAGCAAAGACCTAATCGCGCATGGCGTACCCGCCGTTCACTACTATACCATGGGAAAATCGGAAAATATACAGGAAATCGTGAAACAAGTATTTTGAAAATGAACCAAGAACCCCAACCCCGTTTTTTAGCGTTAATACCGCTGGTCGTCTTTTTGCTTATTTACCTCGTCGCCTCGATCATCATGGGTGACTTCTACAAGATGCCCATCACCGTGGCATTCCTCGTGTCGTCCGTTGTTGCCGTGGCAATCTCCCCGGGCGGTAAATTGCACAAACGGGTAGACCTCTTTTGCAAGGGGGCAGCGAACAGCAATATCATGCTCATGGTATTGATATTCATCCTTGCCGGGGCATTCGCCCAAACCGCGAAGGCAGTAGGGGCAGTCGATGCCACGGTGAACCTCGCTCTAGCCGTTCTCCCGGACAGCCTATTGCTGGCGGGGATGTTCATCGCGGCTTGTTTCATATCGCTATCCATGGGAACCTCCGTGGGGACGATCGTGGCCCTCACCCCTGTTGCCGTGGGTATTGCCACGCAAACAAGCGTAGAACTCCCCTACATGGTGGCTATCGTGGTCGGAGGCGCCATGTTCGGGGACAACCTCTCCTTTATCTCGGACACGACCATCGTGGCAACCCGCACGCAAGGATGCAACATGAAAGACAAATTTCGGGTCAACAGCCTCATTGTCATCCCGGTTGCCGTGATTGTCGCGCTCGTCTACCTGTTTCAGGGAACGGAAATATCCACGCATCCCGTCACCCGTGAAATCGAGTGGTTGAAAGTCATCCCTTACGTTCTGGTACTTGCCACCGCTCTAGCCGGGGTCAACGTCATGCTGGTACTGTTACTGGGAATCCTGTGCTGCGGCGTGATAGGTATTATTGCCGGAAGCACCCCGTTCTGGGAATGGATTTCCGCCATGGGAACAGGCATATCCGGCATGGGCGAACTCATCATCATCACCCTGCTCGCCGGGGGAATGCTGGAAATGATCCGCCATAACGGGGGAATCGCTTATATCATCCAAAAACTGACAACCCGTGTCAACTCGAAGAAAAGAGCGGAATTAAGTATCGCCGCCCTCGTGAGTTTTGCCAACCTCTGCACGGCAAACAACACGATAGCCCTCATCATGGCGGGTCCCATAGCGAAAGACATCGCCACCCGGTTCGGGGTCGACCCGCGCAAGTCAGCCAGCCTGTTAGACACCTTCTCCTGCTTCGTGCAAGGGATTATCCCTTACGGGGCACAGCTTCTCATGGCTGCCGGACTGGCAAACATCACCCCCCTCGCCATCATGCAATACCTCTACTACCCGTACCTGATGGGAATAGCCGCCCTTTTGGCTATATTCTTCCGCTACCCGAGAAAATACTCCTAACAATGGAAAATTAAAAGACTAAAACTAGAAATTAACCCGTTTTAATATAATTTTGTGCCATGACAATAACAGAAGCACTCGTTACCATATTGCTCGGCACGGCGGCCGGGTTTATCAACACGGTCGGCGGAGGAGGTTCCATGCTAGTAGTACCCTTCCTGATCTTTATCGGTCTTCCGGCAAATGTAGCCAATGCCACGAACCGCGTTGCCATCCTGCTGCAAAACGTGGTTTCTGTCAGTAGCTTCAAGCAAAAGAAGATACTCGATTTCAAAACCGACTACAAACTGCTGCTCCCCGTCGCCCTCGGGAGCATCGTGGGCGCTCTCATCGCCGTTGACATCGACGAGGCGGTCTTCAAAAAGGTCATCGCCGGGCTCTTGCTTGTCATGTTTTTCATGTTGCTTCTCAACCCCGACGCGTGGGTAAAAGCCAACGCGGACAAGGCGAAAATGAAACAACCGTGGCTACGGAACCTGATCTTCTTCTTTATCGGCATTTACGGCGGATTCATTCAAATCGGCATCGGTTTCTTCCTGCTCGCCGGATTAGTTTTGGGCTGTGGCTATGACTTGCTGAAAGCCAACGCCGTGAAACTACTCATCGTCCTTTTCTACACGGTCATCGCGCTGGCAATCTTCATCTACAACGATCTGGTCGACTTCAAGGTAGGACTCGTCCTCGCCTGCGGCAATATGCTCGGGGCATGGCTTGGCGTGCGTTTCAGCGTGAAATGGGGAGCGAAATATATTCGTTACATCCTGCTCGTGATCCTCGTCGTCGTCGCCGCCCGCCTCTATTTCAGCTAACTCCCCCCAATCATAAATCGTAAATCTCAAAATCTTCTTAAACCAGCAATACTTATAGTATATTTTGGTAACTTTGCGATTCAAATACATATCACCATGGAAATAAAAATAGGACACTCGTACACGCAAGAAATAACAGTACAACATAAGGACACCGCCGCCGTTTACGGCTCGGGAAAACTGGAAGTATTCGCCACCCCGGCAATGGTCGGTTTGATGGAAAACACGGCTATCAAATGTCTGGAAGGAATGCTCGATGCCGACAGCGACACCGTGGGCATCGAGATCAACACGAAACACGTCAAAGCCACCGCCGTCGGCAAGAAAGTAGGCTGCAAAGCCACGATCACCGGGGTAGACGGTCGCCGTATCCGCTTCGAAATAGAAGCATGGGACGAAACCGCCCCCATCGGCTCTGCCGTCCACGACCGCTTCGTGATCAACCCGGAGAAATTCATGAACAAACTTCAATAATTGCATGTTCAAACTCACCTCAGAATTCCAACCCACCGGGGACCAGCCGGAAGCGATAAAACAATTAACACGGGGACTTGAAGAAGATACCCCGGGACAGGTATTGCTGGGTGTCACGGGTTCGGGGAAGACATTCACGATTGCTAACGTCATCAACCAAGTACAACGCCCTACCCTCATATTAAGCCACAACAAGACACTAGCCGCCCAGTTGTACTCCGAGTTCAAGTCGTTCTTCCCGGAAAACGCGGTGGAATACTTTGTTTCTTACTATGACTATTACCAGCCGGAAGCCTACCTTCCGACCACGAATACATATATAGAGAAAGACCTCGCCATAAACGACGAGATCGACAAGCTACGGCTACGGGCTACAGCCTCCCTCCTTTCCGGGCGGCGGGACGTGATCGTGGTTTCGTCCGTGTCCTGCCTCTACGGCATGGCAGACCCGACCGCTTTCGGGTCGAATATCATCCTCCTGCGCCGGGGACAGAAGATTGGTCGCAACCAACTGCTGCGCCGACTGGTGGATGCCCTTTACGTGAACAACGAACTGGAGTTCAAGCGGGGAAGTTTCCGGGCAAAAGGGGAAACGATCGACATCTTCCCCTCCATCGAAACCTTCGAGGGCATCGCCTACCGGATAGAATTCTGGGACGACGAAATCGACCGCATCACCTCGTTCAGCCCCCAAACCGGGAAAACCGTGGACGAGATGGAAAACCTGAACATTTACCCGGCGAACCTATTCGTCACGGACAAAACCACCTTGGAAAAGGCTATCCGTGACATCGGTCATGACCTCACCGTGCAAGTAGAGTTTCTCAACTCTGTTGGGAAACACCTGGAAGCAAAGCGATTGGAAGAACGGGTGAACTACGATCTCGAAATGATTCGGGAACTGGGATACTGTTCCGGCATCGAAAACTACTCCCGTTACTTGGACGGGCGTGCCGCGGGTGTACGTCCCTTCTGCCTGCTGGACTACTTCCCGCGGGACTTCCTCCTCGTCGTCGACGAATCGCACGTGACCCTGCCGCAAGTCAGAGCCATGTACGGCGGCGACCGTTCCCGGAAACAAACGCTCGTGGAATACGGCTTCCGCCTTCCCGCCGCTTTTGACAACCGCCCCCTCACCTTCGAGGAATTCGAGGCAAACACGGGGCAAACCATATACGTCAGTGCCACCCCTGCCGATTACGAACTGGCAAAATGCGAGGGCGTCGTCGTGGAACAGATCATCCGACCGACCGGAATCCTTGACCCGGAGATAGAGATTGTTCCCAGCAAAAACCAGATCGACCACCTTGTCAACGAGATACAGCAACGCATCGAGATCGGGGAACGCGTACTCGTTACCACCCTCACGAAGCGTATGGCGGAGGAGTTAAGCAAATATTTAGACCGTATTCGCATCAAATGCCAGTACATCCACTCCGACGTCGACACGCTCGAACGGGTGCAGATCATCGAGAACCTGCGGAAAGGCGTCATCGACGTCATCGTCGGGGTCAACCTCTTGCGCGAAGGGCTCGATATGCCGGAAGTTTCCCTCGTGGCTATCCTCGACGCCGACAAAGAAGGATTCCTGCGCTCGGCACGTTCCCTGATACAGACATCCGGTCGTGCCGCCCGCAACCTGAACGGGAAGGTGATCATGTACGCCGACACCATCACCCGCTCCATGCAGGAAACCATCGACGAAACCAACTACCGCCGGGAAAAACAAATGGAGTACAACCGCCGCCACAACATCACTCCCACCCAAATCCGCAAATCAACGGAATCCGTACTAAAAGAAACCTCACGGGCTTACGTCGAAGAAGAGCATATCAATATGGCAGCCGACCCCGTCTCCGCCTACATGAGCAAACCCGAACTAGAAAAGATGTTGCAAAAAACCAAAGCCGCCATGCAGAAAGCCGCCAAAGAAATGGACTTCCTCGAAGCCGCCCGCCTGCGTGACGAAATGTTCAAGCTCGAAGCCGCGATAAAGGGTTTATAAAGTTCATAAGGTTTATAAGGTTTATAAGGTCCGTAAAGTCCAAAAGTCCATAAGGTCCATAGACCCTGCGGGCGCTTTGTTCACGGCAGCTAGAGCTGCCAGTATCCCCCCGTCCGAAAGACACCCATCACTTTAAACTTTACAGACCTTACGGACCTTATGGACCTTCGACTTTATGGACTTTATGGACTTTCGACTAGAACCGAAGGTTCGACCTTACACCCCCTTCGGCAAAACCACGTTAGTGATCCTACACACGGAAGCCAGATTACCGAACTCGTCCGTCACGTTAACCGACACGACATGGGTACGTTGCCCCTTGTGGATAAACTCTGCCCGCCCCACCACGTAACTTCCTTGCGCCTTGCGGATATGATTGCCGTTAATCTCGATCCCGAACACGTGGTTTTCTTCCCGCGATACCCCGATATACGTCAGTCCGCTTCCCACCGTTTCCACGAGAGCCATGATCGCTCCACCGTGCAACAATCTTCCGGGACGCATCGTCCGTTCATCAATCGGCATCCGTGCCTCCAACCAATTCTCGCCAACCCCGGTAAACTCGATACCTAATGCTTCCATCAACGTACCCCGGCATTCCCGGTTCATCTGTTCCAAAACTGCTAAACTATCCATTCATTTTCAATTTTCAATTCTCAACTTTCAATTGTTTTTTCTTCTTCGGATTGGCGGGAAACCATCCTTTCCGCACGCGTTCCTCCTGCTCGAAAATCTCCTTGATCGTCCAGAAAGAAGAGAAGGCAAATACCCCGAGCAACGACGACCACAACACGTCGGTCACCCACAACGCCGCCACCGTCCCCGCGATACCCAACACGAGGAAAATCCACCAGCACCCCGTGCCCCAGTAATATTCCGCTTTCACCACCACGGGGTGAAATATCCCGATAATCAGGAATGTACAAATCCCGATAATCAACCCGGTCAAATTGTATGTATCAACAAATTCCATAAACATTTTTTAGACTCCCGCGAATGTACAAATATTCACGAACACTACCTTAATTCTCCAAAATATTCCTACTTTTGTGAGGGACAACGGGAATTAACTTTAAACGATTATGACAACATTGAAAGAAAGAGAAAAAGCCCCTTATTTCGAGGGAATAAACCAAGACGGGAAAAAGATCACGTCCGACGATTTCAAAGGGAAAAAACTAATACTGTACTTCTACCCGAAAGACAACACATCGGGATGCACGGCAGAAGCTTGCAGCCTGAACGACGGGTATTCCTCCCTCGCGGGCAAAGGGTTCGAGGTCGTGGGAGTCAGCCCCGACTCGGCAAGCTCCCACGCGAAATTCATTGCGAAATACAACCTCTCGTTCAACCTGATCGCCGACACCGACAAAAAGATACTGGAAACCTACGGCGTATGGGCAGAGAAAAAGATGTACGGCAGGACTTACATGGGCGTGTTGCGCACCACCTTCATCATCGACGGGGACGGAACCATCCGGAAAATCATCACGAAAGTGAACACCAAGGATCACGCGCGACAAATCCTTGACATCTTGAATCACTAAATCACAGAATCAATCATATCTAAAATAAACAAGTTTATGGCAAATGCAGAAACCAACCAAGACAAGTTAAAAGCACTTCAACTCACCCTCGACAAGATCGAGAAAAACTTCGGTAAGGGAAGTGTCATGAAACTTGGAGATAACGTAGTAGAAGACGTGGCGGCTATCCCCTCCGGCTCCATCGGGCTGGACAGGGCGCTGGGTGTCGGCGGGTACCCGCGGGGGCGTGTCATCGAGATATTCGGCCCCGAATCCTCCGGTAAAACCACCCTCGCCATCCACGCTATCGCCGAGGCGCAGAAAGCGGGTGGTATCGCCGCCATCATCGACGCCGAACACGCTTTCGACCGCACCTACGCCGAGAAACTGGGTGTCGACGTGAACAACCTGTTCATCTCGCAACCCGACAACGGGGAACAAGCCCTCGAGATCGCCGAGCAACTCATCCGCTCCTCCGCCATCGACATCATCGTCATCGACTCCGTCGCCGCGCTCACGCCGAAAGCCGAGATCGAGGGCGACATGGGCGACAGCGTGATGGGATTGCAGGCTCGCCTCATGTCACAAGCCCTGCGCAAACTGACGGGAACCATCAGCAAGACCAACACCTGCTGCATCTTCATCAACCAGCTGCGCGACAAAATCGGCGTCATGTTCGGCAACCCCGAGACGACCACCGGGGGTAACGCCTTGAAATTCTACGCTTCCGTGCGCCTTGACATCCGCCGCATCGGTCAGATCAAAGACGGCGAGGAAATATTCGGTAACCACACCCGCGTCAAGGTCATCAAGAACAAAGTAGCCCCTCCATTCAAAAAGGCAGAGTTCGACATCATGTACGGCGAGGGCATCTCCCGTTCCGGCGAGATCGTTGACCTTGGCGTGGAATACAACGTCATCAAGAAAAGCGGCAGCTGGTTCTCTTACGGGGAAAGCAAACTGGGACAAGGACGGGAAACCGTGAAACAACTTGTCATGGACAACCCGGAACTTGCCGAGGAACTCACCGCCAAAATCGTCGAAGCCATGAAAAGCGGCGTGCAACCGGCCACGAAATAAGTTCATAAAGTCCATGAGTCCAAAGGTCCATAAAGTCCATAAGGTCCGAAAGTCCGTAGACCCTGCGGGCGCTTTGTCCACGGCAGCTGGAGCTGCCGGTAAACACCGCCTGAAAGACACCCGTGACTTTCGACCTTACGGAGACCTTCGACCAGAACCGAAGGTTCGACCTTTGGACTTACGGACCTTATAGACCTTACGGACCTTCGACCAGAACCGAAGGTCCGACCTTATAAACCCTTATTAAACAGCTAAAAAGACAATGAAAAACAGTTTATTCTCCGCCCTCATCCTGCTATCCGTCGTGTCGTGTGATAGCCCGAAAGAAGCGGTAAAACCAAGTTATAAAACACCGGATATGAAACTGACATCCGACGTGATGACACCCGAGGTATTATGGTCATTCGGTAGAATCGGCGGGATGAGCGTATCTCCCGACCGGAAATCGCTCGTCTACGAGGTCACCTACTTCAACAAAGAAGAAGACCGCTCGTACACCGACCTCTACATCATGAACCTTGCCGACGGCACCACCAAACAATTGACAAACACGGATTACAAAGAATTCGGCTCCACCTGGACATCAGACAACAAAATTGCCTTCATGTGCGGGAAATCCGGCTCCGTCCAGCTATGGGAAATGAACCCGGACGGCAGCGACCTCCGGCAGCTCACCAACGTGGAAGGCGGCATTGGCGGGTTCCTCTTTTCCCCGGACAAATCCAAACTCCTCTACTTGAAGGACGTGAAACTCGAGAAAGACGTGCATGACCTGCACCCCGACCTCCCGAAGGCAAACGCCCGCCTCATCAACGACCAGTTCTACCGCCACTGGAACGACTGGGTTGAGGCGTACACCCACCCGTTCGTTGCCGACTACATCGCGGGGCAAATGGTCACTACCGGCAAGGACATCATGGAAGGCGAGCACTGGGAATCCCCCGTCCGCCCGTGGGGAGGCATCGAGCAACTGGCATGGACGCCGGACAGCCGGAGCGTCATCTACATGGCACGCAAGAAAGAAGGCATAGCGTACGCCTTCTCCACCAACACGGATTTATACCGCTATGACGTGAACACGGGCAAAACCGCCAACCTCACCGAAGGCATGATGGGATACGACCAAAACCAAGTGATTTCACCCAACGGCGAACTCATGGCATGGGAAAGCATGGAACGTGACGGGTACGAGGCTGACAAAATCCGCCTCTTCGTCATGAACCTCAAAACCGGGGAGAAAAAGGAATACACCCGCGACTTCGACCAGAACGTCGGCTCGCTCGCCTGGGCGGACAACAACACGCTCTACTTCATCTCAGACCACCACGCCACGGACGAGATCTACCGCCTCACCCTCGACGACGGCGCCATCACCAAGCTCACCTCCGGCGTGCACAACTACACCTCCGTCCTCCCCGTCGACGGCTACCTCATCGCCACGAAAGTATCCATGAGCAAACCCGCCGAAATCTACAAGGTAGACCCCGCCACGGGCAAAGACACGGAACTCTCGTTCGTCAACAAACCGATACTCGACCAGCTCACCATGGGCAAAGTGGAATCCCGCTGGATCAAGACCACCGACGGCAAACAAATGCTGACGTGGATCATCTACCCGCCCCACTTCGACCCTGCCAAAAAATATCCCGCCATCCTCTACTGCGAGGGCGGACCTCAGAGCACCGTCAGCCAATTCTGGAGCTACCGCTGGAACTTCCAGATGATGGCGGCAAACGGCTACATCATCGTTGCCCCCAACCGCCGCGGCCTCCCGGGATTCGGCCAGGAATGGAACGAGCAGATCAGCGGTGACTATTCCGGCCAGAACATCCGCGACTACCTCTCCGCCATCGACGAGATGAAAAAAGAACCCTACATCGACGCCGACCGCCTCGGGTGCGTCGGGGCCTCCTACGGCGGCTACTCCGTCTTCTACCTCGCCGGGCATCACGACAAACGCTTCAAGGCATTCATCGCCCACTGCGGCATCTTCAACATGGAAATGCAATACTTCAACACCGAAGAGATGTGGTTCGCCCAGTGGGACATGGGCGGCGCACCGTGGGACAAGGCGAACAAAACAGCGCAACGCACCTTCGACAACTCCCCGCACAAATTCGTCGGCGAGTGGGATACCCCTATCTTGGTTATCCACGGGCAGAAGGACTTCCGCATCGACGCCTCGCAAGGCATGGGCGCCTTCAACGCCGCCCGCATGCGCGGCATACCCGCCCAATACCTCTACTTCCCGGAGGAATGCCACTGGGTACTCGGTTGCCAGAACGGCATCCTCTGGCAACGCACCTTTGCCGCGTGGTTAGACAAGTGGCTGAAATAGCGGGGTGAGCCCCGGCTCACCCCGGGTCGAAGGTCTATAAAGTCTATAAAGTCGTAAGGTCTATGGACCCTGCGGGCGCCGTGTTCACGGCAGCAATGCTGCCGGTAAACTCTGTCCGAAGGACACTCGGGACTTTCGACTTTATGGACTTTATGGACTTTCGACTAGAACCGAAGGTTCGGACCTTTCGACTTTACGGACCTTACAGACCTTCGACTAGAACCGAAGGTTCGGACCTTATGGACTTTCGACCCGAGGAGGTGTGATGCGGATGCGTCACACCTCCTCGTCCATCCCCTCGCGGGCGCGGAAATAAAGGGAGCGTGAAGAATCCGACCTATCGGGGCGCGTGAAAAACGGGTAAATATGCACCACCTCGTCCCCGGGCAACGCCTCCCCGTCAAACCCCTTGCCGGGGAGCGTGAACTCCACCCGTCCGTCGGCGCGCGTGGCGCCCGTGTCCACGATCACCTGCGGCGCGTTGGCGTACGAGTGGTAAAAATACCCGATCATCAACCGGTCTGTCCCGCGGTTCGCCCGCCGGTGACACCTGTCCTCCCACTCCAGCGTCACCGTCCACCCCTGCCGCGACAAGCGCGTGTACAACGGGTTCGCCAGCCATCCCAAGCTGAACACGAACGCCCGGAAGTTCCTCACCCCGTTCACGTCGCAGCACGAGTTATTAAGCTTATTGCAAAGNCTTTTATACCCATCTAGATGTGTAAAAGAGACGGGCCCCGGGGTTCGCCCGCCGGTGACACCTGTCCTCCCACTCCAGCGTCACCGTCCACCCCTGCCGCGACAAGCGCGTGTACAACGGGTTCGCCAGCCATCCCAAGCTGAACACGAACGCCCGGAAGTTCCTCACCCCGTTCACGTCGCAGCACGAGTTATTAAGCTTATTGCAAAGATCCCTGCCCGTGACAGTCAATTTACGGGTGAAAACGCTCCACGTCTCCCACTCTCCCAGTTGCCGGAACAACGCCTTCAACACGGACGACACGACCCCGAACACAGCCATCCGTTCCTTGCGTCCTTCCGAGGCACGTTCCTTCGCCTCGGCTTTCTCTTGTGCCGACCTCGGGCGTTTGCTCGCGCAACGGCACTCCACGCCGTTCTTCTCGTAACGGGTCTCCCCGTCGATCGAGTACTTGTTTCTTCGTTTTTTACCGGATTCCAAATTTCCCATGACACCTTCTTTTAAATTACACGTGCGGGATCCCGTACCTCTCCCGTGCCACCTCCGCCCCACCTTAACTTCAGATCCCGTATAAATTTAAAAAATACTTTACATATTTCCAAAAGAAATTCCCATGTTGAGTCGAAGACTTGTCGAGAACTTCTCGAGAAGTTGTCGAGAAGTTACCGGATCCACCCCCCGGCTACACCGCCGCTACCCCGCGTGAACAAAGGGAAACGCCCCGTTCGGGAAGTGGTAGCGGGAGAGCGTAGTTAAAGTTATTAAAATAATCTTAAAAATAATCTTAGTTTTATTTTGTTTTCATGAATAAAGGTCATACCTTTGTTGAAGCCTCCCACGGAGAGTGACGGGAGGTCTTCGGATTTACTAACTAAAACCTATCATTATGCCGAAACTGAGATACACGGGAATGATCAAGAAAAGCGGGAGCTCGGCAAACGAGACTTTCGCCACGATCTCCAGCGGGGAGATCATCTCTAAAGCCAAAAGCCAGAAAAAACCGGTGCTGAACGCCGAGCAAAAAGCGAACGTCTCGGGCTTCACGGAACTCGTGCCGCTCACGCGCGACCTCAAGCGGGTGTTCCGCGAGAGCTTCCCGCCGGACAGCAAGGGCACCAAGTGGAGCAACCGCTTCACGAGCCTGAACAAGAAAAGCAAGGAAGTGGTCACCACCACGAAGAACGATCCCGACGTGGAGGTCGACCCGCGGAAACACGCCCCCGAGGAATTCACCAGCGTCATCGCGTGGGAGAAGCTCATCATGGCGGAAGGACCGCTCTGGACGCCCACCGTGGCGGTAGAGCGCTTGACGACGGAAGGCGAGACGTACAAGCTGGTATTTAGCCAAGAATCGAACATCTTCGAGGGCGCGTACGCCTACTCGAACGACAAGGTATTCGCCATCGTCTACCACCCGGAAACGCATTTCAACCTGCTCGTCAAATTGAGGAACAGGGGCGAGTCGGGCAGCACGACCACGGTAATCCCCGGAATCATCCCCGCGGAAGAACTGAAAATCTACTCTTTCGCGAAGACCGCCGACGGGAAAACCACCTCCAACTCCACCTTCCTCGCGATCGGGAGTTAAAAACCGGACCTTCGGTTCTGGTCGAAAGTTCGTAAAGTCCGAACCTTCGGTTCGGACTTTTCCAATTATTTCCGTATCTTTGTCGGCGTGCGCGAAACCAACTAAAAACAATTCACCATGACAATTAAAAACTACATCGACGCCGGGTTGCAACATTTCGGTATCCTATCGGAAGGATTGGCTGACCTGATCTATTTCCTAGCACTGGTTGCCATTATCGGCATTATCACGTGGATCATCCACCTGCTGACACGCCGCTGGCTGGCACGTGTCGTGCTGAAACTGACGCGACGCACGGCCACGAACTGGGATGACCTGATGTTCGACCAGCATTTCTTCAACTGCCTCGGGATGCTGATCTCCCCCATCGCCATACAGGTTATATTCAAGGAATGCGAGTGGACGGAATTTGCTTTCCTCATGAAAATGCTCAACGTCTGGATCGTGATTTCCGCGCTGCTCATCGTGTCGAGCGTGCTGGACGGTATCAACCGGATATACGAGAGCTACCCCGTGTCGAAGAACCGCCCGATCAAGGTGTTTATACAAGTCATCAAGATATTCTTCTACTGTGCCGTTATTATCATCGTGATCAGTATCCTGATCGACAAAGACCCGCTGGCGCTGCTCGCCGGGCTGGGAGCCGTGTCGGCGGTGCTGATGCTAGTGTTCAAGGACTCCATCCTCGGGTTTGTCGCCGGGATACAGCTGATGTCCAACCGGATGGTGAATATCGGCGACTGGATCGTGATGCCCAGCAGCAATGCCGACGGCGACGTGATCGAGATCAACCTCACCACGGTGAAGGTGCAGAACTGGGACAAGACGATCTCCACGATCCCCACGTACAAGCTGGTGTCCGAGTCGTTCACCAACTGGCGGGGAATGCAGGAATCCGGCGGACGGCGCATCAAACGCTCCGTGAATATCGACATCTATTCCGTGCATTACCTCACGGACGAGGACGTGGAGAACCTGAAACAATCGTCCCTCCTGAAAGCTTATATCGAGAACAAGCAGCAAGAGATACGGGAATACAACGCCAACGTGGAGAAC
This sequence comes from Butyricimonas sp. Marseille-P2440, assembly GCF_900091675.1. Lineage (NCBI taxonomy): Bacteria > Pseudomonadati > Bacteroidota > Bacteroidia > Bacteroidales > Odoribacteraceae > Butyricimonas > Butyricimonas sp. Marseille-P2440. Next base: position 1,171,767 of record NZ_LT594610.1, on the reverse strand, counting down.
CCGCTCGATAAACGCCGGCTGACGAACCTCGGCACGTTCCGCGAATACATGGAAGCGTGGCTTGCCGCCAACCCGAATATCAATCTCGAGATGACGCATATGGTGCGCCAGCTGCAACCCACCCCAACGGGCATCCCGCTGGAAATATACTGTTTCTCGGCAAATAAACAATGGGTGAGTTACGAGCGGATACAATCCGACATCTTCGACCACCTGTTCGCCATCCTCCCGCTTTTTAAACTAAAGGTGTTCCAGTACCCGACGAATATGGAGTGGATGGAAGGGAAGTAGGTTAATAGCAATCCCAATTATACAACACCCCGCTAAAGTCGCGTTTCGCGAGATCGCCGGGGCGGATGAAGAAGTTGCACACGCCACGGTCGCCCCACATGATGCCGTTCTCGTCGTCGGAGTCTAGCTGGAATAGCAGGACGGTATGCTCCTGGAAGTTCTGGTCGTACTCGCGGGGGTCGAGTTGCGTGAAGGAGGGGTAGCCTCCCACGCGGTGGCCTTCCACCTCGGCGTGGGCATACACGCCGTCGAGTACCGACTCGTCCACCCGGTCGAGGTTGGGAACCGTGGCGTCCGGGTGGGTCTGGTTGTAGATGTCCAACAGTAACTTCTCGAAACGGAAATCCCAAAGGGTCATTGGCATGGAATCCTTCTCGAAGGTCAGCTTTCTTTCCTCGGACACGGGGAAACTGTCGCCCGGGACGGTTTCGGGCACGTCGGGGAGCAGGGCGGACGGGTCCTCCGTCACGCGCTCGTGGTAAATGACCCGGAATCCTTTCTGGTCAGCACGGTTCTCGAAGTTCAAACCGTAGGTATCATCGCCACTGACGTAGAATTGCAATATGCCTTCGCGGGGAAAACCCTCGAGGGCGGGCATCTCGGCAAAATTCAACTGGGCGAGGAAGCGCAACGGTTTCTTCTCCCGCACTTCGGGAGCCTCCCCGGGAGCCGGGGCATCGGGCCGGGAGCCGCTGCCGGTAGCCACTTCCGGGTTTTCCACCGACGGTTGTCCGGAACCCGCGAGCAGCACATCCCGCGGCGGCGGATTCCGGCGTTGCCGCCGGCTGGGTTTCGTCATAAGGATACTCGAAGCCCCGCGGCATGTAAGGGAGTCCCCCTATCTTGCTGTTCCAAGGCATCGTCTTTTCTTCCACGGGGATGACCCGCGCGTAGTCTGTCGTTGTTCGCTCGCGAATGACTTTCAGCATCTTGTCCGCCGAAGTTTCTTTCTTCTCGCTGTCATTACTGCCACCACCGAATATTTTTGATAAAAATCCCATAATCACGTTTTTATTTAATTACACGTCAAAAGTACTAAATTAATTGGATTATCTCCAAATATTCACGCGCGTGACCTTATCGGACAGGCGAGCCGCGAGGGAATTCATACGGCAGTGTAGCAGGAACTCGCGCCCGTCCAGCGTGCGGGTGAAGACGAGGCGGCAATGCCCTACCCGGTGTTCCCATTTCCGGCGGAAGTTCTCGGCGCTTGATTTCTTCTTTCCCAGTATTTCCGGCACGGCGTGGAAGTCCTCCTGGAGGATCCGTCCCCGTAGCAGGCTTTGGCGCACGATCACGTAACGGGGATTGTCGACGGGGGCGACGATTTCCTGCAAGGCGTTCACGAACACGGACTTCTCGTAGGTCGATCCGCCCCGCAAGTGGCAATATACCGCCCCGTCACTGTCGCTGGAAGCCTCCGCGACAGCTTCCCTCGTGGTAATGATGCCTTCCTCCCGCAACGCGTCGAGCAGGGCTGTCCCGATCTGTTGCATATCCTTCGATATATCCCGGTATTTCAGGTAAAGGCGAAGGGCTTTCAATCCCTTGTACCCGAAAGCGAAGAAAGCAAGCACGGAAAGCGCCAGTAAAAAGTATAACCAATCACTTGCCGTGCGGAGATTGCGGAATTGACCGCGTCCCAGTGCTTGCAGAAAACCGTTGCCGAAGATGGATGCCACACAAGCGACCTCGGCAAACAGGCAGGCAAGCGTGCGGCGCAGGTAAAGTTTCCGCGAAGACTGGTACGCCCGTTCCTCGCCGAAGGGGAGCTTGATTTCCTCCACCAGGTTCACGCCTTGCCGCAAACCGTCCTCCCAGCGCCGGCGGAGCGTGTCGCGGGCTGCCGCTTCTTCAAACGTTTGGTTGTTCTTCCGCTCTATGGTTTCCCGGTCGTGCAGCGACGACGGGATGTCCAGGCGCCCCACGCCGTTCTGGATAGTCCCGTCGACAAGGTTCGAGATACCGATAAATCCCCGGAAACGGCGTTCCAGCAACTCCAGGTCGTCGCCTCCCGCGGGGGAAGTCGGGTCGACGCAGACCAAGTGCCAGATATTTCCCGTCTTCCCGTCGTTCCCTTTCTCTACGCGGATCGCCCGCCCGCGCATCTGGTTGGACGACACGAAGGAGCCCACGCAGCTGGCAAGTACCAGGGTATTGAGGCACGGGGCGTCCCATCCCTCGCCGAGCAACGCTTTCGTGCCCACGAGAACGCGGATCGCCCCTTCCTCGAACACGCGGGTGATGACGCGGACGATCTCGTCCTTTAGCGTCCCCGATAAAGCGATCTCCGCGTAAGTATCGTCGTAAGGCAACACGCACGACACCACGCGCGATACCCCTATCTCCCGCGCCACCCGCTCCACCGCGGGCAATGCCGCCACGGGGACGACGACGAGGGAACCCGTCAGCACTCCCACCTGTCCTGTCCCGACGCATTCCCGACGCAATTTCTCGAACACGGGAACCGCTCCCAGGCGGTCGAGAGGCAAATCGTTCACCGGGGTACTCGTCATGTACTCTTTCCGGATATAATCCGTCAGGATTACCGCACGCAGGCGGTCTTGCAGGTGTCCCGACTCGAAACGGATGATCTCGGCGATGCTGTTCAGCTTGCTCACGCTTGCCGTCAAGGTCTTCATCAGCCGGCTGTTGTAGCGGAGGTGTACCTGCTTGTTCTCCGTGGCTCCCCGCCGGATCAGTTTGTTTTGCAACGCCTCACGATGCTCGGAGTAGCCGGGAAAAAAGGTGGAGTGAAGGTAGAAGTCGAGCAATATTTCCATCCACGCGTAATCTAACGGGGGTATCTTGATCTTCTTGCCCCCGATTACCTTGAAGTGTAGCGGGGGTATCTCCTTCCCCGCGTCGTGCAGGAACACGAGCATGGAGGTGTAGAATGGCATATTCCCGTATATCCACTCGAGGTGTTTCAAGGGGTCGGTCCAAACGGGATTGGTGGAGATGGCTTCCGTGAAAACGGCATCCTTGCGGATCTCCTGGAAGAGATGGTCGATGTCGGCGCGGAAGGCATTGATCCGGTCATACTCCTCGGGCGACGGCAGCGACAGGTAAACGTAATCCTGGTGCGGGCAAAGGTCGCCCTCGAGGATTAGCTCGGGGACGGTGATTTCCGTGTCGACCGTGCCGTTCAAGTCGATGTAGCGTTGCCACTCGGTAAGCGTCACGTCGTAGGGCGGCGTGGCTGTCAATCCCACGATGGTGGGTGATAGTTGCCGTTTTAACCTATCGAGGGTGACGCACCACTCGTTTTTCAGGTGGTGCGCCTCGTCGAGAATAACCGTCTTTACCCCCAGCCGCTTGAGCTCGCGGGCTATTTCCCGGGGGGAGGTTGCCGGGCTTTTCCGGGGTGAGGTGTCTTCCTCGTCATCCAAGTTATTGCAAGCCGCGTGCAGTCCCTGGTACGTGCACACGGTCATGAAGGCGGGCTTCCTGACATCGCACGATATCCACGCGGGGATGCGGTTGACCTGTAGGAACAACTCCCGGAAACGGTCGATCCATTGATCCCGGATAGCCAGCGACGGCGCCAGTATCAAGGTCGGGCGGTTCAAGCGGAGCATGACTTCCAATCCCAGCACGGTTTTCCCCGAACCGGGGGGCGCCACGACGTGGAGCGAACCGTTGGACAGGTAATTGTCCAATTCCTTTAATACTCTGGACTGATATTTCCTCCACTCGTACTTGAATTTGATTCCCGCCGGGAATTCTGCCATTATTTCCATATGCCGCACCTGTTAGTTTGCAAATATGTTACCGTTAGATTTGTCGTTTCAAGTAGATCATGTCGACGCAGGGCTGACCGTTGTCGATGACGGGCTCGGGGTAATTGTCGGTGAAGAAGTTCTTGACCACGTGATCCCGTTCGAAGCCACAACGCTCGTAATACGCCACCCCTTGATCGGCGGTTCCCACCCACAGGCAGTCGAAACGTCCGCGGTAGAGATTTGCCAGCGAAGAGAGTATGTATGTCCCGTACCCCTGCCCCTGGTAGGCGGGAGCCACGGCAAGGTTCTTGATTTCACCCCGGGCGTCGACGACCGCCTCGCCGATGACTTCGCCGTCCCGCTCGAGCACGAACATCTCGCTCGCCGAGAGGTAACGGTCGATCATTTCCTCGGAAGGGTCGGCATCCAGCAAGAGTGGCAGGTAACGCTTCTTGTCGCCCGTGACTTTTACCAGCCGCAGGCGGGGATTCTTCAAACGCAGGTGCAGGAGCGGGTAAGGATCGCCGAAACCGTCGACGGCGCTCCGGCTCGCGACCTCGAACCCCAGGCGGAGGTAGAAGCCTACCGCCTGTTCGTTTTGCTCGTTGACGGTGACGGTTTCAGCGTGATACTCGTCGACCGCCCATTCTACCAAGTCCCGCCCGATGCCCATGCCCCGGTAATCGGGATGCACGAATAGCATCTCGATGGAGGTGTCGTCCAACCCCAGGAACGCCACGACTTCGTCGCCCTCGTAATGCAGGAGGAGAGGCAGCGCACGGCAATTCTCCCGCACGAAAGGACGGTAGAAGTCGATAGCCCCTTCCGCGAGGAAGTGGTGGGTAGCCCGCACGGAGGCTTCCCATATCTCAACGCAACGCTCGACGAGTGCGGCACTTTTCTTCGTTTGTTTCATCATTTGTTTTTTGATAACCATACGCTAATATCTTGTTTCGCGAGGGCGGTTGCCATCAAGTCCGGGAATTTATCCGGCGTGCAGGCAAAAGCCGGGACACCCAGTTCGGCTAGGAATTGGGCGTTCTCTTTGTCGTAGAAAGGCGCACCGTAGTCGTTCAACGCCAGCAGCACGATAAGTTGTACGCCGCTCTGCACGAGGGCGACCATCTTCTCGCGCATTCCTTTCTCGTTGCCGCCCTCGTAAAGGTCGGTGACGAGCACCAACACCGTGTCGGCGGGACGGGTTATGACGGTTTGGCAATAGCCTAAAGCCCGGTCGATGTCCGTGCCCCCGCCCAACTGTACACCAAACAATAAATCCACGGGGTCTTGCAGGTCGTCGGTCAGGTCGACAACCGAAGTGTCGAAGACTACCATGCGGGTTTGCACGGAGGGAATGGAAGCCAGCACGGAACCGAATATGCCCGAGTAGACGACCGACGAGCCCATGGAACCGCTCTGGTCGAGGCAAAGGACAATGTCCTTCAGCGCCCGCCGTTTGCGCCCGTAGCCGACGCGCACTTCCGGGATAATGGTCTTGTATTCCGGCTGGTAGTTGCGCAGGTTCTTCTCGATGGTGGTTTTCCAGTCGATCTCGTTGTAGCGGGGGTTACGCCGCCTGCTGGAACGATTCAACGCCCCGGCTACCGCCTGTTGCATGGGCGCCGAGAGTTTCTTCATCAGTTCGTCCACCACTTTGCGCACGACTTCGCGGGCGATCGCCTTGTTCTTTTCCGGGATAACCCGGCTCAAGGACATCAACGTCGCCACCAGGTGCACGTCGGGGACGATCGACTGGAGCATCTCTTTCTCGGTGAGTAAAGAGGTGAGGTTCAAGCGTTTTATGGCATCTTTCTGGATCACCTGTACCACCGATTGCGGGAAGAATTCCCGAATATCACCCAGCCAACGGCTTACTTTGGGAGCCGAACCTCCCAGCCCGCCCCGCCGGTCACTGTCGTACAAGGCACGCAAAGCGTCGTCGACACGGGATTCCTCGGGAGTTAACGTTATCCCCGTGCCGTCCGCCTCATCGCCCCCGAGTATCAACCGCCATCTCTTTAAAAGAGCTTCATCCATAAATGTCTGTTTTAATCATTGAATATATCGTTATTTTATTCCCACGAGTTGCCAAATTAAAGGAATGACTTTCCGGGCATCTTCCGCGTTGAAAGCCTCGCTCCCGGCGTGCAGGCGTTTCACGCCGGAGGTCCCCTTGGCTTTCTCGCCCAGTTTCCGCCGTTCCGGCACGCTGTACTCGCTGAAGGTGCGCCTTAATATGGGCAGGAGTTCCAGGAAGGTGCCGTCGTCGAGAGAAGCCAGCCAACCGTTCACGAGTTCCCACAATTGTTCGTCCAGGAGAAGGATGGTTCCCGATGATTTCAGGAATCCCTCGAACCAGAAAGCCGTTTCGGAGGCCGCGTTGCCGCGGGAAGTGTAATATTGCAGGGTTTGAGCCGTTTCCTCGTGCCCGAGTATATTCTTGTCCCGTAGCAAACGAGTGGCATAGCCCGATAACAGGGGATGGGTGCCGCGAGACTCACGCACTTTCCGCACGAGTTCCGTCCACATGGAGATTAGTTCCGGCTGGTTTGCCGTTGCCACGGCGTAATCGACCGCGACAAACTTCTCCATCAGGTCGGCAGCCGCATCCTCGTCGATATTGGCACACGCCAACACTCCCCCCGCCAGTACACGCGCCATCATGGCGTAAAGCATATCGTTGACTTTCGCGTAGTCGAGGTTCCGCACGCTGCCGTAACGCACGACCGTTACCAGGCCGGGGATGGCTTTCATCATTTCCAGCACGTCGGTCGTGGAGGCGGCGAGGGCATCCAGACGCCGCGTCATTTGCTCCACCAAGCCGGGCAAGTCGGCAGGAATTACCTGTTGCAATAAATCGACGAGCGCGGAGATGGAGGGTATATCTTCGGCCTGACGCACGTTGTAGGCAACGACCGCTTCCGCCAAGGTATTTCCCCAAACGGCTTTCTCGATGATAGAGAGCGTCTGTTCCGGCTCGTAGTACACGGACCAGGACTCTTTGAAAGTTCCCTTCCCGTCGCTTCCCAAGGGGCGTGCCAGGCGTATCCCGAGCAGGTTCAAACGGTGGAAAACGATACTCCGTTCCAAGTCGTTGGGCTTGCGCAGGTCCAAGTCGTATTCCTTTATCCCGGTGGTTAAGGGCAAACGTAAACGCTTCAACAGTTTCTCCACGTCCACGAGCAAGGGCACTTTGGGGACATCGCCGGGGACGGCTCCCATGCGGTCGCTGATGACCAGTGCCTCCCGGATGATTTGCAGGACGACGGGGTCGCCGAAGCCCATCACCGTGGTGACGGCATCGTTGTATTCCTCGAGCGAGGGGCGGGATAATCCCCGCAGGGCCGCCGTCACTTGTGCCAAGCGTACCGTTTCGATCACGTGTGCCACGGATATGTCCATTCCCCGGGAACGGAATAATGCCGCCACTTTACTCATCCAGCGGGTACCGTCGTCATCGGGGTAATCCCACACGTGGTCGTACCATCCCGGGGAGATGATTCCCGCCCCGTAGCCGCTGCGGTAGGACAAACGGTCGTAAGTCCACGGTATCCACGTGCATTCGACCTTTACTTTGGGCAAGCCTTTCAATAGTTCGTTATCTTCTTTTCGCGCGGGCATTTTCTCCAACCCGGGCACGTGCCAAGCCCCGCAGATGACGGCGATACGTTGGCAGCCTTCTTTTTGTGCCGCCCGGATCATCTTCCGCATCCAGGCTTCGCGCAGGGAGGTTTCCCGGTCGATCGCGGGGTATGCCTCCCGCAAGGCGGTGACGGCTTCGCGCACGGCAAGGAATATTTCTTCGTTGTTCCGGCGATTCTCGAAGTTCACTTCCCACCAAAGTTCCGGGTCGTCGTACCCTGCCGCTTTCGCGAGAGCGGCGAAAGGATCGACGTGCATCGGTTCCGGCGGCACGGGTGAGGCTTCCGCCTCCGGTTGGTCCGCCGGGGCGGATGGCATCCCCTCGTCTTCCGTGTCGTGCGCCTCTTCGCTAGCTTTTTGCAGCTCCGTTTGTTCTTCCCGCTCTTTCCATAACGCCAAATGATGTACCAGCGGCAAGTCGAAGAAACGGAGCGGTATCCCCCGCTTCACGGCATAACACATCGCCTGCCACTCCGGGGAGAACCCGGCGAAAGGATAGAAAACCGCCCGCTTGGGTTCGTCGGGCTGGTAAGCGAGCAAAGCCACGGGGGGCTTCATTTGCTCGTGAAGTACGCCCGGCAGCAAGGGTTCTGCCTCGGGCGGTCCCTCCAATAATATCATATCCGGTTCCAGTTCTTCCAAGTAGGCTTTCACGTTTTTAGCCGAACCGGGACCGTGATGTCGTATACCTAAAAAATGTATTCCGTCTGCCATAGTATGAATTAATCTATTACAGCATTTCGCGGGACGCGCGATAAATGTCCTTCCACCCGTCGCGCCCTTTCACTACTGTTTCGAGGTACTCTTGCCAGATTACACGATCTTGCACGGGGTCTTTGACGACAGCCCCGATGATACCGGACACGAGGTCGACGGCATTCAGGCGCCCGTCGCCGAAATACCCGGACATGGCAAGCCCGTTATTCACGACGGATATGGCTTCGGCGGTGCTCAAGGTGCCGGAAGGGGTTTTCAGTTTCGTTTTCCCGTCCTCGGTTGCCCCACCCCGCAATTCGCGGAAGATGGTTACCACGCGGCGAATCTCTTCCAGTGCCGGTTTCTCGGCAGGGATGTCCATCACGGTGGAGAATCCTTCCACGCGGCGGCGCACGATGTCGATTTCTTCCTCGATGGTGTCGGGCAAAGGCAGGATCACGGTGTTGAAACGACGCTTCAAGGCGCTCGAGAGTTCGTTGACTCCTTTATCCCTGTTGTTGGCGGTAGCGATCACGTTGAAGCCCCGGATAGCCTGTATCTCCAGGTCCAGTTCGGGAACGGGGAGGGTTTTCTCGGAGAGGATGGTGATTAACGTGTCCTGCACGTCCGAACCCACGCGGGTTAATTCCTCGATACGAGCCAGCTTGCCGTCCCGCATCGCCCGCATCACGGGAGTTTGCACTAAAGCACCCTCGCTGGGTCCTTCCGCCAACAACTTGGCATAGTTCCAACCGTAGCGGATGGCTTCCTCGCCCGTTCCGGCTGTTCCCTGCACGATCAGCGTGGAATCACCGGATATGGCAGCCGCCAGATGTTCGCTTACCCAGCTCTTTGCCGTCCCCGGCAGACCGTATAACAATAAAGCCCGGTCGGTGACCAAGGTTGCCACGGCGATCTCGATCAACCGACGGTTCCCGATATATTTTGGACTAATTTGAAAACCATTCTTTAATGTCCCACCCATCAGATAGGTCACGACCGATTGCGGGGATAGTTGCCAGTTTTCCGGAACCTTGTTGGTCTCGTTTTTCTTTAACTCGTGCAGTTCTTCCTCGAACTGTTGTTCGGCGTGTTGTCTTAGTAATAAACCCATATTGTAAGTTGTTTAAAATTTAAAGCCGGTATCTACATTTCCGCTGTAAATCCTTCTTGTATATCCTTTTTTATTTGTATTAATTGCTGCATACGCACGGTGAATTCCCAATGGCTTCCGCTATTCTCTTTTGCCGCCCCCAATTCCCCGATATAGCCAAGCAGCGATACCGGCAGGCGTAATGCCAGTTGCTCGCAGGTGGGGCGGTCGTAATAACAATAGGCCATGCTGTAAATCATTTTCAGAACGCCGCGGGAAAACTTCTCGCCCCATTCCTCGTCATTTTCATCCAACCATTGCATCACGTAGAAGTTGGGTTGCGCTTTCCCTTCCAGGTTCAATTCCTCCCGCTGCCCGACGGATAGCAAGGGCACAAGGGGGAGCAATTCCGGGTGTTGCAATACCCGCTCGCCTTTCAGCCAGTAGTACGCCCATTGGCGGTCGTTGAAGTTGAAAATGGCGTTTTCCAGATGAATATACTTGGAAAAAGGCGGGGATTTACGCGCGCACTGTGCCGCCGTTTCAAGGTCGCATTCCAAGATTTCACTCCAGAAGGACAAGGGTACGCGCTCTGCCATTTGCCTTAAGATGTAGTCGCTGTCGCTCTCTCCTTTATTGCTACTGACCTCGTTGATACCCGCTTTTTTGAACTCATCCGAGTAAGCGACCGGGTCGACGGACCAACCGAACAGGCGGCGATAGTGCAAGTGCCGCTTTAATGTCCGGGCGTATAATCCGACGATAGCGGAATCGGGTATCCTCCGCAACAGGCCGAGGGCGGTATCCCTTACCGTGCTGCTACGATCGCCGACACGCACGCTTTCCAAGAATTCTTCGTCCGATTTGGACAAGCCGGTCTTCAAACACTCCAGCAATTCCGCCCGATGTTGTGCCGGCTCGTTCTTCCATTCCGCGCGCAAGAGTTCGATCCCCCGGGGAGGATCGCTTTCCCTTACCCGGGACAGGATGCGTTTCCGGTCGGCGTGTGTTGCCGTTTCCCAATCCTCGTTTCCTTCTTCCTGCATGGGCGGATAGTTCATCAAGGGGAGCAACCACCGTCCCCGGTTGCCGATCAGGGAAGCCAACAGGCGTTTCTCGCGCTTTGCCGTCTGGCTACCCGGCAAGAATGCCCTTTCCAACACGTCCGGCAGGTATTCCGCGGGGATCAAATAGCCCCGTTCCGCGGCCGTCTTGTACCACAAGAGTAGCATATGCGCGTACTTTTCGCCTAATAGCATTCCCAATAATGCCGCCGCTTTTTTCCCGGGGTAAGGCATCGTTTCCGGCTCCGCGGCCGTGACCGGAATGGGGTCTTTCAAGTTCAAAGGTTCTAACCCGGAACGGTAATAAGCGAAGAAGGCTGCCGCTATCTTGTAAAAGAGGTCCTCCCCGTCCGCCGCGGTTTCCTTTATTTTCGACAAGGTATCGCCCAAGTCTTCCGGCAGGTCCCCGGCGGATAGTTCCCGGTTAGCCGTCCCCAGCAGGGCTGTATTGATTACGTTATCCGTTATGCTCATTGTTCAACGTGTAATATTTATCATCTATCCATAATGACAAGGCTCTCCACACGCGTTCTCCCGCCATGAAGAAGCCCGTGAATTCCCGACCGCCGGTCACGGCGAGCCCTTTCAGACGGGCGGATTCTCCCGCACCCAACGCCACGAAACGCCCGTCCCTGTCCCGCAACCAAAACTGCCCCTCGTGTACCGCGAAACGCACCCCGCTCACGATGACCGGCACTTCGTGGAGAAAAGGGTTTACCGTGAGTTTCTCCCGAAAATACCGCATCGCTTCCGACAAGCCCGCGTATCCCGCACTCCCGTCCGCCACCGGGAATATTTCCCCCGGTCCCCGCTGCTCGCGCACCAAGACCCGGGTCGGGTCGATCCCCCGGTAAAAGGTTAAGTCTGCCCGGACGACGTTGCCGGGCATAAAGGCGATCTCCGGCAATGCCCCCGCCATGATAAACTGCAAGAATAGGGCGTATTTCTTACTTTGTCGCCCGTACAACCAATTGTACTCGACGGTCAGGCGGTCTTGTTGTAAAGACTCCGTGCCTACCACGTACCAGTCATCGGTCACCGTCTGACCTTTCGCGAGTACTTCCTCCTTCGATTGGGGGTATCCCACGAGGGTACGAATCTCATCCTGCCATTCCCCGGGCAGTTGGTCCAGGTGTTTATAACTTTCCGCCACGAGATAGGCTTTGCTTAACAAGGCGGTCAACTGGTATTTCCAGTCTTCCCCGAAATAGTTGATTTCCTGTAACTGACGCATCATGCCCGCCAATCCAGGAGCCTGCGCGTCCACCATACGTTTCGCGATTCCCTCGAACAGCTCCCGCGCCCGTTCCGGCACGTTCAACAAACCGTTACGCACCAGATCCCTGAGCCAGCCTTGTAAGTCCTCGGCTCCTCCCAGCACCTTTCGATGTCGTGCTTCCAGGCGTTTCGCCTGAGCCTCGGCATCTACCGGCTTGTCGCTTTTCTCTTTCTTTTCCGCCGCTTTATTCACCCGTTTATCCAACCACTCGACAACCCACGCGGGTTCTTCCCCGGTAGAAAACAGGTCCGGTTGTGATGCGTATAGAAATAGTAATCCCAAACTATGTTTACAAGGAAATTTACGACTCGGGCAAGAACATTTGAAAGCTATATTCTGCAAATCCACCTGTGTCTGGTAAGGATTCGCCCCGCTTCCCTGGCAATGTCCCCACAATGCCCGTTCACTAGCCCCCCGCAATACCCATTTCGCCGCCGAGGCCAAGCCCTTCCCGGCTTTCACGGATGCCGCGTCGGGAGCTAACTTAATAATCTGCTCTTCTGATAATCGCATGTATCCACATTTTCAATATTCAATGTCGGCAAATTTAAGGGTAAATATGAGATATCAAAACGTCCATCAACGAAATTCATGTTGATGGACGCAATATATCCCCAATCACCTCTTTTTCATTCGACAAATATCGATTTCAATTCTTCCACATCATGAATATCCTCCACTTTTTGACGAACAGAACCATCTGGAAGCACGACAATAAAAGTCGGAAATGTATTTACACCGAACTGTTTAACCAATTCAAGTCCCTTTTCTTTTTTCACATCGTATTCCAAACAAAGGAAGTTTCTGTTCAACAAGTCACAGACATTCTCTTGTTCAAGTATTGCAACTTCGTTATTCATAAAACAAATGAATAGTTTACGACCTTGACGCTTCGCTTTCACCAAAGCTTCCTCGTAACTCAGATTCTGAAAATAAACGCCCACGCTTGCCGCTATTTTAAGCGACTCGAAGTAATTCGCTACATAATCGGTACTATTTCCAGCGATATTCATGTATTTATCCTCCAAGCGAATAAGCCGATTCAAATCCTCTTTCGTTGCTTTCTCCCGAATAGCATTAATCGCATTCATAGTAGCCCACAATTCTCCGTTTTCGTTTGTCTCGACCTCTCCGGCCAAAACAATCACTTTTTCAACATCACGTTCTGCACTAGCCAGCCTCAATTCCAAATCACGGGTTAAAAGTGTTTTATTCGACAGATCAAGTTTGGCTAGTTCTCCTCGCATTTTTCTTAGTAATTCCACGGAATCCGCTGAAAAACGCAATTGATTCGTGAATGTATTAACCAGATATTGTTCCACTTTTTCTTTACCTATATTCTTATAAAAAGTCAAAACGTGATCTAAAACAAGCTGATAATCTGCAGTTCCATATACACTCTTCTCTAGAATTGGCCAATACTCTTTTTTCATTTTATCTTTCCGCATCAATAGGGCATTCAATTTCTCTCCCACCTCTGCACTCTTTTCCTTTTCAAATGCCTCGTTCAGCGCGATCTGGTATGCCATCAATTGCTTTTTATTCATTTTCCCTTGTTGATGTATCTTTTCCAAATAATCAAGAGAAGTCTTCGTGTTCAATCCTCGTTCTACTCTTGCGATAATTTTGTCGACATCCCCGCCACCCACGATTTTGTGTTGCACGGTGCCATCGGGACGAATGATAAAGAAGGTCGGGAAAGCTTTCAAGGGAAATCGTTTCGCCAATTCTTTCCCCTCTCCCTTTTCCATGTCAAACTTCACGGAAATAAACCTCGGGTTAAAGAAATCGCCGGCTTCTTTCCGGGGGAAAACATTATCGGTCATGTATTTGCAGGGACCACACCAACTCGTGTAGCAATCCATGAATACAAGTTTATTTTCAGCCTTGGCTTTAGCTAAAGCTTCTTCAAAGGTGAGGTGCTCGAAATTCACGCCTCCTTGACAAAATACCGAAAAGCACGAAAAAAGAAATGCTATAATTAAAAATATACGTTTCATATCTATATAATTTACAAGCCAAAATAAAAGATACCCGGATCTCTCCAAGTACCTTTCATTTTCAATTAAAACAATTAAAATACAACATTAAAACAAGAAATTCGAAGAACTACTTTCCACGTAGTTGATGCAAGCCACACGCCCGTTCCCCTCGAAGGTAGGTTCACTTAACGGTTTCAAGTTGTCAGCATCAAATTCGTGCAGCCATACTTTGTACTTCCCGTTCGCGTAAGTGGCAATGGCGAAGCAGTCTATCTCAGAACCATAAGTTTCACTCATCGGATTGGGGTACATAATATGTTGCATACAAGTAACCTTTTCCCCGGCAGGTAAATCCAGAATGGCTTCCTCGTGCTGGTTGTCTATAACATATTTATACAACTTTTGGTCTTTCACGAAATAAATTACTCCGAAATTCGCATTCACAGCTCTTGCTTCTGCCGTGGGTAGCCCTGATGTTGCCGGAAGTATATTCACGTTTCTTATGCGATTGTCATTACCAAAGCCATTTAAATTAAGTTTTACCACCATGTAACTGTCCGGTTCAGAATTCTTTTTCATTAAAGCATAAGACGGCCAACTTAAGTTTTGTATTTTATGATTTACAGAACTTGACCATATTAGATCGGCGTCCATATTGTTGCAACTTATTGGAGCATTAGAACTTTCCACGAAGCGGGCGAAATTTCCATAGTTGATATACACGAATGATTTGCTTAGGTCATCGAAATAGGTCGTTCCTGGTAAAGCTCTAAATGCTTTGGAAAGGCGATAATTTCCGTATAATGGATAAAATGATGTCGCATTGGTTGTAATGAAACGATAGGCCGTGTAGTCATTCACCATGTCTACGGTAACTTCATCATTTGCGATATAAATATCTTGAAAATTCTTGACCTCCAGAGATTCAAAGAATAATGATTCAATAGGTAGTTGGATTTTTCCACTATTCAAGTTCATGACAGCAAGTTCTTCTTTAGCGACCGGTATCAACACGTCGATATTACTGTAGCCTCCGCCTGTAGTCGCATCTGAATATTTGGCCGAGAAGATGCTTTTCACGGCTTCGCCTTTCAATTTCTTCCCGTCGTTGTAGAATGCAATCCAGTTGTCAATACGACCGCCATCATAAATGAAGTCGTAGTCGGTGTATTTCTCGGAGGTACCTTCATCTTTCAGCAAGTACCATCCCTTGGAATTGATGGTGCTCACTTCCAAGGTGCTGCGGTACGTGGTGGTTACTTTTGTCGCCTTGTCTGTCACGTTAAATACCAGATAATAAGTTCCCGGATTTTCATTGACTTCATAGTTCAAATCCTTTGCCCGCCCGATCGTGTCCGGGGTGTAGATAATCCCGTCTTTGCGGACAGAGGTCCAAAGCTCCCAAACGTATTCCACCTCGGATTCGGTTGTCACGGTCGGGGAGATGGACAATATATCTTGGTGCGAAATCTTCGAGTATTTCTCCTCGATGCCCTCGATGGTGACGCTGTTCAACTCGGCGTAATCATACTTGTTGTCATCCTCGAAACACGCCACGAAAAACAGGCTCATGAAGAATGACCACCGGATTATATTATGTATATTTTTCATCATGTCGTTCTTTATTTAAAGGTGATTAATTTGCTGGAGAGATCTCCCTCTACTTCTCTCATGGGCGCCGCTCCACTTGCTATATTCGCAGGATCATTATTATATCGGTCCAATGCGGTTTTGAATTTTACCTGGTAGTGATTTTGCGCTCCGCTAATCCCATACACTTTCGTGTTCCACCATTCATCATTAATCTTTTCGCCTGTCACCTCAATCATGAACTCGTGTTTTCTTGTGCTGTATTCTCCAAATGCCCCGTAACCACCTGAGTATGGATAATTCCCCCAGAAGTTGGGTTTGACCAATTTATCAGCGCAAATCAGCGTGTACTCCACGTCGTTCTTTACCCCTCCGATTTTAAACTCGTCGTTATCGCCCAATTGAATCTTCAGGGTATAAACGTTTTCTTTCAGAGAAGGATCCCGCAGGAAAATGACGGGAATGAAGGCTTTCACTTCGTTTGCCGGGATGACCATCAGCTGTTTTGCCTCTTCGCTGTCAAAAGAGACGAAATGCTTGCCGGCAATGGCGTTATAAGGATTTTTCGTGACCGTGGAATCCACTTTTACACCATTTTCAATGGTGTACTCCACGTCGTACACGGTCACTTGCCGGATGGCGACCGCCCGGTCGTAATCCCTCGGGCCTCCCATGGTTTCCACGGGAATGTAAAGCGTATCACGAACCACATCGGCCTCGTCATAATAGAATGTGGTTGAGGCTTCTCTCGTGTAGCCTCCCAGGTAGACCCTGGGCTCGTCGCTATAAAGTTTCAAATCTGCTTCGCTGCAACCCTGCATGACCAGCATCAACACCACGAATAATATATATATACTTTTCATATTCGTCAAAATTATTTGTTGTTATAGATTATTTCTCTCTCGGGCAAAGGCACCACGTACGATTCAGGTTTCAACGGACTGTAATCGAGCGCAGAAGTTGCCCCTGTTCTTTTGTAGAAGAAAAACATTTGCCCCTCGGCGTAAAACTCTTTGTTAAACTCTTTCTTCAACACGTTCTCCCGGTTGGAGGTCAGGTCAACATTGCTGCTCACTCCCCTTGTGGAGGCATACTCCCCGTATAATTGATTTGCTTCTGTCGCGGAGGTGGTGGCTTCCATCACGATGAAATACATCTCCGTCAAACGAATCAATGGAATCTCGTTTTTTGCATCTCTTTCTGTTTGGTAGAATTTCTTGCAAACATAAATATCTTGACCGTTTTTCTTTAAGTCTACCCATTGCTTGCTGCGCCGAACGTCTGCCACGCTCTCGTTGGTCGGGAACACATAGTAAATGAAATTCCATCCCGCGTATTTCCCGTTCCCGGTCAAATCAAAAGTGCCGGTCGCTTTCGTGTCCAAGTTATACACGCTCAAACCGAAGATGCTCTCCGAGGCACAAGCCAAGTCGCCCGTTTCCATCGTACTTCCATCAGCCAAGGTCCACATCTTTTGACCGTCGGCATCTTTCGCATCAATCACCTTCTTCGCGTAGAGAGCCGCGTTGGCTTTGTCTTGTGTCCACAGGTACAATCTCGCTTTCAATGCCAATACCGCGTAATAATTCATGCGTACTTGTCGGCTAGTCCAATAATCATCCTCCACGTCACACGTCGTCTCATCCTTCAATTCATCGATCGAATAGCTCAATATCGGATCCACCTTGCCTAATAGCTCCTCTGCCTCATTCAAATCCTCAAACAAGAGTTGTACGAATTGCTCGTAAGTGGAGTGATCATGGATTTCATTAGTGACGGTCTTCACGTAAGGCAATATTTTGTCTTCCTTAATTTCACCTGTCGGCATGGGACCGAAAAGACGCAACACGTCCAAGTGGCAAAACGCACGAATCGCTAAAGCTTCACCTTTGATGAGCTCGTAGTTTCCTGTCGTGAAAATGTCTTTTTTGTCGTCGATCACTTCCAAGATACTGTTCACGTCGGCGATTGCCTGGTAGTAGGTTTTGAAAATATTTGCGAATCTGTCTTTGACCGAACTGTTCGTATAATTATATTGCTGTATATACTGATCCGTCTGCCCGGCAGTAGGTTCCCAGTGTTTACCCAAGTATTCGATGGCGCCCCATGTCATTTCGCCACCATACAAACCGTCACTCTTTAAGCGGATATAAGCCCCGGAGAGCACATCCCGGAATCCTTTCTGCGTTTCCAGCAAGACATCTTTTCTGATCTGCGTACGGGGATTCACGTCCAACCAATCATTGCAACTGGGAAAAAGAATTCCCGATAATATTACTGCTATTAAAAATATCTTTTTCATAATCTTCTTTTTTAAAACATAACAGACAATGACATGCTATACTGCCGGGAAAATGGATAAGCGAGTCCTCTTTCCTGTTTGATTGTCGATAAATAGAACAATTCGCCGGTTCCTACCGTCACGTTGATGACAGATATACCGCATTGACGCATCCAAGCCCAATCCCTGAATTCGTACGTTAAATTCATGTTCTGGCACCAGAATGAAGTTTCGTCTTGCACGAAACGGGAGGAATAGTTCGATGTCGTTGTCACGTTCACCCCTTTGAAGAAGGTTTTGTCTCCTGGCTTTTGCCAACGGTCCTTGAACACGCGGTCGTCCACGTTGTAGCGTTTATCGGCATTCTCCACGCGATCGATCAAGGTCTGGTTGTAGAGTTGACCGCCCCACCGGTAACCGAATGACATGTTCAGCGAAAGGTCTTTGTAACGCACCATGGTGCTCAAGTTTCCCCTGTATTTGGGTTGGGAAATACCACATTTCACTCGGTCGTCCGGATTCCATAGTTTCGTGACCTCTCCATTCTTTTTCAAGTAAATTTCTTCTCCCGAACTGGGGTCTATACCCAAAGAGGGAACAGCGTAAATGGCGTCTTGAGAATCCCCTTCTCGCAATATTCGGTTGGGATTGGAGCCGCTTACTTTAGCCAATTTCTCGTTGGCAGCCTTCATCGCCTCGGACAATTTCGTGATTTTGTTTTTATTGTGAGCGATATTACCTGTGACGGACCACATCAATTTCCGCTCCGTGTCCCGCAACAACCATACGCTGGCTTTCATCTCAAAACCGGAGTTCTCGACCGACCCGATGTTCTCGGTGTAGCTGTCGAAACCGTTGGAATAGGGCAACTCCAAGGAAGACAACAAACTCGCCGTTTTTTCCAAGTAAACGTCCAAATCCAAGCTTACACGGCTGTTGAGGAATTCACCTTCAAACCCGGCATTATACTTGTCCACGGTTTGCCATTTCAAATTTTTGTTTCCTAATGCCATCTGGTAAGCTCCCATCCAAATGTTGTAGCGGTCGCCCACGTAGTAAGAGTACGTTTCCATGGCCTGGTAAGAACTGAATTGCTGGCTACCGGACACTCCGTATGAAGCTCTCAATTTCAATCGATTGATGTATTGATTGTTATTGAAGAAAGGTTCGTTGTGGATGTTCCATCCCAATCCGATGGAATAGAACGGTGCGAAACGTTTGGATGAACCGAATTGCGAGGAACCGTCCGTGCGGATATTGAAGTCCATGAAATAACGGTTGTCATACGAGTAGTTCACGTTCCCGACTAAACCTACCCGTCTGGATTTGGATTCGGAGCCGGAAGGTTTGCCGTCTTTTTCGTATTGAAGTCCCATGGAGATGAAGTCTATAGATTCGTCCGCAAAACCTTCTACCTTGAACGTGTACGAGCGTCCGATGGTTTCGCTCATCTCCGCATTAAGACCCGCGTATACCAAGTGTTTTCCCCCGAACAATTCCCTGTAATTCGCCGTGAAGCTCGCCTCGTACCGATAGTCCTTGCTTGTGCCATATTGGTAACTTCCTTTCCGGGCGATGTCTTTTCCCGTGTAAGAAACGAAACTAGAGTGCGTGGACGGTTTAAAATTATCCGATTCGTTCATCTGTCCGGAAATACCGACACGTCCCCGAAAGGTTAAAGACGGAACGGGTGTCCATTCGATAGAGAAGTTATTCGTGATGTTCGTGTAATTACTTTTATTGTATGTCTTCAATGTCGCATCATACAGCGGGTTGGCTACTCCTTTTTCGCCGTCTACGCCGGATGAGTTTGCCCAATATCCCCAGTTATACGGCGTGAAATAGCGACGCACATGGCCTTGCTCGTCATAAGGTTCCCAGTACGGGTTCAATTTCACGTAAGTGGAGAAATCACCATAAGGTGAACTTGCGGCTTTATTCAAACCGATGGACAGGCGGTTGCTGAATATCAAGTTTTGATGTTTGTAGGACAGATTAACCTCTCCGTTAAAATTCTCCCGCTTGGAATCTTTCATAACCCCTTCGGTCAAATTGTATTGTAAAGAGAGCGAATACCGGAAACTCATGTCTCCACCTTCTATTCTTAAATTATGGCGCTGTCCCACACCGGTGCGCAAGGGAATGGACAACCAATCGGTATCTACTCCTTTGGCCACTTGCTTGTACACGGCATTACGGTATTCTTGAAACTGAATCTCATAATCCGGTCCCAACGTCGTGGTATGATAATAACCAGACAGCTCTTCTATACGTAGTTTATCCCGGGAATTCAATACATGATAGTCACTTAAATCGGGGGTCTCGATATTCATTTCCCCTTTGTAGTAGAATTTCAATTTCCCAGCCTCGGGTTCTTTGGTCGTGATCACGATGACCCCGTTGGCCCCCCGTGAACCATAAAGAGCTGTTGCTGAACCATCTTTCAAAATCGTGATGGAGGCCACTTCATTGTCGTCCAAGTCCATCATGCGTTGCAACGTGGTTTCAAATCCATCCAATATGATTAACGGAGTGTTCAAATCCACGCTAGTATTGTCCTGCAATTCACTGATATTCGGCAAACTGGCCGCACCACGGATTTGTACTTCCGGCAAGCGGTTCGGGTCGGAACCGAATTCGTTATTGGCAATCAAATTAAATGCCGGATCGATGTTGGCCAGTGATGCGATTAGGTTACGTCCTTTGAAGTTTTTCAACTCTTGAGCTGTCACCACCCGTACGGCACCCGTGTAACTCTCCTTATTTTTCTTGAAAATACCCGTGACCACCACATCCTGCAAAGTTTCTGCCTGCTCCTGCAAAGTCACATTAATCGTATCTCGTCCCGTGTACTTCACCTCTTGAGTTTCCATCCCGATAAACGAAAATACCAGAACAATATCTTTCATGTCGGGAATCGTTAACTTGTAATTACCATCCACGTTTGTAGCTGTACCCAAAGAAGTACCCTTCAAAAGCACAGTCACCCCCGGCATCGGTTCTTTTTTCGTATCCACGACTTTTCCCACGATTGTGACCTCTTTCTTTTCATCTTTGACCAAGACTGCTGTCTGCTCGCAAATCACGATTATATCCCCCTCAAAACGATACGTCAATCCAGAATTTACAAGTACTCGTTGTAACACACATTCCACGGTTTCGTTCTCCGCTTTTATGGAAACACGCCCCATATTTCTTACCAACTCCGTGTTAAAAACGAAAGACAAAGCTGTCTGTTTCCGAATCTCCCCAAATAAATTTTTAATTGATACATTTTTTAAATCCAAATTCACTCTCTCTTGTTGGGCGTGCGTGTTGGCTACCATAGTAAAAGAAAAAGCGAACATCAATAGCACACATAGTTTCATAATTAACCATTTTTTTTGCCAACCATGTCGTAAACGACAAGTAAATAACCATTTTTTTTGCATAACTTTGTATTTGAAATTTATATTACGATAAAAGACGCTCGAAAATCTTTTATCGATTCATTTATGTGAAACCGGAAGTTGCTCGAATACCTTCCGGTTTTTCTTTAATTATTTTGAAATCCAAATGCTTCGTTCTTTTATGGAGAACGTTACACCAACAGCACCTCCTATCGCTTTTAAAATGTTATCAACCTGTTCATATCTTCTCATATGCCCGGTAAAATGCAACTTTTTCAATTCGGCATTCACATAGAACACCTCCACATCATACCACAACGATAATGTATTCATAATTTCCTCTAGACTTTGTTCTTCGAAAACAAAATACCCGTCTTTCCACGCCACGTAAGGAGTCGTGTCCACATTCTTCAATTCCACTTTCGCGCTCTCTTTATTATATATCGCTATCTGCGAAGGAGACATCTTGTATTCCTTTCCGCCATCGTTAATTGTAATCCCCACACTTCCTTCCACCAATACAGCCTGCACCTCTCCGACGTGTTGCGTGTTCACGTTAAAAGATGTCCCGTACACTCGAATTCTCACGTCGTCCACGATCACGTAAAAAGGACGGGCAATCTCCTTTTTCACTTCAAAATACGCCTCACCCGACACATACACCTCTCGTTTTTCCTTATCAAAACGTACCGGATACTTCAAAGTCGTGGCAGAATTCAAATGTACAACCGAGCCATCCGACAAAGTAACATTAAACTCTCCCCCGCGAGGAGTCTTTAAAGTATTATACCGCATCGTTTCCCTTCCGTCATCTATTTTTGAATAATCTATTCCTTTGGGCGTCGTTTTGACATTCATACCCTGATCTACCACAATATCTAAAACAGAATCTTTTTGCAAGAAAACAGACTTTCCATCTGACAAAATCAATGTCGCCTTTGTTTTCCCGGGAACAACATTTGCCTCCACCGAAACAATCTCTTTCTCATATTGCTTGTTCATGAATATAGCCAAAGCAATACCCAAAGGCAACACAAACATCGCCGCATATTTCAACCACACGTACCATCCACGGGATCTTATTCCAACACGCTTCCCAAAACGTTTGAAGGCAACATCACTATTTACACTCTTACAAGCCTTGTACTTATTACCAAGGTTCTGTCGTTCATTCACTTTATCAAATAAAGCTTTATGTCTCGATGATACATCAATCCATTCCCGCAACTCCAATCTCTCCTCCTCGGTTATCATTCCCGACAAATAAAGATACATCAAACGAACAATTTTAAACTTACGATCATCCATATCTTATCATTTTATACTTAAAACAACAAGATATGAAAAAAGAGGTACAAAATATTTTATTTTTTACAGGGGAAAATAATAAATTCAAATTATTCCCATGGAAAGCAACAAAAAATACACGTCACCCAAATGTTTCCGTATAAACTGCATTGCCCGCTTCTTCTGGGTTTTAACGGTCAATATCGATAATTTCAAAAGAGTAGCAATCTCTTCGTTCCCTTTACCCTCCAAATGCAACAAAAATATATTCCGACACTTCTCCGGCAACTTATCTATCGTATCGAATAATAAACGATACAATTCCTCTTCCATGATTTTCAAATCTACATCATCTTCTGTTTCCTTTTCATTTCCTAAAGATGCAAGATATATCTCCTCCACATTCTTATGTTTCAAGTAATTCAAACTTGCATTCCGCACCGAGTTATAAAGGAAACTTCGAAAAGCGTTATAAGTCAGAAAACGCATACTTTTTTCCCACAGGGAAACAAATACATCCTCCACGATATCTTCCGCCACATCTTGCTGCCCCACGTAATTCACAGAAAATTGTACCAATACTCCATAAAACTCTCGGAACAATTCCTTGAAAGCCTCCACCTCCTTAGCATTCAGTTGTTGCAAAAATCTATCTTTTTTATCTTGCATGCATATAAATATTTACAATCATACACTTACACTACTTCCTTTCATAATATCCTTCACAAAATTAGACTTTTTTGTCAACAATTCAAATAAAAAAAAAACACAACTTCCCGATTCTTAATCGCATACATACAATCCCAACATATTTACCAGCAGCCGATCGCATGTGGATCAGAAACTCATGGAGCGAAACAAGAAGGTGCCTTGCTAAACAAGGGACAGATAGAATTTCTTTTGAAGAATTTCTCTCTTCCGCCCCATCTGAATTGTTCAATGTCTGAAATATATTTACCTTTGCCGTATAAATTGACAGGAGAAAACCATGAAAAAAGCACTTGTTTTACTATCCGGGGGATTGGACTCATCGACAGCGTTGTACGTTGCCAAAGAGCAGGGATTTGATGAATTGTACGCCATTACTTTCGAGTACGGGCAAAAACACGATAAGGAGATAGAGGCATCTAAAGCTGTGGCAAAAGCAGCCGGGGTTAAGGAACACAAATTTGTGCAACTGATGTTAAACCAATGGGACGGCTGTTCCCTCACCGACGAGAATATGGATATTGACGACGGGGACATCAACCGCACCACCATCCCGGCGACCTACGTCCCGGCACGCAACATGGTATTTCTCTCCGTGGCAGCATCCTACGCCGACGCCCTGGATATAGCGGATATTTTTATTGGGGTCAGCGAAGTGGATTACTCCGGGTACGTCGATTGCCGGGAAGAATTTATTCGTTCCATGGAACAGACCATCAACCTGGGAACCGTCCTCGGTGCCGAGAAAAAACAAAAGATCACCCTCCACGCCCCATTCATGCATATGACCAAAGCCGACGAAGTTCGCTGGGGCACTCGCCTCGGGGTTGATTACAGTCTCACGTGGACTTGTTACCGGGGAGGCGAAAAACCGTGCGGCAAATGTGACAGCTGCCTTCTCCGAGCCAAAGCATTCGAGGAAGCCGGACTACAAGACCCGCTTACAATTGAAAATTGAAAATTGAAAATGCAAAATTAAAAAATCTAAAATTAACACATGCTTATCAGGAAGTTATTCAAATTCGAGGGGGCGCATATCGTACGTAACTGCTCATCACACCGTTGCCGGGAGAATATACACGGGCATTCGTATATCGTGGAAGTATTTATCACCTCCGATAAGTTAGACAAGGGCTATATGGTAATGGACTTTGTGCTGCTCGATAAAGTGAAAGAACTCGTGGACAGTTTCGACCACACTTACTCGCTGTGGCGGGAAGAACCGGAAGAACTGAAATCCTTCGTGTACAAATACAACCGCCGGGTGGCTGAGATTCCCGTTTCCCCTTCTGCCGAGGGATACGCCCTGCTCCTGCTCTACCTGATCGACAAGATTCTCCACGACACGGAACACAAGAACGGGGAAGGCAACGTGCAACTCGCTTCCGTGCGGGTACACGAAACAGCTACCGGGTACGCCGAGGCATTCCGGGAAGATTTACGACTGGTTGATTTCGACACTCACGATATCCGTTTTTCCAAGGCAATCCAAGAAGAATGGAAAAGCGACGAATGGTGGAAACAGTTGACAAGATGAAACTACATCTGGCTAAAGACGGCATTTTCCCCATCACGAAAGATAAGGAGGGCAAACTGTTGAAAGAATTGCCAGCCTCGGGTTTACACGTCCCCGGCACCATTCAAGGCGAGGGAAAATTAAACGGCATCCCGTCCCTATTTGTCCGGTTGGCTGGCTGCAATCTCCATTGCACGTGGAGGACGTTATCCGGAGGCATATGCGAATGTGACACGGCTTATGCAGCCTATCACGTAAAAGACGGATTCACGCTCGACACGGAAGAAATCGTGCAAATTATCCGCCATAACCGGGGAAATATCAATCATATCGTGGTTACGGGAGGCGAGCCTTTCCTGCAAGCGGAAATCGTGGCAGAATTATGCCGTCGGCTAAAATCCGTGGCACCGTTCCACATCACCGTGGAAACCAACGCCACGATTTACGACGAGGCGTGCGCCCGGGAACTCGATTTTTTCAGTATGTCGCCCAAGCTGTCGGGTTCCGTTCCTCCCCCTCCCCACGCCGAACAACACGACCGCATCCGCCTGAACCGGGAAGCCATTCAATCGTTTATCACCCATGCACGGGAACACGGGAAGGATTTTCAACTCAAATTCGTTTACTCCGGCGAGTCCGACATCACGGAAATCAAACAACTACTCTCCCGTTTACAGGATTGGAAACAGGAAGACATTCTACTTATGCCCATGGGAGCCACTCCAAAAGAATTACAACTCACCATCCCGAAAACCTTGGAACATTGCATTCAGAACGGTTGGCGCTACTGCGATCGTCTGCACATCGCCCTTTTCGGAAATAAACAAGGAGTATGAACAAGTTCCCATTGAGTATACGCTAACCCAAAGTAATCCCATCCTAATACAACCTCTCGGCACTTACAAAGCAGATATAACACACTTACACCCCCGTTCGCTACTGGTGGTGTAAGTGTGTTATATCTGCTTTATAAGTAGGTTAAAGTTGTATTACACTGAATTTACCCTGTGATATCCCCGAGAACACCCGATGAAACTATACACCACACCCCTGAAAAAGCTGTTGTATGCTGCTTTTTCAAAGGTGTGGTTATGTCGGAAAAATATTTTACTCTATAAAACGGGCGTATTCCTGGTCATCCATCAATGTACCTATCTGATCTCTTTTCAACTCACATTTATACACCCAAACTTGTTTCGGGGTCATTTGCGAAGGATTCTCGATCATAGGATTAATACCAACCACTTTACCCTGACAGGGAGCATGCAATTCTGAAACGCCATCCAATCCTTCAATTTCAGCCAATAACTCTCCCTTCATAAAAGTTTCTCCCACGGCTTTTACCGGAGAAATAAAAGTGATACCATTACCTAACGCAGCCACTGCACTATAAGAAATACCAACCTGTATAAACCCACTTCCATTTTTTAACCAATGGTGGTCTTTCGTGTAACGATTGCCACTTTGAGCAAGTTGAGTATAATAAGGCAAATCCTTAGCCTGGGCTGGAAGTGAGGGCACTTCTTTTCTGTTGGTGTCGATCTCGTTTGTTCCGGTAGAAACAATAATAGTCAGAAGCAATATCTGAACAAGTAATAAAATTCTTTTCATGCACCCTTGATTTTAATTCATAATTAAGTAAACTGCATTTACACATGCGTAGCAAAGTTAAGAATTGTATTTAATTTTCAACCTTTATCACCAAAATATTTTCTTTATACTCTCTTTTTATAAATTACACGTATTGGTTTATCTGCCACGTGACGATAAGTGGAAACCAAATTCCGATTTTGGGCATCATAGACATAAAGACTTCCTTTCAAGGTATTTGCTGAATTCTTCTCGTGCAAACCAACATACAATAACTTTTCTTCCGGATTCATTGACAAGGTGGTGATTTCCATTCCTTCCGGCACAACAATATAAGGTTCTGTCGGCAATTTTTGATCCACTTTCCAGCAATATATAGCATTGCCATAAGTATAGTATATACACTTAGACTCACTACATCCCACGCAAATCGATTCCCGGTCTATTCGAATCGCTTCTGTTGATGTATAAAACTGCAAAACAGTCGGGTTGGGGAATGTAACTGGCGTCGATGCTAAATACACCTGTAAAGGCGAGTTCTTCATGGTACTCACGACATACAAATTAGTACCGATAAAACAAACGGCATGAATATCAAAAGGAGCAAATTTCCCTGCCGACTCATAAAGCCCGCCGCTTGCGGGAGAATACAGGACAGAATTCCTATAATTCACGAAGACAGGTTTATTCCCGCAACAAGAAGCATTCACCTCTACATCTTCAAAATAACTGGTCAACACCAATTCGTCCTGCACGCAATCATACACATAAGCCCTTTTGTCATCTGACAGTATATACATATTGTTATGGGCGGATATTCCGGCAAACTTTCGAAAAGAAGAAGTCGGGTAAGTTCCTTGAAAAGAAGTCATTCCCTCCACGTCAAACGTGCGGGCATCCATGTTGTATATCCTGCCCGTGCTACCGGAAGCGACCAACAATCTGCTTTCCACTTGTACCATATCGGTCACATCCTCCATTTCTATCCCGGGATTAATCACCCCCATTATATCAGTGCGAAACGAAGGTTCCACTCCAGCACTCAGGTCCTCTTTCGTGAGTGTCTTCATAAAAGACAGCCTTCCTTTCCCTGCTTCATCACGGCTCAAAATCGTAATCCCCTCGGAAAACTCAGTATCGATTTGCAGGACGAAATACTTGAAACGTATCGACTCCCCGTTCTCCACTTTCAAACTTAAACCGTATTTCCCTAATTCCCGAAACGTGTACCGGAGTTGAGGGTCATGAGAAATAACACGCAAGGAATCCCTTATCGGATAACCAGCAATTTCATCTCCGTTCATATTCAGGCTACCATACCCCCACTTGTAAGTCAAGGGTAGCTCTTCGCCAGACTGCTCCACCTGCAAATGATCGATCACGAACTCTTCCCCGAAATAAGCCGTCAACGTGTCATGCGCTGCCGTGATCGTGATTTCCGACAACTCTTTATCGCCGACAGAAGTATGGTCGTCCAAACAAGCATTCAACCCGAATAATAATAAAAGCAAAATTCCTATATAACTTCCCGTTTTCATACTCATTTATCTATTCATAAAATCCATTCCCTAACGAATAAAACGATCAGGATCAACCATGGAAAAACCCTCATACGTGTTTGCCGGATCGCTATAGAATTCGTACGCAGGCTTCAACACGTATTTTATCCATATGATATTACCCGGTTGTTGGAAGAATCCAGCAGGTGCTTTCTCAAGATATTTCCCGTATTCCTTCACGGTTTCAGCATAAAACACGGGTTTCAATTCTTCCAATTCCCAATAATATTCCAAAATTTTCCGGTATAGTTTATGATTATTATTGGCATACACTCCAAAATAATTTGCAGGCCACCATGCTGGGGCTACCAAAATTCCATCAACCACCGACAAACGATAATGTTCATTCTCCATCGCTGTAAAACGATCATTTTCTTTGAATCTCAAATAAATCATCACAGGACAGCTCATGATGTCCTCTATTCGTTTCAAATGAAGAACTAAGGTTCCTTCCACTTTTCCCTTCGGAAATACAAGTTTTTCTATTTCAAAATGCTTCCCCAGTACCGCCGTGGTCGAATCAGAAACAACCTCAATTTCACATTCCAAATCCTCCTCAGCTGGCATTCCGATAAACCTTATCGGAATATCGTATTGGTACTCCGCTTCCTCCAATGCGGCAAAGCTAAACTCTATTGTATCCGGAACTATACCTGAATTGTATTTGTTCACATCCTTAAAGAAATAGATACTTCTCTTCTGCTCCGGCTTGTAAACGATCGCATCATTGCTACAAGCCCACACCCAAAACAAAATCAACAGATTCAACCAAATGATATATTTGTTTTTCATCATCGTTCACTTTAATTAATCATCACGAGATTCAAACTCATCAGCTGGAATCGGTAAGGTATATATCTTATCGCTTCCCGTAACTATGGTATTTCTCTCGTGTACAAAAATATCCTTGTTCTTTCGTTTCAAACAATACCACCATATCCCTTCTCCGTAAAATTCTTTACGCCATTCATTCATTATATCGTCTATTGTTATTTCCCGTTCAAACTCTCCATTGGCAAATTTCTCTAATCCTCGGGATGTTACCACGGAATCAAGATAAACTCTCGCTTCATCAGCATTTCCCTCTTCCAACAAAGACTCCGCCATAATGTAGTACATCTCCGGAATCCGAATCATACTAAATCCCAAATAACCACCTCCCGTGTAAGAAGAAACATCATTATTCTCATCCATAATCTTTATACACACATCCTTAGGCTGTCCATTATATTCTTTCGTTGTAAACCATTCTTTTTTACGAATATCCTCTTTCAGGTATATATCATCCCATTTTGCAGGAAGTCCTAATCGATTTAACACCAATTGAGCGTCATACAAGTATGAACTAATTTTCGTTGTGTAAAGTCCCCATATTGTTTCCGACAAAGAAACCCGTCTTTTCATAAAAGTTCCTAATGCATTCTTATCAACAAAGGTAAACTTACCGGAACGAATCACTTTATCAGCATATAACTTAGCATTTTTCAAATCACCTTTCATCCAATATACCCGAGCCAACATAGCTTGGGCTGCATAGTAATTAAAATGCAATTCCCTCGCACCCGTAAAACCTTTCTCATTTCCTTTCCTAACGGCAGGCATTAAAGATTCATCTTCAATTAAACAAGCTTCCGCTTCTTTTAAATCTGCAATAATCTTATCATAAACTTCTTCAACAGAAAAAAAAGGAGTAACTTTAAAAGTATATTTCGTCACATAAGGAATTGCCTTTTTCTTCGCATTCTCGTCTGTCGAACCTATATGCACCGCAAACAAACGAAGAATATCAAAATGAACCGCAGCCCTTAATCCTAATGCCTCTCCCCTGTACAATTTATAATAGGGAAAATCTTTTTCACTTTTGTGTTCCAAGTTATCAATAATATTATTCAAATAACTAATTACCGAATAACTTGATTGCCAAAGAGGTTTTACGGAACTTCGAGCAAATGTTCCACTGAGATCAAGTCTTGATAAATAACTCAAATAATATTCAATCGTAGTAAAATTCTGCGCCAGAATCTCCGGTATCAGCACCGACATCTTCCCTCCATACATATCCTCTTTCACCATAGACATATACACGCCGTACAAAGCATCTTCCACTCCTTCTGCCGTGTTGAACATATCATCATTCACTACCTCCGAATCGGGATTTATATCCAGAAAGTTCTCGCAACCGGAGAACAGAATTGACACGCACAATAGTAACAATATTTTTCTCATATCCACCTCATTTAAAAGGTTGTTTTCAAAGTCAAATTAAATCCGCGTTGGAACGGGTATTCCGTTCCGCGTTCCAGCTTTACCGATGAAATCCGGGCTATGTCCGACATCCCGAATCCAACGTTCAATCTTTGCAATCCCAACTTCTTCAACCACTTTGCCCGCCACTCGTAACTCAACATGATACTCGTGATTTCCAACAAATTATCTCGTTCCACGAAACGTTCGGAATACCGGTTATCATCCGTCACTTCTTCCGGAATTCCGAGGAAACGTACCAAATCGCCCGGTTCCTTCCACCGTTCCGTGAAAGCCCGGCGATCCACGTTATTGTGAGGATCGATATACTCCACCTTATTCGCCAACGTCGTGTTGTAAATATCCCCGCCAAAACGGTATGCCGCCGACACGTTCAGAGAGAATCCCTTGTATTCCAAACTTGTAAAAATACTCCCCTCCAATTTTGGATTCGTATTCCCGACCTCCACCCGTTCGTCCGCATTGTAATCAAAGGTGTAATGCCCGTTTTTCTTGATATACACCTCTTGCCCGGTAGCAGGATCGATTCCCGCCGAACGCATAGCATATATCCCGAACTGAGAACCGCCCTCCACGAACATCGGCTGAGGTTTCACTCCATAATAAGCAGCCAGATTCTGTGCCCGCAAGGCATCCGAGATTTTTGTCAACTTATCAATCACGTGCGAACCGTTCACCATAACCATCCACAACAAATTATTCTTTTTCAACACCTCGACCAACACCGAAAACTCGTAACCGGAATTTTGCAATCTTCCCATATTCACCTGCACGTCGGACACGCCCACGGACGAGGGCAACGAAAGCGGCATCAAAGCATCCTCCGTCTTCTCGACGTAATAACTTGCCGACACATTCACCCGCTCATTCCATAACACCGCCGTCAATCCCCAGTTATACTTGTTGGTAATCTGCCACTTCATGTCCGGGTTACCCATCGTGATCGGCACAGCCCCGATACCGCCGTAATGGAGCAAATCGTTATCGTACAGGTATGTCGTCATAGCTTGATAAGGCGAAAAGGTCACGTTTGCCGTGGAACCCACACTAAACCGCAAACGTAGCACGTTCAACCAATCAAAATTCATAAAACTTTCCTCGTGCAGATTCCATCCGATACCCGCCGACCATACCGGGGCAAAGCGATGCTTGCTCCCGAACTTGGAAGAACCGGACGATTTGTACGAACCGTTTACAAAATAGCGTCCCAGCAGGTCGAAACTACCGTTCACGAAGAATCCCACCTCCGCCGATTCCTTCTCTCCACCCAACGGACGGGTCGTGGCGTACTGCGCGGCGAACTTCAGATCGCTCATCTTATCCTTCATAAATCCTTCCGCCTTCAATTGCGAAGTGGACGATTTATCCTTCCCGATATCCGTTCCCGCACTCAGGGAGAATACCGTCGTCCCCGCCTCGCTCAAAACCACACGGTAATTCAACGCCAGCTTGGCACTCCAATCCGTGCTCTCGCCGTTCGTTTCCGTGTAAGTACCTTTCTTGTTATCAAGTACTTCATCCTCAAAACGAGAATTCTCCGGCGAAACGTACACTTTATTCCGGCTATCCCGTTGGCTCACGCTAAGATCGCCCGAAACGAACAAAGATTTGAAAACATCCCACCGCACGGACAAATAATTCGTGATATTCTTGCCCCGTTTTTTCGAGAAACTGGAAAGCGAAGCATTATACAACGGGTTCTGTTGTTTATTTCCCTTGCCCCCGACAGCGTAAAACTCGTAGTTTCGGATGTATTTGCCGTTCTCGTCATACACCGGGTTGTAGGGATTCATCAAAGCATATTGCACAAAACTCCCGTAAGGGCTATTCTTGCTGTCGGTCAGCGAATAGGTAAAACGATAGGTGATCAACAACTTCTGTTGCAAGCGATAGCCTAACGAGAAGCTGATCCCGTAATTCTTCCGGTAGTCGCCTTTCATCACCCCGTAGACATCCGTGAAACGACCAGAAGCCCAGTACTCGATGTTGCCGCCCCGCCCGGTCAGCGAAACGGCATGCCCATGAGTGAAAGCGTTACGCAACGGCTTGGACGCCCAATCCGTATCTACTCCCCTCCGAACATTTTCCAACTTGTAAGCATAAGAGGGATAAAGACTTCCATCTGCCTTGTCATACAGTCCCGCCAGACGTTCCAGCTCCAATTTCTGCTCCGCATTGCAGAGGTGCAAGGAGTTCAAATCGGGAAAATTAAAGATCGGGGTAAAACTGTAATTGAATCTCGTCTTGCTTCCCTTCACCCGGGTACGCTCGATCAGGATCACCCCGTTTGCAGCCTTCTCCCCGTAAAGCACGGCAGCGGAGGCATCTTTCAGCACATCCACCCGTTCCACGTCGTGAATATCCAAATCGTACAATTCCTCTATCGTGATTTTCACACCATCCAGCATGACCAAAGGAGCGTTCACTCCCGACTGGTCGTTTAGCATCAACGAACTGGCACCCCGTATCAGAATCTCGGGTACGGCGTTCGGGTTGGACCCCTGCTCGTTATTCTCGACAATCCGCAAGCCCGGAACCAGGGTCGCCAAGGCTTGTATGATATTATTGGGGGACACCTTCAGCAAGTCCTCCCCTCGCAAAGTGGTGATCTCTCCGGTAAAAGCATTCTTCGGCAGAGTGTAATATGCGGTCACGATCACATCATCCAATTCCTTTGTATCTTCGGTCATCACGACCGTAAGCAACCGGTTCGCAGGAACCCGCAGTTCCCGTGTTTTCATTCCCACGTGCTTGAACACGAGCACGACAGCTTCTTTATCCGGTATTTCCAATTTGAATTTTCCCTCCTTATCGGTGACGCATCCCCAAGAAGTCCCTTTCACGACTACCGACACACCCGGCAACGGTTCGCCATCCTCTCCCTTCACCTCACCCAAAACTATAATCTTATCCGGGCGTGTACTCCCGAAGCCCGGCAAGTGGAAAAGGCACACGCAACAAGTGATTAAAAGTACCGGATAAAAAGTCCGAAATAACTTCTCAAACTTTATCACAAAGTTTACTATCATTTGTTATTTTATTAATTCTTACCTGCGATACCATGATTTCACTATCATCCATATCTTCCGACACGACATTTAAGGCATGACACATACCTATAAAATCATCTTACATGCGTACAAATAATAATGACAATCACCATATCTTCCAATCTATCAACATCAAAAGACACACGCTATCATGTAACTAAATAATACCATCACTCTTTGATATTCCTGTTTTACTCCATTTAATCCAATTTTAGATTAAATGTCTTTTTTGCTTAATATTTCTATCCAGCAAATATATTTTAAAACAAGGAAAACAAAAGTAATAGAATAATTAAAAACCATCAATTCTCTACTGAAAATATTTTGGTCACTTGCTAGATCAGGAAATGAGGAAGCTGGAAGTTGCAATTTTTCAAACAACAGGCAGGTAAAAATACTTTATCAGGGGAAAAATCAGGAGAATAGACATTTATCGTAATTTGTCATCCTGACGTGACAAAATACTAAAAGAAACATCGCAGGCACCACTGATAAGGTCCCATGTTCTTGCGAAGCTGTTTCAAAGCCTCGCCTTTCTTATTTTTGATCGTTTGCTCGGAAAGTTCCAGTTCCTCGGAGATCTCCTTGGTAGAGTATCCTTCCAGGCTCATAGCCATGATATTACGATAGTCCCCGGATAACTTGGCAATCTCCGCCCAAATGATCCGCTTGACCTCGTTTTCAATGATTTCATTCTCGATGTTGCAAATCGACGTTTGTTGCAACAACGCTTTATTCTTTATATTCAAGTGCCGTAACTCGTTCAGACAAGCATTCCGGACGCAAGTGTACAAGAACCCGACAATCGTCTGCAAGGAAGTAAATTGCTTCCGCTTCTCCCACGTCTTAATAAAACTCTCGTGTACGACATCCACGCAGGAGTCCTCTTCATGCAAGAAACGGCTTGCATAAACTCCTAATGTAGCAAAATATTGATCGTACAAGATCTCCAATGCCCTCTCGTCACCTTTCACAAAACCATCATACAACTCTTTCTGTTCCATCAATCACCATATTTACAACACGTTAAAATTCTCTAAGGCACGAATTATTTCTCTATCGTAGTATTGCTTTTTATATCAATAAACGTTCGTATATTGATATTCAAATATAATAAAATTCTCGCTCTTTTTCAAATACAGCGAGAGATATTTAATAGTTTACTATCAATATTTTAACGTTTTTTATTGGCTTTCATTATTTTCTTTTTAATGCACGCTTTTAACGAAGGTTTATTGATTTAGATTCCAGCCGCCTATCCCTCTCGTCTTCTCCCTTAAATAAAGGGAAAAATCTTATATTCACGTCAGCCTCGTGCGGCTGGAATCCAAAATAATCAATTCAAAACTACTTTACACACGTTCTTTATAAATCACCTGTACCGGTTCATCTGCCACGTATTCATGCGACTCAACCAATCGGCTATTTTGCGTATCATAAATATAAAGACTCCCTTTCAACTCTTTCGGGCTACCTTGCTCGTACACACCCACGTAAAGATTAGCGTGCGTCGGATCCAAAGAGATTGATGTAATCTTGACTCCTGCCGGGAAAGTGATCACGGGAGTTGTCGGTAACTCGTCATAAGGTTTGTACCTGTAAATAGCATTATTGTAAGTATAATAAATACAATCATGCGTTTTCACCCCGACCAACATGGAATTTCTATCCATACATATCGTTCCCGTTGCCGTATATTCTTTCTTGTTTGCTGCAGTCGGCTTTGCAAAACTACTTGAAGTCGTGCGACCGATATACACTTTCGTCGGGTCATCTTTTTGTGTTGCAAAGATATACAGATACGTACCGATAAAACAAGATTGAATAACGTTCAGATCCGTGTAATTACTTCCGCTCGAAACGATGTATTTCGAAGTACTGGATATATAAAACTCTGATTTGTCATAATTCACGAACACGGGTTTATTATAAGGAACTCCCGCATCCACATGCAAATCTGCAAAAGCATCCAGAATCAACAATTCATCCAGAATCGTTTCATAAACGTAAGCCCTTCCATCGGCAGAATACAGTTGCATGTTATCCTGGCTTGATATAGCGATGAATTGTTGCAGGCTGGCATTCGGGAATCTTGAAGCAAACGAACTTGCCATCTCAATGCTGAAACTCCGGGAATCCATGTTATAAATCCTCGCATCACTACCGGAAGTCACCATCAAACGCCCGTCATGCTGTATCATGTCGGTCACATCCTTCAACTCCATATCCGGATTACAAACTTCCATGATATTGGTTTGGAAGAACGGTTCTTTCCCGGCACTGATTTCCTCTCTCGTCAGCGTCTTCATGAAAGACAAACGTCCTTGCCCATTATTATCTTTACTCAATATGGTTATTCCTTCCGAGAACTCGGTATCGATTTGTAACACGAAATATTTGAATTGAGTTGTTTCACCGTTATCGACTTTCAACCTCAACCCGAAAGTACCCAGTTTCCGGAAAGCATATTTCAACTCGGGATCAGTAGACACCACGTGAAGCGTATCCTTGATCGGGTAAGGCTTTAAAGCACCTCCTGATATATCCAATTCCCCGTAAGCCCATTCGTAAGTCAATGGTAATTCCTCTCCCGACTGTTCCACTTTCAAATGATTCACAACCAACTCATCCCCGAAAGAAGTGGTAAGTGTATCATGGGCCGCCGAGATAAAAATCTGAGATACATCCTTTCTCCCCGCAGTAGTATCATCGTCATAACAGGAATATATTCCCGTAATGAAGCAGAATAATAAGATGATATATGATTTTGTTTTCATAACTTATTCATTATTAATTTCTTTATTACCGAATAAACCTATCCGGATTCACCATGGCAAATCCCTCGTAAGTATTCGCGGGATCGCTATAGAAATCGTAAGCAGGTTTGAACACGTAATTGATCCATATAATATTTCCCGCTCTTTGATAGAAACCAGCAGGTGCATTCTCCAGATATAGCCCGTATTCTTCAACTGCATCCGCATAAAAAATAGGCTTCAGTTCCTCCAATTGCCAGAAATATTCCAACATCTTCCGGTACAACCTGTCATTATTCTGAGCATAGACACCCAGGTAATTGGTAGCCCACCATTGTGGTGCCGGCAAAGCCCCATCCACGATAGACATACGGAAATAATTATTGGCAATCGGTTTAAAATCATCGTTCTCTTTAAACTTCAGATAAAGATACACGGGATTATCCATGATATCATCGGTACGTTCCAGCACAAGGGACAATTCTCCCTCTACCTCGTTCTTGGGTATTACCAATTTTCCGAATTTAAAGTGCTTGTCCAATACAGCTGTTGATGAATCGGCAACCGCTTCCACTTCATAAGTACAATCTACCCCCATGGGCATCCCAATCACTTTCACTGGGATTTTGTACTCGATTTCCGTTTCATTATACAGGGCAAAACTGAAAAATACCGTGTCACTCGCCGTTTTTTCAACCGCATTCAACTTATCCCATGTGAAGTAAATAGACCTTTTCTGTCCCGTATCATAGTACACGGCATCGTTACTACACGCCCACATTCCCGTGACTAAGAATATTCCGATATATATTAAATATTTGTTTTTCATAACGATTCACTTTTATGGTTATTCATTGGGTCGATAATCCTCTTCCTCCGTGGGTAAAGGCAACGCGTATATCTTATCGCTGCCGGGTATCGACGCCGAAGAGTTCGCTATTTTTACTGAGCTATTCAACCGCTTCAGGCAGAACCACCATTGCCCTTCCCCGAACAATTCTTTCCTTCTTTCCGCCATAATATCGTCCAACGTGATTTCCACGGCTGGTATCCGATCGGCGAATTTTACCATTCCCCGGGCACTCACCACGGTATCCAAATACCACCTTGCTCCGGAAGCATCTCCCTCATCCAACAAAGCCTCTGCCATGATATAGTACATTTCAGGGATTCTTATCATACTGGTTCCCAAGTAAGCACCGCCGCTATAACTTGTTGTCAGGGAAGTCGTGTCGCTCATGCGTCCCATCATCTTCACGCATATATCCCGGGAAACACCATTCTTTTCATGAGTCCCGAACCAACCCGTTCTACGATAATCGCTTCCCGGAGCAGGACCCGCATCTTTGTAAATATCCGCAAAATCACCACGTATATCTCCTAATCCCGACCGATTGATATGCTGCGTGTACCAATCGGAATACACTTCCGCATTATACAATCCCCATATCGTTTCGTCCAAAGAAATGGTTTTCTGCATAAAAGAACCTATCGTCGTGAGGTTAGTAAACCGGAATTTGTTGGAACGGATCACCTTGTCAGCATACGTTTTGGCTTTTGCCAAATCGCCTTTCATCCAGTACACTCGTGCCAACATTGCCTGCGCGGCGTAGAGGTTAAAATGCAATACCCGAGCCCCGGTAAATCCTTTCTCGTTCCCCACCCGGTGAGCCGGCATATAGGTATCGTCTTCTGCCAAATAGGTTTCAGCCCTTTCCAGTTCGGCAATAATCTTCGTGTAAGCATCCGCCACGGAAGACCAGGGGGTCACTTTGAAATCATATTCGGTCACGTAGGGAATAGCCTTTGCTTTCGCCGCCTCGTTGGTAGAGGTGATATGCACGGCAAAGAAGCGTAAAAGGTCGAAATGGATGGCAGCCCTCAACCCGAGTGCCTCGCCCATATACAGGTTGTAATTGCGGAAATCCTTCTCGCTTTTTCCTTCCAGATTCTCGATGATATTATTCAAGTAACTGATCGCCAGATACCCGGTCTTCCACATATTCTTGTACATATTGCGGGTTTCGCTCCGGTCATATTCCAGACGCCCGAGATAAGGCAAATACGAGTAAGTGGAAACGAAATTCTGTCCCAGAATCTCCGGTATCATGTTCGACATCAACCGCCCGTACATATCCTTCGTTACCATGGTCATGTACACGCCATAGAGAGCATCTTCAACCCCGTCAGCCGAGTTGAACATATCGTCATTCACCACTTCCGAATCCGGGTTCACATCCAGGAAACTGTCGCAGCTGAAGAAGGAAAACGATATACACAGTAGAATTATTATCTTTTTCATACTCTTTTCAATTTACAGTTTACTAAAAAGTCGGTCTGAACGTGATATTGAAACTCCTCTCGAAAGGATAGGAAGTTCCCCGTTCCAGTTTCATGGAAGAGAAACGAGCGATGTCGCTCATCCCAAAACCTACATTCAAACGCTTGACACCAAGCTTCTTCAACCATTCCGGCTTAAACTCGTAAGTGATTGAAATATTCTTAATCTCGAACACATTGTCACGTTCCACGAAACGCTCCGAGTAACGTTGCGCATCACTCCTGCTTTCCGGGATTCCCAGGAAACGTTTCAAATCGCCCGGTTCTTTCCAACGATCGGTAAAAGCCCGCCGATCCACGTTCTCCCACGGGTTGATATTTTCCACCTTGTCGGCAAGCGTGCTATTGTAAGCATCTCCCCCGAACTTGTACGACGTCGAGATATTCAGAGTGAACCCCTTGTAAGTCAAACTAGAGAAAAGACTACCTTCAAGAATAGGATTCGAGTTTCCCACTTCCACCCGCTCGTCCGTGTCGTAGTCCAACGTGTACTGACCGTCCTTCTTTATAAAAACTTCCTTTCCCGAAGCCGGGTCGATACCGGCGGTACGCATGGCGTAAATACCAAACTGCGATCCGCCCTCCACGAATCGTAACGACGGGCGGGCTCCCAGCGACTGGGTCACCTCGTAAGCCTTCAGAGCCGTCGACACGTTCGTCAATTTATCCATCGTGTGGGAACCGTTCACGGTAACCATCCAGTACAAATCCTTTTGCCTGATAATCTGTCCCGACACGGAAAATTCGTACCCCGAATTTTCCAGTTTACCCATGTTCACCTGTACTTGCGACACCCCCACCGACCAAGGCAAAGAGATCGGCATCAAGGCATCTTTCGTCTTATTCTTGTAGTAACTGGCGTCAACATTTACCCGCTCGTTAAATAAAGTGGCACTCAACCCCCAGTTATATTTCATCGTGATCTGCCAATTCAATTTCGGGTTTCCCATCGTGATAGGCACGGCACCGATACCCGCATAATGAATCAAATCAGTCTTATACTCGTAAGTCGTCATTGCCTGATAGGGCGAGAAAGTCACGTTCGCCGTGGAGCCCACGCTGAAACGTAAACGTAGCATATTCAACCAACTGATATTACTCATAAAATCCTCCTTATCCACGTTCCAACCGATACCAGTAGACCATACCGGGGCGAAACGATGGTCGCTACCGAATTTGGAGGAACCTGCCGATTTGTAAGAACCATTCAGAAAATAACGTCCCAACAGCTCGAAACTACCATTCACGAAGAAACCGACTTCCGTGGACTTCTTATCCCCCCCCGACGGGCGGGTCGTAGCATACTGGGAAGCAAACTTAATATCCGTCATTCCGTCTTTCAGGAATCCTTCCGCTTTCGTCGTGATTGAGGAGGAATTATTGATACCGATGTCTGCTCCGGCGTTCAGGGAGAGCACCGTGTTTTTGTCTTTATTCAAGGGCAAACGGTAGTTCAACACGAACTTTCCATTCCATGTCGTACCCTCGTTATTCGTGAAAGAATAGCTTCCCTTCTTGTTCAGGGTGGAACTCTCGAACGAAGAATGATCCGGTGACACGTACGCCTTACTCCAGGATTCCGACATCTTCACGTTCATATCGCCCGTGATGAAAAAAGACTTCATGATGTCCCAGCGCATACTCAGGTAATTGGAAAACGATTTGCTCCGTCCCTTGTTAAAACTGGACAAAGTTGCGTTGTACAGGGGGTTTCCCTGATTTTTGGAATCCGATGAACCACCGGACAGGGGATCAAAATAATACACTTTAATATATTCCCCGTCCTCGTCATATATCGGGTTGTAAGGATTTAACTTCGTGTAGGTCGAGAAATCCCCGTAAGGACTCGCTTTGCTATCCGTCATCGAGAAAGCAAAACGATACGTGAAAGTCAGCTTATCGCTCAAATGGTAAGCGAAGGAAAAATTCAAACCATACCGTCTACGGTTATCCCCTTTCATCACACCGTAAGAATC
The DNA here is from genome assembly GCF_900091675.1 of Butyricimonas sp. Marseille-P2440. Taxonomy (NCBI): domain Bacteria; kingdom Pseudomonadati; phylum Bacteroidota; class Bacteroidia; order Bacteroidales; family Odoribacteraceae; genus Butyricimonas; species Butyricimonas sp. Marseille-P2440. The sequence goes on along the minus strand of NZ_LT594610.1, from coordinate 1,131,688 downwards.
ACCGAAACTCCCGTTCGCCTTGTACTCGATCCCGTTACCCCTTCCGGACAAGTTCACCGAATGGTTGTGGGAAAAAGCCCAACGCAGCGGTTTAGAAGGCCAATCCGTGAAAACGCCTTTGCGCACGTTGTCCAATTTACTATAATAAGCCGGATCGAGGCTGCCATCCACCTTATCGTACAAACCGGCAAGGCGTTCCAGTTCCAACTTTTGTTCCGCATTACACAGCCGCAAGGAAGTCAAGTCGGGATAACTGAAATTAGGCGTGAAATTGTAACTGAACCGGGGTTTCGTTCCGGTCACCCGGGTACGCTCCACGAGAATCACGCCGTTGGAGGCTTTCTCCCCGTACAGTACAGCCGCAGAAGCGTCTTTCAACACGTCGATCCGCTCGATATCGTGAATATCCAAGTCATACAATTCCTCTATCGTGATCTCCACCCCGTCGAGCATAATCAAAGGGGTATTCACGTCCGCCTGATTTTCCGTCATGATAGAATTGGCTCCCCGGATCAGAATCTCGGGAATGGCATTCGGGTTCGACCCTTGCTCGTTATTCTCCACGATTCTCAACCCCGGCGTCAATGCCGCCAAAGCCTGAATCACGTTCGTCGAGGACACTTTCAACAAATCCTCGCCTTTCACCGTCGTGATTTCACCGGTGTACGCGTTCTTCGACTGCGTGTAATACCCCGTGACGATCACGTCTTCCAGCACTTTGGTATCCTCCTTCATCACCACTTTCAACTCCTGCGACTTGGTAATCGTGAAATTCTGGCTCAACATACCGATAAAATTCACGATCAACACCATATCTTTCTGCACGGGAATCTCCAACTTGAATTTACCGTCCATATCGGTAGCCACACCCACGCTTGTCCCCTTCAACAAAACAGTGGCTCCTGCCAGCGGAGTCCCTTCCTCGTCCGTCACCACACCCGTGATCGTGATCTTTTCCACCGCCTTGGTTTCCTGGCGTTTCTTGATCACCACCACGTCATTGACAAACGAGTATGTGTAAGGAGTATCCTTCAAGCAATAATCAAGGATATCTCGAACGGTAGCGTTCTTGAACTCTCTCGTGATTAAAGGAATATCCTTAATTTCCTCGTGGTTATAGACAAAATCCAACGAGGTTTCCTTCTTCAACGTATTCAGCACCTGCAACATCGTGGCTTTCTCGAATTTCAGGTTCAAAGGTGTCTTCTCATCGTATCTCTGTGCTAGCGAATCAGAGAAACCGGATAAACTGAATAGAAGAATGCAACAGAGCGACAAGCAAATCTTAGGCATTCGCCGAAGCCCGTTACTAGATTTCAAAGACAGATTCATTTTCATATTCAACTTGTTTAGGTTGTTTATTTTTCGCCGGCAATGCCGGCGAAAAATCTATTTATCATTCAAGGCTTTCAACGCTTCGTCCAAAGTATAAAGCATAGCCTGATAGTGTGCTCTCGTCTCCGCATCTGACGAAGACAATTTACTGTTCAACAAATTCTTCACCCGAATAGCGTAAGCGTGGAAACGGGTTTTGGAATCATCAATCGTGCGGGTGTTCACACGGTATTGCCACCCGTAACCGTATTTGAAAGAAGTCAACGCCATGTGTTTTGCCACGTAGCCGTGTCCCTTCGCTCTCTCGATTTCCCGCAATTCATCCCGGAATGCACTCACCAAACCCAATTCGTCCAAGCCGTAAGTGACAATCTCGTCCACGGAAGGCAGGTATGCCTCATTTCCCACGGAAGGCACATCCCCGTCAGTCAACACTTTCACTAACTTCGACTTTTTAGTAATCATATCGGCAGACTGGTCAATAGACAAACGTTGCAACACTTTCTCCCCCTCAGTAGGTTTGCGATTCTTGATAGCGCTCTCCCAGATTTGGGCGTACATATCGTCGAAATAATCTTTCATCGTGTACGGGTCTTTGGACACGTGAGCCGAAAGCATCACCTTCGTGTAGCATCCCAACAACTCGGTTCCGGTGTAATAACGCACGATAGGAGGCAACGCTACCCGTAAGCCAAACTGGTCGACCAACGATTCATTATGCAGCCAATCACTATTCTTCAATTGTTTCAATACCCACAAGAACGATTTCCGTTGAATATCCTTCGGCACGGACTGGAACGTCTTGCCCGGCGTCCCCGCCTTTACCTCCGACAGGTAAATACCACCGACATTATACATCACATTCCGCAAGTAACGATAATATTGGTTTCCCAACTCGTTGTACATCTGTTCCTTGTAAGCACCGTCCACGTCATCCTTAATCCATTCGTTCAAGTGTGACAAGATATACTGCAAATTCTTGATACCGTATTCCCCGGCTTTTATCGGGTCATTTCCCAAATCTTCCTCGATAGCACTCGGATCATAACGCTCGATCACCTGTTGTTTCCCGTAACGATACAACGGATCGCCCGCCTTCTCGTCAATCCAACTTTCCAACACGGCGACTTCTTCTTTCGGGCTAAGTCCGGGTAGCGGCGTGTACAACCATTTAATCACGTACTCGTCATACATTCCCAGATCCGGCGGGGTCAGCTTCACCCCTTTGTCACCGGGTTGTGCCACGTAATTGAAACGGGCATAATCCATGATGGAAGGCGTAGTCCCGTATTTTTGAGTGAAAGAAGCAGAACGCAACGAGTCCACGGGAAAAGCATTCGATGCCGCCATATTATGCATCAATCCCAGTGTATGCCCGATTTCATGAGCGATAATATATTCCAAAGACTCTGCCATCACATCGTCAGGCAATTTCTTTCCCCTCACGGATTCATCCACTTGTGACGTTTGCAGGAAACGCCATTGGTTCACGAGCTTTGCCACGTCGTTGAAAATAATCACGGAAGCATTAATAATCTCCCCCGTTCTCGGGTCTGTCCACGAGGGTCCCATGGCATTGCTTATCGCCGCGGGTACGTAGCGAATACAGGAATATTTCAAATTATCGGGATCGAAATTCGGGTCGTCCTTCGGGAAATCCAACACTTGCACCGCGTTCTTGAACCCGATTTTCTCGAAAGCCTTGTTCCATCTTAAAGTTCCCCGGCGCATCGGCTCTTTCCACGCTTCCGGGAAAGCATCATCCAGGTAATACACGATCGGCTTCACCGGTTCCACCAGTTCGCCCCGCTTGTAGGCTTCCATATCCTTCGGTTCCAATTTCCAGCGGGTAGCCAGCGTGTAGGATTGTATCTTGTCCTGATCGGTCGAGATATGCTGTTTCGCGTTAGTCAAGAATACTCCCAAGCGGGAATCGCTGATACGGGGATGCATCTTCTCCTCCGGCAACAGCAACAACGTGCGGGTAGCCTTAACGGTCAACGGCTCGTTCCTCTTCAACAAAAGAATCCCCAGCATCTTCGCCGTCACGGAATAAGAAAGATAAGACTTCACGGTCACGTTATCGTCAAACGCCTTAATATCATCGAGGATCGACCCGGAACTATTAAACGTCGCAGTGATCTCCACCGTACCTCCCGAATTGGACACGGGTGCCAACTTCTCCACGTTCCCCGTGAACATAGAGGTCACGTCAATCAGGAAAGCCAAACTATCATTCGTGTAACAATAAATCTTGAACGAATTGATGATCGGATCCATAAAGCTCCGCTCGATCACGGTCTTCATGTGACTTTCGTTCTCGTTGTACGTGGCAGACACGTTCACCTCCCGCATGAATATCGTGCTGTCCGTCTTCGTAAACTTGATGTGCATAGGCGGTTTCGGCTTGTACCCGATGGCACAGAGGTTATTGTCACTCGCCTCCGAGATCGTGGATGCCAACAACATTTCCCGGTTCAAATATTTCACCGGCATTTCAAAATAGAGTTTCCCGTCCACCTTATGCAGGGTGACGAAATTACCCCGTGATGTTTCGCATAACTTATTCTTAATCAGCTTATCATATTTACTCTGTCGCTTCACCGGTTCCTTTTTAGTCTCCGTGACAGTTGTTTTTTTCTTTCTAGCGGAAGCGTAAGTTAGCTCCGGGCATGGCAATACAAAGAGTATTACCATACTTAAGGTAATCCATTTTTTCATGTTAAAAACTTAAATAAAACTTGTTATATCATCTAATCCTGTTAGTGAGCCTTTTCATGGCTATCGTAAACCTTAATCTTCTTGTTATCAACTGTTTTAAACGTTACATTGGCAGCTTGTTCCATGATCTGCAAAACGGCTGTTATATTCTCGTACCGGGGAATAAAGCCCGAGAATTTATAGTCCTCGACCCCCGGGTCGTCAAACACGAAGTCCACGTCGTACCAGCGGGAAATCTTCTTCAACAAATCCACCAGCCGCTCCTCGCTGAAACTGAACTGGTCTTTTGTCCACGAGATATACGAATCGACCTCGACCTCCCGTGTAGAAATTCCCGAACGGGTTACAGAAGCCATCACGCCGGGCGTCAGCAACACCCTCGTGTCCCCCCGTTCCACGTTCACGCGTCCCTCGACCAGCGTCGTCATCGACACGTTGTCGCCCGGGTAAGCGGAAATATTAAACGTCGTACCCAACACTCTCACCTTGTAATCCGAGCAATGCACGATAAAAGGCTTTGCCGTGTTTTTTGCCACCTGGAAGTATCCTTCCCCGTCCAGAAACACTTCCCGAGTATCCCCGGTAAACGCTTGGGGAAATCTCAACCGGGATTCCGAGTTCAACATCACCTTCGTCCCGTCTGCCAATTGTAGTGAATAAGCCCCGCCACGAGGGATTTCCAGCGTGTTATATACCAACGTATCCGTGGTCGGGATATCGTGATATACCAAGGCTTCCCCGTTATTACTCACGAAAGGCAATTGTTTCATGATCGTATCCATCGTCACGGGAGTGATCTGCAAAGTATCGCCACCGGGCAAAATCAAAGAAGCCTTCTTACTGAAAGAATACTCGGCAGGCGTTACCGCGGCAAGCCGCGGAGGCACTTTCTGTCCCGAGGGAAATAATAAATAAGAAGCAACTCCCAGAATCAAGAGGGAAGCCGCCACCGCTACCCGATAGAAACGACGCGTGGAACGCCTCCCGCGGATTCCCTTCGCCACGACACTCCACTCCCGACGAGCATCAAATTGCTGAAACAGCGGATACTCGGAATGTTCCTTGTACTCCCGCTCCAAACGCCCGTACATCTCTTCATTCGCCTTAGAACGGGATTTCCATGATAAAAAAAGCGTTTCTTCCCCGGGGGTCAACTCCCCCCGAAGACTCTTTACAATCAAACGGATAATATCATCATTCTCTTTTCTCATCTCATCGTCATTTCCCTTATAACACTTCACGAGAAAAAAGGTACCGATGATTTTGATTATTTTTTTAATCCAAGCACCAAAGGCTTCACGTATTGAATCACTTCTTCGTCTAGTAATATTTGTATCTGTGTTATAGCAGGCTCTCGCGGCACATCAATTTTGTCAATCAATTCATTTACCGGGATATCCCGTTCGGAAAGCAAGCACATAATTTTTTCTTTTACCTCGTTCTGCCCTGTTTCCTTTGACTGTTTCTTTTTCCCGAGGCACACGTCACAAATGCCGCAAACCTTACTTTCCTTCTGTCCGAAATATTCCATCAGCAATAATTGCCGACACGTCTCGTTATCCTCACAGTAACGTACCATTGCCTTCACTTTACTCGCGAACGACAACTTGCGATCCTCGTAAGCCTCCCGCCCGATGGATATATACGACAAAGGCAGGCGAGGCTGGCGGAAAATAATATAAGGTTTCGTGTCCCCTGGCACGTAACGGATGATCTTGCGCTTTGCCAAGGCAATAAAGGCATCATACAACTCTCTGCGTTTTACTCCCAACTGGTCGGCAAGAAACTCCTCGTCGATATAAGCATCCTGCACGAAAATCCCCGCGTAATTTCTCATCAACAACACCATTAATTTCTCCAGGAGCGGGTTGCCCGTGTCGAAGTCGTACAGACGGTCGCGCGTAACGGTAAACATCACCCGGGAACGCATATTCACGTCGGTCGTGTAAGTCCAATACCCTGCAACATCAAGAATCTCAATGGAAGACATGGCTTTCGCTTGATTCAATTTAAAATTTGCCACAAACTCATCCGCGTTGAACTCGAATACACGTCCCTCCCCCTCGCCTTCACCCAATTGGTAATAATTGCACAATGCCTCGTACACCCGTTTGATATACTCCTTCGACGGGAATGTTTCATCAACCCGCCTTTTCAAGGCACCCACAGCAACGGGAGAAGACAACAACACGGCATACGCCCGCTTTCCATCCCGTCCGGCACGTCCTGCCTCTTGAAAATAAGCCTCGGGACTATCCGGAATATCATAATGTATAACAACCCGCACATCCGGTTTATCTATCCCCATCCCGAAAGCATTCGTCGCCACGATGACGGGTACCTTCCCGGTTTTCCACGCTTCCTGGCGCCAAGAACGCTGCAAAGAAGATAAACCCGCGTGATAGAAATCGGACACGATACCCTCTTTATTTAAAAATGCAGCAACTGACGAGGCTTTCAAGCGGGAACGCACGTAAACGATGGCACTTCCCCGTACCTTGGATAGTATATTATATACTGCCAAAGGTTTCGCCTCCGTTTCCCGGATCACGTAGGAAATATTATCCCGCCGGAAACTTTTTGACAAGACATGAGGAACCTCAAAACGCAATTGTTGTTGAATGTCTTTCACCACTGCCGGGGTTGCTGTCGCGGTTAAGGCTAAAATGACCACCCTGGGGAAATATTCGCGAACTTCGGCTATTCGCAGGTACGCGGGACGGAAATCATATCCCCATTGCGAGATACAGTGAGCCTCGTCCACCGTGATCATGCACACATCCATCATCCTCAATTTTTCCCGAAAACGTTCCGAGTATAAACGCTCGGGAGAAACGTAAAGGAACTTCACCGTATCGTAAATACACTTATTCATAATGGATGCCACCCGCTCTGACCTCATCCCCGTGTAGATCGCCTCTGCCGAAATACCCCGCTCCTTCAAATCCTCCACTTGATCCTTCATCAACGCGATCAAAGGAGTTACCACCAAACAGATTCCTTCCATGGCTAACCCGGACACTTGGTACGTGAGAGACTTTCCCCCGCCCGTCGGCATAAGCGCAAGTGTATCTTTTCCGTCCATTACCGAACGGATAATATCCTCCTGCAAAGGGCGAAACTCATTGTACCCCCAGTAAGTCTTCAATATATTATTTATATCACGGGTCATAACTCGAATTATCCTACAAAAATACAAAATACACGAAAAAACTGCCATGAACCGATAGAATTAAATCGCTTTTTATTATTTTCGCCCAATATAATTCCAACGAAATGATGAAACTACGATATATAGGACTGATTATCCCATTCCTGACCGCATGCAACGAGAATTTCGACGAGCAGGAAAGCCCCGTGGCAAAAGTACTTGACAAATACTTGTTGCACTCGGAAGTTAAAAGCATTATTCCCGCCGGGACTCCCTCGGCAGACAGCGCCATACTAGCACAAAGCTACGTGAGAAACTGGATCACCAAAGAACTTTTGCTCCATAAGGCAAACCAGAACTTAAGCGACGAGGAAAAGAACATCCGTAAACAAGTGGAAGATTATTCCTCTTCTATCCTGATCCATAAATACAAGGAAAAACTCGTGTCGCAAAAATTGGATCGTAAAGTAAGCGAAGACGAAATCGCCCGGTATTACGACAACAATAAATTCAACTTCATCCTCAACACCCCTGTCGTGCGGGCATTATTTATCGTGTTGCCGAAATCGGCTATCAATATAGACAACGTGCGAAAATGGTTTCGCTCGAAAGATGCCAAAGACCTATCGGCTTTAGAAGAATATTGTATCACTTCGGCAAAAAAATACGATGATTTCAACGACCAATGGATTCCCTTGCGTGATATCCTAAACTTGTTGCCGATCACAAGCGCAGATTGGACATCCAAATATAAAAATAAAGAGCTGATCGAAACGGAAGACGAGGAGAATTACTATTTCCTGAAAATATATGAAACTCGTCAGGAGCATGAAACCGCTCCACTCGGTTACGTGAAAAAGGAAATCGAAATACTACTGTTGAACAAACGTAAAATAGCTTTTGAAGAAAGCTTGGAGAAGGATATAAACTCCGAGGGAGTACGGAAAGATTACGTCAAAATATATTAACGGAATTTGAAAATTGAAAATAAAAAAGCGAAAACGATCGGATTATTCTTAGATTTAAAGAAAAAGTATTAGTTTAGAGCGTTTTTATTGAGTACAAATTTATTAATGGATTATGAGATATTTATCACTGCTTATACTTTTATTTTTAGCTAGTTATGCTTCAGCACAAAAGAACGTGATTGACAAGATTATTGCCGTAGTCGGAGAAGAAATCGTGTTAAAATCGGACATCGAGAACGATCTTTTGCACGCGCAAACCCAAAGCGCTATCGCCAACACGGCTGACGCTAAGGCTCAAATATTCGAGAACAGGCTGGTTTCAAAGCTATTGATGGCACAAGCCAAAATAGACAGTATCACGGTCTCCGACTCGGAAGTGGAAGCGCAACTGAATTCACAACTAGAACTATACATACAAAATATCGGTTCCCGTGAAAAACTAGAAGGTTACTTCGGTAAATCATACGAGGAAATCAAAAACGAGATGCGTACCCCGCTCCGGGAACAAATGATTACGGGACGTATGCAACAAAAAATAGTGGAAAATGTCCGGGTTACTCCCTCCGAAGTACGTTACTTCTATCGGAAATTCAATAAAGACAGCTTACCTGAAGTTGGGGATAAATACGAGATTCAACAAATCGTGATAAAACCGAGAATCTCCGACACGGAAAAAGAACGTATCCGGAATCGCCTGAGACAATTCCGCGATGACATCCTTGAAGGAAAACAATCGTTCAATACGCTTGCCGTACTTTACTCGGAAGATCCCGGAACTGCAGCCAAAGGTGGCGAACTGGGATATATGTCCAAAAGTCAATTGACCCCGGAATTTGCAGAGGCAGCGTTCAGCTTGAAGCCCGGAAGAATATCCAAAATCGTGGAGTCGGAATACGGGTTCCATATTATCCAATACATCGACCGTCAAGGAGATAAAGTGAACGTTCGCCACATCTTGTTGCGCCCGAGAATTGAAGAAAGTGACCGGGAAGCAGCCCTACAGCGATTGGATAGCGTGGTTAATTTTATCAAAAATGGAGAATTAACCTTTGAACAAGCCGCATATTTGGCTTCCTCGGATAAAAAAACGAGGAACAACGGCGGTCTGATTTTCAACCCGTATGATGCAGACTCCAAATTGCCGAAAGAACTGATCAAGGGCGATATGGCTAGGCAAGTAAGCAGCCTGCAAGTAGGTGAAATATCCGAACCCTTCCTTGACAGAACCGAAACGGGCGACGAGTACAAAATCATCAAAATAAAAGCGTACTACCCGGCTCACACGGCAAACTTGGACGACGACTGGCTCAGCTTCGAGAATGGACTGAAAAGAAAAAAAGAGCAGGAAATATTCGAGAAATGGATCAAGGAAAGACAAGAAAATACTTATATCCATATCGATGATGAATATAAAAACATCAAGTTCCACTACGACGGATGGATTAAATAATTGATGATTTAAGATCGACTACTTTTCATGACAAAAGCAGGTATTTGGGTTGGAATGTTATGCATAATATGGGGATTATTCCCCATAAATGGGACAGCACAGGAAAAAAAATCAAAAGTCAAAATCCTGAATGCCGATAATTTCAGCATGGAAACCCAGCACAATCTGAATAAATTCATCGGGAACGTCCACATGAAACACGACGACGTGCTTCTGTGGTGCGACAGCCTTTACCAGGTAGAACGGACAGATACCAATTACTTGGAAGCTTTCGGGCACGTGCGGGTAGTCAAAAACGATAGTATCCACATGACGGGTGACTATATGTTTTATGACGCGAACAAAAGACAAATACAGGTTCGCCGAAATGTAACCTTGAAAGACCCGCAAATTACCCTAACAACCAATTACCTGGATTACGACGGAATTTTCGATATCGGATACTATTTCAACTGGGGTAACTTGAAAGACGAAGTCAACACGCTAGATAGTAAACAAGGCACTTACTTCACACAAAGTAAACTAGCCTTCTTCAAAGACAGCGTAAAGGTTGTTTCCCCCGAATATGACATTTACTCCGATACCTTAAAGTATAACACTGAAAGCAAACTGGTGTACATTCTAGGTCCCTCTAATATCTACGGCAAAGGAGAGGACAACAACACGCTATATTCCGAAGACGGATGGTACGACACCAACTTGGGACACGCCGAATTGTACAAAAACAACCGAATCACCCATCTTACTTACACGGGATTCGGGGATACTATGATTATCGACAGTATCAGCGGAATAGCTAACCTGTATCAAAACATTACATTGATAGACTCGGTCAACGACGTGATCGTGAAAGGACACTACGCCCAAATGAATCAGACCACCAACCAGGCTTTCGTCACGGACAGTGCATTGCTTATCATGGTGGGCAAACAAGACTCTTTATTCCTGCACGGCGACACGCTGTATATGGATCAGGATTCCGCCAAAAATCAAATACTGCGGGCATACCACAAGGTTAGGTTTTACAGCCGGGATCTGCAAGGCGTGTGCGACTCGATGGTTTACTTGAGTGCCGATTCTACTATCTCCCTCTACAAGGAACCGATCACATGGGCAAGTGGCTACCAAATGACTGCCGAGAAAATATCCTTGCTCACGGGTAACGGGCAAGTCAAACAATTTTTCATGACAACCAAAGCCTTTATGGTCGGACGACGATGGGACACCCAAATGTTCGATCAGATTAAAGGAAGAAACATGACCGGATACTTCAGGGATAACGAACTGTACATGGTGTACGTGGATGGTAGCGGGGAAACCATTTACTACCCCGACGACCAGGGTGCCATCATCGGAGTCAACCGTGCCACTAGCTCCAATATCCGCATCATGATCGATAAACGCCGAGTCACGGACATCATCTTCATGAACAAACCGGATGGCGACCTGACACCCCTCCTTCTCGTCAACCCGGAAGAAGAACGCCTGAAAGATTTCCGCTGGCTGCAATACCTCCAACCCAAAGACAGGTACGACATTTTCAATACTCCCCTGCCACCTAAAGAAGAAAAAGAGGAAGAAGAAACATCGGAAATCTCAAATCACTAAATTCTTAAATCGGCTCTCACACGGATTTATTCTAAACAGTAATGTTGAAAATTATCAGAATATTATCAACTTCCCATTGTACATATTGTTGTATATTTTCCTATTTTTGCAAAAAACAATAAAAATGCCATCCAAGGAAAATATAAAGACGTACACGCTAGGAACAATTGTTTTCATCTTATCCCTGTTATTACTCTCGTCAACATTCATTGTCGGGGATGATCTTGGGAACCGGGCAGCAAAAGTCTTTTGGTTTTATTCTATACTTCCGGGTGTGGCTATTGCTTGTACCCCGCTGGCATGGATTCGTCCTTTCCGCTTCACGCTCACGGACCTGTTCGTGGTTCTCTACATTGTATATAGCCTCTTGAATTTACCTTACTCCGGCATGGAAATATCCGCCCGTGCTGGCATTCTCGTGCTGGTTGGTGTTACCTATTTTCTATTCAGGGTACTTACAACCTTCTCCTCGGGGAACTTCGTTAATGCTGCACTTTTGTTTACGGGATTTATCGAGGCAGCGTGGGGAGTGGGACAATTGTATGGTTTCACGCCTTCCCTTCACGAGCAGTTCGACCTGACAGGTTCATTCTTTAACCCCGGACCCTATTCCAGCTTCCTGGTTGCCATCTTCCCGTTGACCTTGCATTACGCCCTCACGACACAAAAGTTGCCTCAAATCCTCTCGATCATCGTACTCGTGGCACTCCTTCTCGTGCTGCCCGCCACCATGAGCCGAAGTGCATGGGTAGCGGCTATCGTCGGTTGCGCCATCGTGGTCGAACACCATTACCACCTGCGCCGGCAATGTATTGCGTTTTACCGGGCACACCCGATCGTCACTCCCGTAGCGGTTGTTTCTATTCTCTTAATCATCGGTACTTTAATGATCGGCACCTACATGATGAAAAAAGCCTCCGCCGACGGACGGCTTCTGATCTGGAAAGTATCCTCCACCATGATAGCCTCCCACCCGGTAACGGGAATCGGCTTCGGCAACTTCGCCGGACCTTACGGGAAAGCCCAAGAAGCCTATTTTACTAAAGGGGACTACACGCCGCGGGAAGAACTCGTTGCCGATGCCCCCGAATTTGCCTTCAACGAGTTGATCCAGATTACCGTGGAAAACGGGCTAATCGGGCTATTACTCTTCCTCGGTATCGTTATCTCGGCTATCCGATACGCCTACCGGGCTCAAATATACAAGCAAGCGGGACACGTGGGAGCATTGTCAGCCTTTCTGATCTTTGCCTCCTTCTCCTACCCGTTCAGCGTGTTACCGTTAACCCTCCTTTTCGCGCTACTTGTGGCACAATGTACCGCAACTGACACCCCTTCCTCCTCCCGATGGGTCACGGGCATCTTTTGCTTGCTCCTGCTCGCCCCGGCTTTTCGTTACACTTCTCATAAAACAGAACGCAAAGAAGCTTTCAAACGCTGGAAAAACGAGCAAATCTATTTCAATATGCAGGTATTCAAGCGCACGGTAGATAATTACAGGGCATTATATCCCATCATGAAAGACAACCCCACCTTCCTGTTTGAATACGGGCAATGCCTTTCCCGCACGAATAGTCCCGGCTTAAGCAACCGGGTACTCCGTGAAGCCGCCGAAATCTCCTCCGACCCGATGATCCACAACATCATCGGCAAAAACTATCAGGCGATGCAACAATACGACCTAGCGGAAGCCTCTTTCCTCAAGGCATCCCGCACCGTCCCCAACCGCATCTACCCGCTCTATTTATTAGCCAAAATGTACGCTGAAAGCGGTCAAACCGAAAAAGCCATCACCACCGCCAAAATCGTACTTGAAAAAGAACCCAAAGTATTCTCCTCCGCTGTCGAGGAAATGAAAAGAGATATGCGCCTACTTCTCCGTAACTACTAGCTGCCCGAAAGAAATGAAAAAAATCATCAAGAACATATTACAATATGCGGGAGCCCTCCTGTTAGCCATAGTGATAGCCGCTTTGCTGAGGTTTTTTATCGTGGATTTTTACAGTATTCCTTCCGACTCGATGTACCCGACCATCGAACCGGGTGACTTTATCGTCGTGAACAAACTATACATGGGGGCACGTTTCTACAAGAACCTCGATTTCCTCGAAGGAGCTAGACCGGAAACCGTGCGGGTGCCGGGATACAGCTCGCTGAAACGAAACGACGTGATCGTTTTCAATTTCCCCAAGTACAACCAGGACGGGATATGGGAATTAGACCCGCAGACATTCTACGTGAAACGATGCGTCGCCCTTCCCGGGGACACGCTTTCCATCGTGGGCGGTATCAACATAGTGAACGGCAAAAGCGGCTATGGCAACCTGCAAGACCAACAACGCCTGCACCAATACCGGGGTGACTATGCACAAGGAATCTTCCATGCCTTCCCTTTCGACACCCGGCACGGTTGGAATATCCGGGATTTCGGTCCCCTGTATATTCCTGCCGCCGGGAATACGATCACGATAGACTCGTCCAACTACCCTTTGTACCACACGATCATCTCGCACGAAACTCAAACACCTATCCGCATCAGCAGGGGAAAAATCTATCTTGGCGATTCCCTCATCCGACAATATACTTTCCGTAAAAACTGGTATTTCATTTGCGGAGACAAAGTATTCGACTCCCGGGATTCCCGTTACCTCGGTCCTATCCCCGAGGACTTTATCGTGGGGAAAGCCTCCCTCGTACTCACCTCGAAAGACCCGTACACGAAAAATTACGTGTGGCGACGTTTTTTCAAAAAAATCATTTAATCGACAATCCCTAAATCACAGAATCCGAAGGCTTATGATTTTGCATGGCGGCTAAGCTCTTCTCGCAAGAATGGAGCCGTTTCCGACTTTTGATTCTTGGCTATTTCTTCGGGAGTCCCAGTACAAACAACGACTCCTCCCGCCTTACCTCCGCCGGGTCCCATATCGATGATATAATCCGCCACTTTTATCACGTCCAGATTATGCTCTATCACGATAACGGAATTTCCTTTATCAACCAGCTTTTGCAAAACACCTAAAAGGATATCGATATCCTCGAAATGCAACCCCGTTGTCGGTTCATCCAATATATACAAGGTACTCCCCGTGTCCTTTTTGGACAACTCGGTAGCCAGTTTTATACGTTGTGATTCACCCCCGCTCAAAGTGGTACAAGGTTGTCCTATCTTAATATAACCTAAGCCGACATCCTGCAATATTTTCAATTTAGACTGCAAATGAGGAAGATTTTCAAAAAACTCCACCGCCTGGTTAATCGTTAGGTTCAGCACATCACCAATAGACTTTCCCTTGTAGCGCACTTCCAGAGTTTCTTTATTGTAACGTTTACCGTCGCAGGCTTCACAATGCACGTACACGTCCGGCAGGAAATTCATCTCGATAGTCTTCACTCCCGCTCCCTTGCATTCTTCGCATCGACCACCGCTCACGTTAAACGAAAAACGACCGGCAGAATATCCACGTATTTGCGATTCCGGTAACTTCTCGAATATTTTACGAATATCGGTAAATAACCCCGTGTAAGTAGCAGGGTTCGAGCGGGGACTTTTCCCTAGCGGGCTCTGGTCAACGACCACCACTTTATCAATATTGTCAATACCCTCGATCGACTCGTAAGGCAAAGGTGTCGTCAACGAATGATAGAAATACGCGCTCAATATCGGGTGCAACGTACCATTCACCAACGACGATTTACCACTACCACTCACTCCCGTGATGCAAATAAACTTCCCTAACGGAAAATCGACACTCACGTTTTTCAGGTTATTTCCAGTACAACCTTTCAACGTGATCATTTTCCCGTTCCCCTCACGGCGTTGCGCGGGTACGGCTATCTCTTTTTTCCCGTTCAGGTACTGCGCCGTCAGGCTATCGCTCTTCAACACATCCGCATACGTCCCGATAGCCGTGATTTCCCCGCCTTTTCGTCCAGCTTTGGGGCCCAAATCCACAATGTAATCGGCATTCTCCATCATTTCCTTATCGTGTTCCACGACAATCACGGAATTACCGTTATCCCGCAATTCCTGCAAAGAATGAATCAACTTCCGGTTATCCTTCTGGTGCAACCCGATACTCGGTTCATCCAGTATGTACAGCACGTTCACCAACTGCGAACCGATCTGCGTCGCCAAACGGATACGTTGCGATTCTCCCCCCGAAAGCGTCACCGACTGCCGGTTTAGGGATAAATATTCCAATCCCACGTCCAGCATGAACTTCAAACGGGTACGAATCTCTTTCAATATCTCTCCCGCGATCTGTTTCTGCTTCTCTTCCAGGTGAGATTCCACGTCGCAAATCCACTCGTACAAGTCAGACAATTCCATGTTTGCCAACTCCGCAATATTCTTCCCGTTAATACGGAAATGCAAGGCTTCCTGGTTCAGGCGTTGCCCGTTACAAACATCGCAAGTAGCCACGGAAATAAACTGCTCCGCCCACTTGTTGGCTTTCTTGGAGGTTGAGTTCTCCTCCTGCATGGTCACGTACTTCAGAATACCCTCGTACGTCGTCAGGAAATTGGAAGATACCCCAATCTCCGCGTTCTCCAACCGGAACTGTCCCGGGTAGCCGTACAAGATATCCGACAACGCCTCTTCCGGCAAATCCCGTATCGGCTGTTTTATATCCGTGCCATGCTTCCGCAATATCGTTTCAATCTGGTAAAAAATAAGCGAACCTTTATATTTTCCCAGGGGTAAGATTCCCCCGGCATAAATAGACAGCGAATCATCCGGAATGATTTTATCCATTGCCACTTGATTGACAAACCCCAGCCCTTTGCACTTTTTGCAAGCCCCGTGAGGAGAATTAAAAGAAAAAGTATGGGGTGCCGGGTCTTTATAGGAAATACCCGTGTCCGGGCACATCAAATGGCGGCTATAATATTTTACTTCGTCGCTCTCGTAATCTTTTATCGTCATCACGCCCTTACCGTGCTTCATTGCCGTCGCCACTGAGTTTTTTAAACGCTTCAAATCGACCTGGTCCATCACGATCTTATCTACCACGATCTCGATGTCGTGCATCTTGTAGCGGTCGACGCTCATCCCGATCGTGATCTCCCGGATCTCCCCGTCTACCCGAGCAGAAATAAAACCATTCTTCCGCAGGTTCTCGAACAATTCCCGGTAATGTCCCTTACGTCCCTTCACCACGGGCGCCAGCAGAAGAATACGTTTTCCGGCAAAATCCTTCTGCAACAATTCCAGTATCTGCTCGTCGGTATATTTCACCATCCGGCTTCCCGTTTCGTAGGAATAAGCCACCCCCGCGCGGGCATACAGCAAACGCAAAAAGTCATAAATCTCCGTGGTCGTCCCTACTGTGGAACGGGGATTTTTGTTTGTCGTCTTCTGCTCGATAGAAATCACCGGACTTAATCCCGTGATCTTATCCACGTCCGGGCGTTCCATCCCTCCCAGGAAACGGCGGGCATAAGCCGAAAAAGTTTCCAGATACCGTCGTTGTCCCTCGGCATAGATCGTGTCAAACGCCAACGACGATTTACCACTACCGCTCAACCCGGTAATGACCGTCAGCTTATCGCGGGGAATGGTTAAATCTATATTTTTCAAATTGTGCTCTCGGGCACCATATATGGCTATATTATTATCTTCTTCTCTGTAATCCATGTATCTTTCTTGACCTTAAAAACTAACTTGCGAAGTTACAGAAAAAAAGACAATATGGAAATGAAACACAAGCGGGAAAAGGTTAAAAATTCTAGGAATCAAATCAAAATAAATAGGGTTATGTACACTCGAAAATTACTAAATGATATAAATAAAAAAGGAGGGATTCTCTGCAAGTCTTAAATGGAATATATTGGGACTGACGAAAAGATGTTGTATGTGTGTGTGTGCGTGCGTCTGTGTGTGTGGTGTGTGTGTGCGTGGTGTCCCGTAGAACATATTCCAGTACCATTAAGAACTCTCTCAGAAAATCAGCTTAAACCATGGTCAAAGCTATCCCCTCTCTTTTATGCTAGATGATTCAATCTAATAACAGCTAAAAATAAATCATAAGTTCATCATCTAATATACTCTCTTTAACGTCACCGAAAAAGAAAGGTTTCATTATTTCCCGAAAAAAATCAAGGAAATTTATTTTTTTCAATCTTTCAAACTAACTCTTTCTGTTTTAGCAATCATTTCTCGTGTCTTGATCGCTAATCTGTGTTCTTTTACGGAAAGTTTTCTGATAGGTTACACTTTTTCTGAAAAAAAATTGCAAATAAAAAAGGAGCGTTGTGAAACGCTCCTTTTTTTATATAAAGATTTAAAACCTTACTTCTTCAAGGCATCTTTCACCTGTTCGTTAGGAACCATTTGTTCCTTAAAAGTGTAGGCACCGGTTTTCGGGGATTTAACCATCTTGATGATTTTTGCAAATCCTCTACCATCTGCTGTTTTTAATGTCGCAACAACTTTCTTTGCCATAGCTTAATTATTTAATTTCTCTGTGTAAAGTTACTCTTCTCAGAATCGGGTTGTATTTACGCAACTCCATTCTCTCGGGGGTGTTCTTTCTGTTTTTGGTAGTGATATAACGAGACGTCCCCGGCATACCGGATTCCTTATGCTCCGTGCACTCCAAAATCACCTGTACTCTGTTTCCTTTGCTCTTCTTTGCCATCTCTTCTTACTTTATACGTTCTTAATTAAACCATTGGCAGTAGCTTCTTTCAAGCAAGCATTAATACCTTTCTTATTGATAAGGCGCAATCCGGCTGCAGATACGTTCAAACGTACCCATCTATCTTCTTCCGGCCAATAAAAATTTCTCTTAAACAAGTTGATCTCGAATGTTCTCTTTACTCTTCTCTTAGAGTGGGAAACATGGTTACCAACCATTGCTTTTTTTCCAGTTATTTGACAAATTCTTGACATCTCTCTCAATATTTTATAAACGCTTTCCAAACAGGATGCAAATTACGCACTTTTAATTCAAACAATCAAGTGTTTTGATAAAAAAGTTTCAATATTTTTTTATTGCAGAATAAAATACAGTACTCCCAGGAATATCACCAGCGCCACGCCCTCCCCGACTACCTTCTTCCATCTCTCCGGGCTTGCCTTCCCATCGCCTTTTCTCAAAATATCCAGCAGCTCTCCCGTGGGGCAAAAATAATTACACCAGGGGCGAGAAAAAAATATTGACAACACTAAAAATATCACGGCAAGTGCGATCACCCAACCCGATGCCGCAGCCAACAAAAATGCGGGAAAAGGTTCCAAAGAAGCCAGTTCCAAGGGGATTCCCCACAACAACAAGGCAAGAATCATCATAAAATAGGTAACACGGGTATATTTGAAAATATTCCACCATATTCCCTTTGGGACAATCTTTTTCTTGCGAATTTTCCCCATGAGTTCCTGGGCTGCCCCGAACGGACACAGGTAAGCGCAATAATACGCCTTGTTCAGGAACAAGGGACAGGCAATCGCCAACAAAGCTACCACAGGCAGCAAAACACGGGCTCCCCACGGTATCCCGTTCAACAACCAGTTGAACAACAACTCGAACGAAACAAAATACCCGCTCCAGAACCCGAGAATTAAGATAGAAGCCACCTGCAAAGGCAAACGCCATCTTTTCATCCGGCTACCCCAGAACACACTAGCGAGAGCCAATAGCACCACCAGACCTCCCAAGGCATGCCGAATCGTCTTCAACCAATCGGTATGCTGTCCTCCACCGTCCCGCTCCAGGTAAAAATTCAACGCTTTCTTCACGCTTCCCCGAACGGCATCGGAAGTCATGGTTGCCCCGCTAACCGCCTCCACGTTCAACTCTGCCGCTTCTTCCAGCGTCTTTCCGTTCCAGGACGTGAAAAAGTCGCTTTTCTCTACTCTCCGGACAAAAGCCGGAGATTCACTATGAGCCAATAAAGTAAGCCCCAGAATCACATCCTCCCCGGACACCGCCAGGAACAAAGGCACATTCCCCGCGTAACCGATCAGGTCATCGGCAACAGGCGTGGTGACGATCAGCTTGCCGATCACTTTCCCGTCGCCCTTCACGTCATAACGAACGTCACTGACTTTCTCGACACTCGTGCAAGTGGGAAAATACTTCTTCACCTCGTCCAGGGGAACAATATCCGATTGTTCCGTTTCCACCGTTCCTCCCTTATCCTCTTCAACCGTCTTGAAATTCAACGAAATCAAGTAAACGATCACGCACAATAAAATGATTTTTGGCAGCTTCGTGACAAACGTTGCCACATTCTCTTTTACACTCATAACACAATTTCCATTAAATACGCAAAAATAAGGAGAAAATCATTTACTTGTATATTCAATCGGACTTAATTATATTTGTCACACGTAAACGTGTGACCTTGCAAGTGATAATTTGCAAACTTAATTATGAAACCATTTAAAATTTCACGAATGAAGAAAATCACTTACTTAGTTTGTTTCGTAGGACTGGCTATGCAATCCTGCCAATCAGGGCAAGTGAAGAATGAAAATCCATTTTTCAACGCGTACGAAACCCCTCACGAGGTTCCGCCCTTCCATTTAATCAAGAACAAGCATTATATTCCGGCTTACGAGGAAGGGATGAAACAGCAACAAGCTGAAATCAACGCGATCATCAACAATCCGGAAGCACCCACCTTCAAGAACACCATCGACGCGCTGGAGACCTCCGGGGAATTGCTCAACAAAGTAGCTTCCGTGTTCGGCAACCAACAAGGAGCCAATACCAACGATTCGATCAAGGCGATCGCCAAAGAAATCACCCCGAAGCTAACCGCACACAGGGATGCCATTAACTTGAACGAGAAACTATTCGCCCGTATCAAGACCGTGCACGAGAACCGGGAAAAAGAAAACCTCACCCTGGAGCAATTAACCGTGCTGGATAAATATTACAAGGACTTTGTCCGAGGCGGAGCCAACCTTTCCCCGGAAGATAAAGAAACCTTCAAGCGCCTGAACAGTGAATTATCCGTGTTAAGCCTGCAATTCGGAGAGAACCTGTTGAACGAAACTAACGCCTTCAAATTAGTCATCGATAACGAGAAAGACCTTTCCGGTCTGCCCGCTAACGTTATTGCCACTGCCGCCTCCGCCGCGAAAAACGCCGGATTGGAAGGCAAATGGGTATTTACGCTCCACAACCCGAGCATGATTCCCTTCCTGCAATACGCCGACAACCGGGATTTAAGAGAAAAAATATACAAGGCATACATCAACCGTTGCAACAACGACAATGAGTACGACAACAAAGAAATACTCTCCAGAATGACCTCCTTGCGGGTACAGAAGGCCCAATTGCTGGGGTATGACAACCATGCGTCCTTCATTCTGGACAATAACATGGCAAAAACGCCCGAAAACGTGTACAATTTATGCCATCAGATCTGGAAAGCAGCCCTGCCGATAGCCAAAAAAGAAGCAGCCGAGCTTCAGGCAATGATCCGGAAAGAAGGCAAAAACTTCCAACTCCAACCGTGGGACTGGCGCTATTACGCGGAGAAAATAAAGAAAAACAAATACGGGTTGGACGAGAACGAACTCCGCCAGTACTTCCCGCTGGAAAGCGTGAGAGATGGCGCGTTCTACACCGCCAATAAACTATACGGTATAACCTTCACGCAGCGTGCAGACATTCCCGTACCCCATCCCGACGCCACGGCTTTCGAGGTAAAAGAAGCCAACGGCGACCATATCGGCATCCTGTACATGGACTTCCACCCGAGAGAAAGCAAACGTTCCGGGGCATGGATGAATTCCTACCGGAAACAATCGGCTTTAGACAAAAAAATCTCCCCCGTGATCACGAACGTGTGCAACTTCACCAAACCTGCCGGGGAAGGAGTTCCCGCCCTACTCAGCTTCGACGAGGTACAAACCCTTTTCCACGAGTTCGGGCACGCCCTCCACGGGTTGTTATCCCAATGTACCTATAATAAGGTATCCGGCACATCCGTTCCCCGCGATTTCGTGGAACTTCCCTCGCAGATCATGGAAAACTGGGCTGCCGATCCCGAAGTGATGAAAGTATACGCCCGCCATTACCAAACGGGAGAAGTCATTCCACAATCCTTGATCGACAAACTGGAAAAGAGCGGACATTTCAACCAAGGGTTCGTCACCACCGAATTTATGGCAGCCGCCCTCTTGGACATGGCTTACCACACCCGTACCACGACCGACCTCGTGAACCCGAACGAATTCGAGAAAGCCACGTTGGACAAAATCGGCTTGATTCCCGAAATCACGGTGCGTTACCGCAGCCCCTACTTCCAGCATATATTTGCGGGAGGCTATTCCTCCGGGTATTACGCCTACACGTGGGCTGAAGTATTGGATGCCGACGCTTTCGAGGCTTTCAAGGAAACCGGGGACATCTTCAATCCCGAGAAAGCAAAAGCATTCCGGGAATACGTCTTGTCAAAAGGCGGGTCACAAGATGCCATGACTTTATACAAGCAATTCCGGGGACAAGAACCCTCGATCGATCCTTTGCTGAAAAGAAAAGGACTAAAATAAATACACCTTTCTATACAAAGTATAAAGGGAATGACCTCACGATAAACTGGTCATTCCCTTTTTATATCTCCGTCAATACATCCATTCTTTTTTATAATCCCCCTCTACACATCCGATTCCTTAGCCACACTCCGGAACACCTCGCTTCCCATCCTGCAATGCAGGCATTGGTGAGCGTCGCAATATTCCCGTTTAATTTGAAGCAAAGCCTGGGACTGCAAGGCGGATTTCAGTTTCACCCCTTGTTTCGTCCAAGTCTCTGTCACGTGATTGCGTTCCGCCTCCAACTCTTCCAACCATTGTACAGCCTTATCACAATAGCGCTCTTCTTTCCTCTCCTTGCCATACACGAAAAGAAAAGGAACGATCGCGTTAATCACTATCACGGTCTTCATACTATTTCCCAATCGCTTCACTTGTTGCGTGGCAAGTACTCCCGGTTTGTAGTGTGTACTCCAATACTTGGAAGCCTGCACATCCAGCAACTTATAAATATCCTCCAAACGTTCCGTTTCCAAAACCGTGGAAAGAATGAAATTAAACCGCATCATCAAAGCAGCCAAGAGAGCTAACCGCACTGTCGGAAAAGACGTCGGGCGAATCCGCATATACTTCCATTGTGACCGCTGCATCGCCGTCAAATGGAATTTCGCCGCCTGAAACTCGTATTCTTCCCGTAAAGCGATCGTGTAATCGTCCTCTTCCTCCAAATCGGACAACAACCCGGAATATCCCAGCAACAAGGCTTCCACCCGGAACAAACTATCGCTGCAACGGATCACCTTCTTGTATGAAAGATTTTGCGCCAATTGAGCAAAAGCATCGGCATTCACGTTTCCCGACCAGTAACGCACCAGCATCCGGTAGAAACAAGCCTCCCAATCATACATCGTTTCCTCCAACATCATTTTAATATCCCCACATTTCCTCTCCAGACGCTCGATGCCATACCCCGCTAGAAGCATATCCATACGCAACGAATCAATGCGTCGCAGATTACGATAGCAACGGGGTTCCACGGGAACACCTTGCATGAAAACATACTCATCCCATAACCGGGGATCGTATCGCAGGATAATCGCATCGATTTCCCGATCCCGAGAATTATAAACTTCCATGTCGGCATCCTCCACGACGGAAAGAATCACGTTATCATACGCCGCATCCTTCTCGTGCCCGTGCCGGAACCAATCGCTCGCCTTCTGGTGAATCTCCACGTTCCCCACGAGAACGGTATGGTCTATCCGCACTTTCGCGCTAAAAAAGTCGGGTCCCGCGTCCCGGTTCTGAAAACCGACATTCAGTATTTCCACCTCTTTTCCTTTAGTAGAAAAGCATCGCACACTCGTGAAAAGAGAATTTGCCCACACGTATTGCAAGAATTCTTCCGTCATATTACCTCCCTGTTTTAGATTATGATTTCATCAAGGGTTCTATATTTCATTTTTAAAACGCCTGTCACAATATTAGGAAAATTAAATCAAAAAAGCAAGTGCTAAATTTTTATAAAATCTAATCCTTTCTCCGTTCTATAACGTTTTATATCTATATTTGTTGAAATGAATAACCAAGCTTTTGTTATAACATAAAACCTAATATGCATATGGAAGAAAACCAACTTACTAAAAACAAGAAAGATAAGACGTTACTAATTGTTATCGGCGTTCTGTCCGCCATACTGATCGTTCTTTTTGTCTTTTTCCTGATCGAGAAAAAAGAGAACCGGGAAAATATGGTAGCCATCACGGCTGAAAAGGAAGAACTCCAACAAGAATTAACTGATCTAAGCCATCACTACGATAATCTCAAAACAGACAACGATACATTGAACGTGAAATTGGCACACGAGCAAGAGAAAATCGCCTCGCTCATGGAGAAAATGAAAGAATTCCGGAACAATTCCTTTGCCGAAATCAATCGCTACAAGAAAGAAATTGGCACATTGAAAACGGTACTGAGAAGCTACGTGGTGCAAATCGACTCGCTGAACCAGCTGAACCAAAAACTAGTAGCCGAGAACACGGAAGTCAAGAAACAAATGAATTGGGTGCGCGAACGCAATAAAACACTGGAACAAAAAACCGAAAAAATGGCGGAAACCCTTGAAAAAGCGACCACCCTCTCGGTAGAAGATTTCCGGGTATATTGCGTGAACAAAAACGACAAAGAAACCAACCTCAGAAGATGTTTCCAGCTGAAAGCCGACTTTTCGCTCACCCGGAACGTCGCCGCCAAGCGGGGTCCCCGGATGATCTACTTGCGTATCACCCGCCCGGACGGACAAGTTCTGGCAGCTTCCAGCAAATCTTATTTCAAATACCAGAATGCCACACTGACTTATTCCGCCAGACGAGAGATCGAGTACGAGGGAGAAAAACTGGAAATCGCCATATTCTGGCCTAACGACGGTAGCCTGGAAAAAGGAGAATACATCGCCGACCTGTTCTCAGATAACCAACAAATCGGGACGACGAAATTCATTTTAAAATAACATCAACTATAATAGATATGAAAACAGATATTGAAATAGCCAATTCCATACAGATAAAACCGATCTACGAGATTGCCGACAAACTGGGAATCAACAGGGAATTACTGGAACCTTACGGGAAATATAAAGCAAAATTACCGTTAAGCCTGATTGATAAATCGAAAATCGACGGGAAGAAATTAGTACTGGTTTCAGCCATATCCCCCACCCCAGCCGGAGAAGGAAAAACAACCATCTCTATCGGTCTGACGGAAGGATTGAACCGCATCGGTAAACAAGCCACCGTGGTATTGCGCGAGCCCTCGTTGGGTCCAGTGTTCGGTATCAAGGGAGGTGCCACCGGGGGAGGATACTCGCAAGTAGTTCCCATGGAGGACATCAACCTGCATTTCACGGGAGATTTCGGGGCTATCGAGAAAGCACACAACTTGCTGTCCGCCTTGATAGACAATAACATCCAAAGTAAAACCCACTCGTTGAACATCGACCCCCGCACGGTAACCTGGAAGCGGGTAATGGATATGAACGACCGTTCCCTGCGCCACATCATCGTGGGACTGGGCGGAACCTCAGCCGGTATCCCACGTGAAACCGGATTCGACATCACGGCTGCTTCTGAGGTAATGGCAATCCTCTGTCTGTCGGATGATTTTGAAGACCTGAAAAACAGGTTAGGCAACATCTTCATCGGTTACACGTTTGACAAGCAACCCATCTACGCCCGAGACTTGAACGCGCACGGGGCAATGGCGGCTCTCTTGAAAGACGCCATCAAACCCAACCTCGTGCAGACGCTGGAAGGCAACCCGGCTATCATTCACGGCGGACCATTCGCTAACATAGCACAAGGAACGAACTCCATTATCGCTACCCGCATGGGATTGACACTTTCCGATTACGTGGTGACGGAAGCCGGATTCGGTTTCGACCTCGGTGCAGAGAAATTCTTCGACATCAAGTGCGTGAAAGCCGGTCTGAAGCCTAGTGCCGTGGTTATGGTAGCCACCGTGAGAGCGTTGAAATATCATGGCGGGGTAAAACTCGACCAATTAAAAGAACCGAACCTGGAAGCGTTGAAGAAAGGCGTTGCCAACCTCGAGAAACAGGTGGAGAATATGAAGAAATTCAATATCTGCCCCGTAGTCGCTATCAACAAGTTCGTGACAGACACCGACGAGGAAATCGCCTTCCTTGCCGAAACCTGCAAAGCGCTGGATGTACCCATGGAGGTTGCCGAAGTTTGGGCAAAAGGTGGTGAAGGAGCCGAAAACTTGGCACGCCTCGTGTCCAAAGTGGCAGAGCAATGCACTTGCAGCATGAAACCTCTCTACGACTGGAACTGGACCGTGGAGAAGAAAATCGAGACGATCGCCAAGGAACTATACGGTGCGGCTGCTATCGACTATACCTCGGAAGCCAAATCCGACTTGAAGAAAGTGATGGATCTAGGTCTGGATAAACTTCCGGTATGTATCGCCAAGACTCAGAAATCACTCTCGGACAACCCGAAACTGCTGGGACGCCCGAAAGATTTTGTGGTAACGGTACGCCAGATTGAAATAGCGGCAGGTGCGGGATTCATCATCCCGATCACGGGAAGTATCATGCGAATGCCCGGTTTACCGGATATTCCGGCAGCTGAAAAGATAGACATCGACAACGACGGTAAAATCACCGGACTATTTTAAAATAAATTATATTGACGTGTCAGGCAAATTTCACCTGACACGTCCCATTTTTTCTCTCGCCATGGATATCATTGAAATAAAAAAATTCCCGGAAGTAGCAAGCAGCGAAACCTTACAGGCTTTGAGTTATTATCTAGATCGGGAATGTACCCGAATAAACCTGCAAGAAATCAATTGGACTGACGATTATCCCAACAAACCCAAAGTCTACTTTCGGATTGCCTACAATGAACACCATCTTTTCCTGAAATTCGACGTGCAGGAATATGAATTCCGAGCCACGGAAATCACACCTTGCGCACCCGTGTGGGAAGATTCATGTGTCGAGTTTTTTATTCAACCCGAGAAATGCGTGGGATATTACAATATAGAAATCAACGCTATCGGCACGGTATTAGGCGCATTCGGCACTAGCCGGGAGAACCGCAGACCCGTTCCCCGCAGGTTGGACAGTACTATTCTCCGGGACTCCACGATAAAATTCAACAACGAAGATCCGGACGAAGCCTTCTACCAATGGTCGCTCACGGTAAAAATCCCTTATACCGTCTTTTTCAGACACAAATTTCAACCCAAGCCGGGAACCACGGTTAGAGGTAATTTCCATAAATGCGGGAATAAACTACCCCACCCCCATTTCGTGACCTGGCATCCCGTGAAAACCCCAAAACCGGATTTTCACCAACCGGAACACTTCGGGACCCTTATATTCAAATAAATAAACATGAAAACAGGATTACTCATACTTATAGCCGGACTACTCTGCGTGTTGCTGAACGACTCGCTACTCTATTGGCAAATCAAACGTTACTTGAAAAAACGAATTTACAATTGTTTGTTCTGGCTACACTCCCTGTTTTTCATGGCTTGTATCGTTGTCTATCATTTCTTTATCCCTACGCTAAAAGGACCGGAAGCCTATTTCTGGGTAGGCAAAGGTGTTTCCGTGATTCTACTTTTCTATACCCCAAAGACTCTATACATCATTATTAACATCTTCGCCATCCTATTGCGGAAACTGAAATGTATCCCGGCATCCCGCATCATACACCGGACAGCCCTCGGGCTTGCCGCATTCTCTTTCCTACTGATTTTCTATGGCATCACCTGGGGACGATATAATTTCAAAGTAGAACACCAACAAGTATGTATCAAGGAACTCCCTGACAATTTCAACGGTTTCCGCATCGTGCAACTCACCGACCTACACCTAGGTAGTTATGGCGAGCATTATCCCGGGGTCAAAAAACTCGTGAACGAAGTCAACGCCTTGAACCCCGATCTGATCGTGTTTACCGGAGACATGGTAAACAGCTTTGCCTCGGAAATGGATCCCTGGATCGAACAGTTGAAAAAACTAAAAGCGAAACACGGCGTGTATTCCTCCACGGGAAACCATGATTACGGTACATACGTGAGATGGGCAACCCCGGAAGAACAAAAGAACAACCTGAAACAATTCTTTATCAACATGGAAACGGCAGGTTTCCAAATGTTGAATAATACCAACGTACCCCTCGTGATCGGCACGGACACGATCTACCTCGCCGGTGTCGAGAATTGCGGACGCCCACCTTTCCCCTGTTTCGGTAACCTTCCGCAAGCCCTGCAAGGCACGGAAGGACACCCGGTGATTCTCCTCTCCCACGACCCGTCACACTGGCGGGACGAGGTCATCCGTTTCCCCGTGGCTCTCATGCTTGCAGGACATACCCACGCCATGCAAATCGGGATACAAATAGGCAACTTCCGATGGAGTCCGTCAATATACGTCTACCCGGAATACAACGGCTTGTACGAAACGAACGGACGGCAATTATACGTTTCCCGCGGGAGTGGCTACCTCGGGTTCGCCGGACGTATCGGTCAACGACCGGAAATCACACTGATAGAGTTAACGAACGATTGTAAATAAGATGAGTTTTATGAGATAAGAATATTTTCGTGTTTTTAAAATGTGTACTAATAAAAAATGTTGTGTATGGCAGGATGGCAAATTATTGTTACTTACGAGAGTAAGTTAGTAAAAAGAAACTGGTTGTTCCGTCTTTTTATCCTAGGTGTATTAGGTTACACTTTGGCGTTTCTAACCCCGTGGGACATTCATCAGGAGGCGTGGCGGAGCATAGCGTTAGCGTCCTCTCTCCCCACAAGAGGGGTCTATTTTTTGAATTTGTTACAGTCTCTAGTCGTGGTGTTCTTGGTTTGCGACAGGTCGAGGGCTCGGAATAAAGCGGATAGCCGGGAGGTGCACTCTATTCGGTCGCTAAGCAACAGTCAGATTTTCGGGGCAGAATTAGCGGGGATGGCTCTCCCTTTTTTGGTCGCAGATGTCGTTTTCATGACGCTTTGCCTGTTTATCAATTTGGTAATTCCGGATTCACCCGTGAACCCGTGGGTGTACCTGTCCTTCTTTTTGAGAGACGTGTTGCCGACGTTCGTGTTCGTGGCGGGGATGTCGTTACTGGTGAACAGGACATTGCGACATCCTTTCGTGAGTTGGCTCGTGTTGACCGGGTTCCTTTGCGTGTCGTATATTTACCTGGCGAAGCCACTTCACGGAATACTGGATTTCCGGGGAAGCCTGTTGCCAGAATCTTTTTCCTCGATAGTGGGGTTTATGCATTCCGGCGTGTGCCTGTTGCAACGGGGGACGTTCTTGTTGCTGGGGCTGGGATTCCTGTGCCTGGCAGTTCCTTTCACGAGGCGATTGCCCAATGTGCCGGGACGGAGAGTGTTTTATCAGGCGGCGGGTGGTCTGTTCGTGGTATTAGCCGTGGGGATGGGATATGTTTATATCGATAAGTTCCAGACCCGCCGAGAGAACCGGGAGGGGTATCGTGAGGCTTTCTTACAGTACGAGGCGTATCCCAAGGCACGAATCATGGCGCATGAGATCACGTATACGCCGAGGGGCGAGGATTTCTCGGCGGTGAGCCGGATGACTGTGGTGAACCGAAAATTGGAAAGGATGGAGCGGTTAATTCTGTTCCTGAATCCCGGGCTGGAAATCAGCCGACTGGAGTCAGGGGGACGGGAGGTACCTTTTCAGCGAGACCGACAAGTGGTGGTCGTTGAGCGGTCGTTGGCTCCCGGGGATAGCGTGATGTTGGAAATGGAGTACGGCGGATGTATCGACGAGGATATTTTCCAGGTAAATATCGATGATGATAGGTATTTCGCTCCCGTACGGCGATTGATACAGATGGAGCAACAAGGAAAACGTTCTGCGTTCGTGTCAAAGGATTACACGCTACTCATCCCGGAGGTACTATGGTACCCGGCGGCGGTGGCACCAGTAGCCTTGCAGCCGTCGAAAGAAACGAACTTCACGGATTACACGTTGCGCGTGAAGAATCCCGACGGAAAAGTGGTGTTATCACAAGGCGTACCGGAGGAGGGACAGAACGAGGTGACGTTCCGCAACTTACAGGCATTAACCGGTTTGTCACTTTGCATGGGCGATTACGTGAAGCGGTCGGTGGTGGCGGACTCCATCACGCTGGAGTTCTACACGTACCTGGGAAATGATTTTTACTTGAAGTCGTTTGACGGTTGGATGGATGAAATAGCGGGGTACCCGAACACAAAGGAGTATTGGGATGAGGTGGTGAACAAGTGCCGTGACCGTATAGAGAAAAGTATGCCTAACCCGTACCCCTTCAAGTTGCTAAAGTTAGTGGAGGTGCCTTCTTCTTTCCTTTATGATTATTCTTTCCATAATAATCTTCAGCCGGAAATGGTGTTTTTCGGGGAACGGATGTGGGAGAAAGATGATAAACCGGGGGACTTTTCCCCTGATGAACTGAGGGAAACAAACGTGCAGGAAAAAATATTATTCCAAAAGTTCCCTCGCTTTCTTGCTGAAATAGGTGTGGAACGTATTTTCTCGGATTTCCATTGGAGTGTTGCTTCCGATAGGTACGCAGGGATTGATATGTTGTTCGGTAAAATGGCAAATCCGACGCTTGACAAGCTTATTTTGTTCCCGTCGATGCTGGATAGTATCGCGGTAGGGGGATTGGAAGGGGTAATCCGGGGAGAGTATTCGTGGGGATACAATAAGTTGATTAGCATGAAAGTTTCGCAGTTACTCGCCTACTTGACGACAATTACCAATTGGAATTCGGTGTGCGCTTACACGCGGGAGTTCTACGAGCGTGCCCGTTTTCGGGAAGTGGATTTTGACGTGTTCATGGAGGGATTCCGCAAGCGTTTCGGGCAGGACATCAAGCCATTCGTGGATGATTGGTACACGACGCACGAGGTACCGCGATTGGTGATAAAAGATTTGGAATTCCGGCAGACAGAGGATATGCAGTCGGTTGATTTCAAGGTAGGCAATATCGGTAAGGTGGATGGCTTGGTTTCGGTCATCAGGGCTTATTCTGATGATTACGGGAAATGGGTTATTGACAATTGGCGGAGTTACTTGATCAAACCGGGAGAATACAAGCGGATCGTTGCCAACGAGGCTGATAAACTAATTGTTTTCGTGTCCACCAATTTTGCGAGGAGCGTACCGGAACGAGTTATACTTGGCGATCATGGCACTCCATTGTGGAAAGGGGATCTTCCGGCGGAATGTGTCGAACCTCTTGACAGGAACCAGTTTTATCCTCCCGGAGAGATTATCGTCGACAACGAGGATGAGGGTTTTCATTTGATCGATTCATCGGGTAACAGGTTGAAACGGTTGGCAGATCAGTTGGCGGAAGAGGACGAGAAGAAATATAGGATGGGTCCGGATTTCAAGAAAAGTATGTGGGGAAGACCGTTTATCAAGCAAACTGGAGTTTACGGAGAGGAGATAAAAAGTGCTTTTATCAAGATTGCCGGGAATGGAAGTTGTAAGGCGGAGTGGATAGCGAATCTACCGGGAGCGGGGGTATACGAGATTCTTTTTTACCAATCTCGTATTAGTGGTGGAGCTTGGGGATATAGTTATGAATCAAATTATCCGGGAATGAAGAATTACTATACGGTCTATACCCCGAAAGGAAGTCAAAAAGTCGTGGTAGAGAGGACTGGGGACGATACTGATGAGTGGATTTCATTGGGGAGATTTAATTTACCGGCAGGAGAATCCCGTGTCGTTTTGGATGATCGGGGTATTCCTCCGTTTGAGGAAATAAAGGAATGGGGTAAAGACAAGTATGCTCAGTTAGTGGTGGCAGATGCCGTGAAATGGGTGAAAGTAAAATAGATTAGTTTAATAAAATATCACAATAAAGCCGACTAAATTAGTTGGCTTTATTGTGATATTTTTATAGTATTACTTTTCTCTGATTATGTGTGGTTCACTTGACGCAGAATAAGGACCTTCCCCTCCTTCTGTACTTACAGCACTGACACGAAATTCAATTTCTTTGCCTGCTTTTAAATCAGGGATCTTTATCTTGTAGGCAAGTATAGGCGTTTCTTTTTTTGTAAACGGCTTCCAAACTTCTCCTCTATACCTGTAATCAACAAGATAACCGCATATAGGAGAACCTCCGTCATGAGTTGGTGGAGTAAATTGAATTGTACACCAATCTATCCCATAGTCTATGACTTTGGGTTGTCCTGGAGGTCCCGGAGGATCACAAAGATTTACAGCACTCATAAGCATTACTGCCATCAAGCCCACGCAAATAAACATGAAGGACTTAAAAAAGTTTCGATTAATTTTCTTCATAGCTTAACGATTTAATAGTTAATATTTGTATGTTACGAAAATAAAAAAATATTGCAAAGTTCGCAAACTTTACAATAAAAATATTTCGACATATGACAAAAACTCTATTTACATTGATTCAATTTGCAATCCTCAGCATATTAATTTTGTATTTTGTCAAACTCATAAATAATACAACGGCTTGTACGAAACAAACGGACGGCAATTACACGTAGCCCTCGGAGCGGCTATCTCGGGTTCGCCAGACGCATCGACCAACGAACGGTTTTGCTAACATCACGCTACTTTCTCCCATTCTTCCAGCCCCTTTCCCTATCTTCTAAACGATTACTATTCGATTATTATTCGATTGATAAACGAAATAAACTGTTCAAGAATTGTTTTATTATATAATATCTCCTACTTTTAGGATAGGGAAACACACGGGAAGAGTGGGAGAAAAGTACTGACACTCTTGCTTAAAGCCCATTTGGACTTTGACACACAGTCTTCTTCATGGACATAGCAGTTCGCTTGAATTTAGCAATGATTTCCATGTACCTCCAAAATGGAGGTAATTCTTGCATTCAACTTCAATACAACAAGCCGAATAACAAACAATTACAATTCTGTTTTATTACCGTTCCTTGAAATCCTGGTCGATGGTTTGCAAATAAGCCTTCAACAATTCTCCATCCCGGGGGGTCGTGTTCGTTCCTATACTCTTTTTGGTTTTCAAGTCAAAAATATAGGCGCCGTTGCTTGTCACCACGGCGGCGGCATTAGAAAAAGCATAGAAGGCGAAAGGCACGGCAGTCGGGTCGAGCAGGTTTTTGCTGTAATGGTAAGCCGAGGCGTCCATTCCCAATTGTGCCAACATCGTAGCTACCATATCGGTTTGGGAGCCTAAAGTATTGACCACGGAATCCCGCACGCTCATCGCTCCCCCGGTAAAGATCATCGGAATGCGGTAAGCCTCCGGCAAATGAGGTTGCAGGTTCCCCACGTGGCGTGTCCCGTGATCGGCAATCAACACGAACAACGTGTTATCCCAAATCCCGGACTTTTTGCATTTCTCGAAAAACTCTCCCAGGCATTGGTCGGTATAGGCTATAGCGTTTTTCAACTTCGAACCGTTATCATCTCCCGGGATCTTTGTTTCCATGGGAACCTCGAAAGGCTCGTGGCTGCTCATCGTGAACGCCATATACATAAAAGGAGTACTCGCCACACGCAAATCTTCATACAGGCGATCCAGCATATAGCCATCATGCACACCCCATTTGAAACGATTTTCAATTGCCTCACCAGAAAAATCATCCTCGGTCACGTTGCTCTGAAAACTCATCGTCACGTAGGAACGGAATCCCCCGAAGTTCAAATCCCCGGCATAATAGAATCGGGTTGTATAACCGTTAGCCTCGAAATCCAAGGGAAAACGGGGATGCAGATAAGTTTTATTCGGGTACTTCAGCATAGACACTTGCGGGTGAGCCGGGAAACCACTGATAACACCCAATATTCCCCGGTCGGAACGATTTCCCGTGGCATATATATTCGAGAAGAAAATACCTTCCTTCGCGATAGACTGCAAATTAGGCATGGCATCCCAAGCATTCAACGTAAAGGTTTCCAATAAAAGCACCACCACGTTGGGCTTGTTCGTTTTCAAAACCATGGGGAATGTACCCGTTTCCGTGTACACGCTGTCGACCAATTGTTTCGCCTGCTCCTTCGGCATAAAAACGAAGTCACTTTTTATCTTATTGACATGAGTCACCTCGTACAGGAAATTCCAAACCGGATTGACTGCTGCCTGGTTGGCATACATATTTTTGTTATTGAAGAACACGAAACTCACGTTCATCGGAGCCACGTTGAAACCTCCCCTGACGGGAATAATCATCAACCCGCCCAGAAGAATGTAAATCACGCTCCGCCAGGCTGCCTCTTGCACGGGCTTTAAGGATTTCGCCACCCAACGACGGTAAAAGCTATAAAATACCGCAACCATTACCGCACAAAGCAATACCAACAAAAGAATTAGTCCCGTGGGTGTCGATGCCATCGCTTCTCCCGGTGTCTTCAAATAGAACAGCGGAGTGGCATCCATATGGTATCCCCAATTCTTGAACAATTCCAAATCACCCACCATGATCAAACTGGATACCGCCAAAAGTATCCATGTCAACCATGAATATACACGTTTCAACCATTTGAACGGTAAGAATACCCCTATCGCCATGATCACGCAAGCCAGTATCATCACGTAGCCACCGAACGAAAGATCCATGCGTATCCCCTTCGAGAACAACATCACGTAATCATACCCGGTGAGAGTCGCCGTATCCTTGTACTGGTAAATCAAAAAGATCACCTTTGCCACAATCGAGAACACAAGCCAAAACACGTAATACTTCAATAAAAATAACAACCTGCCCATAATAATTGAAAATTGAAAATAAAAAGACAATCGCTAAATCAGAACGGCGCAGTATTGCTATTGCTTCCACTCTCGAAACTCTTTCCCCCGTCTTGGAAACCCGAATCAAGGGCAGGAACCTGCGCAGATGCGTCCTCGTTCATCCGGGAACCAAAAGTAACGGTCTTCACTGTCGGACTCCCGAAAGGAGAAACATCTTCCAGATCACAGAACTGAGCCAACTCGTTGCGGAAGCGCAATTGAATCTCTCCCACGGCACCATTACGATGCTTGGCGATAATAATATCGGCGATCCCTTTCAAGCTGTTTCCCATACTGTCCTCCATGATCCCGTAACGCTCGGGACGATGGATAAAAAGTACCATATCGGCGTCCTGCTCGATGGCTCCCGACTCACGCAAGTCGGAAAGCATCGGCTTCTTGGCATCACCGGTACGTTGTTCCACTCCGCGGTTCAACTGCGACAAAGCTATCACGGGAATATTCAATTCTTTGGCGATAATTTTCAACTGCCGGGAAATCATACTTACCTCCTGTTCCCGGTTTCCCCTCATATCGGCACCCGCGGTCATCAACTGCAAGTAGTCTATAATCAACACCTTGATCCCGTACCTCTGTTGCAGGCGACGACATTTTGCCCGCAACTCGAAAATCGAGAGTGCCGGGGTATCATCCACGTATATCGGAGCTTTAATCAAAGCCTTGATCTTCGAATGCAACTGTTGCCATTCGTCCTCGGACAACTTACCGTTACGAATTTTCTCTGATCCCAACTCGGTTTCACTGGCAATCAAACGATTGACCAACTGCACAGAAGACATCTCCAAAGAGAACAAAGCAATAGGCTGGTTATGGTTCACCGCCATATTCCGGGTCATGGACAACACGAAAGCCGTCTTACCCATGGAAGGACGGGCGGCTATAATCACCAGGTCAGAAGGCTGCCAACCGGAAGTTACTTCATCCAACGCCGTGAAGCCAGAAGGCACACCGCTCAATCCGTCCGCCCGTTTTCCGGCAATCTCGATTCCTTTGATCGCTTCATCGATCAAGGCGTTGATGGCAGTCGTTTCCTTTTTGATATTCCCTTCCGCGATCTCGAATACCTGCTTCTGTGCCATATCCACGAGGTCAGCAACGTCCGTGGCGTCATCATAGGCTTTATTCTGAATATCCGTACATACCCGGATCAGCTCCCGCTGGATATATTTCTGCACGATGATGCGGGCATGAAATTCGATATGGGCTGCAGAAGCCACTTTGGAAGTCAGCTGCGCCAGGTAATAATACCCGCCAATCGATTCCAGCTCGCCCAATCGCTTCATCTCCTCGCTCACGGTCAGAATATCCACCGGTTCGTTGTTCAACGACAAATTCTGAATACCCCGGTATATCTTCTGGTGCGCCTCTTTGTAGAAACATTCGGGCTTCAGGAAGTCGCTCACGGTAATAAAAGCATCCTTTTCCAGCATCAGTGACCCCAGTATCGCTTCCTCTAAATCAACCGCTTGCGGCGGCATTTTCCCATAATCCGATTGTAATGATTGATAATTATATTCCGGTTTTTTAGCCATATGTCTTTTTTTATTTTTCTCACATCACCTTGAGTTCTTTCAACTTCCAGAAACATCGTGCGGTAGCCCTCACGTCAGCCAAAGCATCATGGGCGTTTTCGAATCCCTCCCCGAACAACACCTCGTGCAACTCGGACAACTTCGGGGACTTGAAACCCTGCTTCCCCGGTAATTTACAATAGTTCGTGGACGATTTCATCGTGCAATATTTCGGTTTCAAGAACATGGAACTCATGATACGCTTACGCTCGAACTCAGCCCCCACTATACACTCGTCAAAACTGATGTTGTGCCCGATCAAAGCAAATGCCTCATCTATTTTGTCTGAAAAAACTTCCAGAACAGACAACAAATCCTTGCCCTCGGCTTGTGCCTTTGCAGTCGTAATCCCGTGTACCCGGGACGCTTCCGCCGGAATCAAAAAACCTTCCGGCTTCACAATATCACTCCGTTCTTCAATAATATTCCCTTTCTCATCACACATAATCCACGCCAACTGCACCATACGAGGCCAATTATCCAAGTCGGTAATGGGAGCATTCCACCGTTGTGGAAGTCCCGTCGTCTCCGTGTCAAAAAATAAAAACATCTTTTCGATCTATGATTTAAAATTTATGATTTGCGATTCTGGTTCATAGATCGCAAATCTGAAAATTATTTCGAGTTATCGTTCTCAAAACTCTTGTTGTACTGGTGCATCGCCCGGTAACTCATACCCATACTGGAAAATCCCCCGTCGTGGAAAAGATTCTGCATGGTAACCTTACGGGTAAGGTCGGAAAACAAGGTGATACAATAGTTTGCACACTCGTCGGCATCGGCATTTCCCAACGGGGACATACGTTCGGCGAAATCGATCAGGGAATCAAAACCCTTGATACCGCTTCCCGCCGTGGTCATCGTGGGCGATTGCGAGATTGTGTTCACGCGCACCCGTTTCTCCCGCCCGTAAATATACCCGAAACTACGGGCAATAGACTCCAACATCGCTTTGGCATCCGCCATATCATTATACTCGAACATCGTCCGCTGCGCCGCCACGTAAGAAAGCGCTACCACGGACCCCCACTCGTTCATGGCATCTAGCTTCTTCGCCGTCTGCAATACCTTGTGGAACGACACAGCTGAAATATCCAACGTCTTCTGCAAAAAGTCGTAATCTAAATTATCATAAGGACGTTTTTTTCTCACGTTCAAAGACATTGCCACGGAGTGCAGAATAAAATCAATCTTTCCTCCCAACAAATCCATCGACTTTTGGAACAATTGTTCCAAATCCTCTTCACTTGTAGCATCTGCCGGAATCAAAGGAACATTATTCTTTTCTGCAAACTCCTTCACGTTTCCCATACGAATAGACAATTCCGTGTTCGTCAAAACAATTTGCGCCCCCTCTTCCAAACATTTCTCCGCTACTTTCCAAGCAATAGACATCTCGTTCAACGCCCCGAAAATAATTCCTCTTTTCCCTTTCAATAAATTGTAACTCATAGAATATTAAATTAAAATTACGTGATCTTCTTCCGATCACTCGATGTAAATCTTCAAATCAAAGACCCCTTAGAATTGATCTCGCAGTAACCGGGCATTCTCTAAAGCCGCTTCGCTCACGACGCTGCCACTAATCATCCCAGCGATCTCAACCACTCGTTCCTCCTCTGTTAAACGGCGAATACGCGAAATAGTTCCCGCGTGGTCGTCCTCTTTATATACCTTAAAATGGCTATCCCCGGCTGCCGCAATCTGTGGCAAGTGCGAGATACTGATGACCTGCATACGGGTAGCCATCTCCTTCATCATCGCCGCCATCCGGTGAGCGATCTCTCCGGACACCCCCGTGTCTATCTCATCAAAGATAATGACGGGCAATTGCTTCGTGCGGGACAGAATGTACTTCAACGATAACATCAAACGAGAAATCTCTCCGCCGGAAGCCACTTTCGACAACTCTCCCGGTTCCTGGTTTTTATTCGCCGAAAACAGGAAAGTCACCTCGTCCTTACCCGTCGAGGTAAAGTGGTCTAAAGGAACGATCTCCACTTTGAACAAAGCGTGTTTTATACCTAACCCGACCAACAACCCTCTCATCTCTTCCCTCAATTTCCCTTCCGAATCCACCCGGGCGGCATGAATCTTTTGAGCTGACGCCTCCATTTCCACTTCCAGTGCGGCAATCCGTTTCTCCAACTCTTCAATACGTGCCGAGAAGGATTGTATCCCCTTCAACTTCTCCCGCAAGGCATCTTTCAAGGCTATTAAATCTTCTGTCCGTTCCATTTTGTGCTTGTGTAGAAGATCATACATCACACCCAGCCTGTCGTTGATAGCATCCACCCGGGACGGATTGTACTCCACTCGCTCGGCTATCCGTTCTGCCTCATCTGCGATATCCTCCAACTCGATAATCACGGAATGTAATCGCTGGTCGTAATCAGTAGCCTCCTTCACAACATCCTCCAACGCGGCTATTTTATTCCTCACCCCTTTCAGCAATTGAATGACAGGAGCATCCGCCTCCGTCAACACGTAACCCACCTCCGAGAAAGCACCTTTTATCGCCTCGGCGTTATTCAACACGGACAACTCGTCTTCCAATTCCTGTTGCTCCCCCGCCCTTAAATTCGCCTCGTCCAACTGGTTAAACTGGTATTTCAAGTAATCCTCCTCCTGCTCGGCTTCCCGTGCCTGCTGCCGCACCTGTCCCAATTCCGCCAGTAAAGCCTGGCGGGCAGAATACTTCACCCTGTATTCTTTCAGCAAAGACCGGTTGCCACAAAACGCATCCAAAATCTCCAACTGGTATTCTGGCTGCCCGATCAACAAGGACTGGTGTTGTGAATGCACGTCAATCAAAAAACTCCCGAACTCCTTCAATATTTTATTACTCACGGGTGTATCATTGATGAACGAACGGGATTTGCCGTCTGCCGCCAACTCCCGACGCACGACGACCTCATCGTCATAATCGAGATCATTATCCGCGAACCACTGCTGCAAATGATACCCCACTACATTATACGTGATCTCCACCACACATTTCCGCTCCCGATCCATAATAGCAGAAGTATCTCCCCGCTGTCCCAAAGTCAACCCGATAGCTCCCAGCAAAATGGATTTTCCCGCCCCGGTTTCTCCGGTAATAATCGTAAACCCTTTCTCTAACTCCAGATCAGTCTTATCAATCAGAGCGTAATTCACTATATGTATATGTTGTATCATATTTCGTCCCTTTACTGCATAATTCGTGCGAAAGTAAGGAATAATTTTCAATTTTCAATTTTCAATTTTCAATTAAATTCGTACTTTTGTGCCCAGATATAATAATAGTTCTTTATAAAATGACAAGCAGAAGATTAATTAGAATTAAAGTTTTACAGCTTTTATATTCTTACACGAAGAAAGAGGGAGTGACCATCACAGAGGTAGAACGGGATTTGTTCAAGAGTATTACAAAGAGCACCGACTTGTATTACCACGTGTTCCTTCTGATAACAGAGATTCAACGCTACGCGTTTCTGAAAATAGATGCCGCCCGCAATCGGAAGCTTGCTTCACACCAGGATTTAAACCCGAACACCCGGTTTATTGACAACCCGGTTATCAACCAGATCGCCGAGAACCGGAAATTCAAAACATACGTTTCCACTAACCTCGTTTCATTAAACGAGTGTCAAGATGTGGTTACTTCCCTGCATAACAAACTGGTAGAAACCGATTTCTTCAACCAGTACATGAACAAACCGACCGTTACTTATGAAGACCATAAGCAACTCGTGTTAGACATGATCTCGGAATTGATCTCCGTGGATGAAGATTTCGACCAAGCGATGGAAGAAAAGAACATTTTCTGGAACGACGATTTCGAGCTGGTACTAAGCATCGTCTACAAGACGGTTAAATACATGAAAGAAAGTTATTCGGAAAATACAGTTTTCTTCATTACCCTATATAACGAAGATGAAGACTTGGAATTTGCCAAAACACTATTCCGGAAATCTATTCTTGACATGAAGGAAAACCTGGAAATCATCGACCAATTCACCATGAACTGGGAACTGGATCGCATCTCCGAAATGGATAAATTGATCATGGATGCCGCTATCAGCGAACTAAGATATTTTCCTTCCATCCCGATCAAAGTAACTCTGGATGAATACATTGAAATATCTAAAACCTATTGTTCCCCCAAAAGTAGTAGCTTCATCAATGGCGTTCTTGATAAGGTAGTACCTATGCTCCAGGAAAAGAACGAAATCAAAAAGATTGGTAGAGGATTAATGGAATAAATAAAGGGTGGCTTTCGTCACCCTTTACATTCTAAACTAAACTAACCAAACTTTTGTATCACTACAATAGTCAACTCATACGCTATATTAGCTCTGTAAATATAGTCCATAATTATTAAAAAAACAACTTTTTCCTAATATTTGCTTGAAAATTCTTTCGCCCTGTATTTTTTAATATAACTCACAGCTTCTCCAACATCATTCACGACTGTATACAATCCATCGTAAGCATTTGATACAAAGCCTTCTTTTCGGATATTATTTATAAAAAGGAAAAAGTACTCGTAGAAATCATTCGTGTTGACAAAAACAATAGGTTTGTTGTGAATCCCTAGTTGTTTGAGAGTGATCACCTCCGTGATTTCTTCCAGAGTGCCCCATCCGCCGGGCAAAGCGACAAACGCATCCGCCTTTTCCCGCATCAAATTTTTCCGCTCCTTCATGTCGGGAGTCACGATCAATTCTGTTATTCCCTGAGCCGACACGCCCCGGTCGACGATACACTGCGGGATAATCCCCGTCACCTTTCCCCCGTCTTTCTTCACGGCATCCGAAACTTCCCGCATCAACCCGCAATTGGTACCTCCATACAACAATTCCCAACCGTTCTTCACGATCTCTTCTCCCAACTCGGCAGCAGCCTCGAAATACACGTTCTCCATTTTCTCGGAAGAAGCACAAAAAACACAGATTTTCATAAAACTACATATTGAAATCAGATAATAAAATTACAGGTTGCAAGGACTGTCACGACCCCGTAACCTGTCAACCTGCAACCTGTAATATAGATGCCTTAGGCGTCTATATTCGCGTACGTGGCATTCTGCTCGATAAATTGTCTACGAGGCGGCACATCATCTCCCATAAGCATAGAGAAGATACGATCTGCTTCCGCGGCATTCTCGATCGTTACCTGACGCAAGATACGTCCGTCAGGCGACATGGTGGTATCCCACAATTGTTCCGCTGTCATTTCACCCAAACCTTTGTATCGCTGAATATGCAAACTGCTTTCTTTTCCGGCACCCATCTCCTGTATCAACTGCAAGCGTTGTTCGTCCGTCCAGCAATAACGCTGTTCTTTTCCTTTCTTCACGGAGAAAAGAGGCGGAGTGGCAATGTACAGGTAACCGTTTTCGATAACAGGTTTCATGTAACGGAAGAACAACGTCATAATCAACGTGGCGATATGCGCCCCGTCGACGTCGGCATCCGCCATAATCACGATCTTGTGGTAACGCAATTTTTCGAGGTTCACGGCTTTACTATCCTCTGCCGTACCGATCGTGATACCCAACGCCTGGAATATGATCTTGATCTCGTCACTTTCCCATACGCGGTGAGCCAGCGCTTTCTCCACGTTCAGGATTTTACCGCGTAAAGGCAGAATAGCCTGAAATTTACGGTCACGTCCTTGTTTTGCAGTACCCCCTGCCGAATCTCCCTCCACGAGAAATATCTCGCAATTCTCTGGGTTATTATCTGAACAGTCCGCCAGTTTACCGGGAAGCCCCGAACCGGAAAGTACAGTCTTTCTCTGTACTAATTCACGGGCTTTGCGAGCTGCATGACGAGCCTGAGCCGCCAGAATCACCTTGTCGACAATCGCACGGGCATCTTTCGGGTGCTCTTCCAAGTAATTGGCTAAAGCGGTACCCACGGCTTGCGCCACGGCAGTACCCACTTCCGTGTTACCCAACTTCGTCTTCGTCTGACCCTCGAATTGCGGTTCAGCCACCTTCACGGAAATGATAGCCGTCAAACCTTCACGGAAGTCATCCCCGTTAATATCAAATTTCAACTTGCTCAACGCACCGGAATTATCAGCATACGTCTTCAATGTCTGCATTATTCCCCGGCGGAATCCGGCGAGGTGCGTACCTCCCTCCATCGTGTTGATATTATTCACGTAAGAGAACACGTTTTCCTTGAACTCCGTATTGTAATGCATCGCCACTTCGATCGGGATACCGTTTTTCTCGGTCGTGATATGAATCGTTTCGTCTATCAACTTCTCCCGGTTGGCATCCAAGTATTCCACGAACTCGCTCAACCCTCTCTCGGAATAGAAAACCTCGGATTTAAACTCGTTCGTATCCGGGTCGATCGTTCGCCTGTCCGTCAAGGACAAACGGATACCCCGGTTCAGATAAGCCAGCTCCCGCAAACGGGCTGCCAATATATCATATTTATATTCCGTCACGTAAAAAATCGAATCATCCGGTTTGAACTCGATCGTTGTACCGGTACGGTCTGTTTCCCCGATAATCCGGACATCTGCCAAGGGAGCACCTTTGCTATACTCCTGGAACCAAATCTTCCCTTCCCGGTAAATGGTGGCAGTCAATTTAATGGAAAGCGCATTCACGCAGGATACACCCACTCCATGCAATCCCCCGGAAACTTTGTAAGAACCCTTATCAAATTTACCTCCCGCGTGCAAAATAGTCATAACCACCTCGAGTGCCGAACGATTCTCTTTCTGGTTCATTCCTGTCGGAATACCACGACCATCGTCACTCACGGAAACAGAATTATCCTCGTTAATCGTTACGTCTATATTATGACAATAACCGGCTAACGCCTCGTCTATCGAGTTGTCAACAACCTCGTACACCAAATGGTGCAATCCTTTCGTGTTCACATCACCAATATACATGGACGGACGCATACGCACAGCTTCCAACCCCTCCAACACCTGAATACTGTCTGCCGAGTACTCGTTATTCGTCGGCTCTAATTCTTCATTCATATTCTGCTCTAATTCTTCACTCATATTTAATCCTTTTCTATATTTTCAAATATCTCTAAATCCCTCTCCATCAAGCTTTATTGTGTATTTTCACAAAACATACAAATATAAGTAAAATATGCCGGAATATCGAACTTTCAGACAGATATTTTTCTTGAGAAAATCGGCAACTTCACTCGTGTCACCTCCCTGCCAGACAACCACCTCCCCATGGTTTCCCTACCACATGAACGAATCATGAACGCAACACGAACGAATCATGGACGCCGGAGAGTGTTCATGATTCGTTCGTGACTCGAGAATGCATGGTTCGTGTCATAGAGTAACGACAGCGCACAGGTGAAGCAAGGAACAGGGTAGTACTAGGGCGGTCGATACGTTATAGTCCGGGATTCACTTGGTTTTTATCCCTGCCGACTTATATTATCCGGTAAATTCTTAAAATACTGTTCCAAACGCACGAACTGGTCTTTTATCATCGAGAAATCCATACCTTCCACTTTTTTCCTGTACATAGAAAAGAGTTCCAGCGTTTTACGCTTATCCTTCGTCTTGATATAATGGAGGCAAATCCCGTGCAGGATACGTTCCCCCGTCCACACGGACAACGCTGGGCAGCCGGACACGTTGTGTATATCCAACACCTTTTCCAACTTCTCGTAATCATTCATTTCCTTGAAAAAAGACAGCCCCACACTCTCGAACTCCACGATCCATTTCTGCACGATGGAATCAATCTTCGCTATTTTCATCTCGAACCACGGTTTATCCTCCAACGGGATACCCAGGTATTTATACGCCCAACCCACGTCGAGGACTCCGCAAGTCGGCATACATTCCGTTTCCATCGTCGCCTTGTGAAATAAATGGCTCACTCTCTTGCTCGTGACAAAATACTCCGTCCGCAATGATACATGATCGTCACCCCAATCCGTGAAACGCAGATTGCACTCGTTCTTCCATTCCCAGTCCTCGTGAACAAACGAGTTCTTTGACCTCAAGAAACGGTAACCGTGCTTTTCCATGGTAGGAAGGATATCTTCTATAAAAATTTCCTTGATACCTTCGATCTTTATTTTCATGTGCATACGCAACCCCCTATTTATTGCCAGATCCGTAATTCATTATCAAGTACAAAGAGAATAAAATTTTCTTTATTTTACCACATAAAAGTTCATAAAGTTTACAAAGTTTATTTTTTCTCTACTTGCAACTCCGCCACGAAACGACTATTCTCGTCCACCGGAGTCAAATGAATATACCCAGAAACTATCGCCCCGTCGTGCCTCTCTAGCGGAAACATTTGACGCTGTTCTTCCACCGAACTCGAAATATCACCCGGTTTGGCAGAAAATCGAACCCGGAAATGCCCCTCGGCACTTTCTGCCAAATGACGCTGCAATTGCAAGGCGACAATACCCATATTATATCGCAAATTAATTTCCACGCAAGGTTGTATCTTATATTGCCCCACGCCATCTCGGTAAATCATCATATCCACCCCCAGAAAACCCGTGTATTTTCCCCTGTACCGGTCGAGCAAGGCTTCCATCAAAACATCCCGTACCCGATCCAGCATCTCCCCGCCCACGTAAGCCGTGATTTTCTCCCGCAAAGCATCTTCGGACGTAACGATATTACCCTCGTACTCTCCCCTCTTGCTTGTCTTGAACACGGAAAGCCCCAGGTAACGCAACCGGAAATCGGCATCCATCTCGAATTCCATGGCGAAATCAATCACCCGGTCCAAGCGTTTCTCCACCATCACGTATTCCTGTTTATGCAATATTCCCAATAATATCTCCTCCTCCTTCTTCATCAACACACCCCGGGGCACGAATAAAATTCCCTTCCCGGAAGACGACCACGGGGCTTTAACCACGACATCCTCCCCGTCAGCAATCTCCCTAATTGCCGATAAAGAACGACATACCCGGGGCACGATTTCGGCTTCTATCCCCGGTAATTGCCGACAGATAAATTCCAGACATTCAGCAGCCCTCAGCCTGCTGTACAACTCTCGCCTCTC
The DNA here is from genome assembly GCF_900091675.1 of Butyricimonas sp. Marseille-P2440. Classification (NCBI taxonomy): domain Bacteria; kingdom Pseudomonadati; phylum Bacteroidota; class Bacteroidia; order Bacteroidales; family Odoribacteraceae; genus Butyricimonas; species Butyricimonas sp. Marseille-P2440. The sequence goes on along the minus strand of NZ_LT594610.1, from coordinate 1,087,023 downwards.
GTTACTCCACTCTGCCATGACACTTTGGCGAAACAACTCCCCGCAACGACTTTTCAATTCCCCAAACAGATTATGCATCCGAGGACTCCATCCCCACGGCTTTATCGCACGAAAAGACTGCAAACACGCTTTCTCCCAAAGTATCGGCTTACTCGTCACCCCAAAGACCTCCCGCCTCTCTTCCAGAAAATCGGCTTTCGGCAACCGGGGTACCAGAACGTAATCCCCTTCCCCCGCCAAGTATGCCATTAGAAAAGCAAGATTATCCGCCATCAACGTGATATTTGCCTTTGGGGTATAACCATTCGTGCCGTTAGCGACAGAAATCTCATTATCCGGATTAAACAGGTACAAATCTTGCATACATCTCAAAATTTACAACAAAAATAACACTTTCACCGAATCTCTCAAACCTTCGTCCCCAAAAGCCGACAAACTATTGGCAAAAACGAGAAAGAAATAATCCTTTTTCAACAAATATTCAAAATTTGGCACACAAATTGTCATTCTGTTAATTGTAACTTTTAGCCATGAAAGCTGCCTTTCTTGGTTATAAGTTAACAACGATTGATCCCATCATAATAATTTTGTTAGCAGGAAAACGAAACCTTCTTGTTAAGGAAAACGTAAGAAAAAGCGTGTTGAAATTAAAATAATTGCATTATTAAACATTAAAATAAAGAAAAGAGATGATTTTACAATTAGCTTTCGTTTTAACAGCAATCATCATCGGAGCGCGTCTAGGAGGTGTCGGATTGGGAGTTATGGGCGGAATCGGGCTGGGGATTTTGACATTCGTGTTCGGGCTACAACCAACAGCCCCTCCCATTGATGTAATGCTCATGATCGTGGCGGTAATATCAGCCGCTGCCGCCATGCAGGCAGCAGGAGGACTTGATTTGATGGTCAAGGTTGCCGAACGCTTGCTCCGGAAGAACCCGGCACACGTGACTATTTTAAGCCCGCTGGTAACTTACGTGTTTACTTTCATCGCCGGAACCGGACACGTGGCTTACTCCGTGCTCCCTGTGATTGCCGAGGTTGCCACAGAAACGAAGATCAGACCGGAACGTCCGCTAGGAATCGCCGTTATCGCTTCACAGCAAGCCATCACGGCAAGTCCCATATCGGCTGCAACGGTAGCTTTACTCGGGTTGCTCGCTGGTTTTGACATCACCTTATTCGATATTCTGAAAATCACCATCCCCGCCACACTCATCGGTGTGCTCGTGGGTGCCTTCTTTTCCATGAAAGTCGGCAAAGAACTGGTGGACGACCCGGAATACCAAAAACGTTTGAAAGAAGGCGTATTCAACGACAAGAAATACGAATTAAAAGACGTTACCAACAAGAAAAAGGCAAGCCTTTCCGTCTTCGTGTTCATTATCGCTACCGTATTCATTGTACTTTTCGGTTCATTCGACAGTATGCGTCCTTCCTTCTTGATCGACGGAAACCAAGTTTTACTGGATATGCCGACAATTATCGAGATTCTGATGTTATCCGCCGCCGCACTTATATTACTGGTAACCCGCACGGACGGGTTGAAAGCCGCTCAAGGCTCAGTCTTTGGCGCTGGTATGCAAGCCGTCGTGGCAATCTTCGGTATTGCCTGGATGGGTGACACCTTCCTGCAAGGCAACATGGGAGAACTGAAAGCTTCGATCGAACAAGTCGTTACACAAATGCCTTGGTTATTCGGAATCGCTTTGTTCGTCATGTCTATATTATTGTATAGCCAAGCGGCAACGGTTCGTGCCCTCATGCCTTTGGGAATAGCGTTAGGCATATCACCCTATATGTTGATAGCCATGTTTCCCGCAGTAAACGGGTATTTCTTCATCCCGAACTACCCAACCGTGGTAGCCGCTATCAACTTTGACCGAACGGGAACCACGCGTATCGGGAAATACGTGCTGAACCACTCGTTCATGATGCCCGGACTCATCGCCACGATTGTCTCCGTCGGGCTTGGATTGCTTTTTATTCAGATTTTCTAATAAGTCTATTTATAGTAAATTAAAATTACAAGTTATGAAAATGTTTAGAAATTTAAGTTTGCTGGTAGCCTTGGTGCTATTCTCTGTTGCAACAACATTTGCACAGAAGTTGCCTAACATTCACATTTTAGCAACGGGAGGTACAATCGCCGGAACCGGAACATCATCCACTCAAACCAACTACACCGCCGGACAGGTGGCTATCGGGACATTGCTTTCTGCAGTTCCGGAAATACAGAAAATAGCTAATGTGACCGGGGAACAAATCGTGAAGATCGGTTCCCAGGACATGACCGACGACGTGTGGTTGACTCTTGCCAAGACAATCAACAAATTATTGGAAAGAAAAGACATTGACGGCATCGTAATCACTCACGGAACCGACACGATGGAAGAAACCGCTTATTTCTTGAATCTGGTGGTGAAAAGTAACAAACCGGTTGTACTGGTTGGTGCCATGCGCCCCTCTACCGCTCTTAGTGCAGACGGTCCGTTGAACCTATACAACGCTGTTGTTGTTGCCGGAGCAAAGGAATCCATGGGTAAAGGCGTGTTGGTTGCCATGAACGGTACCATCCTTGGCGCTCACAGTGTGTTGAAAATGAACACCATTGACGTTCAAACTTTCCAGGCACCGAACTCCGGAGCACTCGGTTACATCTACAACGGTAAAGTATTCTACAACCAAACCCCGTTGAAGAAACACACCAGCCAATCCGTATTTGACGTAACAAATTTGAACTCTCTCCCGAAAGTTGGAATCGTATACAGCTATTCTAACATGGAAGGTGACGTTGTAAAAATGATGGCAAACAGCGGTTACAAAGGAATCATCCACGCCGGTTTGGGTAACGGTAATATCCATAAAAACGTATTCCCGGAATTAATCAGCGCACGTAACAAAGGTATTCTTATCGTTCGTTCAACCCGTGTTCCGACAGGTCCTACCACACTTGACGCAGAGGTAGACGATAACCAATACAAATTCATCGCCTCGCAGGAATTGAATCCTCAAAAATCCAGAATATTGTTAATGTTAGCGTTGACAAAAACCAGCGACTGGAAACAAATCCAACAATACTTCAACGAATATTAATTAGAAATAATAATATCCATATTTTCTAACCACAAAAGGCTAGATTCAGGGAATTATATTTTCTAACAAAACAAAGTATGATGAAAAAGTTAGCATTATTAATAGTAGTTATGGGATTCGGGGTGAGCACATTCGCCCAAAGTTCGCCCAAAGAAAAAACACTTTTCGAGCGAGTAGCTAATGTCGAGAAAAAGATCGACTGGTTCAATTTCTACCTGAATATGCAGGGATCCTTCGACGCCAGCTTCAACTATGACGGTGTACACGGGCTAAGCGAAGCAGCTTTCAAGATGCGTCAATTCCGTATCGAGGCAAAAGGAAACATCACCCCTTGGTTATCTTATCGTTGGAGACAACGTTTGAACCGTGGCAACAACGGCGGTAACAACATTGACAATATGCCGACCTCTATCGACATCGCCGGTATTGGAGTCAAATTAGACGACCATTTCTCTTTCTTTGCAGGAAAACAATGTGCCGCTTACGGGGGTATCGAATTTGACTTGAACCCGATCGAAATATACGAGTATAGCGATATGATTGAGAACATGAGTAATTTCATGACCGGTTTGAACATTGCTTACCAAATTGACAATAACCACCAGTTACAATTCCAAATCTTGGATAGCCGTAACGGTTCTCTGGAAGAAACTTACGGAAAAAACATTGAAAACGGCAGAGCCCCGTTACTTTACACGCTTAACTGGAACGGTAGCCTGTTCGACGGTTTCTACAAAACCCGTTGGTCTGCATCCGTTATGGCTGAAGCAAAAGACAAACAAATGTATTACTACGCATTAGGTAATGATTTTACCTTCTCTAAAAAAGTAAATGCATTCGTGGACTTCATGTATTCTGACGAAGATATTGACCGGAAAGGTATCATGACCGGTATCGTGAAACAGCAAGATGACCATAATGTATTCAACGCAAAATACATGTCTTTGGTTGCTAAAGTAAACTATCGTTTCATGCCGAGATGGAATGTATTCATGAAAGGTATGTACGAAACGGCATCTATCTTCAAAGCCACAGATAACGTAGAAAAAGGTAAATACCGTACCTCATACGGTTACTTGGCAGGAGTAGAATTCTACCCGATGGAAGATTCTAACTTACATTTCTTCTGTACTTTCGTGGGACGTAGTTACAACTTTACCGATCGTGCAAAAGTACTCGGTCAAAACAACCACAGCACTCAAAGAGTAGAAGTCGGATTTATCTATCAATTGCCGATGTTCTAATTCTTGAACCGACAAAATACAAAAGTCGGACATGTAAATTATGTCCGACTTTTTTTATGTCGGTTTGTCTAATTCATTTTGAAATCGTTAAAATGGTATTATTTTTGCGGAAGAATTACACGAGATAAACCAACGTTTCAAATTAAAAACAATATGAAAAGAACTAATCTACTCACTATTTTAGTATTAAGCGGAAGTATTATCCTCTCCGGATGCGCTTCCATGAGTAACACTGGAAAAGGTGCAGCTATCGGTGCAGGAGGCGGTGCAGCTTTAGGAGCAGGGATCGGAGCCTTAGTCGGCAAAGGTAAAGGTGCAGCTATCGGTGCTGCCATCGGCGGAGCCGTGGGTGCGGGTACCGGAGCTCTTATCGGCAAAAAAATGGATAAACAAAAGAAAGAACTGGAAGCCATCGAAGGCGCAAAAGTAGAAACGGTGACCGACGCAAACGATTTGCAGGCAATCAAGGTAACCTTCGACAATGGTATCCTTTTCGCCACCAATTCCAGCCAATTAAGCAATGCTTCCCGGGATGCCTTGACAAAGTTCGCCAATTCATTAAAGAACTCCCCCGACACGGACGTCACTATCTACGGACACACGGATAACACCGGAACCCGTGAAGTAAACGAGAGAGTATCTAAACAACGTGCGGATGCCGTGGCAAACTTCCTCGTGGGTAATGGCATCGCCCGTGCACGTATCACGACAGAGGGACTCGCTTTCGATCAACCCGTGGCAGACAATAGTACCGCTGAAGGGCGTGCTCAGAACCGTCGTGTAGAAATATACATCACGGCGAATGCCAACATGATTAAACAGGCTGAAGCAGGAACATTGCAATAAATCAACTAACAACTAAAAGATAAAAACTACAAGTTGAAGAAAAGTCCCGTGGACTATTCTTCAACTTGTAGTTTTTATCTTTTAGTTTTATCCTCAGCAAAAGTTTCAAGTTACAGGTTATATTAGCCTTCAATAAGTTGCTGGTTAACACACCTACCGTTTCACGGACAGGGCGAAAGCGTTCGACAACGATAAGGTATCCATGTATAATTCACATCCTAAGGATGCAAATATATATACTAACAATCAATTATTTGTGACTAAATGAATATATAGAAACAAACAAATCGTTTAAAATTAGTCCCAAATACTCAGATTGTATTAATCGCACAACAAATCATGAAATATCAACTTACGACTCCGATTTCTGAAACAAAACCACCCGGATTTCATCCTTCCCTTCTTCACAACAGGCAAGCCATTCCCCGGTAGGGGCAACTACACCTGAATCCCCGGCATAATACAACCCGTTCGGGTCATACCCGGCACAATTCACACCCACCACGTGCGCCTTATTTTCTGTCGCCCTTTCCCGTAGTAATTTCTGCCAATCTTCCCGGCGGGAAGCAGGCCAGTTCGCCACGTACACAGCCACGTCGTATCCCGCCTTGTTGCGGCTCCATTCCGGGAACCGCAAATCATAACAAATATAAGTAGCAACCTTGAATCCCTTGCAGTCAAAAACAAGTTGCCCTTCTCCCGGTGAAAAAGCCCCTTTCTTGAAACAATTGTGTTTATCGTAATATAAGCATTTCCCGTCCGGGTATGCCACAATCAGACGGTTGAAATACAGCCCGTCCTTCTCGTATATTGTAGAACCCATAACCACCGCATTCTTGCTGGCAGCCCATTCTTTCAACTTTACACGTATATCCTCGTAACGGGCAGCAATCTCCGCCTTCTTATCCCCGCTTCCTTTTTTCATCTCGCACCCCGAGGCAAATAATTCCGGGAACACGATCAAGTCCGCCGCCTCGCATTTCTCCACTCTATCGCCGAACGCCTTCAAATTCCCATCCACATCACCCCACTGCAAATGTGCTTGAATAAGGGCAACCCTTAAATAGGATTGCCCTCTTCTTTCTGTTCCGGCGTACCCGGAAACAGCAAAAAACAACACACACATGAAAATCGTCAATTTTCGCATATCTTTAAATCATGAGAAGGTCTTCACCAATCCGCCCTTCTCGATCATCTCGGTAAATTCTTTATCTACAGGGGGAAGCGGATACTCCCTATCGTTCAAATAAACCACCCCGCTCTTCCAGTCAAACGTCAATTGTTCCCCGGAAGTATAAGCGTCCGCAATTGCCCAATCTACCAGTATTTGCAAACCATGATTGATCGCCATTCGATAGAAATCGTGATTCACCGATTTAGCTATAATCAACTTCACCCCGACCGCAACCAATCCCGTCGCCGCATGCTTCACAAGTTGCCCGCAACCAAAATTCTCCCCGGCAATAATAATATCCCCCGGTTTCACGTCAGTGGCAAAGTTCTTGTCCAACCCGGCAAACAAATACGGTTTGATCTCCTCCACCTGTTCGAGGGTCAAACGGTACATCAGTTTCTCGGCAAAGATCTGGTTACTTGAAATATTGTCTATATCCGAGTAATTCCAAACCTCGTTTACCTTACGGTAATCATACTCCTCAAGAATTACCGGCTCAACCGGTTTCACCTCATATTTATAGTGAGCTCCGTCAAAATGTATCACCGTGGTCAATTCCCCCCGTAAGGCGGTCATGGCGATCGTCGCCGGAGAAGCAATGTATTTCTCTACCCCCGCGTGGGAACTTTCCCCGATATATCGGCTATTCGCCGTTGAAATCAAGCGACTATTTCCCGCCGATGCCACGTGTCCCACCCCAAGGCACGGACCACAGCTAGACCCGAGCACCATGGCTCCCGACCGCACTATCTTGTCTATAATACCTTCCTCCACAGCCTTCAAGTAAATATTCCTGGAAGCAGGAACCACGAACAATTGAAAGCCGTCGGCAATTCGTTTTCCGTCAAGAATCATCGACACTAACCTCAAATCCTCCAAACGTCCGGAAGCACAAGCCCCGACCAGTCCTTGCTGTATTTTCAAACCCTCCATCTCGTCCACGCTCCGGATTTCTCCTTTGCGGGTATCGAACACCAACGGGAATACTCTCGCCAAATCAATCTCGATAAAACGTTCATACACGGCATCCCCATCCGCCCAGACACCTCTCACAGCCGGCTCGTTAAAATAATCGGCAAGCCTGTCATCCGGTGGGAAAGCGGCACTCACTACCCCCATTTCGGTAGACATATTGGCAATGGTCATACGGTCATCTATCGTCAATGACTCCACTCCTTCTCCATGATATTCTATTGCTAGACCATTCACATCCAGCTCCCCAAGCACACCTTTTATCCATAATGCCAAATCTTTAGCCAACACACCTTCCGGCAAACGGTTTTTCAGAACGACCTTGATAGTTCCCGGCACACGGAACCACATCTGTCCTGTTTTCCATAGTACGGCTGTTTCCGTCTTGTTGATCCCTAAGGCAAAGGTGTTAAAAGCCCCGGCAGTCGCCGTATGGGAATCACTCCCGACAACGAGCATCCCCGGTCGCACCAATTCCGACAATATTTGGTGGCTTATCCCGCTGTCACAATCGTAAAAATGCTCTATCCCCTGTTCCTCCACGAAATCCCGAATCGAATTATACTCGAATGACAACTCGTGTACCAATCCGGAAACTTTTCCATCCAACACGATAACGACTTGTGACGGTTTATGCACCCTCGTCCCGCAGATACGCTCAAAAAGGAATCTCACCCTTGCCGAATTGTCATGACTCATCACGTAATCCGGTTCCCGAACCACGATACTCCCTTTTTTCGCATTTAATATTTTCTCAACAAATGTACGTTCCATCAACCTTATATATTTTTGATTTTCTTCACCACTGCCTCAATCTTTTCCACGTCGCTATAATACTGTTCGTATTCCGGCAATCCCGGAACTCCACCCATGAACACGTCCGGGTTACGATATTCCATCCGGCTATCCCGGCTACTCTTTCCACTCAAATGTACAGCATCTACCCCGGCATCCAATAACATAGGTGTATTCGCCGCACTTACTCCGCTTCCTGCCATTATCCGAATCCTCCCGGCGGCTCGCTCAACCAGAGTCTTGATCTCCTCCAAACCTTCCGACACCGTGTTGCGTCCGCCCGAAGTCAGTATCCGGAAGCATCCTGCCCGAATCACATCCTCCAAAGCTTCGCCCAGATCCCGGGTCATATCTATCGCCCGGTGAAAAGTCACCTTCAATGGTGCAGCCAACTCCACCAATTCCCGAGTACGTTTCACGTCTACAGTACCATCTGCATTCAAGATTCCCAACACGATCCCGTTCGCTCCACTCTCTTTCACGTGCCGGATTTCCTCTTTCATCAGTTCAAACTCTTGATCGGAATATAGAAAGTCCCCCCCTCTCGGTCGGATCATCACGTAAAGCTCTATCGACACCAACTCCCGAACCATACGAATCAACCCGGCAGACGGCGTGGTTCCCCCGTCATACATCGCCGCACACAACTCCACCCGGTTTGCCCCTGCCGCTTGGGCATTCAAGCATGACTCCAGTGAAAACGTGCAAACTTCAACTTCTATATTTTTTTCCATTCCAGTACAATCTTCTAGTGCAAAAACTATTTCGTAATACGAATATAAAGAAATAATCGACAAACTACAAATAAAAATTCATCTTCGATAAGTTACGAACTACAAACGAGCCACTTACGCATTCATTTTTCCAGCTCCATCCCGAGCACCTCCGCAAAATACCGCTTCACCACTTCTTTCACTTCCTCCATCAGCACCTCATGTCCCAATTCTTTAGCGATAGACGTCACTCCTTTGTCCACGAAACCACACGGATTGATATAATTAAAGTAATTCAAATCCGTGTTCACGTTCAACGCAAAACCGTGCATGGTCACGTAGCGCGAGCACTTGATACCAATAGCACATATTTTCCGTGCCCGAGGCGTACCCGTGTCTATCCATACTCCCGTGGCTCCCGCCAACCGTTCTCCCCGGATACCGTACTCCCCTATGGTACGAATCACAATTTCTTCCAAACACTCCACGTAGTCTTTCACCCCCACGCCAAAGTTCGCCATGTCCACGATTGGGTACACGACTAACTGTCCCGGTCCGTGATAGGTGATGTCCCCACCCCGGTTCACTTTCACGAACTCGGCGTGTGCAGCCTGCAATTGTATAGCGTTAATCAGCATATTCGCTTCATTACCACTTTTCCCCAGCGTGTACACGTGATTATGTTCCACGAACAACAAATAATTCTCGGTTTCCTCTCCTTTCAATTTCTCGGCAATCACTCGCTCGTGCAACTCTTCCTGTCGCTTCCACACGGGCATATAACTCGCCGTACCCAAATCAAAAAACTTCGTTTTTTTCATAATATCAACAACTTGTAACCTGCGAACTTGCAACTTCACCGCACGGCGAACCTACCTCACGTGTTTCTCCGCATGATAACTCGACCGCACAAGCGGACCGCTCTCCACGTGGCGGAACCCCTTCTCTAACCCGATACGCCCGTATTCCTCGAAGGTTTCCGGGGTCACGTACTCTTTCACCTCGAGATTCTCGGATGTCGGTTGCAAGTATTGCCCGATGGTCATCACCTTACATCCTACGGCACGCAAATCATCCATGGTCTGCAATATATCTTCCCGAGTTTCTCCCAACCCGAGCATGATGCCCGACTTTGAAATAACCTCCGATTCGCTCACCTGCCGGATTACTTCCAGCGAAATATCATACTTTGCCCGGCTCCGCACGCTATCGGATAACCGCCGCACCGTTTCCAGGTTATGTGATATGACTTCCGGACGTGCATCGATCACCTGTTGCACCAGCTCACGCCGTCCTTGAAAATCAGGTATCAATACCTCCATCGTCGTACTCGGGTTCTCCCGCTTCACAGCCTCGATCACCCGTACCCAATGGGCGGCGCCCAGATCGTCCAGATCGTCACGATCTACCGAGGTGATTACCGCATGCTTCAACCCTAGCAACTTTACCGAATTTGCTATGTGTTCCGGTTCCAACGGGTCTAACGGGGCGGGACGTCCCGTCGTCACATTACAAAATTTACACGCCCGGGTACACACGTTACCCGCGATCATGAACGTTGCCGTGCCGGCTCCCCAGCATTCTCCCTGATTCGGACACATACCACTGGTACATATCGTGTGCAAGTTATATCCCCGCACTATATTCGCTACCTCCGTGGACAACTGTCCCATGGGTAGCTTAATCTTCAACCATTCCGGTTTTCGTCTATTATTACAACAAGCCATACTGCTTTTTTTTAATTAAAACGCAAATATACCGTTTTTTTTCTCCTCCTTACGCAACCTTTTGACTTTTCCTGCATCTATTGGATGTGACTAAGTAATAAAAATGGGTTATAAAGAAAGTGGACTCACGAAGTAGTTCCAATTTTAGGGTTAGTAGTAAATAGTGGAAAAGGGCTGTTCTCACGAACAGCCCTTTTTAATTAGTTTATCGTTGTACCTGCACCATGCCGCAATTCCACATTCCTCGCATTTCGGTTTGCGAGCCACGCACACGTACCGACCGTGCAATATCAACCAATGATGTGCCCTCGATAACCATTCCGAGGGAATATTTGCCACAAGCTGTTTCTCTGTTTCCAAAGGAGTTTTTGCCCCTGTCACCAAACCAATACGGTCTGCTACCCGGAACACGTGCGTATCCACGGGCATCGCCGGACGTCCGAAAGCCACCGCCTCCATCACGTTCGCGGTCTTTCTTCCCACACCCGGCAAGGTCTGCAATAACTCGAAATCCGACGGAACCTCTCCCCCGAACTCGTTCATCAGTTTTTTAGCCATCGCCGATAAATGTTTTGATTTATTATTCGGGTAGGAAATCGAACGTATCAACTCAAAAATCTCCTCCACCGTCGCCTCCGCCATAGCTTCAGCAGTCGGGAAACGCTCGAACAAAGCCGGGGTAACCATATTCACCCGTTTATCCGTACACTGGGCTGAAAGAATTACAGCCACCAGTAATTGAAAAGGGTCACTATAATGTAACTCCGTATCGGCAACAGGCATCTTTTCCCGAAACCACGCCAACACTCCGTCATACCTTTCTTTTAATTTCATACTTCAATTGTTCCTAGTTTCAAGTCCGCAAGTTACAAGTTATTTTTACAACATGCAAAACTAAAATCAATCCGTTTCTCCCCACGGGCGACACAACTTTTCCTGCACAAAATGGAGTGTTTCCTCCCACAATGCCCGACAAGCGGCAACATCTCGGGTTTCAGCAGGTAGCTTCACGGGATGTCCTCGCCGGAAAAGACCACCCGTCACGTGAGCGTAACGATCAGTCGTGGCGAGCATGATAGCGGAAGAGGCTCCGCGGGCAGGCGACTTCACAAACGGACGAAACAATAAATCGGTCAACGGGTCGAACCAGCGTCCCATGGTAAGCATTCCCGTGTTCACCACGCCAGGATCAACGGCATTTACAGTGATCGTGCGCCCATGCAAACGCCTAGCCAACTCAGTTGTAAACATAAGAACGGCAAGTTTAGAATCAGGATACACCCGAAAACGATGAAAACGCTCCGGATCCGGAACTAAGAAATGAGTCCCCACGTGCCCCATGAAAGTGGTGATAGAAGTAGTATTGATAATACGCGACTCTGTATCATAACCCATGAAAGGAAGCAACGAATTGGTAAGCAACCATGTTCCCACGTAATTCACCCCGACAGCAGACTCCAAACCATCCTCCGTCAAGGAAAACTCGCCCGGCATAACCCCGGCGTTATTCACCAATACGGCTATATTCTTCCTCGCCATCTCCCCAGCGAACGCCTGAATCGAAGCAAACGACGCCAAGTCCAAGCGAAGCAATTCCACCCGCCTGTTACCACTCACGCGGGCAATCTCGTCCCGCACGGGAAGTGATTTCACGGTATCGCGACAAGCCATCACCACGGGCATTCCCGCACGAGCCACCGCTAATGCGATCGCCCGTCCCATTCCACCGTTGGCTCCAGTGACTACTACCCAACCTTTTTTCATGCTCCTTTAATCATTCTTATAACTTTATGCATCATCCACCGAATCACACCGAAAGGCAAAAGTACCAATATTCCCAGCATAAAATAATTAAATACACCGGGAATCACCCTCGCCCTCCGGTGGAACATTGCCCGCAGCCCGCGACGAGCCAAAGCACGGGGAGTCATCATTACCCCAAGATTCAAAGCTAACCGTTGCAAGTGTTTCGGGAGATCGTACAAATCTGTTGCCACCGCACCGGGACACACCGCCGTAACACTCACCCCGTGATCGAGCATCTCCAAACGGAATGCCCGCGAGAAACTTTTAAGAAAGGCCTTCGTGGAAGCATACAGAGAAATAAAAGGATACGGGAACCAAGCAGAAATGGAAGACATATTAAGAATATACCCCCTCCCCTTGTACTTCATATCCTCTCCGAAATAGCGACAGAGCAATGTCGGCGTTGTCACGTGAAGCGTCAACATCAATTCTACACGGTCGGCAGGGACATCCACCACCTGATCAAAGCGGAACACTCCCGCATTATTCACCAGCACGTCTACCACCATTCCCCGCTCACGACAAAACTCGTGCAAACGCTTCGCCGCATCCGGCACGGCAAGATCCATGCAAACCGGATAAGTCTGCACGCCATACGCCACCGCGAACTCTTCCGCCGCCTGCCGGAGCGGTACCTCCTCGTTACTCACCATCACCACGTCGTACCCCCGCTCGCACAATTGCCGGGCGTACTCCCTCCCTATCCCGGAACTAGCCCCGGTCACGACAGCCGTGAGGGTTTGCTTTTGGCAAGTTACTGGTTGCCGGTTACAAACGTTTTCTTTCATATGACTCTTTAAACTTTTAGTTTTTATCTTTTAGCCTTCTCTATTTCCCTCGCCACCGCCTTCGGCAAATCCTTCACGTGCCGATGACACGCCATCTCGCGGGAATACATCCTAGCGATACAATAATTAACGTGCTCGCAAGCATTGCGGGCATTCTCCTCACGTGCCATCCGATTCACAAAATCCGGTTCGTTCAACAAGGCGCGCGCCATGGAAACAAACTCGAATCCGGCATCCAACACCCGGTCTATCGTTTCCCGGGCAATCAAACCGCCGACAAAGACAAGCGGCAAACGCAACGCTTCCCGGAACTTCACCGCATCATCGTAAAAATAAGCTTCCTTGAAAGGAACCGTCTGAATCATAAAACGTCCCGCCAAACGTACCCCCCAACGTAGCCACGCCTGATTCATGTAATGTGTCATCGAACGAATAGGCATCGCTCCCCTCATCACGTACATCGGAGCCCGGCTAACAAACCCGCCACTAAGAATAAGCGCATGGGCTCCCGCTTTTTCCAATGCCTTTGCAACCTCTATACATTCCGGCACCTCCATTCCGCCCCGAAAACCGTCACGAGTATTCACCTTCACGAGCACCGCCATATCGTCACCCGCGGCAGTCATCACCTCATCCATCACGATACGCGCGAACCGCATCCGGTTCTGTAACGAACCACCGTACTCGTCATGACGATGATTCGTGTAGGGCGAAAGGAACTGGCTGATTAGATACCCGTGTCCGGCATGTACCTCCACGGCATCGAATCCCGCCTCCCGGGCAAGACGCACGGCATTCCCGTACTCCCGTGCTACCTCGACAATCTCATCTCGCTTCATTCCCCTAACCAAAGTAGGCGAATAAATATTGAACCCGCTGGAAGCAGAAATAGGTGTACAACCACATATAGAACGATGGGACATATTGCCACAATGCCCTATCTGAATAGAGGCAGCGGCTCCCTCGGCATGAATATCGTCGGTGATACGGCGCAATCCGGGTACAATCTCCCGGCGTAACCACAACTGGTGGGGAAACGATAACCCGCTTCTCGTCACTGCCGCATACGCCAAAGTGGTCATCCCGATTCCCCCGCGGGCAACCGACACGTGATAATCGTGTAACATATCCGACGGTGCATTTCCCGGGCACATTCCCTCGAACGCTGCCGCCCGGATTGTCCGGTTGCGTAAAGTCAAGGGACCAATATTATAAGGTGTAAACAAACTACTCATATTCAATCTTTAAGTCAAAATTTAAAACTAATAAATAAACGGTATCACCCGTTTCAAACGCAACACACGTACCTCATCACCAAACTCATCGAGATAACGATGATAGATCGTATTCGCCCGCGGCACGAGGTTGGCAAATGTCCAAACGGCAAATACCGTGCCGGAAAGCGACCAAGTAAGTATAGCAAATCCCGTCCATTCCACGATCTCGCCAAAATAATTTGCCGAAGTCACGTAACGAAACATGCCCCCGCGCGGCAGGTAATGGGCAGTATCCCCGGGACGCCGCAAATGGCGGATAATATGATCGGATTGCAAATTAATCAACATCCCCCCAAAGAAGACGACAGTACCGACAATGAATTGCGGTGTGGCAAACCATTCCGGGGTGTACAAATCCGCGGGAGAGAAATAAAATATCCATCCACCCTGCATACAAGCATTCAACACGTTAAATGTGATACCCATGAGCACGATTCCCAGCGGCATCCTCCCCTTGCCCTTCAACAGGAAAGGAAAAACAAACGAACGCTGGAAATAATGTATCTGAAAAAAAAGAAAAAACACCAACGGCACAGCATCGAAACGGCGGTCCGAAAAATACCAGTAAAGCAACATCGCAATAAAAACCGGACTCTCCATGAGCACCCATCCCAGCCGATTATCAAGTGGGCGCCCCCACTTCGCGTCAAAGAACATACCGTACCCTGCTTTCACGTGATAAAGAGCCACAAACACCACAACCGCGATCGCAGTCATCACGATCAGGAAAATATGAAATCCTTCCATAACTTCTTTATTAATTTCTGACAAAACTAATAAAAGAATTTAGAATTTAGAACGGAAAACTTCAATAATTCACACTCTCTTTAATTTCTCTGAAAAACATTTCCCACTCTTGGAACAATACTCCAATAAAGGCAATACCCCTTCTACGCGGACAAAAACACCGCGTTATCCGATATAATACACCTGTCCCGGTCAATGCCCCTCTTACCGCTTGATCTCCCCGTGTGGTCCCGGCAGACCGTCCCGGAAGCGGATACTGGCATGAGTACCGTCGCAGAAAGGTTTATTGGAAGAAGCACCACAACGGCAAAGAGAGACCCGGTTGCGAAGCTCGTATTTCACGCCCTCCGTATCATCAATAGGAATAGCTCCCCGAACGAACAAAGGTCCGCTGCAACGTTCCTGCGGGTCTTCCAGCAGAACGAGCGAGGGAGTCAACTTGTTCTCGATAAACTCGCCCTTCTCCTTGTCCCATGCCTTCAATCTCCCGGCAGGGCAATAATTCGCTTCCCGTACGGTAAGTTCCCGTGCTTCCTGGTCGTCGGACTCCTCGACAAGATTCCACACCTTACCATAAGCGTCACAGAAACGGGCGAAAGCACAATATTTCTCGTTATCAGTCAATTCCAGCTCGGGACCGTCAAACACATCGGCATTGTCAAGCAATGGTATATTGTCAGCTGTCAACGAGGGATTCCAGTTCGTCTTCAAGTGACTGCCATCGCAGAACGGGGCGTTTGCCGAAGCGCCGCAACGACAGAGAGCCACGGGATCCTCCTCTATTTCAAACTCAATACCATCACGATACGACCACGAGGCTCCTTCCTCGTTTTGCACGATAAACTGTTGTTTCATCGGTGGACGACCATAGACAAGATAAGGTCCTTTCCGGTCTACCACGATAGAATACTTATTATCATTCACGGGAGTTCCCGGTTCTATTTTACGTTCTTTCATGGTTTATTAGATTTATAACATGTAAGATATACCACAAAAAGAACGGTTTTGTTTCAGAAAAGAGAAAGAAAAAAACGTTATTTCTTCACCCGTGTAAAGAAATAATGCTCCTCGTCGGAAAGCTCCGGATTGAACGTGAAACCATCCCACCGGAAAGACTTCAACTCCTCGGGATCCTCCACCCGGTTAAGCAGGATATAACGGGTCATAATCCCCCGTGCCACCTTGGCATAGGTACGGATCGTTTCGTACTTGCCGTCACGCCATTCTTGAAATTCCGGCGTGATAACCCGTACTTTTTCCCGAATAACCTTCATTTGCAAGGCTCCTTGTATATCGAGGCTGGCAAGATTTACCAAAATACCCCCGGCAGAGTGGACGGAATCCAATAATGGAGCTGTCAACTTAGGAACCCAATAATCATAAAGGTCACCCCCGTCTACCCCGTTCAATTTCACGGCAAAAGCAATACGATACGCTTGTATGAGGTCTAACGGTCGTACCAACCCATAAAGGGTCGATATTACACGAAGGTGCTCCTGGGCATATTTAAAATCATCGACAGAAAACGAAGCGGGATCAATAGCCTTGAAGACGCTCCCGTTATACGCCAGCAACGCTTGTTTACGCGGGTTGGACAAGCTGCCGAACCGCTGGTAACGTTCGTAATTCTCACGTGCCAGCTTATCGCTTATCTTCAACATTTTCTCTAAATCAGACGCCGAGAAACGACGCATCCGCTCCGCGAGGTATTCCGCCTCCGTGGCGTACTCGGGCGTAGTACCCGGTATTTCTTTCTCCACCATGGACATATCCATGGTTTTTGCCGGTGATAAAATAATTAACATGCTCTCTAATGTATTTCTTCAATTTTAAACCCCGCTCCCTCGAACGCCTTACGCACGGAACGCGTATCGCCCGTCTGTAACGTCACGGTCAACACCTTGTCGGGATGTTGTAAATCAACAGACCAATCCTTAACATCCCTCGTGCTGTTCAAAAACGGGGTGACTTTTGATACGCAACCATTGCATTTCAAATTTGTCCTAAATCGAAATTTCTTTTCCATGTCTACTTGTTTTAAAGGTCTTCATTATACGGTCACTTCTATTTGACATTCCTACTTCTTCAAATTTATATGTTTACGAATAAATACACGTCAATGTTTCAAACAACAAGTTCATAACTTGTTATACCACCAAATACTATACCAATGATAACTTTTTTTTTGACATTATCACGGGATTACAATAAAAACTTTTCCGTTTCCCGTGTCCGCCAACCACTAACGAGGACAAAATCGTGTTTCTAAAATTTCCATGCAACAAAACAATACAATTCGTTGGTTTTTATAAAATATTCGCGTAACTTACTTCCCGGCTGTGAACTCAATTGTTCAAGAAGGTTAAATATAAAACACACAATGATGGAAAGAAAAGATATAACACTGCACGTCGCTCCGGAGGCACTCATGGCTCTCGCTTTAATACTGGAAATGAAGCTCGACGAATGGGAAGAAGACCCGCAAAAGGAATTATACCTGCTTATGCCCGACCTTATCGATGAATTCAAATACACCATAGACGAAATGTCGAAACAAGGGACACTCGCCAGCAAAATATTCGGGAAGAACCGGGAAATCCACCCGACAAAGATCACCTTTTCCAGCGAGAACGGTCAGCACGTGTTCTACCCGGCAAAAGACCTGCCCGTCGTGGACGGCTGGCACATCTTGTTTATAGGTTCAAATGTCAAAATCGGGGTGAAAGGACAAAAACTGACACCAATACGCATAAAACAAGGAAAACTCGTGCCGCAAGATACCGACATGAATGACGTCTACAAGACATTGCTTATCGGGGCAGGCTTCACCTACTACAAGATAAAAGATGACCTACTGGACATCACGGGCAAAGGCTCCCAACCAATCACGGGATGTTCCATCGAATGGGGAAAAAGTGATTTTTACGATCAGACAAATTTATAGAAACAACATCAAAATCACCTGCGCCAAAATTACCCGGACGAACATCGTCAACGGGTAGACCGTTGCATACGCCACGGAAGGCGAATCGTTATCCACGGTAGTGTTGACATAATTCAAAGCCATGGGATTGGACATACTCCCGCACAACATACCCGCTACCGAGCCGAAATCTATTTTCATCCACTTGATAGCAACTGCAGCCACGATTACCACGGGTACCACCGTGATCGCGAAACCGAGCGCCACCCACAACGCACCCTCCGGACGAAAAACCGTCTCGAAAAAATGCGTCCCAGCATCCAAACCAAGGCACGCCAAGTACATCGAGAGCCCGAGAGCCCGCAACATCAAGTTAGCGCTGATCGTGGTATAAGTAATCATATGTATCCGGGGACCAAAGGCTCCAACAAGAATACCCATTACAATAGGACCACCCGCCAATCCAAGCTTCACCGGGAAACTAATCCCGGGAATAACCAAAGGTATCGAACCCAACAATAAGCCCAACACCATACCGATAAATACCGCCACGAGATTCGGCTCGTCAAGGTCTTTCACTGCATCGCCGACCGCTTCTCCTACTCGGGCTATAGCGGCTTCCTCTCCAACCACGTTCAGACGGTCGCCCAACTGCAACACCAGATCCGGCGTCGGCAAAAGCACGATACCCGCACGATAGATACGGGTCACGTTAATGCCGAACTCGTTTCTCAAACGCAACGCCCCCAAACGCTTCCCGTTAATATCGGGGCGGGTAATCACAATACGGTGTGACACGAGCTGATTATCCACCTTATTCCAGTCAATATCTTCTTGGTTCCAATCCGTACTATCCCTCTCCCCGATCATCATCGACAACGCATCGACATCCCCTTCCGTGGTAATTACCAACAAACGGTCGTCCACCTGTACCACCGTGTCTGAAGCGGGAATAACCACCTTTCCATCCCGCCACAAACGAGAAATCACAAACTTCTTCGACGACAAGCGGGCAATCTCCTTGATGGTCTTACCCGTCACGCCGGGATTGCTCACGTTTATTCCCACCACGATTGTCTTCTTGCGCTTATCCTCACCTGTCTTCTTGAAGAATATCCTCGAGGCAAAAAGCTTACGCACGAAAATCACCGCCAAAATCACCCCGACCACTCCTAACGGGTAAGCCACGGCACATCCCAATGCCAGATCGGCAGCAGAAATTGTCGGATCGCCCATTTGCTTCAACGTCTGCTGCGCCGCACCCAACGCCGGGGTGTTCGTCACTGCTCCAC
Source organism: Butyricimonas sp. Marseille-P2440 (assembly GCF_900091675.1). Lineage (NCBI taxonomy): Bacteria > Pseudomonadati > Bacteroidota > Bacteroidia > Bacteroidales > Odoribacteraceae > Butyricimonas > Butyricimonas sp. Marseille-P2440. The sequence continues at coordinate 1,067,623 of NZ_LT594610.1, read as the reverse complement.
TAAGAATACCCATCATATCGGGCAACGACACCCCCGTAGTCCAATGAAATCCCAAGGTCATCACCACCCCGAGAAACACCACGACCATCGCCAGTATATTCAACTTCAACCCGCCCTTCCCTAACGAGGAAAAGAAACCGGGTCCCACCTGCAACCCGAGGGCGTACACGAAAATAATCAACCCAAAACTCTCGGCATAATTCAACATCTGGGGGTCAATAGTAAGACCGAAATGACCTGCCATTATACCGGCAAAGAACACGAAGGTCACTCCCAACGACACTCCCCATATACTGATTTTCCCCAAAGCCAACCCTACTGCCGAAACCAGCGATACCACAATGACCGCCTGAATGACAGAGTGTTCTACAAATAAACTATTTAACCATTCCATATATCGAACTTTGAGTGCCAAAATTAATAAAATTTCCTACCTTTGCAACAATCAAAGTTGGATTATGGAACACGGGAAAAACAAAGAATTAACGTGCAACGAGTTTGAAAGCATCTTCAAACAGCACTTCACTGCACTCTGTACCCATGCCATGACTTTCGTGAACGATCTGGATACTTCCAAGGACATCGCTCACGATGTATTCCTCAGCATATGGAACAACCGGGAAAGAATAGACTTCTCCCGTCCCATTCTACCCTATCTTTTCAGCCTCACCCGCAACCGGGCTATCAACTACTTGGCACACCGGAAAGTAGAAGATACCCACGTGCAACAGGAACTCGTCGAAGAACCCACGTACACTTTACCTTCTCCTGACAACCGGGAAGAATTGCTTCGCCTTATCATGGAGCGGATAGACCAGCTTCCCGAACGTTGCTCGCAAGTCATGAAACTATGTTTCATTGAATGTAAAAAGTATAAAGAAATAGCGGATGAACTCAACATTTCCGTCAATACCGTCAAGACACACGTCACCACCGGATTGAAAATACTACGTGAAGAATTTCCCCCTTCCCTGTTTCTCCTCCTCATCATGGGTGGCAATACTTTACCCGAGGAACTACATCCGAGCATTTAGTACTGGTAACCAAAATATTAGAAATTTACCTAACAAATATTCCCCTTTTTACGTTATAACAGATCGATACGATTTGTTACAAACAAAAAAGAGGAAATTACTACATCTTATTTAAAATTATTTCGTTATGACTAAACCAACTAAACACATCACGACAACTCAACTCGCATTGATGACGGCAGCCGCTGTCATTAGCTTGCGGGGACTCCCCATGATGGCACAAGAGGAACTCACCATGTTCTTTTATATCTTCTTCGCGACATTCCTGTTTCTCATTCCCGCCGCCCTTGTCGGTGCGGAACTAGGTAGTGCCTTTGCGGCAAAAGGAGGAGGAGTCTACACGTGGGTGAAGGAAGCATTCAACCAACGCATGGGCTTCGCCGCCATCTTCCTGCAATGGATACAGAACGTCGTCTGGTATCCCACCGTACTCGGTTTCGCTGCCGCCTCCATCGCTTACATGATAGGCAAACCGGATTTGGCACAAAACGGAATGTTCGTCGGGTTATTTTCTATCGTCATGTACTGGTTCGCCACGTGGGTAACCCTCAAGGGAACTTCCACCGTGTCGAAGATCACCAGCCAGGGATTCCTTCTCGGAACCGTGTTACCCGGTATTGTCATTATTATCATGGCAATCATCTGGATCGTTGGTGACAATCCGATCGCCCTGGAACACGTGCCCGCATCCGTTTCGGAAGTTGTCAAAATCGACGCAGCACAACACGTGCACCCCCGCCTGTTTCCCCATATCACGGGAATGAGTGACATCGCCTTTCTAGCTGGGATATTACTCCTTTTTGCCGGGGTTGAAGTACATGCCGTACACGCCCAAGAATTACAGAACCCCCAAAAACAATTCCCCAAGGCAATGTTCCTCGCCGCACTTATATCCTTCGGGATATTTACCCTCGGGGCTCTAGCTGTGTCTATCGTCACACCTTACGACCAAATAAACTTACAATCGGGGTTATTTGTTACTTTCCAACAACTATTCGACCACTATCACATCGGTTGGGTTACCAACATAATGGGACTTCTCGTCGCTTTCGGGGCGCTGGCTGGAGTCATGTCATGGATTTCCGGTCCCAGTCGTGGTCTGCTTTGGACGGCAAACGACGGGCAACTCCCCGACTTTCTGAAGAAAACAAATAAAAACGGTATTCAGATCAACATCCTCATCATACAAGGTTGCATCGTCACGGTATTATCGTCCCTCTACATGGTCATGGACGACGTCAGCGTGGCATTCTTCCTGTTAAGCGCCCTCACGATAGGCTTGTACTTACTCATGTACATGATGATGTACGCCTCCGGAATTAAACTGAGGTACACCCAACCCGATCTTCCCCGAAGCTATCGGGTACCGGGAGGCAACATGGGTATGTGGCTGATAGCGGGCATAGGATTCCTTGCCGTGCTATTCTCCTTCGCTGTCACCTTCTTCCCGCCGTCCCAACTCCCCGTCGGCAGTCCGGCAATGTACACCGGGTTAGTCGTCGTCGGAACCGTGGTATTCTTCTCCATACCGTTCATCATCAGTATCTCGATGGAAAAGAAACGTCAACGCCGTGGTCACTAACCGCACATAATACCCCAAGCGATAAGTCCAGTACTTATCGCTCTTTTTATAACATCCTTGAACACCCGACCTTTTTACAATATCGGAAGATCTTCCGGGTCTATCTTTTCAAGAATGTCAAATTCCGTGTAAAAAGTCTTTGCCACGGCTTTCCGATGAGACGTCGTTTCCTTTGACAATAAATACGTGATCTTCCCCTGCGCATCGATCGTGTATCCTTCCACGTAAGCATACCTCACCTCCTCGGGAATCCGAGTTCTTCCATGCTCATCCGGGGTAACCCTCCTGAATCCAGGCGTAATAATCCGGATTCTTTCATTCACGTCAAATCTTTTGTTGGCATCAATATACTGCCGTCTCAAAACACTTTGTTGCTCCCGAGCGTCTATAATAATATCCTCAAGAGTCTTCATCTGAGACAAATAATCCTCTTTGTTCATACTAATTTTAGAAATAAAAAAACATACCTTAATACATCATCACTATTTTACAAATATATCTATAAAATTGATAAACACCATAATTTTCCATAAAAAATGATGACATACCTAAGTTTAACAAGGAATCCTTGATTACCTCTAAAGAATAAGATTTAAACATTTAAGCTTTCATTCCACCTTGGTTCAATTAATAGAAAGAAGCTGTATTCATACGGGCTGAACTACTAAAGTTTCAATACCTTCTTGGTTCAATTAATAGCCCTATATCCCCCGAGGGAGAAATAGAGATTCCTTTATTTCAATACCACCTTGGTACAATTAATAGGAGATAACATGTCTGACAACGGGATTAGGAAAACGTGTTTCAATACCACCTTGGTACAATTAATATCGAGCGAAGCGAGCGAAACAAACTGTTTCAATACCACCTTGGTACAATTAATATTGGGAATGGTGGCTTGACACGGGAGACGCAGAATTGTTTCAATACCACCTTGGTACAATTAATATTTCATCAGATATTCCCGGCGTAATTCGGTTATTAATGTTTCAATACCACCTTGGTACAATTAATATTAGATACCTTGATTCTCAGCAGCAAGCTGATTTAAGTTTCAATACCACCTTGGTACAATTAATATCATCAGCAAGGCCATCAAGAAGAACAAGGTGAAGCGTTTCAATACCACCTTGGTACAATTAATATTGTTATTTTTCAAGAATATAATCGCACTCAAGAACTTGTTTCAATACCACCTTGGTACAATTAATATTTTATTCCGGAATTGCAACCATAAGCCTACCAAAGTTTCAATACCACCTTGGTACAATTAATATGAAGTAGCTTGAGAAAGATCAGCTTCAAGACCATAAGTTTCAATACCACCTTGGTACAATTAATATCGTTCATCATGGCTTTAATTTTTTAATTGTTACTATGTTTCAATACCACCTTGGTACAATTAATATGGAATTGTGGTTAGCTACCGATGGCGGTCGAGTTGGTTTCAATACCACCTTGGTACAATTAATATTAAGTTACAAGCGACACAGTACATGACCTCGAAAAGTTTCAATACCACCTTGGTACAATTAATATTCCGGCTCTTTTAAATCGTGTTTTTGGTGTTAATGTGTTTCAATACCACCTTGGTACAATTAATATTCCAACAACTTACCCGTTACACAATCGCGTAGGTAAGTTTCAATACCACCTTGGTACAATTAATATAATGGAACCCCATGCCATCCACACGGACCAAGTATGTTTCAATACCACCTTGGTACAATTAATATTGGCACGAATGCAAAGGATTTTTCAGCACTCCCGTTGTTTCAATACCACCTTGGTACAATTAATATTCGGGCAATTCTTGATACTCTAACGGGTTCTCTCTCGTTTCAATACCACCTTGGTACAATTAATATACTGAATCTTATCCCTTATAACATTCCCGATATTGAGTTTCAATACCACCTTGGTACAATTAATATTTAATAAGACGAATCAGGTCTAATGGAGTGGAAAAGTTTCAATACCACCTTGGTACAATTAATATTTCTTCTGTTTTACCTACTTCTCCTGGCTCACTTTTGTTTCAATACCACCTTGGTACAATTAATATGAAAAAGGAGATGTCTACACATCTCCTTCAAAGACAGTTTCAATACCACCTTGGTACAATTAATATAAGCAATCTACCATCGGGAGGGGACAGGATTGCATTGTTTCAATACCACCTTGGTACAATTAATATTTTAAAGCTTTGGTCGATAAATGGTGTAAAGAAGTGTTTCAATACCACCTTGGTACAATTAATATCGAGCGAAGCGAGCGAAACAAACTGTTTCAATACCACCTTGGTACAATTAATATAGAAAATGAGTTATTAACAATTAAAGACAAAAGCTAGTTTCAATACCACCTTGGTACAATTAATATCGGACTGTAAAATCTCGATATCTTCAGACTCCTTCGTTTCAATACCACCTTGGTACAATTAATATTCTCCAACGCATTATTCAACCAAACAGAAAGATACGTTTCAATACCACCTTGGTACAATTAAATACCACCTTGGTACAATTAATATTCTCCAACGCATTATTCAACCAAACAGAAAGATACGTTTCAATACCACCTTGGTACAATTAATATTTTATATCCCATGTGGAGTCTGTCCTGCATGTTTAAGTTTCAATACCACCTTGGTACAATTAATATCCGTTATAAAAAACAACGTTACCAACAAAGAATCAACAAATTAACATCTTATCAATCTCTATTTTTCAAGTAAAATTTGCGTCGACCCCTAATAATAAGATTTTCCCGGGATGTTGACGACTTTATATAAACATCTAATATTCAACAAATACCAGATAATACTCTCCTTAATTACAAATATAAATCATCGCAAACTACAATTCATAAATGAGGTCGACGTCATCATTCTTAATTATCATCAAACAAAAGAACTCAAATAAACACTACAAATATAAATAAATACACGCAACAATCCTTCCCCCATCTATCTTTTACAAAAAATTAGATACACTTGAACGTTCATCCCCAATAATTTCCTTCTGCAACCATCTTTCATCACGACTTTTAAAAACGATCAAACTATCCTTGTCCTCCATAATTTCTTTTGCTTCTAAAGTTAATTGTTTCAATTGTACTTCCGAAACTTCCCCTTCAAATACACTATTTTGTATCCAGGACAAATAACGCCTACATAATTTCAACATCTTGGATGTTCTTTTCTGATCCACATCATACACTAAAATCACATACATTACCACCACATTTTTAAAGGTTTATATTCTTCAATCCCTAACAAATGCTTTGTCAACTTATAACATTCCAATTTAATCAAATGCCTATAACTCACGTTCCTTCCTAGAACCCGATGTTTGATTGTTTCTTTTGTTCGTCCTTCCCATTCTTGAACAACTTTTTTCATTGCATTAGGTTTCAATAAACATCCATTCAATTTTTGGTCAAAATCAGAAGCTTGCACCTGTTTCCGATTAAACATCGAAAATATCAATCGATCAGCTAAAATCGGTTTAAATATCTCCGCTACATCTAAAGCTAACGAGTACCTCCTCTCTCCCGGTTCATGCAAAAAACTAATAGTCGGATTTAATTGCGTGTGATATATTGCATCTAAACAAACTGAATAACACATGGCGTTTGCGAATGAAATCATGGCATTCACTTCATTTGAAGGCGGCATCTTCGTTCGATTACCCATTGTAAAACCATCAATAATAACATCAAACGCTTCATAATACACCTGGCGAATATTTCCCTCGATACCCATAAGCACCGGAATTTCATCCGCAGTGGCAATCAGAGGAATATATGACTCAACACGCTCAATCTGAATTGTAGTATCTTTTCCCCTGTTATTATAGTATTTCAAATTTTTCAACATATTAAATGCAGCCCCCTGAATAAAACTTCTAGCAATCTCCATCCGTTTTTCTTTCCGAATATAATGTTTCATTTGGGCTATCTGCATCCGTCCTGATAACAAATAATCTCTAGGCATAAAAGAACCCGTGTAATGCTCATAATAATCAAAAAAATGTACTGCCACCCGATTCTTTCCTAAAAAATTATACAGAGCACTATTGGCATCCAAACTTCCATATATAAAAAAATTATCCACGGTTTCTATCGGAATATATCGTGGCTGACCTTCCTCTCCGTTTTCATCCACGGGAGTAAATTTCAAGGTATTATCCGATCGGCTCATTCGACCAGGATTAAATAAATAATATGTTCTTTTCATAATATAATCATTTTAAAATTTGTATCCTTATATACACTCAACCCCACGTAATCCAATTTATCAGGAAAAAGATTATCTTTTTCCTGATAAATCATATCATTGAAAATCAATCATTAATCAACATGTCAAAGAACACTTATCCAATTTCACCTTTACTCTTCTTCACTCTCCCCTGAATAACAAAATTCAAAATACGAACATTGTCCGCATTTCCTTTTAGACAACCCTTCCGGACAAGCTTCATCCTCAACAATAGCTTCAATCTCCATTATCATACGATCCAAAATTTTCCGATCAGCATCCTCCAATACAACTTGCTGAGTTTCCCTCAAAAGAGGATATTCCAATATTCCTACAACACCCTCAATACCTTCCCTTTCAAACAAGTAAATATAAAACTTCACTTGCCAGACATAAGCCTCTTCCTTTGACGCCGATTTCTTAATCTCATGAATAACCTTAGCCTTAGAATCGTAATAATCAATAACGGAGCCACCAATTCTCACTTCCTCGTACTTAGCCGTTCGCTGGGGATACGACACCTCATGGACCAACTTCCCTTCCGTAACAACATCCGAAGTATGTTCCATCCTAACGCCATTCGCATGCAACCACAATTCCCGCTTGCACACGTGATACAAATTTATCAATGTCCCGGTAACCATCATCTTAAATAATTCCTATATCTTCAAATGCATCACTATTTAAACCGAACTCGTATCCATACAACACACCATTCATTCCTTTATTATCCCAATGGGAAAAATAAAAATACCCGTACTTTTCTTCACCAACCCCACATAAAAGCTGCTTGTAATCCTTCGACATATATAAAAGAGAAAAAGAGAACTTGGACATAATACTTTGCAACATTTTGAAATGTACCAATTTCTCCAAATCAAAATTCTCACTCCTTGACAATACCAACTGTTCATAAATTCTCCACACGTCAGCTCCATTAATCATTCCATCAACCACATGTACATCAAAGAGTGTCAAAAATTCTAATTCATTTATAGAAAAGATATTTTCTTCCTTTCCTGCTTCTGTCGAAACAATCTTTACAGGTATTCTCATGGGAACATAAATAGATACATTCTGCTGGTTTATAATCTTAAACCGTTTATCCACCTCTTCATAATCCAGACAGGATATACCATCCCGAAGAAAAGTTGTCTGGAAATTTTCGACAAAACTTGTAGAATTCCATTCATCAATATTGTGCAGAACAAGCGAATACAATTTCCCAAAATCCTTCTCCCTTAATATTGCCTTATAATCATCCATCGAAATTGAATTCCTTGTCACCTCGTATCGCTTATCCCCGGCATACAACACTTTCGCCTCATCCAACCGGAATAAATACACCTCACACCCCTCTTTGCTGGCATTTCGGTCAACCCGTCCAGCCAATTGTTCATCGCTATCAATCAATGAAATGTTCTTGAAACCCAAATCCATATCAATATCCACTCCCGCTTCCACCACTTGAGTAGTTATCAACAATATATTCTTCTCTCGACTCTCCTTGCTCTTCAATATATTGATAATTTCTTTTCTTCTGGATTCCAAAATCGTCCCCGACAACACGAAAACTTCGTCAAACGGATGTTCCATCCGACTCAACAGACGGTAAAAATCAGAAGCTGATTTTTTAAATATAAATTCTATGATAGTATGTACAGACTTCGTTTTTGACTTTATTCGAGCGTATTCAACAGATTTTTCGATCACCTTATCCATGAGGAAAGGAATTTCCACCTCCTGTTCAAAATAATCAAACCTAAAATTAACTCGTTGAGCAAAATTCGGGTTTGTCAAGTAATCTCGTGCATGAGGTAACAAATCCACGAATTCAACTTTCTCAGGCAGAGGCACACTCGACAATAATCCAATCTTGGGTAATGTCGCAGACATAATCACGAAACGGATATTAAAATAATAGGCGTATTGTGATATAAAATATAACATCTTATCCCAAATCTTGGGATTATACGACTGCAACTCGTCAATCACCACGATAGAATTGGACAAACGGTGTAGAAGATAATTACTTTCCTTTTGGTTCGTTTTCAAAATATCGAAAAACTTCACGTGGGATAAAACCGTCACGGGATAAAGTGCAAACAAATGATCTATATAGTCTTTTTTCTTATCACCATACAACCCATCCTCCTTCCCCTCCATCTTATCATGCAAAGCAGCTTTCGAGTGCAATTCTGCTAATTCCATGGCAGTCAATCCCATCGACTTCTTTAAAGAACTATACGTTTGCGTGATTAATGTTGTAAAAGGAAACACGTAAAAGACTTTGTTAATATCTCCATACCTCGCGAGCAATTCCGTCACGGCGATCATAGACATATTCGTTTTGCCACCTCCTGTTGGAGCTTCTATGTAAAATAATCTTCTATCAATATTTGCCCTCATCGTACGAATAATCTCTATCGCCATTTCCTTACGCAAATGGTTCAAGTTCTCTTTAGATTTTTGTTGAGGACAAGTTGGCTCAAAATTTCCCAGTTGAGAATAAACAGTTTTATTATGCTCAAAATCACGAAAATATTTAATAATCTCCTCCACTCTCGCCCTATCATTAAACACCCCCATATCATGCACGGGATCCCCGGTCATATACTCGTGTGTGGCCAGATAATCCGATGCCGTTAATAGAGAAGAATTCAATTTCAGCAAAGCATACAAGGGAAAACCTATCGAACACTCCCGCTCAAACTGCTCCGATATATTAACGATATACTTGAAAATTGATTCCAGTATTTTGGGATTTACATCAATTTGCCAGGACTTCAGATATTCTCGCAACTCATCATACTTCCCCAAAAACTCATTCAGATATTTTTCACTTGTCAATTTTTTCCAATCGGCAGCGTGGTGCCTATAAATCACATAACCAAAGAAAAAAGTCAAGGCTACCATCCAATTTTTCACCCGATCCGGCAAAGACTTACCCTCTTTAGCTATTTCGTTCACAAATAAACTAACAAACAGATAAGTTCCCAGAAACGAATGCCCAAAGGGAGGCTCTAGCGAATTTTTTTTATGCTCGAACCATTTCGTGTTCAACATTCGGTCAACTTGAAAATTCTCGTTTACTTTTCCAAAGTCATGACACAAACAAGAAGCCACGAACAATCTTTTCCCGAAATCAACCAATCGTCCTTTTATTTCCGACTGTTCAACTTTTTTAAACACATCCGACAATAACCTATCTATAACACTATCCAACGAGTGTTGCTCGATCAAGATACAAGCCGTCCGACACACTTTTTCCATGTGTTCCAGCAATCGTTCCGGGGAAAACTTATCATGAATATGTCCAAAGTATTGCTGGTCATTCTCCAGCAATACTATTTTTTTCCATAACTCGTCAGATATATCCCTATAACTTTCCATCGTTAGAACAATTGTACGACTAATTCTTCCTCTCCATTTTTCAACAAATACAAATTCGATATACTAGCCCCCGCCTTCAATATCCAATCCGAATAAGCAAATTCTGCCATTTCATATTGCATTAACTCTATATCAAATCCCACGGGTAACCTTTCAAAATAAGTAAAAGAACTTGCATTCAACATAGCCTCTATATCCCAGGAATAACTCTCCTCTACTTTTTCGTTTTTTATAATTCTCTCTTTTATAAACAAGGAATCAATCTTAAAATTCCGGGTTGCCACGAAACTTTCATAATCATACTCTTGAAAAGTATCCCCAAACCAAACCGGATACTCATTCTTTCCCAGGTAAGGAATATATTCAGCTTGTCCGTTTTTCAAATATTCGTACAACCTCACGTGATCTTCTATTCCCGGGTCTAACAACAGGTAACAACGGTAAGCCGGACGTATCAACATACTCTCTTCTATCAACAAATTTCCATCCTTATTTGCATACCCGACAGTATTAGTATACTTCACGACCGTTTTCTCGAAATTTCCCCTGTTGTGATACCCTTTCAAAGGTGCAATTCCTACCGGCAACGAATTCAATCGCTGATAGTATTCCGGCAACACGCCTTTCGAGTCATACCCCTGCAAACCGATTATCGCACCAAGAATACCCAATAATGCTGGTTTATGTAGCATATTGTACGACAACAATAACCCATCATTATAATCCGGTTTCTTGAAAAAACCGAAATCAGCCCTCAAATCAAAAGATACCAAACATTTCTCACTCATGCTCAATTCAATTCTTTTTCAACAGCACCCTCCGGCATATTTATAACTTTCGTGATACCTTGGTTATAATAAACCTCGATCTTACTAATCTCCTTTTTCACGTTCTCTTTACCCAACAAAGCACAAATACCCTTCAAATCAATTTCCCGAGCCTCATTTACTTCTACTAACTCGACAAAAGAAGGCAAAACGAGTTTCGACCCTTCTTTCAACTCGACCCACAACAACAACTCGTTCTCCGTTCCTATTTTTGCAGCCGAATCATAAAAAGTCACACCATTCCTCAATCCTTCTTTCAATTTTTCAATATCTTCTAGTGTTACTCCTTCATTTCCTACCAAAGTTGCAAGTCCTTCAAGATTCCCCGGATTAACTGATATATGATGCACGTAATGCCCTTCTTTCAATTTAAACTGAGTACCTAAAGTAGTTTGCATCGAATTTTCTTTATCCTCGTTTGAATTCCTAAAAGGAGAAGATATTTGTTCCGAGTAAATAATATTTTCGGCAAAACGATTTACTCCATGCGAAAATTGTACACAACCATGCAATGAAAGATTAGCAATTTTACTTGCAAAAGTCCCACCAAACAACCTTACATCAATACATCCCAAAAGATTTTCCAAAATGATCTTTCGTGCTTTCACTTCTTCTTTCTTACCCACTTTAGGATATTCCCCGAAATTATCAACATACGTCTGGTCTAAATCCCGAGGTTGCATATCTTCATTCAAACTTTTAAAATAAAACACCTTTTCGTAAGGATATTGTTTCTTGAAATAATTCCGAATCGAATATTTCAATACTTTGTCAGTCGCGTACACCGTTCCGTCAGGTAAGGTACGAGGTTGATGCATAAAATCCGCATTATAATTTGAATTAACTGATTTAATAACTGCACAACCAAAAACTCTGTTTTTAAATGAATTATCCATAATATCTTATGAGTTAAATTAGACTTTATTACTCTTCTGTTTTCTCTTCCGATTTCTTTTCTCCAAACAACATATTATTGGCAAAAAAACCTGATAACATCACCGGTATATATTGCCTCATATCTACCGTGGATTCATAATCCATAACTTCAGAAAATACACACTTGAACCCTTTAGAGTAGACTTCATGTTTATGCTTATCAAAAAGTTTTGCCGTAGCTTGTTGTAAAGCTAATACATTATTCTGTTGCATAAAAGGTTCCAAGCGTCGATAACCTCTGTCATTTGTTTCACTCTTTGAAAACAGATAATAAATAACCTGTCCCAATGCAAAAGCAAATTCGTCATCCAGTTCAATAGATACTTTTTCTTCTATTAAGTTTGCTATAAAGGCTTTGTGTCGTTGAATTCTATTTCCCATAGTTTCTATATTATTTTTACGATTAATATCAAATTGATCAGATAGACTAAACCATATATTCATTTTCTCTAGAATATTGAATCCTTCCGTATGCCGTCCATTCTCCATTTCATCCGATCGAATGCCTTCTAACACACTTGTCAAAAGAATATCATCAAACATTCTCTTGGTAACAGCAGCTCTATTCGATTTATAGATATAATTATAAAAAGCTTTACGATACTTCATTAAAAGGATATAAATATTTGGTTTACAATATTTCGAATCTATCTCGTCAAAATATTTATACAAAACATCTCCATTTTTTGTCTGAACGATCAAAGAGTTATTGAATATTGGTTTCAGCACCTTCAATTCCAACTCGAAAACATTATAAATTCTTTGCTCCCGTTTCAAGCCGAAATAATCTTTAATCTCCCAATAATCGTTTTGCTCTCCCCGCAAGCGATAGGAAAACTTAGATACAAAATCAAAGTCTTTTACCTCTCCACCCTGAAAAAATAACAAATAATAATTTCCAATATCCTCTTGGTATTTTTCATTCATTTTCTCAATAACCTCCTTGTATCCAATCTTTTTCCCGGCATCGACATTCTCACTTACAACAGCAAACTCCCTTTCTAATTCTTCCTGATAAACAAATATCGGTAATGGACGAGGTAAAATATTCCGTTTCAATATATCTTGGAATTCATACAAATTACGAGCAACTTTGCCGGAGATTCTCCCCGCGATATCGAATGTCGCAGATTGGTGAACCAAAAATGGTTTCTTACTCGGGAATCCATTCAAGAAGTCACTGGTTCCAAAAATTTGTTCACCATACTTTTTATTATAATCATTAGTATTAAATAATTTATCCGTCAAATACTTTTCATTCATCGATCTATACTTCTCAATATCCTCGTCCAAATATAAAACGATATATTCCTTCTCTCCCAACAATGCAAATTCTTCTGCAAACAACGAAATCAAAGCATTCAACTTTTCTTTGGAATTGATAAAGTTTTGAAAGACTTTTAACCGTTCTTTCTCTTGTTCATCTACAAATAAGTAAGCATTCTCAAAATAAGAATTAATTCGATCATATATCTTTTCCTTGTCACTCGCATACTTCCCACCCCCTTCCAACGACTCTTTCTTAAAACCGATACAATAAGGAGAACAAGAATGAATTCCTTTAGCTGGCAGATCAAAACATTTATTTGTATTCACACACCAGGCATATTGTGCATAATAAGCACAACGCTGCAAAAAAGGATGATCAAATTCTGTCGCTCTCTTCGTGTAACAAACCTTTTCAACAGAACTTGAATCCATGTAGATATCACCATCATCACTTTTTAACAATCGCAACAACGCATGGATTCCTTCCTTAGGCTTAATTCCTTTCTCCTTTAATGATGGAGGAAGAGTATCCATAAAATTACTTATTTCTTGTATCATAACAAACAGATTTACATAGCGAATCAAATATGTAAAATTAATTTTACAAAAACAAACTATTACAAGTATTTTTATCAGATAAATTATCCTTTTTCAACAATGAAATATAATACTTCACCAGCACTTTATCTATATACAAAAATCGAAAACCGTAATTTTCGGAACAGATAATTGAAAAAAATAGTATTATCTGTTCCAATTTTTACTATCTTTGTTTTCAAAATTAGGAAACATCGAACAAATGAATATACTTTCTGAAATAGGAAATATACCTGTTGATTTTGCAATTTTAAAGTCCATGTACCCGGATCTCGTATCAGTACATAACAAAATCAGCGAATTAGAAAAATTCGGTAAAATCATCCGACTTAAGAAAGGATTATATGTCGTTTCTCCCGAAGTAAGCAGTAAACTATTATCATTAGAGTTGATTGCCAATCATATGTATGGACCATCTTATGTTTCCAAAGAATCAGCGTTACGTTATTATGGACTCATTCCAGAAAGCGTTTACACGATTCAATCGATGACAACCAAACATACTCGACACTTTTACAATACTCTTGGTAAATTCGAATATACGCAATGTTCTCAAGAATACTTTGCCATAGGTATCAGACAGGAAGTCAGAACAGACATAGCTTTTCTCATTGCCACACCCGAAAAAGCTTTATGCGACCTGATTATCGACACGCCAAAATTAAATTTACGTTTTCAGAAAGAAATCATTACTTACTTGGAAGAAAATCTTCGCTTTGATATGAACGCATTCTATAAAATGAACACGAACATTTTTGAACAATGCGCCTTACATGGAAAGAAGAAGACAACCATCACAACAATCATTAAAATTTTAAAGCGATGAACGATATGTTTGAACAAATGCTTTCTCAATATAAGATCATTACCGATAAGGATCGCCGAAACGCCATTTACGAAATCATGCAACAAATAACATTAGCCGGACTTTATCGAGGAGGTTTTTTCAACAAAGCAGCTTTTTATGGTGGAACTTGTTTGAGAATATTTCATAAATTAGAACGATTCTCTGAAGATATAGATTTTTCGCTACTAGAACCTGACGCCTCGTTCAAATTAGAGAGTTATTTCCCTTCAATCATAGAAGAATTCAAGACTTTAGGACGAGATGTCATTATCACGAAAAAAGATAAACGAAACTTTGGGAAAGTTGAATCAGCTTTTCTAAAAGATGATACGAATGTGTACGATGTAGCATTTCAAACAGAAAAAAATTTAAAAATAAAAATAGAGGTAGATACCCAACCTCCTTTAAAGTTCCAAACAGAACAAAAATTACTATTACATCCATATTCATTCATGACACGTTGTTTCACTTTACCGGATTTATATGCAGGCAAGATGCACGCATTAGTTTTTAGGAACTGGAAAAACAGAGTAAAAGGGCGCGATTGGTATGATTTTGAATGGTATATAAAAAATAATATAAAACTAGACTTCATACATCTACAAGAGCGAATAAAAGAATTTAATGGCATAGTAATGAATAAAACCGAGTTCATCAGATTATTAAAAGAACGCCTGGCTTCAACCGACATTAAAATGGTAAAACAGGATGTAGAACCATTCATCGAGAAGCCAAAAACACTTGAGATTTGGTCAAATGATTATTTCTTACAATTGTCCGATATGATTAATTTTGAATAAGCATCACCTTACACTATTCCAATATTGAAATAATTTATTACATTTGTGCGACAATTCGAATTTGTTAAGAGGGCGAACGGGAAAACTAACGGGAAATACGCCCTCTTTTTTTATTGCGATAAATGTAATGAAAATAAGGATATTATGCTACAATTTGGTTTCCCGAGGTTGGATTCGATAAAAAATTTTCAAAAAAAGTTCATTTTTACCTCACCCATTTCCGGGGTGAACTTGTGTTTATAATGTTACAGATGAAAAAAGATGAATATGGATGAAAAACACGACAAGATCGAGTTTATCCTTTCCCATTTAAGGGAGCCGGAGAGGTTGATGGACGAGGAGTTCGTGGATTGGCTGCTTGAGGAGAAGAATAAACAATTGTTCGAGGAAGTGATACTGAATCGGGAAGCGTTTTTACGGAAAGAACATGGCTGGCAGATCGTGGCGAGCAAGGAATGGGAGAAGTTTTGGCGAAAACAGCAACATCGGATCAGGAGGAGAGCATGGATGTCCGTGGCGGCTTGCGCGGGCGTGCTGTTGAGCGTGGCGGGAGGATTAATGCTAAGGCAACATTTCGCGAAACAGGAAACGGTACAGGCGGTTGAGGATGTGTACAAGGGAAGACGGGGGGCCATATTGACAACCGCATCGGGAAAAGTTTACGACCTGACTCAAACGCAGATTCACTTACAAACACCCCAAGGAACCCAAGTCGTGAACGACTCTCTGAATATGCTTGCTTATCAAATAAATAATACGGCAAGTCCCAAAAACCAACAAGCACAAAGCCAACCGATCATAAAACCTGCCTACAACACGGTACAAACCCCGGCAGGAGCAGACTACTGCGTGACACTGACGGATGGGACACGGATATGGTTGAATTGCGAGTCGACATTACGCTTTCCCGAGCAATTCGAGGAAGGGAAACCTAGGGAGGTACATCTTGAAGGAGAAGGATTTTTCCAAGTTGAGCATGCCGAAGGATGGGCTTTCGTGGTACACACTAAAGGGATGAAAGTACAGGTGACGGGAACACGCTTTAATGTAAAATCCTACCCTACCGAAGACATCGTGCACACCACGCTGGTAAAAGGTTCCGTCTGGGCTTACGCCGATAACACGAAAGTGCTGTTGAAACCTTCGGAGCAATTCCGCCTGGATAGGACAACCGGAGAAACTTCTGTTCTGAAAGTGGACACGGATTTGTACACGGGATGGATTAACGGGATGTTTGTCTTCCGCAACCAACGCATGGAGGACGTGATGAACGACTTGGTTCGCTGGTACAAAGTAACCGTCTTTTACACCAATCCCGAGGCAAAAGAAATACGGATATCCGCTAATTTGAATAAATATGAGAATATCGACGACCTGTTAGAAATTATCAACGAGAGCGGGAAAGTGCTTGCTGTCCGGAAGGCAAACACGATTACCATTCAGACCAGATAATAGAAAAAGGATCGGGTCCTGCGCCAACAATTCCCGGTCCTAAATATTAATTAGTCATTAATTAACGTAACAAAGTTATGAAAAAAAGATGGAAAAGCATTTTTCCCTCCGGGGGAAATACGCGAAAAATGATTAGATGTATGAAACTGACATTGCTATTACTCACGTGTTTCGTGCTACAAACCTTTGCCGGGGCGAACGCACAAACAGTAACGATCAAGAAACAAAACGCCACGTTGGAAGAGGTCATTTGGGAACTCAAGCAACAGACAAGTTTCTCCTTTATGTACAACGACGTGGATATCGCGTCGATAAAAGGCATCACGCTGAATGAAAACCAAGTCGATGTAGAAGCGATTCTGCGAAAATGTTTGAAAAACACGAATCTTGAATACGTCGTTTTAAACAATGCTATTGTTATCAAACTCAAGGCAAACACGCAAGACGAGAAAAAATCCATCACTTTAAAAGGTTGGGTTTACGATAAGAAAAAAGAACCGATGCCGGGAGTAACTATAAAATTAACCAACACTAGCGTTGGAACAGCAACAAATAATAAAGGTTGGTTTTCCTTACAACTTCCTACAACAAAAGGCTCTTTGGAATTTTCTTTCGTGGGTTTCAAAACGCAAATTGTTAATTTCACCGAAAAAACAGATACCCTTCACATCACCTTAGAGGAAGACATACAAATGCTGGACGAAACGGTTGTTGTTGCCTACGGAAATACCACGAAAAGAAAAATGACAGGTGCCGTGTCAACCATAAAGGCTGATGAAATAAAAGGGATCCCGACATCAAGTATCGCTAACCTATTGCAAGGACGAGTAGCCGGGATGGATATAACCAATATTTCCGGAGCACCAGGAGGAGGTGATATCGCCGTGACAATCCGCGGTTATAATTCATTAGACGTCGAACAAAAACGTCGTTTTTCCAATCCCTTATGGGTGGTAGACGGGATGCCATTAAACTCTTTTACTTCTCCGATCACGGGTGCAAACTTGTTGGCTGACTTGAACCCGGATATGATTGAATCGATACAAGTATTAAAAGATGCTTCCTCGGCGGCAATCTATGGTTCCCGTGCAGCAAATGGGGTAATTATTGTCACGACCAAAAAGGGGTTGAAAGACCAAGATGCCACGTTTTCCGTTAATTTTTCCCAAACATGGAGCATTCTGCCCCGGTATCCCGATTTAACGTCAGGACGGGCTGAACGGGCTTTTCGATTGGCTGCCAATAGAAAATATTATCGGGCGTACCTAGACAAGGAAACCAATCGTTGGAAATACCCTACCTCCTTGAGAGAACAATATGACTATAATTCACAAGGTGCCATGTTGGATAGAAACTGGATCCCAAGTATGGAGTATGCTGGAACAGGAAATGGCTCCATGTTTCAAGATAGTTTGAATCCTTTTTACAACAATTCCACGAATTATTTCAAAATGTATTTTGAAACAGGTAAAATTACGAATGCGAATATTCAAACGTATGGCGGTACAACAAGAACAACTTATGCCATTGGATTAGGCTTATACGATGAAACTGGTATTTACAAAGGCACAGGATTCCGGAGAATTGATTTGAATGCCAATTTAAATGTAAATCCGGTTAAGAAATTGACCGTGGATTTACGCTTTAACGCTTCTGTTACACGGAAAAAGAGAGCGAGTTCAAATGCTTCTGAAAATTTAGCTTACTCGGGAAATGCCGTTCCGGTAGAAACAGTCCCGGGGGAACCTTACAAATTGTCATCCTTGTTGCCTGGGGAAGGTTCTATCGTGTGGGAACAAACCTTGAACGCGTACAAGGGAACAAAAGAAACCAATCGTTCAGTACGTTTAAGGGCGAATATGAAATTGGGTTACGAGATTATAGAAGGTTTAAATATTTCTTCCTCGCTGGCTACAGATTATATCATAGACCGTAGAAATTATTTTCAGCCGGCGAATTTAAGCTATACCGGTTATTCTAAAAGTATCGGGGAAACAGGAATAAATCTCATAGCATTAAATGAAAATTTATTGACATACAAAAAAGCAATTCACGAAGACCATCATGTTGATTTTGTAGCCGGTTTTTCTTACCAGTACGACCAGGAAGAGTATAACGGGGGATACGCTCAAAATTCTCCAAGTGATAAAATATATTACGCCCCGAACGGAATGCCGGATATCGGGTATGAAGATTGGGGCGGAGGCGAATCTCGTCCGATTGCTTTCAAAAATTATCAATCCGATATGCAAGAAAAATGCTTGCTCTCTTATTTTGCCCGTTTAGAGTATGGTTTTCGAGATAAATACTTGTTTTCTTTCAGTATTCGCAGGGACGGTAGTTCCACTTTTGGAAAAAACAACCGTTGGGGAACTTTCCCTTCTATCGCGGCAGGATGGAATTTTTCTGAAGAAAACTGGGTAAAAGAACATTTGCCTTGGTTCTCTTTTGGTAAAATACGTGCAAGTTGGGGACGTTCAGGTATGCACTTCGCGCAAAACTATTTAGCCTTGGGAGTCTTTGTCACGGATATTCCTTACATGGGAAACGGAATGATTCGTCCCCAGTGGTTTGGAGGACTGTATAATGATAAATTGAGTTGGGAAGAAACCGACCAATATGATCTTGGAGCAGACTTGGACTTTTTCGACTATCGTTTGGGATTTACGGTTGATTATTATTACCGGCTTACAGATAAATTACTTGATCGAATCAGTCTGCCCACGGGAGATTACCAACGATATGATTCCCAATGGCAAAATGCCAAAACAATTTCAAATGAAGGCGTGGAACTAATGGTTCGTTACGAGATATTCCGGCGTCCCGAGTTGTATTGGAAAATCTCTGTTAATGCGGCGAAAAATTGGAACCGCTTCAAAAAATCCACGAACGGGAAAGATGATGGAGCCGGACGGATCATAGGTAAAGCCCTAAATGGAATTTATTTGCCTAAAACAGAAGGTTATATAAATTCACAAGATGAGATGCCCGTGTTTTATAATTCTGTCGGTGTGAGTCATTATTTAACAGGTGACGAGGGTAGCAGCTCCTATTTTAAACCCGGGGATTATAAATTCATTGATGTGAACGGTGACGGACAGATCGGTTTTGAAGACCAAGTATATTGTGGCAGCGCTTTACCCGAAATAAGCGGAGGAATTGTAAATGAAGTACGTTGGAAAAATTTTGATTTGAACATGTTGATTTCCTATCAACTAGGACGACATATGATAAATTATGTATCCAAAAGATGTTTAGGTATGCCAGGAGAATATCCCGCTATTGTAATGAATTTAAATAAAGTAACTTTTTGGGAGAAACCCGGGGATAAATCCGATTACCCAATGTGGCAAGGCAATGCTGAGGCTAACTGGGGTAGTGTTCAGGATGATGTAGAAAAAGTAAACTGGTTAAAGCTAAAGACTGTAACTTTAGGTTATTCACTTCCTAAAAATTGGATTGAACGTTGCGGGCTTTCAGAATTGCGTTTTTTCGCAAGCGGAGAAAACCTACTCACGTGGACGAACTATTCCGGTATAGAACCGGAAACCGTGGATATCCGGTCCGGAATAGATGGGAACCAGGGGGCATTGCCTTATCCATTGGCTCGCAAGTTTACTTTAGGTTTAACGATAAAATTCTAAACCATGAAACACATATATTATTTATTTTTCTTTGCTTTTTTGTTGAATTGTGTCGCTTGCGTGGATGCCTTGGACATGACTCCTGAAAACTCGGTTACATTCATGAATGTTTTTGAAACAGAACGGGAATTGGAGATTGGCGTGATGGGTGCGGAAGCTTCTGTTCGTAACGAAATGGCAGGTCAGGATTTGGCACCGAATGGTGAATACTCGGATTATTTTGAAGAAGGTGCTTTTGCATTATTACAAGAACATCAGCCGTTTGCCTATATTATAGATTGGGGCTGGTTTTATCGTACAATCTCGTATGCCAATGCGCCATTACCTTATATTGATAAAATTGATATGCCCCAGGAAAGACGTGATTTCTACAAGGGGCAAATCTATTTCTTTAAAGCATTTGCTTACTTGCATATTGTTCGTCTTTGCGGGGACTGTGTATTGATACGTGACGAGGTGGAAACCACACCTCAAGGACAAACTTCTTGGATAAAGGTAATAGATTACGCTATCGGTCTAGCCAAAGAGGCGGTACGACTTCTTCCCGAATGGGACAAATTGACGGATGCTAACGGTAATGCGGTAACACATCGAGCTCGTCCATGCAAAGGGGCTGCAAATGCCTTGTTAGCTCATCTATGTGCCTGGAAAGCCGGTTGCAAATACATGGCAAAACCGGAAGACCGGAATTATGATGAACAAGAACTATGGAAAATAGCGGAACAGGCTTGTACGGATATTATCAAGCGGGAAGATATTTATAAACTGGCGGATACCCCGGAAGATATGTGCGAATCAACACTCGTGGGTGGTTCAATGGAGAGTATCTTCGAGAGTATTTTCCGAAATTATTGGGATGAATTGGCTCAGACGAAATGGGATCAAAGTATGGCTTATACCAGTATGGCGAGATTTTATCAAGGATATCCCGTGGTTACTGGTTCAACGATGGGTGAGATTCAATACATGAGAAATCGAATCACGAATGAAACTGTAGAAAGAATGTTCCCCGAAGACGATTTAAGGCGAGATGCCTGGTTTTACCGGTATGAATATATGCGAGATTCCGTGGATTCAGAGATAACAGGCGGATATGCTTATCCTTACAAATATCGTAAAGCCTATGTGTCCACAGACGGGGGTGCGGGTGGCGGATATTTTATCAATTTTGATGCGAATAAAATCTGGTGGCGGTTAGCCGATATTATTCTGTTGAGGGCAGAGTGTCGGGCGAGATTGGGCGGCAGTTACCTGCAAGGTGCGATAGACGACCTGAACACGATCCGAATTCGCGCGAAAGCAAAATTGTATGATGCGTCCGAGTATGGGGGTAACCTGCGTTATGCGATATTCAAAGAACGGGAAAAAGAATTCCTAATAGAGGGAGGACGTTGGTTTGACGTGTTACGTAATGAATATTACAAAACGGAATTGTATGGTGGCTTTCGTTCTGTAAGTGTCCAAGATATTGTTGACGGTGTATTCTTTGGTGCAATAACCAGTTCTTATTTTTGGGATAACCCCTTGTTACGACAAAATGTATACTGGCAACGAAGAATGTAAATGGAACAACGTAAATGTATTAAATTGAAGTTTATGAAAAAAATATATAATATACTTGTTTGTATTAGTGCCGCGATATGCTTGTCTTCTTGTACTGCACAAGATTGGTATGACAGCGGTGTTTCCAGCCCTTATCACGATTGTTCGATCATGGAGTATTTACGAAAAGACACGTATAACTGGGAATTAACCGTGAAATTGATAGAACGGGCAGGCTTGACCGATATGTTCGAGGGAAAAGACCCGAATTACAAAGAGATTACTTTCTTTGCTCCCCCGAGTTATTCCATATTACGACATTTGTGGGATAACGACATGGAATCAGTGGATGAAATGAGTGTCGAGGATTGTAAAGCAATCGTGCTTCGCCACGTGCTGGACAAGAAATACTTGAAAGCCGACTTTGCATACCGCAACGTGGACTATATGATTGATGACGAATTGCAAGACGGGGGAACGGATGTTGAAACCTTAGGCGGCAGCCATTTACGAATTTATCGGGATAAATCGGCTTATGGCGGTGTCCCGGATTTAGGTCCCGAAACCATGTACATCTATTCTTTCACAAAAGCAAGTATGGTTCCTCTTGCAACCCCGGACATTCAACCTCTTAACGGTGTGGTTCATGCATTGAATTACAATTACGGTTTAGGAAGAATATAATGGAAAAGTTTAAAAATTGAAACTATGAAAAATATAATTATATTGATAGCTATAATCATGATTACTTGGCTTGGAGCCGGGTGTCAAGATGTAACTGTTGGCTATTTATTGACCGAAGATGCCAGTTATGAAACCGATTCTATGATTGTAAAAAAGGAGTTGGATATTACGCCCCCGAGTTGGGGTGTTTGGGCGAATCCGGAATATTATGATTTGATCGATATGGGTATTCCGCCTGAGGAAATTCTCGAATGGGGTATTGAACCTACTTATGAAGGTATGGGAGGAGAAGGAGAGGATTATTATCGATTAAAGTGGAAACAACCGTGGGTAAGTGTACCTATCGAGGGAATTCAAGGAACTCAGCAGATTTATGCCACAGTGAAAGAAATCAAAACGGTGGATGGAGATGCCGATAAATTAGCGGCTTGCCTAACGGTTAGAGGTAATGGAATATTTGAGGTTCCCATTGAACATGATATTCCTGTCGGACGCTACCTGATCTCGTTAAACTTTTCGAACGAGGGGTACTCAAAAGACGTAAACGATTGTTTCACCATCATCGTGAAATAAATCATTGTAGTGTGTATGTGGCTCAGATAGGCACTTGTAGGAGTGCCTATCCCCTACACCGATTCTGCAAAAATAAACCTTGTTTTCCCGGCGTTTGACAAGGAATGTTAAGCCTATAAATTCAATATAAACTCAATATAGAATCGCTTAACATTCAAACGAGAACAAGTTTATAAGATTTG
Source organism: Butyricimonas sp. Marseille-P2440 (assembly GCF_900091675.1). Taxonomy (NCBI): domain Bacteria; kingdom Pseudomonadati; phylum Bacteroidota; class Bacteroidia; order Bacteroidales; family Odoribacteraceae; genus Butyricimonas; species Butyricimonas sp. Marseille-P2440. The sequence goes on along the minus strand of NZ_LT594610.1, from coordinate 1,044,000 downwards.
TTTATTGAATGGATTTCATCTTTATAGACTGAATAAGGTTGGTGCAAACTTTCCCGTTCAGTCAAAAAGAGTATTGTTTAATTTAATCTCTAAAATTATGGCAGACATCGATTCTGATTTCGTGAGAGCCTTATCCGGCAAGGTCGGAGGGGTTTCCATCGTGGAACGGTACGGCAAAAAATTCGCCCGGCTACTTCCCGCCATTTACCATGATGCACAAAGCGAGGAACAGTTGCATCAACGGGGAAAATTGCAAGCCGTCATCGCCCTCTACCAACGAGTGAAGGACTCACCCCTCCCTCTGGTCTGGCGAACCGCCGCGATCGGTTTACCTCGTTCGGGTTACAACCTGTTCGTGAAACGAAACATTCACGCATTCCGGGGAGATGGTTTCGTGAGTGACTATTCGCAATTGCATTTTAGCGAGGGAACATTACAACAAGCGGAGAATCTGAAACTGAAAAGCACACCCGACAACAATTTCACCTTGTGTTGGACGTGCAACCCGGAAACCGCCTCTTCCTCACACACCGACCGATTAATCCTTATCCTGGTAGAAGAAGACGCCACATTTTTCCCCCATGTTATTGAAACACCCGCTTGCAGGGCTGACGACTCCTTCACCTTCCGGCTTCCCGACGGGGTATCGCTTCCCTCCCACCTGTATTGCTTTTTCAGCAACAAGGACTTTCACCAATTTTCAAACGACAAATATTTTCAACTATGATGAACACCCAAATCATTAAAAGGTATGTCACAGAACTAAGCAAAGCCCGGGTGAAGCTCTCCGACGATCCGCTTCATCCCGTTACGTTCAATCGTGCTGACAGTTTCCCGGATTACCAGCTATATCTTCTTGGGCTGGAAATAGAACTGTTGCCCCTTGCCGTGGAGATCGTCCTCAACCGAAAACACACCGTCCACTGGCGCAAGCTGGTGTACAACTATTCCTTGCTCCTGGAAAATTTATTCCGGGGAAAAGGAGCTTGCGGCATTCACCGTCACTTGTCGATAACAAAAGGAAACGAAGTCGTATCCTTGCAGGATTTGTCAAACGACCACCGGGAATACATCAACCGGTTTCTCACCTTGCAACGAGAGTCTTTTGAACGAACTAAGGCAAGCCTGCTCGGAACTACTTCTTTCTGTCCTTCCGATTTCACGCTTGAAGGCACCGAGATCGACTTGAACGAGTTAATCAATTTCCTCTGGCATTCTGGTGCGGTGAAAGGCATCACCCCCGGAGTCACGAAGAAAGCATTCGCCATATACTTCTCGGCTATGATGAACCGGAAGTGCGCCAATAATTTCGAGGACAGGATACACCAATCCCTCGGGCGTTACAACCCGCTTAAATACGTGGATAAACTGCGGGAACAGTACCTCGATTACGCGGAGGAACGAGAACAAAGAAAGAAATAACGACACCCCTTTTCACTAACCACAAAACTACAACATTATGGAAAAACAGATTAACATCGAGTACCAACTCCATGTATTACTGGAGTGTAACCACACGTTATTGAACCAAGTGGAAGTACTGCTCAACCGGGTGGAACAACAAACGATAGCCCCGGCTGCCGAATGGTTGGACGGCAACGATGTCTGCCGCATCCTGAAAATATGCCCCCGAACGTTACAAGTTTATTGTAACAAAAATATCCTCCCCTTCCGGCGTTTAGGAGGCAAAATATTTTTCAGCAGAACGGACATTGAAGCAACATTAGAGGCGAAGAAATTTTAACGAGGATACGTGCTAAAACTGGTCCATAAGGTCTATAAGGTCCGTAGGGGTGAGCATGATAAAAAAAAGGGCATTGTCAATTAAATCATTGTATTATAATATTTAGTGACTTTACGGACTTTTCGACCTTATGGACCCATGGGTGTGTTTTGACACACACTCACACGAAAACCTTATTTTTCCACATATCCATCAGCAATCTCAATAAGGTCAAGTTTTATATCATCCCAATTTTTACCAAGCAAACATATAGGATCAGGAAATTCATCCGCAACACTAAAATCAGTGAACAATCGCAACAACTCTTTTGGCTCATGTTCCCACGGATACCTTTTCTCATGAAAAGCAAACATTTCTGATAATGCCAATCTATCAAGCAAAAAATGTAAATCCCAAAAATCCTTTTTCCGCCCACCACGGGACACAACATTCATTTTCATCGCAACAATATCACTTACACTAGCCATGCGTATATTGTATATCTTCTGAAATACGATGACCAAATCGCAAACTGAGATTAGTTCCACCGACTAAACGGAACGGGTTAAACAATTCTTCCGCCATCAACATATCAAGAATTTCCTTCAAATATGGTTTTACCGTTTCATAATGTAATGCTGTCATTAGAATGTTTCGTTTTAGTAATCCTATAATAATTACTCGATTTATAACTTTCAAGTTCCGTAACGTCTATATTATAGAAACGTGCTATTTCTTTCTTCTCTGCTTCATTTCCTCGTTCTAAAACCCTTTGTATTACAGTTTTTTTGTATCTACCCCAGTCTATCGAATCAAAATCGATGTCCCAAAACAAAGATTTCCGGATATTGGGAATTCCAGATACGGATTGACTTAATTCCTTATTCTTAAATTCTATCACCAAATAATACGCCTGAAGGGCATACAAGAATCCTTCTTCGTATCCCAATGCTTGTTCTATCTTAAGAGATAATTCAATTGTCAGTTGCCGCCGTCCGTTAATTATGGCATTAAGAGTCTGACTATGAACACCAATAGAAGCAGCAAAAGAACGCTGGCTAAGATTTTTCTTTTTTAAATCTCGGCTAATGATCTTTCCCGGATGAATTCCTTTTAATATGTCAATTTTATGTGCCATAATTCTTTTTACAAAGATACGAAAATGCAAACAAATTTGTTTGCATTTTTATAACAAAAATCACAACACTAATTCCCGAAACAGTTTCTCGAACGTCATGTCAAGGTCGGCAGAGAAACCGGGATGAGGACGTGAGGTCTGGATAGAAGTACTTCGGACGGCGGTAAGCCAGCGAAAACGCTCGGGAATTTCAAATTCGGCAATAGGACCGCCCTCTTTCACGCCGGAACAGATACGATCGAAAATACGCAGATTATTTTCTATCACCTCAACCTCCACCTCAGGGAAAAGCGTTTTCAACTTATCCCCGTGCAGGACGTATTTCGCCTTGAGGTATTTTTTCCGTTTGGAAAACAAAATAATACCCACGTTCACAAATTCTTCCCGTTCCACCCGGGGCACTACCCGGATAACCGCATATTCATACAAGTATTTCTCTGGCATGTTGAGCTTCTTTTATAAATATTTCCGAATGTGCTACCCGTTCCGTCAGGAAACGCACGTAAGTATCCCTGATCTCCGACGACAATACGCCGAAATCTTCCCAATTCAACCATTCGTCGGGAATCAAATGAACGATTTCACGTATTTTTTCCGGCGAGAGCAAGGCTTTCAACCCGGCATCCACTTCCGCCAAGCGGCTCGCCCGGGGCAGCAGGACATGATCTTTTACCTGCTCGAAAGGACTCAAGGCGTGTTTTTCCCAATTTACCCAAGAGTAATGAAAATAAAGCGATGAACCGTGGTCTATCAACCAAAGTTCCTTGTGCCACATCAGCAAATTGGTATTCCGTATGGTACGGTCAATATTCGTGAGCAAGGCATCCAACCAAACGATTTTCGACGCCAATTCGGGATCAATTATATTCACCGTGGGATCGAATCCCAACGCCCCGGACAAGAAATGCAGCCCCAGGTTCAGCCCCCGGCTCGCTTTCAGCAAATCCTGAATCTCCTCGTCACCTTCCGCCTGCCCGAACGCCTCGTCCAGTTGGAGGAACACGATCTCGGGCACCCTCAATCCCAACGCACGAGCCACCTCACCCCCGACCAGTTCCGCGATCAAGGTTTTCGCCCCGTGTCCCGAACCCCGGAATTTCACCACGTATTTGAATTCATCGTCCGCTTCCGCCAGTGCCGGCAATGAGCCGCCTTCACGCAAGGGCATGATGTACCTCGTAACATTTGCAGTCCGTAACTCCATATCGTTCCTTTATTTAAGCAAAAACAAAGATATAAATAAACGACAACTTTACCGGAGATTTCACACGAAATACTCTATTAACTTTTTTTGTTTAAGCAGTAATATTGTATGTACAAATTAAAAAACAAGAAGATATGGAAGAAAAAAGTATGACAGAGGAGAACATGAGGCTGTTGTTGAAAAACAACCGAACGTTGATCGACAAGGTCAACCTGTTGCTGGAAAAACTGGAACATTACACTTCCACCCCTTCCACCGAATGGCTGGATTCCGGGGAGGTATGCCGTTTCTTGAAAATCAGTTCCCGTACCTTGAGCAATTATTGCGACAAATTGCTGCTCACGGGATACAGGCTAGGAGGCAAACTCCTGTTCCGCCGGTCGGAAATCGAGGAAAAACTAAAATCACAGAACCTATGAAGCCAGTAGTCGATTTCGTCCATTCCATCGGGGAGGTGGTTGATAAACTAACCTTGCCCTCCCGACAGAAAAAGCAACTCGAATCGGAGTTAAGCCAAATGATCTACACGCTCGAGGAACGCATCGCTTCCGAGCAAGCCGTAGTCCTGCGAGAAGAAGCCCGGGGCAACTGGTTGCAACGTTCGTGGCGTCCCCTGGTCATGCTGACATTTGCCTTTATCATCCTGATCGGGATATTTACCGACCTCCCGTTATTGGCTGACACTTCCCGTTTTTGGGATTTGTTGGAAATCGGGTTAGGCGGATACTTGATCGGTCGTAGCGGCGAGAAGATCGCCGGACATATATTTCACCCTAAAAAGAATTAATCATGACTCTCTTTGAACATACATTGCAAGGAAAGGAAATCACCCGCCTGGCTTGCAGCAAAAACACGCAACCCCTCATCCATCCGGACACGATCGTCATTCACGCCACCGGGGGCAGCAGCGCAGAATCGTCCGCCCGCTACCTGGCAAACAAAGCCACTCCCGTGTCGGCACACCTCGTGATCGGCAGGCGCGGAGAGATATACCAACTCGTACCGTTTAACGTGATCGCCTGGCACGCCGGGAAAAGCACGCATAAAGGTCGCACCAACCTGAACCGTTATTCTATCGGGATTGAATTGGATAATGCCGGAAAACTTCACCGGAGAGGATTCCAATTCTTCACGGAATTCGGGAAAGAGATCATGCCCTCGGAGGTCTACACGGACTACCGGGAATCCAAGCTCTCGTTCTGGCATACTTACACGGAGCCACAACTGAACACTCTCGTCAAAATATGCCGCCTGCTGGTTGCCCGTTATCCCGTACAATATTTCCTGCGCCATTCAGATATAACTTCTCGCAAAATAGATCCGGGGCTGGCTTTTCCTTTCGAGGCTGTTCGGAAACAAATTTTCATGTCTAACCTTTAATATTTTAAACCTATGGCTATTTTTGACCCTTTCATTTTCAAAAACCTGCGTAAATCACTAGGGAACATCACCCTGTGCAAGTACAACGACGTCAACGTGATGAAAACCAAAATCACACAACGCCACGACCCCGGAACTCCCGCCGTGCTCGCCCAGCGTGCCCGCATGAGGGAAGCCGGAAAACTCTCCCAAATCTTCGCCCCTGCCCTGCAAAAAGGTTTCGTGAAGCATCGGTTGAAAAACCGCTTCAATGCCTTTACGAGCGAGAACATGGCAGCCCTGGAAGTGGACGAAGCGTACCAGGTAACCATTCATCACGAGCAATTGAAGTGTTCTGCCGGGATTTTGGTTACCCCCAAGGTGCAAGCCACGTTGAATACCGAAAGTGGAAAGATCATTTTCGAACAACAGGAACAGACACAAGGTGCTTTCTGTCTTCCCACGGACACCGTTTTTGCCGTGGTCTACGAACCATTATGCAGAACCGTGGAAATAGTTTCTTTGCGTGACCGTGGAGAAAGCGGCTCGACCTCTTTTACCTTACCGGGAGATTGGGACGCAGAAAAAGTCCATATCTACTGCTTTGCCACCAACAAGAATGGCAGCATCGCCTCGAACACGCTGTATTTACCGTTAAATCCATCACTTTAAACAACATTGAAAAATGAATACCATGTATTTCTTTATCGGCACGTTATCCACGATGAGCCTCAACTCACTTCTTAGCCAGCTTTCCGACACGCTTTTCACAAATTTGATTAGTTTGTTGGGAGGAGTATTAAGCGCCATGGCAGTGGCTTGGTTAAGAAGAAGGTGGGAAAGGGAGTGAGTTTATCCTCGGGAAGGGCTTTTAGGTTAGCCCTTTCTTTTATTTGTTTCTAAAATAAACTATATTTGCTGTATCGTGGAAAGGAAGATTGAGGTAACAAGCAGAATGTAGTCTGTTGTTAGAGGAGGTGTTCTTTGAAATGTTGGAAAATGAATATATGGAGTCGACCTTATTTTTCGGAAGGGGATTTGTTGGATATTTTTATTGTTTCGGGTAAGTTTTGAGATGCTTACAATTTGATATTTAGATACATTCAATAAGTCGTCGAAGTACCGGGAAAATCGTATTATTGGGGGTCGACGCAAATCATGGTAGGATTTTGAAAAAATTTAGATGGTAATATAGTGATTTATAGGCTACTATATTTTTCATTTTAACGGTAATAGAACAAAGGTGGTTGAATTGAAATACCATGATCACGGCTATTTTAAACCGTGAATACCTGTAATAGAACAAAGGTGGTTGAATTGAAATTGTAGCGTGAAGGCATACGTTGTTTCGTACACCTTTGTAATAGAACAAAGGTGGTTGAATTGAAATAAAGCGATGAATGAGCCGTGTGCTCCTGTGATGACCTGTAATAGAACAAAGGTGGTTGAATTGAAACTTCATTGCCCAGTTCGTAGTCTATACCTGTCGTTATGTAATAGAACAAAGGTGGTTGAATTGAAACCCGAAAACGCCGTTAATGAAGTGCCCCCGAGTCGGTTATAGAACAAAAGTAGTTGAATTGAAAATAGTATTGTCGCACTAGGTGGTTCATGAAGAAGAACTTTAATCGCACAAAATAATCGAATCCTACCTACTCCCGCACTTCGCCTTTGATGATGAATTGAATGACAGACTGGCGGGGATCATTACAATAAAGAGTGATTTGTTTGCGTTGCTTGCCAACTCTTCCAGCGGAGTGGAAAACGACATCAAGCTGGGTAGCTTTTCCGGGAAGGATCACTCGTTGTCCGGGGACGACGGCAGTACAACCGCAGGTGGTTTCAATTTTGCGGATGAGGAGGTTTGTGCCGCCCGTGTTTCTGATAGGGATAACGATAGGTACTTCTTCCCCTTCTTTGATGATACCGAAATCGTATTCCAAAGAATCGACTTCTACCCGAGGGGTTTTTGCCTTCTCCTTTTCGCTCCATTCGTTGAAATTTTCTTTCACTTCCGACTCAACAACAAGACCGTAAGAGTAATCGGCATTCCCGTCAACCATAAAACGGAACGCATTATAATATTCTCCTAGAAGCAACTCGTTCTCCGGCTGAAAGGTTACAATCAAGGTATCGATTTTGCCGGGAGCGATGCTATACCCGCCCAAGCGCCATTCCTGAACAGTCCCTCCTATTTTCCGACAAGTCAATTCGGGATAATAGCCCAATCCTTCCAACCGGATAGCTTTATCCTTGGGATTATATACCATGACCGTATCCGTGTATTCCCGTCCGATATAAGTAGTCGTCCACGTGATATTCTCTTTATTGAACAACAGATCGCCCGCGGGATAGATAAATCCTTCCGGAACTTTATTCCCGGAGCAAGCACAAACCCCAAAAGACAATATATAAATCCAACAAAAATTCTTCATGATATATCATAATTCGTTTCCGAAATTCAAAGCTACTATTAAAATTTTAATTTTGTTCGGCATCCCAAATATTTTACGGAGAAAATGTATTTTTGCCTCGAAAACAACATAATTAATTGAAGAAAAGTGATAATTAATGGTTTCGTTAGTGGATTTTTTACCGTTCTGTTTATCCTTCCAAGATAAATTTGTTGCAGTAAAATGAAGCAAAATCTTTAATTATAAATTTTAATCCACTATGAAAACAAAGAATTTATTCGTTGCACTAATTTCGACGCTGTTCGCCTTCCAAGCGTGCACGACGGACGACGTGTCATTGGTAGAAACGGGACCCGTGGACGGGAGCAATCTCTATTCCATCAAGGACGACGCATTCGGGGAATACTTGAAATACCTCAAAATTAACGGGGTTTATTCTCAAGTATCCAACGAGAACGGAAATGCTGTCATCTCTTACGTGATTGACACGGTAGAATCTCAAAATTACACGGGAGAAATAAACCTGAACAAAAGCGGTACTTTCACGTCCAAACTGGAAACTGCCGGATTGGTAACCGCCAAAGAGAAGATTGCCAACTTGGACGGCATTCAATATTTCCCGGGAACCACCTCATTAATTCTGACTTCAAACGAACTGACATCTATTGATTTACGCCAATTAGTAAATTTGACCTCGTTGAACCTGAATAACAACTGGATCGGTTCGTTGGACTTATCACAAAACACGAAACTGAAAACACTTCTGTATAACGCCAGTGGTAGCGCATCAGCACCGGAAAATAGCAAACTCGTAAACATTGATCTTACTCACAACCTTGATTTGGACACGATCTCTATGACAAATCACGAGTTGGAAAGCATCGACCTATCGCAGAACACGAAATTGAAAGGAGTAAACTTCAAAGGCAACAGCAACACGCTGTATGTTCCGCAGGAAGTTTACGACCGCTTGAATACCACGACCGGACTGCAAGTAGGAAGTCCCGTAGATCCGGGAGATGATATGTTCGTCATCCCCGATAAAGCCCTTGGAGAATATTTAAATTACAGGTTAAGCGGAACAGATATTATTGTCGCGGATGGGAGTATTTACAAAATAGATAAAACCAAAGCAGCAAGTTACACGGGAGCATTAAATCTTTCAAAAAATGGAGATATTCCGACAGAATTACAAGAAGCAGGATTAGGTACCGCCAAAGAAAAATTAACGAATTTGGATGGCATTCAATTCTTTACCGGAATTACATCTTTGAAATTGATAACAAACGAAATTACGGAAATCGATGTATCGGCACTCATCAATCTAACTGTATTAGACTTGAATAACAATAAAATCAGTTCATTGGATGTTACTAAAAATACGAAATTAACAGAACTGAATTGCAAAGCAAGCTCCAAAGCAACAGACGCACAAAAACTAACATCCATCGATTTAAGTAAAAACACAGAATTGACAGCTATTAATTTTGAAAACAATCTATTCACAACAATAGACCTGACGGCAAATACAAAATTAACTAGCATTAATTTCTTGAAAAACAAAAATACGATAACTATTCCTGCTGATTTATACGACCAAATCGAAACTGCCGGAGGAGATTTAAAAGGCGTTACTAAATAATTTTATCATGATATACATAGGAGCACTTATATCCATTCAATTCATTGCCCTGACTGCCTACTGGCTGTTCAAGAAGTATCACGCGCAGGCGGTGTTGCTTTTCAGCGGTTTGGCGATGTTGACTTTGGCTTTATTGCTGGGGTTCGATATTCCCGAACTGAAGAATGCCACCGGACTGAAAGAATTTGACTTGTTCAAAGTGATACAGGAGATTTTCAGCGAGAAGGGTGCGGGCGTGGGATTGATGATTATGACCATCGGAGGATTCGTGGCGTACATGAAGCATATCAAGGCAAGCGATGCCCTGGTATATGTTTCCATGCAACCGCTGTCCATCTTCCGGAAGTACCCCTATCTCGCCGCATCACTGGTGATACCGATCGGGCAATTGCTGTTTATCTGTACCCCCTCGGCAACAGGATTGGGACTACTGCTGGTAGCTTCCATTTACCCGGTTCTCGTGAGCCTGGGTGTCAGCAAACTGTCTGCCGTATCGGTCATCTCGGCGTGCACCGTATTCGACATGGGACCTGCCTCGGCAAATACCGCCCGGGCTTCGGAACTCGTGGGGATGAATAACGTGATGTACTTTATCGAGCACCAGATGCCGCTGACGATCCCCATGACAATACTGCTTATGGTGGTATATTATTTCAGCAACCGCTATTACGACAAGAAAGACGCTTTGCACAAGCAACAGGAAGAACCCAAGCAGGAAGATTTCAAAGTGGACGTACCCTTGATTTACGCCATTCTTCCGGTATTGCCGTTAATCCTCCTGATCGTATTCTCGAAATACATCCAATTGTTCAATTTCTCGGTAGAACTTGACACGACGACAGCGATGTTCATGTCATTCTTCATCGCGATCATTTTCGAATTGATACGCCAGAGAAATCTCAAGAATGTATTTGCTTCCATCAAAACCTTCTGGGACGGGATGGGCAAAGTATTTGCCAGCGTGATCACGTTGATCGTGGCTGCCGAAGTCTTCTCCAGAGGACTAATCAGCCTCGGCTTTATCGATTCGCTGGTGATGCTCTCGCAACACATCGGCTTCTCGGGTGCAGGGATAGCCATCCTGATGACATTGCTTATCTTCGCGGCGTCCATGCTGATGGGAAGCGGGAACGCATCGTTCTTTTCGTTCGGACCGCTGGTACCCTCCATCGCTACCAAAGTGGGATTGGACGGGGTAAACATGATATTACCGATGCAACTTGCTTCCAGCATGGGACGGGCGGCATCACCTATCGCCGGGGTTATCATTGCCATATCGGAAATCGCCGGGGTATCGTCCTTCGACCTTGCCCGCCGGAACCTGATTCCGTTATCGGTCACGATGATAGCCATGCTGGCATATCACTTCTTTATCGGTTAAAGTATGAATATTACAATAATAAGAAACGCGAATATATATGCCCCGGAAAAACTGGGGATGAAAGATCTTCTCGTGTGTAACGGGAAAATACTCATAGTGGATGAGAAGATCGAGTTGACGAGTGTAAAGCACTCGGAGATCGATGCCGGGGGCATGATCGTGACCCCCGGTTTCATCGATCAACATATGCACATTATCGGCGCAGGCGGCAAAAGCGGTTATTTTTCCATTACCCCGGAAGTACAACCGAGCGAACTGATCCGCTGTGGCACGACCACGGTGGTCGGGTTGTTGGGAACCGACGGGATCACGAAAGAATTGACCACGCTGTACGCCAAATGCAAATCGCTGGAACAATACGGTATCGGGGCATATATGCTCACGAGTTATTTCGCCGTACCCCCGAAAACGATCATGAAGAGCGTGACCGAGGATATGTTATTTATCGACAAGATCATCGGTTGCAAGGTTGCCATCAGTGACGAACGTTGCTCCTTCCCGGGCAAGGAAGACCTGTTGCATCTCATCAACCAGGTACACTTGGGCGGTCTGACTTCCGGTAAAGGCGGAGTCTTACACATCCACCTCGGAGCGTTGCCTTCCCGGATGCAACTTTTGTTGGAAATCGCACGGGAATATCCTACCCTCATCAAACATATCTCCCCTACCCACGTGGGCAGAACGGCAGCCTTATTCGAGGAAGCCATCAAGTTTGCCACCTTAGGAGGCATGATAGACATCACGACGGGAGGAACGAAATACGACGAACCTTACAAGATTTTGTTATACGGGTTGGAAAAAGGAGTACCTATCGACCGGATGACATTCAGCAGCGACGGTAATGCCGGCATGAGCAAGAAAGACCCGGAGACGGGAGAACTCGTGTTCTACAAAGCCCCGTTACACCTGAACCTGCAACAAGTACAAAAACTGGTAAAGGAGGGCGGGCTACCGTTGGAAGACGCCTTGCGTCCCGTGACGACGAATCCGGCTAGGAACATGACCCTGCGCACGAAAGGACGTATCGCCCCGGACTGCGATGCCGATTTCTGCTTATTCGACGACGAACTGAACCTGCAAGGCGTGATCGTGGGTGGTGTGGAATGGATGCGCCAGGGACAGTTAGTAAAGGTGGGAAATTTTGAAACGCTTTAACTTGAAACGAAAAGATGAAAAAATATAAGTTCATATTTATGCTGTTCATGCTGGGGTTGTGTTTTCCGGCTCTCTCCCAAGAGGTTGAGGCGGATGACGATGACTCGGAAACCGTAACAGCAGATTCCGATGCAGCCAAAATCATCGTGAATAAATACCGCCTGGGTGACGGGATCACTTTTTCCGCACCGGACGGCGGGTATAATATCAACCTGCGGGGATTTATCCAGACCACGTTTGAAACCCGGAAATACGAGGGGGACGATCAATTCTATTCCCGTTTCCGCATGAGGCGGTTACGCCTTCGCCTGTCCGGGGATGCCTGGGGAGGTAAAATAGGCTATCGTTTACAGACCGACTTCGCGCAAGCCAACGGCGGCGACGGCGAATTGAGCGGAATGTTGCTGGATGCTTTTATTTCCTATAAACCCGTGAAAGGATTGACCTTCACTTTCGGTCAGAAATCAACCCCGACCGACAACCGGGAGCTGGGAATGACCTCAAACACGTTACAGTTAGTAGATCGCAGTAAACTATCTTCCTATTTCGGTTCTATCCGGGAAGTGGGTATTTTCGTGGACGGTTCCTTCCGTGTAGGACACTCGGGATACATACGCCCCTCGATCGCAATCACAGACGGGGACGGCAGTGCCACCTTTACCCGCCGCCACGGGGGATTCAAATACGGTGCCCGTGTCAACTATCTGCCCTTCGGGTTATTCCGTGCTTACGGGGAAAGCCGGGGCGGAGATATGGCAAGGGAAGTCACCCCGAAACTCTCTATCGGTACGGCTTTCAGTTACAATGTCGGGATCAGTGACCGGAGGGGACGGGAAAGCGGTTCCATCCTCTACCTGAACGACGAGAACAAGGAAGCATTGCCGGATTACATCAAATTCGTGGCAGACTTCCACTTCAAATACATGGGTTTCTCCGTGTTGGGGGAATACGTGAAAACATGGGCACACGTGCCGGGTGAAATCACGCAGCGGGTCAGAAACGACGGTACGACCTCGACAGACTTCAGCGGTGACATGAAAAAATACGTGAAGGCTCGTATGATGCTGGGTTCCGGGTACAATATCCAAGCCGGGTATATGTTCCCCAACCGCCTCTCCATCGACGCCCGTTACACGCATTTCGACCCGGCAGAAGATTCGTTCCTGCATAACGAACTTTATTTCAACCGGAATAACTTTTATGAAATCGGTGTCGGCAAATACCTGACGAAATCATACGCCGTGAAGGTACAAGCCTCCGTCGTATTCGTGGATGCCGAACCGGGCAGTAAAAACGTGAACAGCGTGGTGACCGAGGGGAATGAAACCCTTTTCCAAGCCATGATTCAATTCTCATTCTAATAACCGCAAAAGATGAATACGATGATAAGATATTTATTGACATTATTGATTCTCGTGCAAGTCGGCTCGCTTTGGGCACAACAGCCTGCCAAGGTTGCCAAAAAGTATTTCCCGGACCCCGAGATGGATATTCAGACGCCGTGGTTCCAGAAAGGAAGAAAGTTCACGACTTACAACGAGATGATGGCATACATCCGCCAGCTCGTGAGCCAACACCCCGACAAAGCAACTTTGAATTTTATCGGCAAGACACAAGAGGGAAAAGAGATTCCCGCCGTAACGATAGCCGGGAAGACCAAAAACACGAAAATGAGAGTATTGTTTCTCGGGCGGGTACACGGCGACGAACCGGGTAGTACCGAGAGTATGCTCTACACGATGGAACGCCTGTTGAACGACCCGAACTTGGCTTACCTCTTGCAACGCCTGGAAATCACGATCATCCCGATGGTCAACATAGACGGAGGCAATCGTCTGGAACGGGCTACCGCCAACACGTTAGACCTGAACCGGGATCAAAGCAAACTCGAAACACCGGAAGCCGTGGTTCTACGGACATTCTACAACAATTACAGTCCGCAAGTCGTGATCGATTTCCACGAGTTCCAGCCCCTGCGTGCCGACTACACGCTAATCAGCACGGATAACATCACCAATTCGTTCGACGCCATGTTCCTGTACACGGGTAACCTGAATGTACCGCAAGAATTGCGTGACCTTACCGCCAAGAAATTTGTAGGAAATGCCCGCGAGGCACTTGACCACAACGGACTGCGCCACCACGATTATTTCACCACCTCGAAGAAATTCGGCGAAGTGATCTTCAACGTGGGCGGTATCAATCCCCGTTCAACAGCAAACGCCTTCTCCCTAGGCAATTCTGTTGCCATATTAATGGAATTGCGAGGAGTCAAAATCGGTAAGACGTCCTTGAAACGCAGAGTGTACACCGCCTTCACGCTGGCAGAGTCTTACTTGAAAACGGCATACGACAACTTCGACGAGGTGATGAGCACCACGGCACAGGCAGCCCGCACGAAAAATGACATCGTGGTTACCAGCAAAGCCAAGACCGTGGACGACTATGTACTTCCGTTTATCAGCATGAACACGAACAAAATCGTGGAACTGGAAGTAAATGCCAGCTTGTCGTTGGAATCCACTCCTACCCTCACCCGGAAACGTCCGGCAGCTTATTATATTTCGTCTTCACACCCGGAGATTGCCAATAAACTCAAACAACTGGGAGTAACGGTAGAAACGTTGACCGCCCCCGTTACCGTCGAAGTGGAAGCCTACACGGTAGACTCGCACAAGGCAGAATACACGCTATTCGAGAAATTTTACCCCGTGAAGGTGAAAACAAGCGTTACCGCCAAACAAGTAACCTTCCCTGTCGGCTCGTTCGTGGTTCCCATGAACCAGAAGAACGGCAACGTGGCAGCCTCGGTTCTCGAACCGGAAGCCCCGAACGGTTTTATCAACTATCGGGTTTACGAAACAAAGCAAGGAGAGGAATTACCGGTCTACCGGAAAATGAACAGTGAAAAATAAGGGAATAACAGCAATATGAAAACATTATTTATAACTATCATAACGTTATTATCAGTGACCGCAGCAGTTGCACAGGATAATAAGAACACAGCCAAATTTGAATTGGGCAAAGGATTGGACATCAATTTGAATAACGGCGAGTACAATTTTAACCTGAACGGGTTTATTCAGGTCTACGGGGCTTACCGCAATGAAAAAGACGGCGAGGACGAATCGGTCTTCGGCGTGAAGAATGCCTTCTTCGGGTTCAAGGGAGGTGCTTTGTACAACAAGTTTACCTTTATGTTGGAATTGAATTTCGCGGATTCCAACCCGCTGATGGATGCCTGGGCGGCTTACAATTTGAAGGACTATCTGACGATCAGCGCCGGACAGAAACAAACCTTCACGAACAACCGGGAGATGATGATGCACGAGAAGGGATTGAGCATGGCAGAACGAAGCATCGTGAGCCAATATTTTTCAGGCACGGGACGTGAACTCGGGCTTTTCTTCGAGAGCAGGTTCCATATCGGGAAAGTAGGTCTGAAACCTTCTATCGCGATCACCACGGGCGACGGCAGAAACTCGTTCGGTTCCAGCTCTATCGACGTGGACATGGGCGGTTTAAAATACGGGGGACGTTTAGATGTACTCCCCTTGGGTGAATTCAAATCGGGCAACGACGCCGTGGGTGCAGACTTCGCACGGGAAGCAACCCCGAAACTGTTGATCGGGGGAGCCATGAGCTACAATGACGGGGCAAGCAACAGTGTAGGAGAAGGACACGGGGATTTTATCCTCTACGACAAGGACGGGAACACGCAACTCCCGGCACTCCGCAAGATCGCTGCCGATTTGTTATTCAAATGGCAAGGTTTGAGCGTGATGGCTGAATACGTGAATACTTCGGGAACCGACCTGAAAGGCATTTATACCAAATCGACAGGTGATCTTCCTCTCCAACCGGAAGAGATAGCCAATTACCTAAGCATCGGCAACGGGTACAACGTGCAAGTGGGTTACATTCTGAAAAACGGTTGGGCTTTCGATGTGCGTTATAGCAAAGTAAAACCGGAATTCAAGGAAACCGCAAAATCCGTGTTCCTTGAAACCGACGAATACGCCGTGAGCGTTGCCAAATATTTCATTGACAACCGCCTGATGTGCCAAGGTTCTTTCACTTACCTGAAAAACCCGAACCTGAAGAAGGCAAACGAGAAATTGAGCGCGGAGCTGTCATTACAAATCATATTTTAATCTGAAACAAGACGTGCCATGAATTTAAAAATATCCATATTACTTCTACTTTTCGGTTTCACCCTCGCCAGTTGCGAGTGGAAAAGCGATGAGGACGATCCCGTACTGAATCAATTGGGTACGGGACACGGGATAGTGACTTACACGGGGTACACCCCGTTAAAGGACAAGCCGATAGACATTCACTTCTATATCCCGGAAGGGGACATCAAGAAAATGCCCATCGTGTTTATCCTGCCGGGCACAACCCGAAATGCCAATGACTATCTGGCAGCCTGGATGAAACATTTTGACGACCGGAAAGTGATTGCACTGGCGTTGGAATTTCCTTCCGCTTACTATTCCACAAGTGAATATATCGAGGGAAATATGTTCAAGAATAACAAAGCCCTTCCGGAAGAACAATGGTCTTACTCCGTGATCGAGGCTATTTTCGACTACGTGAAAGAAGAAACCGACAACCAGTCCACGCTGTACAGTATGTTCGGTCACTCTGCCGGGGCACAATTCGTGCATCGCTTTGTCACCTTCAAACAAAACATGCGTCTGGACAAAGCCATCGCGGCAAATTCCGGCTGGTACACCGTGCCCGACACGCAAATTGAATACCCCTACGGGTTGAAGAATTCCGGTTTTTCGGACAAGCCAACCCTGACACATTTGTTCAGTTCCAACCTGATCGTGGCTCTAGGGGATAAGGATACCGACCCGAACGACAGTTCCCTGCGTCACACCCCGGAAGCTGACGCACAAGGATTATATCGTTATGCCCGAGGTGAATATTATTACATCCAAAGCCAACAAACCAGTCAAACCAATTCGATGATTTTCAACTGGAAAAAAGTAATCGTGAAAGGTGTGGCACACGATTTCGAGGCAATGATGGTGGAAACAGCAGACTATTTGAGTCTGTAAAATTTATAAATTTGTAAGGTTCACAAGTTCTTATAGCACAGTGAAACACCCCAAAAAACAACCGTTACTTTATTAACTTCACGAACCTTACAAATTTTATAAACTTATTGCTATTTTATAATTCACAAGCAAATGCTATATTTGCAGTGAATGAAAAACACCGGGCAACATACCATATCTCACCTATACTCACGGTATTCCATACCCGTGGTTTTCATGTTTATACTCCTATTGGACGTTTCCCCGGCGGGCAGGCTATCCGCACAAACGGACAATAGCAACACTGAAAAAAACGATACGATACCTCCCGACAAGAACCGGTATATTTATTTGAAGAAACGGTTACAACTTGATTTCGACATTACCTTGCAACCGCAGCAACAAACTTATTTCGGACCACTGTTGCAAATCAATTCAAACGAGAACGAGTATTACAACCTGTTTCTGGATTACCGGAAAGGGGAATTGCAACAATTGATAGTATATTCCCGACAAAATTTAAGAAAGTTGACGATCCCCCCTTCTGCCTTAAATCCGGGACAAGCGGGATTAAAAGTAAAACTCACCTTGTTCCAACAGCAAAAAGAATTTACGATTCAAATCGGTGATACACTATACACGATCAGCAACCTCGGGTTTGATCCCAAGGCGGGATACAAATTCGCCTTCGTTGCCGATAAAGAGAAAGTGCTCGCCCCAGATGGCAAACCGGCATTACAGATCAGTAATATCCACTTTATAGAAACCACGAACACGCAACTTTCCAAGACGTTCTGGTATTGGTTTATTTTTATCCTTATCGTGGATTTACTCGTGTTCGGCGGTGTACAATTGCGTAAAAAACTCCTGCGCCGCAAACAATCAGCCTCCGCTTCACAACTGGAAAGCGAGATCACGATCACCAATAACGAATCTTCGGTTTATGTGCCACAGACCGTAAATGCCATTTACCTGTTCGGAGGCTTTCACATCTACGACACCGTGGGGAATAATATCACGAAGAAATTCACGCCTTTACTGAAAGAACTTTTCCTGTTATTATTGGTACATACCCCGGAAAAAGGCATTACTTCCGAACGGTTGAAAGAATTGTTATGGTTCGACAAGACCGAACAAAGTGCCAAGAACAACCGGGCGGTGAATATCGGCAAATTACGTAGCCTGCTGGATACCCTCGGCGAAAACGAGGTCAGCAACAAGACCGGAAGCTGGATTCTCAACCTTAACCTGGAACAAATCTACGTGGATTATTACGATTATCTCTCGCTGGCAGCAAAAGGCAAGCTAACTACCCGGGAAGACATTCTGAAATTATTGCAGCTATCCAAACAAGGCAGCTTCCTGTATGACACGGATTACGAGTGGTTAGACCGTTACAAATCGACCGTATCGGATTACATTATCGATACTCTGGCAAGCTACACGGAAACCTCCGTGAACATCCAGACAGAACCCGATCTGGCATTACAGATTGCCGACTCCATTTCCCTTTGCGACCAACTCAACGAGTACGCCCTCCAACTACGGGTAAACGCATACGGCGCTCTCGGGAAACACTCCCTCGCCAAAAAAAGCTACGAGAAGTTCACGAAAGAATATTTCAACGCTTACGGGGAAAAATTTTCCAAATCGTTTACCGACATCCGCTAAGGAACTTTATACCTATTCCCGGAGTAATCCCAAAGTAATACTACCTCACGGCACTTTCAAAACCGTTACAAGGCACTTATATCACCGTTGGCAGAGAGCGATGTAAGTGTCCTGTTTCCGGCTTAAAACTGTCAAAAGGTAGTATTACTTTGGGATTACCTTGGGATCACGATAAGAAAAGTCATTTTTCAAGCATTTAGCTTGCGGCTTTTTATTGGTTTAGACAAAAAATATTACTACTTTCGCACCAATTTACATGACAAAAAAATGCGTAGTTACGATTATATTATTGTCGGAAGTGGTTTAGCGGGTCTTTACACCGCCTATCGTGCGTCAGCCTACGGAAAAGTAGCCTTACTGACTAAATCCAATATCAGGGAGAGTAACTCTTATTTCGCCCAGGGTGGAATAGCCGCGGTTACCGGGGAAGATGATGCGCCATCGTTTCACTTTCAAGATACAATCACGGCAGGAAGAGGTTTGTGCGACTATCCTGCCGTTCATGTTTTAGTTAACGAAGGTCCCGTACGCATACAAGAGTTGATTAACGACGGTATGCACTTCGACACGGAGAACGGGGAACTAGCCCTCGGTCTGGAAGGAGGACACCACCAAAAGCGGATATTACACGCCGGAGGGGATGCCACCGGAAGGATGATTACTAATTTCGTGATCGACAAAGTGGAACATTGCCCCTCAGTAGAAGTTTTCGACAATCATGCCGTCATTACCCTGTTGCAAGACGAGTACGGGTGTTACGGCGTCAGATGCTGGGATTTCAACGAGAACCGGGAAGAGATATTCACGGGACACAACGTGTTCCTTACCTCCGGGGGAACTTCCGCTATATACAAGCGCACGACAAATCCCCACACGACGATCGGCGACGGACTGGCACTCACGTTCGAGGCTGGATGCGAAATCGTGGATATGGAATTTATCCAATTCCATCCCTCCGCGATCTACACCCCCACGGGAGAGGCTTACCTGGTGAGCGAAGCGGTACGAGGTGAAGGCGCCCACCTGTTGAACCAACAGGGCGAACGCTTTATGCTGGGGAAACATGAATTAGCAGAACTGGCTCCGCGAGATATCGTGGCTCAGTCCATCTTCCGCCAGATGAAAGAAAATAACCAGGATTACGTGTATCTATCCTTGAAACACCTCGATCCGGCAAAAATAAAGAAACGTTTCCCGAATATATTCGAGAAATGTGCAGAATTGGGTATCGACATGACTGACCGCATACCCGTCGCTCCTGCCGCCCACTACACCGTGGGAGGTGTCAAGACCGACCTGAACGGACGGACGAACATCCCTCACCTTTACGTGTGCGGGGAACTCGCCTCTTCCGGGATTATGGGCGCTAATAGACTGGCATCCAACTCCCTCATCGAATGCCTCGTGTTCGGCAAACGGGCGGTGGAAGATTCCATCCGAAACAGGCGGGAAGCTTCAATTCCGGAGATCACGCCCCAATTCCGGTTAGATGCCCGTAAACTTGATGCTTACCTGAATCTCAAAACAGAAGTCGCCGACATCATGACCATGGAAGCCGGGATTATCCGTACAGAGCAAGGTTTGCAAGAAGGTCTGAATCGTTTGGAGAAACTGAAAGCAAAAGAGAATTTTGAAGAAAACGAATATTACTCGCTGGTCAGCAAAAACCTGCTCACCGTGGCAGAACTGATTATTCGCTCTGCCCTATTCCGCAAGGAGAGCCGAGGCGGACACTTCCGTTCCGACTACCCGAACACGGAAGATGTTTTTGTATGCCACATCATCCAGCAAAAGGAAAAGGAGATCAGGACAATACCGGTGGACAATTGAAAATGAATTAATTTACGATTAATCTAAAATCTAAAATCAATAAATCTAAAATACATGTACGACTCGCTAATTGAAAGACTAATCGACCTCGCCATTGAAGAGGATATTGCAACGGGAGATATTACTACCAACGCGATCATCCCGGTACAGGCAAAAGCAGTTGCCGAAATGAAGGCAAAAGCAGACGGTGTTATTTCCGGATTGGAAATCGCTAAACGAGTATTCGAGAAATTTGAAAAAGACATCGTGTGGACTCCCTTGGTTGCAGACGGTACCGCCGTGAAAAAAGGCGATATTATCCTACGCGTAGAGGCAAGCTATCGTACATTGTTATTGGGCGAACGGTTATCCTTGAATATCCTGCAACGGATGTCGGGTATTGCCACGGAAACCGCCCGTTACATGAAAGAATTGGCAGGAACACGTACTCGTCTTCTGGATACTCGCAAAACTGCACCGGGATTAAGAGTTCTGGATAAAATGGCTGTACATCACGGGGGCGGTTCCAACCACCGGATGGGGTTGTACGACATGATTATGTTGAAAGACAACCATATCAAGATTGCCGGGGGAATACCGAATGCCGTGAAAGAAGTACGAGCCAATCTTCCGCTCAGCATCAAACTGGAAGTGGAAACGACCACGCTGGAGGAAGTACAACAAGCTCTGGATGCCGGAGCCGATATTATCATGCTCGACAACATGAGTAACGAAACTATGGCAGAAGCCGTGAAACTTATCGCGGGCAGAGCCAAAACCGAAGCATCGGGCAACATGAGCATTCCCCGCCTGAAAGGCGTTGCCGCCACCGGAGTGGACTATATCAGCGTGGGAGCCTTGACACACTCGGTGACCGCGATGGATATCAGTATGAATATCAAAATGAACTAAAAGATAAAATCTTTAAATCTAAAATTAATACATTATCTTTGGGGTTTTGAAAATACAAGGTTATGACACAGACGGAAATTGTTGATAGGATACAACAACTAAAGAAAGAAAAGAACGCTATTATTCTGGCGCATTATTATACTCGCCCGGAGGTGCAGGACGTTGCCGATTACTTGGGTGATTCTTTGGGATTATCCCGTATGGCGGGAGAAACGGACGCTGACATTATCGTCTTTTGCGGGGTGCATTTTATGGCGGAAACCGCCTCAATCATTTCCCCGAACAAAAAGGTGCTGATCCCGGCAGAGGGAGCCGGTTGTTCCCTGGCGGAAGGCGTCAGCGGATACGATTTGCGGGAATGGAAGAAAGCGAATCCGGACGGTCTTATCGTCAGCTACGTGAACACGACTGCCGAGGTGAAAGCATATACGGATTATTGTTGTACCTCGTCCAATGCCTTGAAAGTAGTACAAAGCCTGCCGAAAGATAAAAAAATCCTTTTCGTTCCGGACAAGAATCTCGGGGCGTATATACAAAAAGTGACCGGACGAGAAATGGAAATCTGGAACGGCAACTGCTGTGTGCATGAACGGATTGACGCTCAAATGGTACTGGATAAACTGGAACAATACCCGGATGCCGATGTTTTGATACACCCGGAATCCAGTTGCTCGCACGATGACCGTATTCTGAACCACCCGAGAGCATTCATGTATTCCACGGCGGGAATCATCAAACACGCCAAGGAATCACCGAAACAACAATTTATCATTGCTACCGAACTGGAAACCATCCATAAGTTGCAAGCGGATAACCCCACGAAAGAGTTTATCCCCATCCATCCCACCACGATCTGCGGGCAGATGAAAAAAGTAACTCTTGAAAAAGTCCTCGACGCCCTTGAGAAAGAGCAATACGAAGTTCTCCTTCCCGAGGATTTAAGACAAAAGGCATGGTTACCGATTCAAAGAATGCTCGAGATCAATTGAAAATGAAGAATTGAAAAAGAAAAAGCGAGGACTCGTGAGTGGAAATCTAAAATCAAAAATCATTAAATCTAAAATCAAAATATGAACGTATCACTGAACTGGTTGAAAGACTATCTGAAAATAGACCAAAGCACTGAAGAGATTTGCAAAATACTGACAAGTATCGGACTTGAAGTTGGCGGTTACGAGGAGTTTGAGGCAGTGAAAGGAGGATTGAAAGGATTGGTTATAGGTAAGGTTTTGACCTGTGAAGCACATCCCGACTCAGACCACTTGCACGTGACGACCGTAGACTTGGGAACGGGAGAGCCGGAGCAGATCGTGTGCGGCGCACCGAATGTTGCTGCCGGACAAAAAGTAGTGGTAGCTACTGTCGGTACAACCCTCTACAAAGGTGATGAGGAGTTCGTGATAAAGAAATCAAAAATCAGAGGAGTAGCCTCCAACGGGATGATCTGCGCAGAGGATGAGATCGGTATCGGCGAGTCACATGACGGAATCATGGTATTGCCGGAAGATACTGTCGTCGGAATGCCTGCCGCCGATTATTTCAAAGTTTACCGGGATACCATTATCGAGGTAGATATTACCCCGAACCGGATCGACGGGGCTTCTCATCTTGGTGTGGCTAGAGATTTGGCAGCTTACCTGCAACAGACACAAGATATACATTACACGCTTCCTTCCGTGGAAGGATTCAAACCGGACAGCACGGATGCCAAAATATCCGTACGCTTGGAAAGACCGGAAGCCTGCCGCCGATATGCAGGCATTTGCATTGAAGGCGTTCAAGTAAAACCCTCCCCGGAATGGCTGCAAAACCGCATGAAAGCTATCGGACTGCACCCGATCAGCAATATCGTGGACGTGACAAACTATATTCTATTCGGGTTGGGACAACCTTTACACGCTTTTGACAAAGACAAGGTGAAAGGAAACGAAGTTATCGTCAAGAGTGTTGCCAAAGGAACGAAATTCACCACGCTGGACGGCGTGGAAAGAGAATTGCACGAGGACGACCTGATGATCTGCAATAGCGAGGCTCCCATGTGTATTGCCGGAGTATTCGGCGGATTGGAAAGCGGCATTTCGGAAACCACAACGAACGTATTCCTGGAAAGTGCTTGCTTCGACCCGGTATTTGTTCGTAAAACAGCCCGCCGCCACGGATTGAGCACCGATGCGTCTTTCCGTTACGAACGGGGAACAGACCCGAATATCGTGATTTATGCCTTAAAATTGGCAGCAATGATGATTAAAGAAGTGGCAGGGGGAAAGATCACCTCCGACACGATCGATATTTACCCGGAACCCGTGCAGGATTTCGAGGTTGCCGTGAAATTCGACCATATCGACCGGCTTATCGGCAAAAAGATTGATCACACCGCCATCAAGAATATCCTTCGTTCTCTCGAAATGAAAATCGTGAAAGAAGACGAAGAGGGTATGTTATTACACGTTCCCCCCTACCGCGTGGACGTGAAACGGGAAGCGGACGTGATCGAAGACATCCTTCGCATTTACGGGTTCAATAACGTGGAAGTACCCAACAGCGTGAAGTCCACGTTAAGTTATAGCGAAAAACCGGATGATTATCAATTGAAAAACATCATCTCCGATTTGCTTGCCGCCAACGGATTCAGCGAAGTGATGAATAACTCGCTGACGAAAGCCAGTTATTTCGAGGAACTCAACTCGTTCGACCCGACCAAGACAGTCATGTTGTTCAACCCGCTTAGCGCGGACTTAGGTGCTATGCGCCAATCCCTGCTGTTCAGCGGTCTGGAAAACATCGCTTACAATATCAACCGGAAAAATCATAACCTGAAATTGTTCGAGTTCGGGAAAGCGTACACCTTCCACAAAAAAGAAGGTACCGACGACCCACAAAAACAATACAAAGAAGAAAATATGCTCTCTCTTTTCATCACGGGAAGCAAAAATGTTACTATCTGGAATGCAAAAGAAGTGAAGACGGATTTCTTCTATCTGAAAGCATATTGCGAAATGATTCTGAACAGGCTCGGACTTCAACCCGACAACCTGAAAATAGAAGCAAGCGATAAAGACATATTCCGGGAAGGACTAACTTACAAGATGGGAGATAAACACATCGTTTCCATGGGTATCGTGAGCAAAGCTCCCTTGAAGAGAACCGATGTAAACCAAGAAGTTTACTACGCTGAATTCTCGTGGGAGAATATATTGAAGGCGATTAAAAATCAATCCGTCACCTTCGTTCCGCTATCCAAATTCCCTTCCGTGAAACGTGACCTTGCCCTCCTGTTGGATAAGAAAGTAACGTTCAAGGAAATCAAAGAAACAGCTTTCCGCACGGAGAAATCCTTGCTGAAATCCGTCACTCTATTTGACGTTTACGAGGGAGAAAAACTAGGTGCGGATAAAAAATCCTACGCCGTAAGTTTCACCCTGCTTGACGAGGAAAAGACGCTCACCGACAAACAGATCGACAAGATCATGAACAAATTGATGGGCGCCTATAAACACCTTTTCAATGCAGAAATCAGATAGTTACAAGTTAGCTGGTTACAAGTTACAGGTCAATGCCTCTAACTTGTAACCAGCAACTCCCTATCATTTTCAATTCTCAATTTTCAATTGTTATGCGTTCCCTTCTCCCCTCTTTCATCCTGATTATCCTGTATTTTATTGCCGAAGAGTTTTTCGGCGCAAAGATTGGTTTGATTGCCGTTATCGTGCTGGGTATCGGAGAATTCACCTACTCGTGGATAAAAGAAAAAAGAGTGAATAAAATGACTCTCGCTAATACCCTGTTCTTCATCGCACTTGGGGTGATTACCGTGTTGTTGGAAGGGACATCTTTTGAAAGGATACAACAAACCATCGTGGAAGCCGCCATGTGTGTGCTGTTAGGTATTTTCGCCTTCACGAAAGCCGACATGACGAAGACGCTGCCCGAAGCCTACCGGAAGACCATGCAAATCACAGCAGAACACCAACAAGCCATGCGTAGAATGCTGAAGTTGTTATTCTATCTGCTCGTGATCCACACGGCTGTTGCTTTCGCGTCTGCCTTCCTGTGTAACGATGAAGTACACGCTTTTATTGAAGGACCGTTATTATACATTTTGATTGCCT
The DNA here is from genome assembly GCF_900091675.1 of Butyricimonas sp. Marseille-P2440. NCBI lineage: Bacteria > Pseudomonadati > Bacteroidota > Bacteroidia > Bacteroidales > Odoribacteraceae > Butyricimonas > Butyricimonas sp. Marseille-P2440. Next base: position 1,018,435 of record NZ_LT594610.1, on the reverse strand, counting down.
TGTTCTTCCTCACCTTCTTTGTCAAAAACCGGTTACTTGCCAAAGCGGCACGTGACGATGAATGGGTACCCGTGGTCAACGAGAAAGGGGAAGTGGTAGGAAAAGCTACCCGCCGTAGCGTACACTCCGGCTCCATGTTGCTCCACCCGGTAGTCCATCTCCATATCATGAATAAGCAAGGAGATATTTACCTGCAAAAACGAAGCATGAAAAAAGACCTCCTGCCGGGGAAGTGGGATACGGCTGTCGGGGGACACGTCGGTTTCGGCGAGAAAATAGAGGACGCTTTAAAAAGGGAAACACAGGAAGAATTGGGTATCACCAAATTTAAAGCCCGTTTTCTCGGTTCTTACGTGTGGGAAAGTTCACGGGAACGGGAACTCGTGTTCTCCTTCCTTTGCACGGCACACGACGCCATTGACATCCACAACGAGGAAGTCGACGAGGGACGCTTTTGGAGTCGCAAAGAGATTGAAGACCCTGCCAATGCTTCCATTTTTACACCCAACTTTTTGCATGAGTATCAACGACTATTGAAGAAATAGTCTTATTCAAAATCGAGGATAATGTTCTGCTACAAACATTATCCTCGATCTACAAAGGAAAATTGTGCTAATCTACCTTCGTGAATTTGAAAGAGAGCGTAAATTTGCCCTTCATCGGATAATTCTTGTCAAAGTTCACGTCTCCCGAATAAAAAGGATCGCTATAATAGGCATAAGTTTCTTGCAGGAAATCGGTAGGAATATACTGTACAATCCTCAGTTCAAGAATATCCCCATCCCCGAGTATTCGAAAATCGACCTCCGCCGGGGAATAATTCTGATTTGTTGGGGAAAAACTTAAATTCACTTTACTGAAATTCGTACGCAACACGGAACGAAGTAATTTCCATTCTCTCATCTCATCCGGCAAATAAATCTGTTCATTCACGATCTCTCCGACAGTAATTTCCGCTCCATCACAAAGATAGTTTTTCAGATCCCCAGTCAACTGTCCCGTCCGGATAAAGTTCTTTCCTCCGGAAGTTTCAAATACCAGAATATCGGAAGACGAGTTCTCCGGCAGATGTTTAACCCCTTCCGTATCCCCTGCTATTGTCGCCGTGCTTTTCACGTATTCCATACTGGAAAACTCTTCAAACTTCCAGGAACCGACCAGATCTTCAAATCCGATAGGACCGTTTATAGTAACATACGCCCGGTTGTTCGTGGTCGAAATCATAAAATTATCCGTTTCCACTAACCGCAGGACAATTTTATCCTTCCCTTCTTCTTTTTTCAGGAATTTCAGTTTCACCCGTGCCATATAATCATCCTTCTGGTACAAGAACTGTTGTATTCCTCCCTCAATTTCAAAATGAGTACCCAACACGGCTGTCGAAGCCGGATCGATCTCAAAAGGAATCGTAATATCATAGGGAGGAGTGGTGTACTCTTTACTCCCGATGTCCAATCGGGCGGCAACTTCCATCTCCCGATACAAATTGTATTCCGTGGGAAAAAAAGAAGTTGTAAAAGCACTCTTCTTTTCTATCGGAATCACGGTTTGCTTGTATACTCCGAACTCGTAGCCTTCTACTCTATTCAAGACTAAACAAATTTCTCGTCCTTCGACCATATTGTTGAGCGGAGTTATCACGACTACCGCAGTATCCAACCCTGCCTTTACAATAAACTCATGGGCGGAAATGGCATAATCCTCACCTTCTTCACCCGTCCCGGTTACATCAAAAGTCACGGTAAGATCTTCCGTTGCCGGTTCGGACAAACGGACTTCAACGTTCAATGCCTCCATGGCAGGCAACACGTAATAAGCTCTTCTGAAAGAAATATCCGGTACTTTCGCATCGTCATCCGAACAACCAATAAATCCGACAAAAGACACAATGAGCATCCAAATAACTAATATTTTTCGCATGACTCTTTCTTTTATTTATAAATTACTATTATTCAGAAGCTCTTTCAGCGAGAGCCTCGTCAAAAGCTTTCTGTTCGGCATCAAGAATATCTTGTTCCTCGTAAGTCAACCTGGGAGTAGGAATCACAATTTCACTATCTATAATTTCCTCGATACGAGGAGTTAACTCCTTGCTATTGTCACAACTCGATAAGCCTAGTAACAAAAAACAACACCATAAAATGTATTTCATAATTCTTATTTTTAGACTATTCATAACCTTCATTCTGTACTAAATTCGGGTTGACCCGTAAATCCTGCTTCCACAAGGGGAAGGTATACAAGTATTTCTTTGTTTCATACTTAATACCTTTATACCCAACCCAAAACTCGGGACGCCCGTTACGCTTCAATTCAAACCAACGATCGTATTCCATGTAAAGTTCCTTCCGGCGTTCGTTCAATATAGACGCCATCAACGGGGTCAAGTTTTTTCCCTCCGCATCGACCTTGATCATAGCCGACGGATCAACAGGAGGCAACGTATTCATTGCCAACGGAACGTAATCTTTAATCCTTTTCTCCCGCAATTTATTCAAATATAATAAAGCATTTTCCTCGTCGGACAAATGGGCATATCCCTCTGCCAACATCAAACACATCTCCGCCCCGCGAATACACATATTCAGACGTTTTTTGTTCAAAAATGTCTTGTCGAAAGAAATCGCGTAACGTATATCCCGCTCCTTTTCTTTGAATAAGCCGGCAAATTCAAGGCTCACCGGACGCCTGCGGGTATCCGTGGCATATCGGATATTGAATGCCGTACTAATCATACCTTGCCCGTAAGAAACAACGATCATATTACCCGGTTTCGTTTCAAAGGGAGGTTTAGACTGTATCATGGCTTCGTATGCCTCACCCTCTATTAACGGGTACTTTTCCAACAACTCTTTGGCAACGGCTATCGTTTTTTCCCAATTCTGAATCCAGAAATAAGTCCTCGCCAGATAGGCTTTCGCCACATCAATGGTCAAGATATACTCGTCATCTGTAAGGTTCAACGCTATCGCCTTCTCCAAATTGTCAATAATGAAATCCGCTGTAACCTGAATATTTCCCCTTCCGGGCTTCGCTTCCATATCAAAATGATCCACGATGGGAATTCCCATGATTTCGTTTGCCCGTTGTTTATCGTACGGTTCGCATAACTCCCGCATCATATTATAATACAAGATTCCCCGCAAGGTATAAGCCACAGCTGTGATTTTCTTGCCTAGTTCCGACTCCTTATCCTCCATATTGTCCAGCACGATATTCACATCCTTCACCACTTGGAATAGATTATTAAACCGGTATATCGCCGAAGCAATATATGAACCCACGTAGGTCGGTGTATAGGAACTCGTCGTTTTCATCAGACTAGCATTCAGGTTATCTGAAAAACATTCAAAACGCAGTACGTCATTGAAATTCCCAAGTATTTTATCCGAGGTCGCCGTCTCGATATTATTCAGATGCGTGTAGATCAGCGTGGCATAGTCCTCCGTGGTTTCCGGCAACACCTGCCCGTATGTTTTTACTTCCAAGTAATCGTCACAAGAGGTACAATACCCGGAAACAAACAATAAAATGTAATATATATACCTTTTCATAGTCCTCCATTTTTATCAAAATCCAAGATTAATTCCAAACGCCACGGAACGAGTGATAGGATAAGTCGTACCCGGAGTCTCCGGATCGATCCCCGAGTAATTAGTAAACGTGAAGAAGTTGCTCATCATCAACGAGAAGTTCAAAGAAGATACTCCCAACTGGTCCAACCACTTCCGGGGCAAGCTATAATTTAAAGTAATATCCCGTATGCGGAGGAAAGAAACATCCTCCAGGAAACTTCCGATAGTAATCGATGACAAGACAGGATTGTATTGATCCAAATACAGCTTCTCCCCGAACGCATCGACAATTCTCGGATATTTTGCATCCGTATGGGTCTTTGTCCAACGATTGGTCATTTCCCGTCTTACATTCAAATGATTACGATATAGATCACTATATACTGTCTGTGGTTTTTCCTTCGCTTCAGACGAATAAGAAACCTTTTCATAACTCGCTGGAGAAGTTATTCGGTTATCTACTTTTGCCCCGAAAGAATACGATCCCCCGACCGTAAGCGACAAAGTCCGGTAAGAGAACCGAAAATTAAACCCTCCTGCAATAGGTGCAATAGAAGTGCCTAAATAATAACGGTAATTAACTAGAGTTTTTAAATCAGAAGCCTTCTCTATCTTGGCATCAGGACGCATATAATAAGTATAAACCCCGTCGTACGGGTCGATACCCATTTCTTTACCCCCGAAAATAGCTTCCAGCGGATACCCGACATATTTCCCCTCGCTAATCGTTCCGTTAGGAGAAGAATATTTCGATAGCACATTTCGATTCCATGCTATATTACCGGAAAAATGCCACTTAAAATCACGGGTATTGATAATCTTCACGCCAAGAGTTGCCTCCACCCCTTTATTCTCTATTTCGGATGAATTATAGCTTTGAGTGTTAAACCCGGTAGAGGAAACCACCCGAACCCGAGAGATAACATCGGAACTTCTCCGCCAATACCCTTCGACCAATCCCGTGATACGCTCATCGAATAAACCAAATTCCAATGCCACTTTCATATCTCTGGTTTTCTCCCAACGCAACTTAGGATTGGGAGCCGTTTGAATAGACCCGGTAGCATGATTGTGCCAGTACTTCGCACCATCCTTTATCACAAGATATTTCAAAATGCCCGGAACGACATTTCCCGTGTAACCGGTAGCCACCCGAAGGGTCAAACGATTCAACACGGTTTTCAGCGACTGCATAAAAGGTTCACTGTCGGCGTGCCAAGCTGCCCCTAAAGACCAAGTAGGATTGAATTGTTCGTCACTACCGAAATTATTCGATCCATCCATACGAAATGAGGTGTTCAGTATATAACGTTCCAGATAAGTATATTCCGCCGACGCATAAAAAGAAGCATACGTACTTTCCGAACGACTCATCCCCGATAAGTTATCAATCAATGTCGTGTACCAAGTACCACCGAAATCCTCCGGGTAAGGATTCTCGGGCATACTCGTGTTCCCCGTTTTCTCGTCATATCCATAACGCTTGACAGCTACACGTTTGCTCTTGGAACCGCGAAGTTCCGCCCCTAGCAACACGTTCAGGTAATGGCGATCCGAGTAAGAATCCGAGTACGAGAACTGTCCCCTGGCATTATATTGCTCCCCGTCAGCTGACGATTGAGTTATAGAACCGTATAAATTCTGCGTTTTCTTATTATAATCAAAAGCAAGCCGATCCACGAAAGCGGCATAAGACTCACGTCCCAGAATATTTTCTTCTTTATTATTCGTGTAACCGTAAGAAACTAACCCGGAAAATGACAACTGTTTCATAATTTGAAAATCCAAACTAAATTGCCCCGATGCCGAAAACTTTTTCCCCTCGCTGGAAGTTTTCTCCATTTCCCGCAAAATATTAAACCCTGCCGTGGGTAAATTTTCCAGAGAAACCGTACCTTCATTTATTGCCGTCAGGTTGAAATAGGTCATGTCCGGACGAAAACTTCCGTCCTCGTTATAAGGTCGCTCGTAGGGATTGGCAAAATAAGCGTACTTGAACGGGTCTACATTCATACTCGGACTTTTAGAGATCAAATTGGATATCCTTACACCTATCCCTAATTTCATCCGCTTGGACGGATTCGTTGAAACCCGAAGATTCATCGAGTAACGATCATAACCGCTCTCCTTCAACAATCCCTCCTGGCTCGCATACCCCAGGGAAGCGTAATAGGTAGATGTCGGATTTCCACCCGAGAAAGAAAGATTTTGCGTCATATTAAAAGAATTTCTGAATATAACGTCAAACCAATCCGTCGAATGGGAAGCTAAATCTTGGATATACGCATCTTGCTCACTCTTCGTCATCGCCTCAAAACCATCATCCGTCCACAGAGCCCCGTTACGCCCGAGTTTGTTCGCCCGTAACATTCCCACGATACCGACTACCGGGTATTGTGTTTCATTGTTTGCATACTTTTCTGCCGCAAACTCATCCCACAATTCCTGTTCCCACGCCAATTTTTCGGAAGCATTCATCAACCCGGCATCACGCTGAGGTTTCAGTCCGATACCAAAATGTGCAGAGTAACTCGTACGCATCTTACCGGGCTGTCCCTGCTTGGAATTAATCACGATAACCCCTCCGGCAGCACGGGAACCATAGATTGCCGTTGCGGCAGCATCCTTTAAAACCGTGATACTCTCGATGTCATTCGGATTAATCCCTGCCACACCATTGACAAATATTTCATTGAAATTCTCGGATTTTATCTGAGACAGATCAAATTTAGGCAGTTCATCCTGCAAGGGCACACCGTCCACTATCCACAGGGGTTCGGCACTCCCGGTTATCGTGTTCGTACCCCGAATCCGAATCTTTGAAGATTCTCCGGGACGTCCCATATTGGTAACCACAACACCAGCAACCAAGCCCTGTAACAGATTATCCACCGATACCGGAATCCTGTTCTCTAAAGCATCGCTTTTTATCACGGCTATCGACCCTGCTGCCCTGCGTTTGGTGGTTGTTCCGTACCCCGTGATAACCACCTCGTCCAACTCGCCGATTTTCTCTTCCATAACCACGTGAAGCTCTTTCTTGAAATCCTTTACCACGATCTCCTGCTTCTCCATGCCTATAAAAGAAAAGATCAAAATGACTTCCTTTTGTTCTGGGAGGTCTATGACAAAATGTCCTTTAATATCGGTTACGCCTCCCAGCTTTGTTCCCTTAATCAACACGGTAACGCCCGGCAGAGGTTCTCCTTGAACATCTTTTACCGTACCTTGTAAGCGCACCTGTTTCACCTTCTCCTGTTGTGTCTGATAATCAAAAGACTCTCTCGATTTTTCTTCCGAAAACCCATCTAAACTCAGGGTTATCAACAAAAAAATCAACAAAGAGAGTCCCATTACCCTACATTTCAACTTCTTTTTCATAGATTTGTAGCGTTTAATTTGTTAAACATTATCGGAATGGCAGATAATTGTAGCTAGCTATCTGTCATTCTTTTTATTCACATTCCAATCACATTTTTCCTTATCTCAACTTCCATAGATACATTCACAATCTCCTACAAATATTCATTTTTACAAAATTCAATTTCAATATTTAATTGTCTGCAAATGTCAATATTATCCATGAAAACTACAATCCCCATATATTATGAAATAAAATATAAAATTCCCTATCTATGATGAATAAAAAAACGAACCACCCCTCACGAGGTGGTTCGTTTTTCTTACAACCGTCAAAAATCAATCAGTACTCATCCTCGTTAAAGAAGAAGTCATCTTTACTTGGATAGTCTGGCCAAATATCTTCAATACTCTCGAAAATCTCTTCATCATCCTCAATATCCTGAAGATTCTCAATAACTTCCATAGGTGCCCCTGAACGAATGGCGTAGTCTATCAACTCATCTTTTGATGCAGGCCAAGGTGCATCTTCCAATTTTGAGGCAAGTTCCAGTGTCCAATACATAGTTATATCGTTTATATAGTTTTTTCTATTTTGCCGCGAATATATACTTTATTTCTAATAATACAACCTCTTTATAATATAGAAGGAATTATTTAGAAACATTACAAGTAACATATCCTCCATCCTAATAACGGGAATGTGGCTAAATAGTTACATTCGCCCCTTATTCATCATCCGAGAAATGGATAAGCACCTTACGATAAGTATTGAATATCTTTGCTTTAGAAACGAATCCCAAGTACTGGTGATCTTGCAGGACGGGTAAATTCCATGCCCCGGAATCCTCGAACTTTTTCATCACCACCTCCATCGAATCATTTATATCGATAACCACGGAAGGAGTCGTCATGAAATCCCTCACGTAGGTCTTGGAATACATATCCTGATTGAACATCACCTTACGAATATCATCTAATAACACGATCCCCAACAATTGTTGCCGCTCGTTTAACACCGGAAACAAATTACGGCTAGATTTAGAAACCACCTTCACCAGATCGCCCAGCGTGGCATCTACCCCAATCGTCTTGAAATCCGTTTCCACCACTTTGTTCAATTTCATTAAAGTCAATACCGCCTTATCCTTGTTATGCGTCAGCAAATCGCCCTGTATAGCCAACCGACGGGCATAAATGGAATAAGGTTCCATCCCTTGGCTCGTCAAATAAGAAATGACGGAAGTCAACATCAAAGGTAGGAACAAAGCATATCCCCCCGAGATCTCCGCTATCAGGAACATTGCCGTCAAAGGAGCCTTCATCACCCCTGACATTGTGCCCGCCATACCCGCCAGCACGAAATGACTCGGTTCCACGTGACGTATTCCACTCAAGTTAATCAACATGGCTACCAAAAAACCAGCAACGCCCCCGGTAAACAAACTCGGGGCAAACACACCACCGACACCACCACTACCGTTCGTCAATGCTGTTGCAATTACCTTCACGAAGATTAATCCGACCACGAAAAGAATCAGCATCCAAGTACTATCCCGAAACCCGAAGAAATACGTGTTATTCAACAATTTATCGGAATGTCCAGCCATCAAATCGTCCAATGCGGTATAACCTTCTCCGTATAGCGGAGGGAAAATAAAAATCACGATTCCCAGTAGAGCCCCGCCGATAGCCACTCGTTTCCAAATATTTTTTACCCGTTCGATCAATTGTTCCACCCGGATATTCATTCGCACGAAATACACGGACAACACTCCGGAAAAAACACCCAGTATCACGTAATACGGGAAATTAGCCATCACGAACTTATCGGTAATCTGATAGGAAAACACGAACCCATCCCCCATCAGAAAAAAAGTCACCACGTATGAAGTAATAGCCGTAAACATGAGAGGAACCAGCGAAGCCATCGTCAAATCTAGCATCAATACCTCCAACGTGAAAACGATCCCGGCAATAGGCGCCTTGAATATCCCGGCAATGGCACCTGCCGCACCACACCCGATCATTAATGTCATTACCTTATAATTCATCCGGAACAACCGGGCAAGATTTGACCCGATCGAAGCTCCAGTCAACACGATGGTTGCCTCCGTCCCGACCGAACCTCCGAACCCAATAGTCAAGGTACTGGCAATCATGGACGAATAATTGTTATGCGGTTTGATTATACTATTCCGACGAGAGATAGCGTACAGGACTTTAGTTACCCCGTGACTGATTCCGTCCTTCACGAAAAACTTCACGAACAAAGTCGTGAGCAAAATACCGATAACCGGGTACACGAAGAAAAACAAGCTACCGCTATCCACCTGCATCCGTTCCGTAAAGAACATATGAGTAAAATGCACCATATTCTTCAACGTCACTCCCGCCAACCCAGTCACAACCCCCACCAGGATACTCAAGATCACTATAAATTGCTTCTCTTTGATGTTGCGCACACGCCACACCAAAAACTTCCCCAGTAATCCCTTTTCGTTAATTTCCGCCATAAATTGAATTGTAAACGCTTAAAGCTATTTCTTCACCACACCTTTCAACGAACCGTATTGCGGGTAAAATTCGACAGCTATGCCTTCGTTATTAATCACATCCAAAGGGAATTGCTTGATCACACCCAATTGCGGAATGATAGCCCGGACGGTCATCAAAGTTTCTTTCCCCTTCATCAGGCAAAGATCAGCAGTCGCCGGCTCCCGGTAAAATATAGAAGGTATCGGACGGGCGGATTCCTTTTGCGGTGTTTCCTGTTTCCGTATCAGAATATTTCGTAACTCAACGATATAAGGTTGGGCGGAAACATTATTCTTAGCAGTCACACCTTCCTCCCCGGAGAAACGGAATAAAACAACGGATTCATCCGCTTTCTCGGGCACGTACGTGAAAGTACGGGTAACCTCACGCCTTATCTTTTTTCCCATAAATAGACTCAAGTAATTCTGTTCCAATTCGTCCAACGCTTTCAACGCCTCGACAGTAGCCATCCCTTTCGTCAAAAGTTCCAGGCGCTTTTTCCGGATGGCAAATATATCTTCCGTGATCTCACTCGCGTAATCTTTCTCTTCTTTCAGTACATGACGCTCGATCGGATCCCACACTTTGCGAATCTCCCCTTCTACTTCCATTTCCGTAAAATTGGAATCCAGCACCTCTTTTTTCGTGGAACGCAGCCCAAAACGAATATAATCAATATCGGCATTTGTGTCTTCCACCTCGCTCGTGTACGTAAGCTCTCGCTCCCGGCTCTCGTTGGTAGCTCCGCTTCCCAGCCCAGCGAGGAAACCTTCCGGGGTCACGTTTATCAATATCGAATTGTACTCACCCGTGGCGTTCAGCGTGTACATGGCTTTCGTGTCCGGCAAAGCCTTCGGCACAAAACGAATATTTTTGATTGTCCACGCCTCGTCGGGGAGCATTATTTCCGGTTGTACCCCCAATTGTTCTTGGGCATATTTGCGGAAAGGTCCCGGCACGGACTCCACGCATTCCATCGTGACTACAACATCATAACCGACCTTCGGCAAAGCATAATCCACAGACACAGGAGTAGTTAATTCTCTCTTCTTCTGTCCTAAAACCGCAAGGGATGCCAATCCCATCAACCCGATAATCAATAAAAGTCGTTTCATCTCGTTTATCACTACTTTGCAATATTACATGTTTCCATCATTTTCCACACCAATCCCAGCTTATCCGCAATGTCGCCCGCCCGGACTCCCCTCATTCCCTGTTCCTCTGCCGCCAGGTCACCCGCCTTGCCATGCACATAAACACCGATCACGGCAGCATCCAACGGCTCGTGCCCGCTCGCCAGCAAGGCTGCAATAATTCCGGTCAACACGTCACCAGCCCCCCCCTTCGCCATTCCCGGGTTGCCCGTCGTGTTAAAATAACAATTTCCCTCGGGAGAAGCGATCACCGTACACGCCCCTTTCAGCACGACGTACACTTGATGCAGACTTGCAAAGGTGCTCAATTTATTTAATCTATCAAAATCATTTTCACTTTTTCCTGCCAATCTTTCAAATTCTCTCGGGTGAGGCGTCAGTATAGCACCCCGGGGAACCAAATCCAACAAATCGGCATCGGCGGCAATCAAGTTCAAGGCATCGGCATCCAGTACCATCTTTCCCTTCCACTCCTTCAAAAGCTGACGCACCCCCTCCCTCGCCGCGGGAGCCATACCTAATCCCGGTCCCACTCCAACCGCCTGCACCCCGCGAAGATCGTCCACCCCCGAGAAAGAATAGTCACTCCGGTCCACCTCCACCAACGCCTCGGGCACGGCAACATGAATCATTTGCTTCAACGAGCTAGGCACATGCACCGTCAACAATCCCGTGCCCGAGCGAATAGCCCCCCTCGCCGCCAACACAGCCGCCCCCGGCATCTCGGGAGAGCCCGCTATTAACAAGGTATTCCCCAGCGTGCCCTTGTGCGAGAATTTATCGGGCACCAGCAACCGGGACGCCACAGCTTCCCCCGTTAGGTAATACCACGGGGATTCCCGTTCCCGCAAAATACCCGGGTGCAAGCGAATATCCAACACCTCCACCCGACCGACGTACTTGCCATTCTCCGGGAACATAAACGCCAGCTTCGGAAACTGGAACGTAAAAGTGTAATCAGCCTTCACGATCGCCCCGTCATTCTTGCCGTTATCTTCACCGAACAAGCCGGACGGGATATCTATCGCCACCACCCGATGGGGTAACGCATTTACTTTCCGGATAATATCACCCAAAAATCCGGTTACCGGACGATTCAATCCCGCCCCGAAAATCGCATCAATGATAACACAACCTTCATCCGGTACGAAATCTTCCACTTTTTCCACCTCGATACACGTGCCCCCGTCCTGGATAAAAAGCTCCCTGTTCACGGCACAATCGGGCGATAACTGTTTCTCGGGACACAAATCAAACACCTTGACCGTCATCTCCATTTCATTCAACAACCTCGCCACGGCATACCCGTCGCCGGCATTGTTCCCACATCCCGCCAGAATGTTAAAAATATGGTCACGTGAAAAAAAAATCAATAATTTTTCAGTCAACGCACAAGCCGCCCGTTCCATCAAATCCAGTGATGTTATCGACTCATAATCAATCGTGTACTTATCAAGCTCCGACACTTCGGATGCCTTGAAAATTTTCATGTATTCATTCTTCATAGCATAGTTCAAACGTTTTCAGCGACTAAAGATAAAAAAATAAATTATATTTGCGTGCTGTTAGTGCGAACGAAATAATTTTAAATTAATCAATACAAATCAAAAACAAAAGTTTATGTTTAAAAATCATCCTAAAGGGTTGCTTACAGCCGCCCTAAGTAACATGGGGGAACGTTTCGGCTACTACATCATGAATGCCGTCTTAGTGTTGTTCCTGTGTTCTAAATTTGGTCTGAGTGAAGCTGCCAGTGGTACTATTTACTCTTTCTTTTACGCTGGTATATACATTTTAAGCCTTATCGGTGGTCTTATCGCAGACCGCACACAAAACTACAAAGGAACCATCAAGACCGGTCTTGTAGTTATGGCAGCAGGATACATTATTCTTTCTATTCCTATCCTCGCTACATCGGCAAACACGACTTGGTTGTTGACCCTTACTTGTTTTGCCTTGTTCCTTATTGCATTCGGTAACGGTTTGTTCAAAGGTAACTTACAGGCAATCGTGGGTCAAATGTATGATAATTTTGAGACTGAAGCTGCCAAAGAAGGTCCGGAAGCTCTCAAAATTGCAAAAAGCAAAAGAGATTCAGGTTTCCAGATATTTTATGTATTCATCAACGTGGGTGGTCTGATTGCCCCGTTCATAGCACCGGTTTTACGCCAATGGTGGTTGGGTGCAAACGGATTCTCTTACAATGCACAACTCCCGGCACTTTGCCACGAGTATATTAACAATGCTGCCGCTATGGCACCCGAAGCTCTTGCAAACTTGCAACAACTTATGACTGCCGCCGGAGGAGCCATCACCGATTTGGCAACCTCTTGCCATCAATACTTGCAAATTTTCAATGAAGGTATTCACTATTCATTCATTGCATCTGTTGCAGCCATGCTTATCTCTCTTGTAATCTTCTTTGTTTCTCAAAAAACTTTCCCTAATCCAGCGAAGAAAGCTGTAACACAAAGCATAGACTACACCCCTGAGGAGAAAGCTGCTATGGCGAAAGAAATTAAACAGAGAATGTACGCATTATTTGCTGTTTTAGGTATCGTTATATTCTTCTGGTTCTCATTCCATCAGAACGGTATGTCCCTTTCATTCTTTGCACGTGATTTCGTAGATTCTTCAGCTGTTGCACCTGAAGTATGGCAAGCAATCAACCCATTCTTCGTGATTGTACTTACCCCCATAATCATGGCAATCTTTGGATTCCTTGCAAGACGCGGTAAAGAGATTTCAACTCCGAGAAAGATCGCAATTGGTATGTTCATTGCGGGAATGGCATTCTTGTTCCTTGCTATTTTCTCAATGATGAAAGGTTATCCTTCTGCTGACTCATTCAAATTACTCCCCATTGCAGAGCAAATGGCAAGTAAGGCACACTGGTGGGTTCTTATTGTTACCTACTTCTTCCTGACAGTCGCAGAGTTGTTCATCTCGCCTCTTGGATTATCATTTGTATCAAAAGTTGCTCCCAAGAGTATGCTTGGTTTATGTCAAGGTCTATGGTTAGCAGCGACCGCCCTCGGTAACCTTCTACTTTGGATTGGTCCTCTTATGTACAACGCATGGCCGATCTGGCAGTGCTGGATGGTATTCTTGATCGTATGCCTTGTATCCATGGGCGTTATGCTTGGTATGGTAAAATGGCTTGAAAGAGTTACAAAATAAGCAACAACTTCAATCATATAAAAAAGAGTTCGGGGTCCCCGAACTCTTTTTTTTGGAAACATAAACCCATATCGCATTCACGAGCGCATTTTTCTAGTAACAACCCGGCAAAGACTACCCGACCGGACATAAAAATAGGTTGTCGACCATTCATAGACCGACAACCTATCCTATTAAAAAATACGGTTTATAAGCTTCTATCTTGCAACTAAAAATGAATCTGCAACCCTACACCCAACACTTCTTTAAATTGCACTCTCGGTCCCGCAGACCCATCCTTTTGAGCAATCTTCACGTCATTATCGTACAATAAATTTGTAGATAGCGTTGTTGAGAACCATTTATTAATAGCCATATTCAATTGCACGTCCCAGCGGACATCAATATTCTGCGGATCTTCAAGGTAGTTGGAGTACAATTCCAAACGAGAATAAATCGTCATATTTTGCAAAAACTCGTAATTTACTTCAGCTTTCAAGTTAGCACCGAACTCTGACAGTAAATGTTTTCCCTTGTCCACGCCGAAAGCACCTTCATCCGACAAACGTTTGTTCGCCACAATAGTTCCTCGCCATGAAGCAGGTGTAAAAGTTACAGTAAATATTTTATTTGGATTCCACGTGGCACCAACACCAATAACTAAATATCCGGGTGCCATGAATTTAGAAATAAAATCAGAATCCTCAATGTTATAATCATATCCCTTGGCAAACTGCGTGTTAAAGTTCAACAAGGCACTCCAATATAACGATTTATACATTTGATAACCGTATGTAGAAGCAAAATAAATCTTATCGTTTGTCTTCCGGGCGCTTTTCCCGTCGTTCTTTGTCAAACCGTATCCTAACTCCAAACGATTTTGCCATAGTTGACGATCTCGTTTAAAATCGGCACTGTACGTTATCTGACTGTCAAAAGCCAGAGCAGACTCACCTCCGGCAGACCAACTACTTAAACTCACTTGCGTTAATTTCAACCCGAAATATCCCGCTTTATTCCATGCCGTATCTCTCACCGGCTGTGCCTCCAATTGCCCCAATCCCAACAGGAACAAGGCAATACATAAAAATCCTCTCATCATATACATCATTAATTTATCCAATTTACATTTAATTTCACAAAAGTAATCTTTTCCGATTAAACGTGAAACAATACCGATAGGTTATAAAAAAATGTCCCAAAGTTTAACTTGAGACATTATTTCTTTATCAACTCCGACTTTCAAACTCAGGATAGCGTTCTAACCAATTATATTTTAGCGGAAAACTCGGATATTTTCACGATCAATTTAACCGCTTTCTCCATGGATGAAACGGGTATATACTCGTAACGCCCATGAGAATTATGCGCTCCATTGGACAGGTTAGGCGTCGGTAGTCCCATAAAAGACAGTTTCGCCCCGTTGGTTCCACCCCGGATTGGCACGATCAAAGGTTTAATACCTAATTCCGCCATCGCTTGTTTGGCGATTTCCACGATATATCTCACCGGTTCTAGCCGTTCTTTCATATTGGCATACTGGTCTTTCATATCCAACAATACCGGCAGGTCATATTTCCGGGTAAATTCCCGAACCCCATTTTCGATAACACCTTTCCGCCACTCGAAAGTTTCCTTGTCAAAATCGCGAATCAATATTTCAAGAACCGTTTCTTCTACCGTACCTTTTATCGAATAGATATGAAAAAATCCCTCGTAACCGGAAGTATACTCGGGAGCATCCTTCTTCGGAAGACCCGCCATAAACTCATTAGCGACCTTGATAGAATTCACCATCTTATTCTTGGCATAACCGGGATGGAAATTCCTCCCTTTGAATGTCAAACGGGCTAAAGCGGCATTAAAATTCTCGCACTCTAGTTCTCCGATCTCTCCTCCATCCAGCGTATAGGCAAATTTAGCCCCGAATTTCTTCAAGTCAAAATGGTCTACCCCCTCCCCGATTTCCTCGTCCGGAGTAAAGCAAACAGCGATTCTCCCGTGTTTGATTTCCGGATGCTGTATCAGGTATTCCATTGCCGTCAAAATCTCGGCAATACCGGCTTTATCATCTGCCCCGAGAAGCGTGTTTCCGTCGGTCACGATCAAGTCTGTCCCCACGTAATTCAACAATTCGGGAAAATCATCCGGGGATAACGTGAATCCTTTCTCTTTATTCAGAAGAACATCTACTCCCTTATAACTCTCTATAATTTGCGGCTTCACGTGTTTGCCCGTCATATCCGGACTGGTATCCATGTGGGCGATAAAACCGATGGAAGAACACTCCTTATCCGTATTCCCGGGGACGAAACCCATCACGTACCCGCAATCATCCACCGACACGTCCTGCATACCTATCGCCTGCATCTCTTCACAAAGAAGATAAGCAAACTCCAATTGTCCCGGCGTACTCGGAACCAACCCGGTTTCCCGATCCGACTCCGTGTGTATCTTCGCATACCTAAGAAAACGCTCAACTACTGGCAACATATATTAATTCTGTGATTATTAATAAGCTCTCGCTATCAACACCCTCCTGTGGGACGGTTTCCCGGTCACCATACATTTGCCTTCCTCCTCGGGCGCATCGAACGGAATACAACGAATGGTAGCTTTCGTTTCACTCTTGATGAGTTCTTCCGTTTCCGGGGTTCCATCCCAGTGACACAAGAAGAAACCGCCCTTCGTGTCAAGCAACGTCTTGAATTCCTCGTAAGAATCCACTTTCGTTATCCTCTTGGAACGACGCTCCAAAGCCAATTTGTATATATTTTCTTGAATCTCATCCAACAATTGCTCGATATGCAATTCAATTCCTTCCAACGGCAAAGTTTCCTTCGTTAGAGTATCGCGACGAGCCACTTCAATGGTTCCATTCTCCAGATCACGTTCTCCCATGGCAAGGCGCACGGGAACACCTTTTAACTCGTAATCGGCAAACTTCCAACCCGGTTTTTGAGTATCCCGATCATCGAATTGCACGGTAATTCCGGCTTTACGCAATTTCTCGATCAAACCGCCAACGGTTTGACGGATTTTTTCCAATCCCTCCATACTCTTGTAAATCGGAACAATCGCCACTTGAAGCGGAGCCAATTTCGGGGGCAACACCAAACCGTTATCATCGGAATGCGACATGATCAACGCTCCCATCAAACGGGTAGAAACTCCCCATGACGTAGCCCACACGTACTCCTGCTTCCCTTCCTTAGTTGTAAACTGCACGTCAAATGCTTTGGCGAAATTCTGCCCCAAGAAGTGAGAAGTACCCGATTGCAAAGCCTTTCCGTCTTGCATCATCGCCTCGATGGTCAAAGTATCCAATGCTCCGGCAAAACGCTCGGTTTCACTCTTGTGTCCCATGATAACAGGCATTGCCATCCACTTCTCGGCAAACTCGGCATATACCCGGATCATCTTGTGAGTTTCCTCGACTGCCTCCTCTTTTGTAGCATGAGCCGTATGACCTTCTTGCCACAAAAACTCAGCCGTACGCAGGAACATACGGGTACGCATCTCCCAACGCATCACGTTAGCCCACTGATTACACAAGATCGGGAGGTCACGATAAGACTGAATCCAATTCTTGTAAGTATTCCAGATAATCGTCTCGGAAGTCGGACGAATAATATATTCTTCTTCCAACTTGGCAGCCGGATCTACTATCACGCCGCCTCCATTGGGGTCATTCTTTAAACGATAATGAGTTACGACCGCACATTCCTTAGCGAATCCTTCCACATGGTCAGCTTCCTTTGAAAAGAATGACTTGGGAATCAACAAGGGGAAATAAGCATTGCTATGTCCGGTATCCTTAAACATCTGATCCAACTGACGTTGCATCTTTTCCCATATGGCGTAACCGTAAGGCTTAATCACCATACATCCTCTTACCGCAGAATTCTCTGCTAATCCGGCTTTTACCACCAGATCATTGTACCATTGTGAATAATTCTCTTCTCTTGAAGTTAAAAACTTAGCCATCTCATTATTTTTTGATAAAACAAGTGCAAATTTACAACAAAAACTAGGATTTCCGATTTTTATTTTCTATTTTTATGAAGATAAAGATAAAATACCTGCCATCAAAATAAGTTACAAGCCACTGACGTACAGGTTTAGGACTTATTAGCATGAAAGTAGTAGAAATACAAAGAACGTGGTACACATTTTGTTATATTACAAATAAACCAAAACACTCAGAATTTGTCATAGGATAAGAAAGGAAATAAATTTACAGCCATGAAGATAGCGTTATTCATCTCAGCATTAGCAGTCATATTCAGTGCCTGCTCTTCCTCGCAAAACTTTACAAGGGCGCAGGAAGACGATATTTACTATGTCCCCGGCAAGCGTTCTCTTTTTGTACAGGAAGTCAAAAAGAAAACTGGCGTGGACATCGTAGCGGACAGAACTTCATCTTCTCGAGAGAACACGGCAAACGATAAAACATACCCGAAGGAAAACGACAACAGCGTGAATCCCAAATCTCACGCCATAGGTATGGCTCGTTATGCCACGGAAAAGCAAGTACAGAAAGAAGAAGAACGGACAGGACAAACCGTTTCCAGAATCGCAATACCGGAAGGTGACGGGTACTGGCTCGGGGGATTCAAAGGTTCCGATAATGATCTGGAAGAATGCGTTCGCATCATGAATCGTTACCCGGAAGGCTTCGCTTATTTCGGTAACGGATACGAGATCGCTCAAAACCTTTCGTTCAGTCCGGACTGGAACGTGTTCACGTTAAACGGTCGTTACTGGTGGTTCCCGACAAACTCGAATATTTCATTATACAACGAACTGATTTTTGGAAACTACCCGAAATACGCTTGGACTATGATATGGAACGATCCTCGTTTCGATAGTTTCGCGTGGAGTAATCGTGTTTCCTTCGGTTGGGACCGTTGGGGATGGAGAGGTTCCTTCGGCTGGGGTAGCGGCTGGGGATACGACCCCTTCTGGAACAATTACGGATACTACGGGTTTTATGACCCCTGGGGATGGAATTCATGGGGGCCGAATTACGGTTACTATCCGGGATGGGGTTATCCGCACTGGGGACATCGCCCCGGATGGGGACACCACGGACCAAATTGGGGATATCATCGTCCGGGTTGGGGTGGTTCGATAGAAAGACCGACAGCCTCGACTACTCGCTACGCTCCTAAAAAGCAATACACGAGCAATCGCAACGCCCGGTCGTACAGCACCTACTCCCGAACTTCAAGAAGTTCCAGTACCAGCAGAAACAGTAGTTTCGATCGTGGCAATTCAGGTTCTACTCACAACCCGTCATACAACTCCGGAAGTTATTCCAGAGGGAACAGTAGCGGTGGCTCATATGGCAGTAGTTCTTCTTCCCGTTCAAGCAGTGGCAGAAGCGGATCAGTTGAGCGTACTAACACGGGTAGCAGAAGATAATGTCTAAATTAATACTTTAGGATATGAAAATATTATATATACTGCCGGTTCTATTTCTCTTCACCTTGTCGGCTTCGGCACAAAGTGAAGAAGATGCTCTCAAATTCTCCAGAATACTCCCATTCGGTTCCGCTAGGGTAACCGCTATGGGAGGAGCGTTCACGGCTCTAGGCGGAGATTTAACCACTTTGTCAATGAACCCCGCGGGAATCGGGGTCTTTCGTAAATCGGAATTCAGTTTTACTCCCATGATGGACTTCGCCCATTCCAAAACCAAGGGAATCGACAACGAAAAGAATATGTTCATTCTAAGTAATGCAGGTCTGGTGTTATCATTCAGCCCAAATAGCAAAACATTGAAGAACTTCAATATCGGTTTTAACTATTCAACACTGAATAATTTTAACCGGAACACATTTCAAGGCTATTACGAAACGAACGGCAACTCCTCGTTAGCCAACGTGTGGAAAGAAGAAGCCGACGGGAAATCCCCGAAACAGCTAAACGATTTCACCACAGGACTGGCTTATGATGCCTATATGCTTTATCTAAGCAAAGAAGACATCGAAAACGGGAATTACGATTACGAGAACCCCATCCGGGAAACCGACCAGTTACAACATTACAAATACACGAGGGAACGCGGATACCAGGGTGAATACGCCATATCGCTTGGAGGTAATCTCAGTGACAAATTCTATTTCGGGGCAACCCTCGGGATTCAGTCACTCCACTACAAATCATTCTCCGTCTACACGGAAGAAATTATTGGTGACAACATCACGAATAAGTTAGAAAAATTCAGTATGTACCAAGACTTCACGAGTAGCGGTACGGGATTAAACTTCAAAGCGGGATTCATATTCCGTCCTATCCCGGCAATCCGCATCGGTGCAGCCATCCATACCCCGACGTATTATAATATCGACGCTTTTGCCGAAAACAACGTATCTGCTTTATTCACGGAGAAACCCGTTGAAGATGCAAAGGTGGAACCCGGTTTCCAGTATGGCAACTCTGCATGGACAGAATACTCGTACAAACTAAAAACCCCATGGCGAGTGATGGCTGGTGTAGCAGTTGTACTCGGTCAACGGGCTATCATCAGTGGTGATTATGAGTACGTGGATTACACGGCGGCTAAATTCTCTGATGATGACGCCAAAAACGAATACCTAGAAACGAATAATGTAATCAAGAACATTTACAAAGCCACTCATAATTTCAGAGCTGGTGCCGAATACCGTTTCAGTAGCGTTTTCTGTATCCGAGGAGGATACGCCCTTTCCGCTTCCCCGTATACCAAAGGGGAAATGAACGAAAAGAATGATATTCAAATCTATTCCGGTGGTATGGGAGTAAATCTCGGTTCATTTTACGCCGACGCCTCTTTCATGCACAAACAATCAGATCTCAAAGGGTTATTCTATTACTATGAATCCCCCAACGGTACGATCGAATCTCCGGAATTCAAAACGAAATTCAATAACAACGAATTCCGCTTGACACTAGGCTTAAGATTCTAATAAAAGAAAGCCTCGGGAATTCCCGAGGCTTTCTTTTATTATTTCTCTTTGTTTCAATTATCAGAATTTCCACCCGGCAGACAACTGGAACACCCGGTTTTGATTATTCCCGCCAAAATGGTCTTTTTCAATCACGTTCGTCAACCCTAAATTATAGCGGGCAGACACGACCAATCCCATCGGAAGGTCATAAGACAATCCCATCCCGAAACTCAAATCAACTGTATTCAAATGCTTTATATCCGATTTCGTTTCCGTTCCCCCGGATTTCACTTTATGCTTACCATTTAACGCGAAGCCCAATTGCGGACCAAGATCAACACTCAAACCTTCCCACACGTAAAACTTAGCTAAAACAGGAATATTCAGGTAATTTACTCGCATCCAATATTTTACACCATTTTCTTTCCCTTTATCACCTTGCCGGGAATAGATCAATTCAGTTTGTAAACCGAATAAATCATTAAACTTAAATTCGGCGAAAGCTCCCATCAAGAAACTCAATTTACTTTTATTGGGACCATCGCTAATACCAGCCACGTTGAAACCGAATTTCGGACCAAAATAAAATTCCGTACCGGTAATACCTTCGACTTTGCTCTTGAACGCAGTCTGAGCATGAACACTCCCTAACATGACCATAGCGATCACCACTAATAAAAACTTTTTCATTTCTTCTAAATTTTAGGTTTTTCAATTAAATCGTTCACGATGTACTAACATTACGTAACAACTCCAACAAAAAACAGACCAAAAAAACGGCTATTTTATAATTTTATCATACGTCCCGTCTTGCAAGCTCTTGATTGCCGCGTTCAATATTTTGTTCTCTTCATTGGAAATCTTATACAACTCGGTCATATTCCACAAATCGCGAGCGATCAACGATTTCACGAATAACTTAATTTCGGGAATAATAGGCGTCAATAATTTCTCGTCTTTCTTTACCCCCTGTTTCTCGCCTTTTTGCACGATCTCGTTCACCATGGCATCCGTCACCTGGAAATCCTTCTTGAACATTTCGAATTTCGGGTATTTCTTCTTTAGAACATCCCGATTTTTATCCACGTAATTCAAGGTAAATTCATTAATAACACCTTTTGCCAACAGACGGTTGAAATAACTGTAATTCAAGTTCGTGTCAATCGGAACAAACACGTCCGGGATAATCCCGCCCCCGCCGTAAACCAAACGATGGTCTTTCTTCGTGTAATACTTCGTGGAATCTGTCAAGGCAATACTATCCGCATTCAACAATTCCCCGTTCGTGTAGCGTTCAAAAATTTCAGTCTGGTAATCCTTACCCTTGTAAGGCTTTTGAATACAACGACCGGAAGGAGTAAAATAATGAGATATCGTAAGGCGAATAGCCGACCGGTCTGCAAGCGGATACTGGCGTTGTACCAACCCCTTGCCAAAAGAACGCCGCCCAACGATCAGCCCGCGATCCCAATCCTGCACCGCTCCGGACAAAATCTCACTAGCCGAAGCTGAATTTCCGTCAATCAACACGACCACACGACCATCTTGAAATAAACCCGCGGGTGTAGAATACTCTTCAGCTCTCCCGTAAGCAGGGCTATCCGTGTACACGATCAATTTCTGACCATCCAGCAAGTGGTCGGCAATCCCGATGGCAGCCCCCATGTAACCGCCGCCATTCCCCTGCAAGTCAATAATCAAATCCTTCATTCCCTCCGCCTGCAACTGCTTCACGGCTTTCTCGAACTCCTCCACCGTCGTGGCGGCAAAACGGGCTATCTTGATATACCCGATATTCTTGTCTATCATATATGCGGCATCGACACTGTAAATCGGTATCATATCCCGCACGATATTAAAATCGATCAACTCATTTCCCCTCTTCACCTTAACTTTCACCACGGTTCCCTTCTCCCCTTTCAAACGTTTCCTCACGTCCGTGTTACTGATACCGATCCCGGCAATATTCTCCCCGTCAACTTCCAATATCCGATCTCCGGCAAGCAATCCCACCTTCTCGGAAGGTCCTCCCGCTACCACGTCCACCACGGTCAACGTATCCCGAAGTACATTAAATTGTATTCCTATACCGAAAAATCCACCTTCCAAAGGTTCATTCGCCTCTTCCAACTCCTCCCGGGGTATATACACGGAATGCGGGTCTAGATCAGCCAGAACTTTCACGATAGCATCCTCCGTGACCTTTTTCAAATTAACCGAATCCACGTAATACCCGGCTATCAATTGCATTAATTGTTGATACTTGATAGATTGTTCCCGCACGGCTTGCATATCCCGCTGTGCCGAAACACTTTGCCAACTCAAACAAGCGATTAACAGAGCAACCGCCGATAGTAAAACTCTTTTCATATAATAATATATTTAGTATTCTTTCTCTTTTACGAGTAATAATTGCAAATGTAACAATCGGAAGGTATTAAATCTATTAACAGAGTCTTAAATTAATTATTTTTCCAATTCTATTAATTCTAAATTCTCAATCCGATCACCGTTGATCTCAAAGCGGACAGCCGTTCTCACCGTATGAAAACCGAATTTTCCCGCCGCACCCGGGTTAATATGCAAACAATCCAACACCTGGTCATATTTCACTTTCGCGATATGCGAATGTCCGCAAACAAACAATTTAGGACGTTCCCGCCGCAAAACCTCTACCGCCTTCCGGTCATAATGACCGGGATACCCCCCGATATGAGTCATCATCACCTTTACCCCCTCGCATTGAAACACCTCCGTCCGGGGAAATATTCTACGTAACAAATCCCCGTCTATATTCCCATACACCGCCCGCAATTGAAAACGTTTCGACAAAGCATCCGTCACCGCCACATCCCCGATATCCCCACAATGCCACACTTCATCACACTCCTTGAAAAACTCCGCGATCTTCGGGTCCAACCACCCGTGAGTATCCGATAACAAACCAATTTTCATACTTCAGATTTTCAACGTTTAATAATTTAGAGTTGTGCCAATAACGCGTACACGATAGCCGATACGCGAGCCACAGCTTTCGAGGCTTGCGCTTCATTGCCCTTGAAATCCTTAACAAACACGGCTAAAGAGTAACAGACATTATTGGGCAGCCGGATATAGGCAACATCATTGTGGGCAGCGAGTTCCCCGTTCTCGTTGATGTAACCGGAACCCGTTTTATGTGCAATGGTAATCCCTTCTTTTCCAAGCAACGGTGCCACGATCCTATCTTTCCCGGTAATACATTCTTCCAGTGTATTCATCATGAAACATTGCTTCTCGCGACTGACCAGACTGTCGGTAAACAAACGGTTCATCAGCATCGCCGCACCGAGAGGCGACGTGTAATTGGAATACGCCTTGTCATGATCTACAGACATCTCCCCTTCCGTGTAAGCGATCCGGAAACTCGTACGGGGAATGAGAGTGGCAATAAAACTATCGGTACGGGCAACGCTGACCAATTCCTTGAACATGATATTGCTGGCGTTATTATCGCTTTGAATAAGCGTATAGCGCAATAAATCTTTAACCGTCAAAGAAATCACGGGCTCCGGATGTTCCTTCATCATGGGACTCCACGTCTGCGGGTCAAGCTCGTCCCTTTTTATACACATCAAAGAATCAAGAGAAAGCCCTTTACGGTCAAAATCGTTACAAACGGCTATTGCTTGATGAAGCTTGAACACGCTCATCATGGGATAAATACTCTTGTTATTGACGGTAACGGTATCCATATTATTAATGATTACCGCCACCCCGATCTCTCCCGGATAACCCGATACAATTTTAGAAATCGTATCGGTAAGCATACCCGTGTACAACACAGAACCGTCCTCCTTTTTCGCCGATTCCGACAACAATCCCCCCGAAAACCAAACGGCAACACAAACTAAAAAACTACATTTTATCATGACATAAAAAAATTAATTTCCATTCAAGCCTCTCTTCATTTTCAACTTTCAATTTTCAATTGTTATCACGCTTCCCCGTTCCGTCGTGTTCTCCACGAACAGGCACGCGGGCAATTCCTGTTGCATCTCTTCCACGTGGGAAATCAAGCCGACCACCCGGTTCTCCTCCCGCAACGATTTAAGGGTCTCAAAAACGACACGCAAAGACTCCTTGTCCAGCGAGCCGAACCCCTCGTCCAAGAAAAAGAAGTTCTGGTTACTCCCCGTCAGATGCCGGATATTATCCGTCAACGCCAAAGCTAACGAGAGGGAAGCCTGGAAAACCTGTCCCCCGGAAAGCGTACGGGCACTCCGGGTGCGCCCCTCGTTCATGAAATCCCGTATCACGAAATCATTATCCTCGTCCAACTCCAACTTCAAACGCTGGCGAGTCATCCGGTAGAAACGCTCGTTCGCCGCATTGCACAAATTCTGCAAATAAATCGACGACACGAATTTCACGAAATCATTCCCGCGGAACAACCCTTTCAACACCTGCAAATTCCGAAGACGGGCATCCAAAACCTCCAGCTCCTTCCCGATTTCCACGCGGGCAGCCAACCGCATCTCCATATCCTTGACCCGATTCGCCAAAGCGCCATGTTCTGCCAACAACTCCCTCTCCCGCCGACGGGTCTCCTCCAGCTGCCGGAGTAACTCCTCGCGCTCTTCAACGTTATATTCAACCCCGGCAAGCTGCTTTTCCAATTCCAATTTCCGAACCTGCACCACGTGAAGTTGCTGGTTAAATTGATTAATCCGCTTCCGGCACGCCGGCAAATCCAATTTCTTACCCAACACGTCCCTCACCGCTGAAATATCCTTATAGACACTCTCTTTCAACAATTCGCCCAACTTATTCTCGCTCGTTTTTTTCTCCCCGTTAAGCAACAATATCTCCTTCTCCTTTTCCTCGACACCGCCTTCCCACTTCCGGTATTCATTCTCCATCTCGTTCAACTTGTCGCTCCCCGCCTGATAATCCCGCCCCAATTTCTCAAAAACAGCCAGACATTTCTCCATCTCCTCCTTCAGACCAGCCAAACTTACCTCCGCGTACGCGGCTGTATCGAAATCTTTCAACTGCTCCCGCAACAACTCCATCTGAGTTTCCCGTTGCACCACCTCCCGGTTGATCACTTCCAAGCGTCTAGAATACTTTTCCAGGTTCCCTCGCTTCAAATCGATCTCCCCTTCCGTCTTTTTCACTTCCCCCTCCTGCCTTTTTCGCTCATCGCCCAACAAAGCGGCTCTATTTATCTCTTCCTGAAGATGTTTCACATCATCCGGGAAAAAACCTTCCCAAA
This sequence comes from Butyricimonas sp. Marseille-P2440, assembly GCF_900091675.1. Lineage (NCBI taxonomy): Bacteria > Pseudomonadati > Bacteroidota > Bacteroidia > Bacteroidales > Odoribacteraceae > Butyricimonas > Butyricimonas sp. Marseille-P2440. The sequence continues at coordinate 992,457 of NZ_LT594610.1, read as the reverse complement.
CGAAACGGGATAAATGCTCCCGCGATTTTTGCAGGACATTCACTTGCTTTATCTTGACTTGCTTCTGTTTATCCAAATTCAAACGATAGCGCTCTCCCGCGATAGCCAACCGGGAATTCCATTGATTCAACTCCCCCTGTTCCCCTTCCAGTGCCGCAATTCTCTCCGCACTCGACCGCAACACACCCTCCACTTCTTCCACGCGCGAAGGCTTGGGGTGCGATAACGCGCCACACAACGGGCAGGGTTTCCCCTCGTTCAACTCCTTGGCAAAATCAGCCAAACGCTGACGGGTATTCAAATGTACCCATTCCTCCCGACACCTCTTCAACTCCACGCCTATCTGTTGTTGCCTCTTCCGGCAAGCCTCTGACAACGAATCATACGCATCCTCCTCCACGTCTGCAAACAAAGGATGCGCCCTTTTCCACGCGACAAGCTCCTCCCGATCTCTTGCCAAAGCATTTTCCACTTGCGCACCCTCCTCCCGCGCTTGTTTTTCCTCTTCCTGTAAATGGTGATACACCCCGTACCATTCCCGAATATCGGACAATAACTTCATATCCGGTATAGACTGCACCAGCTTCTCGAGATTCTCTTTTCGCTCGACCAACTGTTGCCCCAACACCTCCACTTCCTTTTTAGTGGAAACCACCATAGCCTCCCCTTTGGCATATCGTCCCTGCAAATCCTTCTGTTCTTCCGCCAACATTCGCAAACGAGCGAGCCTTTCCAACTGCCCGGCACGCTCTTTCAATCGATCCCGCCCCTCGTACTCCCGCTTCAATACATCATATTGCTCCTTAAAACGCACGAGTTCCCGCCGCATCACGCCCAATCGCTCCCGATAACCCGACAACACGTTCTCCGACTCGGACAAACGACGAGAAACATCTTCCCAATAATGGAGGGGCTGTTGAAAATATTGCAAACAAAACTCATACTCTTCCACTTGCACCAACAAGGCGGCAATCTCATCCTTTTGTTCCAACAGTCGCTTCTCTTCCTCCCCCCGCACCCTTTGTTCGTCCGCCAACAGCTTCACTTTCTTCAACTTCGCTTCCCGTTCCCCGGCCTCCTGTATCGCCTTCTTCAAACATTCCGCTTCCTCTTGCAACTCCACCAACCGCTTTCTACCCTCCGCCAGCATATCCTCGTTCACCTCGCCCAATCCCGTTAACTGCCCCTTCAAATCAATAACTTTCTTGTTGGTTTCTCCTTCCAGGTAAGCCACTTTGCCACCCAAATCATACCGCCGCAACTCCCCGAAAAGCTCCATCATCATCTCCGTGCGCTCCTTGTCCCGAAGCATGAGAAAATCCTGGAACTTCCCTTGAGGAATAATCACGACCCGCTTGAAATTCTGCACGTTAAGCCCGATCGCCGCGATCACATCCTCCCGGCTACATGGCTCCCATTCCCCGTCCTCCCGTGCATGATAAAGGAACTTCGGCACCGATATATCAGTAAACTTTTTCTTGTTTCGCTTACATTCCACCGTGGCCCTATACTCTCTAGCCGACTCGCCCGCCTTAAACTCAAAATCCACGAACAAACGATCGGACTGAAGGTTCATCAAGTTATATTTCACCTCACTATTCAGGCGATCGATCACCCCGTATATCACGTAAATCATCGCCTCCAAAATCGTCGATTTCCCACTCCCCACCGGACCGAAAATCCCGAACAAACGGGCTTCCGTCAATCGATTGAAATCTATCGTCTGACGTTCCCTGTATGAATATATACCCTCCAACGTTAACCTAACCGGAACCATAATATAATTGAAAATTGAGAATTGAAAATTGAAAATGAACTTCTTTTCAATTTTCAATCGATAGTGTTTCTTTAAACAAAGCCATAATCTCCTCGTTGGGCTCTTGCCCTTTGCGCTGACGGAAATACTCGGCAAAAAGAGCATTCACGTCCGAACGCAAATCATGAATAGACGCCACCCGCTCATCCGCACCGGACGCCCCCTTCACCTCGGGAATCAAACACACAATTCCGTCATGTGATTCAAGTATCGCCTTATTCTCGGCAGCCGTCAAGTAAGTATCGGTAGCGACAGTCACCTCCACCCAGACACCGGGATGCCCGGTCAGCCACGCGACGGCTTCATCCACTCCTTCAAAACGCTTACGCGCCAAGGGATACCCGCTCGTCAAAAGGCATCTCTCGTACCGGGCAACCCCTCCCGGCTCCGCTTCCACGATCGTGACATATTTATCCTGTTCCGCCTCACTGAAACTATAACTCAAAGGACTCCCGCAATACACCGCCGGACAAGGCTCCGTATCGACAACCTGCCAACGGTGCAAATGCCCCAAGGCCGCATATTGTATACCCTCGGGTATCATAGATGAATAAACCGCATCCGCCCCGCCAATATTAATCGGGCGCTCATCCTCGGGTTCCTCCGGCATATACCCGCCTTCCTGCGTCACGTAAAGGTGAGTCACCAACAGATTCACCCCCGCCCCGTCACAATATTTCGCGGCTAACGCCCCCCAGTGCTCCCGGAGCACGGCACGCAACTCGACATCCTGTTCTTCCACACCAAGAAAACGACACATCCGCACGCTGTTCGCGTAAGGAGTATGCACTACCCGCAACGGGTAATCGTACCCCGGCAACCGAAACTCGGAGAATCCTTCTTCCGAACGAATTAATCTTATCCCCCCGTCCGTTACCGCGGACGTGAAATTCACCAGCGGATTACCCACGAAAAAAATACCATGCAGCCGAGCCAACACGTCAGGAGAATCCACCCGATCGGGAGAATCATGATTCCCGGCTATCGCCACGACCAACCGTTTCCCCCCGTTCGCCAAACGATATAACGTACCGTACAACAACTCGATCGCCTCCACCGAAGGATTAAACGTGTCAAATAAATCTCCCGCGACCACGACAGCATCCACAGCCCTCTCTTCCGCAACCCGCACGATCTCATCCATCACCTCCACCTGCTCCCGTATCCTCTCCCGATCGTTCAATCGCTTCCCCAAGTGCCAGTCCGAAGTATGCAATATCCTCATTTCACGAATCCTTTCAACATTTTGATCTCCTCCGCCCACAACGACTCGTCCGGGGTTTCGAGAATCAATGGAATCCCGTCAAACCGCTCATCCTGCATAATCCACTTGAACGGTTCGATACCTAACGTACCTTTCCCCAAACTATCGTGCCGGTCAACACGTGACCCCAACTCCTTTTTAGCATCGTTCAAGTGCATTCCCCGCAAATATTTAAAACCTACCACGTTATCGAAATGCTCGAAAGTTTCGGTAAAACCGGAAGCAGTTGCCAAGTCATACCCCGCCGCGAACGAGTGGCAAGTATCCAGACAAACCCCGACACGGGTCTTATCCTCCACCCGGTCGATAATATAGGCTATCTGCTCGAACTTGTATCCTAAATTAGAACCCTGTCCCGCCGTGTTCTCGATCACAGCCGTCACCCCTCGTGTCCGGTCCAAAGCCATATTGATCGACTCCGCAATCAAAGACAAGCAAGCCTCGTCACTGATCTCTTTCAAAGTACTGCCCGGGTGAAAATTCAATCTGTCCAACCCCAACTCCTCGCATCGCTTCATTTCATCAAAAAATGCTTCCCGGGATTTCTCCAGCCCGGCAGCTTCCGGATGCCCGAGATTAATCAAATAACTATCATGCGGCAATATCTGCCCCGGCGCGTAACCGTACTGTTCACATCGCTCTTTAAACAGCTTTATACTATCCGCCGACAAGGGGGCTGCCTTCCATTGCCGCTGGTTTTTCGTGAACAAGGCAAAAGCCGTTGCACCTATCTCGTGCGCGTTAACCGGCGCATTTTCAACTCCTCCCGATGCACTCACGTGCGCTCCTATATACTTTCCCATATTTCCTTTTTTATTTTTACAAATTTACGATTTAAAAAGACAAAAGGTAAATCCCACGGCAAAAAGTTCATTTTTCAAGCAATTCCCTCCCCTCGCAAGCCAAACAAAAACCTCTTTCCCCCGGCATTTTAGTTAAAATAAGTTACATGAAATGTATCAAATATAAATATCACTTGTAGTTCATTCATACCATCTCCTATTCAATTCCCATTCAACTCCTATTCATCTCCTATTCCAAAGGCAAATAAATAGAATTTAAATTGTATTTGTATAAAATTTAATAACTATAAAATAACTTGTATCAATACTAATAGTTACAAGAAGAGTACTGAACACGCCAGAAACTTACTTGATCTCCCTATATTCCCTAAATACAAATTTAAAATTTATTTCTATCTTTGCACCCGCTAAAATAGAATCTAAAATCATCAAGACAAATGGGTTTCAAGGAAGAGATTTTAAAAAGACGAACGTTTGGTATTGTCAGCCACCCGGACGCGGGTAAAACAACATTGACGGAAAAATTATTGTTATTCGGGGGAGCTATCCATATAGCGGGAGCCGTGAAATCAAATAAAATCAAGAAGACGGCGACCTCGGACTTCATGGAAATAGAACGCCAGAGAGGAATCTCCGTTGCCACCTCCGTCATGGGATTTGAATACAAAGACGTAAAAATCAATATTCTTGACACTCCCGGCCACCAGGACTTCGCCGAAGACACCTTCCGCGTGCTGACGGCTTGCGACAGCGTGATTATCGTGATCGACTCGGCAAAAGGCGTCGAGAGCCAAACACGCAAACTCATGCAAGTGTGCCGGATGCGCAAAACTCCCGTGATTGTATTTATCAACAAACTCGACCGTCCCGGACAAGACCCGTTCGACCTGCTGGATGAAATAGAAAAAGAATTACAGATACAAGTGACCCCCTTGAGCTGGCCTATCGGCAACGGCGACGTGTTCAAGGGAATATATAATATCCACAAGGAAAACCTATGCCTTTATTCCGCCAGCGTGCAAACCATTCAAGACGGCATCGAAATCAACGATATCGACTCTGGCGAACTGGATAACCATATCGGCGAGAGATCCGCCGCTAAACTACGGGAAGATCTGGAACTCGTGCGTGAAGTATATCCCGCCGCGGACAGAGAAGAATACTTACAAGGGAAATTGGCTCCCGTATTCTTCGGGTCTGCCTTAAACAATTTCGGTATCCGGGAAATGCTGGATTGTTTTATCGAGATCGCCCCCACTCCCCTTCCTCGTGAAACAGAAGAACGGATCGTACAACCCGCTGAAGAGAAGTTTACCGGATTTGTCTTTAAAATCCACGCGAACATGGACCCCAACCATCGCGACCGTATCGCCTTCGTGAAGGTATGCTCCGGCACGTTCAAGCGCAACACGAACTACTTTCACGTGGGACTCGGGAAGAATCTCAAATTCTCAACCCCGACGGCATTCATGGCTTCTAAGAAATCCATTATCGACGAAGCGTACCCCGGTGACATCGTCGGGCTGCATGACACGGGTAACTTCAAAATCGGCGATACCCTCACGGAAGGCGAAAAACTGCACTTCAAGGGCATTCCCAGCTTCTCGCCGGAATTGTTCAAGTATATCGAGAATGCCGATCCCATGAAATCGAAACAATTGGCGAAAGGCATCGACCAGCTCATGGATGAAGGTGTCGCCCAGCTCTTTACCAATCAATTTAACAACCGGAAGATTATCGGGACGGTGGGTGCCCTCCAGTTTGAAGTCATCGAATACCGCTTGCTTCACGAGTATAGCGCCGCCTGCCGGTGGGAACCGATCAACCTCTACAAGGCTTGCTGGATCGAGGCGCAGGATAACAAGGAACTGGAAGACTTCAAACTTCACAAGGCGCAGTATCTGGCCAAAGACAAATGGGGACGCGACGTGTTCCTTGCCGAATCGCAATACATGCTCCAGATGGCACAAAGCAACTACAAGAAGTTAATCTTCCATTTCACCTCGGAATTCTAACGCACAGGAGATGGTTGTTTTAGTTACTCTTCCTTGCCGCCGAAATTTTCAATCTTCCGAGTTTATACACCATCGGGGAAATCGGGATTCCTATTGGCACTATTATTTTTCTCATTTATACCCGATGGGGAGAAAGGTATAGTAAATAGGGACATTCAGTAAATACCACAAAAAAACCAACTAATTCGTTATGAATCAGTTGGTTTTTTCTATATTATTTTCCGAATGTCCCCACCTCCGAAACACGTATTTAAAAAAGGGATATGTATCAATAAACGATCGTTTATTGCGATACAAAAGTATGAATTATTTTCGAAAAACGAAAACATAAATATATATTTATTACTTTTTGACACACAAACATTTATGTTTGTTGTGATTTTAGACACGCTATGACGAATTCTTACAGTTATTAAACGATCGTTTAATAACTGTACACAGACATGATAAACGTTAAAAAAAATAAGATTCGTCAATATTTTGAATTCATCGCAGATTATGGCGGAATGACGGCACGCCAATACCGAAAACGTGTTTTTCCGATAGCTTATTCTTCACTTGCATTTTTTGCATTATTATGGGTTCAACTTCCTTCTTTCGCCCAGAAGCCACGCGAGAGGGACAGCGTGATAGAACAAATTGTACAAGACACTGTCATTTTCCGTTTTGCCCCAGGTGAAAAACTATTCCGCGAAGATTATAAAAAAAATAAAACGGCAATCTTTCTTCTCCGTCAATCCATTCAAGAACATCGTCAAGGAATTAAAACAGGAGAAATCAAAGTGCGGGTACGTGGTTTTTGTGGTTCATTCGGTTCGTCAAGAATCAACCTACAAAGCGCCAAGAACCGGAGCAATCAAGTGAAAAGTTATTTTATCACCCACGAAAAATTGAAAGAAGATAACTTCCAAACCACGAACTCAGTCTACTCGTGGAACAATATGTCGGATTTAGTGGTCATCAGCTATCTATTCCGGGAGAAACAGAACGAGATTGTACCGCTACCTCCCCTCCCGGAGGACACCACGCTCATCACGAAAATAATTGCCGACACGATTGCCCCCGAATCAACCTCACAAGTATATTCAAAAGCCGACACGACAAAACACCAGACTCCAGAATCCATGCTCACGGTTTCGCACGAGGAGGAATCACTCTACCGGTGGGCAATAAAGACAAATATTGCCTATTTGGCAGCCACGGTCGCCAACATCGGTGCAGAGAGAGTCCTCGACGAACATTACTCAGTGGACTTCTCTTTCATTTACAGCCCGTACACCGTGGCTCGAAATTACCGTTTGCGTTTTCTCGTCATTCAACCGGAGTTCCGTTACTGGCCGGACTCACCCATGAGAGGACACTTCTTCGGTATCCATCTCAATATCGGGGCGTTTAACATTTCCGTGGACAAAGAGAACCGTTACCAATCTCCCGATGGTTTTTACGGTGCGGGAGTCAGCTACGGCTACACGCTCCCCTTCGCCCAGCGATGGGCAGTGGAGTTCACAATTGGAGCGGGTTACATCCACACGAAATATGATACATATTACAATATTCCGAATGGCTCTCGCTATAAAAAAAATACACCATATAACTACTGGGGATTAACGAAAGCCGGTATCAACATGGTTTATAAATTCGGTAAATAAAGGAGGTATGGACATGAAAAAACGAACCATCTATATCATTTGCCTACTTGTTCTCGCCATGACGGGATGCGACAAAACTGTTTTGGAATTCCCGAAAGACGAGAGTGTCAACCCCACTCTGGTGAACGTAGACCTGACATTTGAAATCGACCCAAGCATAGAACCCTACACATCGTCGCGTTCCGAAACCACAATCCCCGGCGGACACGACACACGCTGGATCATCGAGGTGTTTCGTGACGAGATCGACGGTTCCCCCGCCGCACGTCACGTGCTCTGTTGCGACCCGGCTGTTGACGGCAAACATACCATCAGCACCTCGCTACCGTTGCACGCCGCCAAATATCATATCGTAACCTGGATGGACTACGTGCAGGACGGATCGTTAAAAGACAAATACTATATCGTGAATTCACTCGCATCGATCAGCATCCCCGACACCAAAACGTACATCGGGAACAACGACCACAAGGACACGTACGTCGCTCGCCAGGAACTAGACTTGACTGGATACCGCAACCAGTGGAACGCAACAGTAAAACAGACTGTCACGCTCCGACGACCGATGGCAAAGATCGAGTTCATCACCACCGACCTTGACAAATTCCTTGACAAACTTTCCGAACGACGATCGAAAACCGGCGCCGCCGCAGACAACTCGCTCTCCCGAACACCTGATCTTTCCACAATTCGGGTAGAGGTGGAATACGCCTGTTACTTCCCGTGCGGTTTTAACGCCTATACCAACAAACCGAACGACGCCCGCCTGGGGATGGCATTCAACAGCAATATAATCCGACTCTCGGAAAAAGAAGGACACCTCGCCAGTGACTATATTTTCGTGAACGGCACTGAGTCCGCGGTAACAGTAAACCTGATTATCCGAGATCACGAAGGCTCTGTGCTCAATAGGGTAGAAGGTATTAACGTACCCATCGTGCGGGGGAAACTGACAACTATACGCGACGAGTTCCTGACACGCAGTTACTCCCCCGGTATTGGTATAGATCCCGACTTCGACGGAGAAATAAATATTGTTATACCCGACTAAAAAGATACGTTGATGAAAAAAATGCTTGCTATATTTCTTACTCTCGTGACCTTCGCCAGTTGCGACAAAAACAACGAAGAGTTTTCCACCCAGAGCCCCGTGAAGGGGACGCTCTCTCTCAATACCCAAGCTACCTGGGAAAACGAACCTGATGCCATAAGCCGTGCGAATGCCGATAACACCCCAATAACCTACACGTTCGAGGCGTGGAGCCACGATGCAGTCCCTCGTTGCGTCCTGCATGCCACAGCAACCGGAACACTTGCCGGGGCGGCTATAGAGATTGCACTGGTACCCGGCAATTACGATTTCTTATTCTGGGCAGACTACGGTCGAGAATATTATGACACCGAAAACCTGCGTCAAGTAAAGATTGCTACGACATCTTACACGTCCCCCGCCGACGATAGCCGCGATGCCTTTGCTGGTGTGCTAACGGGCATAACGTGGAAAGGCGGATCGGGTACCGGCATCACGCTGTTACGCCCGCTTGCCAAGCTGCAACTACAGAATAACACGCCATTCGCCACAGACCACGAAACGATAAAAGCGGTCTACCGAAATACCCCGACACGATACGACGTACTCACAGGTAAAACATCCGAACCGCAAGAAATAGAAGTATCCTTCCCGAAAGTGAATGCCGGAACAACGTCTGCAGGCATGGATTTTCTTTTCCCCATTTCTGGGCAAGGAACGGCTATCGGGTTGGAAACGACCGTGGACGGAGTGGAGAAACGACTTGACGTATTACCCTTGCACACCAATTACATCACCAAGGTTACGGCAAAATTTGGAGAATAAATACACAAGAATCACTAAAATCCAATATATTATGAGAAAATTGTTTTTAATAATCGCAAGCCTTGCCCTGACGCTTGTAGCTTGCCAAAAAGACGAGATCGAAGGATTTGATACCGCAAACTCGCAAACCATCAGCGTGATTATCCCGCAAACGGGTTCCGTGAGCCGTGCTGCCGGTGACGGTACACAAATAAACCGCTGTATCATGGAAATTTACCGGAACGGGGAATTGTACGGGGAACGAAAGATCGCAACCGTATCCGGTAACAAAGCCTCTTTCACGGACTTACGCCTGGTGACCTCGCAAACCTACGACTTCGTGTTCTGGGCTGATTGCGCTGAAGGTGAAGCGGATAAACACTACACCACGACCAATGGTCTTACAACTATCAAGGCGACAGGGTACACCGGAAACAACGAGGAATTCGATGCATTCTTCGCCAAAGAAACATTCGAGGTAACCGGGGCATTCACGAAAGAAATTACACTTACCCGTCCTTTCGGGCAGTTGAACGTGAAAACGCTTGACTTGGGCGCAATCAAGGACGAAAACTTGAAACCAACCCATGTAAAAGTGAACTTCAAAGCCGTCCCCTCCACGTTCAACGCATTAACCGGAGAAGCGAGCGAGGAAACTCCCCTAGAGTACACCGCCGAAGTTTCCGATGCTGCAACCGGTTTGTTGACCATCGACTACATTTGGGCTACCCCGGAAGAAGACGCCCTGGCAGACTTCTCGATGACATTCACCAACAACGGTAACGAGATCACTACCAACGACGCATTCACCAACATCCCCATCCGTCGCAACTACAAGACCAACGTATCCGGTAACCTACTGACGAAGGCAGGGAACATCAACGTGACCATCGACCCGAATTTCGAGGATAACATCGACCAAAATGTCTATAAAGTACAAAACATCGCCGAGGCTAACGAAGCTTTCGCTAATGGCGCAACAAACGTGATTGTGACCGAAATCCCGACTGAAGCAGCAACCCTCATCCTACCTAAAACGAGGGCTACCGTATCTGCCACCCTACCTAAGTTAACGTACAAATTGACAGTTCTGTACGCCAATGAAGCTAGCGATGAACAAAAACCTGCTATGTTCTATTTGACAACAGAAGCTGATGAAATCGAAATTGAAACACCCAATACAACCGTTACCCTTCTTGGTGCAATGTACCAAAATGTAACGGCTAAAACTGCCGAAAACACCTTAATCGTGGGGGAAGAAACAATTATTGAAAATCTTATCGTGCTACAAGGTAACGTGGATGTTTACGGGACTGTGAAAAAAATCGTCAAAAAAGCTTCTAACACGCAAGTTATACTCCATGCCTCAACTGCCGGGAAACTCTCGGAATTTGCAGAGAACTTAAACAATACAACCAATATATACAACAAAGTAGTACTTAACGCCGACATTGACTTCAAGGGTACCGCCTTCTCGATCAAAACAGCTAATAAAATCACGTTTGACGGTCAAGGACACACGTTGTCCAACTTCAAAGTGGAAAACACTCAGACTGCCGGTCTTTTCTGTGATGCCATTTCGGTAACTGTTACCGACCTGACAGTCAAAGGTGCCACCGTGAAAGCGGTAAATGATGGCAATGGCAATGCTTATGCCGGCGTAATAATCGGTCGTTCTTATGGAACCATCATTCTCGACAATTGCATCGTAGAGGGTTCAACCGTGGAAGGAGTGAATAAAGTCGGCGGCATGATCGGTTTCGTGGCTGAAAATCATGTCGAAGCTACCAATTGCAAGGTCGTTAATAGCACAATTTCTAACGAGAATGTAAATTTAGAATCCGGTCAAATCGGCGGATTTGCAGGTTACATCGGTAATTGTTACAAATCGACTTGTTTATTCACGAACTGCTCAGTAGAAAATTCTGAAATCAATGCATACCTGTTCCTCCCCTCCTTACGTCATATCAGTAAATTCAACGGTACTTTCCAAGGTAGTGAAGACACTGATGGACTAACTATTGATAATTGCAGCGTGAAGGACGTAACGCTCAACGGAATGAACTCCACTGCCCAATCATTTGTTTCTCTCTACGGTGACTTACTCGGCGGTAATCGCTATGGCAAAGGCAAAATCACCATCACAAATTGCGATGAGAATATCTACATTTCATCACAAGCACAATTAGCCCAATTGGCTTCTATGGTAAATAAAGGCACAAACTTTAAAGGAAAAACACTTAAATTAACAAACAATATCAATCTGGAGAACAAAGAGTGGAAACCTATCGGTTTACAAGACAAAGCATTCCAAGGAACTTTTGACGGTTGCGGCTACACTATCAGTAACTTAAAAATCAATCAACCCTCGAACCAGAACGTGGGACTATTCGGTTTCACGACCAACGGGAAAATCAAAAACTTCACGCTTCATAATGCAACTGTTTCCGGTTATTTAAATGTAGGTGCAATAGCAGGAACTCCCTATACTTCAACATATTCTGACATACGACTGACCGGGAAGGTACAAATTAACGGTTATGCTTACGTGGGTGGCATGTTGGGCAAAAATGCCTATGCAAACCTGAATAACCTGACAATCGATGTAGAAGAAGGAAGCCTAGTTCACGCCCAAAGTGAAACATTTCGTAGCTACGTGGGTGGTTTAGTCGGCTTCATGGGCGAAGGAAATATTCTCGTATCCAACATCACATCAAATATCAACGTGACAGGCTCCACTTGCGATGTTGGAGGTATCACCGGTATAGCCCATTACAATAACACGTTTGAAAACTGCATCTGCACGGGCAACGTGACTTTACAAAACGCAAATGACCCCGGTGACGAACAGGAAATTGGTGGTATCGCCGGGGTATGGAATAACACAAACGGAACAAAAGTTATTTTCCGCAATTGCCGATTTAACGGAACTCTCTCATCAACACTAAAAGGCGAGGACAAATCGGAAGAAATTGCCGACAGTAACCGAATTACCGGTCGCAAATACAGCACAGACGGAACAGGAGAATTAATTATAGAATAATTATATGCAACCAGACCACCCGGACGGAGCTTGACCGCACCCCCGGGTACAAATTAACTTCGGGGTTGCGAATGGCAACTCCCTTAAAATAACAAAACATGAAAAGATTCCTTTTAACAGCAGCAAGCTTTGCGATGATGCTTATCGCTTGCCAAAAAGATGAGATCGAGGGGTTCGGAACGAACTCGCAGACGATCAGTGTAACTATCCCACAAATCAACACAATGAGCCGTGCCGTTGGTGACGGCGACGGAGCTCAAATCAATCGTTGCATCCTAGAAATCTACCGGGACGGTCAATTGTACGGGGAACGGCAGGTAACCACCGTAACCGGGAACAAAGCCACTTTCGACCTGCGCCTGGTGACGTCGCAAACCTATGACTTCGTATTCTGGGCTGATTGTGCGGACAACGGACAAGACAAATACTATGACACGCAGGTCTTAACCGAAATCAAAGCGGTGAACTACACAGGAAACGACGAGGGATTCGATGCCTTCACCGCCACAAAAACTTTCACGGTAAAAGAAAGTTTCGCGGAGAACGTAACCCTCACCCGTCCTTTCGGTCAATTGAACGTGAAGACACTTGACCTGGATGCCATTCCCGATGACGAGTTGAAACCCACGAAAGTCAAAGTAGCCTTTACCGCTGTTCCCGCATCATTCAACGTCTTGACTGGCAAAGTAAGTGAAGATATGATCGCAGTGCAATACGAGAAAGAGGTCGTGAACGGGGAAGGTTACCTCACCATGGATTACCTTTGGGCTCCCAGCGATGAATCCACGCTGGCGGATTTCACGATGACGTTCTATAACGACATGACCGAAATCACGAGCAATGACAACTTTAAAAATATCCCTATCCGCCGCAACTATCGCACCAACGTGTCCGGTAATCTGCTGACGAAACAAGGTACGATAGAAGTTACCATCGACCCGATATTCGAAGGAGAATACCCCGTGGTTGTCAACGGTGCCCTCAACCTCTCTACCAACAAGGAGTACTCCTCGTTGCAAACAGCCATCAACGAAGCATCTGACGGGGACGAAATTCGCGTATGGGGTGTAATCGACGAAGACATCGTGGTCAACAAAAAGGTTACGATCAAGGGGGGCTCCGACGGTATCATGACTGCCTCTGCGGAAGAAAATGCCGTGTACGCAAAAATTCGCACGTTGAACGTGGCAGCCGGCACAACCGCTACTTTCGAGAACATCCAATTCTTTGGAGCCAAGGACATTACCAACTCCAAAACCAGCGTATTGGTCAACAACGTGAAAGAAGTGACATTCAAGAACTGTCTATTCGCACAAGAAAATGTGACGGAAGAAGATATGCGCCCGATAGAAACGGCTTACGGGATGACCGGTAAATTGACACTCAATAACTGCGTGGTAAAAGCAGGTAGCAGCAACGCATATTTTAACGCATTGGGCAGTGAAGGAACTCTCGAGATCACCAATTCCGTGTTCGAACAAATCGTCACGATCGATCCGTTGATTGCAACCACGCAAACTGCAGGAACATACCTAATCCAAGAAAACCAATTCATGAAGGGTGTGGCAGCAACGGCTCTATCAGGAGCATCTGACGCAAACGGCCTGAACGCTGCCGAAAAAGCATTTATCAACAGCATTATCAGTAACGGTAATGTTTTTGATAACGAGGAACAAAAAGTAAAGGTATTCGGTAGCGGTAGTCAAACTTTCTGGGTAAACGATATAGCTCCCGCTATCTATAACAAAGAAACGGGTACAGCTTATGAAAGCGTGCAAGCAGCCCTCACTGCCGCCAAAAGCGGAGAAACGATAATCGTGAGCGGTACCACTTGCCCTGAAACGCTCACTGTTCCTACCGGCGTTACACTTGACGGAAACAATACCACAACCTTCACGGGCATCCTTGCCGCGGCAGAAGGTGCAACGCTCCGTAACTTCACGGTAAACTCTGCTACTCACCGTTGTCTCGCGATTACAGCTTCAAATGTAACCTTGGATAATCTCAATATGGTTTACGAAGGAAGTAATAACAGACAAGAAGGCGTAACTTTCTATGAAAACGTTAAAAACGTGACCGTCAAAAATTGCCATTTTACCGGCTACTGGAAAGGAATGTACGTGGGAAACGGTGCCGAAAACTTAACGATCGAGGGATGCACGTTCGAAAGCATGAATCCGTTCAGCATGGACCAATGGTTCCCGACGTTGAACGTGAAAAATAATACTTTCACAGGAAATGGTTTCATGAGTAAAGCTATCCACCTCACCGTGGAACAAGGTACGAAAGGAATGGAAGGAACCACGAAATACCAAGAGAGTTGGCCAAAAGAATTGAAAGAAAGCGTGTACGCTATCATGGCTGAAAACACATTCACCAATACTCCTTACATGCGCATTACTAGCCAAGACGCAAGTTGGGATTACAACATTGACGGCGAGCCCTATTTTTCTTTTAACGATTTCAATAAAGGTCTCTTGAAAAACGCCGAAAACGCTTTCACTCAACCTGATCGTTACCAACCTTCCGCTGTCGACTTCATTGAATTTGACAGTAAGAAGAATGTATTACACTACACGTTAGACAGTCGTACCAATCAAGCAAATCGTGGCACGACTTATAGCGGGCACTTCTACAACACCCAAGGACGCCACTTCAACGTGTTCAACCCCGCCGAACTCACGAAATGGGAAGTAAGCGGTAGTATTTATGTCAACGCAGAGTACATCACCAACCAGAAACCTTTCCGTTCCGAATTGTGGACCGCTGCCAAAAACACAACCACCGGCGAAGATGCCTACCCGATGCTCGGCATTGCCAACGTGGTAGAAGATGAAGGCGGCATTTACCAAAGCACGAGAGAGAAAGCCGTTGTACGTATCTGGGGTGACAAGGGTTGGAGCGCGATTGAAAACGTAGAGGTAACTGCCGGATGGCATACCGTGAAGATGGTATCTGACGGCACGAACGTAACCTACTATTTCGACGGAACCGAGATAGGTAAACTTTCTGCCTCACCGGCTTCTATCACAATCCACTCCATTATGCCACAGGCATTCCATTACGATTATCAACACACGGATGAAAGATGGTTCGCAGAAGGTTATATTTGCGACACCTATTTCTGTGATGTTCAATACAAATTGAATAAATAACAAACACCTGTAAAGGTTTAATAAAAAGGGGATGCATTTTTCACGCATCCCCTTTCACTTTTACCACAAAATACAAGTCATTATTTCTTCATCTCGAACCCGAGAAGCATCCCGTCATAACCTTCCATGAGAGAAGTCAAAGTAGAAGATGTATCCGATTTTTTCACCATCGCCGACAACACTTTCACAAATTTCATCAACCCGTCGACATTAAAAAGCAATGAAACTTGATCGCCCGACTTTGCCAATTGTACCTCGGTTCTCTTCACGGTAAAGGCGTTCCCCAGCGTGTAGTTCAACACCAATACTTTATTCTTCTCGTCCAAAGAATAAGTTCCTTTCAGCGTCTTCTTCCCGATAACATTCGTGAAAGTACTGTCACTATTGAAAGTGTACGAAAACTTACCGGGGACAATACCCACTTTCGTGTAAACCGCCGTGATCTTCTTCTCCAACGCCGAAGACATCAATGCTCCTCCTGCCTCCTTCAACACATCCTCGCTCGTCATCTTGCACGCGGGTTCCACGTAATTCCAAGTTCCCTGCAAATCAGAAAATTTAATCACATTCCCCGTGAGCGTGTTCACAACATTCTTTACCGTCGAAGAGTTTAAAATATCCTTCCACGACTGTGCATTTGCATCATTCACGCCCAACAAAACACTACAAGCCAATAGGCTTAAAAAAAATCTTCCTTTTTTCATAAATACAAGTAAATACATATAAATTAGTACATTCAGACCTAAAAATCATATCATTTATCGGTACAAATTTAATAAATTTTGCCATTTGCCCGTCGTTTCACAATCGCAGATTCAACTCAAAAATAAACACAATTCAGTTCAAGTGGAAAAAATGATCCGATCATCAGACAGGCAACACGACATATAATTAAGATTTTTTTTATTTCAACTTTTCTATCAATTTCGTAAATTTGCAACTCAAATAAACCAAGTTATTTGGTTCAACAAACGCCGATCCTCGCACGGGAGAATTCTACACATACACACCTTCTTTATTCTCCCGTGCTTTTTATTATTATAGCCACAAAACTTCTTGGTCGTGAGATTCGGAGTCGTCAGCATGAATAAAACTCTTATCAATCCCGATTCTTCAAAACTCAGCCTTCAATAAAGCATTTACCACCAAGAACCGATTTCTTGGCGTGTATACCTTATATCCACTGCCTTACCGAGGGTATGTGATCCTGTTCCCGACTTTTTCACGTGAACCGTTTTGTATAAAAAATAGGCTAAACCTTTTTGATTTAGCCTATTTTCATGCCTAACTGATAGATTTTCAGTAGAGCCAATTTGGGGACTCGAACCCCAGACCTACGCATTACGAATGCGTTGCTCTACCAGCTGAGCTAAATTGGCGATAACGGCTGCAAATGTACGACTATTTTTGAAATTTGAAAACGATAAACCAATTTTTTTTCGGCTTCTTATCACACATTTTTTATACATTTGCGGCGACCTTTTAATAATCAAGAAGATGAAACGACAAGCCCTCTCGAAAAAAAATTCACTCGCTATATTTTGTAGTTTATTTATTATCCTAAGCCTATCATTTATTTCTAATCTATCGGCTCAGAAAAAAGCGATAGAAACCTCTGGGGATATCATCTACTATGCCACACCCGTCATCAGCCTCGCAACGACATTACTAAAAAAAGATTACCAAGGAACAAAGCAACTTGTCTTTTCCGCAGTAACAGCCGTCGGAGCAAGCTATATCCTAAAACACACGATACGCAAAAAACGTCCTGACGGAAGCGATCACCATGCTTTCCCCTCGGGACACGCCACCGTTACCTTTCAAGGAGCATCGTTCCTGCAACGCCGTTACGGGTGGAAATTCGGGATCCCTGCTTATCTTCTATCGGGATACGTGGCGTGGACCAGAACGCACTGTGACAAACACGACTGGTGGGACATTTTGTACGGTGCTGCGATCGGCGTCGGAAGCAGTTACATTTTCACCAAACCATACGGGAAAAGCCACATTTCGCTCACGCCCACGATCATCGGGAAACGAATAGGAATACATGCCTGTATCACTTTCTAATAAATTTCTAAATAATTTGTTAAAACAGTATTTAAAGAAATCATAAACCCTCTTTTTATTGTGGTTCATCCATAATATTATATCTATTTTTGTTTAAAATAGAAAAGAAAAATCATGCTGCATTATACGTTCAAAATAGTCATTCTCCTACTCATGCTCATCAGCCCGATGACGCTATTAGCCCAAATACAAGCAAGAGATTCGGTTAGAAAAGACACGGTTAAACAAGAAGAAAAGAAAACAGTAAAATACACGCTCAAAGGAATTGTCATCGGGGATTCGGATGACGATTCTTTACCGGGAGCCCATATATACTTGGGAAGTGAAAAGAAACCTGTAACAGTAACAAATGCCATGGGAGAATTCACGTTAAAAGACTTGGCTCCCGGAGAAGTCATCGTTACCGCTTCCTATGTCGGATTCAGACCCACTACAAAAAAATATCTAGTAAAAGCGGATACAAATGTAGGCATGATTAAACTTTTACCAGAAGAATTAGACGAGGTTGTTATCACCGCAAAACCTCCCCTTATCATTCAAAAAGGCGATACCACGGAATTTAACGCGGCAGCCATGAAAGTTCCGGAAGATGCAGAACTGGAAGACTTATTAAAGAAATTGCCCGGTTTTGAACTCGTGGACGGCAAACTCATGGCAAACGGGGAGGAAGTAAAACGTATATATATTGACGGTACAGAATATTTTCTTGATAATCCGATGGCTGCACTGCAAACTCTACCGGCAAATATCGTTTCTAAAATCAAAATGTTTGACGGGAAAAGTGAAGAAGCGAATTTCTCTGGTTACAATGACGGAAAAAAATTCCGATCTTTAAATATCGAAACAAAGAATCCGGATCAACTAAAAATATTTGGTAAAGCTGAATTAGGCTATGGTATATCGGATGATGTCGAGGATTCTTTCAAAAATAACAATTACAACCTAGATGCCTCCGCGAATGCTTTCAATCGAAAACGCCGATTCTCCATCCGAGGAAGTTTACGCAACACAAATCAAGGCTCAGACCTGCCGAACGCTTCCTATCAGGGCAAAGGAGGACATAACAGGGGCAAAAATTTTGGAGCCGACTTTTATAACTCCTTCAAAAAAGGCATAGATCTTACCGGAGGTTATAGTGGCAGTGATAACGAATCATATTCCGCCAGTTTAACCCGTGAAGACTACTTCCCGTCCGAGAGTTATCAAAGTAAAATTTTCAATAACGAGAGTCACTCGTGGTCTGAAAGTTCCAACCATAGCGTCACTACCCGTTTCAATTACGAGATCAACGAAAAAAACAGGATCAACTTCTCCCCCTCCTTCTCTTTCCGGAAATCGGACAGCAGATCTATTAGGTTAGGTAGTAGTATTCAAGATAATGATACACTAAATATCACGAATGCCAAAAACCAAAACCACAATGAAAGCTATTCTTTTGGCGGGAATTTTTCATGGATGCACGGATTCGCAAAACAAGGGAGAACACTGACCTTAAACGGGAATATAAATGTCAATAATTCCAAAAGTAACGGGATACAACAAGATAGTAGTATCATCAATAAAAAAGATACCTTACGCAATTTAATAAACAGTACCAAAAGTTTTTCAAATTCATTAACCAGTTCCGTATCTTATTCCGAACCATTGACAGAGCACGCTCGTTTATCTTTCAATTACTCGTTAAGTTACAACCAAGACGAATCGGACAAAGAAAGTATATCGTACAAAGATGCCCTCTTCACGGAAGTTATCGGCGTAGATTCTTCCCTAACGAACAAAATCAGTAATACAAGAATAAACAATAGCATAGGCATCAATTATAACTATTACAAGGAAAAGTTTACCTTTAATGGAGGAGGTTCTATTAATATATCCAGGGAAGAAAACAAATACGAGTATTTAAATGCTCCGGATTCACTCGTGAGAAACAATTATCTGAATCTTTCTCCCCGACTTGACTTCAGGTATGATTTAACCAAAAGAAGTAATTTAAACCTTAGTTATAGCGGGAACACAAGTTCTCCGAGCGCAAGCCAACTACAAGATGTATTAGATGTGAGTGACCAATTGAGTGTATCAAAAGGTAATCCCAACCTGAAAAAAACATTCTCGCAATCCGCTTCAATCAATTTTAGTAGTTCAATTGTTTCGGAAGAGAAATTTAATTTCCTAAATGTAGGGCTTAGTTTCAACAATTCCTTCAACAATATAGCGTCAGCAACCCAGTTCATTGAAAATGACACCGTCATTAATGGGTACGAAGTGCTAAAGGGAGCCCGGCTTTCTATGCCCGTGAACTTGAACGGTCAATGGAGTATATCCATGAGATCCAGTTATTCCTTCGGAATTAACTCACTCAAATTAAGATTGAGTCCGTCTTTATCTTACAGCTATTCTCGTACACCTTCAATCTACGACAATATCAAGAATTTCACGAACTCACATCGTGCCTCTTTCGGCTTGGGAATAAATAGCAATATATCGGAAAATCTTGATTATAACATTCGATCCACTACCTCCTACACGTCATCGACAAGTACAACGACAGAAGGGTCTACATCATTCAGCCAATCTGTAAGTGCTAACGCCAATTGGGTATTCTGGAAAGAATTCATCTTAGCCGGTGATTATTCTTATAGCTATACCTTGAGTAAAAAAGGTGGAAATATCAACCAATCCAATAGCATGTTAAACTTGGAGATCGGGAAAAAATTCCTAAAGAGAAAACAACTTCAAGTAAGATTCAAAGCGATGGATCTATTGCGCCAAAGGAATTTATTGAATTACAGTATTCAAGATCTTTATACACAAACCCGGTACAGCACAAACACTCAAAATTATTATATGTTGACCGTATCTTATCGTTTCAACACGATGGGAAGCAAAAAAGCAGACCGGAAAAGATCAGGAGAAAACTCACCTCCGGGGTATTTTGGAGAATTCTAAAAAATAAACAAGAGCAGTGCTATAAAAAACACTGCTCTGTTATTTATTGTGCCCCTAAATTACGGGCTTGTTCTATATATTTCGTATCCCTCACCTCTCCTTTCTTGTCAACTTCAAAAGCGATCACGTGTCCGGTATCTTGCCATTGCATATATTTCGTCATAATATCATACGTGGAAAGCAATCCTTTCAATTCCTCGGGTTCATCCGTGGCACAAGACACGAGCAGAGCACATTCTTTACCCTTCACCTGCCGCACACTATTTTCCACGTAATAAGGATACAAGCGGTCTATCACGCATTTTATCTGTGCAGACAAACCGAAAAAATAAAGAGGCGACGCAAACACGATCAAATCCGCCTGTTCTATTTCAGCGTACAATTTTCCCATGTCATCCGACTGCACGCAAGGACTTCCCATAGACCAACACATATTACAAGCGAAACAACCGTTTATCTTGTACCCCGGCACCTTCAACACGCTTACCTCGTGTCCTTTCGATCTCGCTCCCGCGGCATAAGCTTCCGCCAACAAATCACTATTTCCGTTCGAACGGGGACTTCCTTCAAGAATCAATATATTTTTACCCATAATGCAATTATTGTTAGTTACACCACAAAAATAGAAATTTATTGCTTCATTGGATTTTTATCTAACGCAAATAACGATATTTTATTTGTCGCTCAATCTCCGCAAGGGAAAGTTCCGTCTTCACCTTTATCTTATACGTCCGTCCCGGCAATATATCGATATAGTTATCCGAAAAGAAAGCCATTCCCCCCGGTAAAGCGAACATCACGTTACACGCCAATTCATTAGCGGTCACCAAAATATACTTATCTTTTCCCTCTTCCTGGACCCGAATAGATAATCCCGGATCTTTCGGCAAATTCAGATCTTTATGATATTCAAAATACATATTTTTTTCATCCACGACCTGTCCTTCTGAAGTCAAACGAATCACGGCAAGTACATCCGCACCCGTAAGTCCGCAAAGTAAAGAAGAACATTTCGTTCCCGCCAAGACCGTCGACGTATTAGCCGGAATTTCAACATCAGACTTTTCCATGCAAATGATTTTCCCTGAAAAATCCATCACCTCGATACTCAACTCCGCATTCATTGGTCGCAAACAATCACTCACGGCATATACGAGTAAACTGTCATTCTGCCATTTGGGAGCCACGATAACCTCTTTAAAACAATCCCGTATCATGTAATGTGCCGTTTTCCACTTGTGATAATAATCCGTGGTAGACCAACTCGCCACAGACCAACAATCATTCAACTGCCAAACCAACGATCCCATACAATAAGGCATATTCCGGCGATGTGCCTCTATCGCCATTTTTGTAGAAAGTCCTTGCAACACGTGCGTCATATAAATAAATTGTTCGAAATCCTCCGGCACACGATAATACATTTTCATGTAATCCAAAATACGTCCGTTACCGATATAACTTCTTTGGTGTGATTTCATCACATCCGAATCAATATCATAATCTTCCGGCAAAGCATACTTCTGTATAGTACTCATTTCCGGGAAAGACTGGAATCCATACTCGCTGCAAAAACGGGTTGTCACTTCATCATAACTTTCCAACGGGCGGAATCCATGCCAAACACCCCAATAATGCTGGTCGCCGGAAGTAGTCCCATCCAATCCATGTTGCGTGGGTTCCGGTCCCGCCATCGGGGAAGACGGCCAATAATCACACCCGGGCATATATTCATCCACTACCCGTGGTAACAAATCATGAAACACGTCATAATAGGCTTTGAACACGGTGTCCTGCTGCTCTTTCGTGAATTGTTGTTTCCATCCCCAGCCCCCGGGCGAACCATGACGCCATGCTAAAGCATTTTCGTTATTACCACACCACAAAGCGATACAAGGATGATTACGCAACCGTACCACGTTATCGATTGCTTCTTGTCGAACATTATTCAAAAACTCCTCATTTCCCGGATACATAGCACAGGCAAACATAAAATCATGCCAAACCATAATCCCGTACCGGTCACATAATTCGAAGAATACATCATCTTCGTATATTCCACCACCCCATATCCGAAGCATATTCATGTTAGCATTCGCGGCATCGGCAATCATTTTCTCGTACAATTCAGGCGTCACCCGGGGCAGAAATATATCATTCGGGATGACATTCGCACCTTTAGCAAATACAGGTATTCCATTTAACTCGAAACCGAATGATTCGCCCCATTGGTCTTTTTTCCGCACTAATTTCAATGACCGCAATCCCGTCGTGACTTCCTTTTCTGCAATAATACCCCGATCGCCCTTTACCCGAATAGTAAACGTGTACAGATTTTGTTTTCCCAAACCATTACTCCACCACAACCGGGGATTCACAATATCGAAAGGCACAGAAATATCATTCTCCCCTTTTTTCAATTTCTCCTTAGCCGCAACCAATATTTTCCCATCATTCAATATCTCAACTTCAACATTTTGCACGTCATCTGCCTTTACCCGTACATTCGCGCTCAATGCAGCCAACTTTCCGGAAACCTCCGCTTGTTTAATATACACATCCTCCACCTTCATTCCATCCCATGCTTCAAGCTGCACCGGACGCCATATCCCGGAAGTCACCAAACGAGGTCCCCAGTCCCAACCGTAATGATAAGGAGCTTTACGGGTATACACGCTCACCCTATCTTTTCCCATTTCCCCTCTCTCGCTCTGGTCATTATCGGCAGGCAATCTCAATCCATAACGCTTCATCTCCTCCAATCCCCTTCTCGTGGGAGAAGCAAAAACGACACGCAATTCATTGTTCCCGGCTTTCAATTTCCCGGCAATATCAAACACCCATGTCCGAAACATATTATCCGCAGAACCAAGTTGTTCTCCATTCAAATAAACATCGGCATACGTATCCAATCCTTTAAAAATAAGCCTCTGATTTTTCTTTTCAATCAAATTTCCATCAACAAAAAACACGGTCTTGTATTCCCAGTCTTTTTTGTCAATCCACTGTAACCCGAGTTCGTTCATGCGATAGAAAGGATCTTCGATCTTCCCGTTTGCCATTAAATCTGTGTGAACCGTACCCGGAACTGTCGCCGGAAGCCATTCTCCACTATCCTTTTGGCGGAATTGCCATCCGGAAGCGATTTCCGTTCTTATCTCCTTTTCTGGAGAGCACCCGAGTATCCCCCCAATGCTACAACAGAAAAAGGCGAACCATAATATCTTATTCATTTACTTTTGGCTCTTGCAAAATATGTTTAGCAAAATTATAACCTAAAGCATCATACCTCTGGGTCAACAATTTAGCCCGATTCAAGAAATTCGGATACTCTCTCTGCGCCTGTGGTGTCCAAGCCACCTCTGCCAAAGCCGCCATACGAGGTAATAACATATATTGTGCATGACTGAAGGTAGTTATATATTCAGCCCATAAATTAGCCTGTACACCCATGATTTTTGTTGCTTCCTCCGGGGTCAATCCTTCCGTGGGATCCAAGCTATACACTTTTTCCACGGGCACGTACCCTCCGATACTGAAAGGTTCATTTTCCACCGGTTTCGCTTGATAATAATCAAAATAAGCATAATCATTCGGGACCATGATCACGTCGTTACCCCTTTTCGCTCCAGCAATCCCGCCACTCTTACCTCTCCACGACATAACGATTGCCGTTTTAGACACATTCCCTTCCAATATCTCATCCCAACCGATAATCCTCTTGCCTTTCGTTTTCAGGAATTCCTCAATCCGATGCACCACGTAATTCTGTAAATCACCTTCTTGCTTCAAGTTTTCTTTTTTCATCCGGGCTTGACACTTCTTACATTTTTTCCATGCATCTCTCGGGCATTCATCCCCTCCGATATGAATAATATCAGACGGGAACAACTCGGCAACCTCCTCCAACACACCTTCCCAAAACTCGAAAGTCTTCTCGTTTCCCGGGCAGAATACTTCCGGGAATACACCCCACATTTGACAAACCTCGTAGGATCCTCCCACACACCCCAATTCGGGATAGGAAGCCAATGCAGCGAGAGCATGTCCCGGGAGTTCTATTTCCGGAATAACCGTGATGTAGTGATCGGCTGCATATTGAATGACATCTTTGATTTCTTCTTGCGTGAAAAAATAGGGTCCGTAAGGAGTCCCGTCATATTTTCCTGTATTTTTACCAATCACGGTTTGTTTACGCTGGCTTCCAACTTTCGTGAGATTCGGATATTTCTTGATTTCGATGCGCCATCCCTGGTCATCCGTCAAGTGCCAGTGAAACACGCTTAATTTATGCATCGCCAACATATCGATAAAAGTCTTTACCTCATCTACTGTAAAGAAATGACGGCAAACATCCAACATGGTTCCCCGGTACTTTAAACGAGGTTCATCTTGAATCCGTACATTTTGGATTCTAATCCGGTTCATTTTCTCCCCTTTCTCTATCCCTACTGGCATCATCTGTCGCAAACTCTGCATGGCGTAAAATACAGCTTTCGAGCTTCCTCCACGAATATCGATAACTTTCTTGCTCACGTCCAAAACGTAAGCATCTAATTTCATAGAAGGATCGACATTGATATTCACTGCATTACTCTTGTTCTCTCCATACTCCACCTTCAAAGGTTCGCCGAAAGATTTCTCCGTTAATGTACTAAGGAAAGTACAGGCAGGAGTTAAATCATCCGCTCCTTTCACCACGTTAATCACAGTTTTCGGCGACAGAATGAATCCTCCGCCTGCAACAGTTACACTTTGAGGCTGAGGAACAATATTCACCTCTTGATTCGGTCCTCCAGCACATCCGGCAAGCATAACAATACACAATACTACAATTGAAACTAAATTGATCTTTTTCATAAACGTATTTTTTAACACAACAGCCAAGATAGGCTAAAATTTATAAATACGCAATTCTTTTTAAGACTCTACGATCAAATTTGTAAAATCTCCCGTGATACCCGTGTATTGCCGGGAATACTCGAACAAAGCAAAACGAGCCTCCGTCTGTCCTTCCGAATAATGCCATATAGAAAAATAATCCTCGACATCTTCTCCCAATTCTTCCAATTGACGTAAATATGCCGCGATAGATTTATTCTCTACAATATAAATATCTCCAATATTATCCACACCAGGACTATGCCTACGATTCACGTCCAACGAAAAACGCAAAATACGTTTCCCCTCTTTCGTCAATCCCACGGTCACGAAAGTCATACTCTTCCCTATTCCCGGCAAATTCATCACGTTCCGGTCGGTAGCTAAAAAAGGTTGGTCATACTTATCCAGCAAGCGGGCAAGACCGGGATTTAAAAGTTCCGGCTGCTCCAATATCTTCAATACTTCATTTTCCAATTCTTGTGACAATTGCCCGTACACTTTTTCTTCTTTCACCTCTTGCTCTGATCGACTATTCGGGGCAAACAAGGCATAATTCTCACCAAATCCCTTTACTGAAAAAGTATAATAAGTCAAAACGCCAATCTTATTCAACTCTTCCCGCAATCTTGCCGTATGTCCTCGTCGGGAAGCAGCCACGGTAAACACAAGCTGATTCGTGATAATCCATCCGGCATCCAGTAACCGACGTACCGCTTGCACCACCTCTTCCGTGATTTCCAAAGGGGACTCGAAATGCGTTTGTATAAAAAATTGTTGTATTCCCGCGTGTACCGCTTTTTCCCGGAACCGTTTCAACACATCAATCAATCCGTCATCAATCCGGCTCGGTAAATATGCCAACAGGCGAGACCCCAATCTTACCCGTTGAATTTCAGCATACTTCTTTCCTTTCACACGATACTTATTCGTCTCTATTTTACGAACAGCCATCTGATAAACAGCATCCAATATCTTTTCTAACGTCGAATTCTGACTCATCAAAGCATCCCCTCCTGTGATTAAAATATCTCGTAATTGAGAATCATACTCGTAATAAGTCATCAGGCGTTCCATCTTGCGTTCCCATCCTTCAACCGGCTTCAATCGTTCCAGATTAAAATTCAAATGTCCTTTCTGGAAATCATACATCCGCTGGCAAAGAGCGCACAATCCTCCACAAGCTCGTCCCATGGAATCCGGAATAAAAATAGCGACTTCCGGATAACGCCGATGAATATTTGTCGAGTTCGGCAACAACCATCCCGCGGCATTAGGCTTGCCGGCTTCCACGACATCCTCTTTCTCCCAAGCTTGAATATGTCCAAAATGCTCCACTAGTTCACGGGAATAAATCACGTAACTCCGAATCGTGGAATCATCATATCCTCGTTCCTTAATACTTAATAAAGACAAATAATAAGGTGTCACGAAAAACGGGATACCCTTCAATTTCGCATCATGCAAAATATCCATAGTCTTATCTGATAATGTATTATCTAAAAACAGATTCAATTCATCCGGATCCCGTATAGCCATCGACAAATGAAATTTATAATCTTTCCACCATTCGTCAATCAACCCTCGTTTCTCTCCATCTTCCATTTCCGGCGTGAAACGGTAACGGGAATTCATCTTATTTCTCCGTTCGATCTTCCCGATCAACAACTGACAAATTCGCACTCTATTTTCCCGGCGTTCATAACTAACATCTTCATCTATACCCACCTTCCAACGCTTTCTCCAAGATTTGCTTTGCTCACTGGAAGGC
This sequence comes from Butyricimonas sp. Marseille-P2440, assembly GCF_900091675.1. Lineage (NCBI taxonomy): Bacteria > Pseudomonadati > Bacteroidota > Bacteroidia > Bacteroidales > Odoribacteraceae > Butyricimonas > Butyricimonas sp. Marseille-P2440. Next base: position 965,210 of record NZ_LT594610.1, on the reverse strand, counting down.
AAAACATCAAAACTATCTTGATACTGCTTGAACAAAAAATACCGATCAATCAAAAAATCCCGGTGTATATCCATGGCTTCTCCCCGTAACGCCTCCCACAGCCATTTTATCGGCTCGTAACGGATTTTCTCTCCTGTCGAAAAATCATGTATATACCGGGAACGATTCACGAACATTCTAAAAAATCGTCGTATAGAAAGAGGGGAAGGACGTCTGATTAAAGTTGCCCGAATATATTCTTTCAGGAATCCCTCGAAATCTCTCCAATCGCCGCATTCTTTGGCTGCTTGTGCTATACCCGGGAAATCCCTTTCAAACAAATCAATTAATTCGGTATACGAATATTTCAGTACATTTCTCACCTTCACGTTCCTCCTTTTTCTATTGGTTAAACAAAAACACGGCATAAAATACCATAGCGTCATCGGACGCCCTCGAAAGCCACGGGTTGGCATGTATTTATACAGAAAGTAAATACCTGAGGTTTACAAATTTAATAAAAAAGAAGAAGAAGGCAAGAAACAGGATAGTTAAAAAACGTATTTACAAAATAAACCCCAAAAATCACATCCGACTTTTGGGGCTCTTTCTATTTTTTATAAAGCTCAATATGCCACTTTATCATTCTTCGCCTGCCAAAGTTTAAACTCTTCTCCGGCACCCTCTTCCCGCTGATTCGTGAAAGGGATAAAACGTTGAGTCCCATCCAACACAATCTCTTTATAGATAAAAGAATCATCAAATCCACCCTCAGCCGCATCCTCTTTCGTGCAAGCATAATACACGGCTTTCGGGCGAGCCCAATAAATAGCTCCCAAACACATCGGGCATGGCTCACAACTGGAATAAATCTCGCATCCCGTCAATTGAAAAGAATTCAACCCCTGGCACGCCTTACGAATAGCATTCACCTCGGCGTGTGCGGTCGGGTCATTATCCGGGACCACCGTGTTTCCGGAAGAGGCGATAATCTCCCCATCCTTCACGACAACAGCCCCAAAAGGACCTCCCGTCCCATTCTTCACGTTCTCCACGGCAACACGAATTGCCTCCTTCATAAATTCACTATTATAAGCCATGAACTATTTTAGATTTTAAATTTACCCTATTTTTTCATTTTTACTTTTGCACTTTCAACAGTCAACGGTTTCCTGTTTCTCCAAATCATGTAAATCCCGACAAGTACAAAAGGTACACTCAACCATTGTCCCATGTTCAAGGTCATCGAAGCCTCGAAAGCCTCTTGATTTTCTTTCACGAATTCAATAAAGAAACGAGCCGTGAAAATCAATACCAGAAACATTCCGAAAAGAAAACCTTGTTTATCTTTCACGTTCGTTCTCCAATACAGATGCATCAGCACAGCAAAACTAATCAAATAACAAATTGCCTCGTACAATTGTGCGGGGTGACGAGGTAATTCGGGATGCTCGATACCGTGCCCGTGAATAAAGATAAATCCCCACGGCAAATTAGTCGGAAGTCCCACAATCTCCGAGTTCATCAGATTTCCCATCCGAATAAAGAAACCTGCCAGAGCAATAGGAATTACAGCACGGTCTAAGATCCAAAAAATAGACTTTTTACTCACCTTCTTGGAATAATACCACAATCCCGCGATAATCCCGATCGCCGCACCATGGCTCGCTAATCCCTGATACCCGGTGAACTTAAACGGACTCAACTGGAAAGGCAAAATAATCTCTAACAAATGGTTCTGATAATACTCCCATCCATAAAAGAAACAATGTCCCAAACGGGCTCCGATTACGGTCGCCACGGCAACATATATCCACAACTTATCCAACCATTGCTGACTCAACCCTTCCGATTTGAACATCTTCTCTTCTACCTTGTAGCCGCAAACAAACGCCAAAGCAAACAACAAGCCGTAATAACGAATAGAGAAGCCTCCTAAATTAAAAATCTCGGGACTAACGTCCCAATTGATAAATAATGAAACCATAACGATTCTGTGATTTTATGATTTATGATTAAGAGATTCAATAAAAGCGTAATCGGCAATCATTAAATCTCTCAATCACAAAATCTATTTATTCTTCTCTACCGTGGCAATTCTTGTACTTTTTACCACTTCCGCAAGGACAAGGATCATTACGTCCCACCTTAGGACCCACTTTCACCGGTTCAACCTTACGAGGTCCTTGGTTGGTCTGTGCGGCAGGGGAATCAGAACGTCCCGTACGCATCTTGCTCAAATCCGTACGCTTTTCTTCTGCTTGTTTCACTTCCTCGGGAGCCTCGAACGGTATCTGTCCCTTCATCAATGTAGAAACCACACTCTTGTTGATCTTATCTACCATTGTCTTGAACAGGTTGAACGACTCGAACTTATAGATCAATAACGGGTCTTTTTGCTCGTAAGTAGCATTCTGAACCGATTGTTTCAAATCATCCATCTCACGCAAGTGCTCTTTCCACGCATCGTCAATATGGGCAAGCATAATTGATTTCTCGTATGCACGAACCAACTCTTCGCCTTCCGTGCGATATGCCTTTTCAAGGTTCGTAACCACGTTATACATCTTCTTGCCATCCGTGAAAGGCACCACGATATTTTTGAACATCTCACCCCTTTGCTCAAACACGTTCTTGATAACCGGATACGCCTGTTTCGCGATACCTTCCACCTTGCGGGAGAACGTATCTCTCGTTTCTTTATATAACTTTTCGGTCAAATCGGATGCCGACATCTTCTGGAATTCCTCTTCTTTTATATCAAAATTCACGGATAGATATTTCAACACATCCAATCGGAAAGCTTCCACCTCATTATTTTCCTTGTGTTCTTCAACCAAAGCCTCGCAAACATCATACATATTATTCGCGATATCGACACCGATTCTCTCCCCGAGCAACGCATGCCTTCTCTTCTTGTATATCACCTCACGTTGAGAGTTCATCACGTCGTCATACTCCAGCAAACGCTTACGGATACCGAAGTTATTCTCCTCCACCTTCCGTTGCGCACGTTCAATGGACTTCGTAATCATCGAGTGTTGGATAACATCACCTTCCTCGTGTCCCAAGCGGTCCATCACACGAATAATTCTCTCGGAACTGAAAAGACGCATCAAATCATCTTCCAACGACACGAAGAACTGGGATGAACCCGGGTCTCCCTGACGTCCGGCACGACCTCTTAACTGACGGTCTACACGACGAGATTCATGACGTTCCGTACCGATAATAGCCAAACCTCCGGCAGCACGTACCTCCGGGCTCAACTTGATATCCGTACCACGACCCGCCATATTGGTTGCAATCGTAACCACTTGCGATTTACCGGCTTCAGCAACGATATCAGCCTCCCGTTGATGTAACTTCGCGTTCAACACGTTATGCTTGATTCCGCGCATTTTCAACATACGGCTCAATAACTCAGACACCTCGACAGAAGTCGTTCCCACCAACACGGGACGCCCGACTTCTACCAATTTGGTAATTTCCTCGATAACTGCATTATATTTCTCCCGTTTCGTCTTGTACACGTAATCATTCGCATCTTTCCGGATAATCGGTTTATTCGTCGGGATAACCACAACATCCAATTTATAGATGTCCCATAACTCACCCGCTTCAGTCTCTGCCGTACCGGTCATACCAGCCAGCTTATGATACATACGGAAATAATTCTGCAATGTAATCGTGGCAAATGTTTGCGTGGCAGCTTCCACTTTCACATTTTCTTTCGCCTCGATAGCCTGGTGCAAACCGTCTGAATAACGACGACCTTCCATGATACGTCCAGTCTGCTCGTCCACGATCTTCACCTTATTATCGATCACCACGTACTCCACGTCCAACTCGAACAAGGTGTACGCCTTCAACAACTGGTTCACCGTGTGCACCCGTTCCGATTTAGCAGCATAACTTTGAACCAACTGGTCTTTCTTCTCGACCTTCTCTTCATCCGTCAAGTTAGACTTGTCAATCTCTGCCAACTCTGAACCGATATCCGGCAATATAAAGAATGTCGGGTCTTCTCCCGCTGCCGTAATCGTATCGTGTCCCTTATCCGTTAAATCGATAGAATTCAATTTCTCGTCGATCACGAAATAAAGCTCATCCGTGATCTCGGGCATACGGCGGTTATTCTCCTGCATATATATATTCTCGGTTTTTACCAAAGTCGCCTTATTTCCCTGTTCACTCAAGAACTTGATTAATGGCTTATATTTCGGTAATCCCTTGAAAGCTCTCAACAACAATATAGCCCCCTGTTCCTCTTGTTTCCGATCTCCACTAGCCAACAATGTCTTCGCCTCGTTAAAAATTCGTGATACCAATTCACGTTGCATACGAACCAACTTCTCCACACGAGGTTTATACTCGTCAAACATCTGGATATCCCCCTTCGGTACAGGACCGGAAATAATCAACGGGGTACGGGCATCATCAATCAACACGGAATCCACCTCATCCACGATAGCGTAATTATGCTTCCGTTGCACAAGGTCTTCCGGGTGTATCGCCATATTATCTCTCAAATAATCGAAACCAAATTCATTATTCGTACCGAAAGTAATATCCGCCTGATAAGCCTGTCTTCTTTCAGGGGAATTAGGTTCCGTCTTATCAATACAATCTACAGACAATCCATGAAACATATATAACGGTCCCATCCACTCGGAGTCACGTTTAGCCAAATAGTCATTGACCGTTACCACGTGTACGCCTCGTCCGGTTAAAGCATTCAGGAAAACAGGCAAAGTAGCCACCAACGTCTTACCTTCACCGGTCGCCATCTCGGCAATCTTACCCTGGTGCAACACGGAACCTCCGATCAGCTGCACGTCATAGTGCACCATATCCCAAGTTATCTCGGTTCCTCCGGCAAGCCATGAATTGAAATAAACGGCATCGTCACCGTCAATCTCCACGAAATCCTTGCTTACCGCCAAATTCCGGTCAAAATCCGTAGCCTTCACCACGATTTCCTTGTTCTCGGTAAACCGTCTTGCAGTATCCTTCATCACGGCAAAAGCCACTGGCAGAATTTCATTCAAGACATCTTCCAGCTTTTTGTCGATCTGTTCTTCCAGCTTATCAATCCGATTATATATTTCCTCTCTTTCTTCAATAGAAGGTTTATCATTTTCGACCTTTGCTTTCAATGCGGCAATCTCATCCTCTTCCGATTTCACGTGAGCGTGTATCTTCGCCTTCAAATCGGCAGACACCTTTCTCAGGTCATCATTGCTCAAGCCTTTGATCTTCTCCCACTCCGTATTTACTTTTTTCACAACCGGTAACAACTCTTTCATATCACGGTCAGCCTTGTTACCGAACAACTTCTTTAATATATCGTTAAATCCCATACTTTTTTATAATTGAAAATTGAAAATTGAAAATTGAAAATGATAAAACACAGTTTATCCCTTCAATCGTAAATCTAGAATCATAAATTTAAAATTTCAGCATTTCCCCGGCGCTCGTATGGGATTAGCTGCAACTTCCGGAACTTTCCATCCCGGAAGAACAAGTGGTGAATAAGAATAATAAATTTTTACACGATCTATCGAAGCTGTATAATTCGGATGACTAGAAATACCATAATCCCAATCATCAACAGTCCTTTTATCCGTGCAGACCGTTATAATTTTCTCGGTAGGAGAAGAAATCAACAAACGATAGCTGTCATTCGCCACGGGGACATTTCCGGCACGCACTCCTATCGGGAGAGTTGCCACACACCCGGCAAATACATATAAAGCAGCTATTAAATATTTGTTCATTTCCATGACGTCAAAGATAATGCTTTAATCTAAACCTTCAACTTTTAGCTTTCAGTTTTTATCTTTTACTTCTCACAATTTTTCTCCGAAAGCAAGATCTCCCGCATCCCCAATACCCGGGTCGATATAACAACTCTCCGTCAAACCCTCGTCCATGGCCCCCGTCCATATCGTAACCGGCTCATCTTTCAAAGCCTCCGTGATCTTTGCTAATCCCTGGCGACTGGATACAATTGCAGCTATATGCGTGTGGGCGGGTTTCCCGCCTTGCTTCAACAATTCATGATAAGCCACCACTATTGAAGCCCCCGTTGCCAACATCGGGTCTACCAACAACAACTGCTTTCCCTCCAAACTTGGTGTATAAATAGAATCGAAACGTATTTCAAAATCAATATGATTCTCCTTGTATTTTCTTCTTGCAGAAATAAAAGCATTCCCAGCACGATCAAAATAATTCAAAAAACCTTGATGAAAAGGAAGTCCCGCACGCAACACGGAAGCCACCACCACATCTTCATCTGCCAGCCTCACGTCAGCCACGTTGATCGGCGTCTGCACCTGATGCGATGAATACCGAAAAGTCTTACTAATCTCGTAAGCCATAATCTCCCCCACCCTCTCCAAATTCCGTCTGAAACGTAAAGGATCTTTCTGTATCTCCCGATCCCTAAGCTCTGCCAAAAAACGATTGTAAACCGAATCCTCCTTGTTAATAATATACACCATTATATATTTTCTTTAATAAAACTATCGTAAACACACGAATTCCCTCAATTTTCTATTTCCTCGTACTCCGCGTCCTCGATCTCCCCGCCTCCCATTTTCTGCTGTTGCTCGGACTCGTGAGCCTCTTTTCGCATTTGATTAATCCGGCGTTGGTTAATTAAATCGGTAATCCCATAGAAAATAGATATAGCCCCGAAAAACGTGATAATTCCCTCTTTCGCGGAAAACGGGTTCGCGAAGATAACCACTCCTGCCAAAAGCACGATCACCGGGAACAAATAACTCATTCCGCTAATTTGCCCGAATCTCCTGGCAGAAGTAAGCACAACCAACTGACCGATACCCGCTACAACCAAAATAAATCCTAACAGATACATTAATATATTCGTGAAAGTATCCGCCATCACCCACAACAGGATACCCAGAATAATACTTCCGATCCCGTTAAAAGAAATCAACCCTCTTGGGGAGCCGTCCCCTTGATCTCTCAAGGAAACCAAAAAAGAAACGATCCCGGCAACACAAAATACGGCACCGATAATCTTAACCGTGTAATTCAAAACTTCTGTCGGCCACAGCACGAGTACAATACCCGTCACGATCGCCACGATCGACCTCACCATCGTTCTTTTATAAGACCCGGAAGAAAATATAATCTGCATAATTATTATTTTAAGTAATTTCAATCAAATTCATCCAACGAAAGTAATGATTTTTTCTGAAATAATTAAGCCGGACAGGCGCCCGGCTTAACTTTTTTATTTTATTAATTCCACGCTTCGCTTGACAAACTTGTTCAAAGCCTCTCCTTTCAACAGTCCATTCGCCAACAATGCCAAGTCAATTAACTGACCTACAACCTTATTACCCTTACCGTATTCTTCCAGCAAACTTTTTTTCCGTGTCTGCAAATCAGAAATAGCTTTACTGTATTCAGCCTTCCGGTCCTTATCCACTTGCGGAATTTCCTCCTCTTTCTTACCCTTATTCAATTCATCCAACTCCGCTTGTTTCTTCTCGGTTTCCTTAATCTCGAAATAAATCGGCTCTAGCTTAGCCTGCATCTCGTTCTTTTCTTCCTCGAGAATAGCGTTCACCAGATTGTGATCCGTGTTCACGACCAACGTGTACTGATCGCCCATTGCTCCATAGAATCCCATTCCCGGATTCATTGCCGCCATATCCTTCATACGACGCATAAACTCGGAACGCGTCACAATCACCGGATCGCCATTCTCACCCATCGCCTCGAAATTCACCATAAACATCCCCCCGTCTTGCGGCAATTGAGAAGAGAACACGGCACGCAATTCTTCTTGCTCCTCATGGCTCAATGCCACTTCTTTCACGTCCTCCTTCGGGATCAACTTATCAATCACATCCGAATCCACCCGCACGAACCGATGCTCCGGATTCTTTTGTTCCAGATGATTGATAAAATGCGTATCCAGCTGGCCGTCCATCAGCAACACGTCATACCCTTTTCCCTTTGCCGTCTCGATATACGTGTATTGCTCCTTCACGTCCGTCGCGTACAAGAATACCACTTTTTTATCTTTATCCGTCTGGTTAGCCTTAATCAAATTCTCGTACTCCTCGTAAGTGAAATATTTTCCCTCGGTATTCTTGAACAAGAAAATACTCTTTGCCCGTTCATCAAACTTCTCGTCCGTCAACATGCCGTATTGGATGAAGATCTTCAAATCATCCCACTTCTTCTCGTAATCCTCACGCTTGTTCGTGAAAATATCATTCAAACTATCGGCAACTTTCTTCGTGATATGACTGGAAATCTTCTTCACGTTACGGTCACTTTGCAGGTAAGAACGCGATACATTCAACGGAATGTCCGGAGAATCGATTACCCCGTGCAATAACGTCAAGTATTCCGGCACAATCCCCTCTACGGAATCCGTCACGTACACTTGATTGCTATACAGTTGTATTTTATTCTTCTGTATCTCGAACTTGTTATCAATCTTCGGGAAATACAAAATACCGGTTAAATTAAACGGGTAATCCACGTTCAAATGAATATGGAACAAAGGAGCCTGGGCCATCGGGTACAACTCGCGGTAAAACTTCTCGTAATCCTCCTCCTTCAAATCCGCCGGTTTACGTGTCCATGCCGGATTCGTGTCGTTAATCACGTTATCCTCATCCGTATCCTTGTATTCACCATCTTTCCACTCCTTCTTCTTCCCGGAAATAATCTCGATAGGCAAGAATTTGCAATATTTCGTCAACAACTCGTTCACCTTCGAATCTTCCAGAAAATCCTTCTCCTCCTCGTTGATATACATGATAATATCCGTACCCCGCTCGGCTTTCTCCGTTTCTTCCAAAGAGTATTCCGGGTTTCCCTCGCACGACCATTTCACCGCTTTCGCCCCCTCTTTATAAGATTTCGTCACGATCTCCACCTTGTCACTCACCATGAACGAAGAATAGAAACCTAACCCGAAATGCCCGATAATAGCAGCCGCGTTATCCTTGTATTTATTCATGAACTCCTCCGCACCGGAAAAAGCGATCTGGTTAATATACTTCTCCACCTCTTCCTGCGTCATCCCGATACCGTTATCCGACACCGTCAACGTGCCTGCCGCTTTGTCAGCCTTCACCCTTACCTTCAACTCACCAAGCTCACCCTTGAACTCCCCGTTCGAAGCCAATACTTTCATCTTCTGCGAGGCATCCACCGCATTCGAAACAATTTCTCTCAAGAAAATATCATGATCCGAATACAAAAACTTCTTGATAATCGGGAACAAATTCCCTGTTGAAACTCCTATCTTTCCTGTTGACATAACACTATATTTTAATTTAATTGTACTTCAAATTTTTACGACAATTAAATGGCAATTGTTATGCCAAAAAACACTCTCTGCCGATTTGGCAGTGATTACTTTCAAATATTTCACAAGAAAAAAAAGCATAAATCTTTTTTATAGATCTTTTTTGTTATAATGCTTATGAAGAAATACCGACATAATCACCATGAACGTAAGTATCTCTGCCACCGGGATTGCAAGCCATGCTCCATCGTCACCCAACAAAGTGGGAAGTATCAAGAATGACGGCACAAGGAAAACGATTCCTCTCAACAAAGTGTACAATGTCGATTTTCCGGCTGCTTCTATGCTTTGATAATAGCCTATGAAAGTAATATTTACAGCAAAAAACACCGCACAAATGGCAAACAATGGGAGACCGTGGCATGCAAGAGCGAATGCCGGTTCTTTAGACGAGATGAAAGCTCCTACAATAAATTCGTCTCCGAAGCACAATACGGCAGTTACAATCAGCCCGCAGGATATAGCGGTTATAAGGGCGACTTTCAATGCCCTTGTGATTCTTTCGTCATGGTGTGCACCATAATTATAGCTGATAATAGGTTGCGCCGACTGTGCCACTGCGTTGCTGATAGAGAATACGATAGGGAAAAGATAGCAGGCAATGGAAAATGCTGCTACTCCATTTTCGCCCATACGTTCCAGAAACACGAAGTTTCCCGTAATCATCATCACACTCATGGCACATTCAGACAAGAAAGTCGCAAAGCCTATCTTAATCATGTACCATATATTCCTGAGAGTCAAGACGACGCTTGTGAGCGAAGTCTTAAGGCGGTAAAACTTCAATCGGCCAGAAAGCCATATAAAATAAACAATGACCATGACACCACCGATTACACAACTGATTGTTGTTGCAAGAGCTGCTCCGGCGACACCCATTCCGAGCGGGAAAACCATTATGTAATCCAGCACAATATTTATCAATGCCGGCACTACCTCACACCACATTGCAAATTTCGGAGAACCGTCAAGACGTATCAGCATCATGCCGATACACTGGAACAACAGAAACGGTGCACTAGGTATCATATTTCTCAAATATGCCGTGGCTCCGGGCATAAGTTCATCGGTAGCTCCGAAAAATCCGGCGACCATACGTGGAAACAGCAATGATGTAATGGCAATCAGAAGTATAACTAAAGTACCGACAATAAATGATTGTGTCATAATTATCTTGGCTGCCTTGTCATTATTTTCCGATAATCGTATGCTCGCGATGACAGATGCACCGATACCGAACATCAATCCTATGCCAGTGCATATCATAAACATCGGTGCTATTATATTGACTGCCGCCAGTCCAATCGGCCCGACTCCATGACCTACAAAAATTCCATCTATGACAGCAAGAACCGAATTGAAAATCATCGCTGTCAATGTCGGGAAAAACAAGGCTCTGAACAGAGGTCCGATTTTTCCCTTTTCAAAATCCATTTTATCTCTATCGAGATTTTGTAATTTACCCATTCTTTTCGCTTTTTATTTTTCGGCCGCAAAATTAGGACGATTTAGCGGCATACCCGGAATACAAAAACAAACTATAAGGGGATTTTTAGAAACTATCCTCGATAAATCTAATAAAAACCATTATTTTTGCAATCAAATAACAAACTGATGGAAAAGCAATCATATCAAATTTCCTCAATAACCTCTCTTTCCACTTATATCGGATGTCCTATGCGCACTACAGGTTGCATCTTGCTTTACTGTATGGAAGGACGTGCGGTAGTGGAATGTAATTTTACAGACATGCCGTTTCGCAAAGGAAATATGGTAATCATATTTTCGGATACGCTTTTCTCAATGAAAAAAATCAGCCCTGATTTTAAGACAAGATATTTTGAATTGTCCGTAGCACTGACAGATGAATCCACATTTACATCAGCAGGAGCATTTTTTGACTGGCTATATGAACATCCTGTATTTAGTATTCCAGATGAAAGGAAACAGGATGTTGAACTGTGGCTCTCAATGATGGATTGGATTGACGCCAACACTACAGGCAAATATCGGAATATGATGCTACGTAATCAATGGCATAATTTTTTTCTTGGTGTAGAGTCTGTGTTGAAAAGCAGACTGACAGAACGCAATACAAAGACAATAAGTGCAAGCCGTAAACTGTTTAACGGCTTTTGCAAGCTGTTAAGTGAGAATTGCCGCAAATACCATGAAGTAAAGTTTTATGCTGACAAACTTTGTATCACACCATATTATCTGTCCCGAATAACCCATCGCATCTTTACTGTCTCTCCGAAAGAACTTATTGACCGTCAGATTATAATGGAAATCAAGTCATTATTGACGACTACCGAGCTTTCAATAAAAGAAATAGCAGATTTATATAACTTTGAATCCTCTTCATATCTTGGCCGATATTTCCGCCGTCATATCGGAATGACACCATCGGAATACCGTGATCGCCATAATTAGCAAGTCGTTATTTTATTGAACAGGTCAAATATAGTTATTTTGCAACCGGGGGTATATCGGATGAACCTATAAGGTCATGGACGATTCAAACTGTTCTATCTGCAGTTGAATGAGGCGATGTCGCCAGGAACTGTGTGTTCCCTCCCCAACTGAAATAGGCTACTAAAATCTTTCTGGAAGAATCATATTCTATCGAATCAGAAGAATATAAAGGTGAATCAGAACCATCATCTTCGGAACAGGCCGCCATTGTTAAGGCTGAAATGAACAAGCATAGATACAAGCAAATTCTTTGTTTCATAATGTCTCATATTTTTATTGTTACTATTTTCCAAATCCTTGTTTTTGCAGCCATTTCAACACATTGTCTTTCGCTGTACTCATATTGTCACGCGAGACGGAAGGCCCTTGTATAACTGTTGCATTCTTCTCAAGTTCCGTAATGGTCTTGACAGACTGCGAGAAACGGCTGCCACCATGCGTGCAGAATGGGATGACGGTCTTGCCGCTGAAATCATATTCTTCAAAGAATGTATATAGCGGCATGGGCATATCGTACCACCAGTTCGGATAACCGACGAATACCACGTCGTAGTCTTTCAAGTTCTTAATGTGCGAAACCAGTTTAGGACGGGCTTTAGCTTCCGCTTCCTTTTTGGCTGCATCCACCAGTTCCTTATGTCCGCCGGGATAAGTCTGTACCGTTTTGATGGCGAACAAGTCACCTTTGGTAATTTCACTGATAATTCGGGCAACATATTCCGTATTGCCGTAAAGCTGCCCATTGTCGATAATCCGGCTGGCACCTGAAGAGGCATCCACTCCGTCCGTTTCCGGCACCGTAAAATAAGCGACCAAAACTTTGGCGTCTTTATTTAGGGCTATGGAATGTGTTCCTACTTCCTGAGAAATCGGAGTTTGCCCCGTCGTTTCCTTTGAATCGCAATTTGTATATGCCCATGCACCTGCTATGGCACAAACGACTATGGCTACAAATAGAATTGTCTTTTTCATCTTCTTTTCAATTTTAGGTGTTCTACATTATTTCATTTTCTATCCCGGCATTTACATCATCCGTCCTGTTCTGTTTCCAGAAGTCGAGTGCATCCTTTACCCATCCTTCGGCCATGGTTCCGGTACCAATACCGAAACCGTGTGAAAGCCCTTCGTAGGCATGGAATTCTGTAGGGATACCAAGAGCAGAAAGACGTTGCAGACGGTTTTGCATGGTGCGCCACGAGGCGATTCCGTCATGGGTGCCCACACAAGCGTATGTTGGCGCATCCTGTCCGGAAATGGCACTATAGCCGGTGTATTGCATGATGACCGCCGCTGCCTGGAGTATATCCGTGCGGCCGGTCAACTGGCGCAGATAGCCGTTGTTGCCAAGTGTCGCCGCCATGCGTGCTCCGGCAGAACCACCCCACAATGAATAGCCATCTGGATTTACACCAAGTGTCGCGGCATGGTCATGGATGTAGGCGATAGCGCAGGCGAGGTCTTCGTAGGGTTCATCGGGACGGTAAATGAGCGCAAAAGCGTTACAGCCGTTGCGGGCTATTTCGAGCGAGTGCGGAAAACTGTCGTGCATGGCTCCCACGTAGGCAAATGCTCCCCCGGCATTGGTCACGGCAAAGGGTGCGCCAGTCTCTCCCCTGAAGAAGAATAGGCCGGTATTGGCTCTCGTCGGGTCAGCGGCAATCTCTCTGTCGGAATAGAAACGATAGAATATCTGACGACCGGCAAGCGATTCATCACGCAGGTAGTTGAGTATCTCGACCGTCTTTTCCACTTTTATATTCGTATAGAAGATATAGACGGAGGAAGTACTGGCTTGAGCAAGCGTCATTGTTTCGGGTACGTTGCGGTCCACTGGGAAAAGCAATCGCCCGAAATCGCCGAAAGCAGTATTGTTTATTACTTCGCCCACGGTACTTCGGGCTGTAAAATAGCCGTTTGTTGTGGTATCATCTTCTGATGTCGAAGTGTCTGGTACATATGTAACCGGCATATTAGGTTCCTCCTCTTTTAACAAACCATTGTCCGTGCTACATGAAGTGGTGAGTACAATGGCCAACCATAACAATATGTTCATTCTCATAAATTTATTTTTATTGATCGTTACATTGTTCTTTTCTCTTTCTTCTGTTTCTGCCATAACTGCAACGAATTGACAATATTCTGCCACACATACTCAATCCTCCTTTATTCTATTTTTATCACAGGCGACCCGCCGAACACTTCGCTCATTTTCATATTGTCAAGTTCCTCGTCAATCTTCCGTACTTCCTCCACCGTCAGGATGATGTCGACAGCTCCGATATTTTCCTTCAGGCGACAGAGGTGCCGTGTACCAGGGATAGGCACAATCCACGGACGCTTGCAAAGCATCCAGGCGAGGGCGATTTGCGAAGGTGTGGCATGATGCTCTTCGGCAAGACGGTCAAGCAAAGCGAATAAGCCACGGTTCTGCCCGAAACTCTCTTTGCGGAATTGCGGCATGGATGCACGATAATCCGTTGCGGCATCAAAATGGCTGTCAGCGGTATAATAGGTAGTCAGCACGCCGTTGGCAAGGGGTGAAAAGGCAACGAAGCCCACGCCTAATTCTTCAAGCACAGGAAAAAGCTGTTCGTGGTGCCGTGCCATCATTGAATAACGGTTCTGTATGGCGGTCACGGGACATACGGCATGGGCACGGCGCAAGTATTCCTCCGTTGTTTCAGAGATGCCCCAATGCAGGATTTTTCCTTCCCGTATCAGGTCTGCCATTACCTCAGCCACCTCTTCCGGCTGCACATTCGGATCTATACGGTGCTGGTAATAAAGGTCTATGTGGTCGGTCTGTAAACGGCATAACGAACCTTCCACCGAACGGCGTATCACGTCAGGGCGTGAACACGGAATGACAGCATGAGTACCAGGTTCGTCCGGTTTGTCGAAGGAGATACCAAATTTGGTGGCAATCACCACATGGTCGCGTAGCGTCTTCAAGGATTCGCCAAGCAGTTCCTCATTATCATGCGGATTTTGCGGAGTTCCATACGATTCGGCGGTATCGAAGAATGTGTAACCCATATCCACGGCATCTTCCAGCAGGAACTTCATTTCGCGTTTGTCGGCAGGCGCACCGTAAGCATGGCTCATGCCCATGCACCCCAATCCAACGGCGGACACGCGTAGTCCGCTAATTCCTAATGTCCTGTAATTCATATCCATGTTTCTACAAAATTATTATGATGCAAAAGTAGGCGTATTACCCGGAAGCGGCATTACACGGATTACGGATGAAAATACATTTATTTCGGTTCTTGCAGGTTCCGATTGTCTCTATAAAATCGGAAACCGTAAAAAAGGTAAGTTAATCTATGCCTTTCATTATCTCTATATAATTGGAAATATATACTTTTGTAATCGGAATCAAACGAAGCAGATTATGAAAGAACAGAAAAATATAGTTGTCGCCGACTCGTTGCGGTATTTAAGAGGTAATAGCTACAGTTTCTTTTGTGATGCTGACTGTTGCAATGAAAATCTGGTCCATGCCCTCTGCATGGGCGGTTCCTGCCAGTTTGCGTTCAACGGGCGGGAATTTGAATTGCGCGAGGGCGACCTCATGATTGTGCGCAAGGGCAAGCTGATAGAATGGATGCACCCTTCGGACGACTTCAAGGTGAAGATAATCTATATCAATTCTGATTTCATAAACCTTTGTACTCCGCAGAGCAACTACGGAATGAAAGGGCAGCTCGCCCTCTTTCTCAACCCCGTGATGCACCTCACGCCGGAGCAGCAGGAGGTGTGCCGGGGCGACTTCCGTTTGGTGGAGCAACGCCTTGCCGACACAGGACATCACTTCCGCCGCGGCATGCTCATCGCCACCGTGCAGATGCTCATCCTAGACTTCTTCGATTTTCACTCGCACCTCTACGGCGAGACCGGTGTTTCCACCCAAAGTGCCGCAATCATGAACCGCTTCCTCTCCATGCTGGAGGACGGTACGTATCGCCAGCACCGTGAGGTGTCGTATTATGCAGACCGCCTCTGCGTTACGTCCAAATACCTTTCCGAAGTGTCGAAGAAGGTGAGCGGCTATGCGGCCAATTATTGGATAAACCGTTACACAACCCTTGACATTGCCCGTCTTCTGAAAGACAAATCCCTGACTTTCGTCCGTATCTCCGATATGTTCGGATTCTCTTCGCCCGCCTATTTCAGCCGTTATGTACAGCGCAATTTAGGAATGAACCCGACGGAGTACAGGGAGTAGGCAGAAGCCGGTGCATCGTGCATCACCTTCTTTTGTGCCATATAGTTGAGATTAACTATTTGAATGAATAATAAACTATTAATGTTTTCATATCTTGGAACCAACCTTGTAGGAGTTTTGGTTTGTATGTTATCTGCACATCAAGTCGTTTATTATCTCAAACACCTCCTCCTTGCCGAGTTCGGTCAGGCACGGAACGGCATCCACTTGTTCGTGGCTGACTTCTCCCTCGTAGTACATCGGCACACCGAAGGAGGCGAACAACTCCGTCAACTTGTGCGAAGATGCTTCGATGGACGAGCCGAAACCGAACGCATCAAGGAAATAGCGGCGGACATCTTCGGCGTGATGCCTACCCATGACGCGGAGAAAAAGTGGGAATACGCTTGTCAGGCTGCGGCGGTAGGTGCTGCCGAAGAGCACTTCGGGCAAGAACTCCAACTCATAGATGTCGTATGCAAACTGCTCCACTTTTCCGATGCCGAGGCGGGACGATGTGGAAAGCGATGCGCCCAGCAAGATGGTTCCTCGTGCGTCAAGGTCATCGGGATGCTCCTGCAAGGTACGGGTGGCTTCGAGTACATTCTTTATATAGGAAATACCCGCATCGTAGGACATCTTGTTGCGGTCGCCAAGGATACACGCCGACAGTTGCACCAGCGTGACCAATCCCGTGTAGGCGGTCATCTCCTTGTCGAGGCTCAGGGAGTATTTGGGACAAAGAATCGCATAGTCGGCAGGAATGCCGTATGCCGTACCGAAGTCGCCGTTGCGTGAATCGACCGATACGGCACCCAACCCGTTCTCCGAGCCGCTCGACGGGTAGGTGGGAATCAGCGCAAGCGGCATCCGCTCCAATCCGTAGGACGGTTTTCCTTTCAAGTACTCCCACAGGTCGGCTTCATGATAGTAGCCAAAGGCAATCAGTTTGGCACTGTCCATCACGCTTGCACCGCCTGCGCCGATAATCATCGTCACGCCGTTCGCCTTTGCCGTGCGGATGCCTTTCTCTATCTTCTCGAACTCCCTTGACGAACCGCCATAATCCACAAAGGGGATGTCCGCTTCTGCCAAAGCTCCGGTGATGTCCTCATAACATCCGTTCCGTTTTGCAGAACCGCCGCCATAAACCACCATCACTTTTTTGCCTTTGGCAATGCCGGCAACCGTTTCTCTGATGTCGTTGCAAAAGAGAAGTTTCGTGTCATTTCGGAATGTAAAATCTTTCATTGCTATATTATATTTATTTTAATTCTATTGGCAAAGATCGCAACTAATCGGCTGCCTCTTGTTACAAATATCTCCGTGACATTTTACCTTTTTGCGGTTTCTTGCCGATTGGCATATCCAACATGGAATCATCCCCGTAAAAACAACAAATCAATCCGCAGTCTGTGTAAGCATGGTCATGGACAACCTCTATACCTTTGCATTATAATATAAAAACATAGCTATAATGAAACAGATAAACAGCATCATTCTCTCTGCCATCCTGCTTCTTTGCGCATCGTGCGGGGGAAAGCAGGCAGGAACGAACGCCTCGGCGGAATCTGATGAAAATGCAATCGTATTACGCTCTCAAGGCAGTTTCGCCATCGGTGGCACGGTACTCGCACAATCCGGAACATATAACACCCGACAGCCCTTAAAGCCGGACGGACAAACTTTGCACGGCGACCATGCCTATGTATCCTATCAGATTCCGGACAGCGCACGCCGTATTCCGATGGTGTTCCTGCACGGAGCCAGACAATCGGCCAAGACATGGGAATCGACACCCGACGGACGGGAAGGGTTCTCCACGCTCTTCCTGCGCCGGCATTTCAGCACTTATCTGATAGACCAGCCCCGTCGCGGACGTGCCGGACGCAGCACGGTTTCCGAACAGGTGAATGCCGTGGCTGATGACCAGTTCTGGTTCGAAAACTTCCGCATGGGCGTATGGCCCGACCTATACGAGGGCAGCCAGTTCCCAAGAGGAGAGGCTGCATTGGAGCAGTTCTTCCGGCAAATCACACCCAACACCGGCACGTATGACGAACAGGTGATTGCCGCTTCGCTTGCAGCCCTGTGCGACACATTAGGCGGCAGCATCCTCATTACCCATTCGCAGGGCGGCGGTCCCGGCTGGCACACGGCCATCCGCAGTCGTAATATCAAGGCTATCGTGTCTTACGAACCGGGCAGCGGTTTTGTCTTTCCCGAAGGCGAGACGCCCAACCCCCTTGAGACCATCAGTCCATTCGGTGCACTTTCTGCCACGTCCATCCCGATGGATGATTTCATGAAACTCACGCGCATACCTATTATTATCTATTACGGCGACTATATAGCCACAGAACCGAGTGACAACTGGGCGATGGACAGTTGGCGCGTACGATTGAAGATGGCACAGTTGTTTGCCGAGTGCATCAACCGCCACGGGGGTGATGCCACGGTAGTACATTTGCCGGAACAGGGTATCAAGGGCAATTCACATTTTCTCTTCGCAGAGAAGAACAACGTGCAGCTTGCCGACATGCTGTCCGGTTGGCTGAAGGAGAAGGGATTGGACTGACTAATATAGAATAGGCTATTTATGGATATTCCTCCTTGCCCTTCCTTTAGTAGCTTGCGGCTCCAACGATGAGGGAGAAAGTCTTCCACCGGAAACAGAGACACCTAAGACACAGGGAGAAGGCGATGACGATGAAATACAAGAAACGCCGGATGGTTATAATAAACTTATCAGCAAGACATTCGCTGTGCCAGTCGATTACGAAGAAGATTCCCCAACCCCATTATAAACTTTCCAATCTCACTTTCCATGAGAAAGACGGTGCGCAACATGAGTTCCGGCCATTGGCGGAATACCTCTACAATGCGCTGCCGTTCTTTTTCCCGAAAAAATAAATTGAATAATTATAAATTTAAAATAAGAATACATCATGAACAATTTCAAGTATGAATATCCCGTCCGCCAGCATTTTGGCAAGGGATGTGCGGAGACCGCGATAAAAGAAGAAATGAAGAGTGTGGGACAGCGGGTGCTGCTTGCCTACGGTGGCGGTTCACTCAAACGCACAGGATTGTATGACAAAATACACACATGGCTCACAGAGTGCGGCAAGCAAGTGACGGACTTCGGCGGCATCATGCCCAACCCCACATACGCCAAAGTGCAGGAGGGCGCACGTTTGGTACGTGAGAATAATATCGACTTCATCCTTGCCGTGGGCGGCGGATCGGTCATCGACTGCTGCAAGATTGTGTCGGCACAGGCACGAATGGACGAGGATGTGTGGGATGCGTGGTATGTGCATCACCGTCTGCCTACTGAATTTATTCCGATGGGAGCCGTAGTCACCGCATCGGGTACAGGCGCAGAGCAGAACAACGGTGCGGTGATTACCCACGAAGAGAAGAAACTGAAACAACCGCTGTTCGGGGCATTCCATTCGTTTGCCATATTGGACAGCGATCTGACGAAGACCCTGCCTATGAAACAGGTCATCAGCGGAGCCTTCGATACGTTGTCGCACTGCATGGAAACCTATATGGGCAAGCCGCAAAGCACGAACCTCAGCGATGAAATCAACGAGGCGGTGATGCGCAATGTCGTGAAGAACCTGCGGGTCCTCATCGCCGCCCCTGATGACGACTTCGCCCGTGGCGAACTGATGTGGGCTTCGGCAATGGCGGAGAACGGACTGCTAAAACTCGACAAGCAGACCGACTTCCAGTGCCATATGATAGAGCACGCCGTGGGTGCCTACACCGACTGCAACCACGGACAGGGACTGGCGGTCATCCATCCTACGCTCTACCGCCATCTGTTGAATGAGGGCAAGGAGAAGCTGGCACGTATGGCAGAAACCGTATGGGGCATAAAGGGCGAAACTGCCGAAGAGACTGCCGCACAGGGTATCGACGCAATCGAATCATTTATAAAAGAAATCGGACTGCCCACCCACTGGAGCGAAATGGGCATCACGGATGAAACCGTGCTGCGTGCCGCCGCCGACACCTGCTTCCTCACGCCGGGCTGTTGCAAGCAATTTTCAAGAGATGAAATATTTGAAGTATTGAAAGAGTGTATGTAAACAATTAAACAGATAAAGCAATGAAGAAAACATTTATAATCGCATATTGCATGGTAGCTGCCCTTTGTGGAACAGCGAATGCACAAAGTCAGGCATTTACGGAAACAGCAGCCGTGAAAAGCCATAACGACAACCCCTGGGGATTGGTTTACCGGGAAGCCATTACAAAGAACGAAACGGGCAAGGTAAACATCCATCCCATAACTTACAACTTGAACGGTCTGAAAATTGCCGCCAATGTCTATACCCCTGCCGGATATGACGCCGCGAAGAAATATCCTGCCCTCGTCGTAGCACACCCAAACGGCGGTGTAAAAGAGCAGGTAGCAGGTCTTTACAGCCAGCGCATGGCTGAACAGGGCTATATTTGCCTTGCCTTCGATGCTACCTATCAGGGAGCTAGCGAAGGCGAGCCGCGCAATACGGACAAGCCTGCCAACCGCATCGAGGACATCCATCGTGCTGCCGACATCCTGCTGCAATATCCGGGAGTGGACCCGCAACGTATGGGTATCCTCGGCATCTGCGGTGGCGGCGGCTATACGCTGGCGGCCGCGCAGACCGACAAACGGTTCAAGGCTGTCGCCACGCTCAGTATGTTCAACACGGGGCTTGTACGGCGCAACGGTTTTCTCGATTCGCAAATAAACGAAGTGCAGGAGCGTCTGGCCGATGCTTGCGCTGCCCGCCAAAAAGAGGCCGAAGGCGGTGAGCCGGAATACGTGGGCGATATGAGCGGCGTAACACCCGAACAGGCTGCCAAACTGCCTTTCGACCTCTACCGTGACGGCTATGAATATTACCTGCAAAGCCACGCTCATCCCAATTCCACGTTCCGCTACACCAAAAGCAGTCTTATGGACCTTTTTGCTTTTGATGCTTCTACCGGTATGTATCTCATCAACCAGCCTCTGCTGATGATAGCAGGCAGTCTTGCCGACACTTTCTACATGACAGAACAGTGTTACAGTAAAGCCACAGGTACGCAAAACAAAGAACTCTTCCTCATCCCCGGTGCTACGCACATCAAGACATACTATGTGCCTGAATATGTTAATATGGCTGTCGGTAAACTGACGGAGTTCTTCGGAAACAAACTGTAATAATCCCCAAAATGTTACTATAAATAAGACACCGCCAACTGGACAGTTTAATCGCTGCCGATGGCGGTGTTCCTGTATTTGATTACACCTTAATCAGATAATACTTCCGTAGTTACTTGGTTGATTGCTGTGGAACTGCCCGACATGATGCGCGTCAGAAAAGCATCGAAACGGTTGCCCCATACGGCTGGATTGCTTGCTGCCCCGTAGCCGTGGGGATAGCCGTCGAGGACAAGCGTCTCCACCTCACAGCCTGCCTCGCGCACGGCGTTGGAGTTTTGTGTGAACTGTCCGGCGAAACCGTCGCGTGTGCCCCAGCAATAGAAGGCGGGCGGCAGGTTGGCAGCACGCAGTGTCTCCACATTGTTCATCGACACGCTCAGGCGACCGTAGAAGGAATAAATCATGCCCACGGCACAAGCCGATACGGGAACTTCATCAAGCGCATCGGGACGGTAGGAGTTGTCGAGTGCCGTGCCGTTCGTCAGGTCGCACCAGTTGAGCAGCACTTCGCCGTTGAGGATGCCTCCGGCGGAGAAGCCCACGAGGGCGATGTTCTCCGGATTGATGCGGTAGTCTTCGGCATGGGCACGCACATAGCGGATGGCGCGTTGCAGGTCGGTGGCACTCTCACGCATGGTGTAAGGCGCGATGCGGTAGTTCACGATGAAGCACTGGTAGCCCATCGGCACAAGCATGTCCGCCACGTTGTACCCCTCGTTCTGCATACTGCGGAACTGGAACGCACCGCCCGGACAGATGATGACGGCACCTTTTGGAGTCACATCATCTGCCACGGTGAAAACTTCCATGTTGGGGATGAAGTCGGGACCGTCCGAGTTGTTCACGTTGTGCGTGACGGTAGGGATGTTGCCCCGTTTCCACAGATTCACGGTGCCTGTCATAGGCGTGTCGCTACCCGATGAGTTCTGATTATTCCATTCCTCATTGATCAGGTCTATCCAAGTCTGAATGGTCGATGGCATTATCCTGCCGCTTGTCAGTCCCTCGCCCGTCAGGTGTCCGGCATCGGGCGTGCTGTTGACAATTTCGGCAAGCGTCTCGTCGCGGTAGGTAGAGGCGTAGGTGCAGAACGGTACTACGGTCTTTCCTTTGAAGTCATAGCTCTCGCAGAACGTGTGGATAATCATCGGCGTGGTCCACCACCACACGGGGCAGCCGATGAACACCACGTCGTAGTCGTCCCAATTCTCTACCGTACCTTTGATAGCGGGACGGGCGTTGTTGTCCTTCTCCCCACATGCCACCTCTGTGCAAGGCGTATACTCCGTAGGATAAGGCTTTACAGGTTCGATGCGGAACACATCCGCTCCGGTGATATCCTGAATCTGCCGTGCCATCCGCTGGGTTGTTCCGCCCCACGAGAAGTAAGCTACCAGCACTTTCTTTCCGCCGAAGTAGGCACTGCCTGTACCTTCACTTACTTCGTTGTCATTGTCCGGCTCCGGCATTACGTTATCGTTGGAACACGCCGAACCGCTCACGATGGTCAGGAAACTGACCAATAGCATCAGAACTTTTTTCATCGTCTTTGTATTTTAGCAGTTTACTTAATCCTTCATCGGCGACATCCCGAACTGCTGCACCTGCTCATACGTGACGTTGAAGAACCGCTGTTCCTTGTTGAGCGAGCGCATGGACTGCATCTCCTCGTCGGTCAGTTCGAAGTCGAATATCTGTATGTTCTCCTTGATATAGTCGGGATTGGTGGCTCCGGGAATGACGGAGAACCCCTCCTGTATGTGCCAGCGCAGGATGACCTGTGCCGCCGACTTGCCGTGCGCCTCGGCTATCTTCATGATCGTGGGGTCTTTCAGCAAGACCCCGTTGCTCATCGCGCCTCCTAACGGAAACCAGCATTCCACCTGTATGCCGTTGGCTTTTGCCTTCTCGCGTATGTCGAGCCGCTGCGCATACGGATGGCACTCTATCTGGAGCACGGCGGGCTTGATGCGGGCTTCGCTCATGATGAGATTGAAGACCGAATCGTTTGCGTCGAAGTTGCTGATGCCGAGGGCACGCACCTTACCGGCTTCCACGGCACGCTCCATATCCCGCCAGGCACCCACAAAGTCGCCCACAGGCTGATGCACGTAGAGCAGGTCAATGTAATCCGTGTCTAATCGTTTCAGCATCTTGTCGATGGCTTCCGCCGTCTTGCCTTCACCGTATTCCGACGGCCAGATTTTGCTGGTAATCCACACGTCACTGCGCGGAACGCCGCTCTCTTTCACGGCTTGTCCCACACCACGCTCGTCGTCGTAGGCATGTGCGGTGTCGATGTGGCGGTAGCCTGCCTTCAACGCCGTGAGGCATGACTGGCGGCACACTTCATCCGAGCCTTGCAGGAAAGTGCCCAGTCCGAAACGCGGCATCAACACGCCGTTATTGAGTTTTACCATCGGCACGTCTGCCGTTGTCTTTCCTGCGTCTGTCTGTGCCCCTGCCGGGAGTATGCTGCCGCACAACGCTACGGCTACCGACAGCAATAAATTCCTGATTGTCTTCATACTTTATTTATAATTAGATGTTTTCGATGATACAAAGGTAGGGGAAGACAAGGGAAAGGGGCATACAATAAATTCGGTTGGATTTACCCTTATTTCGGAAGATATAAAAAGAAGGTGTGTCACACCTCCTAGTCTATAATGTCCATAAAGTCAAACATCATACTACCGGTTGCTGGCTTTGTGGAACCTGTCCGAAACTCATGCCGCCCCACAACCCCGTTAAGAGGAGTGAGGCGGCAATGATGTGTGTTTTCATTATACGACTATTTTAATGCGTTACCATCCTTGAAAGCCGTTCCGACTGTTTCACCGAGTACCCGATAGGTGCGTGCGGATGAATCATACGACAGCGGTTGCAGCTTGTCCAAATCCACCTCGCCCTGTTCGTTCAAAATGCTTTCGTCCGCCTGCATGTTGATGACCTCGCCTACGATACGGACTTCGCCCAAAGCATCCTCCATGCTGACTACCCGGCACTCCAACGTCAACGGATATTCCTCGATGACGGGAGCGTCCACGAACTCGCTTTTCGTTACGTGTACGCCGGACCGCGCGATTTTGTCTTCCTTATAACCCGAAACCAATCCGAAATAATCGGACAGCACCAGATTGGCACGATTGGCAATGCTCAATGTGAAAGCATTCCGCAAACGTAAGTTTTCGGTAGTCTTATGCCCTTTGGCAAGGTTCAGTGCCACGTGATGATAGGCACATTGACCGCCCCAGGCGGCATTCATGGCATCCGGTTTACCTGCTGCATCGTAAGTGGCAACGATGAGCACGGGCAGCGGAGCGACGATGGTCTTGTTTCCAAAATTCTTCTTCATCTTGGTGCCTCCTTTATTTCCAGTTCATGAACATCCTTGCCGTCTCCGCGTCGTGATGGTCGAAGAAGAGGCTCTTTCCGGTATCGAGTTGGGCTATCTGACACATTTCCTCATCGGCCAGCTCGAAGTCGAAGATGTCGAGGTTCTGTTGCATACGCTCCACGTGGGTGGATTTGGGAATGATGATGACGCCGCGCTGAATGAGCCAGCGGAGAGCCACTTGTGCCACACTCTTGCCATACCGGGCACCGATGCGGGCCAGTGTTTCGTTGGTAAAGAAGCCATTGCGGCCCTCGGCCAGCGGACCCCATGACATGATGCGCGTGCCGAACTCTTCCATAATCTTCTGCGGCTCCACCTGCTGATTGAAGACGTGTGTCTCCACCTGATTCACGGCGGGAACTACCTCCATGTTGCTTGCCATGTCTATGAAGTGGTCGGGATAGAAATTCGATACGCCAATGGCACGCAGTTTGCCTTCCTTGTAGGCATCCTGCAAAGCGCGGTAGGCTCCGTAACGGTCGCAGAAAGGCTGGTGGAGCAGCATCAGGTCGATGTAGTCGGTCTGCAACTTACGCAGGCTCTCGTTGATGGAAGCCTTCGCCTTCTCGTAGCCGTAGTTGGAAATCCACACCTTGCTGACGAGGAAGATGTCTTTGCGGCCGATGCCGCTCTTCTTCACGGCGTTGCCCACGCCCTCCTCGTTGTGATAGGCCTGCGCAGTATCTATCATGCGGTAGCCCACACGCAGGGCATCCGACACACAGCGTTCACACTCCTGGGGCGATACTTGATAGACCCCGTATCCCATTTGCGGCATTTCAATGCCGTTGTTCAGTTTCACGTAATTCATATCTTTTTCTTTTTTAGATTGTTATTTTTTTGTTGTCAAATTCTTTAATACTTCGCGCAACGGTGTCGCGCTTGCGGGACCGAGGTTTGTTTCCACGATATTCAACAGTGCCGTAAGCTGTTCGGGCGTGATACCTAAGTGCAGGCAGATACCCATATGTCCGGTTGCCATCGGCTCCACGCCGCCCACGCCGGCGAGGATGGAGACGGTGGCAAGCTCACGCTCGCGATAGGTCAGCAGGTCTCGCTCGAAGAGGTCAGCGAACAGATGCTCCTTCAGAAAACGTTCGATGGTGGGAGCGAAAGCGGCATAGCCCGTCTTGGGCGTATCGGCAGATATGCCGGAGATTTCCACTAGGATGTCGCGACCGCGTTCATAACGACTTGCATTGTTTGCGACAGGCGATGCTTCACGTCCTGCCGTGTCTTCAATGCCTTGTTCACGACGTGTTTTTATTAGAGCTTCGAAAGTCTGTATGGCACGCAGGCTGCGCGGGAAACCGCAATAGGCATAGGCATGAATAAGCACTTCGTTAATCTCGTTGACAGTCATGCCGGCCTTCAATCCTCCGGTGAGGGCAAGCGGCAGATGTTCCAAGTCGCCACGTCCGGTATAGGAAGCGATGGCTACGATGGCCTGTTCGCGGTCATTCAGCGTGCGGTTGGCTTCGGCATACCGTTCTACGGATTGGGCGGTTACTTCAGCATATTCCGCATCGCTTACAAGGCGAATCCAAGTTGCCTTGTTGGTCTCTGGATTACATTCGATGGCGATATGAGCAAACCAACTATCAGGTGCAGCCCCGTGCCAATGCGCCACCCCGACGGGTATTTCTACCATATCGCCGGGAAAAAGGCGGCGTGCCGGTTTCCCTTCTTCCTGATAGTAGCCGATACCGGCAGTGGCGATCAGTATTTGTCCGCCTGTATGCAAGTGCCAACTATTGCGACAAGCCGGAGCGAAAGTCACGTTGAACATAGGTACGTTCAGTTCCTTCTGCCCGCTGAGCGGTGCGAGCCATACCTCTCCACTGAAATTAGGCGAAGGTGATATTTTCTGACCTACCGGATAAGGTTGGCGAAAAGTTTCTACGGTCTGTGCCATACTGCCGGCTATGGTTGAGAAGCATATCCATGCGGTAAGAATCGCTGCTTTCATATTCTTTTATTATTTATTATTCTACCTCTATGATATTGATGTCGGCAAAGATAAATCCCGGTTATCAAAACATTCTTATCTAAAATTCGGGCTGTCATGCTAATTTTACGGTATTTCTTGTTTTAGCTGTTCCACAAAATGGTCTATCCGTTGCATTTGTGCCGGTATGTCAATGCTTTGCGGACAATATATGTTTTTGCAAATTTACATATAAACCGCGAGATTTCTACACCGATAGTATAAAAAGGCCAAGGCTGCCACAAATTATCTGCCATAGATACCGTGCTTAATACACAATTATTCGTAAATTGAGGGTTTAAACAATAAATGCCTCTTGCAATGGACAGGAACAGGATTATATCATGCCTTGACGTACACAAAGATACGTGTCTTTTTGTGTATTACGCGTTATGACGAGTCCGTTATTTTCGAGAAGTCCTCTATCCTGGAATTGTCCGACTAGATAGACCACAACGCTCCCCCTGCCCTATCACAAAAACCAAGCATAAACCAATCACGGACGAATCATGAACGCAAATTTACGTTTATGCTACGTTCATGATTGGTTCATGCTTGGTTCACGAGGTAGCGAATCGGTAGACCAAGCATCAAGTATCCCTATACAAAAGGTTTATACAAACCAAGTAAACCGTTTTTAGGATTTTGCCCGAATTTCACTACATTTGCACCTTGGAAATAAAACTTGAAAATGGATACACGCAAATTTTATATAGAAACATACGGCTGCCAGATGAACGTGGCAGACAGCGAGGTAGTTGCAGCCATACTGGAAGACAAAGGATACTCCCGAACCGAGGATAAAAACGAGGCGGACGTAATTTTAGTAAACACTTGCTCCGTGCGGGAAAATGCCGAACAGCGGGTTCGTGGACGGGTACAAGGCTTCACGGAAGTGAAAAAGAAGAATCCGCACGTGCTAGTCGCCATCATGGGATGCATGGCAGAACGGTTGGGGGCGGCTCTTTTCGAGCAGGAGAAAAACGTAAACATCGTGGTTGGACCGGATGCTTATATGGATCTTCCCCAGTTGATCGAGCAAGCGGCTAAAGGCGAAAAAGCCATAAACATCGACCTGTCGACCACTGAAACGTACAAGGACATCTGCCCCTCCCGCATAGACGAGACGGCAATCTCCGGTTTTGTATCCATCATGCGGGGATGCAACAATTTCTGCACCTACTGCATCGTACCCTACACCCGGGGACGCGAGCGTAGCCGAAGCCCGAAAAGCATCATCAACGAAGTACTCGATCTTCATTCCAAAGGATACAAGGAAGTCACCCTGCTCGGGCAAAACGTGAACTCCTATCTTTGGAGAGGCGAAAACACGGAAGTGAATTTC
The DNA here is from genome assembly GCF_900091675.1 of Butyricimonas sp. Marseille-P2440. NCBI lineage: Bacteria > Pseudomonadati > Bacteroidota > Bacteroidia > Bacteroidales > Odoribacteraceae > Butyricimonas > Butyricimonas sp. Marseille-P2440. The sequence goes on along the minus strand of NZ_LT594610.1, from coordinate 937,244 downwards.
CCGGCTCTACTCGCCCTAGTGGCAAAAACAGTACCCGATACGCGTATCCGTTTCGCCACATCACACCCGAAAGACATGAGTGATGATATACTTCGGACTATCGCCGCGTATCCCAATATTTGCAAGCACATTCATCTCCCCTTCCAATCCGGGAGCAATTCCGTGCTGAAAGATATGAACCGGAAATACACCCGGGAATGGTATCTGGATCGCATCCGTGCAATCCGTGAAATTATCCCGGATTGCGGAATCTCCACCGACGTGTTCGTGGGCTTCCACAACGAAAGCGAGGAAGACTACCGACAAACTCTTGACTTAATGAAAGAAGTCATGTTCGACTCCGCCTTCATGTTCAAGTATTCCGAACGCCCCGGCACCATGGCATCCCGAAACTTACCGGATAACGTGGACGAGGAAGTCAAAGGCAGACGTTTACAGGAACTTATTGACATGCAAGTGGAAATTTCCCACGAAAACAACCGGAAAGACGTGGGCAAAGTTTTCGAGGTCATGGTGGAAGGTGTTTCCAAAAAGAAATCCGACGAACTTTTCGGGCGCACCAGCCAGAACAAAGTCATAGTCTTCCCGGACAACGGGGCCAAAGCAGGCGACCTCGTCCAAGTTCGCGTGACCGAATGCACGGCCGCCACGTTAATCGGCGAAGCAATAAACTAAAAGCAATCATGAATAACCCCAACAATTTTCAATTCCCATGTCCCATCGTAAACTCCTCAACGAAGAACTGAACCGCCTCTCCACGGAAGAATACAAAGAGGCGGCAAAACTCCCGATCGTGGTCGTGCTCGACAACGTGCGTAGCCTGAACAACATCGGTTCGGTATTCCGCACCTCGGACGCCTTCCGGTTGTCGAAAATATACCTTTGCGGCATCACGGCTACCCCACCCCACAGGGAAATACACAAAACAGCACTCGGCGCCGAGGAAAGCGTGGATTGGGTTTATTTCGAGGAAACGACAGATGCCGTGCAAGAATTGAAAAACGAGGGGTTTGCCATCCTTGCCGTGGAACAGGTGGAAAACAGTATCTCTTTAGAAACCTTCACCATCAATCCGGAACAAAAATACGCCTTTGTGTTTGGAAACGAAGTCAAAGGCGTGCAACAAGAAGTCATCGACCTCTCGGACAATTGCATCGAGATACCCCAATTCGGCACGAAACACTCCTTCAACATCTCCGTCACAGCCGGAATCGTGTTGTGGCAAGTGCTTCACCCTTTCATCGCCTCCACGATCTTCACGGCTTCCACGGCTTCACGCACATCGTGAACCCGAAGGATGTGGGCGCCTTTCAACAAAGAAATCGTGTTGAGCACGGTCGTCCCGTTCAAGGCTTCTTTCGGGGTGATACCCAGCAGACGCCAAATCATGGTTTTCCGGGAAATACCGACCAACAGCGGATACCCCAGATCGAGGAACGACTCCATCTTATCCATCAATTGATAATTATGAGCCTCGGTTTTCCCGAAGCCGAAACCTTGATCCAAAATGATATTATTAAATCCCAGAGCGTTCAAGCGGGCGATACGTTCCGTGAAGAACTCCCGGACTTCACGTACCACGTCGTCATAGTGCGGGTTTACCTGCATATCCTGGGGTGTACCTTGAATATGCATCAAGATGTAAGGCACACCCATCTCGGCAACCGTTTCAAACATCCGTTCATCCATCGTGCCGCCGGAAATATCATTCACGATAACCGGCCCCAGACAATGATTGATCTCCTTTGCCACACCCGCCCGGAACGTATCGATCGAAACCGAAATCTCCGGATGGTATTTACGCACTAATTCGACAGCAAAACTTAACCGAGAAAGTTCCTCTTCCTCGCTCACGAAAGCAGCCCCGGGACGAGTGGAATAAGCTCCCACGTCGACGATTCCTGCCCCCTGTTCCACGATCTCGTCCACACGATTTATCACCTCGATTTCACTCAAATACTTTCCCCCGTCGTAAAAAGAGTCGGGAGTCACGTTCAGAATACCCATCACGACAGGTTTCTCCAAACTAATTTTTTTATCTCCCAGTACGATATCCATCATAATTTTCGATTTTCAATTTCCAGTTTTGAATTATTTGACTAATTTTACACTTCAAAGAAACAACTTATTTTTCAAATTCCGTTATCAAAAAACGATAGAATTATGCCAAACACAGCGCAAGAATATGATAAAGTGATAGATATATGCCAAGATATTTTCGTGAAAAAAATGCAGGACTATGGCACGGCGTGGAGAATACTCCGCCCGACCTCTATCACGGATCAGATATACATCAAGGCTAACCGCATCCGCAGCATCGAGGAAAAAGGCGTAACGAAAGTGGGAGAAGGCGTCATCCCCGAGTTTATCGGTATCATCAACTACTCCATCATGGGATTGATCCAATTGCAACTCGGACCCGGCAACGACACCCCGGAAGAAGATATTCTGAAACTCTATCAAGGCTATTTCCAACAGGCAAAAGAACTCATGCTCGCCAAAAACCACGATTACGACGAGGCATGGCGGGAGATGCGTGTCAGCTCGTACACGGATTTAATCTTGATGAAAATCAACCGGACAAAGCAAATTGAAGACCACCAGGGTGCTACCATTATATCGGAAGGCATTGACGCAAACTACTTCGACATGGTGAATTACGCCGTATTCGGGCTAATCCGCCTGGTCATGGAGAAATAGAGATTCAATGGTGTAAAAATAAAAGAAATGAGGAAAGTCATTCAAAATCTTTGCAGAATCGTGGTCGGCATCATCTTTATCTATTCCGGCTTCGTGAAAGGAATTGACCCGTTGGGATCGGACTACAAGTTCACCGATTACTTCAACGCTTTCGGCATGGGTTGGATGAACGCCTCCACGCTATTTTTCTCGTTCGCCCTCTCGCTGGCTGAATTTCTGATCGGGATTGCGCTATTATTCAACCTTTGGGTATCCCGCCTTGCATGGGGCGCTTTGCTATTCATGGCATTTTTCACCCCATTGACCCTCGTGCTGGCATTGACCAACCCGGTAAGTGACTGCGGGTGCTTCGGGGACGCCTTGGTGCTAACGAACTGGCAAACCTTTGGGAAAAACATAGTCTTGTTACTTTTTGCCATTGTCATTTTCGTCTACCGCAAAGATTACACTCCCCGGTTGACCTCGCTAGGTCAATTCTCCATGCTCGTGCTGGCGGCAGCGGGCATGTTATGCCTGTCCGTGTACTGTTACCGCCACTTGCCCGTGATTGACTTTCGTCCTTACGCCATCGGCACCAACATAGCCGAAGGAATGCGCCTCCCGGAAGGCGCAGAACCGGACCGATACGAGGTCACGTTAAAATACCGAAATAAGCAGACGGGCGAGATTCAATCATTCACGGAAGAGAATTACCCGTGGCAAGACACCGTGAACTGGGAATACGAGAGCAGCACGGAAAGATTAGTGAAGCGAGGATACATCACCCCCATTCACGACCTCGTGATCGAACACCCGGACTTGGGAAATATCACGGAAGAAATACTCGAGGATGACAATTACACGATACTTGCAGTAGCTTATAATATCAACAAAAGTACCCCGGATGCCCAACCCGCCCTCAACCGCTTGGCGAACTTTGCCCGGGAAAAAGGATACCGGTTCTACGGGCTGACCTCATCCTCTCAACGGGATATCCAGACGTACAAGAACCGCCACCACGTGCCGTACGAATTCTGCACGGCAGACGAGATACAGCTTAAAACCATGATCCGTTCCAACCCCGGCGTGATCATCTTACGCCAAGGCACGATTCTCGACAAACGGGCGGGAAAAGATATTCCGGACATCAAAGATTTAAAAGACACGGATTTGGCAGCTTATTGCCTGCAAAGTCAACAAGAAATGCGGCAGAATTATTTGGTTTACTCCTTTATCCTTCTTTTCTTTGCAGCATATTTACTTTTTCCACGTATAAAGAAAAGAAGAAACTAAGTTAAAACACAACGAATTAAATCTATAGACATGAGAAAAAAGATTGTAGCAGGTAACTGGAAAATGAACAAGACTTTCGCCGAAGGTGTTGAATTGGCAAGAGAAGTGAACGATTACGTGAGATACAAGGAAGGCGCGGAAGGCGTACAGGTCGTTCTGGGAACCCCATTCATCCATCTGGCAAAGGTGGCTCACAATATCACGGAACCTTCCATCATGGTTTCAGCGCAGAACTGTGCAACCGAGAAATCCGGAGCCTACACGGGTGAAGTATCAGCCGAAATGATCGCTTCAACAGGAGCAAAATGCGTGATCCTCGGACACTCGGAAAGAAGAAACTATTACGGGGAAACAAGTCCTATTCTCGTGAAGAAAGTAGCGCAAGCACTAGACAGCAAACTGGAAATCATCTTCTGCGTGGGTGAAGTTCTGGAAGAGAGAGAAGCGGGTAAACATTTTGAAGTGGTGAAACAACAACTCGTTGAAGGTCTTTTCAACCTGCCCCCGGAACAATTCGCTCACGTCGTGATCGCTTACGAACCCGTTTGGGCTATCGGAACCGGTAAAACCGCCACTCCCGACCAAGCTCAGGAAATGCATGCATTCATCCGCTCCGTGATCGCCGAGAAATACGGCAAAACTGTTGCGGACGATACTTCCATCCTTTACGGGGGAAGCTGCAACGCCGGCAACGCCGATGCCATCTTCTCCAATCCCGACGTGGACGGAGGATTGATTGGGGGGGCTTCCCTGAAAGCTGCCGACTTCTTTGAAATCATCAAGGCTCGGGCAAGACACTAATATTCCCTTAAAAAATAACGAGGGGCTGGTAACTTATTTACCAGCCCCTCGTTGCTTTCAGTTAATTCCTTATTAGATACTCAGATCTGCCTTATATAACGTGATACCCTCCTCGTGATACTCGCAAAAATAAACCGAACTACAATCATTCGATATCGTATAATAACCTAATTTCTCCTCCGGTTCCGGCAACTCAAATTTCTTAATCGGCTTCAAATTCCAGTCAAACACGAATATCGCCTCTTTTCGTGATTCAATTTCTTTATCTTCTTCACTTAAATACCCTTCCACCTTGCACACGATATATTTATCATTCGCTTTCATTGCCTGCACGCTCAAAATCATATCATTTGTAGTGGCAAATGACATCTCCTCCTCCGTGCGCCGGATAAAAGAATACACCTTCTCGTTTACCTCCCCGCTATTAAGATCAAGAGTGTACAATATAAACTGATCGCTCACCGCAAAAACAGCCATATCATTACCCTTCGTTTCGATTAATCCCTGAGCGTAAGTCCATTTTATCAAATCATGGGCATCAATTTGTTTATCCGTTGCCTTTTTAACATCAAAATTATCATACTTAATTGTTTCGTAAGCTTTTACCCCGTCGTTATCAAATACAGCAACCGACTTGTTATTGATTTCATCCATTTTTCCTTTCTCGAATTCAAAAGGCGGACGTATTGTTGCGATTACAGAGCCATCAGGAAACTGCGCCATACGGGAAACCAGAAGACTACCCGGGGTCGTCACCACCGTAACTTTTCTCTCCTCCACGGGAATATTATCCAGTATATCCTTTTTAGCGAAAGTTTTTATCGTGTTTCGTCCCTCGTAAAGCATCACGGCATCCCCCGTTACCTTGAATCCCGTCAATTCGTTTATTTCATTCTCGGCACTTCCCTTCCGTGCTATCACGGCTAACTTTTTCCCCGATCTCAGATCATAGCAAGCACCGCAATCCTCCTTACCGTCCTCGACATACCACAACACAGAACCGTCAATCACACAAATACCACTTCCCGCAACGGAATATTGATCAAAAACGCCAACAGCCAATTCTCCGGAAGGTTTAAATTCCAATTTCTTTGTTACTGGAAAATCCGTATCTAAAACTGTCGATTTCTTGGCAGTATCATTACAACTCCCGAAAACAATACTAACTAAAAGTAATAAAAATAAAATTTCTTTCTCCATAATTGCGGTTTTTGAAAAAAACATTGATAATAATTTGCGAATATATGCAATATTTTTAACTTTGCAAATAATATGGTTGAATTATGACATTTTCAAATAGTAACAGTTATGAAAAAAAAATTGAAGTCATTGTTATTTGCTTGTTTAGGCTTGAGTATTACGACACTCGTATTTGCAGGAGTAAGTACGGTTATTACCGTTCCCGATAAACCGGGTTGGCCATTAGCTATCGATATTTGGGAAACAGGATGTATACTAAATTACCGTGCTCCCAAAAACAATGGAGGTGAACCTGTGACAAACTATTATATTGAATACCGGAGCAATTGGGAATTATCGTGGAAATTCAGAGGAACATCTAAAACTACTGAATATCAATTCAAAGGTATGAAAGAAAATACTCAATCACAATTCCGTATCAACGCATCCAATTCCGCCGGAATAAGTAACCCATCGGACTATTCCAATTTCATAACTTTTAGAAGCGGGTTTTAATCACTACAAACTAGGTATTTTATTAACAAATCACTTTATTATTAACCATTAAAATTAGAAAACAATGAAAAGAAACATGCTAAAAACATTATTATTCGCCAGTTTAGGTATAATCATGGTGATTGTATTTACTAGTGCAAAAGAATCTATTTCCCCTCCTGATGCTCCAGGCATACCCCTTGTTATTGATATGCATAAAGACAAATGTACAATAAAATACAGAGCACCTTACAGAGATGGAGGAGCACCAATAGTAGGATATGTTGTCGAGAAAAAATATGTAACAGAGGCTCACTGGACTGTAGTAAACGTAAAAAATCTAATTACCGAACTTGAATATACCGTTGATAATTTAAGAGAAGGAGAGGATATACAATTTCGTGTTTACGCTTTAAATGTTGCAGGACGAGGTCCGGCATCAGAGCCTTGTAATCCCATAACAGTTAGAGAACTCTAATTGTTATAAAATATAATCACCCGAATAATCTATAACACGATTATTCGGGTGTTTTTTTGTACATTAAAAATAGTATTATCTATTGCACAACACTATTTCTATTTATAAATTTGTTTCGTACTAAAAATAAACCTTACAATCATGACAACAACTTTAAAAACGGCAATCTCTTACGAGAGCAAGCTAGTGAAAAGAAATTGGTTATTTTACCTTTTCATTCTTGGAGTGTTGGGATACACGGTAGGAATTTTGATCCCATGGGACAGCTTTTCTTTTAAATGGAAAGATTTCGCATTAGCATCGTCCATTCCCTTGCGCGGAATCCATTTTTTGAACCTGTTTCAATCACTAACCATCACTTTTCTTGTTTGTGACATCCAAAGAAAACAAAAAAAAGCCGAAACCCGAGAAGTACTTTCCCCACGACCTATAGGCAACGGTGAATCCTTCCTCGGGGGATTTTTAGGCATTCTTATCCCGTTTTTGGCAGTAGATGTTTTTTTCATGACCGCCTGCATATTTATCAACATATTCATACCTGATTCCCTTGTCAATCCTTGGGTTAACCTTTTTTATCTCCTCACCCGCGTCTTGCCCTCGCTGGTCTTCATCACCGGGCTCTCCTTGCTGGTAAACAGATTGGTCAAACTCCCTTTGATCAGTTGGTTTATCTTGGTCGGTTTCCTCTATTTCTCGTATAGTTATTTGCCCGTTCCTCTTCACGGGATACTGGATTTTCGAGGATATTGGTTACCAGACTCTTTCTCCTCCATCGCCGGGTTCATGTACATAGAAGACTACCTGCTCCAGCGAAGCGCATTCTTGCTGTTAGGAGTTAGTTTCCTTTATTTTGCCGCCCCCCTCACGAAAAGGCTCCCCGGCACCCCCGGTCGTACCCCTTATTTTATCCTTCCCGCTTTTTTATTACTAATGCTTTCCTTTAGCCTAGGGTACATTTACGTTAAAAAGTTTCAAACCCGCCTGGAAAACAGAATCGCCTACCGGAAAGCCTTCCAGGAATACAACAAGTACCCCACGGCACGCGTACTCGCCCACGAGATCATATATCGCCCCAACGGGAATAAATTCTCCGCAACAAGCCACATGAAAGTGGCAAACCGGCGAAAAACAAAAATGAATCAATTCCCGCTCTTTTTAAACCCGGGACTCGCGGTCAACAAAATAGAAGCCGATGGGCAAAACGTTCCCTTCCACAGGGACCGCCAAGTAATACTCGTTGAACATCCCCTCTCCCCAAGTGAAAACATTGAACTTAAAATAGAATACGAGGGAAAAATCGACGAGGATATTTATCAAACAAACATCCCCGACGAGGAGCACTTCGCACCAATCAGATTTACCTCGTTCACTGAAAATTACGGGAAACGTAGCGCATTTCTCTCGAGTGGCTTCACCTTGCTCATTCCGGAGGTAATATGGTATCCGATGGCGGTTGCTCCCGTTGCCTTGCAGGCATCCAAAGAGGTCAATTTCACCCACTACACGCTTCATGTCGAGAACCCGGGAGAGCAAACCGTTCTATCCCAAGGCGTCCCCACGAGGGAAGGAAACAGCGTCACGTTCCATAACGAGCAAAACCTCACCGGGCTAAGCCTCTGCATGGGAAATTATCACAGACGGGCAATCACCGTCGATTCCGTCACGGTTGAACTATACACCTATCCGGGGAATGACTTCTACATGAAATCTCTTGATGAATGGAAAGCCTTGAAACAACCCAAAAAACTAAAAGAAGTATCTGAAAAATGCAAACAACGAATCGAGGAGAGACACCCCGATCCGTACCCCTTCAAATACTTCAAATTGATTGAAACCCCTTCATCCTTTTTCCAAAGAACCATGTCCAGGAGAACCATGACGAACGATAACGCCCAACCGGAAATCTTGTTTTTCGAAGAACGGCTCGCCACGATCACCGACGAAACTCCAGGAACCCTTCCCTTGGGTATCTCCAAAAACAAAAGTACGCACGAATACCTGTTGACTCAAGGTATTCCCTGGTGTTTAAGAGATATGAATATCGACCATCTCTTCTCGGGGCACACTAACAATATAACATCCGACAGGTACTTGGGAATAGATTTTATATACAGCCAAATGCAAAAACCATTAAAATCGTCGGGACTTTCTATAACCCCGAAAAACCTCGCTCGTATCGCGGAGAAAGGATTGCAAGGATGCATCATGGAAGAATATAGCCTGGAACAAAATATTGCCATTTACTTGAAAGTATCACATTTGCTGGCATACCTCACGACAATTACGACCTGGGATTCCCTGAACCAGTTTATAGCGGAATTTAACACTCGTGCCCGTTTTCAGGAGATTGACTTCGATTCGTTTATTGATGAATTCGAACAACTTTTCGGGCAGAACATCCAGGCTTACATGGATGAATGGTACACGAGTCACGAGATTCCCCAATTGGCAATAAAAGACCTGACGTATAAAAAAGCAGAAGAAACGATAATTTTGGATTTCAAGGTAGGCAATTCCGGCGAAACAGACGGAATTGTTTCCGTAATCACTACATATGACAGAGGTGGACTTGAAAAAGATGAAATAAAAAACTGGAGAAGCTACCAGATTAAACCCGGGGAATATAAACACATCATTGTTCATGGAAGTGCAAAAGGCACAAACCGGTTAAACACAAACTTCTCGAACAATTTACCGGCACTAGATCCACGCTACCTCGAAAAACCATCACAATTATTAGGTCCGCTACCCGATGAAAAAGTTACTTTACTCGCGAAAAACAAATTCTATCCCCCGGGAGAGATTATTGTTGACAATGAAGACGAAAACTTCCACCTGATTGATTCAGCAAACCATCGCTTGCGATTGGCAGATCTATTCTCAAAAAAGGAAGAGATAGAATACACGAACCTATACTTTAACGAAAAAGCGAATACATGGGGACCTCCTAACTTGCATCCGATGTATTACGGAGAAAGTATCCGTAGCGCTTTTACCAAAAAAGCCGGCACCGGAAAATTCAAGGCGGAATGGGTGGCAAATCTGCAGGAAGCAGGTAAATACGAGATATTTATCTTTCGACCTAAGTTCAAAGACAACAATTATCCCGGGATGAAAAATTACTACGCGATCTACACGACAGAAGGAAAAAAAGAAATCGTCCTGGAAGTTGACAAAGATGATCCTGATTGGGTATCCCTCGGCACCTTCACTCTGTCGGCTGGAGAATCACGGGTCGTACTGGACGACCGAGGAGTTGCTTTCGAGGAACATGGAAAAAAAGTTTATCAATTAATCGTTGCCGATGCCGTAAAATGGATAAAAAGATGAGATCATCAAGAGAAGCAGTAATACCCAAATCCCACAGAAAACACACTGAAGAACCAAGATAATCATATCCCTCTCACGTTCTCGCTCCGTTGATGCCGTAGAGATGCTATAATCTCACATATAGAAACATTATAGCAAATTGGTTCATAGAACGTGCGCATGTTATATCTTCCTTGGGACTTCGGTAGAATTACTACGGGACTTCAGTAGTAAAAGGTCATACTTTTTTTGAAGGTTTATAAAGTTGCCAAGCATCAAAATGCAGATATTGGCAACTTTATAAACCTTCATTCTTCACATTATTTCGTTACTCTCACCCGGTGAGTCGTTTCCCCGGTTTCCTCGACCGCCTCGACAACATGGCGGGCTAAATCACGGAATGCCTGTCCGGTAATGGTATTCTCGTCCAGAGCCACGGGAGTACCTGCCTCTCCTCCCTCCATGATACTCTGCACGATAGGAATTTGTCCCAACAGACGCATACCCCTCTCGTCAGCCAGTTTCTTGGCACCTTCTTTACCGAAAATGTAGTATTTATTATCCGGCAATTCGGCAGGAGTAAACCAAGACATATTCTCCACCAATCCCAACACGGGAACTTGTATGCCCGGGGATTCAAACATGTTGATACCTTTTATGGCATCTGCCAACGCCACTTGCTGCGGGGTACTTACCACGATCGCCCCGCTCAAGGCTACCGTCTGCACCAGCGTCAAGTGAATATCACTCGTTCCCGGGGGAAGGTCTATCAACATGAAATCCAACTCATCCCAAAAGCCTTCTTCCACCATCTGTTTCAAGGCATTGGAAGCCATCGGGCCTCTCCACACGGTAGCGGAGTTGGGATCAACGAAGAAACCGATAGAAAGCAATTTCACCCCGTATTTTTCCACGGGATTTATCAATTCTTTCCCGCCAACCTCAACCATGTAAGGATTGGCATCTTCACAAGCGAACATTTTCGGGATGGAAGGACCAAAGATATCCGCATCCACCAACCCCACTTTATACCCCAATTTAGCCAAGGCAACAGCCAAATTGGAAGCAACGGTAGATTTACCGACGCCCCCTTTCCCGGAAGAAACGGCAATAATATGTTTCACTTTCTCTAAAGCTAACGGTTTTTCCAAGTCATGCACGAAAACCGTTTCAATCTTCACCCCCGAATAATTCAACTTTTCTTTCAGTAAAGCCTCGCATTTCTTGCTCACGGCACCAATGAACGGGTCATTCGCTTTCTGGAAAACCAAACGGAAGCTCACGTTCCCGTCTTCTACCTTAATATTCTGCACCATATCCAGTGCCACGATACTTTTCGATGTCCCGGGGTATTTCACCTCCGCCAACACGTCACGTACCTCTTTTACAAGTTCTTGCATAATATATCTAGTATGTTTTTGTAAATCTCTCTCGCGAAGATACAAATAATAAACCTCACGCAACAAGGATTTTAAATTTCCATATTCAATTTTGCATCCTCCACGATTTCACGAGCCCGGCGATTGAAACAAGCCACGATAACCTGCTCAAACTCCGGATGCTTTATCAGGAATGTCATGATCTCCCGGAGCGCGATCCGGGCGGCATCTTCCATCGGGTAACCGTAAACACCCGTGCTAACCAGGGGAAATGCCACGGTCTTCAATCCATTTTCAGCTGCCACGGCAAGGCTATTGCGATAACACGCGGCTAAAAGCTCCGGTTCCCCGTGGCGCCCGTCGGAATAAACCGGACCCACTGTATGAATCACGTGCCGGGCTTTCAAGCTATACCCTTTCGTGATCTTCGCCTCGCCGGTCTTGCATCCGCCCAAAGTGCGGCATTCCGCCAGCAACTCCTTTCCCGCGGCACGATGAATTGCCCCGTCGACACCACCACCTCCTAACAAGGAAGAATTGGCTGCATTCACGATGGCATCCACGTCCAGCGTAGTAATATCCGCCTCAATAATTTTCAATCTTTCCATAGGAACTCATTTTATCAAGTATTAACATTTCCACTTTCTTCAAATCAAACGCCTCGAAACGCTTATCTGGTTGCTCGAAACCGCTCACTTGCAGGTATACTTTCAACCTCAACTGCTGCAATGCCCGACGGAACATATCCTCGTGGTCGAAAGCCAGGGGAGGCAATTCGCGGACATCAAACCAACGAGCATCCGCCGCATCATCCTGTCCCGAAACTTTCATCCCGCAGGGATTCACCAAAGCATAAAAAGCCACCGTGATCGTTCTTCCCCGGGGATCCCTGTCCACCGCGGAAAAGGCATGAAATTGCTCCACGAAAACATCCTTCAGTCCGGTTTCCTCCTCCAACTCCCGTGCGGCACATTCCTCCACGGTTTCGTCCATATTCAGGAAGCCCCCGGGAAACGCCCAGCTTCCCTTGAAAGGCTCTCCGCCCCGCTCGATAAGCAACACTTGCAGTTTCTGTCCGTCAAAACCGAAAATCACACAATCGGTAGTCACTGACGGGCGAGGATACCGGTAACAATATTTCTCTTCCATAATTTATCTTTTATACCCGTGTATTATACTGTCGCAACCGCTCTCGAAGTTTCATACAATCGGGACAAACTTTCTTCATCAACGCCCAAAAATCGGCAGAATGGTTCTTTTCCACCGTGTGGCAAAGCTCGTGCAGGATAACGTAATCAATGATCTCGTCCGGCAACTTCATGAGTTTCACGTTCAAACTGATATTATCTTCCGACGAACAACTCCCCCAATTCGATATATTATTGCGGAAAGACAATTCCCGGTACCGGAAACCGAAACACTCGGCAAGCTCTTTCACCCTGCCCGGCAAATAGCGTTTACTCTCCATACGGTATATCTCTATCAAAAAATTCTCCACGTAAGGGGCTATCTTCTTGTAATCCGTGTTCCGGGGAATATACAAGCGAATCTCCTTACCCTCTATCTTATAATGGGGACGGGCATCATCGCAAGCGAGCACTTTCAACACGTGGAACTTCGTTTTCACCTCGGAATCCATGCCTAATCCCACCCCCGTGTCTTTTTCGTAAGTTTGTATCTTCGCGAGATTTGTTCTGATCCATTCCTGTTGCGAAACGACAAACTCTTCCACCTGTCGCCCGCTCACCCCGTAAGGAACGTTTACCCACACCCCTCTGCCCGGGGCGATACGCACCGAGAGAAAACGGATATTCATCCCCCGTCTTACCTTCACTTTCCCGATTCCCGGTAATATGATCTCGTCCTGCATAATTAAAAAAGGGCTACCGATTGTTTACTTTCGGATAGCCCTGAACCTTTTAGCTTTAAACTTTTAGTTTTTAGCTCTTACTTTTCCACGGCAGCTCTGGCTATCGTGAACTAAGCATTTTTTTTAATAACCTCGCTCAAACGAGTAAACTCACCATCTACCGTCTTCAACAACTCAATTGAAATTCCTTTATAATATGCTTTCGCTTCCTTCTTGTCGTTAAATGCCTTACGATTAGAAATTTTGCTTCTTACTTCATTCCTATATTCAACCATATCCTTCACGATATTGACAACCTCCGGGTCATTCTTCTCCGTGGTGGAATTATAATTCATACAATCAGCGATTACCGCGAAAGTCAAGTAATCAACATCTTTCTTCAATCTTCTTATACTTGCCATAACAATTGATATTTAATTTCTACAAAAGTAATAAAGATTACGTCCAAATCAAACAATCGGGCGACTAAAAATTCCCCCGTCCCGCTTCCAGCATCATGTCCAGCACCAACATGGCAGCCATAGCTTCCACTACCGGAACGGCACGAGGCACAACGCACGGGTCATGCCGCCCGTGTGCCGAGAAAAGGACCGCCTTACCCGAACGGTCTACCGTCCGTTGTTCCCGTCCTATCGTCGCCACGGGCTTGAAAGCCACCCGGAAATAAACATCCTCCCCGCTTGTAATGCCACCCAATATGCCTCCGGCATGATTGGTCAACGGCTTCACCAGCCCGTCCGCTATCGTGAAAACATCATTATGCTCGCTTCCCCGCATGGCAGCAGCCCGAAAACCTTCCCCGTACTCGAATCCTTTGGCAGCATTTATACCCATCATATAATGCCCCAAACGAGCTTGGAAACGGTCGAAAACAGGTTCACCCACGCCTACCGGAATACCCCGTATCACGCAACTCACCACCCCTCCGATACTATCCCCTTCCGCTTTCACCTTCCGTATCAAATCCTCCATTTCCCCTGCCAGCTTCTCGTCCGGGCAACGAACCGCATTCGCATCAACCCGGCTTAAATCCAACCCCGTGTACGGTTTATCCAACTCCACGTGACCGATCTGTGACGTGTACCCCTGCACGGAAACTCCCCGGGTACGGAGTATTTGCTTGGCTATCGCTCCCGCCACCACACGTGCCACGTGTTCGCGTGCCGACGAACGTCCCCCGCCCCTGTAATCCCGGATTCCGTATTTCTTTTCCAGTGTAAAATCCGCGTGCGACGGACGGAACACGTCTTTCATCTCTTCATAATCCCGGCTCCGCTGGTCACGGTTGCGCACGATAAAACCGATCGGCATCCCCGTCGTCACCCCCTCGAGGATACCGGAAAGCAATTCCACCTTATCCTCCTCCTTCCTCTCGGTTGTCAAATCCGACTGTCCCGGTCTGCGCCGGTCGAGTTCCCATTGCACCTCATCCGTCGATAAAACAAATCCCGCCGGACAACCGTCAATAACTCCTCCCATCGCCTCCCCGTGCGATTCCCCGAATGATGTCAACGTGTATAACTTCCCGATCGTATTCATTTGGTTCAATTGAAAATTGAAAATTGAAAATTGAAAATGAAGGAATCATAATCAATCGTGCAATTTCCAACGGTTTATTAGAACTTCAAATATAGCAAAAATGGAAAACCAAGATCACGAGAACCCTAATTTTCCATTTTCAATTTTGCATTTTCAATTAGATCAGTGGCAGCAACCGTCACTACAACCGGAACCGCATCCACCGTTGTCAGAACCACAACCGTGACATCCGCCACACTTGTGTGAATGCAATGCTTCCAATTCCTCGTCGGTAGCATCTCTCACGGCCAACACCTTGCCTTTAAAATACAAATCCTTGCCAGCCATCGGGTGATTGAAATCCATCTTCACAGTATCTTCCCCAACCTCGACAATCGTACCGTTCAAATGGCGTCCCAGGCTATCCTGCATGGGCAACACGTTCCCGGGTTGCAACTCACCTTCCTCGACCTCGGCAAATATATCTTTAGGCAAATCTACAATCATGTCCTCGTTCACCTCACCGTAACCGTTTGCTGCCGGAATATGGAAATCGAAAGAATTTCCGGTATTCAAGTTCAACAGATTCATCTCGAAATATTCAAGCGTCTGCCCTTGCCCGCAAATAAATTCCAGCGGCGTACTGGCATCCGCAATCTCGATGGGTTCTGCATCCGCTGCCGTTCTCAGCTCGTAGCTCACGGTTACATGCTTATTCTTTGTTATCATCTCTTTGTTTTTTAATTATTCAAGACGCAAAGTTACAATTAAAAGCTGAAAGCGAAAAGTTAAAAAACAGGTAAAACAGAACGGACACGTTAAAACGCATCCGCCCTGTTTTAATGAGATTCCCTAATCTTGATATATAGTAAACCCTCTCTAGTTATTCAACGATAACCACCCGGTTCATAACTTTGTCAGAGAAGTCACTGACTCCACCTTTACCGACAACTTCAAGTTGGCTGGCATTCACCCCGAATTTCTTAACCAGAGCATCGGCAACACTACGAGCCCGTTTCTCACTCAACGCTTGGTTGAACGCAACTGAACCTGTGGCTTTATCGGCATAACCGTACACTTTATATTTCTTACTCGGTGAATTTTTAATCACCTCGGCATAAGATTTCAGGTTTTCCAGTTGGCGCTTATCAAGATTTGCCTTGTTTATCGCGAAGAACACGTACAAAGCAGGAGTCTTCACCTCTTGTTTTGCTACCGGTTGTTTCTGGCGAGCCTGATCCAATTCGCTCTGCAACTTGTCAGCACGACGAATAGCATCTGCCAAGCGGGCTTCTGCCGCCGTCAACATCTCAGGAGAAACACCCGTGTTAACGATCACCTTTTCATTCTTTGCTTTCTTGAAAAAACGGTCTTTAAATTTGTAAGTAAACCCGGCTGTTAAGCTCACTAACCCTTCACCTCTGTGGCGATCCGTCTGTCCGTCAAATTCCTGCGGCACCAAATGTCCCCTGATCTCCACGTTAAAATCAAAAGCATCCGAGATACGGAACTTATTGTTAATACCACTCACGAACATAAATTTAGTACTACCGCCGCCCGTGTAAGCATGTATCATACCGAATCCGGCAAGGAACACCGTTTCATAAAAACGATCCGTGCGATACCCGCCAATCCAGTTGGCAAGATTCACCAAACCGTCAACATGTACATTAAACTCGTCCCAGTCCTGTTTATACAGCCCGCGGGCATCGGCTGCCCCTTCGGCATAAATATTATTAGGATCGTTCGTCCTTCCCTTCAAGTTAAATCCCCCGGCTTGCACTCTCACTCCGAAAGTCGGCAGAAACCACTTACCCACAGCAATATCAAACGACGGGCTTATACGCCGCCCGAAGCGGCTATGCTGATCTTGTTCCCCGAAATAGACCTGTCCACCAGCTCCAGCCGAAATGAACCAATTGTCCCAGAAGCGATTAGTTACGAATCCCCGCCATGAACCGGCTTCTTCTTCCACTATTACGGTCTCTTTTGCCTGTTGTGCTGAAGTGAGTAAAGGCAATACCACTACCAGCAGCATAAAAAATGTCTTTTTCATACTCTCTACATTATTTATAATTTTGTCGATTATTTGCTAATATATAGCTTCTTTATAGTACCTGAAAATACGGTAACGCTTGTAAAAACGTTACAGAAAATACAAACAAAAATTGTGTAAAAATATAATTTAACAAATTCACACATATTACCTATTAAAGCCAAATGAAATAAATAGCCATATAACTATTTACTAATCATATAACAAACCATCGAATCCATTTCCTGCCACAGGAACATCTCATGAATGTTACAATCACTAAAATTTTCCCCTTCCCTATTGTAGAATCAAAAACAAGTACTATATTTGCAACCGCAAACAGGAATAACAGCGGTTATTCCACCCTGTATTCAAAGATTGGTTCGGTAGTTCAGCTGGTTAGAATACATGCCTGTCACGCATGGGGTCGCGGGTTCGAGTCCCGTCCGAACCGCAAAAACACTGTATTTCACTTGAAATACAGTGTTTTTTTGTCCCTTAATCAATGTTTGGCTACCAATCGATTACAATCAACGAGAGAATGGCAATTTTTCTGTATAAGTTGGCGATTATTCCTGTTTTTCCTTTTTCCGGTACTCGGAAATGCTTTCCCCCGTCATTTTCTTGAAAAAACGGCTAAAGGCGGCAATATCCTCAAATCCCAGAATCGAGCCGATCTCTTTCGCACTTTTACTCGTGTAGAGCAACAAGCGTTTGGTTTCTGCCTCCACCCGCCCGTGGATTACCTGCAAGGGACTCGGGAAGCCGTATTCCGAGAACAGGTTGGACAGCGTCTTAGGTGTACGGAACAACAAGTCATCACGACGTTACCGTTCATCCGGATATTAAGACAATATTCCATAGCAAGCCTATTTTTTCCAAAAATACACAATAAAGGAACACAATGGACAAACTACGGCATAAAATAAAAAAAGAAAGTAGCTGGCGAGGAGTGTCCATGGATAAAACGTGTGTGGTACTGAAATATGGAAACCAGCTACTTTCAATTAACAACTAAAATCTGCAACGTTCACAATAAACGCCAAACTCTGCTATCGAAAGCGTCCCGTTAAACTTCAACGCTGTTATTCGCACGGCATCTCCCCACACGGTGTCAAAACGATGAATTTTCACCCGAGAGCTCGCGAGAACCTTTCCCTCGTAAATTGTTTTCCACACGCCATTTACGCGATACTCTATACGATACTCCTGCATACAATCGTTGTTTCGTTCCGTGATAACCACCATATTGAAAGGTTGTTCCCGACCAAGAACTACGGTCAACCATGGAGTTTTTACCTCTGGATTAGAATTCCAACATGTACCGAAATTATCGTCATTAGCAAAATCCATTATAGCATAATCACTACTCCATCCTCCTTCGGCAGGTTTGAATTTGGCTATATTGGAAGAAATAATCGGAGCCTCTGTTTCGGGGAGTATAGCTACTTGACCATCATTCTTCCAGAGTTTACCGATTTCTTTCAGTGCTTTCAACGCATTAGCATCCATAAGCCCTTCCCTATTGGGTGCTACATTCAAAATAAAATTACAATATACCTTCCCCATCGGAATAATATTCTCGTTCACCATGCTTTCCGGATTCTTCACTGCCGTGGAAGGAAAACTTTCTTT
Organism: Butyricimonas sp. Marseille-P2440; assembly: GCF_900091675.1. Taxonomy (NCBI): domain Bacteria; kingdom Pseudomonadati; phylum Bacteroidota; class Bacteroidia; order Bacteroidales; family Odoribacteraceae; genus Butyricimonas; species Butyricimonas sp. Marseille-P2440. Next base: position 918,573 of record NZ_LT594610.1, on the reverse strand, counting down.
CCAAAACCAATTGGCTTGCAACGGCAAACAAGATAATGCCGGTAAACGATTGGATTCTTTGGAAATATGTTGTCCCGCCCCCTGCTCGTAAGATTTTATATCCGTGTAGAACAACGCTTCCGCCGGATACTTAGCGGCATTCAAATCCATCACCAGACAATCGGGTTGGAGCGATTTAACCAAACGATAAATATCTTCAAAAGGAATCTCATCATACGAGATACGAGACCATGGAGCATCCCACCCATCAATAATCAAAGCACTAATTTCCCCGTAATTCGTGAGCAATTCACGAATCTGCTCTTTGATCATCTCCACGTGTTTCGGGGTGATACAATGTGGGCGCAACCGGGCATGCATATCCAGTATAGAATAGTAAAGCATCACTTTCAATCCCTCAGCCCGGAAAGCATCGGCATATTCTTTCACCACATCACGCTTAAACGGGCTACTCATGACACTATAATCAGTAGTTTTGGTATCCCAAATACAGAATCCGCTATGATGCTTCGTGGTCAAACACCCATAAGTCATATTTGCCGACTTCGCCGCTTTCGCCCATTGCTTACAATCCAATTTGGTCGGATTGAAAAGTGCAGGCGAAGCATCCGGATCAGGCCAATCTTCATTAAAATAAGTCGGCATATTAAAATGAATAAACATACCGAAACGCAAGTCCACGAACTCCTGTTGTAACTGGTGGAGCGATTTACCTTGGGCATACACCAACTGTATGGAAATCATTCCCAGAAATAAAACTATAAGCCATCTCTTCATCTCACAATAATCACTAAATTAATTATCTATCTTATCTGCTATTTACGAATCCCCCAATTCACCACTCAACCTATCTGCCTTTTCTACGAATCCAAATAAAAATCCCCCCGAAAGCCAAGAGCATGGGCAAAATAGCTACAAACGACCATTTAACCACCTCATATCCCGTTCTATTCACATACACTTTATCATCCGGCAAATCGGGACGTCTTATATCAATCGGCACCTCCCCATTTGATAACCAACAAAAAACTCCCGTGATCAACGTATAATTCGATGCCTGCTTCCCGGCAAGCCTTCGTCCAAATTCGCCATTACTGATACAATCCGCATCACCCGTTAAAACAATTTTCTGTACTTTATCCCCAACACTTTTAGACAATGCCACGACCGTGGAATAATGCTTTTCTACCTCCCCTATCGAAGGATTCAAACGGACTACGCCATCAACAAAATCAGTCGTTTCCAATTCATTCCAAACATCGGTTGTATCCGTCTTGAACATGGGAATCACTTTATATCCCTTATCAGCAACTTGTTCCAACCCCGCGACACTCGGTGTCGACAACACGAATTTACGCGTATACATACGCTCGAATTCATAAGAAATACTATCAACGGCTTCTTTCGTCGGATAAGAAAGAATCACATCCGCCTGGAGGTTTGAATCCCGCTTAACCAACACGCCATCTGTCATCTCGAAACCGAACTTGGCGAAGAGTGGATTCATGACCTCTCGACGCTTGGGTTCTCCCAAGATAAATAAATTTCCGCCACGTTCAATATATTGCTGCAAATTAAGCTCTTCTTCCGGAGTCAACCATTCACGCATATCAGAAATCACAATGATATTGATATTTTCCGGTATTCCCCTGCCCAAAGAAACACGTTCCACTTCAAATCCCTGGTTCATCAAAGCGTTACGGAAGTTTTTTTCGCTTGCGAACAAACTATAATCCCGATCTTTTCCACCTTCACAACTCCGTTCCCCATGTCCCTCGACCATCCCCACGACCGGAAGTTTCATCACCATCCGTTTAAAGGCAGCTGAAATCTCCCGTTCCGTCGGGAAACGCTGCATATCATTATATATCCTTAACCACGCTTTCTCACCATTCTCCCGTACAATTTGACGGACAAAAGTATTTTTTTCTCCCGATAAATCAATTTTTGCACGAATTTCTTCCGGGCTCATGAATCTATTTGAATCCAATCCATACACCTTACATACTTCACACATCTTTTCTCGCAACGTTTTACCCGGGAAACGTCTATCCAAATCTGGATTCGGGGTTTCATCATAATAATACACGTATTTCAATTTCATATCCGGCTTGAAACGCAAATATTGATCAAAACGCTCCATATCCGGCTTCAAAAAGTTGTATGCCGCAAACCATGATCCACCAGGCTCCAGGACATTAATATAAGTAGTAATCGTCACCCCTCCATCCAATTTAGCCACAATTTCCTGGCTATTGGGTGTCAACGTGTTCTGTTTGGTTTCCGTCACGTCACAATACACCTTCATTGGAGGAAGCGAAGAAAGATAACCTAAAAAACAACATAAAAAAATCACCCCAAGATTCTTCCCCACGGTAATAGAAAAACGGATTTTTTGTCTTACGGCATTCAAACGAATAATCGTCAATGCCAGGAACAAGCATATAACGATGATAAAATAAAGCAAATCCTCGCTACAAATTAACCCGTTCACGAATTTACCACATCGTCCGGATATCGCCAGCCAATAAGTTACATCCCGTACAAAATCATATTCTTGCCACCATCCGCCGATCATGTTCAAGATCATCAACACCGCCAATGTGCCAATTGCCGCGACAATTTGATATGATGTTAACGAAGACATAAAAATACCGATTGCCGCATAAGCACAAATTAATAAATATAACCCCAACAATCCGGTCAACACCAAGGGAAAATCAAAATCCTTGACAAAGCCCCAGCTACATAAAACAAGTAAAAAAAGTACGCCAATCATAACGAAGGCGTAAATCATCATAGAGAAAAACTTACCCACGATAATCTGAAAATTAGTGATCGGGGAAGAATACAATAAACGAATAGCCCCACTACTCAAATCCTTACTAACCAACCCCATGGTCAAAAGAGGTATGTAATAATACAAATACTTCTGCATAATCACGAAAACACCACCCCAGTAAACCGAGAAAAGGCGTTGCGTGCATCCATAAGGAATATATCCCATTTCTTGGGAAGACACGGTATTCTGAAGTTGACCGGCAAACTGCAATCCGGCTTGTATGCCGAAAGCAACCAATATAAACCACGCGACAGGAGAATAAAACAACATCTGTAACTCCGTTTTCGCTATATTAAATATCATTTTAAACATAACCCTACTCTTTTATTGTACTTTTTTAGATAATTCCGCGAATATTTTATCCAAAGAACTTTTCTCCACTCTAATTTCAGATAAATGCCAATCATGAATCGCGCATTGCTTTACAATATCATCAATAGCTCCTTGAGCATCATTAAAACGGACACGGAATTTCCTCTCTCCTAATTCTTCCACGCCCAACACGTTTTCTAAACTATTCAATACTTCCACGGCAGGAGGATCCACGATAGAAAGATAGAGCGTATTAGGAACTATATAATTATCAAATTCATCCACGCTACCCATGAAAACAAGCTTTCCCTGCTCAATCATCATGATATGATCGCAAGTTGCTTGCACCTCCGGCAAAATATGAGTTGAGAGAATTACCGTGCGCTCTTGCGCTATATCCTTTATCAAATGACGCACCTCCATTATTTGATTAGGATCCAATCCGTTCGTCGGCTCATCAAATATCACGATGTCTGGTTTATGGATTATGGCTTGCGCTATTCCCACGCGCTGTTGGTATCCCCCGGAAAGATTTTTTATCAAACGTTGTCGGAAATGAGTGATACCACAACGGGATAGAACTTCTTCCACGGCAGACTTCTGTTTCCTACTCGGCACCCAGCGCAAACGGGCTGAATAACGTAAAAACTCCTCCACGGTCAAATCCCCGTACAAAGGCGGCTTTTGAGGCAAAAAACCGATATGACGTTTCGCGTCAATCGATGACTTTCGGGCATCTATGCCCTGAATATAAACCTTCCCCTCGGTTTGCTTGATAACCCCACAGATAATATTCATCGTGGTCGACTTACCCGCCCCGTTGGAGCCGAGCAACCCGTAAATCCCTCGCTTAGGAATTTCAAAACTAATATCCCTTACCGCCCATTGAATATTATAACGGTGGGACAAATGTTCAATTTTTAAAATAGATTCTTGCATAAATTTAATACATAAACAACACAACATTCCCTGCCAAAAGAATATTTTGGCTTTATATCTTGTAAACCTAAAAAATTGTTTTTCAAGAGTAGGGGTAAAAACCCCTACTCAAAATATATTACCACGGGGCACTTGATCCACTACTATTCGAAAAATTCCCGTACTTAAATATCACCTGTTTGATCTCTCCCAGATCAACATCATCGGGTGATTCATACATATTTCCCGCAGCCCATGGATCGGGTGAACCCAACACCTGATCTATCGAGTGGAATATAAAGAATTTTCCTCCTTCCAACGCAATCAACAACCGTTCGCCATTATAATCCCGAGTTAAATGTGTAACATTCCTGTCAAAATCATGTATCGGATACACGATCTGCCTCATCCCTCCGGTTTCATTACGAAACTCACAACAGTATAACGACTTCCCTTCAGCAAAGTACATATACTTTCCATTTCTCTGCAGAGCATACACCGTGCGATCAGATACTTTATCAGAACCTTCAAACCGCCACTTACCTTTATTCGACAAGTTAATATTCGTAGAACTATATTGCTTGGCCAACGTGAAATTTTGAACATAAAATTCATCCCCCTTTTTGAATACACACCGATAATTCCCACTACCGTAAGCACCGTCCTCGTAAGTGGTCACCCAAACCAAAGAATATTCGCCAAAATTTGTCAAGTTTACAAACTCATCGGAATTTGCCGAATTATCCTGAATTTCACACTGTTTCCCTGATGTCGGATCACCATTGGTAGAAATAGCCACAAACCGGTTATTCGCTTTATCATGCATCAACAATAAACCAGCCCAAAAATGAGCGGGAATGATCCTGTCAATATAAGTATTTGCCTTGTCAAAATCAAAGGGTATACTCATAAAACGAGCCAAATGAAAACCGTCCGGTTGAGTGGCTTTAGGATAAATATACCGGGAATAAGCTTTCCCGTCATCCCCTATCATCACATCGATAGAACTACAAAACGCCAACAACTTCGGATACACGCCCTCCGGATAACCACCATAAAACTCATCTTCCAAGGCAACTTCTTTATTTAACAACGCCCCGTTCAAAGAAACACATCCCCCCTCTTTCTGAAGTATCGTCAACTCATCTCCACCCTTATTCGGAGTAGTGAAATTCTCCGCAATATAAAACGGTTTCCGCCCTAAAGGATCATCCGGATACAAGGAACTATAAAGATTATAAAAAGGAGTATAATAATACGGGCTGTTCTCAGGCTTTTCCAATCGCAAAAAATGAAGTTCTGTCGCTCCATTACTCTTTTCAGTCAAAAGGGCAAACCCATACTTATACGGAGAATCGATCTGCAGAGACACCGAACCGGTATATACCTGCCCGGACTTCCGATCCGTCACGAATAGATCAAGAGCATAAATCTTACATACCCCTTCATGCGTGTATTTCAACACGCGTTCATGTGAAATAACCGTTGTGTCAAGTTTCCACGTGTAATCAAACTCCAATGTATCCGACGGATTTTGAAATGTCAACCTCGGGGCAACTGTAAGTTCTTCCCCAAGATAACCGTAAATCGTGTACGTACCCTCCGGTTTCACGGTAACCGTCACCTCGTTTACTTCAATATAATCATAGTTTCCCTTGTCCTCGTAGCATCCGCTAAATAACCACGAAAACACTATTCCCAAAAATATAATCGCTTTTTTCATCATATATTCCATTTAGTCAACCTCCAATTACAGTCACGGTCATTTCCGTGTGTCCGTCTTTCTCGTACACGGTTTCATCGTTTGCCTTTTTTTCATTCAAATACTTTTTCAAGAGCAACGCATTATAACGACAAGCCGCAGTATCGTCCGAATCCAAATATCCGAGACCGGTAACCTCAATGAACAACCGGTACTTTTCATCAGAATAACTCCCCAAATAACTATTCACGATCGTACTATTCCACCAATCCGGTCGAGAAATCTTGTCATTTATCCAAATGATTCGAGCGGTATGAGATGTCTCCCCAAGCATAAAATCCCGAGTCGGTTCCAGACGAACGGTCAATCTTACAGGTGCCGTTTGCAAATCCGGAGTTTTTATTAACTTTATCATCAACTCGCTTCGTTCCTCATTTTTTTCCAGCACACAACGTTCTGGCAATATATAATTCTTCGAGGTAGCCGTCGTGTAATCATCCACGACAACGATCTTATACTCTCTCTCCCGATCTTCCGGCTTCCCGACCAATTTCACACCCAAAGGATACTCTATCGTATCCTTGTTCGGGTAAAAAGTAAAAGAAAACTCCAAAGAATCTGTCATCTTGCCCGTGAACTGAATATAAGCATCATTGCCATAAGTCATGATATGCTCTCGTTCACAACCGGAAAAAAGATACAACACTCCTAATATTAATAATATTCGTTTCATAAATTCTTTTATTAAATTAATACGACGTTTCATTATTAGGATATTCTGCTATAAACTTATCCGCCGTCATTGGAATATCCTTATCCCCGTTAAAAATGCCATGATTCAATCGCTTATACATAAAAAACGTTTGTCCTTCCGTCAATCCTTCGCGAATCATATCATTCACCAACTTTTCTTTCAAATCATCCGGATCATCCGGCAAAACATATTCTTTCACACCTCGCTGGTTTCTCAAAGTGGAAAACAATTCCTTTGCTTCCACGATCTTTTTCTTGTTAATCAGACACTCGATCATGATATGATACATCTCCGGGAAACGGACTATGGGGATAAGCGGACACTGGTAAGTAATTTGTGTGGTTACAGTACCACTCGTATTACTTGAAGATGCTACCGGACGTTCCCATACCAGATAACGGCGATCATTATCATACCGGTTATAAAATTTATAACGATAATCATCCGTTTCCAACCCGAAAAGTTTTTCCATTTCATTCATCTTGAAAGACTCAGGAGACAAGATTGCCTTCTCAAAATTGTCCAGATTATCCTTATTATAGAATCCCAACAGAAGCTCTTCCCATCGTTTAGGATCCGAATATTCTGGATATGCGCTAACATCCCCATGCTGACTGGCTCCTGTCCACTTAAACCACCCCTTTACGTCCACAAATCGTTTAATTATTGCGGCATTTTTGTAAGCCATCTCCTCGTTGCCCATCCACATATATATCCGTGCCAACAAAGCGGTAGCCCCCCAATAATTCATGCGCGTTCCCCGGTAATTCAAAAAATCATCCCCTCCTAACGGGGTTTCATGGGCTCCCGACATGAAACGATGCTGCCTCCCTTTCGTCCATTTCTCGAATTTCAAGGTATCCAAAGGTCCTAACTTCTCTTGCGCAAACTCCATATCCGAAACAATATTTTCGAGTACTTGTTCCATGGTCATACGCATGGGTTGGTGATCCGGGTATTTCGTCACGTAAGGGATTGCCGGATCACCTTGGTTTTTGGAGGAAGGAACCGGACAAAACAAACGCAACATATCAAAATGCAGCAACGCCCGCACCCCACGCATCTCGGCAAGTATCAACTGCTTCTCCACATCCTTGTTATAAAAAAAAGAACTGTCTTTTTTCTCCACTTGCTGTATAATATTATTGCAACTGGCTATCACGTTATAAGCTTTAGCCCAAGTCTTTTCCGTCACATCCAGTACACTGGAATTTTTCCAATTCCGATTAGAAGCTTCCGCCAAATCCGAGGATAACCCAGAATTAATGTAATTCAAAGCCAAAGCGCTTGCGAATCCCCAGCTCAAGTTCTTCCCGTACAAATCCGTAACACTAATTTCCCGGTACACGCCGTTCACTGCCATCTGCACCCCGGTATAATCACCGAAAATCTCCTCTTCCAATAACACGTTATCGGACTTTATATCCAGCCAATCATTGCACGAGGTCATCACCATCGCCGCCAACAACCACTGTATTAATCTTTTCATTTTCATTTCACTCTATTTTTAGATTAGAAACTTGCATTTAAAGTAAAAGTAAAGGTTCTGGCAAAAGGATAACTTAACCCCATTTCCCGCTTGATAGAAGAAATCGTGGCAATATCATTCATGCTAAACTGAAGCCTTAGCATATCCAAACCGATACGTTGAATCAAACTCCGACTGAAATCATATCCCACGTTCAATGAATTGAACGTCAAAGTCCGATCCTTTTGCACGAACCGGGAAGTCGGTCGGGTAACATAATAACGATCTTTCAAGGATTTCAAAGAAGTCACGTCACCCGGCTTTTGCCAACGTTGGGAAAGTACCCGGCGATCGGCGTTATTCCGCCACAAGTTGACATTCTCCACGTTATCTACCAACGTTTGGTTATACTTATCACCGCCGAATTCAAACATAAATGTCGTATAGAAAGTAAAGTTCATAAAACGCACATTAATACCCAACGAACCGTTTCCCCAGGGCTCCGTGTCCCCGATCTTTTGTTGCTCGTAAGTCGACCACTCGTAACTAATTGACCCGTCGCGATTGAGATAAATTTCCTGTCCGTCAGCCGGATTTATCCCTTTCGACTTCATACCGTAAATTGCTGTCGTCGAATTACCCACCTCGTATTTCATCACCGGTTTTGAAAACTTCCGGTTATCATCCGATGTCCACAAAATAGAGGTCAACGGTGAATTGGAATTAGCTTCTTTATAATCCTTAAAATGCTCGTCCACCCGGTCATTATACTCTTCCAACGCCTTGGACAACTTTAAAATCTTATTTTCATTATGTGACAGAGAACCGTACACCACGATATCCAATTTCTTGGAAGTATAAGGTTTCACGTTCAAGTAAAACTCCATACCCCTGTTCTGAATCTCTCCGGCATTGCTCTTGTAACTGGAGAACCCAGCGGAAGCCGGTAAAGAAACATCCGTGATGCCGTCTATCGTCTTCCGGTTGTACCAGTTAAATCGACCGTACAAAATTCCATGAAAAACACCGACTTCCATTCCCAAATCCCAAGAAAGCGTTTTCTCCCATGTCAGTTTATCGTTTCCCATGGCAATCAAAGTTGCCCCAATCCCGGTAGGATACCATTGGTCCAGTTTCGTTTCAAAAGAATGACGGGCAGCATAAGGCGGGAAATTCAACTTACCCGTCTGCCCGTAAGTAGCTTTCACCTTCAATTGATCCAAAAACTTCCATTCTTCAGCAAACGCATATTTATGAATATTCACCCCGGCACCGGAAGACCAGAAAGGTCCCCATTTCTTGTCATTCCCGAATTCTGACGAACCGTCACCCCGGAAAGAAAAATCAAACAAATAAATGTCATTATAACTATAATTCAACGTGGTAAAGAAACCTAACAAACGGGTTTTATTATCCGTCACCGTGGGCTTCTTCACGATCTCGTAAGCATAAGATATCGCATGACGTTTGGCATTGGGAAAACCTTTGTACGCGGACTCCTCGAACGATCTCTGATCCTCCTTCAGGTTGATACCCACCGACAGATTGATATTATGCTTTCCCAAACTCCGGTTATACGACGTGAATAGATTCACGTTCCATCCAAAACTCTTCGTTTCAGTCAGATTGCGCTCACCCTTGGTGAAAGCGGAAGCCGTCGCACTGTAAGTAGAAGAAGCCGGGTCCGTGAACTTGTCCGTATCCGAAATGTTATAATTCAGAGCCAACTGCCCTTTAATTTGCCAGAAATTATTGATATACCAATTTACCGTCAAATTATTAGTCAAATCCTTGTATCCCGATTTAGAATAATTTTCCAATGTAGCCTCGTACAAGGGATTTTTCTCAATTGTTCCAGTGAGACCGTAGCTAGGTAACGTCGTTACATAATTACCATCTTTATCCACCCATTCGTCATACGGGTGGCGCCGAGTATAATCGGCAAAAGTACCGTAAGGCGAATCCTTCGTACGCGTGATATCAAAGGTAGTTTGATTCCTTACCTGCAATCCTTTATACCGGTAATCCAAAGCGACCCCGGCTCCTAACCGATTCCGGTAAGAATCCTTCATAACTCCGTTTTGATTATTATAACGCAAATCTACACCAAAACGCACGCTCTCGCTTCCCCCCTCCACATAAACGCTATGGTTAGCGTTAACCTCCGTCCGCAAAGGCTGCGATAACCAATAATTATCCACCCCCTTAGCAACCTTGTTTAATTTTTGCAAATAATATCCATTATTAATCCGTATCTGCGATATCGCATCTTGATAAGTTATGCCCGGATCATAATCAAACAATCCGGCAGCAACCTCTGCTTCCAAAGCTTCCTTGGCATTCATCAAATTATAAGAGGACAAATCCGGGGCGGTAATACTCAAATTCCCGCTATAACTAACCCTTAACTCTCCCGGGGTCGGAGCTACCGATTCTATCACGATTACCCCATTGGAAGCCCGGGAACCATACATGGCAGTCGCCGCCGCATCTTTCAGAATCGTAATATTAGCAATCCTGTTAATATCAAAATCATACACTTTTTCAACACTCACCTCGAAACCATCCAAAATAAAAATAGGAATATTCGGATTGTTTGTCAACGCAAATTTAGTAACACTAGAAGAACTTCCCATCTCGTCCAATTCCTTCACGCTAGCTATTCCCGAACGTCCCCGTACGTAAAACTCCGGCAAGGTATTTGGGTCGGAACCCATTTCGTTATTTTTGACCAGCCGTAACGAGGGATCAAATACAGCCAAGGCACTTATCAAGTTGAAAGAAGACACTTTCAAAATCTCCTCCCGGCTCACTTGCGTGGCAGAACCGGTAAAACTGGATTTTTTGATATTGGCGTATCCCGTCACAACCACTTCTTCCACACTCTTGACATCCTCCCGCAATACCACGTTGATCGTATCCTTCCCCTTGTATTTCACTTCTTGAGTTTCCATACCAAGAAATGAAAAAAGCAAAGAAAAATCATCCATCTGTGGCAACGTCAAGGCATACTTCCCATTCACATCCGTGGCAGTACCGATAGTTAATCCTTTCACCAAAATCGTCACGCCAGCCAACGGCAATTTCTTCTCGTCCGTCACCTTTCCCACGATCCTTATCTCCTTCTTCTCGTCCTTTGCCGGGTTGAAAGTCACCACGATCAAGTTATTCATAATCTCCCACCGGTAATCTTTTCCCAATAACTTTCCCAATACTTCATCCAACTCCTTATCCTTCACCGAAAGTGAAACTTTACGCTCCACGTCCAGCACCTTGTCATTGAAAAAGAAGTACAGGTTCGTCTGTTTCTCCAATTCTTTCAACACTTTTGAAAGAATCTCATTCTCGCACTTCAGCGACACTTTCTGCTGCTGAGAATACGTTGTCGCACTCACGTGTATAAAGCACACGCACAAAATAAAAAACGTTAATTTCATAACACGAAGCATTTTTTGCCATAAAAATCCTGATCGAGCAACGTGTAATTGCTTTTTTTTCATAAATTTGAACTTTGAAGTTAGACAATATCCGGACTTGCTACCAACAAGACACCGGATTCTGATGAATCTGCCGATAGCCGCTACCAACAGCTATCGGTAGTTTTTTATTTTAATTTCGTAACAATGACATTCCCTCCTTTCAACGAAAAATGGACATCTACCACCTTTTCTATCACCTTAAAAGTTTCCTCCGCCGGCAGATTCTTGTCGATCATCCCGGTAAAAGTATATTTCTCGATCTCGCTGTCAAAGAACACGATCCGCAAGCCGTACCAGCGTTCCATCTGTTGCATGATCTCTTTCAGCGACATTCGGTTAAAAATAAATAACCCATCCTTCCAACTCGTAAACTCCCGCACATCCACTTTCTTCACGTCGATACTGCCATCCAGACAAGATGCTTGTTCTCCCGGCAAAAGCACAACCTGCTTCGCCCCACTCGTCACCCTCACTTTTCCATTCGCCAATGTTGTTTGCACGCCCTGCTTTTCCGGGTAAGCATTGACATTGAAACTCGTACCCAATACCTCTACTTCCACGTTTCGGACTTCCACTTTAAAGGGATGAGCTTCATCTTTCACTACCTCGAAATACCCTTCTCCTTCCAGAAATACTTTTCGCTCGCTTCCCTTGAACGCAATCGGATATTTCAACTTACTGCCGGAATTCAGATATACCACGGAACCGTCGGAAAGCCGTAAACGAAAATCGGCGGCTACCGGAATTTCAAGCACGTGATACCGTTGCACAGTGTCGTCATCCGTCGTCGTTTCATAAACCAACCCTTTCGTGCTATCTTGTCGAATTTCCACCACTTTCTCTTTCGTCAGGTATTCCTGTTGTACTTTCCGCAAGTCCAATTCCGAACCGTCGGACATGGTCAGAAGGATCGCATTTTTAGGGCGTTCGTATGACATGGGTACCACTTCCGTACTCTCTTGATTCAACAAGAATATCCCACCCAATACTAGTAATAAAGGCAGGGCTATCACAGCCGCATACTTCAACATTTTACGCAAGACATACCGCCGCTTGAAAGCTTTGTCTTTTATCACCCGATTCCAGATCCCGTCATAATCAGGTTCCGGCATCGCCGACAGATCATACAAATGTTCTATTACCTCCCGCACCTCGGGATCTATCTTTTTCTCCCGGGGAGGATCCCCAGGATACAATACCTCCCATAACTTCTCGAATAATTCATTTTTTGTTTTCATGAATGCATCCTTATTATTGTTACATTACTAATGCACTCGAACCTCTCGAAAGGGTGAAAAGATTACAACATTTTTTTCAATAAAAGTAGAAATAATAATGTAAATGCCGTATTATCAGGATTATTCTGTACTGAATCTTTTATCTTTTTATAAGCAATTCTTACTTGGGACTTCACCGTGTTGACAGCCACACCTAACGACGCGGCAGTATCGGCATAACTCGTCCCTTCAATCACAGCCATTACAAATATTTTACGACATCCTTCCGGCAAAGAATCAACCACCGCCCGGATAGCCTCGATCTTCGGCGTAATATCCTCTTCTTCTTCATTCAGGAAAATCTGCTCCCGGATAATATCTTCTTCTTTCTCGGCTCGAACCTTCTGGTGACGTAATTGATTCAGGACATAATTTCTGACCATCTTTCGCAAATAACTTACAAACGAATGTTTTACATTTATCTGCTTTCGATGACTCCACAAATACACGAAACTTTCCTGCACGGCGTCCTCTGCGACCGCCGGATCATGACTCAACCCCAGCGCAACAAAATACAATTCCCGGGAATACTCCCGGAATATTTCCTCAAAAGCCGCCACATCACCAGCTATTAATTTTTGTACCGTACTCTGTTCATCTAACATATCCGACATCCTATTAAAAAAACAAAGATAGAATTAAATTTTTAATATCAATACCCCATATTAGTTAAACGAAAAAAGTAAGTTCTTCCCCCGTATTCCCAAAGTAATACTACCTCACCCCGGTTACTGGACTCTTTCAACACACTTACAACACCACTGCCGGACGGCGAAATAACTGTACAGAATCCGGGTTGAAAGTACGTTAAGGTAGTATAACCTTGGGATTACCCAAGGATTTCAGTGAAAAAAGATAAGGTTACAGCAAACGAATCGAAAACATACCATGAAAAAAACTATATTTGGGGTGAAATTACAATAACACTAAAAGTAAAATATATGGGTCTTTTCGATAAACTTAGAGGTGAGTTCATAGACATCATCGAATTTCTGGACAATACCCAGGATACCATCGTTTACCGTTTCGAGCGATACGGCAACGAGATAAAAAACAACGCCAAACTTATCGTCAGGGAAGGACAGACGGCAGTTTTTATTAATGAGGGGCAAGTAGCGGATATATTCACCCCGGGGACATATACTCTCAACACGGAGAACCTACCGATATTAAGCACGCTAAAGGGCTGGAAATACGGGTTCAACAGTCCGTTCAAGGCAGAAGTATACTTCGTGAGCACGAAAAACTTCATCGATCAAAAATGGGGAACGAAAAACGCCATTATAGTGAATGACAACCGTTTCGGTATGGTTGAAATCCGGGCTTTCGGCATCTACACGTTCAAAATTACCGATGCCCCCGTCTTCATCCGGGAAATCGTGGGAACCAACCAATCGTTCACGACCCAGCATATTTGCGAACAATTGAAAAGCATCATCGTCACCCGTTTCTCCGATGCCACGGGCGAATCGAACTTACCGATAGAGAATTACGCATCTAACTTGAACGAACTGTCTGACGCTATTTTCAGCTATATGCAGGGTGACTTCGCTGCTTACGGGATGGAAGTAACCAAATTTCTGATCGAGAATATCTCAATGCCGGACGACGTGAAGAAAGAAATATTCGAACTCAGCCGCCTAGATAAAATTGACTTGAATAAACTGACCGCACTGAAAGCCGCTAAAGCCATGGAAGTAGCCGCCGAGAATCCTTCCGGAGCAGCGGGGACTGGCGTAGGCTTAGGCGCAGGTTTCGCTATGGCACAACAAATGACCCAAAGTATGATGAACTCGTCGAGCAAGCAAAACGAACAAGCCACACCCCCACCGTTACCTGGAGAAACCTTGTATTACGTGGCGATCGACGGTCAACAAGCAGGTCCCTTCAACTTAAGCCAACTGGAAGAACTGGTTGAAAAACAAGTTCTGAATCGCGATACACTGGTTTGGAAAAAGGGACTGTCCGCATGGGTTCTCGCGAGCGAACAGGCAGATTTACAAAGTCTATGGACAATGACCCCTCCCCCGCTTCCAAAACAGGAATAAGACATGATGGACGAAACTGAAAACAACCCGCTGACGGGTGAAACATTCGTGTGCGAATGTTGTGGGGCAGCCTTGAAATATGAACCGGGAACAGCATTCCTGCATTGTGACTATTGCGGGTCGGACACCCCGATAGAAACAAAATTAGTCGTCGACATAAACGAGTTGGACTACACGCAGTACATCGAGCATTACGAAGAGATCAACACGCAAAACACGAATGTAGTCAAATGCCGTAAATGCGGAGCGGAATCAACGTTCGACGAGAACATGAAATCCATGGAGTGCCCATACTGCAGCACACCCTTGATCGAAGCCGACGTACATTATGAACGGTTGATTAAACCGTCATATCTGCTACCATTTCAGGTATCTGGCAAAGAAATAGACGATTACCTCTACAAATGGTTACGCAAATTATGGTTTGCCCCCGGCAAACTAAAGGAAAGAGCCCGGTGCTCGGAGAAACTACAAGGAGTATATATTCCCTGCTGGACGTATGATGCCCAAACGGAAACGGGATACACCGGACAACGGGGTGTCACTTACACCGTCACGGTAGGTACAGGCAAGAACAGGCGCACGGAAACCCGTACCAGATGGACTTTCCGAAGCGGGCATATTTCCCTCTTTTTCGACGACGTAATGGTGCCTGCATCCAAGCTAATCGCCTCGCAAGTCGTGGCAAAGATCGAGGATTGGGACACGGAAAACCTCATGGAGATGAACAACCGTTTCTTGAGCGGTTTCGTCACCGAAAAATATATATTAAACCTTACCCAAGGATTTGAAATCGCCCAAGGCAAAATGGCAACCGAAATAGAGTCCGCCATCCGGCGTGACATCGGTGGTGATAGGCAAAGGATTTTATCCAGAAACACCCGGTTCAATGACGTCAAATTCAAACTGATATTACTCCCCGTGTATATGTCATCCTACACGTATGGCAAGAAAGTGTATCATTTTTTCGTGAACGGAAGAAACGGAGATGTTACCGGCGACCGCCCGTACAGCACCTTAAAGATCGTATTCACAGTCATTTTAGGACTTCTGTTACTCGGGGGTGCCATCTATTTGATGAATAATCGATAACAAATAAACCAGTAAACTCACGCATTTTGTAAGCAAAAACACTATCTTTGCATTTGAAAATAAAATAATCGCTTTTTGAAAACAACAAATTCTAAGAAGATAAATGCATAATTAACAGCCTGTAATCTTTCAGGCTGGACTACTCAAACCCGAGAATCTCATTCGGGGATAATTTCTATTGACTTATTTCTATTTTGAGCGCATCCACGGGTGCTTCAACAATTATAGACCGAATCTTTATGCCCAAAAAGCGTGAGATTCAAAAACAATCGTTATATTTAAACACAATTACATCATGGAAGAAGAATTAAAATTAGTAGCAGACTTCGACATGGCAATGATCGAGGATTTTTTTCTACTCTTAGACCGTCAAGGTCCCGGTAGCGAAGAGGTTACCAAACTGGCATTAAGCTTTATCAACAACCTCTCCCCGGAATCCAAAATTGCCGACATCGGCTGTGGTACCGGAGGACAGACCTTGACTCTAGCAGCAAATACACAGGGAAACATCGTCGCCATCGACCTGCTTCCCCGAATGATCGCACAGGTGAACGAACGGATGAAACAACAGGGTTTCAACGACCGGGTAACGGGAATCACTGGTTCTATGGCAGAATTACCCTTCAAAGAAAACGAGATGGACTTGCTCTGGGCTGAAGGATCTATTTATAATATAGGATTCCGGAAAGGGTTGAATGAATGGAAAAAATTCTTGAAACCGGAAGGCATGATTGCCGTTTCGGAAGTATCTTGGCTGACACCTACTCGCCCGGAAAAAATCGACCATTTCTGGACGTTCAATTACAGTGAAATAGACCTCGTTTCCAACAAGGTGAAACAAATGGAACAGGCAGGATATACCCCCGTGGCACATTTCGTGCTACCGGAAAACTGCTGGACGGAGAACTTTTTCCGTCCCATGCGGAAACACGCCGAAGCATTTCTCCAAAGACACGAGTATAGCCAAGCTGCCCGTGACTTTGCCACACGAGAATTGGACGAAGCCAACATTTACCAAGAATACAAATCATATTATGGTTACATGTTCTACACCGGAATTAAAAACTAATACACGAAAAAGAAAAAAACATGAAAATAACAATCAGACAAGAACAAGAGAAAGACTACGCGTATGTCGAAAACATGACACGCGAAGCGTTCTGGGACGTGTACCAACCGGGAGCATCGGAACATTTCGTGCTCCACAAACTCCGGAAAGCGGATTGCTTTATTCCCGAACTGGACTGCGTTGCCGAACACGAGGGAAAGATCGTGGGGCACGTCATAAGTACCCGTGCCAATGTCGTTGACGAGCAAGGCGAAGCTCACGAAATCCTTTGCCTGGGTCCCATCTGCGCATCGCCCGAAGTGCAAGGACAAGGCATTGGCTCACAATTGATGGAACACACGAAAAACGTTGCCCGGCAAATGGGCTTCAAGGCGATCGCCCTTCTTGGCAACCCCGCATACTATCATCGCTTCGGCTTCGTGAACGCAGCACAATTCCACATCACCACTCGCGAGGGGGTGAATTTCGACCCCTTCATGATTCTGGAATTAACCACCGGAAGCCTCACCGGTATCTCCGGAAAATTCCACGAAGACCCCGTGTTCTTCGTGACAGAAGAAGAAACCGAAGAATTTGACAAAGCCTTTCCTCACAAAGAAAAGCACGTCACGGACACGCAACTACCTAAACTCTAAACTAAAAATTTAGAGTTTAGATTGATTATTTAAGATTTCCAACAAATCTTATTCTTCATTTGGTTACCGATTTCCATTCCGTATCTCCTCGATGACCATCTCGATAGCCTTCACGGTAGCTTTGCCAATATTTCTTTCACGGGTAAACGAGAAAGTGAATTTCCGGGCTATCGTCCTCTCGGGACCGGCAACCCCAATCCAGACAGTACCGACCGGCTTCCCCGGCGTACCACCCGTGGGACCTGCAATCCCGGACGTGGAAACAGCATAATCGGTACCAATCAAACGACGTACTCCCTCTGCCATCTGGCGCACCACGGGTTCACTGACCGCCCCGAATTGTTCCAAATCCCCCGGATGTACTCCCAACACCCGTTCTTTCACGTCATTAGCATAAGCGACCACGCTTCCCCTGAAATAAGCAGAAGCCCCGGCAATAGAAGTCAACTGGGCAGCGATATTTCCACCCGTGCAACTCTCGGCTGTGGACAACGTCCTCCCTTTCATTAATAATAACTCCCCTAACTCCCGTTCCGTACCCCCGCTCTCACCCTCGGTATAATGCAATCCTTCCAGCGCCTCTTTCAAACTATCGAAACGGGCTTCCAGGTTGTACACTTGTGCCCCCTTCGCCGTCAGGCGCAACATGACAAATCCCGGTGAAGGCAAATAAGCCAAACCGAAACCGTCAGGCAGCACCTCTTCCCATCGGCTCAAAAGAATAGCCAGTTCCGATTCCGGGATATCGTACACTTTCAGCATCCGAAAATCCAATTGCAAGCGCGGGAACAAACGTTGCAACTCGGGAATCACGCTCTGCATCATCAGGTCTTCCATCTCGAAAGGCACACCCGGCAAAGAAACGAGCACTTTACCGTCACGCTCGAACCACATCCCGGAAGCCGTGCCCTTACGGTTGAACAGTATCTTTGCCGTTTCCGGTTGGAGAGCTTGGCTACGGTTAGCCTCATTCATATTCATGCCGCCGTTTTCCAGCAATTTCTCGATCCATTTCAACACCTCCTCGTTCATCACCAGACGAGTATTGAAATAGTCTGCCAAAACCTTCTTGGTAACATCGTCTTTCGTTGGTCCCAGTCCCCCGGTCACGATCACCAGCTCCGCTTGGTTCATGGCGTAATCCACCCAATGGCATATCTCTTCCCGCTGGTCGGCAATAGATAAGATATCCATCACTTCTGCACCCAAACGGGTTAATTGCTTCGAAATATATTGTGAATTCGTGTCCAGTATTTGTCCTAACAGGATCTCGTCACCGATGGTAATAATAATCGCTTTCATGGATTTATCTTTTTATTCGTGAATACGTTTTATCGCTTTTACCCGTTTCAATAAAGAAGGATGAGAATAATAAATATACTCGTACAACGGGTGAGGGGTCAAATTGCTCAAAGCCTTTACCGATATTTTCTTCAACCCCGACACGAGGTAATCCCCCTCGTGATGCAGCGCGGCAAAGGCATCGGCTTCATATTCGTTCTTTCGAGACCACACGTTCATCCCGATACCCAAAATCAAATTGACCGGCGAATAAAGAATCGCGAAAGCCATCAACCCCAACTGAAAATAAGCCTGATCGCCTCCCAGAGCCCCCGACAGCGCGGCATTATTCACGCAGAGGGAAAACAACCAAAGAATGACACCCGTCTGCACGATAGAGAATCCCATCGAACGCAGCGTATGCCGTTTCTTGTAGTGCCCGATCTCGTGAGCCAGCACGGCAACGATCTCCTCTTCTGTAAGATTGTCGATCAAAGTGTCGTACAAAACCACTCGTTTCTTTGGCCCTAATCCCGTGAAATAAGCGTTTGCCTTTGTCGAGCGCTTCGAACCGTCAATCACGTATATATTATCCAACTTGAACCCTACTTTCCCGGCAAATGCCTGAATTTTATCCCGCAAACTCCCCTCTTGTAACGGGGTCTGCTTGTTAAACAAAGGCACGATCAACTGGGAATAAAACATTCCCATGAAAAGGGAAAACACCGTCACGGCACCCCACGCGTACAACCAAAAAGAAGTGCCCGCCCACGTGTAGAACCACACGACAAGCGCCAGTAGGACGCCTCCCATCACGAGCGAAAGCAACAATTCTTTCACCGTGTCCAGCCAAAACGTTTTCCTCGTAGTTTTGTTGAACCCGTATTTTTCCTCGATCCGGAACGTACCGTAATAATCAAAAGGAATATCCAAAACGGAAGAAGCCAGCGAAAGCCCTACCACGAAAAGAATCGTCTGCCACACGGCACTATCGGTCTGGGCGACCACCCAACCGTTGTACCACCCGAAACCGCCCGCCAACAGGAAAAGCATCATCACGACAAACCCGAATCCCGAACTCCAACTGTCCAGCCGCCCGTTCTCCCGCTTGTAAGACTGGAAACGCCTATATTCCTGTTCATCATATATTCCTTTCAGACTTTCAGGCAACATGGGCGACATATGCTTGGCATTCAAATACTCCAACACCCGCTCAAAGACAAAATCCAGACAGAGAAAAACAATAATAACGATAAATATAGTCCCGGAACTCATTGTAATATATCTTTTTTACAAAGACAAAGGTACAATAAATATTGTTTTTCAAACCAAACTTTAACCAATCAATCGTACATCCAAAGATATAATCCTTAATTAACCAAAGCCCATGCACTGCCACACCATAGCACAAATACACGAGAATAGGGTTAATATGGCAAGGAAACGAAGACTCTCCGAAGAGAGAAGAATACAAGCATTATTCTTGAATTATATAAACAATTAAAAATAAACATTCCAAGGTTGAGGATGTGTCAAAACACATCCTCTGGTTCATAAGGTTCATAAAGTCTATAAGGCCCGTGCGGTCAAGAATGCTATAGAAAATATTTTCTGTTTCAGATTCACTACCTGTTTATATTCTTCTAATTACACGTGCCGGATTTCCCACGACTATGGTATTTGCTTCTACATCACGCGTAACGACACTGCCTGCCCCGACTACGCTGTTTTCCCCGACTGTCACACCCGGAAGAATGGTTGCTCCCGCGCCAATCCATGCTCTTGTGCAAATGTGTACAGGCTTGCAAGTGATAACCATGCGGTTTTCAAGATCGTGGTTATTCGATATAAGCTGTACATTGGCTGCTATCTGAACATCGTCGTCAATAGTAATACCACCAGCCGACATCATCAAGCAGCCATTCATTATGATGACGTTATTTCCTATTTTTACATTATGAGGGCGGATAACCGTTAGCGGAGTATTTATTCTGCTATTCATCCCCATAGTGGGGAAAATTTGATGAAGCAAACAGTCATATTCTTTAGTCATTGGCATGGTGTGGTTCAGCCGGAACACAAGTTGGGCATGTACTTTTGCCAAAGCCAGTTCATCTGAGCTTTGATGAGCACAATCTATTCTAAATTCATTCATTGCTATTAGGTTTAAGTTGTCCATAAAAATACGATGCAGTTGCTCCACCGTCAACCAAAAAGTCAGACCCAGTAATAAAAGCACCTTTTTCACTTAATACAAGTTCCGCAACATGTGCAATTTCATCTGCCGTTCCCGGACGGCCTGCGGGACATCTGGCAAACATATTTTTATAAAACTCACCACGTGTGCCGTTTAATTCGTCCATGGCGAGTGGGGTGATTATAATACCGGGAGAAATAGAATTAATCCTTGCCCCCCGTTCTCCCCATTTGACAGCTTCAGCCATAACCCGTTTTACATTACATCTTTTAGCCATTTGATAAGCATGTAATGTATCTTTAATGTTTCCTTTTTGAAGAACTTCAAGGTTTAGTAAATCTTCAGAAGGTGTTGTTGCCAATAATTCATCTATTTCGGGCGATAGTGCCGGCATCCGATGTCCTGATTGGCTGGAAATAGTTACACCACTTCCTCCCGGGGCTATAACCTTACCTACTTCTTCCAATAACACGGCAGTCCCATAAAGGTCCACTTTCAAAATAGTTTCTATTGATGCTTGGCTGGGTGATACTCCCGCGGAGTTTACTAAATACTTGATTTCCCCGTATTTTAGTGCTTCATCTATCACAGAAAGAATAGAATTTCTTGATGAAAGGTCTGTTCTTAGTGCTATGGCATCAAATCCGACTCTTTCCAAGAGTGCAGCAATGCTTTGTGCCTTTTCCAAATTCTTATCTGCAACAAGGATATATTTACCTGTCCCGATACGGCGAATAATAGCAAGACCTATTTCTCCTGCCCCGATCCAAATAACAACTTCTTTTTTCATAATTCATCTTAACGTTTTCATATCAATAACATAACGAAATTTTACTTTGCCACCGATACATTTTGGTGGGAAATGCAAGTAGCGTCGTTTTGTACAAATGAAGTCATAGCGAAAGATACGAATGTTAATATTGAAATAATTTTTTTCATCACTTTATCCTTTCACTGTTATGATACAAAGGTAGACAGCCAATTTGTATATTATGGTAGATAAATTACAGATTTAGCAACCAAATTCACAGATCCTATCGATAATTATTTATCGCATCAATCGTTAATCTTGTGATACCATCGTGGTACCAATAAAAAAAACACCTGATATTTATTGACTATCAGGTGTTTAATTTCTATTTTCGTGATCCAGCTGGGACTCGAACCCAGGACCCCAACATTAAAAGTGTTGTGCTCTACCGGCTGAGCTACTGAATCCTTCAATTGTGTTTCTCAATTGCGGTTGCAAAGGTATACCTTTTTAGTTTTCTCACAAATTTATTCTCAACTTTTTTCATAGGTTTTTCGCTAAACCGGGATAAAATATTCATTCTAACTTATTTAAGTAATAATATTTTTAATTAGCCCCTATTACTTGGAATTCTCGTTAATATTCACTTAATTTATCAACTCATAGTTTAAAATAGATACCATGTTTTTAAGGAGATCGGAAAAAAGGGGCATTATTTTTCTAAGCGTCATGATTCTCGCTCTTTTCGTGTTACCCTTGGCAAGCCGGGAACGGGAATGTCCTCTATTCCTGCTTACCCCCCCGGCAACATCCGACACGACGGGAATTTCTCTGACAAAACCGCTTCCCTCCCCGATTGAACTGAACACGGCTGACAGTTCCACGTTAGTAAAGATAAGAGGAATAGGATCATACTACGCGTCTAAAATCATC
This sequence comes from Butyricimonas sp. Marseille-P2440, assembly GCF_900091675.1. Classification (NCBI taxonomy): domain Bacteria; kingdom Pseudomonadati; phylum Bacteroidota; class Bacteroidia; order Bacteroidales; family Odoribacteraceae; genus Butyricimonas; species Butyricimonas sp. Marseille-P2440. The sequence continues at coordinate 895,815 of NZ_LT594610.1, read as the reverse complement.
CGCTACCGAGAACGTCTCGGGGGATTTCACACACCCAAACAATTAAAAGAAATCAAATTCCAGTATCTCAATATAGATACCCTCCTCGCCCGTTTCACCGTGAATCCCAGTCTTATCCGGCAAAAAGACCTCGACACGATGACATTCAAAGCGGTACTTAAACACCCCTATTTAGCTTACGAAGACGTACAACTCATTTTCAACGCCAAGCGGAAGTTCGGTAAAATAAACTTCTCTATTCTGAACTCAGAAAAGATTTTACCGTTATATAAACTACAAAAAATAAAACCTTACTTCAAATAATTTGTATAACTTTGTAACAATAGCCAAGCATTGGCAGTTGAAAATAACACACACGTAATACATATAAGACATGAAAAAAGTATTTATCACACTAGCAATTATCATCGTGCTGATTATCGTCGCACTCATGGTTATCCCTGTCTTTTTCAAGAGCGATATTCTTCGACTAATCGAGGAAAAATCCTCTAAATACATTCAGGCAGAACTGGCTATCGGTGACGTCAACCTCAGTATGTTCAAAAACTTTCCAAACCTCAGTGTCACTCTCGAGAACGTAATGATCTCCAAGGAAGAGAATAACACACGTGACACCCTCGTCAATATTCCGCATTTCGAGGCTTCCGTGAACTTGAAATCCCTTATTTCCGGGGATGAAATCATCATTAATAACATATTATTGAAAGATTGTCTTTTTAGCCCGAAAGTAAATGCCGAAGGAAAAGCCAACTGGGACATCATGGTGCCTTCTGACACGACAGGAGTGGCAACCCAAGAAACAGTACCGGAGGAAACGGCTGACCCCGACTCGAAAACAGCCGTCGCTTTCAACAACATCGAAGTCCGGAATCTAGTATTGGATTACAAAGATTATCAAGCTTCGACCTTCGCCCACGTGGATGCGGTGAACTTGAACCTAAAAGGAAACTTCTCGGAAACCAACACGATTCTGAACGTGCTGCTTTCCTTGAAAAATATCTCTCTATGCCAAGGAAACAGCGTGTGGGTCAACAACACGGACTTCAACTGGCAAGCCGACATCGCCGCCAATCTGAAAGATATGCAATTCGACATCCAGAAAAATGATATGGCGCTCAATGACTTGAAACTCGATTTAATCGGCTGCCTCGGCATCAAAGAAGACAAGTACACAATGGATTTGAAACTGAATGCCCCGGACACGAAATTCGAGAGCTTGCTCGCTTTGATACCCAAGGATTTCCAGAAAGAAATAGAGGGAGTGAAAACTTCCGGGGAATTCCAGCTAAGCATGGAAGCCAAAGGCGAGTATTACGAAAATAACCTTCCGGCGATCAATTTAAATTTCAACATACTGAATGCCAGCTTAAAATACCCGGAGTTGCCGGAATCGGTAAAAAAAATCAACCTCAAGTTGAACGTCACCAATCCTGGCGGAACGGTGGCGCAAACCGTGGCAAATCTAAGTACGCTCACGTTCACGATTGCCAACAACCCATTCAGCATGAACGTGCTTGTTTCCAACTTGGACGATCCGACATTCAAGGGAGGCATGAAAGGCGTTATCAACTTCGAGAGCTTGAAAAAAGCACTTCCCCTCAAAGATATTACCCTCAACGGGATGTTGACAACAGACCTCTCCTTTGACGGCAAATACCAGTACATCGAAAAGGAACAATACGAGAAATTCACGGCAAACGGGAAGATTGCCTTGAAAAACGTGTTATTCAAAAGCGCGGATTTCCCGGAAGGCATTTCCGTACCGTCAGGGGAAATAACCATTACCCCGGCACGTCTGAACTTGAAGGATTTGCTGGTGAAGATCAAGTCTTCGGACTTCAGCCTGCAAGGATATGTGTTAAACTATCTGCCTTACGTGTTTAAAGACCAGACACTAAAGGGCAACTTCACGCTGACTTCCAACACAATCAATCTGAACGAATTTATGACAAGCACGAATTCCAGTTCGGAAACCGCTCCCGCCGAAAACGAGAACACGACTGCCACTCAACCAGCTTCCCCTGAAGCCGAAGAAGGAATAGCCATCCCCAAGAATATCCAAGTGGCATTCAACACGAACATCAAGCAGATTCTATTTGACAGCCTAGTTATCAAGAATATCAAGGGAAGCATTGAAACAAACGAGGGTGTCGCCACACTGAAAAACTTGAGCATGGATATGCTCGACGGCAACCTCGTGATGAACGGATCGTACAATACCGCCAACCCGGCAAAACCGTCCGTAGACTTGAACTTACGGGCTTCGGACATCGATATAACTTCCACTTACCACGCTTTCTCTTTCATCAAAGAAAGCATCCCTATTGCCATGAATTGCAGTGGTAAAATCTCCGCCGCCATGAAATTCAGTTCTGAACTAGACAAAGAAATGAGTCCCATCATGACCACGGCAAACGGAGGCGGCAGTCTGTCCACAACCGGATTCCTAATCAAGGATAATCCAGCCATGCTACAACTCGCCAGCTTGCTGAAAAACGACGAATTAAGCCGTCTTAGTATCGCAAATCTAAAAATAGATTTCAAGATCAACAACGGAAATATCACGGTAGAGCCTTTTACAACAAACATTGCCGGTAACCCGACTACTTTCCAGGGGACACAAACGGTGAACGGCGAAATGGACTACGTGATGTCAATGAACATCGCCCGTAAATATTTCGGGAAAGACATTGACAACGTGTTGAAAGCGATTCCCGGAGCCAACAACATCAAATCCCTCGACGTGGACGTGAAGATCGGCGGTACTTTGTCGAAACCCACGGTTACCCCGGACTTGAGCAAGGCGCTGAAATCAATAGAAAAAGAAGCCGGGAAAGAACTTAAAAACAACATTCTGAAAGGATTGGACAAGCTGTTTAAATAAACAGGATTAAAAACTAAAAGTTAAAGGTTGATGTTGCTATCAACCTTTAACTTTTAATTTTCACCTCTCTACAAAGTTTCTATCAACCGTTTTTGTTCCTCGAAGAACATCACCCTTTGTTTTTCCCCGCTGACCGTTATCAACGTGGAGGAACGCTTCAAAGATTGCAGCCAACTCCGTAGCCGCTCGAAGGTATAAGCATCCCGCGAGATAAGCATATTCAAGGTAAACGCCTTCAGCATGCTCAAGTGGAAATCGCCCGTACTCAGGTAACAATAATTCGTGTCGAGGTTAATGTTCGACAAGTAAATAAACATCTCGTTTCCCGTATCGCTAAAACGTCCTTTTGCGGCAAAATGTTCCATATCATCCAGCAATTGCATCAATTCCTCTTTTAAAGCCTGTACCTCGTCGGGTGCAATCAAATTGATGCTGGCAAAGAACTTAATATCCGTCACAAGATAGTGAAAAACGAGATGATCAAAAATAAAATAATTCGATTTCAATTGCCGTGTAGTCCGTAAGTATTCCTGCTGCATCTCGGCTAACTTGGGCGATATTACCACCTCCCGAAAAGATTTCAAAGAATCAACATGGCTATACTGGTACAGCCACTTGAAATGATAGAAACGCGTAATGTTGGAATAATAATAACAAAATGCCCGGGGAATGATATTCGTCGAGTGTCCCGCCTCCAGATCTTCCCTGTCTTTCACCGTTGCGAGCATATTGATAAAGTCCCTCATCATCTTATAATCGGCATCTGCCGGATTAGCGTACTCTACCAATTTTAATTGGAAAGGACGGCTCTTTCCCTTTTCTGCCAACGTCAGATTATCGAGGGAGATTCCCAGCTCTTTCGAGATGGTCATCACCTCGATAAAAGTAAAAGGAACCTCACCCCGTAACCTGCGGTAGACCGCCTCACGCTCAATATAGAGCATATCCACCAACGCATTTGTCAACTCGGCTCCCCGCGGAAATCTCTTTCTCAATTCGGCAAGAAAACCGTCATACAATGTTACTTCTTTCATATTCATACGCAATAGTTTTTAACAACCCACTACAAAAGTAGGGGATTTCGAACCGAAACCTTCGCAACAAAATCAGTATATTATGACTATTTTCGACACCAGACATCCTATTTTCCTCCATAAATAAATATCCAACATTAGACTTATTTCCCCGCTTGTAAAAAATGGAAGTTTACAGAGCATCTCCTTCCCTTCCGCCATTCGACCGGATGAAAAAACGGAGTTCTACAATTCCCGCAAAAAAGTTAACCCGGACACTTGATTTACGCCTACAAAAACAGGATATTCTTTTTTAACTTTACATCAGATTAAGAAAGATAAATATTAATAAAAACATATTATAATGGAAGTTTACCCGAAAAATATAGTAACCATCAACGCTCCCCCAACAATATCTTGTTATCGTAGAAACGGCGGGGAAAAGTCGTGCGACGCCCCGTTGCCGGGTAGCAATGATCAAAAGTCAAATCAGGTGTACTTATTGGACACCGTTTACACAGTTCATTCTTTTTTTCACAAATTGTTTAACGCAGGGATTAGTCATCCTTGCTATTAGTCAGGAAAACGGGGTTAGGGAAGCATATTCCCTAACCCTACTATTTTAAACGAAACTAACTACAACCATAGAAAGAGGACGAATCATCCCCAATGCGGACTAACGGGATGAAACTATCAAGAGCCTCTCGGGACTCGCGCATCCTTTCGATGATGACCCAAATACTCCATTAACCAGGCGCGAGTCCCTTTTTTCTTCATCCGTCCCCCATCAAGAACCACATACCCAACAACATGACATCACGAATTAAAAGTTACAAGTTACAGGCTACAAGTTGACATCAATCTTCTTCATCACACCTTAACAGCTACCAACTCAACCTGCAACCTGTAATTTTCAAGTCATACGTCACTAAGTTATGGTTTGTTGCAATATTTAAAAAAAACAAATATCTCCCGGTACACCTTCTCCCGAACCTCTTTCCGGGAAAGTAGCAGATCGTGCAGTCCGCCGGGAATAGCGACCATATCGACCTTCCCCCGAATATTGCGGGCAATCCGTTTAATATCCTCCACGTTAAGGATAGAATCCCGGGTTTGTATTTGTTCCTTGTCCTTCTCGTTGGTAACAGACTTTTCCGAGTGTAGCACGAGGAAAGGATGAGCGACTCGGAACGGCTTCTTCAATTCCCGTTGAGCCTTATAGATTGCCCGCATCCATCCTAGATTGATGCAGGGAGCCACGTGCGGTTTCCAGGTCAGGTCATATTCCCATTCCCCCCGGTACGAGCGATGAAGATATTTCCCGTATTCCTCGGTAAATCCACCCGCAATCTTCACTTCGGGCACATATTTTCCGATGAAAGCCACCAACGGCAACAACATCCGTACCATCCGGCTCTTGTTGAATTCGAAGAAGGGGCTATTTAGCACGATAGCATCGAAAAGAGTTCTATCGGCTCTTTCTTTGGCAAAAAGCGTGACAATCAATCCTCCCGTGGAATGTCCCATGAGCACGGTATAACGGCTTCCCTCCTCCCGGATGATTCTCAACGCTTCCCCGATCTCCTCGTAATACGCCCTCAAATTCCGGATATCATTGAACTCCTGGTGAGGCAACCACGAACGACCGTATTTTCTCAAATCCAAAGCGTAAAAATGAATCCCCCGTTCATTAAAGCGAAAAGCCATTTCTTTCTGGAAAAAATAATCATTAAAACCGTGGATATACAACACGGCTTGCCCGTTTCCCGGGACAGCCAAACGGCGCACAAGCATACTCATCGCCCTTCCCTCGTAATCATCCCGCAACGGGATCTCCCTTCGCTCGAACCCGTCTTTCAAAATATCTTCCGTATAAGAAATTTTAGCCATACTCGTCATGCTTTGGATATAGTTCTCAAAGATACAAAAAAACCGCCCGAGAATCAATCTTCGGGCGGTTTCGTGAACTCGGCGGGAGTCGAACCCACAACCTCTTGGGCCGTAACCAAGTGCTCTATCCATTAAGCTACGAGTCCGTTTGCTTGAGCGATGCAAAGGTAATATAATTTCCTTTACAAGTACCATTCGGGCAAAAATATTTTTCAAATAATCCGTAACTATTGCCCCATCAGCAATAAATATATAATTTTGCGCGTCAAACAAAAACGACCTCAGAAATAAAATAAAACACTTGTAATAACTAAAAATACTAGAAATGAAAACATTACTGATATTTGCTCTTTTTTTCGCGGGGATTACCGCATCACAAGCTCAAATCAAAATCGGCAAAATGAAAATCGACACGAAAAAAGCTATCCAAGCGGGGAAAGATGCGGCAGGGGCAATCACCCTTTCCGATGAAGACATTGCCGCCATGAGCAAAGAATATATGCAATGGATGGATACCCACAACAAATTGGCTGCCCCGGACAGTGAATTAGGCAAACGATTAGCCAAAATCACGGCGAATTTTCCCGAAGTCGAGGGCTTGAAATTAAACTTCGGGGTATATGAAGTGGTTGACGTGAACGCTTTCGCTTGTGGTGACGGGAGTATCCGGGTATGTGCCGGGTTAATGGAGATCATGACCGACGACGAAGTACTCGCTGTGATCGGGCACGAGATCGGGCACGTCGTTCACCACGATTCCAAGAATGCCATGAAAAACGCTTATCTCCGTTCTGCCGCCAAAAATGCCGCAGGAGCTATGAACGAAAAGGTTGCCAAGCTCACCGATTCCCAGCTGGGCGACCTGGCAGAAGCTTTTATGGGAGCTCAATTCTCTCAGAAACAAGAGAATGCCGCAGACGATTACGCTTTTGATTTCTGCCTCCGTCAGAATGTCGACCCGTATGCCATGTCCAAGGCACTAAACAAACTGGTAGAATTGTCCAATGCCGGGGGCGAAAAGGCAACACGCATCCAAAAGATGTTCTCTTCCCATCCCGGAAGTGCAGAGAGAGCTGCCCGATTGAAAGCAAAAGCAGACAACCTGCAAAAGAAATAAAATTCCCCATTTGACTCTAGTCGCCCGAGAAGTTAATTTTAAGCTATCATGATTCAAGACATTGCACCACACAAGTTCTCGAACGCTTATTCAAACCGCCGACCGGAGGCAACAGACTTTGCCCTTTGTTTTAACGATCGCACCGTTCTCTTACACGAACAGAACGGTGCGATCCGTTTTCCCCGCTTTAACGAGTTGACTGGCGATACGAATACACTTTTACAAACCGCCACTTACCTATTCGCCATTGACGACAACCGCTTTTACTGGATAAACCAACCAGCAAAGGAACAAGGTGATTTCCGCCTGGAGAACATCTCCGTGTTCAGGAAAGCCTTTCCCCGTCATTCCGCATTTGCCGGGATTACCGCTTACAGCCTATATAAATGGTACGACAATCATCGTTTTTGCAGTCATTGCGGGGAAAAACTCGTTCCCCATGACAAGGAACGGATGATGTACTGCGAGAAATGCGGAAACTCGGAATACCCCAAGATCATGCCCGCCGTGATCGTTGCCGTCACCAACGGCGACAAGATACTGCTCTCCAAATACGCCAACCGGGAATACACGAGGTATGCCCTCCTTGCTGGGTTCACCGAGATCGGCGAATCCGTGGAAGAAACCGTCCGCCGGGAAGTCATGGAAGAAGTCGGCTTGCACGTCAAAAATCTAAAATACTACAAGAGCCAGCCGTGGGCATTCTCGGACACCCTTCTCATGGGATTCTTCGCCGAAGTCGAAGGGAACGACCGCATCACGTTAGATCGGGAGGAACTCGCTGTTGCCAAGTGGTTCCCCCGTCAGGATATCCCCGCCAGCGAATCGGACATCAGCCTCACCAGCGAAATGATAGAATACTTCAGAAAAAATTGAAAGTTGCTACCCCCAGATATACCGCAAGATTAACAACACGGACAACACCCACAGCGTGAGAAAATCAAATCACTAAATCACTGCACGAGGATCGTTTTGTACAGTTGAAATTTAAAATTAGTAAATTTCATTCGCCTTTATCCCCATTTTTTCGCTTTGTTCGGCAAACGATAATAAGATAACCTCATTATATTTTTCTTTGTTACCAGATACAACACAAACGCCGATCGAGGGACTCGGTTACCGGAGGGCAACCCTTCAACCATCCTTTTTTACAACACCCTCTATTCCCCGACGGACACGGGGAACTCCCTCCAAACAACCATCCCTTGCCGCCCCGGACACCCCGTCCGGGGTTACTTCTGTAAAGTTTTCGCTTTCCCGCTCCTTTTTTTCGTTTTACCTCCTTTCCGAGAGCGAATAATAATTATTTTACTTTTCTTTGTAGTGATAAAAAAGACAATTATGGATTCATTTGACTTGTACATATCCCGTAAACTGCCACTCATCAGCCTGACAAGTGCCATTTTCATCATATACCCCAACCTCTCCTGCCTCCCATGGGAGATAAACATGATACCGGAAGAAAGCTACCCGCTATATTTTACCTATTTCATCTACCGCCTATTATTTTTCTGGGGATTTATCGCTTGGTTGATACGCTACAACCTAAAAAAACTCCCCACGGCACCGTTTCGCCAGCGACTCGGACGTAACTTCCTGATGACGCTGGCAACCTACCTCGTCTTCCTCGGCATCTCCTACACGGTATCGCGCTACGGCATCCGCACCGACTTCCGAGGCAGCACTCTGATCTCGCAGTTTGCCGTGTCGTGCGTCTTGTGTACCGTGATCGGGTATATCTCCATGCTCTACACCCGGCAGCGAGAAAAAGAGAATGAGATCGAACGCCTGCGCTTCGAGAACCTGAAAAGCCGTTGTGACGCCCTCGCAAACCAGATTAACCCTCATTTCTTTTTCAACTCACTGAACGGCATATCTTCCTTGATCCGCAAGAAGGATGACAAGAAAACGCTGACCTACGTCAACCAGCTGTCGGACATCTTTCGCTATATACTCCAAAGCGACCACAAGGGACTCGTGCCGCTACGTGAGGAACTCGAATTTATCGAATCGTTCCGCTACGTTATGGAAGTACGTTTCGCCAACAAGCTGGACTTCTCCATAGAGGCTGATGAACGGGAGAAGGACACGCTAGTACTGCCAGTACTCTCCCTGCTCCCGCTGGTAGACAACATCATCGTCCACAACCGCATCGACAGCGAGTGCAAAATGACCATCACCATCCGGCTCGACGACCGTGGCGAACTGGTCGTGGCGAACCCCATGCACCCGAAACTGACCCCGCCCGACACGAACGGGACGGGACTCGATAATCTCAACAAGCGCTTTGAATTATTGATGAACAAACAAATCCGGGTAGAACATGATGCAAACGCTTTCCGTGTCTACCTCCCATTAAAATAACACCGCTATGAACATATTGATTGTAGAAGACGAAACCGCCGCTTACGAGAATCTCGTGGATATTATCACGGAAGTTGACCCACACATCCGGATAGCTGGTAACACGGAGAGCGTTACCGGCACCGTGCAGTGGTTGCAGTCGAACCCGCTACCAGACTTGATCTTCATGGACATTCACCTGTCGGACGGCTCGGCATTCGCCATCTTCGACAAGATCGCAGTGGAAACCCCCATTGTCTTCACCACCGCCTACGACCAGTATGCCATCGAAGCATTCCGCGTGAACAGCATCGACTACCTGCTGAAACCGGTAAAAGTAGGCGACATACGCCACGCCCTCGATAAATACAGCAAACTCACCCGTCAGGATCTCGTGCAATACCTGTCGCAACTCACCCAACTTGCGGCTCCCCCAAAATACCAAGACCGCCTGCTGATTCCGATCAAGGACAAGTTAATCCCGGTCAACCTACGGGACGTATCCTGCTTCTACACCACGGACAAAAATACTTTCGTTTACCTGAAAAACGGGGAGAAATATCCCTATTCCAAAACCCTCGAGCAGATCATCGCCACCCTCGACCCAGCACACTTCATCCGGGCGAACAAACAATTTATCGTGGCGAAAGACAGCGTCACCAACATCACCATTTGGTTCGACAACCGCCTGCTCGTCACCCTCGACACGGAAGTTCCCGAACGCATGTATATCAGCAAAAACAAAGCCTCCGAGTTCAAGTCGTGGATCGTCAAATAAAAAGAGGTTGTCCAAAAAGTCCCGTTTCCCAGTAAGTTTTCGTCATCAGTTTACAATTTTTCGCTTTAACGCAACGACTGTATGATTCAAGGCATTACCCGAATATCTTTGCTACATAACTCAAAAACAAAGACGTGATGTTACGAAAAATCAGACTGACACTTGCCATTATTTGCTTTACCCTTATCACCCTGCTGTTTCTCGATTTCACGGGAACGCTGCATGCGTGGTTCGGCTGGTTAGCAAAAATACAATTTCTCCCTGCTGTTCTGGCACTGAACGCAGGAGTTGTCGTGCTTCTTATCACTCTCACCTTGATCTTCGGACGCATATATTGTTCGGTGATCTGCCCGCTCGGCGTATTTCAAGACGTGATAGCGTGGTTCGGGAAACGACGCAAGAAACTACCTTACAGCTATTCCCCCGCCCTCTCGTGGGTGCGATACGGCATCCTCGGGATTTTTATTATCGCCCTCATTACCGGGGCTGGCTCCATTGTAGCCTTGCTGGCACCGTACAGCGCTTACGGGCGCATCGCCAACAACCTGTTCGCCCCGCTATGGCAATGGAGTAACAACCTGCTCGCCCACGCGGCTGAACGGGCAGACAGTTACGCCTTCTACGAGGTGGACGTCTGGATAAAAAGCCTGCCGACCTTCCTTATCGCCGCGGCAACCTTCGTGATACTTATTACCCTTGCATGGCGTAACGGACGAACGTATTGCAACACAATCTGCCCCGTAGGTACCGTGTTGGGATTTCTCTCCCGCAACTCCCTATTCCGAGTGACGATCGATGCAGAGAAATGCAACGGGTGCAGTCTTTGCTCGCACAAATGCAAGGCAGCGTGCATCAACCACAAAAAACACGAGGTGGATTATAGCCGCTGCGTGGCGTGCATGAACTGCCTCCAAACCTGCAAGCAAGGAGCTATCAGCTATAAACCGCACTACAAACGACCGGCACAAGAGCCCATGCGGGAAGCCGCAGACGTGAACAAGTCCCGCCGCAATTTCCTCACCGTCGCAACCGTACTCGCGAGCACTTCCGTGCTGAAAGCGCAGGAGAAAAAAGTGGATGGTGGGCTTGCCGTTATCGAAGACAAGAAAATCCCTCATCGTGACACACCCATCACGCCTCCTGGATCACTGGGCACACGCAACATGAACCAACGTTGCACCGCCTGCCAGCTATGCGTAACGGTATGCCCCAATCACGTACTGCGCCCCTCCGGCGACCTAAGCACCCTCATGCAGCCGGAAATGTCCTACGAGCGAGGATATTGCCGCCCCGAATGCAACAAATGCTCAGAGGTATGCCCGGCGGGAGCCATCCTGCCGATAACGGCAGCGGCAAAATCCGCCATCCAGATCGGTCATGCCGTGTGGATAAAAGAAAACTGCGTGCCCCTGACCGACGGGGTAGATTGCGGCAACTGCGCCCGCCACTGTCCCACGGGAGCCATCCAAATGGTGGCGTCCGACCCGGACATGACGGACTCGCCCAAGATTCCCGTGGTGAACACCGAACGTTGTATCGGTTGCGGCGCTTGCGAGCACCTGTGCCCTGCTCGCCCGTTCAGCGCAATTTACGTGGAGGGACACGAGATGCACAAAACCATTTAACAGATAAGAAACATGAAAAACAAGAATAAAAAAGAAATAGACCGCCGTACTTTCCTGAAAATATTCGGTGCAGGAACGGCAACCACCGCAGCAGCCCTGTACGGTTGCCGTCCCCGGAATAACTCCGTCGTGAATGGCGGTTCGGACAACGCACAAACCGGAGAAATGACCTATCGCATCACCCCCACCACGGGCGACAAAGTATCCCTGCTGGGCTACGGTTGTATGCGCCTACCGACTACCAGTAATTCTAGTGCGAGAGACAGTCAGGACGAAATAGACCAAGACATGGTGAACCGCCAAGTGGATTACGCCATCGCCCACGGGGTGAACTACTTCGACACGTCGCCCGCATACTGCAAAGGGCGCTCGGAACACGCCATGGGGATAGCCCTCAGCCGCCACCCGAGGGACAAATACTTTATCGCCACGAAGCTGTCGAACTTCTCACCGGACACGTGGAGCCGGGAAGCGTCCATCGCCATGTACCGCAATTCGCTGAAAGAATTGCAGGTGGATTACCTCGATTATATGCTGCTTCACGGCATCGGCATGGGAGGCATGGAAGCGATGAAAGGTCGTTATTTGGATAACGGCATCCTCGACTTCCTCATCGAGGAACGGAAAGCGGGACGTATCCGTAACCTTGGCTTCTCGTACCACGGGGACATCGAGGTATTCGACTACCTGCTCGCCCGCCACGACGAGATAAAATGGGACTTCGTGCAAATTCAACTCAACTACGTGGACTGGAAGCACGCCAAGGAAATGAATACCCGCAACACGGATGCCGAATACCTGTACGGCGAACTCGTCAAACGCGGTATCCCTGCCGTCATTATGGAACCACTGCTTGGTGGACGTCTGGCAAACGTGCCAAACTACATCGTCAGCCGATTGAAACAACGCCGCCCGTCGGATAGTGTCGCCTCGTGGGCATTCCGCTTCGCGGGCTCACCGGAAGGAGTGCTGACCGTGTTGAGCGGCATGACCTACATGGAACACCTGCAAGAAAACCTACATACCTATTCCCCGCTAGCCCCCTTGACCGATAACGACAAGGATTTCCTGGAAGAAACGGCACAACTATTACTGAAATACCCCACGATACCCTGCAACGATTGCAAATATTGTATGCCTTGCCCGTATGGAATAGACATCCCGTCTATCCTGATACATTATAACAAATGCGTGAACGAGGGGAATATCCCCGCAAACACGCAGGACGAGAATTACCGCAAGGCACGCTGGGTGTTCCTCGTGGGCTACGACCGTAGCGTGCCCCGCTTGCGCCAAGCGAACCACTGCATCGGATGTAATCAATGCGTGCACCACTGCCCGCAAAACATCAATATCCCCAGGGAACTGCACCGCATCGACAGATTCGTGGAACAATTGAAAATGGAGAATTGAAAATGAATAAATTCAGAGATTTCCGATTAATACCCGTAATTTATATAACAACCGCACCAGAGAAACGCGATAGTTTTGTCCCAGATGAACTAAAAAGAATTGCCTTATGACAGAAAACATCATAGAACTATTACACATCGGCGGCTACTCCTGCGTGATCGCAAAAGGGACAGAAGTCCGCACCTTTCACCAGCGAGGCGTGGCAGACCTGTACGACCTGCTGGAAGAAGACCCCTCATTCATGAAAGGGGCACACGTGGCAGACAAAGTGATCGGCAAAGCAGCTGCTGCCTTGATGGTACTTGGCTGTGTAGAAAACGTATACACCGACACCATCAGCGAACCAGCGCTGGCGTTACTGCAAGATGCGAGAATAGACGTCCGCTACATAAAAAAGGTACCGCACATCGTGAACCGGGACAAGACTGGCTGGTGCCCGCTGGAATCCGCCTGCTTTGAAATAAAATCGGTGAAAGACATTTACCCCGTGATCCGGAACTTTATCTCGAAAATAAGGATAAACAAAAAAGTAGCCTGCGCCCTATTCTCCGGCTTCCTTTTAAGCACTAACTTACAGGCACAATTGCGAGAAGGCACGACCGACATAGCCCGGACTGACACCATCAAAGAAGTCGTCGTAACCGGCACCCGCAATGAAACCGACGTGCGCCACCTGCCCATGACCGTTTCCGTCGTGAACCGGGAGGCGATAGAAAAACGTTTCGAACCTTCATTACTCCCGATCCTGACGGAACGGATACCGGGACTGTTCATCACCAGCCGGGGCGTCATGGGATACGGCGTGTCGACGGGGTCTGCCGGCGGCATGAGCCTGCGCGGTATCGGGGGAAGCTCCAATACCGAACTACTCGTGCTGATAGACGGTCACCCGCAATACATGGGATTAATGGGACACCCGATAGCCGATGCCTACCAGACCATGCTGGCAGAACGCGTGGAGGTTGTGCGGGGTCCGGCATCGGTGCTCTACGGATCGAACGCCATGGGTGGGGTAATCAACATCATCACCCGGAAACAGCGGGAAGACGCAGTGAAAACAAATGCCCGAGTAAGTTACGGGTCATACAACACATTAATCACCGAAGCAAGCAATAGCATGAAACGGGGACGCTTCACGAGTATCGTGACCGGTTCGTACAACCGCACCGACGGGCACCGCCCGGACATGGAATTCGAGCAATACGGCGGGTACGCCAAAGTGGGATATGAACTGAGCGACGCATGGAACCTTTCCTGCGACGTGAACGTCACGCACTTCAACGCTTCCAACCCCGGAAAGACCAACGCCCCCCTTATCGACAACGACTCACGCATCACCCGAGGCATGACCTCCTTCGCCCTCGCCAATCGTTACGAGAAAACCTCCGGAGCTTTGAGTTTCTTCTACAACTGGGGACGCCACGAGATCAACGACGGCTATTCCGAGGGGAAGGAACCGTTAACCTACCGTTTCAACTCGAAAGACCTCATGCTGGGGGGTTCCCTGTATCAAAGTGCCACCCTGTTTGAAGGTAACCGCATCACGGTGGGCGTGGATTTCCAGCATTTCGGCGGAGAAGCGTGGAACCATTTCGTCACGGACGGGCATGAGGAAGGCATTTCCGATAAATCAGAAAACGAGGTTGCCGGATACGCAGACTTCCGCCAGACATTTTTCTCGTGGCTCACGCTAGATGCAGGCGTACGAGTAGACCACCATTCGGTGACCGGCACGGAATGGATTCCACAGGTCGGTCTATCGGCATACCTACCTAACAACAGCAGCGTGAAAGCGATGGTGAGCAAAGGATTCCGCAACCCGACCATCCGAGAATTGTATATGTTCCGTGTCGCAAACGCCGACTTATTGCCGGAACGGATGTGGAATTACGAAATCTCCTACTCCCAACACTTGATGAAAAACAGGTTACACTACGGGATAAACCTCTTTTACATCGACGGGGACAATATCATCACCCAAGAAACCGTGGACGGTCGACGAATGAATGTCAATACCGGGAAAGTTGAGAACTGGGGAGCGGAAGCCGACATGAATTACCGTATAAACACAGCATGGAACATCTCTACCAATTACAGCTGGTTGCGTATGATACACCCGCTGGTTGCCGCACCGGAACACAAACTATACATCGGGGCTGACTTCTCGCGGGGACGCTGGACAGCATCCTCCGGCGTGCAGTACGTGGCAGGGCTTTACACCACCACGGAAAAGAAAGAGAATTTCGTACCGTGGAACGCCAGAGCCAGCTATCGCCTGTGCCCCTTCGCCCATATCTTCGTGAAAGGAGAAAACCTTCTGGCACAACGCTACGAGATCAATGACGGTTTTCCCATGCCGAAAGCAACTTTCACGGGAGGAATCAATCTAAACTTTTAAAACAATCAGATATGAAAACAACAACCATCCAACTTTACTCGTTAGACTACAAAGAAGTCAAAACGTACTTGACAGCATCGCTTTTCATTGCCGGCAACATGGTACTACCCCAATTGTTCCACATCGCATCGCAAGGCGGAACGACTTGGTTGCCGATATACTTCTTCACCTTGATCGGAGCTTATAAATACGGCTGGAAAGTCGGTCTGCTGACAGCGGTATCCTCACCTATCCTGAACTCCCTGTTTTTCGGGATGCCGCTCGTGGCATCCTTACCAGCAATACTTCTGAAATCCGTACTACTGGCTACCGCCGCAGGGTATGCCGCCCAACGTTTCAAACGAATCTCTATACTCATTCTCGCGTGTGTTGTCCTCTTCTACCAAATAGCGGGCACCCTCGGAGAATGGGCAATCATCGGTGATTTCACCCGTGCCGTGCAGGACTTCCGTATCGGATTGCCGGGAATGGCATTGCAAATCTTCGGGGGGCACCTGTTTATCAAGTATTTAATTAACAAATAAAACATCAACTTATGACATCTATGATTATGTTACTCATCGGAACACCGGAAATACTATTTATCGCCCTCGTGGTATTGTTACTTTTTGGCGGGAAAAAAATCCCCGAATTGATGAAAGGCATCGGGAAAGGCGTCCGCAGTTTCAAGGACGGTATGAACGGCATTGACCCTTCCGCAGAGAAAGACACTACCGAAGAAAAATGAACACAACAGACAACATAGAGACACAGACGTTCTGGGAGCACCTCGATGAACTGCGCAGCTGCTTGATACGAATTGGCGCAGTCATCGTGGTATTCGGGGTCGTTGCATTTTTGTTCAAGGACATCCTGTTCACGATTATCCTAGCTCCCCAGAAGGATAGCTTTATCACTTACAAGGGATTCGCCCTCGTAAGTGATTGGCTGTCCCTATCGGACATGACGCCGGAAGCTTTCTCTGTCAAGTTGATAAACACCGGGCTGGCGGAACAGTTCATCATACATATGCGGACAGCCATATACGTGGGAATCCTCATCGCTTCCCCCTACATCCTATACGCCTTATTTCGATTTGTTTCCCCGGCTTTATATTCCCAGGAGAAAAAATACGCCTCACGGGTCGTCGGAAGTGGCTACATGATGTTCATGTTGGGCGTAGCGTTAAGTTATTTCCTGATATTTCCCCTGACCTTCCGTTTTTTGGGGACTTACCAAGTGAGTGACGACGTGGAGAACATGATTTCCCTGCAATCATACATGGACACGCTTATGATGATGAACTTGATGATGGGCATTGTCTTTGAAATTCCCATCCTGTGTTGGTTGCTCGCCAAATTCAACTTGATCTCCGCTACTTTCATGCGCCGGTATCGCCGCCACGCCATCGTCAGTATCCTTGCCATTGCGGCAATCATCACCCCGACATCAGATGTATTCACCCTGCTACTGGTGTCGTTTCCCATGTGCCTGCTATACGAAGCCAGTATTTTAATTGTTAAACGCACGAATAAAAAAGAATTAATATGAAAGCAAATCTATTACCTGTTTTAATTATGACACTTGTGTCCCCACTCTCTACATTTTGTAGTAACCCTTCCCCCGAAGAGAGTGACAAGAACATTCTTCCCAAAGTCTACATGATTAAAGAAATCAGCCCGAAAAGCCTTCTCCGCATATACGAGGCTCTCGGGCGGGAAGCCACGGGAAAAGTAGCCGTCAAAATTTCTACCGGGGAACCGGGCGGAAACAACTACTTGAAACCTGCCCTTATCGGCGATCTCGTGAAAAAAGTAAAAGGTACAATCGTCGAATGCAACACCGCTTACGGCGGCGGACGAGCAAACACGACCGCCCACCTACAAGCCGCCAAAGACCACGGTTTCACAGCCATCGCAGAGGTCGACATTATGGATGCGGAGGGAGAAACCGCACTTTCTGTCAAGGGGGGCAAGCACTTGAAGGAAGACTTCGTGGGCTCGCATTTCCTGAATTATGACTTCACGATTATTCTATCGCACTTCAAGGGACACGCCATGGGCGGTTTTGGTGGTGCGATCAAAAATATGTCGATTGGTATCGCTTCCTCAGCTGGAAAAGCGTGGATACATAGTGCCGGAAAAACAAAAGGCGACCCGTGGAGCAACCTGCCCGAGCAAGACGATTTCCTTGAATCCATGGCAGAAGCCGCCAAAGCTATTGCGGATCATTGCGGCGAGAAGATTCTTTACATCAGCATAGCCAACAACCTGTCGGTAGATTGCGACTGCGCCGCCGCCCCCGAAGATCCGAAGATGGGCGACATCGGCATCCTCGCCTCCCTCGACCCCGTGGCTCTGGACAAAGCATGTGTCGACCAAGTGTATTCTTCCCCGGATCACGGGCGTATCCATCTGATCGAACGCATGGAATCCCGCCACGGCATCCACACGCTAGTTCATGCCGAGAAACTAGGCATGGGTAGCCAACAATACGAGTTAATTATGCTGGACGCAGAATAACTTTTAGTTCTCCATATATTCTTTTCATTTGTAACGGAGTTTTTTCAAAAGGGTCATTAAACCATAAAGCGTATCGAACATATATCTTTGACGTTTTGATTCTTTTAACTCCGTTTCAAACACTTTTTCCAAAGAATCCAGCACGATACCACCTTCAGCAACTTCCAATCCCGACATCCGGGATATTTTCTCTACCAATTCTGTCTTGTTCATATTTTCATTATTTAGTTATAGAACAAAATTACAATTCATTCCTATTCGATTCTGAATATGAGACAAAGCCTCCAATTCTAAAGACAAAAAACTCCAATTATGATACTAAAATAACAAGACTTAAAGGATACTGAAAATAATAAAACAAAAAAGTACCCCCAAAGTTTGTATTTATAGCAGAAACCGCTATATTTGCACCGTCAAAAAAATAACGACACTCGGTTCGGTAGCTCAGCTGGATAGAGCAACGGCCTTCTAAGCCGTAGGTCAAGGGTTCGAATCCCTTCCGGATCACTAATACAAATAGAACTCGTTGGAATCCAGCGAGTTCTATTTGTATTAGGAACATATTTCGGAATATCTATCTCATTAATTTCCAACTCTGCATAAATTTATAGTATCGTTCGATTGGTATATATGTTTTGCATTTAGTGGATAACCTTCTGGTGTAAAAAACGCTTCAGTTTCAATCATGTGATTTAACAAAGTTGCAGATACCCCCAAACAATTTCGAATGACTGCAGACAATTTCAGTCCAAACTCAAAACGGGTTTGAATTTTGAATGCCACAATTTCATTTTCTACATTCAAGATGTCATTTATCGAAATATCATCATGCAGAATCTCGTATTCGACACTACTATAATCAAATTCTACGCTATTTTTCTGTCCTATTTCGGAAGAAAAAGCACATTCCCAAGAAAGATCTTCATCATTTTCTGAAAACTTCAAGAACAAATCTTTTTTATCAGCTCGGTTTTTGTACGTGACAAAATAGTCAGGTTATACGTGTTGTCACATTCCACGCATCTATAAATTAACCATACATCAATGTTCTTTTTTGGGCATTCATTCTAAATTTGTTGCTACAATAAAACCAATTACAATTACAACGATTACATTTTCTTTTTAAAACAGGAGTGTTTTTGACCTTTACCTCCCATATATACTCAGTTCTCATTATCTATACCGCACTTAATAATTCTTTGAAAGATTTTATGATCGTTCACGGCATTGTAGTTTATAGCAGACACAGGAGTTGCCATAAACTACCTTATCCTCTCGAAAAGGTCATGTCGTAAATGAAAAATATAAAATAAGAAACCACCTCAAGTAGAACTACTCAAACGAAAGAATTATTAACCTGTGGTTTATGAGGCTAATATTAAGCCAGTATAAATTTAAAGATTCCTCTCAAAATATGAATATTTAGGATTACGGTGCAAACTTACATAAAAACCTTCGATATTCACGCCTGTTGAATAAATAAAGAATGTTATTTTCCAGGATAATTTAAAATCAAGCCTTTATAATTGCTTTCTCGATTTATTTTGTTACCTTTGTACTCAGTTTGAGTAATGAATCATTATTGTTATAGTTCTTCTTTATATATATTATAAGCAAGTCTTTCCTATAATTAATTATCTTCCTCACTCTAAGAAACGAACAATTCAGGAAATTTATATCGTTTCACTTAAGACAAAGAATTATAAAGATTCAGACTTTCTCTTTTCGAGACAGCCGGGTCTTTGATTATTAAACCGCCACTTAAACATGGCACAAATAACAGATATGACATTTAAAGAATTAAATATAACCGAGCCTATTTTAAAAGCAATAGAAGAAAAAGGATATATTACACCGACGCCTATTCAGGAAGCAGCTATTCCTGCCGCATTAGCAAAAAGGGACATTTTAGGTTGTGCACAAACAGGAACAGGAAAAACCGCCTCGTTTGCCATACCCATTATCCAACATTTAGAAAAAGAGAGAAGCAACCGGAAAGAAATCAAGGCTTTGATTTTAACTCCCACGCGTGAACTCGCCCTACAAATCAGCGAGTGCATCGATGATTACGCGAAATATACCCGAGTACGTCATGGAGTCATATTCGGTGGAGTAAAACAAGGTCCGCAAGTAAGCACCCTGCAAAGAGGCATCGACATACTTGTCGCAACCCCGGGACGTCTGCTCGATTTGATGAGCCAGGGATACATCCATTTAGACTGTATCCAATATTTTGTACTCGACGAGGCTGACCGTATGCTGGACATGGGATTCATCCACGACATCAAACGGATACTACCCAAACTACCGAAAGACAAACAAACGCTGTTCTTCTCGGCAACCATGCCGCCCTCGATCGTTTCGCTCACGAACTCGTTACTAAGGAACCCGGTTAAAATAAATATCACACCCGAGTCTCCCACGGTGGAAGCTATCGAGCAATTTATCTATTTCGTGGAGAAGAAAGAAAAGGGACAATTGTTGATTTCACTTTTGCGGAAAAACAAGAATCAATCGGTACTCATTTTTTCACGCACGAAGCATAACGCCGATAAAATTGTCCGGGTATTAAGCAAAGCCGGCATTGGAAGCCAGGCAATCCACGGTAATAAAAGTCAAAATGCAAGACAACAGGCATTAGGCAATTTCAAATCGGGAAAAACACGAGTTATGGTTGCCACGGACATCGCTTCCAGGGGAATTGACATCGACGAATTACCACTCGTGATTAACTATGACCTACCCGACGTACCGGAAACCTACGTGCATCGCATCGGGCGTACCGGAAGAGCTGGACGTGCCGGCACCGCCCTAACCTTTTGCTCGGAAGAAGAACGCAAACTGGTAAATAGTATTCAAAACCTAACAGGCAAAAAACTCTGTAAAGCTGAATATTCAGCCTGAAAAAGGGAAACGCCCCGATAGTACAGCGTTTCCCCAATATTAAAAATAATTCATAAACAATTAGTACAAATTAAAATCAGATTAAATGGCAAAACCCGCAACATTTGGTAAACGAGAAAACGAAAAGAAAAAACAAGCCCGACGACTTGAAAAACAAAAGAGAAAAGAAGAAAGAAAACAATCCGGTAAAGCGAACGGCTTTGAGGATATGATTGCTTACGTTGATGAAAACGGCAGAATCACAATGACACCCCCGGAAGAAAGAGAACAGGAAACGGAAATAAATCAGGAGGAAATCATGATATCGACTCCTAAACAAGAAAAAGAGGAAACACCCGTTCTCAGGGGGCGCATAGAACATTTCAACACGTCAAAAGGCTATGGTTTTATCAAAGATCTCGCGGGAACAGACAAATATTTTTTCCATGTGAACGATACGTCCACGGCTATTTCTGAAAACGACATTGTTACATTCGACCTCGCACGTGGTAAAAGAGGCATGAACGCAGTCAATATTTGCCTTGAAAACAAATCGGCAAGCTAATGTATGTAATATCCAAGAATATATCCTCCTTTCGAGGAGGATAATTATAACACGATGAATAAATTCAAAACATGAAAAAGAGTAATTTTATCGGTTCCGAGATGAGTTCATCTAATCAATCGTCAGAGAACGTACTGAAAGAGTACAAGAAAAAAGTAGGCAAGGTCATTTATGTTGCCATTAGTGCACGGACAACCATCGAGTTACCGGCTGATCTAACCCAAGAAGAAATAGATACTCGTGTAGAACACTACAAAAAGCTACACCCCTCGAGAATATAATCGAGAGCCCAAAGATTCATCATACGCTAAAAAGATACGTTTTCCGTTCGTCACGGTTAACTGTAGATCATATTGCCTGATAATCGAGACCTTCTATCAACATCTTCTAAACTCCGGGATACAAGAGAAATATTATTTCATTCTTGAACAATTATTACAAACTTTTTTAACGAATGCCCGTAGAAGAAAATGTAAAATTTCTCTTTGCGAAACAAGAATTAAAATTATACATTTGAAGATAAATATTAAGTCAAACATTTAAATTTAAAACACTATGGCAAAAGTAACACTTGCTGGCAACAGCATAAACACGAAAGGTAACTTACCTTCAGTTGGTTCCGTGGCTCCTGATTTCAAATTGGTGAAGACGGATTTGTCTGAATTGACATTAGCCAGCGAAAAGGGCAAACGTGTTGTTCTAAATATTTTCCCGAGTCTTGACACCAGTGTATGTGCAACTTCCGTGCGTACTTTCAATAAATTAGCCGCCGAGATGAAAAACACGGTGGTACTCGCTATTTCCAAAGACCTGCCGTTCGCCCACGCCCGTTTCTGCACGACGGAAGGCATCGACAAGGTAATTCCGCTATCTGCATTCAGAGATCACGCCTTCGGGGAAAAATACGGTGTTGAAATGGTAGACGGACCGTTAGCCGGATTATTAGCTCGTTCGGTAGTTGTTATCGACGAAAACGGAAAGATCATTTACGAGGAACTTGTTCCGGAGATCACTCACGAACCGAATTACGACGCCGCATTGGCAAGTTTGAAGTAAAAAGAAGGGAAGCTAAATGCTTCCCTTTCTTGTTATTTAGCACGCTCTAGTTGAACGGTAAAGTGACGCATTAACGGTGCTTCCCATGTAATCTGGAAACCACGAGTAATCTGCTCACGACGATCAAATACATTTTTCAAAGCAACGGCAATCACATCCATATGATTATTCGTGTACACTCTTCTCGGGATAGCCAGACGGAGAAGATCCAAGCCCCCGAAACGGTTTTCGCGAGTCACCGGATCACGGTCAGCCAAGATATAACCGATCTCGCAACCACGAATACCAGCTTCCAAGTACAATTCCACGGTCAAAGTCTGTGCCGGAAATTCTTCTTTCGGAACATGAGTCAACACTTTCGGAGCATCAATAAACAAGGCATGACCACCGGCAGGACGTTGATAAGGAATTCCGAATTCATCCAAACGTTTTGCCAGATACTCTACTTGTTTGATACGAGTTTCAAGGTTATCGAACTCGGTATTTTCATCCAAACCGATAGCCAAAGCGTTCATATCGCGACCATTCATACCGCCATAAGTCAAGTAACCCTCGAACTGTACGCAGAAACCTTTAGCTCCCTCGAACCAATCCTGGTGACGAGTAGCAATGAAACCTCCCATATTCACGATAGCGTCTTTCTTGGCACTCATCGTCATACCGTCGGCGTTATCAAACATCTCTTTCACAATTTCTTTGATCGTCTTGTCTTGATAACCTTCCTCGCGAGTTTTGATGAAATAAGCATTCTCAGCAAAACGGGCAGAGTCGAACAATACACGTTTGCCATATTTATCAGCGATAGCACGTACTTCCTTGATATTCTTCATGGAAACAGGTTGTCCTCCTGCCGTATTATTCGTAACCGTCACGATAATGAACGGGATTTTGTCAGCGTGTTCAGCCAACACCTTCTCCAATTTCTTCGGATCAAGATTTCCTTTGAACGGCACTTCCAACTGGGTGTCTTTTGCCTCATCGATTGTCACGTCCCAAGCGATAGCCTTACGTCCCTCGATATGCCCTTTCGTGGTATCGAAGTGAGAGTTACCCGGTACGATATCGCCTTCTTTTACCAAATAAGAGAAAAGCACGTTTTCTGCCGCACGTCCCTGATGAGTGGGAATGATGTAATCAAAACCTGTCAAACGGGTAATCATATTTTTCAGATTGAAGAAAGAAGATGCCCCTGCATAACTTTCATCACCCAACATGATGCCAGCCCATTGGCGATCGCTCATGGAACCGGTTCCCGAGTCAGTTAATAAATCGATATACACTTGATCGGCACGCAACTGAAACACGTTATAGTGTGCCTCTTTGATCCATTGTTCTCTCTCTTCACGAGTACTTTTACGAATGGGTTCTACCATTTTGATTTTCCAAGATTCCGCGAAAGGTAATTCCATAATCTTTAAACTTTAAATAGTTAATGATATAAATAAATTATAATATGATCTCAAATAAAATACCCCCGATGTTATCGAGTGAAGTAAAAAATAAGGAGGTACAAAAGACCGCCACCTTTACCGAACGAAGGTGTCGCGCTTCTTGATGTTTAAGAAAAGTTTACTTACTAATATGACGCTCTTGTCTTTCATCGAAGCAAAATTGGGAAAAATAAAAAAAAAGACCAAGAAAATCTTGATCTTTTTTTATTATTTCTTCTTTTTCTTCGCGTTCCGCTTCCGCATCACGTTCCGGCGATTGTCTTCCGCCGTGTAACTATTTTTAGCTTTCTTCACGTGGAAAGCTCCCCCTCCTTGCGGTCGTCCCTGCTGGTACACGATATTGTTCGTCTGCACTTGCTCCTCATCCAACAGCAATTGAGAGATTTCCAGCTTCTCCGGCAAATCCAAAATCTCCACGTTCTGGTTAATCAACCGCTCGATATCAGTAAACCGGTCTTCCTCGATCTCCGACACGAAACTGATAGCCACACCCTCTTTTCCCGCACGAGCAGTACGACCAATACGGTGCACGTACTCCTCCGCCAAAGAAGGGATATCGAAATTAATCACGTGCGACACGTCCTGCACGTCGATACCGCGAGCCGCCACGTCCGAAGCCACCAGAATACGGGTTTCTTCTTCCTTGAAAGCACGCAATGCGTTCAATCGGGTATTCTGCGCCTTGTTCGAGTGTATTACGCTCAACTCTCCTTTCCAGTGATCCGCCAGACGTTCCACGATGCGGTCGGCATTCTTCTTCGTTTCGGTGAATACCATGACTTTCTTGTAAGTATCCTTATCCGCAAGTAAAAGTTTCAACAAATTGATCTTTGTTGAGATATTCGGCACATCATAGCGGAATTGCTCCACGTGTTCAACCGGCGTAGCCTGACGGGCAACCTCTACACGTACCGGATCCTTCAAGAAATCACTTGCCAAACACCCTACAGCCTCGGAAAATGTAGCAGAAAACAACATCGTCTGAAGTTTCTCGGGCAATACCTCGAATATACTTTTCAATTGTGGAAGAAAACCCAAATCCATCAAACGGTCTGCTTCATCCACCACAACTGTTTTAATCATTTTTGTCCGGATGATACCATTATAATATATATCCATGAAACGTCCCGGCGTGGCAACTAATAAATCGACACCCTCAAACACCTTATCCTGTTGTGTCCGTATGTTCGTACCACCATACACGCCCACGCAACGAATATCCATATATTCCGTCAACAACTCAACACTCTCGCACACTTGCACCACCAACTCCCGCGTGGGTACAACAACCAGCGCTCTCGGCACTAACCCTTGCGCGTAATGCAATTTCATCAACATCGGGATCAGGTAAGCCAGCGTCTTCCCCGTACCCGTCTGCGCTATACCAATTAAGTCTTTCCCGGACCGGCTGACCGAGAATACTTCTTCTTGGATAGGTGTCGGATTCTCGAACCCAGCCTCTTCCAACGCCATTAATATCTGCTTACTTATATTCAAGTCTTGAAATCCCATACGTATCTTGTTTAAGTCTATGTACCGCAAAGGTACAAAAAAGTCGTCACTTGACAGAAACAAATTTATTTATAAAATAAATTGTATCTAAATATCACAAATATTTCTCTCACAATCAGCAGGATATAAAGAAACACTTTTGAAACAAAAAGCAACGAAAACGATTTCTGATTTGGTTTTATCAAAATAATGTTCTAAATTTATTGCAGGTAAAACCTCTAAAATTACTACGCTATGACTTATACTATTACTTTTAACGAGTTAAGGAAGATCAAAGACATGTTACCCCACGGAAGTATGCAAACTATTGCAGAGGACTTGGGTATCAGTACTGACACAGTGCGTAACTACTTCGGAGCCGATAATTATGACAACGGAGGTTCTAGTGCCGGAATTCACGTGGAGCAAGGACCGGACGGAGGGTTGGTAGTCTTGGATGACACAGCCATTCTAGATAAGGCGAAAGAGCTCCTGAACGTGTAACAAAAAAAATTTAGTACCGGGAATAGTCGAAAAAACGTTCCCGGTATTTTTTTACCGCTTTTTTATCTACTTTTGCAACGGCAAATCATGGGATTAACCTGTAACCTGCCAACCTGTAACTTGTAACGTCGCACAGCGACACAAAATAATATGAGCAAAATAGTTCTAAAAGCCGGTAAAGAGAGGTCTTTGTATAGACTTCACCCGTGGGTATTCTCGGGCGCCATCGCCAAAAAAGACAATGACATCCAAGAAGGAGATATTGTGAAAGTATATAACCACGACAACGAGTTCATTGCCATTGGGCATTACCAAATCGGGAGTATTGCCGTGCGTGTACTCAGTTTCAAGGAAGAACCTATCGATTACCCTTTTTGGGTAGAACGTATCCGCCAAGCTTACCATACGCGAGTTGCCATCGGGTTGGCAACCTCCCCGAACAACAATGTCTACCGTTTGATACACGGCGAGGGGGATGACCTTTCCGGGTTGATCGTGGATTATTACGCCGGGGTTGCCGTGGTACAATTCCACACCGTGGGAATGTACAGAGTGAGAGAGGAAATCGCCAAAGCCATCCTTGAAGTTATGGGCGACAAGATCATCGCCATATATGACAAATCGGAAGGTACCCTCCCCTATAAGGCGGGTCTGAATCCCGAGAACGGTTACTTGTACGGACATACCGACAACTTCACTGCTATTGAAAATGGTCTGAAATTCAACGTGGACTGGCTGGAAGGACAAAAGACCGGATTCTTCATCGACCAACGGGAAAACCGTAGCCTCTTGGAACAATACGCCCGGGAAAAAAATGTCCTCAATATGTTCTGTTACACGGGAGGATTCTCCTTCTACGCCATGCGCGGCGGAGCAAAACTCGTTCACTCGGTAGACGCCTCGGCACGAGCCATCGAGTTAACCAACCAAAACGTGGAATTGAACTTTCCGAACGACACTCGGCACGAGGCTTTCGTGGAAGATGCCTTTAAATTCCTTGAACAATCGTACAATAAATACGATCTCATCATCCTTGATCCCCCGGCATTCGCCAAACACCAGAAAGTATTGGACAACGCCATCCAAGGATACAAGAAACTCAACCGTAAAGGTATTGAAGTCGTGAAACCGGGCGGTATTATCTTCACCTTCTCTTGTTCACAAGTGATGACCAAAGACCTGTTCCGTCAAACCGTATTCACGGCAGCAGCAAACACTGGACGCAAGGTCAAGATACTGCACCAATTGACTCAACCTGCCGATCACCCGATCAGCATCTATCACCCCGAAGGGGAGTATTTAAAGGGATTAGTATTGTACGTGGAATAAAAAATAGGGAGCTATTTTAAGCTCCCTTTCTATTTTAATATAAACTCTTTGCTACCTTTATCACCTCTTCTGCCAATTGATTGGCGGCAGCTTCGTCTTTCGATTCGGAATAAATGCGGATGATCGGCTCTGTGTTTGATTTCCGCAGGTGTACCCACCCGTCTTTAAAATCAATCTTCACACCGTCGATATCCGTGATCTCTTCCGAGGCGTATTTTTGCTTCAATCCTTCCAGAATCTTGTCAACATTCATTTCAGGAGAAAGCGTCAGCTTATTCTTCGAGATAAAATATTGCGGGTAAGTGGCTTTCAATGCAGTCATGCTCTTCCCTTCCGCCACGAAATGAGAAAGGAACAAACCGACACCCACCAAAGCATCACGACCGTAATGGCTTTCCGGGTAGATCACGCCTCCGTTACCTTCCCCCCCAATCACGGTATTTGTTTCTTTCATCTTGGTTACCACGTTTACCTCACCCACGGCAGCAGCACAATATTTCTGACCGTGAGCCAACGTCACGTCACGCAATGCACGAGACGAAGAAAGATTGGATACCGTGTTTCCCGGCGTGTGTTTCAACACGTAATCGGCAACAGCAACTAAGGTGTATTCCTCTACAAACATCTCCCCGTTCTCGCAAACCAAAGCAAGACGATCCACGTCCGGGTCAACCACGATACCAAGGTCTGCGCCACACTCCTTAATCTTTTCAGAAATCTGGGTCAAGTTCTCCGGTATTGGTTCCGGGTTATGCGCAAAGCATCCCGTCGGTTCGCAATTCAATTCAACGATCTCTTTCACTCCCAATGCTTTCAACAAAGCAGGAATGACAGTTCCTCCCACGGAATTTACCGCATCAACCACGACTTTCAAGTTAGCTTTGGCAATAGCTTCCCGGTTTACCAACTTCAAATCCAACACATGTTGGATATGGTAATCCGTGTAATCTTTGCGAGTAATCGTACCCAAATCATCCACTTCGGCATACTTGAAAGATTCCTGTTCTGCCATTTGAAGCACTTGTGCCCCATCTTCGGCGGACAAGAACTCACCGCAGTTATTCAGTAACTTCAAAGCATTCCATTGCTTCGGGTTATGACTAGCGGTCAAAATAATTCCCCCGTCAGCACCTTCTGCTGTAACGGCAATCTCTGTTGTCGGCGTGGTTGCCAAACCGATATTCACCACGTCATGTCCCAAACCGGACAAAGTAGCTTCTACCAGCTTCGCGTACATATCTCCCGAAATTCGAGCATCACGTCCTAACACGATCTTCGCCCTTTCCTTCCCGGCTCCGATTTTCAGCCACGTAGCATAAGCAGATACAAATTTCACAATATCCAGAGGCGTGAGGTTATCTCCCGGGCGACCACCAACCGTTCCTCTGATACCGGATATAGATTTTATTAAAGTCATCGTAAAGCAATTGAAAATTGAAAATTGAAAATTGAAAATGCGCAATGCATATCCAATCCGACTTTCAATCGTTAAATCATTAAATCAGGAAATAAAAAAGAACTGTATCCATTACCCCAAAGAGATAACGCATACAGTTCCCGTCTTATCAAATAAAATTAGATAGATGCCTTATAAGCGTCAGCGCTCAACAAACCGTCTAATTGTGACTCATCACCAACTTTTACTTTGATAATCCAACCTTTTCCGTAAGGATCTTTGTTTACCAAGTCGGGTTGGTCTTCCAATTCAGAGTTAAACTCCAAAACCTCTCCGGCAACAGGCATATACAAGTCAGAAACAGTCTTTACAGCCTCGATACTTCCGAAAGTATCACCAGCTTCCAGTTCATCACCTTCTGTTTCAACTTCAACAAATACAATATCGCCTAATTGACTTTGTGCATAGTCAGTAATTCCAACATATGCTTCTTCACCCTCAACACGAATCCATTCGTGTTCTTTAGTGTACTTTAATTCTGCAGGTACGTTCATTATCTTATAAGTTAATTTAAATTTGACAATTATTGTAAGCCACAAATATAAGCAAAAATTTAAACTCCAATAACAGAAACTCAAATTTTAGAGATGATTTATCGTTTTTGTTATTAATTCTTTCATTTTCAACAAGAATCTCCCGTATCCCTTTGCCTGCAAGCGTTCCGGGAACCCATCAACTTTAATTAAAACGCATTTTTTTTCTATTTTTCGGTAGCAAAATATTGCACAATAAGAAAAACTACCTATCTTTGCACCGCAATTGAGAACAACAGCGGTTGTTTGATGCAAAAAAAGGTTCGGTAGTTCAGCTGGTTAGAATACATGCCTGTCACGCATGGGGTCGCGGGTTCGAGTCCCGTCCGAACCGCCTTTTTGGGGAAACATTTTGGTCTGGTAGTTCAGCTGGTTAGAATACATGCCTGTCACGCATGGGGTCGCGGGTTCGAGTCCCGTCCAGACCGCAAAACTCCTGTTAATCTTGATTAGCGGGAGTTTTGTTTTTACATTCGGTTTACTGTTTTAAAACACGTTCTCGTAATCGACGGGGAAAAGCCGAGTTATTTTTTGAGTATCCTCTCCAAGTAAGTAATGTCCAGCAAATTCACCGTTTCAAAATAGCCTTTATAGAACACTCCCCAATTATTGAAAACACAAGGTAATTCCTTCGCTTTTTGTAGTGAATCCACTTGAATTAAAGATGCCGGAATGCAATACATTTCACAGTATTGCTTTATTATCTCCATTTTTTGATAGATATATGGGCATTGCATATCATAATAGATAGTTAGTTCTTTGCTCTCTATCTTCTGTTTCTTGGCATTAGGAGCGAACTTTGGTGTTGTCCCATCAAAAGAAAGCGCAAGCAATTCATACCCGTTATCGGTAGTATCGACGACCTCGAAGCCAAACTTCTTCGCGAATGTCTGGTCGGAAAGCCAAGATTTTTGCTTTTTCGCTCCGAGCATACAAACGCCGGATTTACCTTTTTCTTTAGCATCAGCCAAACAATACTCCATCAGTGATTTCCCATACCCTTTTCCTTTGTCACTCCCGGCAACCCACAAGCAATACAGATAATAATAATTATCACCGATCACAGGAACCCAAGCTGTTTCAAGAGGAGCATATTCAATAAAAACCGTGGCTTTTGCGTTTAACTTTCTGAAAACATGACCTTCATTCAGCCGATCTGAAAGCCATTGCCGTTTTGCCTCGATACCTTGATGAGCCTTTTTACTGCGGATAATACAGCATAAATGCTCGGTGGCAAGGTTTTCTGTTGTTAAGTTTACAAAATCAGTATTCATGTGCACTCTCCCTCCAAACTTAGATATTCAACCGATTGTAATCGCATTATTCTATTCAAGCACAAATGTAATGAATTTAAATCAATTCTTTAAAGAATCTCGTTCAGACCACAACACAAAACTGAAAGAGATAACAGTGCGGTATTCCCGTACAAAGAATACCGACACTGTTTGAAAGCTAGAAATTCGCTTTACGTTTCTTCACCTCGTCCACGAGTTTTGAAAAAGATTTATCTCTTTTACGTTTTTCATGTTCCGAAGTAGAGAAGTGCCACGCTTCCCGGCGAAGTTTCAAGTAACTCTCGTAAACTTTACGATCCAGCACCCCGCTGTTCACCGCTTCTAGAACGGCACAACCCGGCTCGTTAATATGCTCGCAGTCCCTGAAACGACACGAGCCTGCATAATCGGAAACATCCAGTACTTCTGCAAGTGAACCGGGCTCATCAATAGCCAAGCCAAACTCCCGGACACCCGGGGTGTCTATCAAAACACCCGCCCCGTCCATCAACACCATTTCCCGGCGGGTCGACGTGTGCCGACCTTTTCCCGTGGAAAGGCTCGTGTCGGACGTGAGCAATACCGATTTCTCGCAAAGCGCATTGACCAAAGAACTTTTCCCAACACCCGAAGAACCAACAAACACAACCGTTTCACCTTCCGATATGAATTCTCGCAACTGAAAAATTGTCTGCGGCTGATGAATACTCGTGAAAAACACGGGCACCTGACAGGCAATGTGTTTCATCTGTTCCTCAATTTTGAGCCTGTCAAAACTTAAATCGGCTTTATTAAGCACTAACACGGGATGGATACTTTCTTCCAATACCTGAACCATAAAACGTTCTGCCCGACGGACATTGAAGTTATCATCCAGACTTTGCACGATAAATGCCTTATCAACATAGGAAGCGATGGCTTGCTTATCGGCAACCGTCCCGCTCTTCTTGCGATACAGCGCCCGTTCTCGGGGTAACATATCGACGATAATTCCTTTATTCTCGTCGAATGATTGAAAAATGACCCAATCTCCTGTACAGGGTAATTCGAAATCCGATTTCCCATACATCATATTTCCCGTTAGTTCACACTGCAACAGCCCGTTCTCGGAAATAACCTCGTAACACGTCCGGTGTACGATGGATACACGACCACGGGCGAGAGTGCTGTACGCGGATGCCTGTTTCAGTTGGTTTAAATTGTCATTCCAACCATAAATATTCAAATCAATCATAGCTCTACCTTTTTCGCGATAAAAAATACATAGCCGTAGAATTCTTTATACTTGCGGTACAATTCTTCTTCACGAGGTTGAAGTGCCATGAATTCTTCGGCAGCTTTATTCCCTGCATATTTATCAAGGAATATCTCCCGGGCTGCTTCTTTTCGAGCGAAATAATGCTCTGTCCAGCAATTTTCCGGTAGAATAAAAGTAGCAACGGGAATATATCCCGCTTTCTGTATCCGGGCGACTTGATTGGGGATTGTATCTATTTCGGGATACGCGTCCATCCAGTAATCGTTGATTTCCGCGGGGCGTTCGTCCGTAAACCACGAACTTTCAGAAATGGCAATATACCCGCCTGTTTTCAAATACTTGCGCCACTCGTTCAGTCCCCGTTCAAAACCGATATTATAAATAGCCCCTTCCGACCAGATCAGGTCTAATTCCTCATCCTGAAAAGGAAGATTATCCATCGAACCGACAATACCTTTCATCCTGTCCTGCAAGCCTAGCCGTCCTGCATTACGGTTGAAAATATCGACAAAGCTGGGGAACAAGTCAATGCCCGTAATACTTCCCGGAGCGTGCTGAGCCAATACCATTGTTTGCCCGCCTGTCCCGCAACCGATGTCAGCGATAAGGGATTTGTCGATAAGGTTATCTATAAAACTCAATGCCCGGATTGTCACTTCGGGACTACCAGGTCCCTGACGTTCCATGTTGGAAAAAAACTCGCATATTAAATTAAAATCGAATTCATGAATTGTTTTATTTTTATCACTCATGATCTATACATATAGGACATACACGTGAAAGTATAACACTTGCTTTCATCGCTGTATGCGGATTAAAAACTAAAAATTATAACAATATAAAAATTACTCCCGGTAAGAATCATCCGAGAGCGAGCAAAGGTACCATCCATACAAGAAATACAAATGGTTTACTACACCAAATCCGATTTAAGTGTTGTTTTTAACATACGGCAAAGATACACAATAATTTATTAGACAGAAAATATATCGCCCAATAAAATAATCATTATAAGAATCAATCGTCAACTTATTTAGCCCTAACTTAGTATAAACTACAAATTTATTATTACCTTTACACCATGAACAGCGTGAGCTTATTCTGATCTTTATCGAAATGTATTTTGTTCGGACACACGACGTCCGATTGGTGTTCATCGTTGAAACAGACCAGTATAGCTTTCTTTTGTTTTAGTAAATAATAGTCCCGGAAGTTTGGTTGACAAACTAAAAAGGACACATGTTAAATATCAACGATGTGTGAAATGAAATCATTTTTTATCGGTAAGTACGAGATCAAATTACCTATTATACAAGGTGGTATGGGTGTCGGTGTATCATTGAACGGACTGGCTTCCGCCGTGGCTAATGAAGGCGGAGTCGGTGTTATCTCGGCAGCGGGATTAGGACTCCTTTACCCTCAATTCAAAGGGAATTATTTAGAAAAATGCATCTTCGGACTCCGGGAAGAACTCCGGAAAGCCCGGGAAAAAACATATGGTGTTATCGGCGTGAATATCATGGTCGCGTTATCGAATTTCTCGGATATGGTGAAAACGGCTATTGCCGAGAAAGCTGACGTGATCTTTGCGGGCGCCGGACTTCCGCTGAACCTGCCCTCTTTCCTCACGAAAGATAGCAAGACGATGCTGGTACCTATCGTATCCTCGTCACGTGCGGCGAAGCTGATCTGCGAGAAATGGTTGACAAACTACAACTATCTCCCCGACGCGCTCGTAGTGGAAGGTCCAAAAGCGGGCGGACACCTAGGGTTCAAGAAGGAACAGATCGAGGACGAGAACTACTCTCTCGAACATTTAATCCCGGAAGTAGTAGAAGTAGCGAAAAGCTACGCCGAACAAAAAAACATCCCGGTAATTGCCGCGGGAGGTATTTCCACGGGTAAAGACATCGCCCGTTTCCTGAAACTCGGTGCCTCGGCTGCACAAATGGGTTCCATCTTCGTGCCGACGGAAGAATGTGATGCTTCTACCGAGTTCAAGGAAGTGTACATCCACTCGGGAGAAAAAGACGTTCGCATCATCCAAAGCCCGGTAGGAATGCCCGGTCGTGCTTTTGACGGGGAATTTATCCAATCGGTTGCCGAGGGTAAAAAGAAGCCGCAATCCTGTCCATTCCATTGCATCAAGACCTGCGATTATACCAAAAGCCCTTATTGTATTATCAAAGCGCTTTACAACGCCGCCATCGGAAACCTCAAGGAAGGTTACGCCTTTGCCGGTCAGAATGCTTATCTGGCGAACAAGATCAGTAGCGTGAAAGAAGTCATAGCGAAACTCAAGGCTGATTTCCTAGCCTTCAGCTAACGTTTCCCGACGAATATACACTTAATTCCCCTCGTACAACTAAAAACCTGAACGAGGGGAATTATTTATTTCGGCAACATCAAGGGAAAACCCGGGGTAATCCCGGGCTTGAAAGAGTGCATTTTCCTGACTTTTTTACCATAGTGATAACTTTTCTCAAAGATAGTAGACCTACCTTTGCAGCCGAAAATAAAAAAACGAATAGATTATGATGCAGGATAGTATTGATTTCGGGACGATGAACATACCCAAGTTATTTCGTAAAATGTTTATTCCTACTTTGTTAGGCATGGTACTTTCGGCTACCATCACAATCATCGACGGGATATTCGTCGGGCGGGGTGTCGGGAGCGACGCACTGGCGGCGGTAAATATCGTGGCACCGTTCTTCATGCTATCGACGGGGATCGGTCTGATGTTTGGCGTGGGAGCTTCTATCGTGGCTTCCATTCACCTCGCTCACAACAAAATAAAAGTTGCAAGCATAAACGTCACGCAAGCATTCACCGTGTCGTTGAGTCTTACCGTCTTGCTGTGCGCCCTGGTCATGACCTTCAGAACAAACGTGGCTTACCTGCTCGGGAGTTCTGATATGTTGCTTCCTCTCGTGCTGGAATACATGAACTGGATTGTACCTTTCCTTGCCTGCAATATGCTCCTCGGCGTGGGACTATTCATCATTCGCCTCGACGGCTCGCCGACATTCGCCATGTTGTGTAGTGCCATACCTGCCGCAATAAACCTCGTGCTGGACTACATCTTTGTCTTTCCGTTGGGCTGGGGATTGGCCGGAGCCGCCATGGCCTCCGTGATCTCGGTTGTTGCCGGGAGCATCATGATATTGGTTTACCTGCTCAAGTACAATAAAGTCCTATACCTATACCGCCCGAAATTCTCCTTGAAAAGCATTCGGCTAACCACAAGGAATATCGGGTACATGATAAAATTGGGTTTCTCGGCATTCCTCAATGAGGCAGCCATTGCCTGCATGATGCTCGTCGGCAACTACGTGTTCATCCATTACCTCGGCGAGGACGGCGTGGCTGCTTATAGCGTGGCGTGTTACTGGTTCCCTATCGTGTTTATGGTCAACAACGCCATCGCACAATCCACGCAACCCATCATCAGCTACAACTATGGTGCGGGACAGTGGCTACGGGTGAAACAAGCCTTCCGCCTATCCCTGAAATTTGCCATCACGTGTGGTGCTCTGGCTTGTCTTGTGACTATCGTGCTGTGCCCGGCTGTGGTATCCCTGTTTCTCGGGAGCACGGGAAACGCACGGGAAATCGCCATACAGGGCATCCCCTACTTCGCCCTCGGTTTCTTGTTTTTCGCACTCAATATCGTCTGCATCGGGTACTACCAGAGCCTCGAGAAATTCAAACAAGCGACCTTCTTCACGGTACTCCGGGGAATCGTCCTCATATCCGTGTGTTTCGTGTGCCTCCCGTTCGTTTTGGGCACAAAAGGGATATGGCTTGCCGTACCTTTCGCGGAATTGATTACCTTTGTATGTATAGTATCTTACTATTTACGACAACACTTTAAAGGATGAAGGACATCACTTTTCAGAAAATAATGAGCCGTTTGTCCGCTTCCGAGCAAGAGATCCAAACACTGCTGGAAAACGCGGAGAAGCAATCGTTCACCCACAAGGACATCATTGTACACGAGGGAGAAACGAACAGCAACCTCTATATCATCACTCAAGGTGTATGGCGTGCCTTCACGTTCAAGGACGGTTCGGAGGTCACCCTATGGTTCGCGTCCGAAGGTGAAATAGCTTTCTCCACGTGGGGGTACGCCGCAAATATTCCTTCCCGCCTGAACCTTGAAGTCGTGACGGACAGCGAAGCCTATTGCCTGACAAAAAGTAAACTGGAAGAATTATACAATTCATCCCTGCAATTAGCAAATTTGGGTCGCAAGATACTTGAAAACTTTATGTTGGAAGTCGAAGTATCCTGGTTGGATTCCTATAACCGTACAGCATTCGAACGTTACGTCATACTCCTGCAAAAACAACCGGAAATCATTCAAACCATCCCATTGAAGCACATTGCATCCTACCTGGGGATCACCGCCCAATCCCTTAGCCGGATCAGGGCTCAACTGGCTCGACTAACGTCGATTTAGGGAATCCACTCCACAACCCCCGTCACCGGGTGTTCTTTTCGCCATGCCATGAAATCCGGGTATGTACGTACACCATCCCGGAGGACTGCCTGGTAATACTCCACGCCCATGATATTCTCGCCATCGGGAGTGGCGTATTTCAATGACAAGATTGTCTCCCGAGTTTCCGGGGTCAAGACCTCCGAGATTCGTTCCGCCATCCGCTCGAAATAACCGTCATAGCAGGAACCGCCCAAAATGTGTATCATATCGATTTGCCACAATTCTCCGTCACGGTCAAGATAATAAGCGTGCCACTCGACACAACACTCATCCGTGTCCAACAAGTCTGCAAACTCGATCCGCTTTATTGCCGGATGCTCTGCCAACCTTGCCATAGCGGCAAAATCATCGGCGAGCACCACCGGGTTGGAATACACGTGAAAATCAATGTCCCGATGTTTCACCAACAACCCCGTTTTCAACGAACCGACCAAACGAGGCTCCACCCCTGCCGACCGCCAAATATCCTCGACTCCCGTGTCTGTTATAATCTCCCACGCCCTATTCTGGTTGCGAAACGCCAATTCTTCAACACGATTTGCACTCATATATTCCATCAACTTTTATCTTTCATCTCCCCTCTCCGCACAATCCTCACACAATCCTTTCAACACGTAATTAATACTCTCCAATGTGAAATGTATGGGTAATTCCACGGTAGGCACGTGTATTTTCCGGAGGCAAAACGTTTTGTGGCAATTGCGGCAATAAAAATGAGCGTGCAGGTCATCAATTGAACAGGTACACTCGTTACTACACACGGAATATTTCAGCGAACCGGAACCATCGTCAATACAATGGATCAAATGATGATCCAAAAAGAGATTGATTGTCCGGAAGATCGTAGACTTATCTACCGTATCCAACTCGTCCTCAAGGTCAAGCAAACTAAATGCCCGAGAGAATTGAAGCATACCTTTCAAGATCAGCAAGCGCATCGCGGTCGGCTTGATACCTCGCCTTTCCAATTTCTCTAAATAATCCGTTTCTTCCATATCCTTTATTTTACCTGTATCCTTATCGCGTTGAGTATCGCCAATAAAGCTACTCCAACATCAGCAAAAACGGCTTCCCACATGGTGGCAACACCCAATGCCCCGAGTAGCAATACAATCAGTTTTACCCCGAATGCCAACACGATATTCTGCCATACCACCCGGCGGGTAGCCCGTCCTATCCCTATCGCCGTTGCGATCTTGCTCGGCTGGTCAGTCTGTATCACTACATCAGCAATCTCTACCGCGGCATCGCTCCCTAGTCCACCCATGGCTATTCCCACGTCCGCCAAGGCAAGCACGGGGGCATCGTTAATTCCGTCTCCCACGAACGCCACCTTCCTGCCCGGTCCCGTCTTCAACTCTTCCAGCCTCGCCACCTTATCCGCCGGGAGCAGATCGCCATACGCTTTGTCAATACCCAAACTTTCCGCTAATTTAGTAACAATTGCTTGTTTATCTCCCGATAGTATCTCAATATTATCAATATTTAAACTTTTCAATGCGGCGACAGCGTTCGCCGCATCCTCTTTCGGGGCATCCGCCAACAGCAGGTATCCCGCGTATATCCCACCCACGGCACAGGCAACCACCGTCTCCGGCACATTCGCCAACCCCACGGGATAAACCACCCCGTTCGTGTCCAGCAAACGGGTATTCCCCACCAGCACTTCCTTACCGCCCACGTCGGCTTTCAACCCGTGACCCGGCAACTCTGTCACACCGGACAAAGAACGGGGCTCAATCCCCGCGGCACGGACATAGCGGACAACCGCCTTCGCCACGGGATGCGTACTATTCTCCTCCACTGCCGCCATGATACCCAACACTTCGTCACGTTCGAATCCTTTGTTGGCGTGCGCCTCCCGCACCTCGAACTCACCCCGCGTAAGAGTACCCGTCTTGTCAAACACCACGGTATTCACCCGTGTAATCGCGTCAAGATAATTCCCACCCTTGAACAGAATCCCATGACGAGATGCCACCCCGATCCCCCCGAAATACCCCAACGGGATACTTACCACCAGGGCGCAAGGACATGAAATCACGAGAAACACAAGGGCACGATACAACCAATCGTTGAAGACAAAACCAAATTCCGGTTGAAGTAACGAATAAACAAAAGGCAACAGCACGATCAATACCGCCAGCCCCGTCACCACGGGCGTGTACACCCGGGCAAAACGGCGAATAAACAATTCTGTCGGAGCCTTCCGTTCCGTGGCATCCTGCACCATTTCCAACACGCGCGCCAGCTCGCTCCGGTTGTAAGGGCGTATCCCCCGAACCCGAACCCCCCGGTCGACGACAATCGTTCCCGCCAGCACCGTTTCCCCCTCCCGGATATCCCGAAGCAAACTCTCGCCCGTCAATGCCGACGTGTTAAACGCTGCCATACCCTCCAACATCACCCCATCCAACGGCACCCGCTCGCCTGCCTTCACCTCGATCGTTTCACCAACCCGCACATTCGCCGGGATTTCTGTCATCGCACACCCTTCCCGTATAACCGTGGCAATCTCGGGACGCACGTCCAACAATGCCTTCACGCGGGAACGAGCACGTTCCACCGCCGCATCCTGGAACTTCTCGCCAACAGAATAAAACAACATCACTGCCACCCCTTCCGGGTATTCCCCGATATAAAAAGCCCCGAGAGCCGCCACACTCATCAACATAAACTCGTTAAAATACTCCCGTTGCAATAAGCACTCCACCGCTTCCCGCAACACGGGCACGCCTACAGAAAGAAAAGCCGCCAAGTACCATACCAACCGCACGTATCCATTCCCGAACCACGCTGCATCTCCCCATGCCAAACCGATCCCACCGACCAGCAGGATGAATGACACAATCTCTTTCATGTATTTTTTCATAGCTATTCGTTTTATTTTCGGTAAAGATACTTGGAAAAGGATGCAACTAAATTGCAAAAATAGAACACACGCACTCCCGACACCTTATTATTAGGACCGTTCGCACGCGTGTTCCCCGAGTTGACACTCTGTATCCGATTGAAAACGCTTGCGCGTCAGTGTCCTTCCCTGCTCTCGACGATCTCCGGCATATGTTGTATCGCCCACTCTACCAATGTCTGGATATGAGGCATCAGGCTCTCGCCTGTCGCCGTCAGTTGATACTCCACTCGCGGGGGCACCTCGGCATACACTTTTCTCGACACCAACCCGTCCGCCTCCAACGTCCGCAAAGTCACCGTCAGCATCCGTTGTGAAATATCAGCAATGGCAGCGTGAATATCCCGGAAACGCATCGTTCCGTTCGCTTCCAGTGTTACCAGTACCAGCATTGACCATTTGTCCCCCAGTCGACTCAACACGTCGCGAATGGGGCAATTACCTGTCGCATGAAATTTTATCATTTTTTTTACTTCCATATCCCGTTTAATATCAACATTACTAACATCCGTGTAACTATCTTATCCCGAGGTACGTTCTTGTTTTTATGAAATAGATAACCTACATTTGCTAAACAAAAGTAATAAACTTACTCAAAAGAACTATTGTTTCACATTAAAAAATACGATTATGGCAAAGAAAGTAGCAGTTTTAGCAGTCAACCCGGTAAATGGATTCGGATTATTCCAATATTTGGAAGCATTTTTCGAGAATGGTATCCCTTACAAGGTATTCGCCGTTGCCGACACGAAAGAAATTAAGACGAACTCCGGCATCACCCTGTTTGCCGATGACGTGATCGCTAACCTGAAGGGACACGAGGACGAGTACGACGCACTCGTGTTCGGCTGTGGCGACGCCATGCCCAAGTTCGGTGAGAACGCCGGAAAACCCTACAACCAGGATATGCTTGCCGTGATCAAAACCTTCGGCGACAAGGGTAAAATCATCATCGGGCACTGCGCTGCCGCCATGATGTTCGACGCCACGGGTATCATCACCGGCAAAAAAGTGGCAGTCCACCCGCTCGCGAAAGCCGCTATCCAAAAAGGAATCGCTACCGACGAGAAATCTGAGATCGACGGTAATTTCTACACCGCTCAAACCGAAAACACCATCTGCAGCATGATGCCACAAGTTATTGAGGCGCTGAAAGGTAATTGAAAAAACACCTCAACAATCAACTTACCACGCTAAATGTATCGGACAAGCCCGGGTGAAGCCCAAAGATGCTCTCTCCCGGGTTTGCCCTATCTATTTCCTAGGTTGACAGGCGTTTACCCTAACTACTATTCTATCGTTGTTCTATTGTTATTCTATTGTCATCCTATTTAAATAGAATAACAATAGGATTTAAATAGTACTATTACCAGATTACAATTAGAGCAAAATAGGAGAAAGCTAGGTGTAATCACCGGGAGATACCCGAAAAAGATTTAAAATGAATAAGATTATCGAATCAATTGCGTTTTTCATTTATTAATTCTAATTTCGTTGCGGTAAATTAAAGAAATTTTTCCGTTATGGAATAAGAATAATATAACCACAAAAACAATAAAGATTATGGCAGAATTCAAGTATCAAGAACCATTTCCGATTCAAAAAGACAACACGGAATATCGTTTATTGACAAAAGATTACGTGAAAACCATCGATATCGAGGGACGTAAAATATTAAAAATTGAAAAAGAAGGGCTGGAACTACTTGCCCGGGAAGCATACGCCGATGTATCTTTCTATCTCCGCGCTTCTCATTTACAGAAATTAGCCAATATCCTGAAAGACCCGGAGGCTAGTGACAATGACAAATTTGTCGCCCACACCATGTTGTTAAACCAAGTCGTGTCAGCCAAGGGAGAACTACCCACCTGTCAGGATACAGGTACCGCTATCGCCATTGGTAAAAAAGGCGAGAACGTGTGGACCGGGTTTAATGACGCGGAAGCCATCAGCAAAGGTGTATTTGAAACCTATCGTGACCGCAACCTGCGTTACTCCCAAGTAGTGCCTTATACCATGTTCGACGAAAAAAACAGTGGCACCAACCTTCCGGCACAAATTGACCTGTACGCCACGCAAGGCAATAAATATGAATTTTTGTTTATCACCAAGGGAGGAGGATCTGCCAACAAGACTTTCCTGTATCAACAGACAAAAGCCTTATTGACCGAAGAGTCTTTGACCAAATTTATCAAAGATAAAGTGAAAGACTTGGGAACCTCCGCTTGTCCTCCCTACCACCTTGCCGTGGTGATCGGCGGAACCTCTGCGGAAGCCTGCCTGACAACCGTGAAGAAAGCCTCCGCAGGATACTATGACAACCTTCCTACCGAGGGTAACGAGGGCGGTCAAGCCTTCCGTGACCTGGAATGGGAAGCAAAAATCCAAAAGATCTGCCAGGATATGGGAATTGGGGCACAATTTGGCGGTAAATACTGGGTACACGATGTGCGGGTAATCCGCATGCCGCGCCATGCGGCATCCTGCCCCGTGGGTATCGGCGTAAGTTGCAGTGCCGACCGTAACATCAAGGGCAAGATCACCGAGGACGGTATATTCCTCGAGCAACTAGAGAAAAACCCGGCTCGCTTCTTGCCCGCCGAAAACCCGGCTCTAGCCCCCGCCGTGAATATCGACCTCGACCAACCCATGGAAGAAGTATTGAAGATATTGAGCCAATACCCCGTGAAAACCCGTCTGAACCTGTCTGGAACCCTCATCGTGGCTCGCGACATCGCCCACGCACGCATCAAAGCCATGCTTGACGAGGGAAAACCGATGCCCGAGTATTTCAAGAACCACCCGATCTATTACGCCGGTCCCGCCAAGACCCCGAAAGGCATGGCATCCGGTAGCTTCGGACCCACGACAGCCGGACGTATGGACCCATATGTCGACCTGTTCCAAGATCATGGCGGCTCAATGATTATGGTTGCCAAAGGTAACCGTTCACAAGCTGTCACCGACGCCTGCAAGAAACACGGGGGCTTCTACCTCGGTTCCATCGGGGGACCCGCAGCAATTCTTGCCAAGGAAAGCATCAAGTCAGTTGAAATCGTCGCTTTCGAGGAACTGGGCATGGAAGCCATCCGCAAGATACGGGTAGAAAACTTCCCCGCCTTCATCATCGTGGATGACAAGGGAAATGACTTCTTCGCAGAATGGGCACATTAATGGCAAAGAGTTTATATAAAAATAACGCCAGAGGGATCCCTCTGGCGTTATTTTTAGCTTTTTACTTTCAGCTTTATTCCTCTACCGGTTCGAAGTCTTCTTTACCGACTCCGCAAAGCGGGCAAACCCAATCTTCCGGAATATCTTCAAAAGCGGTTCCGGGTGCAATACCCCCGTCAGGATCACCTACTGCCGGATCATAAATATAACTGCAAACTGTGCAAATGTACTTTTTCATAGTGCTATTGTTTTTAAATTTCAACAAATATAATAATTCTTATCAGACA
Source organism: Butyricimonas sp. Marseille-P2440 (assembly GCF_900091675.1). Lineage (NCBI taxonomy): Bacteria > Pseudomonadati > Bacteroidota > Bacteroidia > Bacteroidales > Odoribacteraceae > Butyricimonas > Butyricimonas sp. Marseille-P2440. The sequence goes on along the minus strand of NZ_LT594610.1, from coordinate 853,174 downwards.
TCACATAAATTTTTTAATCAAATTCAAGTGCTTATACGGGACGTAGCGAAAATGGTTATCTATAAAAGTGGAAGAAATAACAACAGATTTCAAATTACTGAAAAGTTCAAAGCTCGCCTTGCCATGATATTTGCCGATACCGCTCATCCCGACTCCCCCGAAAGGTAAACGGGGATTCGCCACATGAACAATAGTGTCGTTCACGCAAGCCCCCCCAGAAGTAGTGGTTTTCAACACTTTCTTTGCCATTTTAGATGTCCCGAAGTAATACAACGCCAAAGGTTTCTCACGCGCATTCACGAAAGCGATAGCCTCGTCGAATTCCCAGTAAACAAGGACGGGTAATACGGGTCCGAATATCTCCTCCTGCATCAAAGGACTGTCCGGATCTACTCCCGTCATCACGGTCGGGGCTATATATTTTCCCTCTATATCGACCTCTCCCCCCACGACGACCTGTCCGGAAGAATGCATCAGATGTGCCAACCGTTCCGCCGCCGCCCGGTGTATAATTCTCGTGTAATCCGGGCTATCGGCGGGATTCTCCCCGTAGAAATGCTGAATGGCACGTTTAACCGCATTCACGAAAGCTGTTTCCAGTTCCGCAGGCACAAGAACATAGTCGGGTGCCACACAAGTCTGTCCGGCATTCAGGAACTTTCCCCACGCGATTCGGCGGGCAGCAATCTCGATATTCGCACTTCGGTCGATAATACAAGGGCTTTTACCCCCTAACTCCAACGTCACGGGAGTCAGATGCCGCGAGGCTGCCTCCATAACTTCCCGACCGAAGCGAGCCCCTCCCGTGAAAAAGATATAATCAAAACGCTCGCTTAACAAGCGGGTGACCATCTCCCCATCCCCCTCGCACACACACACGTGATCTGAATCAAAAACCGCAGAAACGATCTCCCCGACCACTTTCGCCGTTGCCGGCGCATGGGGTGAAGGCTTCAACACAACACAATTCCCGGCGGAAAGCGCCCCGACTAAAGGTTCCAGGAGCAACTGGAACGGGTAATTCCACGGGGATATGACAAGCACTACCCCATAAGGCTCGTACATCAACCGGCTACGGGACGGCAGAAAAGGCAACGGTGTCGCCACCCGTCGTCCCCTAGCCCAACGCTTCAAATGCTTCACGTGATAATCAATTTCTCCAACCACCACGCCAATCTCCGTCAAGTACGCTTCCCCCTCGGATTTTCTCAAATCTTCCCACAAAGCCCGGTTGATATCCCCCACTCGAGAGAGGATCGATTTCTTCAGTTCTTTCAGTTTTGCCAATCGCCAGGATACATCACGAGTTATCCCTTTCCTGTAAAATTGCCGTAAAGATTCCGTGTACACGGAGGAAGTATCCAATTCATCCATATTTTATTTTGTTACATTTTAGAAAACAAAGATATATTTTATTTCAATAAAAACTTTTCCCCCGGGCATATCGTTATATCCAAACTAAATTAAAACAACCAAACATGAAAATAGGTGCTTTATATGCATTACTATCTATTATCACTTGGGCAATAATCAGTGTTATCACCCGATTTTGCATCATCTACCTGGAAACTAATATTTTAGTTTTCGCCACCTTACAGATATTCTCGGCAGGGGTAGCCCTGTTACTTATCCGGAAACCGGTTACCCGTGACGGCTGGCGTTCTGGGGTAAAATACTCATGGCTTTACACGATACTCCAAATATGCCGCAATTTCTTCCTTGCTGCCATATACCTATCGATCACGAGTACGGAAACCAGTTTGTTGATAAACGGGGAGATCATTGTGACCACGATACTCGCATACATTTTCTTTAAACGTCGTCCTCACCCAAGCAACATTTTCGGGATGCTCGTTATCCTAGTCGGCATTATACTATTCATTCAATCGCTTCCAGAAAACATTCAGTTACGGGTAAGCATACTTATATCCTTGGCGGTAATAGCCAGTTGTACGCGTGCCATCGTGGTTGAAAAAACGACCATTGCCAGTCCAAACACGACCACCCGCCAGAAATGCGGAATCTCAGGATTCACCATGTTTTGGGGAGGAATTATTGTCATGTCCGTACTTACCGTTATTGCCATCGGGGAACATATATTCGCACCCGGGTATATAACCAACCATCCCGAATGGTTTTACCTGCCTCGAATAGAAGACATTCTCCACCCGACCACGATCGTGTCTGCCTGTATTACCGGATTCACGCTGACGGCTCTATCCACTTACCTGTATTACGCTACCCTCAAAACTGCCACGGCGGAAACGTTCATGACCTTTCGGGCATTCCAGCCCATGCTGACTTACGGACTGGAATCTCTGGTCGCCATCTACGCAATCAATTTAAAACCGGAGCTGGATACAAGAGATTATATCCTCGGGTGTGTCATTATTTTAGGTTCTTTTCTCATCTTGCTCATGCCACCCCGGCGCACAAGACAACTCGAACCGAAGCAGTACATGACGGACTAAACACTTGAAAAGGATAGATTCAGAGATTTTCGATTTAATGATTTAGTGATTAAGGAATCACAAAATCGGCAATCACGAAATCACAGAATTTATTCAATCTAAAATTGATAAGATTTCTGTTTCCTGAGAGGGATGGTACCAACGGATGTCCGGGTCATTGCGATACCAGGTGAGTTGTTTTTTAGCATATCGGCGGGTATTACGTTTTATCAAGCGGATAGCTTCTTCCCGGTCGAACTTCCCATCGAAATAATCGAACCATTCTTTATACCCGACAGTATTCAATGCATTCAAATGTCGTAACGGGTAGAGCAAACGGGCTTCTTCCTCCATGCCCGCCTCCACCATAAGGTCAACCCGACGATTGATTCGATCGAATAATTCCTCCCGCTCCCGGTTCAACCCGATTTTCACGATAGAGAACTCCCGTTCCTTCACGGAACGAGTTAAAAAAGATGAATAAGGCTTCCCCGTCATCAAGCAAACCTCCAAGGCGTGCATGATACGCTTGGCATTTTTCAAATCAACTTGAGTATACCACTCGGGGTCTAATTTCTTTAGCAACAAACGCAAAACCTCTATCCCGTCCCGCTCGAACATTTCCTTTACCGATGCCCTTACGTCATCGTCAATCGTGGGCATCTCGTCAATGCCTTTACACACGGCATCAATATACATCATTGAACCACCAGCCATAATAACGACATCCGTTTCCTCGAAAAGTTCACGAATCTTCGCTAAAGCCTGCTGCTCGAATTCCCAACAATTGAAATAGTCCCGCACCGACACCGTTTGTATAAAAAAATGAGGAACTGCCTCCAATTGCTCTCGCTCTGGCACGGCAGTTCCTATATACATTTCTTTATAAATCTGACGGGAATCGCACGAGATAATAGACGTCCGATAATGCTTCGCCAACTCTATACTCAAGTCGGTCTTTCCTACCCCCGTTGGTCCCAGCAATACCAGCAATGTCTTCATCCATTCTGTGATTTCATGATTCTGTGACTGCCGATTAAAGAAATTAGAATCACCTAATCGCTAAATCGCAAATCACTAAATCTTTTAGAGTCTATCAATATAATCATCCAAGCTCTCGTAACGGTCGTCTCGAAAATACTCGTCGTCGCCACCACGATCCTGACGATCGTCATCATCATAATCGCCATTCCCGAATTCTTCCATAAAGCTATCGTCGTAATCGCTGTCATATTCTTCCTCGGGCTTGTCGAATTCCCAATCGGTGTTATTTTCGTCATACGAGAATTGTTCCGGGATATCTCCCTCACAAGCAATACATACCGGCATCACGTCAGAAGAATCACGAATATATTCCCCGGCATACTCCACCTTGAAATACTTATTGGAAAAGAAATCATACACGTATTCCAACTCGAGACATCCTGGTTTAATAATATCACTGATCTTCGTGTTATCCATAACAAGATTCTCACTCTCCTCGTCATCCACGGTCATATCCATCAAAGCGATCTCTTTCACCCGGTTCCCCATTCGGTCTAACGTGAAGAAAGAAGCCATTTGAGAACTATCGTAATTTAACGTCTCTACAATTTTATCGTGAAATTTTTGGAATGTCTGTTCCCCACCAACTGCAATTTCACACCTAAAATCCGAACTAGTCGGTAAACTGATTTCAAATCTGTAATCCATATGTTATTTAATTTTAACCAAGCATCAATGCAGAGCCGACGCCTAACGCCGTAACACCCAATAGCACGAGAATAACGAAAGCGACCACCGCCAAAGCAACACAAATCCCGATAATCCCGCAAACACGTCCGGCACTTAGATTCTTGTAAGAAATCTCCGTGTATTTATCCGGATTCTCCAAGTAAGCCTTACGAGGTGCCGAAGCCATGGCAACCGCAATAATCCCCAACACCAATCCGACGAAACCGTAACACCAGCAAAATACCAGTGACAATATACCCAATACCAACACCGCTGTGGCGTTCGGGAGGTCTTTTTTTCCTGTTTCAATTATCTCCATCGTTGTCGTTTTAATGGGTTATTAATTTAAGCAAATATGAAATTAAAATTATTATCAAGCAAACAAAACCCGTAATTTTTAATACCACCGGGGATATTTTTTTTATCCCGGTAAAATGCCCCGCTGCAAGGGCTATAAACACGATCAAGGGTATCAATGCCGGATAGGTTTTCACGGAATCAGTGATCTCACCTCTAAACAACATAAAAATAGCAGTCTGAAACCCGCATCCCGGGCATTCGATACCCAAAGCATTCTTCACCAAGCAAGGCAACTGATGTGCTTCCAGCCAATCGACAACAGTCAACTCCATACTCCGGAAGACCAATACATTAAATATCGTGCACGACGGTTTCCAGAATATCCATAGCCTCCTTGATCAGGTTGATATTCGCCTGCGATCCCATGTGACCGATACGGAATACCTTTCCTGCCAATTTGCCATAGTTTCCGCCAACGACCATACCTTGCACCCTCAACTCGGAATCCAAACGTTCCCAAGTCATATGCTCCGGCACGTAAACAGCTGTCACGGTGGGAGAACATACCGCATCTTCAGCGGGATACAGCTTCAAGCCCATTTCCTTGATTCGCTCCCGGCAATAGGCGGCAACTTTTTCATGGCGGGCAACACAACTATCCAACCCTTCCTCGAAGATCAACTCGCAAGCCTTACGCAATTGCGCAGTTCCTTGCCAGTAAGGAGTGTAAGGGAAACATCCCGTTTCCGGGGCAGTCAGGAAAGGCAACAAAGCCTCGTACCCGGCATAGTTCACGTCTTTCACGATCTCCCATGCCCTATCGCTCACCGACAGGAATGACATATTCGCCGGAGCGGACAAGCATTTCTGCGAGCCACCCAATGCCAAATCCACGTGGCAAGCATCTATATTAATAGGAGTACCACCCAAACCGGACACGATGTCCACGCATAACAGGGGAACCCCGTGTTTCTCTTTCAAATCACCGATCTCCTGCACCGGGTTCATTGTCCCACTGGGAGTTTCATTCTGTACCATCGTAATCATTTTCGGCTTAAAGTCCACGATGGCTTTCTCGATAGCCTCGAAATCATGAAAAGTTTGGTCATACCCGAAGTCCAGGGTCAGAGCCTCACACCCGATCGCTTTTGCCATATCTCCGAACCCTTCGCCGAATAATCCCGTGGAAAGCACCAGCACCCGATCGCCCGGTTTCAACGTGCTTTTCAAGGCTGTCCATAGAACCAGCATCCCCTCGCCCGTTTGAATCACAACCCGGTTGCGGGTTTTCATCATCTTTTGTAACAAAGCTTCCGTTTCCCGATACAAAGCCGCGTATTCCGGCTCAAAATCCGCAGACCCAAAGTTCTGGGCTGCAACTTTCAAAATCTCCTGCGGGACAGCAACAGGTCCCGGAACTAACGGTATTAGATACTTTTCCATTCTTAATTACAAGTTTATCATGTTTTTGTACTCTTTTTTCATGGTTCGGTAAACGACAAAACCAAAGCACTAGTTCGCAAAACTACAAATAAGAATTGTTAAAAACACTACCCGTGAATAAAAAAATTAACAATCGCCGAATTTACAAAATTTACCCCGAAAAATCCAAACCTATTTCGATGACAATTCGTCATAATAACAAACAGCGAGAAAATAGGTACATTTTTTGCTAAAAAACACAGAAGAGTACGAACAAAACTCGTTTGGATTAAATATTAAAATGTATATTTGTACTTTAAATTAGAAATTAGTATTAGAGAATGAGTGGAGCAGAAAAATTAGTTGAACAAGTAGTAGAAACATTAAACAATAATAAAGGTGTCGACATCGTAAAGATTGATTTGAGGAGAATAGAGAACTGTTTCTGTAGTTTTTTCGTAATATGTCACGGTACTTCCAACACACACGTGGCAAGTTTGGCTGACTACGTTTATGATGAAGTGAACGAGAACACGGGAGAAAAGCCATTGCACATGGAGGGAGAACAACAAGCACAATGGGTGGTACTCGACTATGGTAACGTGGTCGTACATATATTCCAGAAAGAACAAAGAGATTATTATCAACTCGAAGATTTTTGGGTCGACGCAAAAATAACCAGAATAGAAGAAAATTAATACACGGATATGGCAGAAAATAACAAACACGATAACTTCGATTTTCCTCCGGTGGGGAGGAAAAACAATAAAATGCAGAAATTTGGCGGCTACTGGACTTATATTATTATTGCCGCCATCCTTATAGGCTACCAATTCTTTAGTATGCCGACAAACCCCGAGCGTATCTCGTGGCAAGAATTCAAAAACGAAATTCTAGCCAAGGGAGAAGTGAAAGATATTGTCATCATCCGAAACGGTGGGAAAGCAAACATTTTCCTGAAACCGGAAAAGATTGAAACTCATGACAAGTTAGTAGCCAAAGGGTTTAACAAAAAAAGTACGGGTCCGCAGTATTATGTACCGTTCGGCACCCTTGAACAATTCGAGAAAAACTTGGAAGACGCCCAAAAAGAATACCCGGAAGCGGCAGACATACACATCGACTACGGGGATGAATACAACTGGTGGGCAGACGTCATTTCCATACTTTTACCTCTAGCCCTATTCATCGGGATCTGGGTATTCTTCATGCGACGGATGAGTAAAAACGCCGGAGGGGGTGCCGGAGGGGGTATCTTCAACGTGGGGAAATCCAAAGCCAAATTGTTTGATAAAGAATCAAACATCAAGATCACGTTTAAAGACGTGGCAGGATTAGCCGAGGCGAAACAAGAGGTAGAAGAAATCGTATCGTTCTTGAAGTCACCCGATAAATACACCAAACTAGGAGGTAAAATCCCGAAAGGAGCTTTGCTGGTGGGACCTCCGGGAACAGGTAAAACCCTGATGGCAAAAGCAATGGCTGGAGAAGCTAATGTTCCGTTCTTCTCCATGTCGGGTTCGGACTTCGTCGAGATGTTCGTCGGCGTGGGAGCTTCCCGCGTACGCGACCTCTTCAAACAAGCGAAAGAAAAAGCACCTTGTATCATATTTATAGACGAGATCGATGCCATCGGTCGTGCCCGGGGTAGAAACCCGAATATGGGCGCCAACGACGAACGCGAGAACACGTTGAATCAACTACTTACCGAGATGGACGGGTTTGAAACCAACTCGGGAGTGATTATATTGGCAGCCACCAACCGGGCGGACATCCTGGACAGTGCCTTGCTTCGAGCCGGACGTTTCGACCGACAGATATATGTAGACCTCCCCGAACTGAAAGACCGGGAAGAAATCTTCAAGGTACACTTGAAACCGTTGAAACTTGCCAGCGACATTGATTACGGCTTCTTGGCAAAACAAACCCCCGGATTCTCGGGTGCGGACATTGCCAACGTGGCCAACGAGGCTGCCTTGATTGCCGCACGAAAGAACAAATCTGCAGTAGAGAAACAAGACTTCCTTGATGCGATCGACCGCATCGTGGGAGGACTCGAGAACCGGAGTAAAGTAATCAAACCGAGCGAGAAGAAAGCCATCGCCTACCACGAGGCAGGGCACGCCACCGTGTCTTGGCTGTTGCAACACGCACACCCGCTGCTGAAAGTAACCATCGTACCGAGAGGAAAAGCCCTCGGGGCTGCCTGGTACTTACCACAAGAACGCCAGATTACCACGAAAGACCAGTTGCTGGATCAGATGTGCTCCGTGTTGGGCGGACGTGCCGCAGAAGAGATCGTGTTCGGGGAAATATCCACGGGTGCCCAGAACGACTTGGAACGCGCCACGAAGCAAGCCTATGCCATGGTTTCCATCTACGGCATGAGTGATAAAATAGGAATGTTAAGCTATTACGATTCCAGTGGGCAAAGCGATTATAGCTTCACGAAACCTTACTCGGAAAAAACGGCGGAAGTCATCGACCAGGAAGTGAAAGACATGGTTTCAGCCGCATACGAACGGGCTAAACAATTATTGAGTGAACACAAAGACCAGCATCGCCAGGTTGCCGAACTCTTGATAGAGAGAGAAGTGATCTTCAGCGACGACCTGGAGAGAATACTCGGGAAACGTCCTTGGACAGAAGACGGGGATACCATTCAACCCGAAGAATTATAAAGGCAAAGGGACTTTCCCGATAGGATAGAACAGTATAAACTAAAAAACGAAAGTTATGGACAATTGGGTATCTGTTTTCTCGACAACCGAAGTATTCGTTGCAGAACGAATCAAGGAAGTGCTGATCGACTCGGGGATTCCCGCTGTAATTCTGAACCAGAGAGATTCTTCTTACATGACTTTTGGCGATATCAACGTCATGGTTAACAAGGAAGACAAGGAAAAAGCCGAGCAAGTTATAAAAGCATACAATGATCGTGAGTAATTTTCTTAAAAGGGCAATCAGCGGACTGTTGTTTGTCGTAGTACTAACAGGGTGTATTTTCATACACCCCATTTGTTTTTACGTACTGTTCTTTATCATCAACATTCTTGGTATTCTTGAATTCGGTCGTATGGCACGGCACATGAATATCCATATCAACCTCTTTTTCTGTATCGTGTGCGGGAGCGTGTTATTCACCGTAGGATTCCTGCACAACTACATTAACTACAAGGATGGTTACCTCTATTTCTTTATACTGACATTTATCATGGCGATCTGCGAACTCTATCGCAAAAAAGGAAACGGCTTTCAAAACATTGCCTTTTCCTATTACGCCTTATTATATATCAGCTTGCCTTTCACGCTACTGATTTACTTGCCTTACATGACCTCGGGCAAATGGATGCCGGAAATTATTTTTTTCCCGTTCCTGCTCGTGTGGGTGAATGACACATTCGCCTATCTATCAGGTTCCCTGTTGGGCAAACACAAGCTTTTCCCCCGGATCTCTCCGAAGAAATCATGGGAAGGAGCTATCGGCGGCGGGCTGATGACCGTCATTGTCGGGTTGTGCGTGGCACCGTATATCGAGGGCTACCGCATCGTCGACACGGCTATCATCTCCGGCATAGTAGTCGTTTTTGCCATCTACGGCGATTTGCTGGAATCCCTGTTCAAGCGTAGTATCGAGGTCAAGGATTCGGGTAATCTCCTCCCCGGACACGGGGGAATACTCGATAGATTTGATGCAGTTATTTTTACAATTCCCGCAATTTTTGTTTATATGGAATTCATGTATTAACTTTGCCCGCTGTTCTAATAACGTAACGAAAAGAATATGAAAATACATAAAGCAGGTCATATACTGTTATTTAAAGCATTTGTACTCATTGCCTTCATCAACGTGCTAGTCTACGTTTTCTCGCCCAGCGCCATCATTTTCAGGGCAGTACTTATCGTCAGCGGTGTATGTTACCTTCTCATGGTAAACTTTTTCCGGTTCCCGAACAGGCATATTATAGTGAAAGACGATACCATCCTCGCTCCTGCCGACGGGAAAATCGTGGTTATCGAGGAAACATTCGAACCGGAATACTTGAAAAAACAATGTATACAGGTATCCATTTTCATGAATATCTTCAACGTGCATATCAACTGGTTCCCGATCAACGGGATCATCAAATACTTCAAATACCACCAGGGAAGATACATGGCTGCCTATCTGCCTAAATCTTCTACGGAAAATGAAAGAACCACAATCGCCATAGAAGCCCGTGACGGACGTGACATTGTCATGCGCCAAATTGCCGGGGCTATGGCAAAACGCATCGTATCATACGCTCCCGTGGGCGGGGAAGCACGTCAAAACGAACACGCCGGATTCATTAAATTCGGCTCCCGGGTTGACCTCTACTTGCCGCTAGGGACTAAAATAGACGTGAAATTGGGACAAAAGGTCACTGGTTCACAAACTCTTATCGGAACATTTCAAGAACCCGAGTCCAAGTGATGCATTCACCGGCTCGTAAATAATCATTACTATGTCTGTTCAAAAGAAAGTAAAAAGAGTAACTACCCACGTGTTGTCAGAAATGAAACTCAAGGGAGAAAAAATAAGTATGCTTACAGCTTATGACTATTCCATGGCGAAAATCATCGATAATGCCGGGATAGATGTTATACTCGTGGGTGACTCTGCCTCCAACGTGATGGCGGGGCACGAAACCACCCTGCCGATCACTCTCGACCAAATGATATATCACGGGGCATCCGTGGTTCGCGGTGTCGAACGCGCACTGGTAGTCGTGGATCTCCCCTTTGGTAGTTACCAGGGAAACAGTAAAGAAGCTCTTTGCTCAGCTATCCGCATCATGAAAGAAACAAGCGCCGATGCCGTAAAACTAGAGGGAGGAAAAGAAATCCTCGAATCCATTTCACGTATCCTCTCCGCCGGTATTCCGGTCATGGGACACCTCGGGCTTACCCCGCAAAGTATCCATAAATTCGGGACTTACGTCGTGCGGGCACAAGAAGAAGAAGAAGCTAAAAAATTGATAGAAGACGCCCACTTATTGGAAGAAACAGGCTGTTTCGGTATAGTGCTGGAAAAGATTCCGGCAAAACTAGCAGCCCAGGTTGCCCAAGAAGTAAGTATCCCGATCATCGGTATCGGTGCCGGGGGCGGCGTGGACGGTCAGGTACTCGTGATTCACGATATGCTGGGAATCAACCAAGAGTTTTCTCCCCGCTTCCTTCGCCGTTATCACAACCTCTATGCCGAAATGACGGGAGCTGTCAGCAATTACATCAACGACGTGAAGAGCCGCAACTTCCCGAACGAGAGAGAACAATATTAAATCATTAAATAAATATGAGGGATTTGGAGATTTTATACGAGGACAATCACATTATAGCCGTGAACAAGAAGGTTTCGGACATTGTGCAGGAAGACAAGACGGGAGATGAACCTTTGAGTGAAAGGGTGAAAGCGTATATCAAGGAGAAATACAACAAACGCGGCGACGTGTACCTGGGTATACCCCACCGCGTGGATCGCCCGGTAAGTGGTGTCGTGTTATTCGCCAAAACCAGTAAGGCATTGGTTCGTCTGAACAAAATGTTCCAGGAACACGACCAGGAGATCACCAAAATCTATTGGGCAATCGTGGGGAACCTCCCGGAACAAGACCATGCCCGGTTGACGCACTATCTCACGCGTGACCCCGAGAAAAACAAATCCTACGCTTACAACAAACCCAAGGGCGGGGCTAAAGAAGCCATCCTCGAATATACCTTATTGGGAGCCGGACAACGTTATTACCTGTTGGAAGTAAAACTCTGCACGGGACGCCATCACCAGATCCGTTGTCAATTGGCAAAGATCGGATGCCCCATTAAAGGCGACTTGAAATACGGTTCCCCCCGTTCCAACGAGGGTGGCGGCATCAGCCTTCACGCCCGTTCCATCACGTTCAAGCACCCGGTGAGAGAAGAAACTATTACGGTCACCGCTCCCCCACCGCTGAAAGATCCGTTGTGGCATTTCTTCTACGAGAATCTGAAATAACACAAAAAACGTACAAGCATAACGTTGCTTGTACGTTTTTTTAATAGAACCATTAGGGTTATTTACTATCTTTCAACGCTTTGTTCAACTTCATCAACAAAGATTGATAATGAACCTTCGTGTCACCCGTTGCCCCGGCAACTTGAGATGACAGCAAACGTTGTGCTTTCAGTGCCATGTCTTGCAAATAAACCTTCGAATTGTCGATCTCGCCCGTGTTGACACGCCGCACGAAACCGTAACCATACCCGAACTCGTTCAATGCCATTTGCTGTGCCACGTAACCGATGCCCTTCTCTTCTTCCAGCTGACGGAATTTATCCAGGTATTTATGGATAAAACCAGTTTCATCCAACCCGTAAGCCGCAATCTCATCCACGGAAGGCATGTAAGCCACATCCGTCAACATCCGCAAAGCGCCACCGCCGGCTTCTTTCAAGGAACTACTGGAAACATCCACGATAAATTGTTGAAGCATCTTGTCCGTGTCCGTCAATTTCCGTCCCTTGATCGTGCTATCGAAAGCACCGTTGTACAAATCTGTCAAATACTCCTTCACCGTGTAAGGATTAGCAGCCAGGTGAGAAGACAAAAGGATATTCCCCGTCAGGCGCTCCAATTGATCCAACACCCGTTTTTGCAACACGGGAGCCATATCGACAGCCAAGCTGAAATTCGTCGTCAACTCTTTATCATTCAACCAATCGGAAGACTTAAACTCTTTCAGAATCCATGCCAGCGATGCCTTTTGCACGTCCTTCGGGACAGACACATGGCGTTGTCCCTGTGTACCATCCTTCACTTCCGTCAGGTAAATACCACCGATATTATACATCACATTCATAATGTAACGATAATACTGATTAGCGATTTGCTTGTACAACTGTTCCCGATGCGTGAAATCCGTATCATCGGCAACCCAATCATTCAGGTTCGCAAGAATATACTTCAAATTCTTGATACCATAGGCACCTGCCTTCATCGGGTCGTCGCCCAAGTCTTCCTCTATGGCACTCGGGTCATAGCGGGAATAGATTTGTTGCCTGCCGTAACGATAACGGGGATCACCCGCTTTCTCGTCCACCCAACTCTCCAAAGTTGCCTGCTCGTCCCATTCGTTTTTCGCGTCCAACAAAGGTTGGTAGCTCCATTTCACGAGGAAATGATCGTAAATCCCCAAGTCGGGAGGCGTCAGCCGTACCCCTTTGTCACCCGGTTGTGCCACGTAATTGAAACGCGCATAATCCATGATACAAGGAGTAGTCCCGTAAGTATTCGTGAAAGAAGCGGAACGCAAGGAATCCACCGAATAAGAAGCCGAGGCCGACATATTATGCATAAAGCCGAGGCAGTGCCCGATCTCGTGAGCCACCACGTAAGCGATGGATTCCTTCACGATGTCGTCCGGCATCTTCTTTGCCCGCACCGAGGGATCGATTTGTGCCGTCTGCACGAAACGCCAGTTATTAATCAAGCGGATCACGTCGTTGTAAACCAACACGGAAGCGTTGATAATCTCGCCGGTCGTCGGGTCAACCCAAGACGGACCCATGGCGTTTGCCGTGGACGACGGCAGATAACGGATACAAGAATACTTCAGGTTATCCGGGTCAAATTCCGGGTCATCCGTCGGGAAATCACGTACCTGCACGGCATTCTTGAAGCCGATCTTCTCAAAAGCGGCATTCCAACGTAAAGTACCCTCCTTGATCGGTTGTTTCCACAATTCCGGGAAAGCGTCATCGATATAGAACACGATCGGTTTCACAGGCTCCACCAGTTCGCCTCGCTTGTAAGCGGCAACATCTTTCGGTTCCATACGCCAGCGATTCGCTAGCGTGTAATTCTGCACACCATCTTTCTCCGTGGAAATATGCTGCTTGCTCGTCACGAATATACCCACGCGGGAATCCGAGATACGGGGACGCATCTTCTCCTCCGGCAGCAACAACAGTGAACGGGTCACCGTAGCCGTCAACGGCATGTTATCCAAAAACGAGAACGACATGAATCGCAGTGATACCTTGTATGACAACATGGATTTCACGGTCAGGTTATCGTCAAATGCCTTGATTGCCCCCAAAGCAGCACCCTCCTTGTTGAAAGTGGACACCACCTGTATCAACCCCATGATAGAAGTCGGCAAGAAAGCAAACTCTTTCATGTCGGTCGTGAATATCGGAGTTACGTCAATCACGACAGCCGTACTGTCCGGATTATAAGCCGCAATCTTGTAAGAATAAAGGACTGCATCCATGAAATTCTTATCAATAGCCTTCTGTAAAGAAGACTCATTCGGGTTTGAGGTCACGTAAGCATTCACCTCGTTGAGATATATCGTACTGTCTATCTTCGTGAACCGGATATGCAGCGGGTCATTCTGTTTGTAACCCACGTCACAAAAATCATTGCTCGAAGTCGACGTCAACGTGGAAGCCAACAACATCTCCCGTCCCAAGTACTTCACCGGGATCTCGAAATACAACTTCCCGTCCACCTTGTGAAGCGTGATAAAATTACTCTTCACGGTTTCACACGACTTCTTCTGGAACAATTTGTCATAAGCACTTTTCTTCACGGGCGCTTTGATCTCCGTCTGTTTACCCTTCTTCTTACGATCAGCAGCCCCAGCTTCCCGTGTAAAAGGAAAAAACACGAACACTGCCAACAATACTAACATCCATTTTTTCATACTTTTCATTTTTATAGTAAGACATTGAAATTAATTGTAAGAGTAGAACTACCTCTCTCCCCTGCATAAAGAAGAGAGGCAGATTCTCATCTTTTCATCTTTAAATTCTAAACCTTAAATCTTTATCCTTATTCCACTTTATCAAACAAAAACACAAACGGGTAAAGATCCTTCATCGGATACTCGTCCGGATCACCTCCATGCCATGGATGTGTTTCCTCATAATAGGAAGCTGTCAAAAAATCCGTTGGTATATAATCTATAATCCTTAATTCTAGCATCTTCCCGTTACTCAACAATCTCATTCCCACGATGACTTCCCTTTCATCAATATTTGTTGCCGAATAATTCACATTCGCTTTGCTCAACTTCACAGTCATGATATCACGCACCGGCGAATTATTTTGATCGTATAGAGTCCAAGGTCCTTCTTCCTCGAGAGATATTTCACAATTCCGGAAATACTTTGCCAAATCTCCCTGTACCTGACTAACATCCAATATATTCGGTCCTTCTGCAATTTGTATTATATCCGTTGGTCTGTAATCCATGGGAAGATTATCACAATCACTCGGATCAATATAGCCTGCCATCCGCCGTATAAGCGATTCACTCGTGAATTTACTATATACCCATTTACCAACCAAAGCCTTGAAGAGAGTCGGACCGGAAACAGTAATTCTAGTGGCAGAAGTCGTTCCCCCTTCATAAAGTCCCCCTTCGCTCAATCGCATGATAATCTGATCTTTCCCCTCTTCTTTTTTCAAGAAATGAAGAACAACATCCGCCGTTGCTTTCATGTTGCCCATCACCAACTCTTTCGTACCACCGACAATCTCGTAATGTACTCCCTCCACCGCTGTCGAAGCCGGATCTATCACAAAAGGAACTCGGACTTCTCCCCGCTTATACATATAGTCCGTACCTCCTACCGATAAATTCATTTTGACTGTTATCTCGCTCTTCAAATCATATTTCGATTCGGCAAAAGAACAAGTAAACATATCTTTCGTCTCCACGGGAATCATGGCAACCCGATTATTCCACAACTGAAAACCATCCACCTCTTTCAATGCCAAACGGATTTCCCTTTGTGCAACCACGTTGTCTTTCGGGGTAATCCAAATCGTATCGATTGTTTGACCCGGCTGAAGTGTAAAGGCTTCTGCCTCTATCGTGTAATCCTCATCCAGAACAGCCGAACCCGAAATATCAAAAGGAATGGTTATTTCCTTCGTGGCTGGTTCCGATGCGATCACTTCCACTGCTACCGGCGTTGCAGCCTTCAAGATATATATCGGTCTGCCGAAACTCAATGTCGCCATATTATTATCATCATCCGAGCAAGCAGCTAGGAAAGATGCCAATAATATCAGTATATATAAAAATAAACTCTTCCACATAACTCGTAATTTTTATTATTAATCACCATAGGCTTCATCGTAAGCATCTCTTTTCGCTTGAACCATATCCTGTTCCGCATTCGTCAAACGGGGAGGTATAGGTAAGATAAAATTGTCATTAATATCCGTCAATCGAGGCGGAGTATCCTTCACGTCTTCGCTACAAGCAAGGGCTAATAATCCCATTGCAAGAAGAACTATTACATATTTCAATGTTTTCATAACCATCCAATTTTTCATTAATAATTATCATAACCGGGGTTCTGTACCAAACCAGAGTTCAGCTTTATATCTGCCTTGGGCAACGGGAATGTGTACAAGAACTTCTGGGTTACATATTTCACCCCACTGTATCCCCACCAAAATTCAGGACACCCGTTCCTTTTCAGTTCAAACCAACGGTCTCCGTTTTCCATGTAAAATTCTTTTCTCCTCTCGTTTAGAATGGCTGACATCAAGGGTGTCAATGCTTTTCCCGTTGCGTCTACTTTTATCAAAGCCTCCGGATCCACCTCGGGCAAGGTTTGCTCCGTGTAGTCTGTATACGGGGAGATCCGGTGTGAACGTAAATGATTCAAATAACGGAGCGCCTCTGTCGTATTCCCCGCATGGACGTAACTCTCTGCCATAATCAGACACATTTCGGCACTTCGTATAACAGACCTCAAAACTTTATTATTTAATAGTTTATCCGTGAAATAAAGTTCATAGCGCACATCATTCTCTTTTTCCGTGTACAGATCTATCAGATTTTGAGCAACCAGACGACCCTGCAAATACCCGAATTGCAAGTCCGTGTAACTTTGAAACTTATTAATTCCGGAACGCAAAAGTTCATTTCCTTTCTGGTCTACCTCGCTCTTCATCATTGCCTTATACTCTTCCCCTTGAATCAAGGGATAGAGATCCAACACTTCTTTCGCTGTTGAAGTGGCTAAATCCCATTCTTGAATCCAGAAATACACCCGTGCCAGATAAAACTTCATCACGTCGGAATAAATACGGTAATTCTTATCCGTCTGGTTCATCCCGATAGCCGTTTTAAGATCATCGACGATAAAATCAGCCGTTTCTTTCAGTGTCGAACGGTCAGGACTTCCCTCCATATCAAACACTTCCACGAGGGGCACCCCGTTCATATCTGTCGCCTTCGTCTTATCGTAAGGCTCGCAGAAACACCGCATTAAATTATAATAGCAAATACCTCTCAACGCGTAAGCTGTCGCAATTACTTTTTTCCCGAGTTCAGAACTCTTATCTTCCAGATCATTTAATATAATATTGCAATCCTTTATGATCTCATACAAAGTCTTGTACCTGAACGTGAGGCTATTGATATCTGTTCCGACGTAAATAGGCACCCGAGTAGTTGAATTAAGATCCCCATCTAGATTATCGGAATACCCCTCGTAACTCACCGTTTTCGTGTAATCCCCCAGAATAGTATAGTCACTTCCATCATCTATTTGCAACAAATACTTATGTATTAATGCCGCAAATTCTTCTGCTGTTTCCGGGAGCACCTCTCCCTTGTCTTTCACATCCAAATACTCATCACAAGATGTAAGACCGAACAGCAGTAATACCCCAATGTATAAAAATACCTTTTTCATATATACTTTCTCTAAGTTATAGCTGTTTGATTAAAATCCAACACTTATTCCCCACGTCACGGAACGCGTCAAAGGATAAGTTGTCCCCGGCGTTTCCGGGTCAATACCCGAATAATTGGTAAACGTGAAGAAGTTATTCAAGGAAAGGGACAAATTCACTGAAGAAAGCCCCAAGAACCGATTCCAATGCCCAGGCAATGAATAGGTAAGCGTGATATCCCGAATTCTCAAGAAAGACACATTCTCGAGATAAGTCCCGTCTGTAATAGTCGTCGTGTGCACATTATACTCGTCAAGCAACAAACGTTCACCCAAATAGTCAACGATTCTCGGGTATTTTACACCTGTTGTCCGCTCCTTCGTCCAACGATTCACCATATCTTTTCTAACATTCAAGTGGTTGCGGTACAAATCGCTATAAGCCGTTTGCGGCTTTTCCCCTGTAATCAAAGATGTGGCTGCACTATAGCTGACAGGCGAATTTATCTTATCCACGATTTTCGCTCCCGAAGAAAAATAAGCCCCCACGTTTAAACCCAGATTCCGGTAAAAAAACTTCACGTTAAACCCGCCCGTTACCGGTGCTGTGGACGTCCCGAGATAATAACGGTAATTATCTGCCACTTGAAGATCGCTTCCCTTATATATTTGCGCATCCGGACGCAAGACGTAAGTATACACGCCGTCCCGCGGGTCTATACCCGTGTAAATTCCACCAAAAACGGCTTCCAACGGGTAACTTTCCAAATACCCGTCTCTCATGACAGTTTCGTTCTCTTTTTTAAATCTTGTCAACTTATTCCGGTTCAATGCTATATTAGCCCCTAACTTCAGCTTGAAATCCCTGCCATCTAATACTTCTACTTGCAATGTTCCCTCTATACCCTTATTCACGACGGTCGAGGTGTTAAAAGCCTGATTGGAGAAACCGGTCGTGGACAACACATCGACACTAGACACCAGATCCGTGCTTTTTCGGTAATACGCTTCCACTAAGCCAGAAACCCGATCATCAAACAACCCGAAATCGAGAGCCACCTTCATATCTCTAGTTTTCTCCCAACGAATCTTTGGGTTCGGCGCAGAGAGAACACTACCGGTACGTTCCCCGTTCCAGTAAGACGTCGAGTAACTAAGTACCAAATCTTTCTTTACCGACTTCACGATGTTTCCCGTGTAGCCCATTGCTGTTCGTAACGTCAAGCGGCTCAGCACCGGTCGCAACGGCTCCATGAAAGACTCCTGGTCTATATTCCACATTGCCCCCAGGGACCACGTGGGATTGAATTGTTCGTCACTACCGAAATTGTTCGATCCATCCGTCCGGAAAGTAACACTCAACAAATAACGCTCCCTGAAATTATAATCCAGAGCCGCATAGAACGATGCGAACCGATTCTGCCGGGTAGCCTCTCCCGCCAGTTTATCAATTAACTCTGCGTACTTCTTCACGTCATTCACCGTGGCATTCGGGGGAAGCGGCATAGCCGAGTTACCCGTGACATCGTCATACCCGTAACGTTTGCTATAACTCTGTTCTGTCTTATCCCCGCGTAACTCCGCACCCGCCAGCAATGTCACCCGATGAGAGTCAAAATACAAGTCCTCGTACGAGAACTGTCCCCGGGCACTGTAACTATCACCCGCAGAAGAAGAACGTGTGATAGAACCGTAAGGAACCATATCTTTATTATTCTCATCAAAATAAAGCCGCTCATTAAAAGCCGCATAGGTATCCTTTTTCTTAACATCTTTCATCTTGTTATCCGTGTAAGTATAAGATGCCAGACCACTAAACTTCACTTTATTCGAGAATCGATATTCAAGATCCAGCCGAACAGCCGCATTCGTTTGATCGGCATTCCCTTTCGTTTCCTTCATTTCCCGCAAAATATTAAACCCTTCAGCCGGAAGCAAGGGTGTCACCGCACCTTGCCCGTCACTCAATGCCGCCATATTAAAGTAAGTCATATCCGCACGATAACTTCCATCCTCGTTATACGGCTTCTCGTAAGGATTTGCGAAATAAGCGTATTCAAAAGGATCCACGTCCATGGATGAACCGCGAGACTGCAATTTCGCCAAATCTATCCCGAAACCCAAATTAATCCGTTCCGTTGGTCGGGTATTAATCTTAGCATTAATATTATAACGTTCATAATCAGTCTCCTTCACCAACCCGTTATCCTGGTTATATCCCATCGAGAAATAATATGTTACTTGGTTGGAACCTCCCGAGAAGGATAAATTATGACTCATTGAAAATGAATTGCGAAAAATCACGTCAAACCAATCCGTCGTTGTTTTACCCAACTCAGCGATATAAGCATCTTGTTCAGCAGAATTCATCTTCATCTCGTCAAAATTATCTTCCGTCCAGAGCGTGTTATTCTTCCCGAGCTTATCCGCCCGCAACATTCCTACAATCCCGATTATCGGACTGTGTTTCTTGCGACTAGCTGTTTGATTATACTCGTAAGATTCTGCCGAAAACTCATCCCACAATTCTTGTTCCCATGCCAGCTTTTCTCGGGCGTTCATCAAATCCGGATCCCGTTGTGGCTTCAGCCCCATCGTGAAATTAGCAGAATAATTCACGGTCATTTTCCCCGGTCTTCCCTTTTTGGTGGTAACCACGATAACCCCCCCCGCTGCTCTCGAACCATAGATTGCTGCCGCAGAAGCGTCCTTCAAGATGGTCACGTTCTCGATATCATTCGGGTTAATTCCCGCTATTCCCCGCACGAATATATCATTCAAACTACCGGACTTAATCAATCCCGTCGAAATCTCCGGCACATCCTGCTGGATAGGTACCCCATCAATCACCCACAAAGGTTCTGCATCTCCACTGATCGTGTTCGTACCCCGGATTCTGATCTTGGCAGATTCTCCCGGACGTCCGGAAACAGCCTGCACGCTAACCCCTGCAAGTTGCCCCTGCAACAACATATCCACGTTTGGCACCGGCTTATTGGCAAATGCCTCTTGTGTAAGAACTCCGACTGATCCCGTGGCTCTTCGTTTCGTCGTCTGCCCGTAACCAGTGACCACGACTTCGTCCAGCTGGTCGATCTTATCTTTCATGATGACTTTGATGGTCTTTTTCACATCGGAGATTTTCACCTCCTGGGTTTCCATACCCACGAAAGAAACCAATAACACGATTTCCTTTTGTTCCGGGATGGTCATCTCGAATTCACCCTTGATGTTGGTGATGACACCCATGTACGTGCCCCGCAACAGCACGGTAACTCCTGCGATAGGTACCGAATCAGTGGTCATCACGATTCCTTTCAGGGTTACTTTCTTCACCTCGTCTTGGGCGGGGCGATCGGCACGGACGATGACCACGTGGTCTTCGATCTCGTAGGAGAAGCCGGTGCCTTTCAGGCATTTGTCCAATACTTCCTTGATTGAGGCGTCCTTCACGTCCAGCGATTTCACGCGGATGTTTTGCAAATCATCTAAATTGTAGACGAAAGTGTATTGGCTTTTCCCGCGGATCTCCGCAAAAATGTCCGTCAAACTCTTGTTGTCCGCTTTCAGGGTCAATTTCACGTCTTGCGAGTAGCCGGCGGAGAACGCAAGGTTCTGTATCAGCATACAAAGGCACAAGAACTTGACCGACAACAACCTCCTCCACAGCTTTTCTCTCTTGAAATAGCCTAGCGTGTCATTTTTTTTCATACTTTTGTTTTTAGGTTTCACATTTAATCCAATGATGAACTTAGCAGGCGGGCAATGGTGCGAACATTGCCTGCTTACATTTTTACAAATTCACTCGACTTACTTGTATTCTATTTTTACTTTCAAATTTTCAACAAAAATAACATCTCTCTGGGTTCTTTTTTGTCATTATTTCTAGGGATATTATTCCCCACGAATCGCTTCTTTTAGTTACCCGGTTCCCGGTATTCCTCCACCCGCACTTCTCTTCCCTGTATCAAGAACCTGACTTTGTGGGTTTTCTCTATCTTCATTAATAGATCCCGGATATGCTCGTAACGTTTCATCTCGACCGAAAATCGCGATTTCTTCAACTCCTCATTACCAAAGGTCACGTTCACGTCATACCATTGGGACAATCGCTCCATAATTGTCGCCAAGTCTGCTCCCTCGAAATAGAATATCCCGTCTTTCCACAGGGTGTAATGCTTCACGTCCACCATCCTCGTCACGATCTTCCCATTTTCAGGGAGTACTTCCGCCTGCACGTTAGGAAGCATCAGCACGGATTCATCCCTGTACGTCAGACATACCCGTCCCTCCACCAGCGTAGCCACCATCCGTCCACGGTAAGTCGTCACGTTGAAACTCGTACCCAGCACCCTCAGATCGGCGCCGTTCGCGAGCACGTGGAAAGGGGCTGTCGCATCCTTCATCACCTCAAAATACCCTTCTCCCTCCAGCTTTACCTCGCGCCGGTTTCCCTTGAAGCGCAAGGGGAAATGCAACTTGGATTCCGAGTTTAACCACACCCGCGTACCGTCCGGCAATTCCAGGAAGAATTCCCCCCCGCGGGGCACCACCAACGTGTTATATTTTTCCGCTGTCGAGGAATCCGCCTGCTGCCGGTACACCACCTTCTCCCCGGCTGCCGACACCACGCTTCCCCCCGTGTCCACTTGAAGCCCCTTCTCGTCCCACAACTCCACCGATTGCCCGTTAGCCAGTATCAGCAAGGCTTTTCCCCCGCCGGGAACGATCTCCGTGTCCTCCGTCCGGGACAACCTGCCCTCCCCGTCCCCGGAGAACCACAGCCATCCCGCCACACACAAGGGCAACACCAGCATCGCCGCGTACCTCGCCACGGTGCGCCATACCAAACGCCGCCCGTAATGCTTCCGCTCAAACCGCTGCCACTCGCCTTTCACCATCTCCTTCCCAGCACGCTCTTCCCGTGACAGGATATACGCCCTCGCCTCGCGATACTCCTCCTCGTACCGGGGCGACTCCTGCCGCCACCGTTCCAGCAAAGCACGTTCCCCCTCGTCGAGAGTCCCGGCGATTTCCCCGGCTATCCAGCGGGCCACGTCAAAACGTTTTTTCAACAAATCAGTCATTCCTTCCGGTTTATGGTTTTATATAGAAGACGATCGAGAGAAAAAAGTGGGTGAGTGGGAGATAATTATTTTTCCATCAAAACGAGAAGAATCATCAAAATATCTTTGGAAAGCAACTTCCGTAATGCCACGTAAGCACTCTTTTTCAATGACTTCACCGTGTTGACGGAAATATGCAACGCCTCGGCAACTTCCGAGTTATTATTCCCTTTCAGGTTCAAGAGGATGATAGAGCGGGATTGTGCGGGCAACTTGTCAATTGCCTCGTACAGGATGCGGAACGTTTCCTGCCGGGTGACTTCTTTCAGGAAATCACCATCCTCCGCATCTTCTTCATCCAAATGAGCCTTGTACCGTTCCCTGATCCGCTGGTGCTTGCAATGGTCGAGGTAAATATTGCGGGCAACCGTGTACACGAAAGCCTTCGCGTTCTCCACCGTCTCGAATTCTTCCCGGTGCTCGAATACCCGCGTGAAAGCCTCCTGCGCAAAATCACGAGCCAGCTCACTCTCCCCGGTGTACCGCCGCAACAAGGTGTACACGGGAAGAAAGAAACTCTCGAAGAAAGCCTTAAACTCTTTATGCGATACTATTGCCATAACAAAATCAATTGCACTTTTGCAAATTTACACATTTCTATTGAAGTTTAAAGTTTAGAGTTTAAAATTTAAAGTTACTCTAAACTTCCCGATAATTTTCTATTTTTGTCTTCACGAAACAATTTACACGACCATGAGCAATAAAAACGACAAGAAAGGACGAGTGAACGTGGTGTACTCCACGAACCCGGATTTCCGGTATGAGTATGACGGGGAGGATGAAGTGGAAACCCTCACCCCGGAGAAACAGAACCTGCGAGTGACGCTCGACACCAAGCAGCGCAAGGGAAAAACGGTGACCCTTGTGCAAGGTTTCGTGGGAACGGAAGACGACCTGAAGGAACTTTCCAAGTTGCTGAAAAACAAATGCGGCGTGGGCGGGTCGGTCAAGGACGGGGAAATCATCATGCAAGGCGAACTGAAAGAAAAGATTCTAGCCATCCTCCGAGACAATAAATACAGGGCGAGATAATGCCGTTTCGATATGTATTCGGGCACAAGGCGGGTTCGTTCACGGGAGCCGTGAAGGACAAAAAGGGATTGTTCGAGGTAGCCTACAACGGGACAATCTTCTTAGACGAGATCGGGGAAATGGCTTACGAGTTGCAGGCGAAACTGCTACGCGTACTCGAAACTGGGGAATATATCAAGATTGGCGACACGCGTCCCACGAAAGTGAACACGCACATCATCTCCGCCACCAACCGGGTTTTAAAGAAAGAAGTGGAAGCGGGACATTTCCGGGAAGACTTGTACTGCCGCCGCTACGGGAGCGCAAAGACGACATCGAGATTCTAGCACGGGTATTCGTGCAACATTTCTCCTGCCAACTAGGAAAAACCGTGGAAGGCATGACGCCCGAGTTCCTCGATTCCCTCAAGACTGCCAGGTGACTCCCCCGGGTTCGAGCTTGCCGCTGTTGAAAAACGCCACATCGCACGTGTACTCCAACACACCCGCAGTAACAAAACAGAAGCATCGCGCCTCTTGAAAATCGGGCTAACCACGCTGTATCGAAAGATCGAGGAATATAGACTGTAAAAAGAACTTATTAATTTTAGATTAGCAAGATTTTAAATCAATCAATTGTTCCAGACAAAGCAACCGGGGAAGTACTCGCCAACGTCGACAGGATTCTTGAACAGAGCGTAAACGGCAGAGCCACTGCCAGTCATGGCAACATAGAGAGCCCCGAGGGAGCGGAGTTTATCTTTGACCTCCCCGATTTCCGGCACACGAGGAATGACGGATGCTTCAAAGTCATTCGCAACCACGCCTTCCCACGCGGACACGGGCAATTTGCCGATCTCCCGCAAGTCGAATGCGGCGGGACGGGGCTCGATACCCCGGTAGGCTTCCGGCGTGGAAACTCCCCGGTCAGGCTTGACGAGTACCATCGAGTATGCCGATAATGACAAATCGACGGGTTCCATCAGTTCCCCTTTCCCAAAAGCGAAAACAGGTCGGTTCTGTACGAAAAAAGCGCAATCGCTACCCAGTTGTGCGGCATACGCCATCAGTTGCCCCTCGCTCAACCCGAGCGAAAACAATCGATTTAATCCCACCAGCATAAAAGCAGCATCAGCAGAGCCTCCCCCCAATCCAGCACCGTAAGGAATCACCTTGTGCAAGTGCACGTCCACGGCAGGCAAGTCATGCTCCTCCGCCAGCAAGTGGTACGCCCGCATAACCAGATTCTTCTCCGGGGCACAATCGATGGCTATCCCCGTCGCGGCGAAAGAACAATGCCCCCGGCTACCGCCAACGGCATGAATCTCAAGAATGTCGTGCAAATCTATCGGGTAAAACACAGTTTCCAGGTTGTGAAAACCGTCCGGTCGCTTTTCCGTGACGAAAAGCCCTATATTGATTTTGGCGTTAGGGAACAGTACCATGGGAAAATTAAAAGTTAAAAATAAAAAACTACAAACTCACTTCGGCAAATGTAGCATTTTTCAGTACATTTGCCAAAATAAGCTATTATAAAAATTCCGTGCCATGTTAGAATCATTACAATCACTAGACCAGACTATTTTCCTCGCGTTAAACGCCCTACACACGCCTTACCTCGATTCGTTCATGTATATATTTACCGGCAAACTGGTATGGATACCCTTGTACGCCTCGATCCTGTACGTGCTGTGGCGTAATTTCAACCCGCGGATGGCGATTTTTACCGCGGTGATATTCGGTCTGCTTATCGTGATTGCCGACCAGACGTGCAGCTCGATACTGCGCCCGATATTCGAACGCCCCCGCCCCTCCCGCAACCCGGAGATCGCGGACATCGTGCATCTCGTGAACGACCGCCGGGGAGGCAAATTCGGCTTCCCCTCTTGCCACGCCGCCAACACTTTCGCGTTGGCTTGCTTCATGATGCTGTTGTTCAAGAACAGGGCCATCACGACATTCTTCATGCTTTGGGCTATCGTCACCTGCTACACCCGCATCTACGTGGGAGTACATTACCCCGGCGACCTGCTATTCGGTACGGTGGTAGGGTTCGCGGCAGGATTCGCCACTTACGGCATTTACCGCCTCTGCCTCCGGGTGAACGGCATAGCCTCCGCCTTGGACTACCGGAAAGACAGGGCTCTCGTGAAACGCCCGCTCGGCATAAAATACACGTCGGTCATCATCTACACGGGAGTGCTCACGATCGCTTGCTTCGCTGTCTATTGTATCTGGTGGAAAGCGTATTAATTTTGATTCAATTATCCTTTTTCTTTCCTTTAAACATCACCTTCGGCTCAATCACGAAGGGAATAATGACTAGAGTAGCGTTTAATTCCAGTTCCATGTCTTTCATTTTTCCAGAATGGGAATAAGAAAACTTCTGTCCACCGTAATCTATTTCCCCGTCGCCCGACAAGTTATACATCCCGTCGAGCTGCGTCACGCCACACGACACGGGTTTTAACTCAATTCCCTTGACGGGCATTTGAAACCCCACGAGTTCGATAGACACTTTGCCCGCCTCGCCAGCCTTAATCGCCACGGTACAAGGCATAGGCCCGTCCGGTACAAGGGAATTACCCTCGGCATCTTTCGCCATAGACTTGATTTTCTCGGGAATATCCAGCGTCGCTTCGCCCTCGTAGACCCCAAGCAAGGCGATCGTATCACTGACGACCTCTCCTTTCTTCCCGGGATAGAAAATAACAGCAATCAAAGCCACAAAAGCCAACACTCCCACGAAAATGATTATTTTCTTCTTCATCATCTTACTTTTTGTTTTCACACAACTTTTCAGCCAATTTCACGGACTCCAAAGCATTCAAGATTCCTCCCGACGCACATAAATCCTCGAAATACACCTTCTCCTTGCCCAACACGCGAATTCCTGCCGGGCGGGAAACCTCCACCCCTCGCCTAGAAGTCACGCCATCCAGCAAAACCCCTTTCAACTCCTTCACGGTCAACCCCGGGAAATAATTCCAGATCAACGCCGCGACCCCGGCAACCACGGGAGCTGCCATGCTCGTTCCGGTAAAATCCTTATACCCGTTGCCCGTTATCGTCGAATAGATAATACCTCCTTGGGCAAACAAGTCGACCTCATCTTTCCCGAAATTAGAACTCATCACGGGCATCCCATCCGCGTAAGAATTACCCACGTTAATCAAATTCTTCACGGCCTTTCCCTTACTCGAATAGCGGGTCGGGTAATCATAAGCATGATCCGTGCAGCGACCGTTATTCCCGGCAGCATGAACAACCAACACCCCCCTCTTCTCCGCGAACCGAAGAGCCGCATCCAACCATTCCCTGTGCATCGAAACAGAACGTCCCAAACTGATATTAATAATATTAGCCCCGTTCTCCACCGCGTACCTGATAGCCGAAGCGACATCCTTGTCGTACTCATCGCCTCCATCCGCGCACACGCGCAAACTCATCAACCGCACATCAGCCACCCCGTCCACGCCCACGCCATTGTCCCGCGTGGCACCAATAATCCCCGCCACGTGAGAACCGTGATCGTGAGGGGTCATCGTGGCGTTACCGTAAAAGCGGTCCTTGACATCATTCAAGTCATCCCCCACGTTTTTCCGACCATCAGCCTCATAAGCCCGGAGTTTCGCACTATAACGTCCCTCGAAAGTTTTCAACAGCGTATGCCGCAAATTCAACATCTGTTCCCAATTATTCCGCGAGGTATATTTCCATCGGTCAAGATAATATTCAAACGCCCTCTTCTCCAACCCGCTTTCCAACTTCTCGCCCAAGGCGACAAAATGCTCCTTCTCCAACTCCACCCCGGGAAACATCTCCTTCAACCGCCGATCGAACCCATCCATTAGCTCTGAATAAGTCTTCACGTTCATATAAATATTATACGCATCAGCCAATTCAGACACCTTGGGCAATTCATTCACGTAATAATGATAAAGACTCTTCTCCCGCTTTGACAAGCGACTCGTGTCCACCCCGTCGAAACGCTCCCTCAGGTACATATAATACCGGTCTGCTTCCGCCGATATCGTCTTCACCGAACCACCATCAGGGGTCCCCAAAAAATTCCATCCATGCACGTCATCCACGTACCCGTTCCCGTCATCATCAATCCCGTTACCCGGGATCTCCCCCTCGTTCACCCACAAACTTTCCCGCAAATCCTCGTGCGTGATATCCATCCCCCCATCTATCACGGCCACCACAACACGTCGTTTCGGCTCACGCCCTTTCAAATACTCGTAAGCATCATACACGGCTGCCCCGTACACCCTATCTTTTTCGAAAGACCTTAAATGCCAATCACGAGGCAAATTTTTCTTCGTCCAAACCTTTTCCTGTCCTTGCACCATTCCACACAAACACGTGCAACAAATCAACATTACATACCAATTCTTCATACAAACACTTTTTTATTCGTTATACTAATTATCCATACTTCACTATCCCCCATCTGAAAACATAACGAACAAACAGCAAAAACAGGGTACATCCAAAATCTTTAAATATTATATCAATTTATCACATCGGCACACTTCTTGCATAGTAACCCGAAAAACCGATCTATCGTAGAAGATATTTGAACAGTAGAAAATAACATAAAATGAAAAAATTGGTACCTAGCAAAATGATAAAGACTTTATGTCTGGGGATTATCTTGGGAACAAGTATTAACAGCATAGCCCAAACAACCCCTCCGACCACGGAAAAACTGATCCCTTACGGGGATTTCAACAGTTGGATGGTGCGAATCATCGATGAATCTTTTGTCATCGGGGGAAACACGAAAGTCCTCTATGAGGTAGCCCCGGTAGATACCATCCGGGGAGACGTCCCTTACAACAGTTCGCCCATGTCGCCCTGGCGTACCTCCAACGTGATGGCAAAAGTCAGCGGTGTCACGAAATGCAGCATCTCCGTGTTCCCCGAGAAAAGGGACGACGGACAATGTGTCCGGTTGGAAACACTCATGGAAAAATGCAAAGTACTGGGAATCGTCAATATCACCGTGCTCGTGCCGGGCACTATCTACCTCGGCGAGATGCTGGAACCAATCAAAGACACGAAAAACCCGCAAAGCAAACTGAACGCCGGAATCCCTTTCACGGAAACCCCGAAAGCCGTCGTTCTCGACTATAAAATGTTTACTCCGGCAACCGACCACCGGATCAAAGCCACGGGATTCAGTAAAATAGTAGACGTCCCGGGACGGGACTCCGCCGAGATATACGTTATCCTGCAAAAACGCTGGGAAGACGAGAACGGCAATGTCTTTGCCAAACGTGTCGGTACCGTGGTAGAACGCATATCGGAAACCAATCCCGACTGGGTGAACAACCACAGGTTGAATATCCTGTACGGCGATGCCTCCGGACAACCGGGCTACAAACCCTTCATGCAACTGATTCCCAAAGACCAATCCCTCTACTGCATCAACAGCAAAGGAAAGTCCGTACCCATCGAGGAAGTAGGCTGGGGAAATGCTGACGATAAACCGACCCACCTCGTGTTCCGCGTTTCTTCCAGCTACGGCGAGGCTTACATCGGCACCGTCGGCAATAAATTCTGGGTAGACAACGTGCGACTGGCATATTAATCCCTACCCGTCCCCTATCTCTTCTCTACCCGTTCCCTACCTCAAGAAGGTATCACAAACGTATCATGAACGTAACACCATCGCAAATCTACGTTTATGATGCGTTCATGATACGTTCATAATACCTTTATGAGGTAGCGTATCTATAGCCCAAAGAGCAGGAAAAGAATAATTAGCTGTTTCTATAACTTACCCGCCAAGCGAATAACAAAAATAATATCCCCGTCAAAATAAAAGGAATGCTCAACATCTGTCCAAAATCTAGTAACATTCGTTCCTCGAAAGGGACTTGCCGTTCTTTCAAAAATTCCAACAAAAAACGGGCACTAAATACAGTCACCAGCATCCAGCCCCACAATACACCCGGGTAACGTTGCAGTCCTATCCGGCGATAAAGTAACATATTCACCCCGAAAATAGCCAGATACGCTATCGCCTCGTACAGCTGTGCCGGATGCCGGGGCAAGGCGTCCACCCTTTCGAAGACGAAAGCCCACGGCACATTTGCCCCGACACCCACGATCTCCGAGTTGACGAGATTCCCCAGCCGGATAAAACAAGCCGCCAGAGGCAGTACCAGCGCCACGGCATCAAGCGTCCGGATAACCTTCTCTCCCGTGATCCGGGAATAAATCACCAACGCCACGATCCACCCGACCTCCCCACCATGACTCGCCATCCCCTGGTAACCCGAAAACCCGTATCCGCCCCCGGGCAGCTCCCGAATAGGCAAAAAAATCTCCAACGGGTGTTCCCCATAGTAAGCGTAATCGTATATCAAGCAATGTCCCAGGCGTGCCCCGATAAACAACCCCACTAAACTCAACATCACCAACACCTGCAGATGTTCCCATGGCATCCCGTTCCGCTCGTATATCCGCTTCAATATCCACACGGACAACACTGTCCCCGCGATAAACAGCAGGCTGTAATACATGATCGGTATCCCCAATACCGTGAAAGCTATCGGCTCGACATTCCAACGGATAAACATCATCGTTCAAAATTTAATCCGAGCCAAAGATAGCATTAATCCACTAATTCATTAAACCGAAAGACAAAGAACTCCCCGATAAAAAACTTCCCATACCTTCTGATTATTCCGGGAATTTGACTATCTTTGCCCAATTTTTAATCAATTCGTATAAAAATAAATTCTATGGCAATCTATTTGGACGACGTATCAAGAACTTTCGGCGAATATCTGCTTATTCCCGGTTTAACCACGAAACAATGTATTCCAAACAACGTTTCATTGAAGACACCCTTGGTGAAGTATAAAAAAGGCGAAAAGTCAGCTATCGAACTGAACATACCCTTTGTTTCCGCCATTATGCAGTCGGTTTCCGACTCGGGATTAGCAATCGCTCTTGCCCGCAACGGTGGATTGTCATTCATTTTCGGTTCACAACCTATCGAGTCACAAGCCGAGATGGTTCGCAAGGTGAAGAAATTCAAAGCCGGATTTGTTACCAGCGACTCGAACATCACCCCGGAAGCCACGCTGGCAGATGTATTGGCACTCGTGAAAAGAACGGGACACACCACGATGGGAGTAACCCATGACGGGACCCCGAACGGCAAATTATTAGGTTTGGTAACCAGCCGTGATTACCGCGGGGAGAAAGACCCGAAAGACCGGAAGGTGAAAGAATTCATGACCCCGTTCTCCAAACTGACCGTGGGAGAAGTCGGGATGACACTTAGCGAGGCGAACCAGATCATTTGGGATCACAAGCTAAATACATTGCCTATTATAGATAAAGATCAAAATCTTGTTTATTTCGTGTTCCGCAAGGACTACGACAGCCACAAGGACAACCCGAACGAGTTGTTGAACATGACGGACAAGAAATTGCTTGTCGGTGCAGGTATCAATTCCCGGGATTACAAAGAGCGGGTTCCCGCCCTCGTGGAAGCAGGCGTCGATGTTTTGTGTATCGACTCATCCGACGGTTTCTCTGAATGGCAAAAAGAAACCTTACAATGGATCAAAGAAGAATATAACGGGAAGGTTCTCGTGGGAGCCGGAAACGTGGTAGATCAAGCCGGATTCCGTTATCTGGTGGAAGCTGGAGCAGACTTCATTAAAGTAGGTATAGGCGGAGGTTCCATCTGTATCACCCGTGAACAGAAAGGTATCGGACGCGGACAGGCAACTGCCGTTATCGATGTGGCAAAAGCCCGTGATAAATATTTCGAGGACACCGGCATTTACGTGCCCATTTGTAGTGACGGTGGTTTGGTACACGACTATCATATGGTATTAGCTCTCGCCATGGGTGCCGACTTCCTGATGATGGGACGTTACTTTGCACGCTTCGACGAATCGCCCACCAAGAAATTGATGGTAGGCAATAATTACGTGAAAGAATACTGGGGAGAAGGCTCCAACCGCGCTCACAACTGGCAACGTTATGACATGGGTGGCAGCGAATCCCTGAAATTCGAAGAAGGCGTGGACAGCTATGTACCTTATGCCGGGAAATTGAAAGACAACTTGGACGTAACGATCGGCAAAATCAGATCAACCATGTGCAGTTGCGGGGCAACCACTATCCCGGAGTTACAGAAAAACGCCAAGATCACGCTGGTTTCATCCACCAGTATCGTGGAAGGTGGCGCTCATGACGTTATCTTGAAAGATCACAATAGATAAGAATGAGAGGTGTGTTTTGACACACCTCCTGGTCCATAAAGTCCATAAAGTCGAACCTTCGGTTCTGAAAGTTTA
Organism: Butyricimonas sp. Marseille-P2440; assembly: GCF_900091675.1. NCBI lineage: Bacteria > Pseudomonadati > Bacteroidota > Bacteroidia > Bacteroidales > Odoribacteraceae > Butyricimonas > Butyricimonas sp. Marseille-P2440. Next base: position 821,117 of record NZ_LT594610.1, on the reverse strand, counting down.
TAAAGTCAAGTATAGAACAAATTATTGATTATCAATACAATTATCTATAAATTTGTAATATTTCGACCTTATGGTTTTACGGACTTTACGGACTCTTTATTCCCGCAGTTTACGACGTTCTATGAGTTCGGGCAAATGGCGTTTGATAAATTGTCCCAGCGAGCAGTCGTTCAGCCCGAAACGGCGGGCAATGGATTTCAAGGATTCCGAGGTTGTTTCATACAGGTGTATGGCTTCCTTGTATTTTTCCATGCTTTTGGGCGATACCATTTTGCCGTTTTCCGTTGTTTTCATTCCCAAACGGGCGTGCAGTTCCGGTTCATGTTCTTTCAAGTATTGTCTGAAGCATTCGGGATTCAAGCCGAATTCGGTGGCGACTTTTGCCGTGGTGAGTCCACCCTCTTTCAACCGGGCAATGGCATCAGCGTATTTGGCTGCGGTGGCAGGGTTATATCTCCGCACGGATGACCAGTCCACGGGCTTGCCCTCCTCGTAAGGGATGCCTTTCCGCTCGCAGACCAAGTCCTTGTGCCAGGTTTGCAAGTATTCGTAGAAGCCTTTTACCGATACCCCGGTCTGTTTGGCTATTTTTCGGGCGGACAGTGGCGTGGTGCGGTATAGATGCAGGGCTTCCGCGTATTTCCCGATGATTCCCGGGGTTGGAGCATGAAGCGTCCCGCGCCCCGTTATCTCGCCTTTGCATCGCTGTTTTACCGCCTGTTCGCGTATTTTGATGCGATTTTCAACCAATTCCTTGTGGTAGAATATCAGGTGTTGTTTCAAGCCGGAATAGGAGACACCGCAACGCCCGGCGGCCTCCTGAGCCGTGATATAACGGTCGGCACGCAAGAGTTCCACCGCCTCGGCATACTGTTCCTTGCACCACGGGCGCGTGCCGCGAGGAAGGCCGTCGTCCAACCCCAACCGCTGCCGTGCCCGCTCCCGGAATTCCAGTATTTCGGGATAATGCGTACGCAACTGCCTGGAGAGGTTCGTACTGTCCAACCCAAACTCACGGGCAATTTGCGATATGTTGTACTCTATATAGTCCATACTGCCACATGCCACGATAGCCTCCTTGTATTTGGCATGGGTTTCGGGCCGCTGCCCCCGCCTCTGGTTCATCTTGATAGCGGCGGCTTCCTCCCGGCCGCACGTGATGCCGTTGCGTTCCAGCATCAGGTGGCGGTGGTAGGTGCCGATATAGCGGGAAAAACCGCTGACGGAAATTCCGCGCTGACGGCAAATCTCAGCGATGGAGAGGTCTGTGGCGGTATATAGCTCAAAAGCCGGGCGGTATTTGGCTTCCGTCTCCGGCTTGCAGCCTCTTTGCCGGTTGCATTTGTTCATGGCTTTACATCTTCTACGCACCGGATAAAGCAGGCGGAACCGTTAGTACCTTGCAACGGTTCTTTTTCTCCCGGACTAAAATCGAGGGTAAAATAGTTAACATCAAGATAGCATAGCCCGTCAGTTAACTTTTCACACCAGTAAACCGCACCCGGCCTCATATACACGCTCTCGAACATCGGCCTGTACGCGAGTGTCGACCATGCATCATTATACGTTGAATACCTCTTGCTTCGCCACGCGTATTGCAGCGCACCCGGAAGACTAATTCCTGAGCCATACCACGACTTTTCTGTTCTACGTCTGCCATAACCGGAGGCACCTATCGGAAAGAACAGATTATTTCCATTGACTTTATTGTACACGAAGCATCCGCGCATTCCGCATCTTTTATCTCCATCTCTATAATAGCCGTACACCTCATCAACATTTTCCAATGTTTCTGTTGCACCATCGCCATAGAGCACCCCGTAGCCAAATTCCCTGTTTGCACCATCACGCAAATTTTTATAATCAGCTACAGTTGCCACACGAACCTTGACTTTAGATCCGGTCGGATTGTTTCCTGTTGCCACTACTATATTCTTATCTGAAAAACCTGGAGCGTTATCAGCGGTGTTTGCAGTAATATTGCTCCATGATTTAGCCTCACCGCCGGCCAAAAGAAGTGTATTCGAGCCTACCGGTTTCTGAAAGCCGTAAGTTTTATTGTTTTCGGCAAGAATGGCATCCTCCAAGTTCCCGTATTTGAAAAGCGATCCCTCCTCCAATGGTGAAAGGGTTTCTGCTGAGGAACTGTACAAGTTGAACGAATGCCATTTTATATTTTGGTCATTCAGCGATAATGGTGCATAACCCTGACGGACAAATATACGGTGATGGCACGTGTAATTGTTGTATTCAACCAAGACAATCGCACAGCGTACCGTTTCACTATCTGCACACGTCCCGTTGAAATCGATATGAAAGTCCATCGGAGAGTCGATAGTCCCATGCACGTATCCATCGCCACTGGCCTCCCTGAGACGGATCATGTTATCGTTATCGATTTCAACCTTTGCACGCCAAGGACCTTTAGAATTATACGTCTCAAATTTAGACGCACTTTCATTAGGAAGAATTTTCATCACGACATGGAAACTTTCTTGCTTGTCCCAGCTTCGCCACACACCTTTGGGGTTTACGCACCGACGTACCTGAATAATTGAAATTGTATCTATCAAATCCTTACCATCACTATCTTTAAACACTTGCCCCGTGGTTTTATCTACTAATTTTAACTGTAGTTTCGCTTCGCGAGGATATGACACATAGACATTGTTCCCTGTATAGCCACTTGTTGGAATCATCTGTTTGGGGCGCGTATAGAAGGGCATTTTCAGGTTTACACCGCCGCCTTCCGCCTGTTCAACGGAATAGCTGCCATGATCACCGACTGTCAGATTCTCAAACGTTCGTGTTTCGTTTCCAGGAACTCTTTTCCATTCTGTTTTATTCCAATCCTTACCATCATCATTTTTATAATGCTTATCATCTCCGATAATCTTTCGGCTATCATACGCAAGTGACAGGAAACCGTGCCAAACTGCATTACGTTGCTGCCCTAGGGGATAGACTTTTGATGTGTCGGCATACTCGGTATTGCCTGCTTCCATGGGCCACCAGTGATTCTCGATGATACGCACTACCAGCTTTACATCCTCTAAATCGCTGCCTTTGAGTTTGATGGGAATGGCGGCAGACTGATTGTAGAGGTAGGAGATGTAGTAAGGGTCGGGTACTATCAATTTCTTATCCTCTTTATATTCTATGTGCCAGTCGACATCGTTGGCATAGCCGTTGAACTTTAGAGTTAGCTTGTAGTGGATGTTGCGTGTGGCATTGTAGTCTTTATAAACGTCCTGCCCAAGCATGAAACGGTAGATAATCTTACCCTCACCGGGACGGTCGCTCAAGCGCGCATCGTAATATGCCTCCACCTCTATGTAAGTTCCGAACTCGACACCATCCTTTGAACAATAAGTTTTATCACCGGGCAAACCGGGTGCATCGAGTGTTCCATCGTGGTCGCTGTCCTGTTGTTTGTCCTTAATTTCGGGTTTCGAATCTTCGTTACCCTGCAAGTTCTCATAGAAATAAAGGGCAGGAGTGTTTTCCGTATGATAATCGGCTATCTTGGGCGCCTCGGGATCAGACTGGCCGGACGGCATAAGACCGTATATGGGCTTGCCTCGCGAAACGAACGGCCACGATTCAAAAGCCTCGTTATCGGGATCGTCGGACCTGCCGTTATAGTAATAGATTTCTCCGTCTTCATGAAGTTCTTCCGCACGACTCTTGCCATTCGTTTCCTCGAATGTTGCCGATGTATAGCCGGGCGTATTTTCGCAACCCAGGTAGCATCTCTTAGGTATATGCTTTATCTTTACCGATTTAAGATGTATCCGGATACCATCATTCAATTTGGTGGCGTCGAATGCCACCGTCACTTTGGAAGCCGCACGGCGTAGCCACGCGTGGAGTCTTACGCTTTTTTCATTCACCACAAGAGACTCGTCGTCTGCGGATAGAGCAGGAGCGGATTTTTTGGTAAAAAAGCCTATCATCTGGCCATTGTTAGTCACGTTTTCGGTGTCCCATAGCAAAGAAATATTTTTGAGTCCGTCTACCGTTTGTATGGCTTCGGAATAGGCTTCATTTGCAAGCAAGTCAGGAATGTTTGCCACAGCATACATGTAATACTTGCCGAAGGCGATTTCCTGCGGTAGCTTGAAAGTGGCGCATTTGGTGGTTGTTTCCGCCAAGGAACCGTTTTCAGCGTCCTCTTTCGTACGATTTTCATCGGACACTGTGTATTCTTTTATCTCCCATTTTTCTATTAGCTCTTTGTCGGAATTATACAACAACACATATAGGCTGTTTATATCCTTTAAAGCATTCCCAGCAGACCGGGTCAGGGTCAGTGCCGAGGACATAGGTTTGAAGTCCAGCGTGGCAAATATGCTTGCATTGCCTTTGCCTATGGTTTCGTCCTTTATAAAATCATCTTGACAACCGATAGCTGCAAAGGTCATCAAAGAAACAATCATATATTGTACAAACCTCTTTTTCATATATTTTTTGTCTATTGTTCTTTAACATCCAATCCGAATATCGGATCAAGGGATACCGAGCTGTATGGTATCACATCCACCACGATTTCATTACTATTATACATGGTTATGTTCACCACGACATGGGTGTTGCGGAAAAGCGCCTTCAAGTTGGGCAGTTTGCAGACGAAAGGTTCCGTCCTTCCGTCTATATTAATGGTCAAGGTGTACTCCTGCTCGCCATCTGCTGCTCCCGCCTTAGGGTTCATGCTCTCGGGCAGGTAGAAAACGGGAGCCTTCTCTGCTACACCCGGTTTTGAATTATCGGGGTAGTCAATGTCAACTGTCGGCTCGCCCACGGTAATCGCCGCATGGGTATAGGTATTTGCCTTATTCGCCTGCGCCGGCAGCTCGTAGTCCTTCAGCCAGCCGGCAGCTTCCGTGGTGGCGTAATCGTCATCCTCGGACGAGGCTTCAGAAACCTCCTTCAGCCAGTCTATCCAAGTTTTCCCCTTGAAAAGTTGCCGGTTCTGCTCGCTATCCTTGACATGCGCCATCAGGAAGTTCTTGTCGGCATAGCTCGCAATGGTAAAATTCTTCATGGTTACTTCCTCGCCACGCCAGTTCATAAAGTTCACCGTGAACTTTGTGGCGACGCGCACCACATAGAACGTCCCATCGAAATTCCCTTTCGCGGGGAACTCTATCTCGTACATGGAGGACATCGGGATGGGTTTCTTGTCCGTGTAGCCCGGAGCAAAGTAGAGACCGTTCACCGCGGCTTCAAAACCGGACGTACCATCTGTATATCCTTTAAAGAAATCGGTCAGCGATTGGGGGTCACCCGTCACGCCTTCTACCTTGGATACGCTCTCTTCATTAGCGAAGAGGAATATCTTCTTCTTTTCGTCGGGCGTCACCTTTAGCAAGATGTATTTTTGTTCTCGCGCACCCTCCAGCGAAAAGTGGCGGTTATGCTCCACCGTTCCATCGGCATGCAGGACGACAATGCGCACGCTATGCATTTTCTCGTTGTCGGGCAATGTTGCCCCTCCCGCCCTCGATTGCACGATCGGCTCGATGTTCAAATACAGGGCAGCTTCCGCAACATTGTCCGGCAAGGATTCTTCCTGACTGCAGCACGCCACCATAAAAGGCAGTGCGAATGCCGCCAGGCAGACTACAATGCTATGTATAATGTTCGGTTTCATCAGTTAAATCCTTCTTTCTATTCAATCAATATCCACGTTACTCAACACGACACGCCATGATAGAATTTGAATAACGCTGCTTACCCAATTGTGATCCTCGTCGAGAAAGAGGGTCATCACGCACTCGTCCAGACGGTCGAGGAACTCCCGCTCGTCCATCGGGTAGCGGTATTCTTTCTCGTAGTACTCTTTTCCCATCAACGCATAGTCTATCACCGGGATCCGGGCCACCGTCTTGCCCTCCGTGGTGGTGATCGTGAGCACCATTTTCTCGCAGTGTGTCTCTATCAGACGGCCCACGGTGAAGTCGGCAACGAGTCCTTTCACGTTGCTGACGGCACGGGCATCGTCCTTGTCGATACCAGCCTCTACATTCTGTATATCCCAGGGGCGATAGTTGATATTCTCGTCGGCCATCAGCTCGTTGTCGTGTGCCATCAGACCGTTCTCGTCATCGATACGAAAGATGAAGTCAGCCTCGTTTACATCCTCTCCCGAGAGGTGTTGCAGGATGACACGGACGTGGTTGGTGTTCTTCGTCAGGGGCATGGTGTACTCGTAATTGCCGCCATCCTCGTTCACCGGCAGCGACACGTCCAGCGTGCCGTGGAAGAGCCGGTACAAATGGTTCTCGCTGTACGCACCGGACCCGTCACGCTTGCGGTTCAACGCGCATTGCAACTGCTCCATCCGGGTCTCGCCGACACGGGCTTCGGGCACGGAGAAGGACTCTTCACGCTCGCCGTCGTTCCGGAGGCCACACCAGGCAAGCAGCCGGTAGTCGCCGGCGGGCAGGTCGAGCGACATCGAGTAGTTCTCCGCCGTGGTCGAATCGATCTGTTCGTCCTGCTGCCATACCAGCACGCCCGAGGGGTCGAAGGCATACAGGTGAACCGATGAGACCTCGTTGGCGAAAGCATCCGCCCACTTCAGATTCATGTCGTAACGGAATTTGAGGCGGTAATACACAGAACAATCGCCTTCTTCCTCGTAGAGCCAACTGTCGCAGGACGACATTGCCAACAGGCAGACTGATGCCACGCAGACCTGGGCTGCCACATTCCTTATCAATGCCCGTATATTCATATCGTTTACTCTTTCTTGATTATATCGTTTATACTTGTATATATGGTGCGCAGAATATCCGCATCCGAATTTTCTCGTCAAGAGGGACGCCCGTATCACGTTCAGGCCTCCGATGCCACACCTCCCTCGTGTACCGGTGGGCGGGTACTGTTTTGTTAGCTGTTTAATTGTATACCGTGTGGGAGGCGGAACCGTCTCCCACACGGTAATTATATCATGAATGCCTTTCGGCGTTCGGGATTATATTACCATTCCAAATCATAGTTGTTATTGACAACACGCCAAGAGAGAATCTTGATTTCAGCCGCGATGTAATGGTCGTTTTCCGATGGCTTCTCGGGATAAATTACATCACCGGGATTGTAAACAGGAGTACCGAGACCGGCAATGTTAGTGATTGTGGTTTTATAAATATGGTTGCGGACCACGCCTGTTTCATTACTTTCCTGCAGATGCTTGATTTCGTAGTAATAATAGGTCATACCCGACTTCCACACCAACGGACGGTCAATGATATATTCCTTTTCTCCGGGATCTCCAGACTTCTTGTCCTTAAGTGTGTTGTTGATTTCACTGGCATCGATTTTTTTGTACGCAGAGATTTCTATAGGATCTTTGACGGTAGATTTATACCATGTTGTTCTTGCGGCAGCCGTTGAATTCAACTGAGTGTAGACATAACAATTCTTGCTGTCTTCAGCCGTAATCGTTGTCGGAACTATAACATCAAGATCTTCGACTGTTATCTGCTGATACTTGTCTCCTTCTTTGTGATAGTAAAAGTATTCTTTGTTTTCCAACATTTTGAGGATGCTCTCTTTTAAGTTGTTGAAATTTTCAGGGTCGTCAGCGAAGTGAGAACCCATGTGTCGCACAATAGTAAACGGTTTATTGTCTGCATCTACAAGTGAACCTTTCACAATGACCTTGGTATTATTCCGCGCACCACCCGAGGTATTGTTGATGTCATTTTTCTGGGCATTTTCATTAGTGTAGAGATAGTTTGTTTCGCCGAAAGCAGTACTGATCTGATCGTAATTCTTATCATATACGTTTGTGGCTGTCATTTCATTGATAGCCCAGAACGTACGCGGTGAATTCGCTCCTTCCCACCACCATGTACCTTCCCATGCGGGATTGATTTTCTTGACTAATCTGCCTTTACTCGTTTCAGCCGCAAGCTCCCAACCGCCGAGCTTCAGGTAGACCTGCTTACCTCCGATCGTGAGATTTTCACCATTGGCAACTTTATCTTTCAGTGCGATTTTGCCATCCGCAGTAGCGGCTGCGGCAACATTGGGTCCCAAAGCAACGCTGACTTTTGCCACGCTACGCTCCACATAGATAGTAACAGGATTAGCTTCTGCGTCTTTCTCAGTCTTGCATATATTCTTATCCTTTATGTCTGTGGTACTGTAATCTTTACCACCTTCAAGATATACGGAATTGAACATCACGAAATTGCCCTCAGAAGTCAGACCGCCAATAGCGAAATCAGCGCTTTTCTCTTTTAGAGTTGAAAGACTCATTGAACCTGCATCCAATAAATCTTGTGTAGGATTCAGCACAGCAGCGATTCTCACGGGAAGACCGTCGCCCTCCTTGGTGTTGATGACAATGGTGGCGGAGAGTATCTTCTCTACATCATTTGGGTTACCAGGAGCCGTAGTAGGGTTTGTCCAGTCATAGTAGTTTACAGCACCGTTGGCAGTAGTCTTGACGTTGGCTGTGCCACCAACCCCGTTGAAGAAATAGAAACGCACTTTGCTGACTTTGTTTTCGACAGTGCTTCCGTCCTCGTAGCCATTTCCCGTCGCACGGGATCCTGTCGCATCAGAGGATACCAGGTTTACGGACATGTAGCTGGTATTGGCTTCACCGTTATCGCCGTCCCCGTCGTTCGGGGCGATCTCCTCTTGGGAGCATCCTACCATGAACAGGAATGCCAGTACGGACATAAATAAGGAATTCTTTTTCATGTTAATAGATTTAAAATAATTATTGATTAATGTTGTTTCTGTCTTTCATTCAGTTCGTCCAATGTTCTACCGGCCTTTTCCAATCCCATCTCTTTCGCCTCATTCAAGTACCGGCGTGCCGTCTCGTAATCACCCTCCCGCACGGCAAGCGCTCCACGCGCATAGACAGCCTCCGGCGAATTGCCCGCCTTGTCGAGATACTTGCGTGCCGTACTGAAATCATCACGACGGATAGCGGCGTTGGCGGCATTCAGGTTGGCCACTTCGTCGCCCGGATAGAGCCGCACGGCGGTCTCGAACACGTCGGTAAATTCTGCTGATCCCGGCTCGTACTCCCGTGCCACCAGGTAGAACTCGTTCTGGCTTAGCTTCTGCGGCCGTTCTGCCATGATGCGCTTTATCTCCTCCACCTCGCTGAACGTGCGGATGTTGTAGTCTATGCGGTAATCCGTGTGACGCAAGGCCGGATAGAAATGTTGTAGCATGAAACGGTACTCGCCGGGGTAAGCGCGTTTGATTTTCGCTTCCTTGGCATCCGGCTCCATGTCGCTGTCTATCAAAGCCAGAATCTCTTCACGGTGATTGATGTTCGATTGTTCCACGAACCGACGCAACCCTGCCCAATCCTCCGGCTCGTGCTCGGTTTGGATAATGCTATCCGCAAAGTGGTATAACTGTCCTATGTGCTTTTTGAGCGCAGCGGTACGCCCGATGGCCAGTTCCGTGTTGTGCTTGTAGGGACTTTCCGGCGAAGCGAATCCTTTCAGCCACACGGAAGTGATGGTGACATCCTTGTCATCGCGCACGGAGTCGATGGTCGCCTGTATCTTGCCCAGTTCGACCGTGTTGCGACGGTAATCGGGATAAATCACCGTTTGATCCACGGGGAAGTCGATGTATGCCGAACCGGATAACGAACGGCTTTTCATGATTTCCGCCTGGGGTTGCACGAATATCAATTCCGGGAAGAAAGCCTCGTGATGACGGCCTACTATACCTTCGTATTCCTCCACCATCTCGTGGCAGCATCCCCAATCGCCGCGGTGGAACTTGAGCGTTGCCCCGTCCATCCAGTCTTCGTACTCGGTGAGGTTGTCGTATGCCACGTTGTCCGGTTTGTCCGACGCGCGATAAACCGTTTCATTTTCACCCGAGATGCTGCCTATGCCGTTTCGTACATAATAGTAATATCGCCTACGCCCGTAAATTCCTACCGAAGGCAGGTCGAGCGAATCCGTCCCGTTGACCAGACGTGGCGTGAGCAGCACGGCACGGTTAACATCCACGGCAAGTTTGTTCAGATCCAAATCCATCTTCACGGCAAGGTATTTCCCTTCACGGTTCATGTGGAAATTCTCGATGGAGACACCGGGTATGATCTCTTTCGTGTTTTGAGCCACGGATTCCAACATGTTCGCCATGCCTAACAAGGCCGCCAGTATAAATATAATCCTTTTCATGTTCGTTGTGCTTTAAAACAGGTAAACTAAGTTGATGGCCGCCTTGGTGGGCCCCACGTAATGATGCGGCCGGTTGGTCTCCACCTTTTTACCGCAACCGGAACACCGGTATTTGCTGTAGCGGGTGTAGGAGTAGCCGAAACCAATTTCCGCCTCGAGGTTCCAGTGGCGCCCCAGTATCCACGCATAACCGTATGCGATGCCAGCTCCCACGAACCAGCCTTGATAACGGGCGTCTTTCAACTTCCGCATGTCGGTGCCCAAAAATTTGACTTTCCCGTCTATCCCGCCGATGTTGTATTGTCCGCCATGCACGTGCGCTCCAAAAAAGTGCGCACCAAAACGGTCACACAGCCAATAGCGGATTTCGGGTTGTGCAACCCAGTGTTTCCATCTTCTGTCGTGCGACAGGTTCCAGGCATTGAGTTGCCCGGATACATTCAACGTCCACTTTTGGGCCAGTCCCACTTCAATGCCCAGATTCGGGCTAAAGACCGCATCGGAGAGCAGGTTGGTTTTTACCGCCACGTTTTGCCCCCGGACAGCTTGCGACGCACCGACAACGACGATTGCCAGAAGTAAAATGATTCGTTTCATTGTTCTTTCTTCTTATTCCTGTAATTTTCTCTCTTTTTGTTACTTCTCTCCGTAAGAGATGTATCAGGGAAAATGCGAACCGTAACTACCTGAAAGAATAGCAGAAAACGGATTATTAGCAGATGGGATTTGCTTAACATTTGTCTTGCAAATCTTAAAAAAACTATAAATAACAGAAAAACAAGCGTCTTTTTACGCCTTATTTCCTGCATATTCTATAATTTTGTGGCAGATATACATCTCTTACGGAGAGAATTGATTTTCTACTCAACACTTATTCCGTTTTTAGAAAGAAAAGAAAATCGCCGTAAAGCATGTCTTTGCAGAAAATTTACGGCGTTGGATTCCCGTTTTTACAGGGATTTTAAGATAAGACTGTTTGCCTTGTCCACTACCAAAGTGTCCAAAGAGGCAAGATAGATGCGTGTGGTAGTTTCCGAGTCGTGTCCCATCGCTTCGCTGATTGTGGCAATGGGGATATTCTTGCTTTTGGCGATACTTGCCCAGCCGTGGCGGGCAACATAGGTTGTCAGCGGAATGGCCAGCCCCAACCGTTCGCCGATTTTCTTCAGGTTGTTGTTTATCCGGTGCGCCTCGCTCTTGTATTGCTGTCTTTCATCTTTACCATTGCTTTTGATGATAGGTAACAGATAAGGCGAGCCGGTCGTGTCGTACTTGTCGATCAATTCCTGCATGGGTTTCTCCCATTTGATAAACAGTTGCTGGTTGGTCTTGTGCCGGCGGTAGGATAGAATACCGTTCTGCAAATTTTTTTTCTTCAGGAACGCCATGTCGACGAATGACATTCCACGTGTATAGAACGAGAACATGAAAACATCTCTCGCGTAGTCCATCACCGGATAGAATCTCAAATCCAGATCCCGTATCTGACGGATGACGTGCAAAGGCACTGCACGTTTGACAGTCTTGTCGATTCCGGTATAGACGTGTTTGAACGGATAACGCTGCACAATCAATTCTTTATCCACTGCACGGTTGTATATTGCCCGGAGATTGCGCATGTAGAATGAAATGCTGTTGGGACAGACTCCGGTTGATTTGAGGTATGTCTCGTATGCCGTCATCAGGTCGGAATCCACGTTGTCCAAAAAGATGTCGCATCCTTTCCTGAACCTTGCAAAACTATTGACAGCGGTCGTGTAGGTTTCTGCAGTACATTGTTTCCCGATTTGTTTCAACTGATCGACAAGATCCCGGGCAAAGGATATAAAGCAACGATTGTCTGCCGGTGAAAAGTATTTTGACACCACATTCTCTGCCATATAGTCACCGTCCGCACGTTCAAGATGCGAGATGATACTTTTCAGTCGTTTCGTATCTTCCTGTACGGCATTTTTTAATGAAACCAGATAGTTTTGGCGTACCTCCCCGATGTCAGGAGGAAAAACAATTTCCTCATTTTCCGCATCCCATTCTCGCAGGTGCAGTTTATAACCGGTGCGGATCTGCCTGGCTACCCGGTTGTGAATCACTTGATAGAATAATGTGCCCTCTTTCGTTTCGGCAGAGGATGCACGAAATTTGGTTTTTACTGTTGCCATAAATTATATATATAAATTGTTCTCCGCATCCTGTTGCAACGGTGTGGAACATTTTGGTATTTAGCCTTTTGTTGCCATCCATTTCGTTTGCAAAGTTACTTTGGATTCAAAGAGGCACAATGTGGGGCGAATGGAGATTTACAGAATTCGATGGAACTGTTTCAGTTCTTCAGCAAAGATAGCCCTTATGGTATTGAAGGTTTACACCGGATCATCCCGTCTTGACATTGATTCCCTTCAGAACATCCTTGCCTCATACTGGAAACCTTATCTTGAGAACCTTCACGCATATATGACTGACGCCACATGCTATGAAAGTCATATGCGTTTTCCTACGGATATGAAGCTCCTTTGGGAAAACATCGAATAGCTCTACCGGCATATCTGCATGCATTGCAGGGAGCTCGGCATAAGGCGTCCTCGTAACAAATACACAGATATTACGGAAAACCCTCTTTCCTATTACAAGAAAAGAAAGAGAAAGGCTTTAAGGACAAGGATACCGAAGCGTCGCATGATCAGACTTCTGGAAAACTCATCATACAAAGAAATGACATTCACAGAGAATACGGATCTTTACTCAAAAATACTTCTGACACGTATTACAATAATAGATACTCCCTCCCATGTAGCTTTCCTTCAAGATCATATCCCCGCAACGCAGGCAGTGAGTCCCTACCGTGTCTTTGGACAAATAAGGAATGTATCCCCCCTTTTGGTCGAATAAATCTTTCTCCGAATCACGCCCTCCTTTTTCAAGCATTTCGTGCATCGTGTTCTTCACGTGGTGGTACAAATCTTGCCGTTGTTGCCCGGACAAGGTGCTGACCTTAACCTTCGGGTGAAGACAGGCATTATACAAAATATCCTGCAACACCCCGTTTCCCAGACCGGGAATCATCTGATCGGTGGCAAGGAAAGCCTTCACGCTCTTGTTCTGCACATCCTCCGCATTAATTAAACTTAAAAAATATTCTTGGGTAAAAGCATCCGACATGACTTGCGGCTTCATCTTGGCACACGCGTAATAAGAGTTCAACCCTCCCTCGAACGAATCGCCCGTGAAACACAATATTCCCCCGTACATCCGCACCGAAACGATGATGCAACTCTCGTCATCGAACCCCACGAGCAGCTGGTGTTTATTAGGCAATTTCGCACCCGGAGCGTAATAACGCAGATTTGCCCCATCGGTAAACACAAGTTTAGCGTCCCCCACGTTTACCTGCACCATTCCCCCGTGGGCACACGAATCCCCCACGATTTTATCCTGCAACAACGTGGGATATTCTTCCGGCTTTCCGCAAGAAAACGTGAATTTATGTGGCGTGTGACCGACCAAAACATAGGTTACTCGCTTCCCTTTAATCGTTTCATTCAATTGTTTCGCCAGACAAATAGCTTCCGGTGCTTCTATCATATCATTCTATTTTTATTGTTCGTTCTCAAATATAGAACAAAAAAGTGAATCATAACATTCTTTTCATTACTTTCGTTACAAGAGAAAAAAGAAGTTATGAACTACAAGATCACACATTATCCCCAAGAACAGCGGTTCGAGATCGAACTCGGGGGCATGAAGGCTTACGCCGAATACGATTTACACGATGACAGTCTGGATATTATCCACACTTTTGTTCCGAAACCGTTAGAGGGACAAGGCATCGCCGGGGCACTTACCGAAGCTGCTTACGAATACGCGAAAGCCAATGACCTGAAACCGAAAGCAACGTGCTCCTATGCCGTCGTTTGGCTGAAAAGACACCCGGAATACCTGTGATTTTTACCGCATGGGCATTTCATCCCGTGTTCGAGGATAATCACATATACCGGCAATATATATTAAACAACTCTTTAGGCATCTTCAACAAATGCGTGAATTTTATACGACTGTCCCCTTTCTCGATCCACGTGTCAAGAGGTACCTCGTGAATGATCTTGTCATAATCGGGATAATCTTTCCGTACCCGCAGGATCAACTCCACGTCGAAAAGCCATTTGGAATTAAAACTATCCTTGAATATCCCGGGAACTAACTCGCTCCGGAATAACTTTGCCCCACATTGGGTATCATACACGGGAAGGCGGAATAACATCGAAACCAACGTGGCAAATCCCCGTCCCAGGTAATGGCGATACGCCTTACGTTGCACGTTCGCCCCCAGGCGTTTCAGCCGGACACCCATCACCACTTGCACCCCCGGTTTATAATCCATCTCCTCCGACAGCAGATGAAGATCCTCCAACGGGGTAGCCAGATCGGCATCCAAGAAACCTATCGCCTCGTATCGCCCCAACGAAGCGACATATAGCATACCACTCCTCACGGCTTCCGCCTTGCCCCGATTGTCCGCGTTATCCACCAACAGGAAACGCTCCGGCTCGGACGCCACCACCTGCCGTAAAACCCCAGAAGTGTTATCCCGGCTTCCGTCGTTCACGAAGCAAAAGTCAAACCGCTCGTCCTCACGCACGAATTCTCGAAACTTGGGCACATCCAATCGTTGAGCCTCATTATAACAAGGTATGATAATACATATTTTTTCCATATTGCCCTTTTTTATAATCGAATATCTCCCCCTTGGGACAACATCTTTTGCAACTCGGCAGCTTCCCAATCATGAGGATCGAGTTCCGCAGCTTTCTTCACGTACTCCAACGCTGTTCCCCGGCGTCCTTCCGACAACTCGTACAACGCCCACAATAACATCAACTCGCTGTCTTCCTCCACGTCCTTCATCTGTACCAGCAGATCATGTGCTTCAGCCAATTTCTTCTGTTGCAGGAAAGCCCGGATTTCTATCTTGCGTAAGGTCACCTTATCCCGTCCTTGTTCGTTCAGCAACTTCGTCACCTGTCCCAGCATCCCGTAATTCTTCACCCGGCAATAACACTCCGCCAACGAAAGCAGCACTTTCTCGTCGGCTCTCTTTGCCTGCACCACCTTCTCGTAAGGTTCGATCGCCTTCGCATAATTCCGGTTGCGTTTCAAAATATCCCCACCTAACGCCAGTGCCAAATCGTTGCGCCCGTTATATCGCAAAGCCTTGTTCACCAAATCGAGAGCCTCTTTGTCCCGACCTTCCGTGTAGTAAATCAATCCCTTCAAGTAATAGGAAGAAGAAGCCACATCATTCTGCGCCAACATGGCATCCACCGCTTGATGTGCCGTGGCATAACGCTCCAAATCCAGCGCGGCGAGAGCCTTTATATTCAGCGCATCCATCAGCTGGGGTTGCCACTTCAAGGACTCCTCGGCACAGCGCAAGGCATCCTCGTTCTTGTGT
This sequence comes from Butyricimonas sp. Marseille-P2440, assembly GCF_900091675.1. Lineage (NCBI taxonomy): Bacteria > Pseudomonadati > Bacteroidota > Bacteroidia > Bacteroidales > Odoribacteraceae > Butyricimonas > Butyricimonas sp. Marseille-P2440. The sequence goes on along the minus strand of NZ_LT594610.1, from coordinate 805,493 downwards.
TCCGCGTAATACATCTTGGACAACCGCATCCACATCTCCTCGTTCCACGGGTGCGTTTTCAAATATTCCTCCAGCTTGGCTATAGCCTCGGGGTATTTCTTTTCTTGTTCCAGCACGATAGCCTCGTAATCCTCTTTGGAAGTACGCTTACCAATCACGCACATGGGTAAACCGTCGGCATCCACCGAATGGAGAAAACCCTCCTTGACGGGGAAAAGCCCGTTCTTCAGCTGGTAACTGTTGATGTACACGTTACCGAATATCATATAATCCCAGTCTTTGCTGTATTTATCGTAATAGCGGCTATAAATAACCTTCACGTTCGTGTCTTTCCGGAAATAATGTTGCAGGTTGGCACTGTGGTTGGTCACAATTGTCACGGGGCGTCCTTTATAGTCCACGTTCGCTTTGAACCAATCCACCCCTTTCTTCAGGGAATTATAATAATAATCCGTCTCGTAATCACCATAGGCACCCTTTAACCCTCCCACCGACTCGTTGAAATAAACGTAGTCGTTCGGGTGGTTGACCGCCATATGCCGTGCCGGAAGGAACAACAATCCGATCAACACGCTCGCCGCCACGAGTTTCAGATACTTGGGTGCCACTGTCAACAGCAACGTCCAGAAACGGGCTGCCAGCAACACCATAAACGGCATGACAAACAACAAGTGCCGGATGCCGCCATACAAGTTCGATTTCTTGTAAATCACCCAGAACACGGGGAACACAAGCGAAAACAAGATAAAGAAAGAAAGCAACGAAAATTCCTTCTTCCGGGAAATCATAAAAATAAAGTACCCGAAGAAACCAACCACAACTACTAGCGGTGAAGCGATCAGCAAGTATTTCGGGGCATAATGCACGGGCAACATATTGGACATCATCTGTTGTCCCTCGAATATGGTACGCAACCCGATATTATAATTCGTGAACTCCTTCAAGGAAAGCACCACGTTCGTGAAAGGACGAGCCAGTGCAAAAGGCCACGTGACGATAGACAAAAAGTACCCCACGAACAACACGATCACAATCAGAAACAAAATATTCTCCACCTCTTTCCGGTATTTCAAGAAATTGTAGAATTCCTTGAAACCCACCCACAAGATATAGAACAAGCCCCCGTACATCACGAGATAAGGGAACAACAGCAATCCACCGGAACGTGTGCCCAACGCCAAGGCGATACCTAGCACGGTACCGATCACGTGGCGGAGTTTTATCACCGGGTAACGGTCGAACAAGCGGACGAAATAGAATATCGCCACCAGATAGCCCACCGCAAAAGGAATATCCTTCAGATTATTCATGCTATGCCCAAAGAACCGGGGCGAAAAGAAGAGCAGCAACATGGACAGCAGACCACACAATCCGCCCCCGAAACGCAACCCCATCAGTCCGATCACGATCACCCCCAACGCCCCGACAAGGGCACACACCACGTGGCGCACCGCATACACGTCGTCCGCACCGATCGCATTAGCCACGACCGCCGCCACGACCTGCATCGAATTGCCATAAAGATGCAATGCCGTCTTCGGCTGGCTCAACGCAGCTTTATCCCCTTTCGTGAAATAATCCAGCACGTAACCGGAATGGCGGTGGTCGACATACTCGTCGCCGCTAATCCCGTAATCCTTACTCACGTAAGGCATATAGAAAAACACGAATACCCCGAAAAGCAACATCAGCATACGGTAGACCATATCCCGGCGGGCTCGATTGCCGGCATCGAACAGGGTTGTAAAGAAACGCCCGGAAAACAAGAATCGGAACGGAACCCGCCACAAGTAATTGACAGCCGGGTTAGAGTTTGACACGGAAGCCTTCCAAGTAATATTGGTTTCCAAGCGATCGAATTTCATGTATGCTTTCTGCAAACTGTAACTCACCGCCCTTAACAAATTGCTATCCAAGTCCTCCCCGGCGTATGCTTTCATGAACAACGACTTCTGCCCGATCAACACCGGAGAATCCGTGATCACCCGGTCGCCCCGCCACAACGCCATATCCATGAAACCGAACCACAATTTCCGTTTCTGAACCGACACGTAATACACGTGCTCCTTCCGGCATGATTTCCGGTAAACCTGCCCCAAGGGTGCCAGGGAATTAAGCGCCACCCGGTCGAGATCGACCAACATGATTTCATCGGAATATATCTCCCGAAGCACCTTCAAAAACTCCTCGTGACTATATCCCGCTTTTAACAATACAATATTATTTTGCAAGCCGCTACCCGCATCCCAACGGGACATCTGAAAATCCACATTCCCGGTAACACCAATCACCTGAATCGCTTTATTCTCGTTCTCTTCCACAATAATTCCTTTTACGCAACAATTTATATACTTCTCTAACCCTATCGATTTTTTTCCAAGGGGATAAATATAATAAAAAACTTTTTCTCATTCATCATTCTTAAAAAGTATTTACTCAACACATCCGCCCTAGATCACGGAGTAAACAAGGCGAGGATGAAAAAGATTCCTGGGAATCACGGCAAAATTTCACCAGGACCATCCCCGACACGCGGGTAACATGACAATCCCGACAGGACATCACTAGACTCGGGAGAATATTTCAGTCGTGTTTCTGACAAATCGTGACGTTCTGTCAGTAAATATGTCATTAAATATTCCAAACAGGATATATTTTTATGAAAAAAAGTCTTGTTCCACGGCTGGCACACCGTTTGATAAAAGATAAATGTTCTTGAAACTATTCGAGGAGAAAGAACGAAAAAACAAGTATTGAAAATAATAACATTATAATATTTAATCATATGGGAAAGATAATTGGTATAGACTTGGGAACCACAAACTCTTGCGTTGCCGTAATGGAAGGTAACGAACCCGTGGTAATCCCTAACAGTGAGGGAAGAAGAACGACACCGTCTATCGTCGCTTTCGTTGATAACGGCGAAAGGAAAGTGGGTGATCCTGCAAAACGTCAGGCAATCACGAACCCGACGAGAACAATATATTCTATCAAACGGTTTATGGGTGAAACCTATGACCAAGTGTCAAAAGAAATCAACCGTGTACCGTACAAAGTAATACGCGGCGAAAATAACACGCCCCGCGTAGAGATCGGTGACCGGAAATATTCTCCGCAAGAGATTTCCGCGATGATCCTTCAAAAGATGAAAAAGACTGCCGAGGACTACTTGGGACAGGAAGTTACGGAAGCGGTAATCACCGTGCCCGCGTACTTCAACGACTCTCAACGTCAGGCAACAAAAGAAGCCGGAGAGATTGCCGGATTGACCGTGAAACGTATCATCAACGAGCCGACAGCTGCTGCTTTGGCTTACGGGCTGGACAAGCAGGACAAGGATATGAAAATCGCGGTATTCGACTTGGGAGGTGGTACCTTTGATATTTCCGTACTGGAATTGGGTGACGGGGTATTCGAGGTGAAATCAACCGACGGTGATACTCACTTGGGTGGAGACGACTTCGACGACGTGATTATCAACTGGCTTGCTGACGAATTCAAGAAAGACGAAGGCGTGGACATCCGGAAAGACCCGATGGCTCACCAACGCTTGAAAGAAGCTGCCGAAAAAGCAAAAATCGAGTTGTCAAGCTCTACTTCCACGGAAATCAACCTGCCGTACATATTCCCGGTAGACGGAATTCCAAAGCACTTGGTTAGAACGTTGACCAGAGCTCAATTCGAGCAATTGACCGACCACTTGGTACAAGCCACAATCGAACCGTGTCGCCGAGCCTTGAAAAACGCTAACATCAGCGCTTCGGACATCAGCGAAGTGATCCTCGTGGGTGGTTCTACCCGTATCCCGGCTGTTCAGAAGAAAGTTGAAGAATTCTTCGGCAAAGCCCCGTCAAAGGGTGTAAACCCGGATGAAGTAGTTGCAGTAGGTGCCGCTATCCAAGGTGGTGTATTAACCGGAGAGGTAAAAGACGTGCTGTTGCTTGACGTTACCCCGCTTTCTTTGGGTATCGAAACGTTAGGTGGCGTGATGACCAAATTGATCGAATCGAACACGACCATCCCTACCAAGAAGTCAGAGGTATTCTCAACGGCTGCCGATAACCAACCGTCAGTAGAAATCCACGTGTTGCAAGGAGAACGTCCTATGGCAAAAGACAACAAGACAATAGGACGTTTCCACTTGGATGGTCTACCACCAGCCCCGCGTGGAGTACCACAGATCGAGGTTAGCTTTGATATTGATGCCAACGGTATCTTGAAAGTATCAGCCAAGGATAAAGCAACCGGAAAAGAACAATCTATCCGTATCGAAGCTTCATCCGGTCTTTCTGACGCCGAGATCAAGAAGATGAAAGACGAGGCTGCCGCTAACGCAGAAGCAGACCGTGTAGAAAAAGAACGTATAGACACGATCAACAAGGCTGACAGTATGATCTTCCAAACTGAAAAGCAATTGAAAGAATTTGGAGACAAATTGCCTGCAGACAAGAAACAACCGATCGAAGCTGCTTTGCAAAAACTGAAAGACGCTCACAAGGCTCAAGATATCGCTGCAATTAATTCGGCTATCGATGAACTGAATAACGTATTCCAAGCTGCATCACAAGAGATGTATAACGCCCAACAACAAGCCGGCGGACAACAACAAGGTGCACCGAACACGGAACAACAACCGAACAACGGAGGAAAAGACCAAGAGGTAACCGATGTTGATTTCGAGGAGGTGAAATAACAAAAAAGGGCTGTTTTCCAGCCCTTTTTTTATTCATTATATCAAAAGTCCATAAAATCTATATTCACATGAACCTCTTGGTTTTATAGATTTTATGGACTTTATTTTATTATCTACTATTTCAGATATTTCGCGATAGTTTCCTTTAACAGGATTGCCGACAAAGGCTTGGTCAAATAATCATTACACCCGGCTTCCAACGCTTTCACGCGATCATCGTCAAAAGCAAAAGCGGTTAACGCAATGATTGGAATATCTTTAGCTTCCGCCCGGATAGCACGAGTTGCCGCCAAACCGTCCATTACTGGCATTTTAATATCCATCAAGATAAGGTCTGGTTTTGTTTCGTTGAACATATCTATTGCCTGTTGTCCATCCCACGCATGAACTAAGGTATAAATCTTTCCAATAATGGCTTTCAATAAAAGATAATTGCTTTCAACATCTTCTGCAACCAGAATTGTTCTACCAGCATTTACACTTTCTTTTGTCTCTTTGTTTTCCATATCGTTCGTCCCTGTTTCCATTGCAATTTCTTGATAAGGAATTGTAAATTTAAAAATAGAACCTTCATTTTCTTCAGATTGGACTGATATATCTCCACCCATTTTTTCAACTAGCATCTTACATATTGCCAATCCTAATCCCGAACCTTGGACAAAGGTATTCAATTTTGTGAAACGATCAAATATTGTAGACACTTTATCTTCGGGTATTCCGCACCCAGTATCCTCTACATAGAACTCGACATATTCGCCGACAAGCGTGTACCCGAAACGGATGTACCCTTTCGTGGTGAACTTGGAAGCATTGATAATCAAATTAGAAACAACCTGAAACAATCTATTCCCATCAGCCGACAAGAACAAGTTCTCGCTCCGCTCGTCAAATATTAGTTTCACACCCTCTTTCATCCGTGATCCGTGCACTTCCAGTATTTTCAAACACAACTCACGGATGTTCATGGGTTTATAAACAAATTCCAAACTTCCCGCCTCAATCTTGGAAAGATCGAGAATATCATTAATCAATTGGGTCAATAATTCCGAATTATCCTCAACGATATTCATGTAATACTCCCGCTCGTCCATATCCTCAGACTCGGCAATCAAGCGGGTAAACCCAATAATCGCGTTCAACGGAGTACGGATCTCATGGCTCATGTTGGCAAGAAAAGCAGATTTCAGTTTATCGGATTGCTCCGCTTTCACCCGAGCTTTGATTAATTCCTGTTCCGTGTTCTTCATATCGGTCATATCCCACGAAATACCGACTAAGAAACAAGGCCTCCCATTATCCCCGCATACCAATGTTTTCAACGTTTTCACTGTACGCAATTCCCCGTTATTTGCCTCGTAAGTCTCGAAAAATTCGCAATCCTTACCGATAGCCAACAGGCGCTTATCATCTTTCCGGAAACGTTCGGCATCCTTCCGGTTGGGAAAAACCTCGAAATCAGTCTTACCAATGGCTCGCTCCCGGGAGATATGGGAATATCGCTCAAAAGCCTTGTTCCAATAGATGTAACGGAAATCATCATGAATATCCTTCACGAAAAGACAGACGGGAATATTATCCAGCACCGTATTCATGATCGAATGCAACTCTTTGATTTTGCTTTCATTCTCCACGTCCCGCGTGATGTCTTGTCCAAAAATCCAAATTAACTCGTCACCGGAAGAATGTATCGCTATGTGTACCATCAATTTCAAGATATGGCATGAACCATCAGGCTGATGCAAATAAAGAATATCCTCAACCACCCCTTCCGTTTCCCTCAGCATCCGGACTTTCTCTGGCCATGAATCGGGAGTAACGTCCTCGTTGATTTCCCAAATAAAAACGTCCGAGAAGTCATCCGGCAAATGGAAACGTGCCTTAGCTAAGCGATTAGCGTACACTAAATCGCCATCCGGTCGAAAAGCATACACCTCTCGATCAATATGTTCTATCGCATAATCAACAATTGCTAACTTATCAATTGATTCAAAAACACTCATTATAGCCACACATTTAACAAGACAAATATATTAAAAAAACACAGTAAAAGAAATTTACACCGAGAAAAGAAATTAAAATATTATTTCCGCCTAGTGTAAAAACTTTATAATTATATCACAAAAAACTTTCCCGAAAAGATCAATTTTTATACATTTGCCCCCGTATTCAGTATGTGGTACTAGAAATGTGGAATTAAGAATTGATTCAAACTATAAATGTTTAATTAAAAATTTAAAATTATGCTAGGATTGATTTATCTACTTATCGTCGTTTTAATGTTGGTTTCCATGTGGAAAATCTTCGAGAAAGCAGGTAGACAGGGTTGGGAAGGTATTATTCCTATTTACAACGTTTACGTGATGCTTCAAATTATCAACAGACCGTGGTGGTGGCTTTTAATCATTATTTTCGTGCCGATTGCAAACCTCGTGTTCTCCATTATCATGTTGCACGAATTCCTTGCCAAATTCGGTAAAGGCGTTGGTTTCACGATCGCTACCATATTCTTCGGTTTCGTTACGTTACCGATGTTGGCTTTCGGTGACGCTACGTTCAAAAATGAATAATGTTATTTTGCTACATAAAAAAAAGCCGGCTTACAAGCCGGCTTTTTTATTGTATTGCCAATTCCCGCAAGAAATCCCGTATCGTCTTTTGCACTTTCACGGGGTCACCCGTGTAGCTATTCACGAGTATCGTGAATGCCAATACTTCTCCCCTTCGGGTATGCAAATATCCGGATAGAGCACGAACTCCAAACATAGAGCCTGTTTTAGCCTTTAAATTACCTCCTAATACAGGATCGGCGGAATATACCCGCAAGCCCCTGTCGACACCTCCTTGTGGCAAGGAAGCGAGAAAAGAATCACCCAACTGCTTGTTCGCCCACACCAGCAGGTCTGTAACTGTTCCCGCGGGTAAAGCGTTTGAAGTAGAAAGCCCGCAGGCATCTTTTATCGTGATTCCCGAAGAATCTATTCCCATGCGGTTTAATTCTTCTTTTACCGCAGTTTCAAATTCCGAAGGACTCACCAAAGCACCGAGAGCCTCGGCAAATAGATTCACGCTATTCTTGTTCGTGTAAAAAACGATTTCTTTTAATAAAGGAGATTCAACCGTGAAGAATTCTTGTCGGTCGGTAAGAATGTCTTTTTTCTTTTTCAGGACTACTCCTTTGTTTTTCAATTCTTTTTCCAATTCCGCAAGGAAAACGGAAGCCGGGTGGTGCATTGCCCCTTTCACTGCAAAAGACGAACGATTGGCAGGGATGGTTCCCCGTATTGATAAAGTAGATGCTTCCGGTCCACCATATATCCATGCGTCATCCTGTTGTTTCACGGAAGACACGACCTCGTTGCGTAGTTTCACTCCCGGTACTGACGGAATGACAGAAACGATATGCGGACGGGTACCCGGTTTCCCGGATGCCAAATTGATCGTGTAGGTGTTATCCCTGTAATTAAACGGATGATACAAAGCCGCATAATAATTGGCGACATCCTCCCAAAGCCATGAGCCCGGAATGAGAGGTTGTTGCCCTTCGTTCTCTATGATTATATTTCCCTCTATCTGTTTTATTCCCAGACGGACAATCGAATCTACCAAACGGCTCAAGAAATTCCCATTGAAATACTTTGAATCAAGACAAGGATCCCCCCCCGCCTCTATCACTATATTTCCTTGAAGTAGCCCATCCCTTATCTTCCCCGAGTAGGATACTTTTGTGTGAAAAGTCAGAGAATCCCCCTTTAACTTCAAAGCCAAAGACGTGGACAATAGTTTCAACACGGAAGCCGGACGCAAGGACATTCCGGCATTATACTCGTACACGACTTTACCGTCAGCCACATTCTTCACGCTCACGCCAATAGCCGCATGTTTCATTTCCTTCTGTTGCCAAAAGGTATTCAATACCTCCTGAGATTGTGCAATTCCCCGGTTAAAAATCAACAGAACGAAAATGAAAATTCCCCAAAATCTCATCACTCGGCAATGGATTTCAATACTTTATTCACCTCTTCCTCTGTGCTATGCAATTTTTCTTTGCAAAACTCGACAAGCACGGCAATCCGCTTTACTTTCTCCCTCAATTCATCGACATCCAGCTTATTCTCTTCCAATAGTTTTACCAGGTTCTCGATCTCTTCCATGGCTGATTTATAAGTCAAACTCTCTTCCATAACTATTCTTTATTTACTTGTATCTTTTACTTCACTCCGTATTATACCCTTAAACAATTCCGTTTCCAAAGCATCCCCCTCCCGCACGAGAACGCTATCCCGTACGGCTTTTCCGTTTACCCGGGTGATCGAAAATCCCTTTTTTAAAATGTTTTTCGGATCGGCATATTTCATTTTGGTTTCGGCCAATTCCAAAAAATAACGATTTGCAGTCAATATTTCCGTGACCTTTCCCTCGACCTTCGCTTTTAGCTGCTCCAAATAGTTCATCCGGTTGCCGATAAACAATTGTGAAGCATGATCGGCTCGCTGTGACGCGAGCATCAAACGATTTTCCTGACTCTCCAAAAACAGCCGGGTAAATTGTTTCAATTCCGTGATCTTCACCACTTGACGAGTTTTCTCGTCTTGCAATATCCGTTTGGCTTCCCGCATCAGACTCTCTTTGGCTACTTCCAGACGTCCTTCCGCCTCGTTAAATCGCTCGATCAGGAACGCCGCGGCAGCCGTAGGTGTCTTCACGCTACGGTACGCCACCCGGTCGACAATGGTTTCATCCCGCTCATGCCCGATACCGGCAAGCACGGGTATAGGGAATTGTGCCACGTTCGCCGCCAGATCATACGAATCAAAACTTCCCAAATCTGTCTGCGAACCACCCCCACGGATGATAACAACCACGTCGAAAAGCGCCTCGTACTCGTATATTCTTTCCAGTGCGGCAATGACCGATTCCGTTGTTTTTTCCCCTTGCATAACAGCAGGAAACAACTTCGTGTGAAAGGCATACCCGTACACATTCCGATGCAATTGATCCACGAAATCTCCGTATCCTGCCGCCGTCGGGGAGGATATTACGGCTATCGTTTTCGGAAGCAGAGGCAGTTCCAGTTCCCGGTTCATATCAATGACTCCCTCGCGTGTCAAGCGGTCTATAATCTCTTTCCGCTTACGTTCCAAGTCACCCACCGTGAAAGTCGGGTCAATATTCTTAATATTCAGTGAATAACCGTATAGCTCGTGAAAAACGATCTCCACGCTGACCAACACCTTTATTCCCCGTTGCAGGGATTTCCCCGTCGTGGTTTCAAAATAAGGTTTCAGCATCCGATAGGTGAACGCCCATATCGTCGCTCTAGCCGTGGCAATAACGGCATCATCATCCTCCCGCTTCTCCACGAGTTCAAGATAACAATGCCCCGAACGGTTTTCCTTCACGTCCGCTATCTCGGCAACCACCAAAAAAGTATCCGGGAAACGATTTTTCAATTCTTGTTTCACCAGAGTATTCAATTGGTATAATCCGATAGGATCCATTTAATCTATCTCTAACTTATTCAGTTCCTCAATATAAGATAACAATTCCACCCGTCCCATTTTGGTTTCGGCTGAAGTCATAAAAGCCATCGGCATGGTTTCCCACGTTTCTTTCATGCCTTCCTGGTATTTGGCGATACAATTCATGCGTTCCGTGGTCGTCAACTTATCTGCTTTCGTGAATACCATCACGAAGGGCACGCCATTTTCACCCAACCATTCCATGAATTCCAAGTCAATTTTCAACGGGGCATGACGACTGTCTATCAACACGAACAGACAGACCATATTTTCCCGTTTCAAGATATAATTGCGGATTATTCCGCTAAACTGCGCCCGCTGCGATTTTGAAGAACGGGCATACCCGTATCCCGGTAAATCCACCAAGTACCACTCGTCATTAATCAAGAAATGATTTATTAACTGGGTTTTCCCTGGGACTCTGGATGTTTTAGCAAGTTTACCGTGGTTCGTCAGCATATTAATCAACGAGGATTTTCCCACGTTTGATCTCCCGATAAACGCATACTCATGCTTGTCTGGCTCCGGACATTTCTTCACGTCCGAATTACTTATCACAAATTTAGCACTGTAAACTTCCATAACGTCTCAATTTAAAAATGAAAAAAATTGAAGATGCAGTTAGCCTTTGCTTTCCACATCTTCAAATTTACAAATTATTTTAGCTCCGGGAAGAGGATCTGTTGAAATTTCTAGGCTTTTTCGGGTCACTTCCCGGTCTGCCCCTACGTTTACCGCCACTATTACCATTACGGTCATCCCGGCGTCCACCCCGATCTCTGGAATCATTGCGATCGCTTGAGCGACGCTCTCTCCTACCGGAGAAATCCCCTTTGCCCCGGTCATCCCGGCGACGTCCACGATCCCGCGTAGGAATAGCTTTGATTTCTAACGGAATCCCATTAAAGAGCACTTTGCTGAAATCAACAGCAAAGTCTGAAGCACTGTCCTCATCGATCTCAAACTTCGTGTCTGTATCGAAAATACGAATGCCTCCGACACCAATGCCCCGACGACGGGAATATTTGTTAATCAAGGACATCAGATCCTTCGGCGTCAACCCGTCTTCCCGTCCGACATTCAACGTGAAGGTGCTATACACGGTATCTCCGCCCCGTCCTCTGCGGTCACGGTCACGACCTCCCCGGTCGCCTCTTTCCGAACGTCCGCCCCGGTCATCATCCTCGATATTCAAGTCGTCCGTATTCTTGTATTTCTTCAACAACCTACCGAACTCGTAAGAAACCAAATGACGAAGCACTTCTTCTTTCGTGAGTCCTGCAAATTTGTCGTACACTTCCTGCGCGTACAAGTCCATATCCTCGTATTCTTCCGAGGCAAGAATCTTATCACCGTAGAACGCCAACTGCGCCCGGCAGATTTCTTCTCCTCCCGGTACAGACTTGTACTCGAATTGTTTCTTGAGCATATTCTCGATACGGCGTAATTTTCCTTTCTCCTTCGAGTGGATAATCGCTATCGAGATACCCTCTTTTCCGGCACGTCCGGTTCTACCGCTACGATGCGTGTAGCTCTCCACGTCCTCCGGCAAATTATAATTAATCACGTGAGTCAGGTTATCCACGTCCAGTCCGCGGGCTGCCACGTCTGTTGCCACCAGCACCTTCAAACGTTTTGCGCGGAAAGCGTTCATCACGTTATCCCGTTGTGCCTGGCTCAAATCGCCGTGCAAGGCATCGCAATCAATCCCGTCCCGTTGCAGATGCTTGGCTATATCCTGCGCATCATTTTTCGTCCGTGTAAATATGATCGCGTACATACTCGGCGCACAGTCCACGATGCGTCGCAACGTTTCGTAGCAATCCTTGGCTCTCACCATGTAATACTGGTGAGATACGGTATCCGCTCCCTGATTCTTTTTACCGACAGAAATTTCTTTTTGATTTACCAAATAATTCCGGGCAATCCGTTCTACCTCCTTAGGCATGGTTGCCGAGAAAAGATAGGTATTTTTCTCCTTGGGGGTATTGCTCAGGATGAAATCCAAATCCTCCTGGAATCCCATATTCAACATCTCGTCTGCCTCGTCCAACACGACAGCAAACACACTCTCAATGTTGATTGCCTTCCGGTTCAACAAATCGACCAAGCGTCCCGGTGTAGCCACAACCACGTGCACACCTCTCTGCAAATCTTTGATCTGCCTTCTTATATCCGTACCTCCATACACACAGGTCACACGAATATCTTTACGGTACTTGGAGTAGTTTCTCAAGTCATTCCCAATCTGCACGCACAATTCGCGTGTGGGGCTTAAAATCAATACTTGAACATTATTCCACTCCGGCTCAATTTTTTGTAACAGCGGCAATCCGAATGCGGCTGTCTTTCCCGTCCCGGTCTGAGCTAATACTACTAAATCATTTTCTTCTCCTAAAATAACGGGGATTGCTTTCTCCTGTACCGGACTCGGTGTTTCAAACCCTAAATCCGCGATTCCTTTAAGCATTTCCTCGCTTACTCCTAATTCTCTAAACTTTTCCATTAAACTGTTTTAAATTACCCTCTCGATTTTCGATTTAGATTACAATTAAAAGTCGCAAACAACTTTTCCAAAGCTTCTTCAATTTTTACTGAAACCATCTTGTGATTTCCAATCTAAAATCTAAAATCATAAAATCCAAAATCGCTAGGTTCTGTCTATTTTAATATGCCTCCGCGTATAGGCCGGAGTTTCCTCTAATTCTTTTATTTGTTCCTGTGACAAATCGGCTTGAAGCAGTACGTCGGCTTCCTTCAACAGTTCTTCCACGTAATTGATAGCTCCTTTTTCCAATTCCTTTTTTCTACCGGGTTCCGTCACTTCTTCTGCTTGTACCGTATTTTTAGGACCGGGTATCGGTATCGTATCCACGTCGTCCATCGGGAATCCCGTGGCAATAATCGTCACGGAAATAGCATCCCCCAACGATTCATCCGTTCCCACACCCCATATAATCGCGGCATTATCCCCGACTTCCCGAATAACATACGAGGTAATCTCGTTCATCTCGTCCATCGTAATCTCGTCCGTTCCCGAGGTGATATTCAATAAAATATCCTTTGCTCCAGCCAAATCGTTTTTGTTTAACAAAGGGCTATTCAACGCATCCGCTATCACCCGGTGCGCCCGTTCTTCCCCGCCAGCCTGAGCCGCACCCATGATAGCAATGCCGCTATCAGTCATAACGGTACGTACATCTGCGAAATCCACATTGATATATCCCGGCAAAGTAATAATTTCAGCAATACCTTTCGCCGCGATATTCAACACATCATTCGCCTTTCCAAAAGCACAGGAAAGCGGTTGCGGCCCGTATATCCTTTGTATTTTCTCGTTATCAATGATGATAAGAGAATCCACGTAATCCTTCATCTTACTTACTCCGACACGGGCTTGCTCCAATCGCTTCGGTCCCTCGAAACGAGCAGGAATCGTCACGATCCCCACGGTCAGGATTCCCATTTCCTTAGAGAGTTTGGCTATCACCGGGGCTGCGCCGGTTCCGGTTCCGCCACCCATGGCAGCAGTGATAAATACCATTCTCGTATTCTTACTCAACAACTCCCGGATTTCATCCACGCTCTCGAGAGCTGCCGCCTCACCGACCTCGGCACGATTGCCGGCACCCAGTCCGGTTCCCAATTGAATACGAGTTTTTATCGGGCTCTGGTTCAATGCCTGCGAATCCGTGTTGCAAAGCACGAAGTCCACATCGCAAATTCCTTGCCGGTACATGTATTCGACAGCATTACCGCCACCTCCGCCGACACCGATCACTTTGATAATAGGTGTCGTCACTTCGTACTGATTAAAATTGATCAATCCATCTACCATGACAATACATTTTACATTTCAGAATCCCTACCCATATCTTCATTGAACATATTTCCTAACTTACGCTTGAACCAACTATCCACGTCGGGCACCTCGTTCAATCCTCTCTTGCGTCCTTTCTCCCGCTCGAAGTCCCGGTCATATTCTTCGTTGTGTTCCCGTATATTTCGTTTCCGTTTGAACAGAGGTTCGTCCTCCGAATCCTCGAACTCCCGCATCTCTTCATCGTCATTCCACGGCTTTCTCACCCGTTCTTCTCTCACCCGGGCAACCCGGCGTTGTTGGTCTTCCTGTTCCCGACGCAACCGACGGTTCTCTTCCGCCAGTTGTTTCCGACGACGTTGTTCTTCCTCTACCTCTTTCGCGCTTTCCAACTTCATTTCCAGATCGTCCACACGCTCCACTTTGAACGTGGGGGCTTTCCGTTTCGTGTCTACCGGAGAATTATTGAATCCGGTGGCAATCACCGCCACGTGCAATTCTTCATTTAGCGACTCGTCTTTTCCGGCTCCCCAAATCACATCGACATCCCGACCGACCAATTCTTTCACGTAATCGGTAATCAGCGTGATTTCATCCATCGTAATCTCTTTCGAGCCGTACAACATATTCAGCAATATATTGGAAGCGCCCCGTATATCGTTACTATTCAGCAACGGGGATTCCAAAGCCATCTGCACGGCTTCCATTGCACGATTCTCTCCCGCCGATTCCCCGGCTCCCATCAGTGCCACCCCGCTATTCCGCATCACAACCTCCACATCCGCGAAGTCGACGTTCACGAATCCTTTTAAGGTGATAATTTCCGCAATACTCTTTGCCGCTATCGTCAACACGTTATCCGCCATCTCGAATGCCTTCGACAATTTCAAGTTGCCGTACATATCCCGCAATTTCTCGTTGCAGATAATCAGCAAAGCATCCACGTATTCCGACAATTCATCGACACCCTCCATGGCTTGCTCCACGCGCCTGCGCCCCTCGAAACTAAAAGGAATAGTCACGATGCCAATCGTCAATATCCCCAACTCCCGAGCTTGTTTCGCAATCACTGGCGCCGCACCCGTTCCGGTTCCGCCCCCCATTCCTGCCGTGATAAACACCATCTTCGTGTTCCGCTCGAGGATTGTTTTGATGTAATCCAGACTTTCTATCGCCGACTGTTTCCCGCGTTCCGGCAAACTACCGGCACCGCGTCCTTCGGTAAGCTCCTTTCCAATCTGTATCCTATTCTTCACGGGACTAATCCGCAAAGCTTGTATATCGGTATTACATACAACAAACTCCACCCCCCGGATACCTTGACGGCACATGTGATTGACGGCATTACTACCGCCTCCCCCGACGCCGATCACTTTAATAATCGACTCATCCTGTTCCGGAATCCTCAAATCCAATAACGCATCTTCATTCAACATAGCTGAAAAGTGTTATATCATTATTCTTAAAAAAAACTATCAAACCAACCTCTTTTCTTCGGTTCCTTGCGTTCACAACGCAATAACCCCAAAGCCGTGAAGTTCTCCGGTGTTTTCAAGGGTGTTTCCTTGGCGAATTTTACAGTTGACACGCTTGCCATACTTATCGGATGCTTTGACAAACGATTCAACAAGACATCTATTCCCTGCACCCGGCTACCTCCACCGGTCAACAATATACCATCCTCCAATTGCTTGTAATAACCGCTTTTCAATATCTGCCAGATAGCTCCTTCCAACAACTCCTCCAAACGGCATTGCTCCACGTGTACCATATCCTGTATATCAATACAGTATTTCGTGTCCGGAATCATTATTTTCCGGCTTTTACACTCGGCTTGCAATGCCATTCCGTATTCGTGTTTCAACTTTTTCGCACTCGCCATGTTCTCGATGGAAAAAGCCGTATTTATATCTTTCTCAATTGTATTACATCCCAGAGGCAAAACCTCGTCGTACACGATCATTCCATCTTGGAAGACGTGCACTTTTATACTGTCCGCACCCAAATCGATCAGTGCGAAATCCCTCACTCCTTTTCGTCCCCGTGCCACAAGAGCTTTCTGGGCGGCACTTACTGCCGAATAAAAATTAATCTTTTCAACCCCGGATTCGTTCAAAGCTTGGCGCAAGCCTTCCAACATACGTTTTCTAGCCACGTAAACATGGAAATCGACTTCCAAACGCCGGGTTTCACAGCCTACCGGATCACTCTCCGGTTCTCCGTCCAGCGTATAAGCAAAAGGCACGACATCCACAATCTCTTCCATCTCCAGATTCACGTTATTGCGGCACTTTTTCTCCAACTCCTGCAAATCGGCTTCTTCCACTCGTTTTACACGGGAAAACTTTGATATTTCCCGGTCTTCCACTTGCTGCACCCACTCCCCTGCCAATGCAATGTTTAATGCATCGATATGCATCTCGTGTTCTTGCTTGAATTTCTCCAACAAACGCTGCACGCAAGACTTCACCCGAAGCCGATCGACCACCATCCCCCGGTGGATACCCTGAGAAGCAACACTCTCTATTCCAACCAAACGGCACTCACCCCCGGAAACCTCACCGAGAGCCATCACCATTTTTTCAGACCCCATATCTAAAGAAGCTACAAATCCCATAATATCTATTTTTTATTTTCTAACACAAACTACTTGGTTATCAAATTTCAAATTGACTTCCTTGTACTGGTTCCAACCTTTCTTGGCAATACCTTCCTTCAAAAACAGCATCAGCTTGTCCAAGCGTTCCTGGCTATTCTCGACCTTTCCGAGTACGATTCTGAAATCACCCACTTTGGGGATCATCACGACATCCTCGTTTGATCTCACTACCAGTTGCTCGATGTAGGCATCCCAAAACGCATCGTCCCTCAAGGACATTACGAACGGACCTAACTTCTCGCACGCGTATTTTGTACTAATATCACCGGTTGCAACAACAACCCTGGAAGTAAACTTAGAAGACAACGGCATCACTTTCCCGTCACTATCAACGTAGTAACCCTCACCCGTCATTACTCTCAAAACAGGTTCACGTTGCTTGATATTTACATGGATATAACCGTCTAAACTGTAGTAAACCTGAGCCGACTTTATCATCGGATTTTTGACAAGTACCCTTTCCAAACTATCTTTATTTACTGCCATAATACTTTTGTCTGTTATGCCTCCGTATCCCTTCTTTATCGCTTTCATAATATCTTCCTCGTCCACAAACACGTTGACATCCGTATTTTTGACAGCAACCCGCACCCCTCTACATGTTACCTCCCCCAATTTTGTCGCCACAAAGGTAAGCACAATTATCAGGTAAACAAGCAAAATGCAAGATAATATGTATGGTAGTATGCGTTTCATTTGTCAAATCAACGATTTGCTTTGTTAAACATCTCGGTAAACACCGGAATAAAGCGGTCTATATCCCCGGCTCCCACCGTCATAAAAACACCTTCTGTCACGTGTTCCTGCACGTATGCCGGAAAATCTTCTTTCGTCACCCGGACATAAGGCACTGTCAAACGGTCGGCAATCAACGCTGACGTCACTCCCGGTATCGGTTTTTCCCGTGCCGGGTATATATCCAATAAGATCACCTCATCCGCCAGATTCAGACTCTTCGCGAAATCGGGATAGAAATCATTTGTCCGGGAATATAAATGCGGTTGAAAAGCCACCGTCAATTTTTTCTCCGACCACATCTCCCGTATCGACGACAATGATGCCTCGATCTCTCGCGGGTGATGGGCATAATCATCGATATAAATGATTCGGTCATTTTTGGCGTGCACGTCAAACCTCCTTGCTACCCCCTTGAACAAAGGCAACGCTTCCCGTATCTCCCCGGCAGTCATTCCCGCGTACAAGGCTACCGTAATGGCAGCCGTGGCATTCTCCACGTTTACCCTTCCCGGAAAACACAAGCGCAAATCTTTGATTTCAACATCTTTCCCGATATAATCGAACAAGAAACTACCGTTATCCACCCGTAAGTTATCGGCATAATAATCCGTTTTCTCCCCGGCGGCATAGTGCCCGGTAATCGCCCGTCTTTTTAACTCCAATCCTTTTCTCAAGAAAAGCTCTCCCCTCGTTTGTAAAGCGAACTCTTCAAAAGCCTTCAAAAGCTCCTCGTGCGTCCCGTATATATCCAGATGATCGGCATCCATGGCTGTAATAACAGCTATCTCCGGGTGAAGATGTAAAAACGAACGATCGTATTCATCCGCTTCAATCACCACGTAATCCGAATTTTTATCAATCAACAGATTCGTCCCGAAATTAGAGGATATTCCCCCCAAGAAAGCACTGCATCCCACGTGTGAATTTTTCAACAAAAACGCCAACATCGTCGTGGTTGTCGTTTTCCCGTGCGTTCCGGCGATACAAAGCGCTTTCTTGCTACGGGACAGGAAACCCAGCACTTCCGCCCGCTTGTGTAAAGCGTAACCATTCTCCCGGAAGAAACTCAATATCCGATTCTCCCCCGGTACAGCCGGAGTATAAACAACCAAAGTATGTTCCTTATCCCGAAAGACTTCCCCGATCTTTGCCTCGACATCCTCGTAAGTAATATCAAACCCCTCCTCCTCACTCATTTTTCGTGTCAAAGGCGACTCGGTCTTATCATACCCTGCCACGTCATATCCCATAACCTTGAAATAACGCGCCAAAGCACTCATCCCAATTCCCCCGATACCCACGAAATATATCGCTTTTACATTACCAATTTCCATAATTTCAAATTTTAGATTCCAACAATCTCTAAGATTTGCTTTGCGATCACCTCGTCCGAATCCTTCATGGCTAACGTCAAGATATGTTCGGAGAGAGCTTCTCGCTCGTTGTCATTTGTCAGCAAACGCTCCATAACATCGCCCAACTGTTCGACCACGTCACTATCTTTCACCATAACGGCAGCCTGTTTGTTTACCAATGCCATCGCATTTTTCGTTTGATGATCCTCAGCCACATTCGGTGAAGGAACCAACACAACAGCCTTCCCCAGCAGGCACAATTCAGAGATTGTTCCGGCACCCGCTCTTGCCACCACAAGATCGGCACAGGCATAAGCCAAATCCATCCGTTTCAGAAAAGGCATGAATTTTATATTCTCCGGTAAGCGATCTTTCAACTCCGCTTCCAGCTGTTTATGGTAATAACTACCGCACTGCCAAATCACTTGCACATCCTTCCAACCGGCAACACGCTCCAACCATCGCACCATCGCTTTATTCATCGAACCTGCACCAAGGCTTCCCCCGGTCACAAGAACCGTTTTTTTCTTCGGGTCTAAACCGTAAAAAGCAAAACCTTCCTCCCGTTCGCCCAACGCGTTCAGCAAATCCTTGCGCACGGGATTACCCGTGAGTATGATTTTCTCTTTCGGGAAAAAACGCTCCATTCCCTCGTAAGCCACACAAATTTTCTCCGCTTTCTTCGCCAATAATTTATTAGTTACCCCAGCATAAGAGTTTTGTTCCTGCAAGACTAACGGGATACCCGCTTTAGCTGCCACTCGCCCGATAGGACCACTGGCATACCCCCCGACCCCGACTACCACATCTGGCTTAAATTCTTTCACGAGGCGTTTCGCTTTCCGCAGACTTCGCCACAAATTCCATGCAACCTTCAGATTACTCAACGTCAATTTCCGTTGCAGCCCCCGAACAGGCAATCCCACGATCCGGTACCCCGCCTCCGGCACTTTCTCCATTTCCATCTTACCCTCTGCTCCCACGAACAAAATATCAATATCCGGATCCAACCGCTTCAAAGCGTTCGCGATCGAGAGTGCCGGAAATATATGCCCTCCTGTTCCTCCTCCACTGATAATCACCTTTTTCATATATATCTTATTTTATCTCTTCATTCTCTTCTTGTATCGTAGCCATCTTCAATTTCTCTTTCGCTTCCACTTCTCCCTCTTCCGAGAAAGTATGGCTGACACTTAATATCATCCCGAATGCCGCACTCGTGAACAACAGGGAAGTTCCTCCCATACTCACTAACGGCAAAGGTTGCCCGGTCACGGGGAACAATCCCACGCAAACCCCCATATTTATCAATGCCTGTAATACAATACACAATCCCAACCCGGTCACCAGCATTGCCGGAAACATTCTCGTACAGCGCCGGACAATCACTCCCACGCGATAAAGTATAATCAAATACAACAACATAACCACCCCGGCTCCCCCCAAACCGTACTCCTCCACGATAATCGCGAATATAAAGTCAGAATAAGGATGCGGCAAAAAATTACGCTGCACGCTTGTCCCCGGCGCTATTTTGAACAATCCGCCCCGAGCCACAGCGATCTTCGCTTGGTCTGATTGGTAAGAATCATCTTTATTCGCCTTTGATGGAACAAAAAACGCTTCCAAACGACTTTTTACAGTCAACAGACGTCCCACCTTTGCCAACTGCTTGTCCGGCACAATAAAGAGTATCGCCACCAACAAGCCGATCAATACCACGCCACTCCCGATAATCTTACCGAAAGTCCTCATATTCAACCGTCCCACGAACAACATAAACAGACAGACTCCCCCCAGCAATGCCGACGTCGAGAAGTTCTCCATAAAAATCATACCAAGAACAGGAAGCACCCACAGCATCCGCAACAACACATGATCGTCACACCCTTTCTCCGTCTGCTCGAACGCTATTGCCCGGGCACAAAATATAACGACAGCCAATTTGGCAAATTCCGAAGGCTGGAAAGAAATACCGAAAATCTTTATCCAACGGTCTGTATCATTCAACGTGGCTCCCATCACTTTCGCCAATATCAGAAAACCAAAGGAAGCCAACAAAAGAAGCGAAGCAAAAGAAAGTAAATACTTATAATGGCAAGATTGCGTCAACAGGATCACACCATAACAACCCACCAATAAAAAGAGTTGCTTAATCAGGTAAAAACTGGTATCCCCCCCCCGCACACGAAAGGCAAGGCTTCCCGTGGAGGAATACACCACCAACAGGGAGATCAGCATCAACGCGATCACCACAGCTCCCAGAATCCTATCCCCTTTTAAACGCAAACTTATTTTCATAGCCATTCACGATTTTATTACTTCCTTGTCAAGTCACACTGTCTTTTTATCTCTCTTACTTTTTCCTTAAATAACTCACCCCTATTCTCGTAATTTTTGAACAAATCAAAACTTGCACAACACGGGGAAAGCAAAACGACATCTCCCTCCACGGCACGACGATACGCCTCTTCCATCGTGGCATCAAGGCTATGCGTATCTATCACTTCACAAATCGGGGAAAAAGAATCAATCAATTTCTTATTATCCACACCCATACATATCAATAACTTCACCTTCTCCCGCACAAGGTCAAACAAAACGCTGTAATCATTCCCTTTATCCGTTCCTCCGGCTATCCATACCACGGGAGCGTGCATACTATCCAGCGCGTACCATGCCGAATCCACATTTGTAGCCTTCGAATCGTTGATATAAGTCACTCCATTGACAACTTCCACGGTTTCCAGACGATGTTCTACCTGCGGAAAGGTTGTTAATCCCTTTCTTAATTCATCATCACTCACTCCCGCCTTTAATGCCGCCAATATTGCAGCCATCGCGTTATACACGTTATGCCGTCCCTGTATCGTGATATCTTTCTTATCAATGCGGAATGTCCTTTCCCTCCAAGAGGCTACCACCGTATCTCCATCCGTATACGCACTCAAACCATCATTCCCCGAATACGTAAAATCAGCCATCTCCGGAACGATATCACCTCGTTCCACCCGTTCCCGTACCACATCACAATCATTGCCATAGATAAACAAATCCTCCGCTCTCATATTATTCAAAATACGGAACTTAGAATTAGCATAATTCTCGAACTTATAGTCATAACGATCCAAGTGGTCAGGAGTAATATTGGTCAATATCGCCGTGTCGCACCGGAAACGGAACATTCCGTCCAGTTGGAAACTAGACAATTCCACCACGTAAACGCGATGCAAGTTATCCGCCACTTGTGCCGCCAGACTGTTCCCGACATTTCCTGCCAGCCCCACGTCATACCCGGCTTCTTTCAATATGTGATATAACAGCAAAGTGGTAGTCGTCTTCCCATTGCTTCCCGTGATGCAGTACATCTTCGCATCCGAGTGCCGCCCGGCAAACTCGATTTCCGAAATCACCTCGATTCCCTTTTCACGCAACCCGACAATCATCGGCAATTTATCCGGAATTCCCGGACTCTTTACCACAACATCAGCTGCAAATATCTTCGTTTCCGTGTGTTGTCCTTCCTCGTACTCCACACCTAATTCTTCCAATACTTTCTTGTACTTATCAGCCAATTTTCCTTTGTCTGACAAGAAAACTTCATATCCCAATTTCTTTCCCAATCGGGCTGCCCCCGCTCCACTTTCTCCTCCTCCTAAAATAACCAACTTCTTCATATTATAATCACTTAATCGTAAATCTCTAAATCACCGAATTTTCAACGTAACGATTGTTATCACAGCCAAAGCAATTCCCACGATCCAAAAACGTGTCACGATTTTCGGTTCCGGAATCCCTTTCTTTTGGAAATGATGGTGCAAAGGCGACATCAAAAATATTCTTCGTCCCTCGCCATATCTTTTCTTCGTGTACTTGAAATAACTTACCTGCATCGCTACCGACAAATTCTCCACGAGGAATATCCCGCAAAGGATAGGAATCAACAATTCTTTATGAATCATGATGGCAAACACCGCAATAATACCTCCCAAAGACAAACTTCCCGTGTCCCCCATAAATACCTGGGCAGGAAAAGAATTGTACCACAAGAAACCAATCGTGGCACCGATAAAGGCAGCGATAAACACCACCAACTCCCCGGAATGCGGGATATACATGATATTCAGATAATCGGCATACACCATATTACCCGAAACGTACGCCAGAATACCCAGCGTTGCACCGACAATCGCCGAAGTCCCTGTCGCCAAGCCGTCAAGCCCGTCTGTCAAGTTAGCCCCGTTCGATACCGCGGTCACGATAAATATCGTAATCAAAATAAATACCAACCATCCGATAGGTTCTGCATATTTCCCGAAAAACGCGCCAAACCAGGCATAATCAAATTCATTATTCTTGAAAAAAGGAATCGTTGTTCTGGTCGACTTAACATCTTTTGTCAATACCGTTTTGCTATTTTCCGTCGAAAAGCCTTCGTCCACGGTGTTCGTCACCACGCCCACTTCAGACAACATCGCTTTCTCACGAATCACCACATCGTCACTCACGTACAAAGTCACCCCCACGATCAGTCCTAAACCGACCTGTCCGATCACTTTGAAACGTCCTTTCAACCCCTCTTTATGTTTCCGGAATACCTTGATATAATCATCCAGAAAACCGATCAATCCCAACCACACCGTTGCCACAAGCATCAATTGAATATACACGTTATCCAACCGGGCAAACAAGATCACTGGAATCAATATTGCCAACAGAATAATAATTCCCCCCATCGTCGGAGTTCCCTTTTTCTGCATTTGTCCTTCCAAACCAAGATCACGAATCTCTTCTCCCACCTGTTGCTTTTGCAGGATTCGGATAATTCGCTTCCCGACCACGGTAGCAATCAACAAAGATAAAATGACGGCACAAGCCGACCGGAACGTGATATACTGGAACATCCCGGCTCCCGGGAAATCAAACTGCTCTAAATAATCAAATATGTGGTAAAACATAGTATTACAACTTAAATATTTCCTTTATAACCTCTTTGTCATCAAAATGATGTTTCACACCTTTTATTTCCTGATAATCCTCGTGCCCTTTCCCGGCAACCAAAACAATGTCACCCGGTTTTGCCAGCATCAATGCCGTGCGAATCGCTTCCTTCCGGTCGGCTATCGCCAACACCCGGTCCCGGGCATCTTCCGGTACGCCCGCACGCATATCCTCTATAATTGCCGCAGGTTCCTCGCTTCGCGGGTTATCCGATGTCAATACCACCCGGTCGCTCAACCGACAAGCCACCTCCGCCATCTCCGGACGTTTCGTCCGGTCACGGTCACCCCCGGCTCCAACCACCGTAATAACAGTCCCATCCTTCTTCAAACCTCCTATCGTCGACAACACATTTTCCAAGGCATCCGGCGTGTGAGCATAATCCACAACTGCCATCACCCCTTCACGGGACAAGATAGTTTCAAAACGTCCCGACACCGGAACCAACATACTCATCACGGGCAACAATTCCTCTTTATCGAAACCTAACAACCGTGCAGCCGAATACACTGCCAATAAATTATAAGCATTAAAATCGCCCGTGAACTTCGTCCACACCTCGCTCCCGTCTAGCAATAACAGCATACTGTCCAGGTGACGTTCCAGCGTTTTGCAATTAAAATCCGCCATCCGCTTGCACGAATAGGTATATTTACGCGCTTTCGTGTTCTGCAACATCACCATACCATTCTTATCGTCCGTATTCGTCAGAGCAAAAGCCTTCGGCGACAAACGGTCGAAAAAACCTTTCTTCGCCTCTATATATGCCCGAAATGTCTTGTGATAATCCAGATGGTCGTGCGTAATATTTGAAAAGATCGCCCCGTCAAAATCCAATCCGCTGATACGGCGTTGGTCTGCGGCGTGCGAACTCACCTCCATAAAACAATACTCGCACCCTTCATCCACCATCCGTTTCATCAGAGAATTGATTTCCAAAGCATCCGGAGTCGTATGTGTCGCGTGCACTTTTTCATCCCCCACGTAGTTACAAACCGTTGACAATAATCCGGCTCGCTTACCCAACAAACGCGCTGCCTCGTACAACAACGTCGCTGTTGTCGTTTTCCCGTTTGTTCCCGTTACTCCCACCAATTTCATCTTCCGTGACGGATGCCCGTAATAGGCTGATGCCATCCATCCTAACGCTTCCGAGGAATTCGCCGTTTTCACCACGACAATTCCCTCCGGCAAATTTTCCGGCACCTCCTCACAAACCACGGCTATCGCACCCCCGGCAATTGCCTTACCGATAAAAGCGTGTCCGTCAACACTCACCCCTCTTTGGGCAACAAAAACGTCCCCCTTGCCCACTTTCCGGGAATCAAAGTGAATCGCCGAAACTTCTGCTTCCGGCTCTCCTTGCACGATCTCGCAAGCTACTCCCTCTAACAAATCTTTTAATTTCATTACTCTATATATCAAATAATCTTCAATCCAGTACTATCCCTATATAACTTCCCTTTCTCACCCTCTGCCCCGGTTCCAACGACTGCTTACTCACCGTCCCGCTCCCGCTTACACCAACCTTCAACCCGCTATTTTCCAACAAATACAGCGCATCCCTCAACCCCATTCCTTTCACGTTCGGTATCACGGAGAAATCCACGTTTCGTGCTTTCAGTTCAAACTCTTTCCCTTCCTTATCCCGGGAAGTTATCACCCATTCGGCATTCCCCGCCTCGTCAGTCACATCTATGCCCAAATTATCATATATGGTCAGAAAATCTTGTTTCATCCCGTTCTGACTGATTGGCAATATCTTATCAAATTTCACCTCAGCATCATCATGCCGCATCAACGATGCCATCGAATAAATCTTATCGGCTATCTCCCGAAATACATTTCCCGACACGACATTCCCGTAATACCCTACCGAAGTCGACGGGTTATCCACCACCACAATACACGTGTACAAAGGCTTATCCGCGGGAAAATACCCCACGAAACTGGCTCTATATTTAGGTTCTACCTTATATCCTTTCTTACCTGCCGCTATTTTCGCGGTACCCGTCTTTCCCGCGATCTTGCAAGCCGCATTTCTCAAATTCTTCGCCGTACCATTCTCCACAACCCCTTCCATCATTTGCTTCATGTACTCCAAAGTCTGCTTGCTGCATATATTATTAGTTACCACCTCCGGTTCCAAACGTTCTATCACCTGGCTCCCGTCACGAATCTCTTTTACAATACGGGGCTTCATCCGCTTTCCATCATTTGCCAAGGCGTTATAAAATGCCAACACTTGCAACGGAGTCACCTTTAACTCATACCCGAAACTCATCCATCGTAAGGAAGTTCCGCTCCACGACTTATCCGTGGGATACTTGATGTACGGTTCCGCCTCTCCCACGATATCAATCCCCACTTTCCGATTCAACCCCATGGCATACAATCGGTTTACAAATTTTTCCGGCTGTTTGCGATAATGTTCGTACACCAATTCCGTAATACCATTCAGCGAACGCTCGAAAATAGATTGCACCGTCACTTTCCCTACCGGTCTCTTGGACTCCCGCAAAGTCACCCCATCATGCGTATATATGCCATCCCCTAAATCGATCGTATCCGCCGGATGCACGTACCCGTCTTCAAGCAGAGCCACCATCGTGGCAGCCTTAATCACCGATCCCGGTTCCGCCGCATCCATAATCGCGTTATTCAACACCTCACGATAACCCGACGACGTTTTCGACACGTTCGCTATCGCCTTAATATCTCCCGTCTTCACTTCCATCAAAATAGCAGTACCGGCATCCGCCCTGTAATATTCCAACTGGCGAGTCAACGCTCCCTGCACAATATCTTGACAATCTACATTAATCGTTGTCACCACGTCATTTCCATCCACTGGCTCTTCCTCCGTCATAGAAATCCATCTACCGGACATCATCTGCCGAAAACTCCTTCCCGGCACACCCCGCAATTGTTTCTCGAAAGCACCTTCTATTCCCACACGTCCTTCGAAACTGCCATCCGCCGCTTCATTCAAATACCCTATCGTCCGGAATGCCAGATCACGATGCGGCTGCAATCTCACGTTCTCTTGCTCAAGAATCAAACCGCTTCGGGTACCCCTCTCCCGAAAAATAGGAAATTTCTTAACCGCCATAAGTTCGGTATAAGAAATTTTCTTCTTGTTAATCAACAGGTAACGATTAGGTTTCGCCCCGAATTTTCCTTTCCATAACTTCTGCCTGTACACCGCTGCCGAAGCATCCCCGAAAAACTTTGACAGGCAAATTGCCAGGCTATCCACCTTTCGCCTAAACAGCGTATCCGCCACCGCCACACAATCAAACCGGAGCGAATAATACGGCACGGAACTGGCAAGAATACGCCCGTCATCGGCATATATATTTCCCCGAACGGGAGCTATCACAAAATCTTTTTTGGAAACATTCTGAGCTTGTCTTCTCAATTCATCCCCCTTCCACACCTGAACATACAAAGCCTGTATCACGATCAACACCGCAATCCCGATCACCACCAGGTAAACAAGCCCCAGACGTCCCGCCAACTCATGTTTCATTGAAGATGCCATACCTATTTCTCTATCTTTACCGGAGGTTCTTTACTCTGTACCAAATCCAAACCCGCTTCCTTCACGCGTCTCTCCACCTCCGAAGGCACGCTGATCCGCATTAATTCAGAAGCCGTCGTTACCGACTCGAAACGCAAATTGCCCAACTCCTTCTCCAACGCCACCTTCTTCATGTACAACTTCTCCGTGTTATATCCATTCGCGATATACAAGATTCCCAATAACGTCAAGAAAAGAATAAACCCCATATTCCGGCGCAACACCGTATCGGCGAGCAGACGCCCGTCCAACACCTCCTTCATGGACTCTGCCAATACCTCCTTCTGCTCCTGGGAGGGAGATACAAAATCCTTCACTTTCTTTTTCTTGAACCACTTCATATCACATCCTTTCCGCTATTCTCAATTTGGCACTTCTAGCTCTCGGGTTACGTTCTACCTCCTCCTCCGACGGAACAATCACCTTCCGGTTCACCAACTCAAAATTCCGTTTCACGTGTCCGTAAAAATCTTTTTCCACTTTTCCCTCGAAATTCCCGCTCTTCAGGAAATTTTTCACGATCCGGTCTTCCAGCGAGTGATAGGTAATCACCACCAAACGTCCCCCGGGACGCAATGCCAGTTCCGCCTGTTGCAACATTTCTTTCAATACATCCAATTCCCCGTTCACCTCGATACGCAACGCTTGATACACCTGTGCCAAATATTTTTTCTCCTTCTGCTTCGGCACCCGGGGCGCTATCACTTGCAAAAACTCCTCCGAACGTTCAATCGGCTTCTCCGCCCGAGCCTTCAGAATCAACCCCACCAAACCGCGGGCATTCTCCACCTCGCCATACTCCCGAAACACCCGGATCAACTCCTCCTCGCTATATGTATTCAACACGTCAGTTGCCTTCAACCGTCCTTTCCTGTTCATCCGCATATCCAGTTCCGCGTCAAACCGAAACGAAAATCCCCGGTCAGCCTCATCAAACTCGTGTGACGACACGCCCAAATCTGCAAGAATACCATCCGCCTTATCATACCCGCAATACCGCAAAAAATTCCGCAAGTAACGGAAATTATGGTTCACGAAAATAAAACGGCTATCATCCGGCACGTTCGCTAACGCATCCGAATCTTGATCAAACCCTATCAGGCAACCGCCCTCCAAACGTTTCAGAATCTCCCGCGAATGACCTCCGCCCCCGAAAGTCAAATCGAGATACACCCCCTCCGGGTCAATATTCAACCCGGAAACAGATTCTTTCAACAATACCGGCACATGATACAAAGATTCCATATTCATCACAATCCTAAATTTCCAAAATTCAATTTATCCGTCAAAAGTACAAATTCCTCCGTACTCAACGCACCCTCTTCATACTTTATTTTATCCCAAATCTCGATCTTCGAATCCAACCCGACCAAAACGATCTCATCGCCCTCAATCGCCACTTGCTCAAGCATTTTACGGGGAATCAGAATACGCCCGTTAGCATCCAGCTCCACCTCCAAAGCGCCATGGAAAAAACCTCTTCGGAAACGCATATGTTCCTGGTTAAACGGGCTCAATTTAGCCCGCAACTCTTCCGCCAGCCTCAACCATTCGCCCTTAGGATAAACATCTATACATGCCTCGAAAATATTTCGCTGCAACACGAAAGAACCCTCCTGTACAGCCTGCATTTCCTTACGAAAAACAGCCGGTACCACCAAGCGTCCCTTGCTATCCAACTTGCATGTATAATCTCCTATAAACGACAACATATTCTTTATCCAATTTAGTGATGTAAAGTTATTAAATAATTTCCCACTTTAAACCACTTTCCCCCACTTTTTTATTGTTAAAATTACAACAATTTAAAATACAATCACTTAAACAAAATTCAGTTCTACAATTTTATAACATATGCGACCTTACGACTTTACGGACATTTAGACCTTATGGACTCGAGGCTGTGTTGAACACAGCCTCTCCCCTTGTTACCCTACTGTCAGACTCACGCTATTCGAACAGACCTTCCCGTTTTTCTTCATCGCGAAACAATAGGCTTTCACGTTCTCCTCCGACCAATTCTCGGGCAACGGATAACTCGTACTCCCACTTTCACCTCGGACACGTAAAGCTACTAATCTAGACCTTTGTGCTTCCGTTTCATACAACACGGCATACACCAAGTCATCGCTGGCAGCATACCCCTCTTCCGCTTTCTCGGACTCTTGCTCAAAAAAATACTTATTCGTGTCCGAATCGTAGGTTACGGAAACCTTCGGCGTATTCCTGATTCCGGTAGCCACAAGCAGACGGGTATAATCCACCGTCACCGCATAATCCTCCCCAACGCTCACGCATCCCATGTTCAATGAAACAAACGCGTTAGAAGTCGTACCGTTCCCTATTCCCCGGAATCCTTTCTGAACCACGGGCAACAGCCAGCGTGATAGTTCAATCAACGCCTTCATCTTCGCCCGTTGCACCAACACCTCCGGACTCGGATTATCCTTTCTCGCGAAAATCTTCGCCCTGGCGACATTCTGCTTGTTCATGTAACACATCGTCACGTTACCAACAGACTTCGTTACCCTACCTAATAAATAAGAATTAAATTTTGCCATAACAATAAAATTTAAAAATGAATAAATATAAAAATAAACACTCGTTTTCTATTTGTAAATCACCCAATCGGCAATCACAAAATCAATAATATCTCACCCAGTCCGGCAACTGCAATGCAGGTCCGGGATCTACCTTTCTCTCTGTCACATCCGAATGCCCCACGATCTCCTGAATTGAATAACTATCAGTCAATACCCCGCACACCTCGGCAAGCACTCTTTCCTGTACTTCAGTGTACCTATGCCAATACGTTTTTCCCGATCCCGCCTCATCAACATACACCTCATCGAAAGGCACCACAACCCCGCACTCCGCGACAAACTTTCCTCCTTCCTGCCGAAGTTGTCCTAAATTATCCAACTCTATCCCCAGCGAACAATGGTTCAAACCGCTCCGTCCCGCGTATCGGCTTTTCCCAGCATGCCAAGCCACAATATTAAACGGTACCAACTGAACCACTTCTCCCGCCCTCCCGATCACGAGATGAGCCGAAGCCGCCACATCCGGTCTTGCCAGATAACGAACCGATGACATAACACTCGAACCGGCAGTGTAATGCAGAATAATCATATCCGGTCCGGCAATCACTTGTGTATTCTTCCCGCAATCCACATGAACCACCCCATCTCCCTCCAACCGATGGTTGACAATTGAAAACTGAGAATTAAAAACGCCATAATCTAAAATCATAAATCGTAATTTAAAATCGTAAATCATCACCGAATCGTGTCAGCGTCGGCTCTTCGCGAGGGTTGTCAAGATTTTCTCCCCGCTTCTCCCGACCACGTATCCACCCAGCCCGATCTCCAGTAAATCCCAAAAACGGGAAGTATCCGAGAGAATCGATATATTCGTGAACGTACCCATCAAAATCACCGCGGCAAACGTCAGCATCACCAAAGGTCGCCACGACCGTTGCAACCAATTCCCTTTCCCCTCCTCCTGCAACAACGCAACCTGTGCCTGTATCAACTCCTGCTCTCTTTCCAGCAACAATCGTAACAAATCCGCCTCCAGTTGCTTCTTTTCCCGGGCAGGCAAAGTCAATCGCTCCACCACCCCGCTCACGGCATCCGCCACGTTCTTTATCGGACTCACCCCACTCATAAACAGATATATTGAGAATTTGAATACTCCATACCCTTATCCGACACGAAAAAACAATATAAATGCACTTTTACGCCCGCCTCCCGGTCAACACGAAAACTTGCACCTCCATCACACCTCCGGGCTTCCACTCCCTCCACGACCATCGGCATAAACTCCCGATTCCCGTAAATCACAATCACCCCCAACCGGTCATCCATCTCGGGTTCTTCCTCATCCGAATCTCCATCCCAGCACAACACCACCTGCCCCTCCTCATCCATTTTCCCCACCAAATCATACACGCACTGCCTCTTCCCTGCCGTAAAATGAATCTGCGAAAAATCCCTGATTTTCCCGTCCTCTTTGAAAGCCTTCACGTTCAACTTCATATGCAAAGCATACCCGTTAACCGCGATTCCCTTCGCCGACTCGTTCCAGATTCTCCCGATAGGCGATTCCTTCACCCTTTGGTAAAACTCCACTGCCACCCTGAATTTCGAGCGCACCGCTTCCTGTTTTGCCGTTTTCGGGTTACGTACCACCGAGGGCAAAGCCCTCATGTAAAGCTTCCCGCCCCGTTCGCAAAAGACGATATTCCCGACTCGTCCTTTAAGCCTAAAAACACTACTTACTCTTGCCATAATTTTTTCTTTTAAATGATTATCACAAATCACCTCGACTTGCGAATGCAATATTAGCGCATCCCCACAACCTGCCTACTACACGTAATTATTAATTCATAACATTTCCTTGCAAACATCTATCCATCAACCCCATTCCAAAAATAAAAATTGCCAATTGAGTCATCCCCCTAACAGAATCACCCAATCGGCAATCACCAAATCATAGAGCCCCGACCTATCTACATATACCTATTTTTCATTTCAAACCTTCTACTATTCTTCTTTTCGAAGTAAAGCATATAGATTCCATGCTTGAACATGTTTAATGCCATCTCGTAAAGGCATTACAATATCATCTAAAGAAACCACTATCTTTTCAAAATTATCGTCAATTCCTTTAAAAGCGGAATACTCCCTTTCTATAGTAGCTTCATCCGTCAGCATATAGGTACATTGCCAATAGATGATTCTATCCGCTTTTTTGGTAACAAAATCCACCTCCTTATTACGCAAGGCTCCGACATAAACATCGAATCCAGCCCGCTTTAATTCCAAATAACTTGCTCTATCCTCTTTTTTACTCGTTATTCCTAAGGTTTATCCCCCCAAAATTATACTTCCGAAGTAGGTTGAATTTTTCGTTCATATCCAAAGATTTTGCACAAATGTAACAATTTTCGGATATATCCGAAAATATTGCAGAAACTTTATCAACCTACTTCCAAAAATAAAAATTACCGATTGAGTCATCCCTTAACGGAATCACCCAATCGGCAATCACCAAATCACAGAATCCCTAATTCTTCCTCCTCCACCCGCACCTGTCATCCGCCTCCTTCAAGATAGCGGCAATCATCCGCTTCAAAAAAGGCGTCAACTCCCGCTTGCGATCAAAAAACTGCTCCCGCAATTGCTGATAATTCGATATATCCTCCCCGAACACCTCTTTCACCATCGCCACCAGCTCCTTCTCCCCCAACGCATCCCCGGCAGGCGAATACAACTCATCCACCAGTACCAGTCCCTCGATCAACTCCATGATCATCATCTTGTACTTCGTCGACTTCCACCGGATCATCACCCGGACCGCTTTCTTACTGTCATCCGTTCTCCGGCAATCCCCCCGCTCACGTGACCAACGGCACTCCGCCTCCACCAGCTTCAACGCCACCCGGATATAACAACAAGCCCCCTCCCCATTTTTTTCCAAAAGCGCCGTCCCTCTCAACACGCTCCAACCAGAATTCCAACCCCACCCGAGCTCCCGTCAGCATTCTTTCCCTGACCATGAGCTCATCTTCCGCCTCGCTCACCTCTCGCAACTCCCCCGCGAACTCCCGAATGGCAACTTCAAAACTCTCGTCTTCAAAACTCTCACTTGAACCTTCAGCCAACAAAGCAAAAAACCTTGTTTCCAACAAATTTTTCATAGCATAAATATTAGAAATTATTAAAATAAAAAGGCCCCGGGCACACTCCGCCCGAGGCATATCATCAATTTTCACCCCATCTGATTACGAAACAGCCAATTTAAAACTATAAATACCCTCTAGTTTCCAATTCTTAAATGCAAATAAAAATACTTTTTTATAAACCACACATATCCCCCACCAAGCACCACCAAACTTCCCATAAAACTAATGTAATGCAATTCCGGCAGAGCCAAATATATCACTATAATTACTCCCTGAACCAACATATACAACATAGAAACCACCAAATGTGGCAACTTTAGCTCGTTCGCCATTAATTGATACATATGCTTTCGGTGAGGTAACCCAATATTCTCGTGCAACATCAACCGATGCACTATCGTCAACACACTATCCACCCCATACACCGCCAAAAATATGATATAGCTAAAATCTCCTGTCGTCAATATTAATTTTCCAAGCAGAAACAAGATAACAAAGGCAATTCCGACAGACCCAACATCTCCAGCAAAACATTTTGCCTTCCGTCGGAAATTAAAAAAATCAAACACAACCACACTTACAATCATCGTGTAGATCATACCACTTTCAACAAACGGCGCAATCCATGAATTCACGTAAGCCAACCCGCAAAGTACTACCAAGCTATACCCTCCCGTGATTCCATTTATGCCATCCATAAAATTATAAGCATTTATAATTCCCGTGCAAACCACCAAAACAACAAGCAAATACCACCAGGACAATTCCAACATTCCCCATTGGTAAAACATCAACAACATCGCAAAAAAATGGATTCCCAGCCTTAATTTAGAAGATACCGAACGTACGTCATCCATGAAACTCACCCCCGCAATCAAAGTCAATCCCAACATAAACCACGGGTACACGAAACCACTCGCCACAAAATAAACCAATGCCCCCGTGTAAAATACAATTCCCCCTCCCCGCAAAGTAATCCTCATATGCGAACTTCTCTCGTTAGGTCGATCAATAATATTAAACCGATCCGCCACCCGGAAATAAACTAATTCCAAGGCAAACAACACCACAAACACGAACAAATAATACAACATGAAAACTAAAAGTTTAAAACATAATCCATGAATCTCTCCTAATCGTAAATCTTTAAATCATTAAATTAGTAAATGATTTTATCGTTTTCCTAAGTCCTTCCACCGCTGTCACCGGCATTCGTTCAATTCCCAACGCCCGCTTGATCTTCTCGTTAGACACCACGTAATTCTCTGTCAATTTCCTCAATCGTTCTAGGTTCAACGGTAAACGCAAGAGCGTTCCCAAGCCCGCACACTCCTTCATCAATTCCTTGTTCATTCGCCAAATATGCGGTTTCTTCCCCATCACCTCGCACATCTCTCTGACCAATTCGTTGGTTGAGAGGGGCTCGTCATCCGCCATGTGATATATCCCCGACGGAACATCCTTCTCGATCAGCCCGTTCACCACGTAACAAAGATTGTCCACCGACGTGAACGACCTCCTGTTTTCGAAATCCCCCAATGGCCACGGCAACCCTTTCTTCACTACACTATACAACAAATTCAAGTTCCCCTTATTCCCCGGTCCATGAATCATGCAAGGGCGTAAAATGTAAACTCGCTTATTGACGTCCACGGCACTCGAGCGGTAACCGTCAAACGCTTCTTGTATATAATTCTCTGCCGCTATTTTACTCTCGCCGTAAGGACCTATCGGGGTTGGAATCACCTCCTCCGTCAACTTATCCCCGAGTACAAAATCCGCCACCGCTTTCACAGAACTAAAGAACACAAATTTTCGTGCCGACGAGCACAAAAAATAATCGAATACCCTCTGCGTCAACCCCGTGTTTATATCGAAATAAACTTGAGTCATAGTTTCATTCTTCGTATCATGAGCCTTTCCGGCAAGATGAATGATAACATCAACTTTTGGTATATTGCAATTATCCAATTCATACCATGAAAAAGTCCTTACAACACCTTCCTTATCTGGACTTACAATATCAAGACCATATATAATATACGAATCTTTCAGCGCTCTAACAAGATTAGAGCCAACAAAACCATGGATACCTGTAATTATTATCGATTTCATTATTTCACGCCTAAGATTTGTTCTAGATGATCTATACAGCACTTAAAATCATAATATTTTTGACTGTAACTCTTACCGTTCTCCCCCTTCTTTTCAAGTTCATTTTTATCCATGCCAGACAATATCTTTAAAAGCTCAGCCAACTGTTCGGATTGTCCCGCAGGAACACTCCAACCACAATCTGCATCCTTGATGACATCAGCACCCTCGCCATTTATCATCGCAACAATAGGCTTCCCCGAAGACATATATGCCTGAAGTCTTGATGGTACTGTCAAGGTAAAAACAGGCGAGTCTTTCAATGCAAAAAATAATAAATCAGCCTGATTAAAGAAACTTGGCATAGCTTCGAGCGGATAACGACCATAACAAAATACATTTTGTTCCAATCCATTATCTTTAATATTCTGTTCAACAAACTCCCGTCTTCTCCCGTCACCTATAAAATTAAAATTAATATTAGAACCTTTTAGCAAACAAACTGCAGTCATTAGATGAGGTAAATCCTGTGCATCCCCCATATTACCCGCAATTACGATATTAAACCCCTTAGGCAATCGAGGTACCTCCACAACCTTAGGGGATCCTAAAGAACCTTCAACCCAATTGGGAAAAAATTCAATCTTATCTTTAAAATCCCCCTTCTCACGTATAGAACTCTCATATCCTTTGGAGCCTATCAAAAGGGTTGTACTATTATTGTAAATCCACTTGGTCAGTTTTTCAAATAGAACAAGAATATATTTATTTTTAATACCAGCAGCAGCTGAAAGACTTTCCGGCCACAAATCAAGAACCCAAAAATGAATAGGAATTCTTTGGAGCTTCTTCACGATTACAGCGGGAACTCCAACTAATACAGGTGAAGGTTCATGAACAATAATAGCATCATATTTTCGAGTCAAGCCAAACCACAAACTTTTAAAAGAAGCAAAAAAAGTATATGAAATATAATTCAAAGCCAGCCAAATAGAAGTACCAGAATGACGCGAGATTATCAAAGAACGATGTACTTTTACTCCATGCAAAATTTCCCTACCCCTTTTAAATATACCATAGCCTTTGTAAAATCTTCCTTCGGGATAATCAGGAATTGCAGTCATGACACTAACATCGTGCCCTCTTCGTTGAAGTTCAAAAGCCATATCGTTAACCTTGAAATTCTCAGGGTAGAAATGAGGTGTTACGATTAACAGTTTCATGATTTTCGCCAAATCATTTTATTAATTATACTCGTATAAGACAATATAAGGCGAACAACCTTATCAGAAACATTATCATCGGTATATGCTTTTACCGGCGATGGAAGGTAGCCATTTTCATGCATATCTACAGCCATCTGTACAGCTTGTATAACAACCTCTGAGGAGATTGAACCAATTACAAATACCCCACTGTCCATAGCCTCCGGACGTTCAGTTGAAGTCCGTATCGAAACTGCCGGAAAATGCAGATAAGCAGCCTCTTCTGGAAGTGTTCCGCTATCACTTACCACGCAGAAAGCGTTTTGTTGTAATTTATTATAATCAAAGAACCCAAGAGGTTTATGCTTGATGATACGTTTATCAAACTCAAAGCCACGAGTTGCTATATACTTTTCAGAACGAGGATGACATGAATATAACACAGGCATATCATAACAAAGAGCCATACTATTCACTGCCTCCATCAAGGAATTAAAATTTGATTCAATATCAATATTTTCCTCGCGGTGAGCAGATAGAAGAATGTACTTTCTTTTTCCAAGTCCAAGTTCATTCAAGATGTTACTTCCTACAACAGAATTTTGATGAATCTTGAATACTTCTGCCATCGGAGAACCAACCACATAGGTATATTCCGATTTTACACCACTATCAAGAATATACCGACGAGCTTGCTCCGAGTAGCAAAGGTTGACATCGCTTGTAACATCCACGATACGGCGTATAACTTCCTCTGGCAAATTTTCATCTTTACAACGATTCCCTGCTTCCATGTGAAAAACTGGAATTTTAAGGCGCTTAGCAGCAATTACACTAAGACAAGAGTTTGTATCACCAAGAACTATCACTGCATCTGGCTTTACCTCTGCCATCAACTCATAAGCCTTAGCTATAACATTACCCATTGTTTGCCCTAAATTTTCACCAACCACACCAAGATAATAATCCGGTTGGCGAAGTCCCAACTCTTTGAAGAAAACTTCATTAAGAGTATAATCATAGTTTTGCCCCGTATGGACTAAAACATGGTCAAAATATTGGTCAGACTTCTTAATGATTTCCGACATTTTGATGATTTCAGGACGAGTACCCAAAATCGTCATTAACTTTATTTTCTTCATGTTATAAATTATAATGGGGATAGAGATATTTATGTGCAAAAATCCACTCGGCAGCCTCTGCTACCATTTTTTCGTAATCTGGAATTCGATAACTAAAACCAAAACGTGTACGTTTGAGGGACTTGTCTGCATTCACCCCCGTTACAGGATGAATTGTCAATCTATTCCCTCGAAAATATTTATTGAACAGACCAAGAAGGTCATATTTAGATATAAGGCAATCTGGTACCGTATTATATAAGCCTGTTGCTCGTTCCTTTGCCGCAACTTCCATCGTCTTCGCCAATTGGAGAGTAGTTTGCCCCGTCCACAAAGCACCGGTATAACCATTAATTTCGCCATTCTGTAGCATAAACCAATTCAAAAGACCAATTCCTAGTTGATTAATATCGGGACCAACAATAGAGTTGCGTAATGTAATATTTTGGTCATCAACAAGTTCTCCTAGCGCTTTGCTTCTATCATAGAACGTGACGCCATCAGGGAAATCCTCTTCTGTGTATTGTCCTCTAACTCCAGAAAACACACAATCCGTACTCATGTGAATTACATGTGTCCCAACTTCATTAGCAACCATCGCAACAAAATGCGGGAGATAGCTATTAAGTAAAGTTGCCAAAGCATGATTCCGCTCTGCAAACTGATTAAGAATTCCTATGCAATTAATGACTGTGTCATATTTACCTTCCTGTATGAATTTCTTTAACAAAGGAAAATCAGTTGCATCACCAGCAATACTTTTATTGAGTAATTTTGACTTCTCAAGTGCAAAGCCCGTAACATCATGACCTTGTTCTTGAAGATATAATGATATTTGGTGCCCGGCCATACCGTTACACCCAAGTACGAGAAATTTCATAATTATTCGCTACGGATTTCTTTTGATTTTTCAGACTCTATCATGCCAAGATCCGCCTGAATGAAACGCAGGCGCATCAGTTGTTCTTTCATTCCTTCCACATCAAGACGTATCGTGTTGTGACTATGATATTCTTCAACCGAAGTCAGAGATCCCTCTCCTTGAGTAAAATATTTATCATAGTTAAGATCGCGAGTATCACAAGGAATACGATAATAGTTACCCATATCAATCGCTTTGGCCATTTCCTCTCGGGTAACGAGCGTTTCGTATAACTTTTCTCCATGACGAGTTCCAATAACCTTGATTTCCGTTTCGCCACATTTAGGATCAACCTTTATATAAAGTTCTTTGAGGGCTTGAGCAAGGATTGCAAGGGTTGCAGCTGGAGCTTTCTGCACAAAGAGATCGCCATTGTGCCCATGTGTAAAAGCATAGATTACTAAATCTACCGCATCGTCAAGTGTCATCATGAAACGAGTCATTTCCGGATCGGTAATAGTAATAGGCTCACCACTCATCATTTGATCTA
Organism: Butyricimonas sp. Marseille-P2440; assembly: GCF_900091675.1. Taxonomy (NCBI): domain Bacteria; kingdom Pseudomonadati; phylum Bacteroidota; class Bacteroidia; order Bacteroidales; family Odoribacteraceae; genus Butyricimonas; species Butyricimonas sp. Marseille-P2440. The sequence goes on along the minus strand of NZ_LT594610.1, from coordinate 766,604 downwards.
CCCATAAAGGTATCACAGAACCTCGACTTGCCATTACATTACCGTATCGCGTACAGCATATTGTTGTAGCGGCATTTTCACCAAGTTCTCGCCCTTTTGCAATAGCAACTTTCTCCATTAATGCTTTAGAAATTCCCATCGCATTAATAGGATAAGCAGCCTTATCGGTAGAGAGCACCACAACATTCTTAACACAATGCTCAATAGCACTGATAAGCACATTATTAGTACCTTCCACGTTAGTACGTGTCGCTTCCATTGGGAAAAACTCACACGAAGGCACTTGCTTTAGAGCGGCAGCAGAAAACACATAGTCAACCCCGTGCATCGCAATGTCAACCGACTGCTTATCACGAACATCCCCTATAAAATATTTTACTTTCGTACTTTGTAGCTTGTGACGCATATCGTCTTGCTTTTTCTCATCGCGCGAAAAAATGCGAATTTCTTTAATATCTGAATCAAGGAAACGCCTGAGCACGGCATTACCAAACGACCCGGTCCCACCTGTAATCAGTAGGACCTTATCCTTAAATACTGACATAAAAAATTATAATTTATATTGTTGATAAGATCGATTCAAATAACTCCCTCCAACTAGGTCTTTGGGACACATCAAGAGGTCTGAATCTCTTCCCTTTTTTTAAATTCCCTATAGCTTTAGTCCATGCATCGGAATTATTATATTTCACAAATACAGCACCTTCATAGCCATCCAACACCTCTCTGGCATAAGGTAAGTCAGAAACAAGTATTGGAAGTCCCGTCATAGCCGCTTCAATCAACGGCAAGCCAAATGTTTCTATATAACTCGGAAAAACAAGAGCATCGCACGCCCTGTACATGGAACAGACTTGCTCATAAGGAATTGTTCCGATACATTCTATGCACCCAAAACTTCCGTCTTTAGGCAATGTAAAATAAAACTTTACGTTCATTTCTAACTTACTTGCCGCTTCCCTGACCACTTTATGATTTTTATAGAAAAAGGATGTCGCAGGATAAAACAGATTCAAACAGTTATCAGATAAAGCAATACTTAAATCAGTCTTAGGCTTTACGACGGAAGGAAAGAAAATTTCAATATTATTTATAGGATGATGAAATTTCTTTGCAAACCCTTCTTTTATAAAATCAAGCTGCACAAATATTTTCGTATCCTTTTTGAGGAAAAGTTTCACGAAAATAGGATATATATGTTTATAAAACCACAAACTACGCTGTTCCGCTTTTAACGGATTCCACGAATAAGGGAAAAAAGGAATTGATTGGTGATAATAAATGAAATGAGGAATATGTTTCTTGTAAACATGAAATCCTGTGTTCTGTAAAGAAACGCAAGCGATCGGTTCTATCCCTTTTTGTTTTAACCATTTATTTAACCCCACTACATCCCACCAAAATCTTTTATGCATTGGTTTGACTTTGGCTATTGGTTCAATTCTGACATTCAATCTGTCACCCTCCAATAAAATCCTATCTGAAACAAAAATAAGCCAATTAATAGCATTTTCAGGTATATTTTCAACGAACTGCTTCACGATGCTGAGAGCTCCGCTCTGATCTAAAGCCGTAGCATTAACAATGATAAACTTATCCATTACTATTTTCTTCTCTGGTATTTAATTGAGACCCTCGAAAAATATATCATTTATAACTATTTAACACTTAAATATCAACTTCATATCTGATAAGATGATAACATTAAATACATTTCAACAAAATAATCAACTATTCCTAGTAATGGATTCAGACAGAATTTCCAAAACATCAATACGATCATGGAAATCCAAGCCATCATGGAAATCGTTTTTCTTGTTTTCTTTAGAGTAGAGTTACGAAAAGAATAAATAAAAAAAGCAATCCAAATGGGAAACATTGCAATTATAAACCTATTTGCCAAAATTTGAATATATAATCCTGAAAACAAGAAAACAGTTGGAGCTATCGAGCATGTATATAAAAATATATAATTAGGGCTTCTTGTTAATTCTAAATCACCTTTTCGAAACATATTATTGATTTTTACACAAGAATATATTGATAGTAAATAAGGCATTACATTAAAAACACCACCTGTCAAAGAGGATATCTGACTGATTTTTTTATAATCATCATACTTCTCATCAAAGGAACTACTATAATCGAACAAAAAAAATATAATAACGTTAGCCAATAATATTAATAAGAATTGCTTTTGAAATGAACATTTATACAAATACTTTCTAAATATTGCCAACACCGAGAACAAAATAATGGCAGATTTGTGTTCCAGCACTGAAATAATAAGCAAAATAATAGCAAATATATATTCTTTTTTTACCCACCTTAAAAAAGCATATAATGTCAAAGGAAAAGCCAAATAATATCTTATCTGATTACCGATGGCAACATAATTAAATGCAAGAGATACAAGAACTATAAGTATTGGATTAATTTTAAGCGACTTGAAAAGACATATATAAGAAAACGAAATAAGCAATATGTGGAATTTATATAAGTCTGTAAATGAATATCCCTTATCCTTAAATATTTCAGAAAGGAAAGCATACAATACATCTCTGGATTTTTCAGGATAATAAAAAAAATGCTCGTATCCCTCCCAATCACTCATGTAATTAATCCCCCAATAGGCTAAAACAAAAATTACAGCAGCAAAGATACTTTGCCAAAATAATTTTGTTTTTGCTGCTTCAATAACCATCACAAACAAGAAATGATATTATCAACTACAAACTTAGGACTTGCCTCTGAAAATAAAGTTTGGATTTTATCAAAATCCATAATTTCATGCTTAGCCTTTAAAAAGGCCACCAATTTATCCTTCAATTTATTTTTATCCTCTTCTTTCAAATTAATAGCACACAAGAGTGGATATTTTTCTAAAATATGCAAATTGATATCATTATTTACATAATAAAAATGGATAATCGGCTTTCCCGTAGAAATATAAGTGAAAATTTTACTCGAAATTTGAATACCTTCTAATTCTGCAACAGAAATCAAGAATCCGGCATTTGCCATCTTTTCCATTACTTCTTTAAAAGGCACTCTTCCATTATTAAAAATTTTATCCGGAAATTTTGATTCCAACATTCTTATAGGCGTCAAGTCATTTCCCATAACACAAAATTCAAAATGATTCTGTATTTGAGGAATCACACTTTCAAGTATTTTTGCCATTCCCCCGGAAGGAACATATCTCTTTAAAAAAGAACCTGCATAAAAAACTGTTGTTGAAGTTTTCTGTTCTCTGTCCGGAGGTAAAAGAAGCGGATGTTCTATAAACATGAGTTTATGTGTTTCTTCTTTAAACTCATGTTTAAAAAATTGTAACTGGGAATGAATAACAAATACTTTAGCTGATTCTGCAAGAATCTTTTTTAATGATTTTAAATGTATTTTAGTTTTTACAACTCTATTCCATTTTAACCTATGAAGCCTATCATTATTTATGAAATTATCAAATATTACCGGCGTGACCCTCGTTTTAGCACCTACCGCAAATCTATTTGCTGCAAGAAGTGCTTCAAATGGAAAACACAAGGGAACAATCAAATCAATTTTTTTTACATTATTCGTATCTTTAAGTTCTTTAATATAGGATACAACGATATCTTTTTTTATGTTTTCAAAAGAAAATATTGCTTGCAAATATCTGATCATACGATACAACAAACGAACAAATCTATGTTTGCTAAAATACAGTTCTAACAAAGGTGTCGTAATATGCCTGATCTCTTCTGCATGCGTTTCCATAATAGGGGAAGCAGTCCGCTCTGCAATGACAGTAACATCATACCCCTGTTTTACAAATTCATCTACAATATTTTTAGCGCATATCCCCACTGCCGAATAATCAGGCATGTAAGACCCACAAATCACGACTATCTTCATTTTACAAGGCTTTTCAATTTAACTAGCAATTGGTGATTTACATTAAAATTCATTATATTCCAAATTACAAATACCGCTATCATGGTACATAAAGCCATATTGAATGACATAAATGAAGTTGACAACAAGAATACGATCAAATACGTTATCTCCAATACGAAGTTTTTTCGTCCTATTACACCCAATTTTGCAGAAAGGAACATTTCTGAATAATATGCACGAAACAAGAGTGCAACAAAAGTACATAAGGCAATGACCCAAATTTCCTTATTAATATTAAACGTAACTACACTTATGATGATGAATATCCCAATACACATGAAATTCGCACGAAGCATGTCTTTTTCACGCCTAAGTACATTAAAGAATATATTTGTCAGAACCGATATTTTAATATTCGTATACACTATCAGGAAAAATATATTCAAAAAAGGTATTATATCTATATACTTCGGATAAAACCACTCGATGAAAAGAACACACGGGAAATAAACGAGTAATGCTGTCACACCGAACAATTGCGTAAATGAATTGATTTGACTAAATAAAGTCGGATACCGTTCTTTTGAAATTCGTTTGAGCGAAGGATACAAAACAAGACTGATTGCAGTCACAGCTGTCAATATCAATCCTGTTATGGAGACTCCGAATGAATAAACTGCAAATTTTCGAATGTCACCAAAAAGTTGAACAATGATTTTACCCGCTCCGACTAAAAGCATCCCCATAAGATTTGCTATCATAAGCTTTATGCCTACACTTACAGTCTCTACAAGAAAACGAAAAGATTGTCTATGATTTAAAGTTTCGCCCCATATCAACTCTTTTGCTCTGCTGACCATTAATAAAATGACCAACACTCTGCCAATAAAATCAGCCAAAACAATGTATTTATAATTAACTTTACCAACAATTATTATGGTCATTATAACAAGTATAACCAATATCTTGTCAATTGTCGAAAAAAAACTGTATTTCTTAAATTGGTTGGTTATCTGAAATATATAAATAAGGATACCGGTAAAGCAAACAATCGGTATATTGAGTATTACAAAAATAAAAGAAAACGTTTCATCACTTTTAGATCCCAAAAACCAGCAACAAATACCCCCGACAAGAGATATGATACCAAGAATATTCAATAAAAATCTATTGGCAGAGCGTATTTGTATTATAGGAAGTTGAGCATATTCGTATCCTCCATATTTCAAGTATATCCCGTCATTGTAGCCGAAACAGAACAATGCAGCATAACACGAATAAAACCAATATATTTCCCAGTACCCGAAACCATCAACAGACAGAATTTTTGGCAAGATTATTGCACGTGTTACACTTATGAAAAGTACTAGTATCTGCGCTCCAAATACCCACGAGAAATTTCTAATTATATTAGATGACATTTACTTCCAATAAGCTTTAAAATCATGGTGTGTAATGCGTTTCTCTACGGGTGGAAGTTTACGCCAATCCCCATAAGCATTCGAAAGATACTCTTCATAATTAGAGAATCCCATAAACTCTCTGTCCTCAAAGGGGATATTAATTACTTGTTCAAAAATCGATTTTTTGAATCTTTTTTTTTGAAAGATTCCCTGAACATTTTCAAAGACAAATTTATATTGCTTCCCATTAAATTTTTGAGCATAATTTGAAAGAAACATGCAAAAACATCTTTTAGAGATAGGCAACAAAAGTAATTTAGAAATACCCAAAGTTAGATTTTTCACGAATGATCTTTTCTCCGAAAAATGTACATATTTCAAAGAATTCAATAACTGAAGAATTCGTCGCACTTTATCATATTTTATCCATTTTTTCCCGTTATCCGGTACATCATCTATTGGAAAAATATCAATATTAATCCCAAGGTTAAATTTAATATCGCTATTCTCTATCAATACCGTTTTATCATCATATGCTTTTGCAAAAGGAAAAGTCCATTTTTTTTCTCTCTCAAGTGATGCGATCTTATATCTTCCTTTATAAACCTGAGGGAATAAATTTATCAGTTTGTTATAATCTTCCCTTAAAATACAAATGTCTATATCATCATCCCATGGAATATATCCCTTATGACGCATCGCACCAAGCATTGTGCCGCAAGCAAGAGAATATTTTATATTGTTGGCAATACAGAATTCATGTATTGCTTCTAATATATCCATTTGAAGAACTTTGATATCATTCAACAATATTTCCTGACCAAAATTCATTTTTCTCAACGATATAAGATGCTAAAACTTGCAGACTATCAATATAAGCGATATCTTGCCTTATATAATGATAAACATTATTAATATCCGTACAACCAGCAATAACTCCATCACACCCTTCCCCCTTTAATTCTTCAATAACTTTATCAAAGCAATTCATAGGTTGTTCATCAATAGGCGAAGAAATACGACGATAACTATTTTTAGCATTACAAATTCCACGAGTGACTAAATATTGTAACAAAGGAGGATAAAGTATTTCTGTTTTTGCCGTATATAGCGCAAAATATTTATTATATAGTTTATGCCGCCTACATCCATCACTACACATAATTCCAACTTTTTTTAACCCTTGCTTTTTTACTTCTTTGGCTACTAATTCTATTATATTAACAAAAGGTAAACCTATTTCTTGCTGCAGTTCTTCAATAAAAAAGTGAGCAGTATTACAGCACATACATAATTCCGTACATCCGAAATCTTTCATTTTCAACCCAGCTTTAATATAATATTCAAGAAAACTCGGTCCCCTATCCTCAAGGTACATACTTCTAGAAGGAGCTTGAGTAGCTTGATATATCAACATCTCAGGATGATGAGCATCTCTAAAAGCCCCTTTCTCTACAATCATATTCTCTATCAACACCTGCAGCCTATTAGTTGCCGCTACCCCATTCCCGCCTATAATACCTATCATATTTTCCAATCTTTTACGATTTCAGATACACGCAAATAATCATTGTACGTGTCTATATCATAAGCTCGAACGTTCATCCCTTTCATAGGAAGATAAGGTTCGAACAAGTTATACACATTTTGCGTGCAGTAAAAAAGGTTTTCCTTTTTTATGCACGCAGGACCTGTCCATTCGTAATCACCTTCGTCTCTTGAAAATTGGAGTACATTACCATCTTCATCAGTCTTAACAAATACTGCATCTTCAGATGTAATATCAGCGTAGCACACAAATTCTCCTTCTGTATTAAGAATTTTTTTCACATCATCAGGATGGACTAAAAGATCCCCATCCCATTCAAGGATATATTCATTTGCATGCCGAGCTCCTAAATAAAAACTAGCACCCGTTTTCGTCTCGAAATAGTGATGATTAAAAATGAATATCACATCCTTACGATACTTTAAAACTTCTTCAATAATCTCATTCGCTTGAAAACCAACGACGATACGTACATCTTCTACATCCTTGAATAACTCTAATTGCCATGAAATCAATGATCTTCCATTAATTTTGACTAAAGCTTTCGTTAAACCAAGACCAAGTCGAGATCCAATTCCAGCACAACTTATAACAACTGATTTAATTGCCGACATAAAGCTTTCTCATTAAAAATTATATAATCAGCGATAGCATAGAGACTTTTTGCTGGGTTGTGAGTAAGCCCTGTCGCAATAGAAATATTTGCATGCCTCATCGCTTCCAAGTCATTATTCCCATCTCCTATAAATACAACCGTTTCCCCTAAAGCTTTATATTGATCTACAATTTGCTCTTTCCTTAATATCGATTTAAGTTTTACTACTTTATTATCTTCAACCTCTGCCTCCGAGTAGTAAGCAGTACACCCAATTTTTGAAGCTAAAGAACTACACCAGCACTTTAAGTTCCCTGTAACTATGACACAATCCTTTTTATGATCAAATATAAATTTACTTATCAAGGGATAAAGTGGTACTTTTTCAAGTAAATCTAACACTTCATCTACAGGCAACTCTCCCAATATATTGACTCTTTTAATAAAACTTTCAATAAACGGAATATTTCCCTGCACTGTTTCTTGTGTTAATTTATCAATCTCATTTTCCATTTTAAAATGGGACGAGATCACGGGCAAAGTTTCACAAGAAGTAACTGTGCCATCCATATCAAAAAGAAATTTCATATAATAAACGTATGACTATTTAAATACTAATATTTTCAAATATCCACAATAGCTAATTTTGACATTTGTTTTTAAAGACATCGAGATTATACAGATAAAAATATGAAATATATTTTTATCTGTATAATCTATTCAATTCATCAAATACCCTCTTTGCCAAAACTTTAAAAACTTCTGCAACCAAACAGAAATCCGTATCCAGCCCCATCTGCCGGAAACGTTCAATTCTCTTATCCTCCTCCCATCCCACGCTAACCCGCAAACAAGCCCGTTCTTTCTCCTGCCATTTATTATCTTCCCCGGGTAACATCATCGCTCCGACAACATCACCATACAGGCAGAAAGCATCCCACCACGATAATAAAACCTCTTGGTCGCCCCCACGGATATATCCCAAAGCCTCCGTGACCAACCTCCCCGCCAATTCCCCGCACATCTTGTCATTCGCGAAATAGTAGCAATTGCATAGCAACCGACAAACATTCGGTGTCCGACAAGGCAACACGATTTTGTCACTCCCCCTGGCTGTAAGAATACGGTACGCCGCATCCAACCCATTGTTCAAGTAACTCAAGTCTGAATATAACTGGTAAACATCCATCATGTCCGCCGCGTAACCCGCCCGGGAATCGACGGGTAAATCCTCGTTCGCCAATTGCTCCGAATATAGCCGGGCAATTTCCTTCGCCCGCTCGTGGACATCATACGGGTTACCGAAATCACTCTCCAACCACGGGTACACCCGTACCATGGAATACACGGTCAAATAACCGTGCAATAAACCAGACAACATTTCCGGGGGATACGACCGGATGTCGAGATTGTACAATTGCTTGTACAATTCGTGAAATAAACCTTTATCCATTATTTTGTTTTACACTATTCTTTCCAGGAAAGAGCCCGGAATATAGGAAGTGGCTATCGATGCCACGCCGTCTAAACGAATCACCACTCGTTTGTGCCCCTTCAGACGCACCAACTCTCCTTCCAAGCCTTGCAGGGGTCCCTTCATAACCCGTACCCGATCGCCTCGTTTAAGGTTTTTATTCAATACCTCTATGCCATTAGGCGAGAAATCCAGCAAAAACATGAAATCCTGCATTTGTTTATCGGGAACAACTAAAGAATGGCGTCCTTCTATATCTTTCAAATAAATAATATTCAATGAATAGTCGTTAATCAAAGAAAAACTCGTTGCCTTATCCGTACGGATAAAAATCATCCCATGAATCAAAAGTACTCGAATCGTTTTGCGACCAAGAGGTGTTTCCCGTACTTGCTCTTCCTGCGGCAGAAAATTTTCGATCCCCAATTCATCCAGTTTTTTTTGGATCAATAATTCCTGATTCACCCGCGTGTAAGCGACATACCAGTTTAATTTCTTCTCCTCAATCATGTAATTGCCGATTCTCCCTGTTTATTAACGATTCTACCGCCACTTAGGCAATACACCATCATGACCCGTCCGAATACGCTTCGCGCACTAACCCTATTACCGGTCCCGATTTATTGCCATGTGTTCCACGCACTTCACTTAAACAGTGACATAATAATGCACGAAAACTGTTTCGATAAACGATAATTTTCGAAAAAAACAATCGTTTATTGCGCTGCAAATATACATCATTTTTGTTTATCGCAAATTTTATGAGCATTAATTTTTATTTCTCGAAATTCACGGCAATCCCATAGTAATCCCAAAGTAAAACTACCTCATGACCGCTACAAAGCACTTACACCGCATTTACAGCACAATTAGCCAGCGGCGCTGTAAGCACGTTAAAACTTATTTGCAAGCAAGTACAGGTAGTATTACTTTGGGATTACCCCGAATTGAAGACAGGTTTACCCTAATCAAATTGCCCTAGAAATAAAATCCCAGGTTAAAATAACATTCAAGTTTTTTGCTCCAATCTGAAAGGCTGAACATCAAATCAATTGGTCCAAAAATAAAATCTCGGGAATAACCGACGCCTCCGCCCCAGATGCCTTTCCGTCCAAAAAGATCAAAGAAATTGCCATCTTGTAAAGCGTAATTCCCGACAAAAGAAAGATAATGCTTTCTTCCCGCTCGCTGACGGAACTCAACCCGCCCGACAAGCAGGGAATTATCGAAGACCTCCACGTGATTGATTCCTAGAAACGGCAATTGCTGTGTCGCATAACGCCCGAAAACCGCTCCGCCCATACAGTTCAGATAAGAATATGCCGCATTGTTCCCGATCAGCACGCGACCGTACACCGCGGGCAATAACTTCAAGCGATCGGAAATAGAAACTACCGGGGCAAAGTTCACCGCCAACGCCGAGAAAGGAGCTCCCCCTTTGTAGGTTCCCAAGTCATCCGTATAAATCGAACAGGAAGCCTGGAAAGCAACACCCCGATTCGGGTAAAAACGACGATCGTAGGTATCCAGTTGAGCCTGCCCGTAATAACTGAAAAAACCTTCCGGACGCACGTCGATGATCTCCTCCGCGTTCGAGAAAAGCAGGGAATTGTAATCGAAATACTCGTAACGCAGACCTACCTGAAACTTAAAATTACGGAAATAAAGGCTCGACAACCCGAGTTCTCCCATGTGGTAACGATACGTCACGTTGTTCGCCTTCTTTCCCTGGTAATAATAATTCACATCATTATAGCGAAACATGTACGCCAGGTTGAAACGCCGCAGGAAAGTATTTTCCAGCGAATACTCCACCTTAGCGTAAGGATTTTTGCTCAATCGCCCCGTCAGGTCAAGCCGTGACCCCCTCAACGCCCGATTGTTCAAAGTCGTATTCAGAAGGATTGCCGCCATCTCTTCCGAGTCAAAGCGAAATCCGATATTTACCGCGCTCATTGGTTGTGCCCGCAATTCCAGTTCCAACTCGTAGGGAGATTCGCCCAACAGGCGGTAGCTCACGGCTGCAAAAGCCTTTGTCCCGTACAACATGGCTATCTCCCGATGAATATCGTCGAGCGTTACCACGCTATTCTCCCGCATCCGCATCTTCCGGCGAACCCATCCTTCTTCCTTAGCGGTAAGTCCCTCGATGTGTATCTCCCGGATCGCGAACTCCCCCGGTAAGTCCACAGACGACGGTACGGCAACCTGCTCCTGCTGACCGCCGATCAAGGCTTTCACACGCATGATCTCCCCCCAATCCCGCAAAGCTGCCACCTTTCCCCTTGCCAATAAAGAATCTATCGACCGGGCACTAAAACTAGCCGCCGAATATCCTTTCACGTTCGGGCGTATCACCAGATCGGCAAGTTTTACGTTCTCCTCGTGCTTGTTCATACAGAGCAAATTGATAATCTGTGGTATCACGCCGGAAACGGATTCCAGCTTATCTTCCGCCATCAAATCCGCCTGCACATCCACCCCGATCACGATCTCCGCACCCAGGGCACGTGCCACGTCTGTCGGAAAATTATTCAGCACGCCCCCGTCTACCAGCACCCGATCGCCCGCAATCACCGGGGTAAACGCACCCGGTATTGCCATACTCGCCCGCATTGCCCGTACCAGGTTCCCCTCCTTCATCACAACCTCCTGCCGGTTGAGCACGTCTGCCGCCACGCAGGCAAAGGGGATAGGCAATTTCAGAAAATCCAACGAATCGTGATACCCGATGGTAAGATCCGTGAAAAGATTGTACACGTTCTGCCCCCGGATAAATCCCGTGGGACGGCGCCTTCCCCGCTCGAACGGGAAAGATAACACGTATTTTGCGTCAAACTCCTTCTCCCCGAAGGGCAGGTCATAACGGTTTACCTTATCGCTCAAAAGAAACATCCAGTCCTGCGCCCGCACGAGGCTATCCAGTTGGTCGGCAGTATAACCGATGGCATACAGTCCCCCGACGATAGAGCCCATACTAGTTCCCACGATCACGTCCACGGGGATTCCCGCTTTTTCCAACACCTGCAACACCCCAATATGCGCCACTCCTTTCGCTCCTCCGCCACTCAATACCAATCCAACCTTCTTGCGTTGAGCCGACGTGTCGATCGCCAACGCGAGAAAGCACAAGAAGATTATGGAGTAACGGTATCCTTTCATTTCTTTATCTTCAGATTTTCAATCCAATCCCCGATTTCTTTCAACACAACGGGAGAAAACGTCTGGGATATACTTCCATACAAGGCAGGATTTCCGGATTCACATTCCTGAAACAAGTGATTCAATCCCGGCAACACTTTGATTGTCACGTTCCGGTTCTTCGCGGCTACCAATCCCCGCCTGATTCCATTCAAATTTATTTCTGGCAAAACCTGTAAATCCTTATCACCATTCAATGCCAACACGGGACATTTTACCTTCTTCAATGCCAGTACCGGATCGTAACGCATAAAAAAATACATCCACGGGTTTAGTAATTGGTCAACCCTTGCACGGATAATATCTTCTGACTTTATTCCCCCTATGGCTCCCGGGGGTGCCGCTTCCAGTAAATTCCGAAAATAAGTCGACACGGAATCTCTCACCTCATCCACGGACGAGGAAGCAAGTATTATATCGTATATACCTCGATGCCAACGTTCTATCTCTTGAACCACGGTATCCGCAATCCCCGTTTCCCGATTAATAGCCGTTTGCTGTGTCAACAAAACTTGATCCCCTCGGATACCCGTTCCCGCCAACAAGACAATGAATTTCACGTCTTTCGATTCACTCGCTACCAAAGGGGCTATCATTCCCCCTTCACTATGTCCAATCAATCCGATTTCGCGGAATTTCCGTTTTTCCTTCAAGTAACGCACGGCAGATGCCGCATCTCGGGCGAAATCCAAGGAAGTGGCTTTATCAAATACACCTGTCGATTTTCCCACACCCCGATCATCAAAACGCAAAACACCTATTCCCCGACGTGCCAAATAATCAGCAATAATCCAAAACGGCTTATGCCCCATCATCTCCTCATCCCTGTTCTGCGGACCGCTTCCCGTGATCATCACTGCCACCGGGAAATTATCTTTCCCTTCCGGTAAAGTCAAGGTACCTGCTAACATCACTGAATCGGCTTCATTTTCAAACACGACTTCCTCAATTCTATACGGGAAAGGAGCTTTCGGTTCCTGCGGACGATCTAATTTCACGATTTCATTCTGACGTTCCAGATTCAGCGTGTATTCCACTCCGAACTGAGCCAATTTTCCCGTAATCCTTCCTTCACGATCTGCTTCACCCCGGTAAATAAAAGAAATTGCAGGAATTTCCATCACGATCTCATGACCATTCACACGAGTCACTCGTACCGGAGTCCCTTTTGCCCCCTGATCCGGGCTATCCATTGCCGACGCGTACTCGTTCCCTATCCTGGAAACATGGAATACCACCCGCAATTTTACTCCCTGTATTTCCACCGTCCCCATCCATTGCCCATCGAAATCATATTCACCCGGAACAGGAATATACACGACCCGTTTCAATGCCATCGGGAACTCTTGTCCGCTTTGCCGGAAGATTCCCTCGACGCCACCTTGTTCATTCAGTCGACCTAAATATTCTGCTCTGATCTGAGGCATATGAAATATCAATTCCCCATTTTCATAACAAGTCGTTTCAATTGGAATATTCTTTGCCCCTTGATTCGGACTGTCAAACGTCGCCCGGCACTTTCCCCCGGAATGTATCACGTTAAAAACCAATTTCAAATCCGTTGCCGGGAGTTTTAAAGTCCCCGTCCACTGTCCCGCAATTTCTTGCGCCGAGACATTCGTGGCAATCCAAGAGAAAAGAAGCAAAACAAATATTCTCTTCATTTGTATTTAAATTAGTTACTTCACAAATATAACAATTGTTCACTTCTTCTCCGCTTACCGGCGATAATAAATAGCTAGAAATTTATACGTTAAAAAATATGAAATTTCAGCCCAAACGACAGGCTTAAAATATCCCCCATTTTCACGTATTTATTCGTGAACTTGGAGAGTAAATACAAATCGCACGTGCTCAACTCGTAATACGCCGTGATCCGGCGAAACGGGAAATGTTTTCCTGCATCGAAAGCGATACGTTGTCCCAGAAAAACGTGGAAACGGATGCGGGTGGAAAATTTATAATAACTACTCGGGTATTTTTCCGGTTCCTTCACCCAAAAATCATCTGCCAACACGGTATTCATGAACAATCCGGTTTCAAGCGGTTCCAGTACCCAATTCTTCCCGAGCGAAACCTCCCACGGCACGTAATTCTGTTTCACCGTAAACGTCACTTTCGTTTTATTGGACGAGAACTCCGGGACAAACCCGAACATGATCTCCGATTCCCATTGCCGTTGTTTACCGTAATCCCAACCGATTCCCGCCGAAAGCAGACCTATCGATCCGGCAAATTGCAGATTTTGATATTTCGGTATCAATTTATTCCAATTTGACTGGTAACGTTCCAATTTTCTTTTATGCCGTTCAGCACGAAGCTCCTGCTGATCCTCTCTCTCGTCACCCATAACTCCCGTGCCTACAAAAAGCAACAGAGCCACAAATCCCGTTTTAATAATAGACCACTTCATACTCGTAACCCTCCGGTGTTAAGGTGAATAACAGATAGTTTTTATCTTTCATACAACTACAACCTATATAAGGAATTCCATCGTCGAAATGCTCCTCGTGGCGCAAACAGTGGCTATGCGCGTGCAAGCAGAACTCCATGCCGGGAAATGAACATAACATCGTGTGAAATACCCTTCCCACGTTATTATTAAACTCGACATCACCGGGTGGCACGTGCATCACCGGAATCGTTCGGGTAAGCCCGACGGTGTCCTGCAATTCCGAATAAACGAATGAAAAATCGGGCACCGGGTGGGAGTAATCAAACTCCAGAGCGTTTGTGTTCACGCAAAGGAAAAGATTCTTACCTGCACGGAACGAGAAATTCTCATCCCCGAACACGTCCAAGAATACATCCATCCCATTTCCTAATATATCGTGGTTACCCAACAACGTCACGTAAGGTATACGCAATTTACCCATAATATCCCGTACCCACAGGAATTCTTTGGTTAGTCCGAAATCCGAAACATCTCCCCCGTGAATCACGAAATCCACATCATTTCTCTTGTTCATATGCTTCACGAAAGCTTCCGTTTCATCGTACCATCGTTGGCTATCTCCCATGAGTACAAACCGGATGGTATCCTTATCCTCACATTTTTCTTCGATCAACGGGATGTTTTTCTCGTTAATGTGTAATTCTCCCGACAAACGCACGTCATAAGGGTGATACTCTATCAAATCACAACTAGCAAGAAATGCAATCATCCAAAATAATGCAACCTTTTTTCTCATATCTAACACGTTTTTCCCCGAATAATGCAAAAAGCAGACCAAATAAAACAAAACGGGAATAAAAAGAATTTTCAAAAAAACACTCCTTCAAAAGATACAAATGTCAAAAAAAATTCTATCTTTGCTTAGAAGCTCGTGCAGGCAGTTCTTTTCCATGTGATGTGTATTGCTTTTTCATAACTAGGGTGAATAAAATTCATGATATTTTAAGATAGCGCACGCGAGTCGTCCGCTGAAAGGAAGAACGCTATACGCGAGTAAAGGGGGATGTTCACACATCCCCCTTATAAATTCTCGTTACTCAACGGACAAACTGTTGCCCCGACATATTTTATCAGATCTCCCGGATTCAAGCGAATCTGCAAGCCCCTCACTCCCGCACTGATAAATATATATTCAAATTGCAGGCACGAATCGTGAATAAACGTCGGAAAGACTTTTTTCATCCCGACAGGCGAACAACCGCCCCGGATATATCCCGTGACAGGAAGCAATTCTTTCATCGGGATCAGATCAGCTTTCTTGTTTCCCGACGCCTTTGCCGCCAACTTCAAATCGACTTCATGATTCCCAGGAATCACGCACACGAAATAACCATTCCGGTCACCGTGTAAGACAAGAGTCTTAAATACTTGCTCGATATTCTCCCCTAACTGCGCAGCCACGTGTGCCGCAGCCAAGTCGTGTTCATCCACCTCGTAAGGAATCAGTTCATAGGTAATTTTAGTCTTATCCAACAATCTTACCGCATTGGTTTTGTTTATTTTCTCTTTCATAATCCCTCGTTTTACCCGAACAAAAATACACAATAAGTTTGTAAATCCACTTTCGGAGAACGATAAACACCACACCATCCTTATCGCGGAAGATACTGAAAGTAATTTTCTTCTTCTCATGAAAAAAGCTAAAAACTAAAAGTTAAGTATATATTATAACTTCTAGTTTTTAGCTTTCAGAATCCAAGCTTACTTACAAGTAAACCTGCAACTTGCAACCCGCCAAAGGCGTTCTTACCTCTGCAACGGGAACTTCAGTACCGGTTCTTTCTCTTTCTTCGGTTCTGACTTGTTGATTTCCACGTCCTCGATTAAGATGGAAGCCGGATAAATCAACGAAGACAACACCTGACGGTTCAGAATATAATTAGAAACATTCTCTTTGCTGGAAATATCCAATACACGCTTGATTTTCGCCAGATTAATCGCAGACACATCCCCGAAACGTACTTGTGTTTCGCTACCGTCCTTCACGTCCACTTTGTATATCTTGGAAGCCGTTCCGGCAATACTACGCACGATATAGGCGTAATCCAACCCCTCGTCTTTGGCAGCCTTAATCAAGGCTTTCTTCATTTTATCCTGTTTCGTACCCTTATCCACTTCAATATGAATCGTTCCCGGAGCCGTAGCGTAAACGATGTCACTTCCGGTCATCACGAAGCGGGAACTTCCGGTGGAGTGAGGAGTTTTCAATGAAGGCACCCGTCCATTTAGCATTTGACGCAGAATACCCTTGTCTACCAGGGTCATTTCTTTCGCGGGAACTACACCCTCGGCATCGATCTCGTAAGCCCCCAACAAAGGTACTCCGTTATATTTATCCAAAGTACTGTAATTCTTTACCGTCAAACGATTGTCCATAATCTTTCTCCCGATACGTCCGTCCAAGGTTCTGGCTCCCGCACCTCTGCCGTTATCAGCCTTCCGGTAAGCAAACAAACCGCCTTGATTCAACAAGTTGTTCACGAAAATACTGGAACTGGCTCCATCTTCAAAAAGCACCGGACCGGAATAGAACTCTTCCACCTCGGGAGCATCCTTCAACTTCATCAGATTCTCGGCAAAAGCCGTGACCCCCTTCTTCAAATCTTCCAGGGAAGGCATATCCTGCGGGCGAGCCACCAACACGGAATAAACATCCCCGATCTTCACGCCCTCGGCTGTATTCACGTATCCCTGGGCGTAAAAATTAACGTAAGAAACCGGTTGTTTCATGGTCACGCCCTCGCTGGTCTGCTTGTACACTTCCATATCCAACCCACTGATTCCCACCGATGAATTGTAAATATCCTTGTAATTTTTGAAGATCGCAGAAACCTCACGAATCACGCGCTCCCACTCTTCCATATTAATAGTATAAGGTTTCCCCTCCACAATCTTCGTGATCGGTTCAGCCTTCACCAGATCCGGCAAAGCAGCCTCTTCCGGGGTCTGCGGATTAGCCTTCAACGCGGCTTCCTTAGCAGCAGACTCCTGCAATGCCCACTTATAGGCTGCATCTGTCACCAACCAGAAATTCTGGCGAATCATATCGTAATCCGCCTCGGCAGGCATTCCCACTTTCAAAAATTGACCAACATAACGGGAATCGCTCGTGTGATCGTAATCTCCCAACAATAACTGAGAAGAAGCGATACCCCGCCAGGGCAATTCCAGCGAACTCGTGATAGCACCCAAAACTCCGGATACCTCGAATTGACGATACCTTCCCAAAGAAAAGGATAAATAAAACGGTTTATCCATCCCCGGCAACGCCAAGTTCTCCTTGTTCCTCTGTAACTCATCCTGCATAGCCTTAAAAATTACTTGATCCTGTTCGCTTTGCGCAACAACCGGACCGAGTAGCAGGAAAAACAATAGTAACGATAATATATATTTCATCTTATTGATATTAGATTTAATGATTTTATCTTAAAAAAACTCCCTCCCCCTTCGGGTACTCCCTCTATAAACAGAGGGAGAGTCAAGTTACCCTCTCGTCTTCGAGAAACATTTCCAACTCCTCCTCTGTTTATAGAAGAGGTGGCAGCGCAGCTGACGGAGGAGTTTCATTCACTCTAAACTTTTATCTTTTAATTTTTCTTCCCGTCCAATCCCGGAGCCGAGAGAATCGGCAATATATCCTGAGATTTAGCCTTCCGTTGTGTTTCCACCTTATTCACCAGAATTGTCGGAGAGATGGCAGTCACCGGAATAGAACCGGATTCGGCACCACACATACCCGTGAACACGCGGGCATCATTACCGGCAAAGATAATATTCGAGAACATGGAAAGAGGAGTTCCGATCAAATCCACCCCGCGTACCAATTGGTCGGGACGTCCGTCAGCAAACACTTTATATACTTCCAACGGGGTAACGTTGAATGAATTTGTTCCACCTTTTCCGGTAAACGTGAATCCGCTCGTCACTTCTTTGAAGAAATAACCGTATTCCTTACCTTGTTTTTTCACTTCCTCGATCAACAACTGCCGTAATTCCTGAGGAGTCTTCGGGTTAGAGGTTTCGATCACCAAATTGGACTGCCGGGATACGGGATCAAATCCTCCGGTAGCACGCGCGTGACCGTTAGAGCGAGGCTGTCCGTCAATCGGCGTACGGGTCATCAGGAACTCGTTCAACTTACCATTCACAACCACATCCACGCGTTCAGCCTTCACGCCTTGATCGTCGTATTTATAGAAACCGTTCAAATCCTCCCCGGCATACTCGCGAATCGTCGGATCGTCATACACGTGCATATCAGCCGGCAACACGAACTCGCCCACCATCTTCTTGAAAGTCTGACCGTCACTCTCGCTTTTCATACGTTGTCCTTCCACGCGGTGACCAAAAATCTCGTGAAAGAATACGCCGCTGGCAGGACCGGACAACAAAGCCGGACCCGTGTACGGGTCTACCATGGGTGCTACACGTAAAGCCTCCAATGTTTTTACCATCTCTTTCGCATCGGCAATGATCTTGTCGTTAGAAGGCAAATCTTCCGGGTTGTATGCAAAATAGGAAAGATTCAACGGCAATTCCATACCATCGTCAGCCTTGGTTTCCCCGAACACCATAATTCGGGCGTACGGCAGATTCTGAACAACCTCTGTACCCTCGTTATCCACGAAATAACGTCTTTCCACAGTGTAAATAACCATGGCATCTCCTTGCATAATTCCGGGTTGATTCTTGAACACGGCAGAAATTTCTTTCATCCGTGCAGCCCACTTGTCCAAATCTATCTTCGTCTGCTCCACCGGAAGCGGAGCCTCATAATATTTTTCCACGGGAACATCCGAGAAATAAGGAGCCTTATCCTCTTCTTCCACGTTCACGGTAGTTTGCGCTTTTGTCTTCTGATACATATCCACGGCAAACTTGTAACGGTTGTTCGTTTCGTTCCAGATCGCCTGACGAATAGCATCCTCGTTATTATCCTCATCCAGAGGTAATCTGGCTACCGACGGCGTTGCCGCTCCCATTTGGTTGAACTTGAAATTATCCAGTTGTTTATCCCCCAAACGTATTTGCGGAACCAAAGTCCGGGTGCGATACTGTTGGCTATTCATTAATGCCCCAAAAGAAGCGGACACGACCGACGTGGTCACGTCAATCACCCGGTAATTCATGTGATACGGGGGAAATTCTTCCCCTTTAAGTTCCTTCATCTGTTGTGCCAATTCCTCTTTGAGCAATCCCAACAACTTATCCTGCGTTTGTCCGTAGATTTTTGGAACAAACAACAAGGTGAGAAAGCAACTAAAAATAATCAATACTGTTTTTCTCATCTGTGTAATAGTTTTAATCATGTGAATAAAAAAATAAAGTGGCTGAAAACACGCACTATTTTCGTTAACAAATATAACGCTATTCCCTAGTGAAACAAAGTGCAACTGATTTAAATTTTCGTTAAATAGCGAAGAAACCTAAAAAAAGGTGATTTCCCGTCACGGTACTCTCACCTTCATAGACAAATTAGAATTCAAAAAACATTACATTTACATGTAACTATCTCATAAAAAAAACGTTTTTCCAAAAAAGCCTCCGGTTATTAAACTAGAACGTCAACTCGGATTTAATAAAAAAAGTGTATAAACACTTCCGGAGGCTAATTCCTTCTTCTGTGCTATACACTTTTTTATTTTTCTCGAATTGACAAAGCAAAGGTAAAGATTTCTTCATTAAAAACCACATAAAAATAAAATAATTTATACTCTATTCTCCGTACTGAACTTTCCACTACCATCCTTTTTACGGTATTCGACGATAACAAGAATATGAGAATACCTCTTTATTCACTTATATGTAAATAGGTTAAACAAAATATACCTTCTCGCCATGTAGCGAGAAGGTATGTGATTTTTCTTTCTAACACGTGATTATTTATTCCGTGCTTCTGCTATATATTTCTCCGCTTCCTTATTAGACATCTCCGCACCGGAAATATCTCCTATTTTGGTTTGCAACAGAGCTTTTGTTCTCATCAGATTCGCTTTGTCCATAGCCTTCGTGGCTTGAAACCAAAAACGATCGATGCGCTGAATACCTTCCTCCATCAAAGCTTTGTCACCACTATAAATCAATTTTCTGATATTATCCCGGAAATATTCTTGCCCGGCATTGTTACGAAATAAATTATAGCTTAACGCCTCATCCATTTTGTCGAGCATTCCGCGAAAATCTTTCTCCCGCACATAAGCAGCCATGTACAAAGCAGCCAAACCGGTAGGAGCTACCATGAAATCAATACTCATTAAATAGTCTGTCAACTCCCGGTTACGTTTCTCATCAAACAGATTTTTCTTTCCCGGTTTCCAATCTGTCAGTTCTTTGACAGCAGAATAAATCGCTTTCTCCAATTTATTATCCACGTCTTTTCTTCCGATAACGGTATAAAATTTTTCCCGTTCAGACATAACCCGTTTTAACAAAGGGCATAATGGATCGCTCACGTAGCGATTAATCAAATACCAATTTTCCGGCGTAGACAAACTATCCACAGACAAAGAATCCAGATATTCACAAGCGATACGAGCGGCTTCATCCCGCATATAAGCAGAATACAAGGCTGACATATAATTTTTTAAAAGCTCAATATCCCTTTCCCCGGCAGCATATCGTTTCACCATACTGCTGAGATTATTATCCGGTTCCAGGGCAAGCCTAGCACCGGTAATCAACCAATTCGGCGAACCCGCACCAACCATACGGTGAATAGCTTCACCCGAAGAAGGATCAACAAACACTAAGGTCGGGAAAGCTTGTACCCCGAACTGTTTTCTAAGTACCACTCCCTCCGCATCTTTTTCCATATCATATTTGGCATTCACGAAATTCTTGTTGAAAAAGTCTGCCACCTCATCATTCGTGAACACACTTTTCGCCAACATCTTGCAGGGACCGCACCAGGACGTGTAGCAATCCACGAAGATCAACTTTTTCTCTTTTTTTGCCTTCTTGACAATTTTCTTCCACTCTTTCGTTTCCTCAAAATTTATACTCCGGTTTTGAGCCACCGCATTCGTCAACACGGCAGCCACCAATAACGTGAATAAAATCAGTCTTTTCATTTCCTTTTCAAATATCTGTTTTTAAAATCTTTCAAATCTTCCAATGTAAATTTCATTTTCTTCATCCACCCGTGACGTTCTCCGGGGAAAAGCATCAACTCGAACTTCCGATTCATCTGTTGTAGAGCATCCACCAATTGCATACTATTCTGCATATGCACGTTGTCGTCCATCATGCCATGCACGATGCGTAGCATAGCCGGTCCACACGACTGGTAACGATCGAGATAGGTAAAAACGGAAGCCGCCTTGTAACCTTCCGGGTTATCTTTGGGTAAATCCATATAACGTTCCGTGTAATGCGAATCGTAAAGCATCCAATCCATCACACCGAATTTGGCATAGCCATATTGAAAATATTCAGCCCCGTAAGTTAATGCCAATGCCGTCATGTAACCGCCATAACTTCCCCCGCTAATCATAACACGGGTGCTATCCACGTTCGGATAAGTTCGCAATAATTTTACCCAGGCGATATAGTCCTCCATTTCCCACTTGCCCAAATTCCTGTGCATATAATTCATACCAGCCTTCCCGCAATGCCCGGAACCTCGATGATCCATAACCACCCGGATACAATCCTCATCCCACCCGGAATCAGACAAAGACCAATAATCACTCACGGAACCATGGTTAGGACCACCATAAACGTGAATATCCACAGGATAACGCTTCCCTTTTTCCATGTTACGAGGCCAACGCACGATAGCCGGAATTTTAAATCCTTCCGCCGTCGTCAACCACAGCATTTCCTTCTTTTCCATTTTCGTCGAATCAAAATCCGCATCCTTCAAATCTCCCAATACCTTTACCTTCCCGTTTTTCACGTTCACCACCCCCAAGCATGTCGGCGTGGACGAATTATCATACTGCGTCAGGAAATAACGGTTGTCCGGTGACAAACGAATATTTCTATGATTGTATTCCCCAAATGTCAATCTCCGCTGTCTTTTTCCGTCAAACCCAACACAGTAGAAATCATTCCGTGTCGAAATCTCTCCCTTCGAGGTAAAATACACTTGCCGATTCTTCTCATCAATACGAACAATTTTCGTGTTCCATTTTCGACCTGATGTCAATTTTTGCCTTAATGAACCATCCGAATTGTGCAGGTAAATCTGTTCCCACCCGTCAAAGTCCCGGATCATCATGAACCCATCCTTGACCCAGTGCAAACTTGTTATCCAATTCACCCATGTCGGCTGCTCTTCATTATAAATCTCACTCTTGTCTCCGGTTACCGGGTTCACGTTATACAACTTCAGGTTATTCTGTTCCCGGGGCATCCACTGCACCAACAACCCGCTCCCATCCGAACGCCAAAAAGGAGTCCCGAAATACTGGTCTGTTTCCGAATTGAAATCAGCCCATACAACTTCTCCGCCCTCGACAGATACGATTCCGACCCTCACTTCCGGATTAGGATCTCCCGCCCGCGGGTAGCGATTGATCTCCAGTTCCCCATGCTGCCCTTTCACGTTATACAACGGATAAACCGGGACCCGGGAATCATCAGCACGAAAGAAGGCAAGGTAACGGCTGTCCGGCGACCACCAAAAACTACGGTACTCGCTTGATCGTCCTAAAATTTCCTCGTAGTAAACCCAAGAAGCGTACCCATTCTTAATGACTTCCGAACCGTCTTCCGTGTAACGGACTTCACGCCCGGAAGCGATATCTATAGCGTACAAATCATTATCACGGGTAAAAGCAACCCATTTCCCGTCTGGCGAAAGCATGGGATTCTTTTCCTCTGCCGGAGTACGGGTCAATTGTTTTTGGCTACCGTCCGGGGCGGTGTAAACCACCTCCCCATCCGATACCTTTACCGCAGCCAATGCTTTCTTTTTTGCCGACGTGAAAGGAGTTCTCGCCCCTGTCTTCACATCCACGGCATACAAAACACTATTCTTTCCCTCCCTTACCTGTTCCAGATAATGGCTCCCGTCTTTCCATCCGGCCACGGAAGGGAGTTTCTGCCCCCAACAGTAACTAACCGTCGCAAGCAAAAAAATAATTATTGAAATCTTTTTCATGTCCGCCTTTCGATCAAAATGCACGATCATTATCCATTCTCATCACGTACCCGGCTTCACCTACACCTTTCCCGATCATTGCCTCCTCCGGAGTAACAGTCATATCGAATTCACTACCGCCACCGATAAACTCGAATCCATACAACTTCCACCCATCGGCACTATTCGTCAACACCACCAACCGATCCATCTGTTCATCCACATACTTATTCGTAATATAAAGATGCCGGATACAAGCGATCCTTTCCCCTCCCGGGAAGGTATACACTTTCCTTTCCCGTATAGAAAGATCGGTGTTCGAACTGATATTATGTTCCCACAACTCGTTACCGTTTGCAGCAAAGAAAAGCTTAGGCGCATTCTGGTGTGTGACCATAATATCGGCAGTAGAAAGAAGATTTCCTTGCGGCAGGGAATATTCTCCCACAATAGGATATGTAGCTTTGTCAAAATACAAATCCACGATAGTATATTTTCCACTTCCGTCCTTCCACAAGGCATAAGCCTTTTGCTTGCTAACATAATTTACCATCTCGCTTGCCCGGAACATCATGTGGACTAACTCCTTGTCTGTTTTAGAAACAGGACCGAAATTAGTCACGTTACTACCCGCCTCATTCAAAAATACCATCTGAGACCCCGTCGTGGCATACAGGAAAGAACGACTCGTCTTATCCCAAAGAAAAGCACGCTGCGAGACACTGACGCCATCCGCATGTACATTATAATTATTCGTTCCGTCGGGTCCTACTAACGGATAACCGAACTTGCCCACGTTTCCGGCAGGCAACATATAATACTGTCCATTATTATTCAAATGATCGTCCGTTATGCTGTTCACGAAACGATTCAAAGGATTCACCGGAGTCGGCATCTCGTAGAAACAGTCCTCCCGCCTTTTCAGCAATGCCATATTCTGGGCATCATAAACCCGAATATCCTTTTCAGAGGTCAGGATAAAAGCATCTTTTTTCACCACCTCTACCGTACCGTCGAAATTTTCCACTTCATGCCTATGATCTTGTTTATAAAGCATTTTTCGGGGTGCACCTTCCATCCGTCCACTGCTATTATATGTTGACAATAAATTCTCGGTTGTCGTGCCTTCCGGCGTAATCATATCCACATCGGTTCCCGTCCCGTCAGTTTCCATCACAAACCAACCGGTAGAAAGAAATGTACTGACTTTCAAAGATACCGACTTTTTGGTAAACAGATCCCTCACGGTATCCCTTACCTCGAACATCAAACTATAACTCCCGGCTTCTCGGGAAATTTTCCAATTCAGTTCCTTCCCGTGTCCCAGCGTATCCTCTTTGCTCATGGCAACCCCGGAGGAATAAAGGAACCACGTGTATTTCAAGTTCTCCATATTTTCCGTTCCGGTTATTGTCGGAGTCAAATTTAATTGATCTCCCACCTGGCAGTCCATTGCTTTCAACCCGGAAATCTTTACTGGCCAAATTTCATCTGTCGACCGATAGTCATAATTACCTCTGTCGTCAATACACCCGGCAATAATAATCCATGCCAGCATGCACCCTATCCATATATTCTTTTTCATCATCAATCGTTTTTAATTAAGGGAATACTACACAATCTTTACAAACCTCTCCTTCCTCGTGATGTTTGTTCGGGTTATTACAAAGCGGTTCGTCATGCGAAGCGTTGTACTCGTTCAATTTCGAATGAGCCTTCAACTTCAGGTAAGTCTTGTACCCGGTGTCATATGTTTCCTCAAACTCTGTTAATCCCAAGTAATTCACGATAAACCACATTTTCTGGGAACTCCACTCTCCAAAATAGCTTTTCCAACTGGCTTTATCATCCCAGTTACCCGGTTTTTCCGCCAATTCTGTAGTCTGTATCATAAAATTCAGGTCGGCATCGATTCCCGGTTTAAAATACGCATTCTCCTCTATAGTCAATTCCAACCGTTTCTTCTCTGTTTTCAGGGATATATCACGCAACAGAATAATTGGAATTTTAGTAACAGCTTGCCCGGCTCCAATAACAATCTGGTTCACCACTTCCGGATCATCCAATGCCACATAATGTGTACCGGCTACAGCTGCATCCGCCGCATCCTTATTTGTCTGCACGATATTCACCGCACGAGGCTCATCCGCGGGGAAACCCATCAACGCAAGTTCCACCCACACTGTATCTCTGTCCTGCGTGTCCGATACTAAAAAGAAACTATGCAGGATACTGTCTTGTTGCCCGTATCCGTCATCCCCTCTATAAAAACACACTCGGGGATCGCTCTCGTACATCAAAGCGTCATGCCGCGAACAAGCTGTTGCCAGCAAAACTACTACCGGAACTATATATTTTAATATCTTCTTCATATCCAAAATCAATTTTCAATTATTCAAATGCCGTTTGTCCCTGCGGCTTCGGTACCACGAACCCGTTCATCGGGATTGTCACGCTCTGCGGAATACTCCAACTGGTAATATTATGCAACTTATAATAATAAAACATCTGTCCCTCTCCCCAGAATTCCTTCCGGTACTCCTTCTCCACCTGGCTTTTTCTTGTGGTTTCACTATTAATATTTATGCTGACATCCATCCCGCGCGCTTGCCGGTAAGTTTCGAAATACCCCTTAGCTTCATCCAAAGGCAAATCTTCCACTAAAATCAAATACATCTCGGCAAGACGTACCAACGGAACCATATTAATAGGCTCGATAACCCCGCTCTTGTAATATTTCAGATAATAGGCATTCGTCCCGTCCACTTCGAAATAGCGACCGCTCCGGCAACGAATATCCGTTTCCGATTTCTCGTACACGTTTGCCACCCACGAGTTGGTCAAATACAATTTCGGTTTTGCAGTGGAAGAAGACATCATTACCCCGTTGATGATTTTTTGCAGACTTGAACAATTCAATGCGAAAATATGCTCACACTGCATCACCAGATTCTTTCCCGTGCTTATCGTGTAACTGTTAGCTTCCGTCGCCAGTTCAAACTTGTTCGTTCCGTCCGTATTTTCAACCTCTACCACTTTTTTAGCGTAAATTGCAGCCTGCCCACCATCGCCAATCCAATGATAAAAACGGGCTCGCAGCGCATCTACTGCATACCGGTTAAAATGTGTCTGACGATAGTAATGCCAATCGTCGTCCGGGGTATACTTTATGCCGTTGCTACCCGGATTATTGAAATCGAACATATTCCCGAGAGCGAACGGATCCTCTTGCAGGTATTTCTCTGCCTGTTCCAGATCCTTCAGAATATTCTCCTTTACCTTCCCGTAACTCACGGATACCAATTTCGACGGTTCACGAGTGATCTCCGTCACGTAAGGAATAGCCACCATGTCATCCGTCGCCCCTGCCGGTACCGGACCAAACAGACGAAGTAACTCCAAGTGGATAAAGGCACGCAGACCGTAAGCCTCACCCAGCAACAACTCCTTGTTTCCGTAAGAGAATTGCACGTCGGTCTTCTCCAGATTCTCCAACAAATCGTTGATATGCGCCACTACGGTATAATATTTACTCCAAATCGTCTGAATCACGCTTTCCACATTACTTTCACTATAATTAAAGGAAGCGATATAAGTTTCCGTCGTATTGGAAGTCTTGTACCAATAACCCGCCAGTAAATCCGGGAAATAATAACTTGTATTCTTCCCGTACAATTCTTTGGCAGCCAATTGTATATAAATACCATTCATCACATTTTTGAATCCCTTCTCACTCTGGTACATATCCTCTTCTTTCATCTCCGTGCGGGGATTCACATCCAGCCAATCGCTGCAACTGCAAGCCAACGCGAGCATGGCAACTAACAGCCAGTCAAAATATCTTGTTCTCGTTACTTTCATATTATATTCATTTTAACGGTTAAAATCTGACTGATAGAGAGAATGAAAATTTCCGTGCGAAAGGGTAACTGGTACCACGTTCCTGTTTGATACTCGATACTCGGAAAATATCTTCGCCATATCCGGTCAATGACAGGTAGGATATGGAAAGGTTTCTCTTCAGCCACTCGGAACTCCATTCGTATCCCAAAGAAATACTACCGCATTCCAGTGTATTCTCGTCTGCCACGAAACGGCTTGTTGCCTGCGTACTTGAAAGATCGGTCACACTTTTGAATTTAGCATGATCTCCTGGATTTTTCCATCGGCTATAAAGCACACGTTTGTCGGCATTGTTAATCGGGTGGATATTTTCCACCTTGTTTGCCAAAGTCGAGTTATACATCTGCCCTCCGCAACGATAACTGAAAACGGCATTCAGCGTCCATCCCCGGAACCGGAACATGGTGTTGAAATTACCCCATACTTTCGGGTCTGTCACACCGCAAGCTACTTTATCTTTCACATCCCATTCATAAGTCTGGGTATGTCCATCCGCTTTCAAGTAAATTTCCTTACCGTTCGCCGGGTCGATGCCTAAAGAACGTACGGCAAAAATTGTATTCATGGATTGCCCTTCCTTGAACAGGAAGCTGGGATTAGCACCGTCGCTTGCCAACAATTCTTCATTCAGGAACTCCAAGGAATTGGAAATCTTTTTGATTTTGTTCTTGTTGTAAAGAATCGTTCCCCCGACAGACCAGAAAAGGTTACTTTCGCTATCGCGAATCAGGTAAGCATTCAACGATACTTCCACACCCCGATTCTGCACTTTACCAATATTCGCCTTGTAGCTGCCGAAACCGCCCGCCAACGGCAACGTGATGTCTGCCAACATATCGTCCGTCAATTTATTATACCAGTCCACGTTCACTTTCAAACGATTGTCAAACACGCCCAATTCCATACCGATATTCAACTGTCCCGTCTTCTGCCATCCCAAATCCGGGTTACCGATACCTAACAGATATGCCCCCGCGTTACCGTTGTAGTTCTGCTCGCTAAAATATTTAAAAGTCCGCATCGCCTGATAGGGAGAGAAATTTTGCGCACCCGACGTACCGTAAGACACGCGCAGACGTGCCGTGTTCAACAGCATATTGTCTTTCAGAAAATGCTCCTGATGAATATTCCAACCAGCACCGACCGACCAGAAAGGAGCGTAACGATTGTCCGCACCGAATTTAGAAGACCCCTCTAGTTTGCCGGATATATCAATAAAATAACGACGATCATAAGTATAATTAACGTTCGCTATACCACCCGCTCGCCGGGAAATACCCTCGTCACCATAGGGTGAGCCGTCTTTTTTATAAGAAGCGGCAAGCCCGATAAAGTCTGAATAATCATCCGGAATCCCTTCGCCAAAAAATGAATAATTTTCTGACTTTTCCTCCGCAAAATTATAGCCTAAACCCACGTATACCTGGTGTACACCTTGAAAAGTCTTGTTGTAATTCAGCGTGAAATCCGCTTCATATTTAAAACTCTCGCCAAGACCCATTTCATAAGAACCGCGCCGCCCATAGTCGTCGCCTGTGTATTTCAAGAAATCCGTGTGGCTCGCCGGCTTGTATTTGTCCGAACGTGAATTTTTAGATGTCACGCTGAACTTACCCCGTAGCACCAGTTCCGGCAAAACACTCCATTCTACGGCAAAATTGTTGGTAATCTGCGTGTATTTACTCTCGTCAATACTTGGTAGATAAGCATTGTACAAGGGATTGTACACCGTATTGCTGTAAGAATCCCCGTACGCCTCGTTGGAATAAATTCGCTCATCCAAGATCATCAATAGATTACCCTCATCATCATAAGGCTTCCAGTAGGAATTGAGCTTAGCATACTGCGAAAACGTTCCGTAGGGAGAGTTTTGAGATTTATTCGACGCTACCTGCAAATCGTTCTGGAAGGTCAGATTTTTCAATTTATAGGAAAGAAAAACATTGCCGTTCAAAGTATTTCTCTCCGAACCCTTCATCGCCCCGGCAATATTCTTGTACGACAATCCCACGGCATAACGAATTTCCTCACGTCCCCCTTCCAGACGCAAACTGTGGTTATGTCCCACGCCCGTGCGTACTGGGTATTTCAACCAATAGGTGTTCACCCCCCGCTCGGCAGCAAGCATTCGGGAATTATAAAGTGCTTCCAAGTTATGCTGGTTAACCCCGGGACCCGAATTATACAGGTAAAGTCCCGCCGCTTTCTCGTATATCAACTTTTCTTTGGCACTCAACAAATTATACGAAGTCAAATCCGGTGCCTCTATTGCCAGACCGCCTTTATACGTCAACTGTAATCTACCGGCTTCCGGTTGCTTTGTCGTGATTACCACGACCCCGTTAGCCCCCCGGGTCCCGTACATGGCAGTCGCACTCGCATCCTTCAGCAACGTGATACTCTCCACTTGATTATCATCAAGATCCATCATCCGTTCCAGCGTGATCTCGAACCCGTCCATGATGAACAACGGCATATTCGCCGATTGTGTGTTTTGTGACTCCGACTGTAAATCTTTGACATTAGACGTCATACTCGAATTACCGCGGATCGTGATATCCGGCAGGCTATTCGGGTCGGAACCCATTGTCGGGTTATCCACGATATTGAAACTCGGGTCAAAATTCCGGATAGAACTCAATATATTCCGGTTTCCCACCCGTTTCAAGTCAGCTGCCGTGATCGTCGTAGCAGCCCCAGTGTAACTTTCTTTGGCTTTCGTGAATACTCCGGTCACCACGACCTCATCCAACGCCGAAACCTCTTCTTCCAGCACGACCAGCAAAGTATCTTTCGCAGTTTCTTCCGTGAAATCCAAAGTCCGTGTCTTATACCCCACGAAAGAAAATTCCAACTTTCCTTTCAAAACGGGTAATTTAATGAGAAACCAACCGTTGACATCCGAAGCCGTTCCCACGGAAGCTCCGACCAACTTAACCGTCACCCCCGGCATCGTTTCTTCCTTCTTATCCCGGATAAAACCTTTGATAACAATAGAACGTACTTCCGGAGAAGAGGAACGCTTGAAAATAATAATAGTTTGATCCACACGCTGCCAAGACAAATCCGTTTTCTTTAAACATTCGTCCAATATCTCCGGAACGGTTTTTTGCTTCAAGTCGAAACTAATTCCGGTATAAGGCTTTACATCATCGAGCTGATAAGCAAATGTCTGATTACTTATTTCCCTCAACTTTTCAATGACCTGACTCAATCCCGCGTTTTGCATTCTCAAGTCGAATCGTTGTTCTTGCATTTGTGCTATTGTCGTTATGCCGGGCAGAACGAGCAAGCAAAAAAGTAAATGCAAGAACTGAATAAATCGATTTTTTTTCATAATTTTGAATTGTAATAAATTTAAAAACAAATTTTTCTCGTACGGCGAGAAGGATTGCGAACGGAAAGTTTAACGGACTTTCCGTTTTTTATAAATTACTTTTTACCTGTATCATATTATCTTTCCTCGTGAATTTTACTTTTTTCGTACTCTCGAGAATCGTCAACACACTATCAATATCTTCATAACGTTTCGTTTCGATAGAAAAGAGCATATCCCCGGTACTCTTGTTATCAAACAACACACCGACATCATACCATTCCCCCAAAGCCTTCATGATCTCGGATAAAGGAAGTTCTTTAAAATAGAAACGATTGTTAAGCCATGCCGTCACGACATTTATATCCGCTTCCCGAACGGTAATATTTTCCCGGGAAGACGAAATAATCCCTTCCTGTCCGGGAAGAAGAACCACAGCATCAAGAGAATTACTCAAGCGCACGGAACCTTTTACCAACGTGGTATGGCTTGGTTGTTCCTTGTAACAAGAGATATTAAACTCCGTTCCCAAAACAGTAACACTATTATCCTCGAAATGAACGATAAAAGGTTTATCTTTATCCGGAGCAACTTCGAAAAAGGCTTCTCCCTCCACCCGAACTTCCCGGGTATCTCCCGTAAAGGGAACCGGGTAATGAAGAGTCGTCCCGGTATTCAAACGCACACGGCTGCCATCCATAAGCACGAGGGTAAATTCGGCTTGTCGGGGAACCCGTATCGTATGCCATTCCGAAACAACGGAAGAGCCACAATCTGTCAAATAAGCCAATTCTTTATCAGTTTGTTGCATAACAACGTGTTTTTGTTGCAAGAGTCGTTTGATTCCCCCCGAATCCAATGCAAAAACCTGATCGTTCACGGAAAGCGTCGGAAGATTACCCGCGGCAGACATTACCACGGCAGGCTCCTCCTGACGGGAGAAATACAAGGACCAGACGACCACTGCCGACACGAGGACACAGGCGACCGCAGCATATCGAAGAATCAAATTACGACGGCGTTGTCTTCGGAAAAGATACTTCTTTTGGAAATCCAACCATTCCTGCCTGCCTGTCGGCTTCCAATCTACAGTATGAAGATTTGCCGCAATATCATGGTAAAGCTCCTTCAAATCCGGATCTTCCTCCAATTGCTGATCAAGTCCATCGTGCACCGCATCCCGTTCTGTCAGACGCTTGGCAAATTGTTTGCCTAAATCCAATCGTTCGTAAATTTTTTGCTTCATCGTGATCTTTTCGTTTAAATCATCTATCATACGAAGAAGTCAAAAAAACGGGTGAACGGCACAACGGAAATCAAATGAAATATTTTAGCAAGATCAAAATTACATACTGATTATTAATAATTTCCCTTAACTTCGAGTACGCATTTTTTTTCAACGTTTTCACGGTATTGATCGAAACTTCCAGTTCATCGGCTATCTCCTGAGTCGAATATCCTTGAAGGGCAAGCAAGGCTATCTGGTGCGAACGTTCCGGCAATTTATTGATCGACTCCCGCACGATCCGATAAGTCTCTCTCCGGGTAACTTCATCTAAAAAGAAGGTGTCAGAATAGATCGTATCTTTCAAATCCTTGATTTTACTTTCCACCACCTTTTGAAGACGCAACTGGTCAAAGCATTTATTCCGCCCCGTCGTGTAAAGAAAAGACAAAATCTCCTTTTCCGAATAAGCAGGATCAAAATTATTCCAAAGAGCAAAGAACACATCCTGAGCAACATCCCGAGCCAACTCTCCATCCTTCAAAAAAGAGTTACAAAAATCATGTATAGCTTGAAAATAATCAAGATACACGGACTCAAATCGCTTTCTTTTCTCTGACTCTGTCATCCAATTTTCACCCTATTTACCGCTAGTAGAACAACACAAAGATAAAATTTTATTTATACAATAAAAATAATTTCCCCGGAAAAGGCCCGGGAAAGGAAAAGGACGAGCCACGCGAATCAAGCATCTTTGCACCGACATTTGAACAACAATCATTTCCTCAAGTGTCACTCTGTTATTGTATAAATGTTGTACTGGAGGTGTAGCCCGTCCTCAGCCTATTCTCATCTAAATCTCCCCGAAAAAAGCGTGAAAAAAACAACGAATAATCAACACCTCCTGGTCCATAATGTCCATAAAGTCGAACCTTCGGTTCTAAAAGTCCTTAAGGTCAATTATTACATAAATTACTAATTATCAATATAATAATCTGCAATATTTGTAATATTCCGACCTTACGACTTTATGGACCCGAGGGTGTGTTTTCAGTTACACAAAATTTTGGACGGTGTCGAATTTTTAAACTTAAAAGTACAGGTTTTCTTTTTCTGGCATCTTGTTCTCCAGGAACATAACATAGTAAATCGGGAGATAAAGGATATTTCCTTTTGTCTTTATTCCCCTTTCGTTTGAGAGAACAATAGATGAAACAATATGGTAGTCCTGAATTGCCATCAGGTTGTCCAATGCACTATGAACGGTATAATCCTTTCCGGATTTAACCTCAATAGGCAGGACGCTCATGATGCTGCTATCATCAACAAGAAAGTCTACCTTCCCTTTCTGCTTATTGTCGTAGTAGAACAATTTCTCGTAATGTGCTTTCAGTTCCTGGGCAACAGCGCTTTCATAGACAGAGCCAAGGTTAATGCTGGCAATGTCGTTAAGTATTGGCTGGATATTGTAATGATACAACTGGGAAGTAAGCATACCTACATCGTTCATGTACAGCTTCAACAAATTTTTCTGCTGGGATTCTGCCAAGGGATATTTCGGATTACTGATTGCATGAGATGGTATCGTAATACCTGAATTGATCAGGTACTCAAACTCCTCCACGTAATTGCTGAATCTATCGCCTTTCCTGTCCAATATATCTTTTGCCACAATCCGCTTCTTCTTGTTCTCCATCTGAGAAGGAATCATATCATAAATACGGCGGATATACAGTTTCTTGGCAGCGTCCTCTTCGTAACGGGAAGCATCGACACCATACAATTCTCTGATAGCCTCCTGAACTTCCCTCACTTTGACAATATTATGACTGTTTAAATATTCATTGACCGCATCCGGCATACCTCCCACGAGAAGGTATCTTTTGAAAAGACTTAGCACTTTATCGTGAACCTCCGGGGCCAAAGACAGTTTCTGCTCAAAGGATTTCCTTAGATGCTTAATCGCATCCTCGCCAAAATCATTTGCAATCAGGAATTCTTCAAAGTCAAGCTGGTACATTTTTCTGGGAATAATACTTCCGACAGGAACCGAAACAGTCTTTTTCAATGCAATTCCCAACAGGCTTCCGCTGCAGATAAACTGATACCGGTGTTCTTGCCTCAAGAACTTGAGCATCGTCAAAAATTGTGGATAATGCTGAATTTCATCAATAAAGACCAATGTGTTTTCATATCTGTCCAGCTTGGATCCCGCGACCATACTTAAGTTCAGGTAAAACTCTTCCGTTGTGCGAACATTCTTGAATATCTTGTCGCCCGCATCGTCTTCCACGAAGTTAATCTCCACATAGTTGCCATAGAGTTCTGTCCCTACATCTCTTATAATGTAAGACTTGCCTATCTGCCGCGCTCCTTCAATAAGGAGAATCTTGTCCTCATTAGACCTGAGGTGGTCATATATATATGATCGGATCTTTCTGTACAGCATTGTTTCTACACTTTTCTAAAATATTTAGCACTACAAATATACACTTTTCCATAGAAACAACCCTTTCAATTCTACACTTTTTCCACCTTCCCGTGTCTACTTTTTCAATAGCAACACTTTTTCAATAGCAACAAAAATAAAAACTAAAAGACTGGAACTAATTTCTCCACGCACAAGAAATTCATTCCAGCCTTTTAGAAAATCACCTCTCCAATCCCTCAATCTTTTTCTGCACGTACTGTTGCATTTGTTGGTCCCCAACTTGCATAGCTTGCAAATACGCTTCATTCAAAAAAAACTTAGCTTTCACCTTATCCCCGTTACTCTCGCAACAATCCGCCCGCACCAATGTCAATTGTAAACGGGTATTAGCAGGCACACCAGCCTGTTCTGCCACGTCCACCCAAGCATAACAGATTGCAGCCGCTTCAGGTGTCATCTTACCCTTACTTGCAACATACAATTCTTGAATACCACGTAACAAAGTATTCGCATCCAAAGTCTCGCCAAGAGCCGTAAAATACTCGTTTTCCAAAGAAACATAAGCATTCTGGTCCTTTTTCCCATACAAAGCGTACAAGGCACTCGCCTCTAATCTCATCAAACGGTAAGGATCTCCCGGTCCCTTCAAAAATTTGTACACCCCAGCCATATCCCCATTGATCCGTTCCAAACATTTCGTGTAACCGCCATCGCCAGCCCGGGCAAGATTCATGATTAACCCATTGTTCGTGTTAACAAGATAAGATATCAAACCGTTCTCATCCACCACAGCCTTGAATCTATCGTAATGTTTCACGATAAAGTCAAATGCTTCGCTATCTTTTTGCGGACGTTCGTAAGCAGTCAACAACGTGTAATCTTCTTTATTTACCATCTCATCCAAAGATTTTACCTTCCGGTAATTGTCATACACTTTCATCAATCGTTTCTCCCAAACGGTACGGGAATCAACCGGTAAATAACCTAAAAAGTTCAATGCGTTAAGCAATAATCTTCGAATAGTTTCCAAATTTGATTTATCTCGCTGGAGATCCTCATACAACATCTTTAGCGAAGGTACACGCCCCGTCAAGGCATTTCCCAAATGTACAAGGTAAGCCGGACTCACCTGCCCGTCCATACGGTAAACCATTTTCCCTTTATCGTCCAACATTACCACTGTCGGGACTACCCGTACCTCGTAAAGCGGAGTCAATGAAGGATCCGCCTTCACGTCTACCGTACAACAAACTACCTTATCATTAAAACAATCTCCCGCCCGCTTATCAGCAAACACCTCTCGATCAATTTTCTCACACGTGTCGTAACCTGCCGCTTTGAAATAAATCAACACGGGTTTTCCCTCTTTGGGGGCATTTGCTATCACTTCTTTCACGTTCTCGGTGTGAAACTCTACACCCTGAGCCTGCACGACAAGAGCCGCCAAAACAAATAATCCCGATAATGATAAGCACACTACGTTCATTTTTTCATCCTTTATTACATTTCCAATCAAAAAGACCGGGGATAAAACTTTTCGTGTCGCAGGGAGTTTTATCCCCGGTCTTATTTGCCGCTATCTCAAGTTCGTTACTTAATCTTTGACAATAAAAGTGTATGCATTTTCAACAACCCGACTATACCCGGAATTCGTCAACCGCACCGACACCACGTAACGCCCCGCAGGCACATCCGTTCCCTGCGGGTAAACTAAAGCTCCAGCACCCCGAATCGTCAACTTTTTCATAAATTCGGCGGCTCCCGCTTCGTTTCCGACAGACGTCACAGACTCAATAGAAAAGTCTATCGGTTCCGTTCCCAAATAGCCTTCCATTTTAATTGACACCCATGGTGCACCATTTTGAATACGGACAGCATCCAAAACCGGATCCAACGTTTTACGGACAACTAACGTGTCCGGAGTATAACTAGCTTTGTCAACTTGCAGAAAGCCTTCTTTAATATCTCGACACCCGCAGAAAGAACATCCCAATAAAGTCACCAATAAAATAATATATTTCAATCGCATAACGTAAACATTTTAGTGTTATCATCTTAAACTTTCTCCCGACTTCAACAGATCGTCAATCGTTATCCCATACTCTAAAGCATGAACCACACAATTGTTCGGTTCTATATCAGCCGAAGCTACCGTAAAAGTTTTCCCGGAATCAAGTATTGTTCCCCCAATTTTCACAGCTCCCATCTCGGGAATACCCATATAATGATCGGCGTACTTGTATATCCAAATTTTACTTTCACCAAGAGTAACATACGTGGCACCGCCTTCACCGACAAGAGCCATATCGGAAGACTCTTTTCCGGCAACAAAATCCTCCCGGTAATATTTCCCCTCTATCATGCATCGCAAAAGAATTTCCCGACACATTGCGGCTTTGAGATCCGCAACCCGCTCCAAGCCTTGCTCGTACAGGTAACGGCGGATGGAGTGATTGGTAATTCCGAAGAATGTAAT
Organism: Butyricimonas sp. Marseille-P2440; assembly: GCF_900091675.1. Classification (NCBI taxonomy): domain Bacteria; kingdom Pseudomonadati; phylum Bacteroidota; class Bacteroidia; order Bacteroidales; family Odoribacteraceae; genus Butyricimonas; species Butyricimonas sp. Marseille-P2440. The sequence continues at coordinate 729,612 of NZ_LT594610.1, read as the reverse complement.
ATTCTCATAGTGTTTCCCATCCAGATTGTTATCTTGAAACAAGGATTCCAACCCGGCGTAACGCACCATCAAAACCGTTGAGTCCCAATCGTAGGAATGTTTTTCCATATACTCCAGCAAGCTGCAATCATGACGTCCATTGCTTACGCCCGTATCGATATAATTGTTTTTCGTACAACCGACGCTCAATAATAAAAGAACGAAGCTGATCGGTAAAACAGGTTTCAATATTCTTAATTTCATAATTATTGGTTTTGTCTGTTCCAGTAAACGTTTTGTCTCATTAAATCATTGTTTTCAAATGCACGCGTTCCGACCTTCAAGTAAAGAGCGCCGTCAAGAATATCTTGGTCGGTCAAGCGACTCACAGCCTCGGATAATTCCATACGCACGTAATCCCGCTCTCCATTACGCCCCCATCCGTTACGTACCACATCGTAATAACGATGATCCTCAAACATCAATTCTTTTTCCCGTTCTCGGAAAATGGCTAATCGCAAATCGACATCCAACCCTTTCGCCACGTCGTCCGCACAAGGATAATTGAAATCTTTACACCCGTAAGCACGTTCTCGAATCTCATTCAAATCAGCAATTGCCCCAGATGAATGTGCATCTTGACGGACACGACATTCGGCACGTAACAAGTATATATCCGCCAAGCGCCAGATAACCTTATTATTATCAAAACACCTCAAATAAGCCGTTGAGCTATACTCGGATTTTACATAGAACGGATAACGATGCTTTATCACATAAGCCGACTGTTGCGTATTATTACCAAAACGTCCCTCGATAGTATCGCCTAACGCCAACAATTGTTCTAACGTCTCCGGACGTTGAGTCAAATTGTTATATTTCGTGTACTCGTTCCCATTCTCACTATACTTGGCTGCAACGGCAAAAGACTCTTGTGTTCCTCGATTACGGACAATAAACAACGAATCGGCATCCACCCCCCAGAAATAAGCATCCCGACGACGATCTTCCGGACGAAACATCTCTTTCACGGTTTCTTTATAAATCTCCACGTTATAGTAAGAATATGAATTACCAGGCTTGTAATACGCATCTGTCAACACGGGAAATCCCACGTATAACTGATCACAATAAGCATACGTTACGCTATAATATTCCGTAGTATTTCGATAAAGTTCCCAAATGGTCTCTGCCCCATCTCGATACATTTCATTCTGGCAAAGCGTTTCCGGATCTTTCGCCATAGTATACATTCCCGCCTTACCGTCGATGATCATCGTACAATACTTCTCGGCTTCAGCCCAGTATTCCGGTTTCTGCTCGATTTCTGCCCGCCAAGCGTAGATATGTGCCAATAAAGCAGCTGCAGCTCCCTTTCCGGCATATTGCTTAGAAGTACGAGCATTACCGTTACCGTCCTTTAAATCCTCATAATTCGGCAAATCAAGTGCTTTTAAAGCATATTTCGTTGCCTCTTCTAACACATCCGGCACGGAATTTTTACCCAATGCGCTGTAATCATTGTTATCCCTCCGAATAGGCACCTCTCCCCACATCCTCGCTAAATTAAAATAAGTATACCCTTTTGCAAAATAAGCTTGCAATAAAAAAGGCTTCATGTCCACAGTTGCCGGAAAACGATGGGCATTATCAATAATATCATCAGCCGAGCTAAGCGTCTCGTAAGAAAGCGACCAATTAAGTCCCCCTAACAACGGGGAAAGATTCACGTAAGGGGAATACGTGCTCGACACATTATCGGCAATCCACCCTATATATTTTTGGTACGTACTGGAGCCCGTTGAACTTGACCGGAGCCGATCTTCCAGCGTGTTCAATAGCGATTCAGCATCTTTTACCGAATTAAAATAACTTTGAAACGTCACGTCGCTCTCCGGAGTCAAATCGATCATGTCCGAGCATCCGCTTATCGAAAGTACTAAAAAAACGATAATTCCATGTATGATTTTTCTCATATTGCATTAAAATTTAAGCGTTAAACCTAAGGTCCATTTACGAGGCAGCGGATAGGATTTTCCTTCGTCTAATCCGGTGTAAACGTTTACCGTTTCGGGATTCTCACCGGAGTAATTACTCAGGTAAAACAAATTCTCGCCCGTGGCAAAGAAACGTATCTCTTTGAAGAAAGTTTTTTTCAAGATATTTTGCGGCAAATCATACCCTAACGTCAATTGTTTCAAACTCACAGAATGAACTTTTTCCAAGTTAGAACGTACTTGCGCACGGTATTCAGTACCTACACGCACGTAATTGGCATTCTCCGTGGAACCGTTCCAAAATTTGTAATCCTTCAAGTCTGCAAAAATGGGACCGGATGCCTTCACTGATCCTTTTTTCATGTTAATCATGTGACGACCTATAGAATAGTTGAACAAAACATTCAAACTAAAATTCTTCCAAGTCACCTCATTTACCCACCCCCCGTATGCTTGCGGAAGCGGGGAAGCCGCGGGATACATATCTTTATCAGAAGAAATATAGCCGTCATTGTTTAAATCCCGAATCTTTTGCATTCCAATAAGTCCACTATAATTTTGGGCTGTAGAAGTACCTTCAAGATAGCATTCACTTCCATCGGTTTTGTAATAAGTAGGCACCTCGTCTTCCGAATTATAAAATCCACTATCATCATACACGTAAATCTGATACAATGGACGACCGATCACCAATCCAGCTTTATCTTGTCCGTCATATGACTTTTCGAAACGGTTCCAATTCTTGGAAACATTGAATTTTGTCCGCCATTTCACGGCACTCTCCCGCAACACGTCATAACTCAATTCCAACTCCAATCCCTCATTAGAAATTTCCATGGCATTTTCGATATGATATTGATACACGTACATATCACCCGGCATGGGGACATTATAGATCAATGATTTCGATAACTTATAATAATAATCCAGTTTTAAGTTCAAACGATAATCAAACATATCCAAATCCAACCCGAGATCATATTGTTCGGATTTTTCCCACGTCAAATTAGGACTAACCGGAGTAGAAACCGTCATACCGGAATTTCCGAGGAATGTATGATTATAACCGCTTAACAAACCATAAGCGAGGTATTCGTAACCGAATATCTGACCGGAAGTTCCATAACTCCCCCGGATTTTTCCCCAATTTAACCAATGTCCCAAATAATCCTTAATTAATTTTTCCTCCGAGAAGGCCCATCCCAACGCGATGGAGGGAAAGTTTGCCCAACGGTTATTCTCCCCAAACGTAGAAGAACCATCCCGACGGAATGCAAACTCCATCAAGTAGCGTTGCTTGTAATTATACCCGAATCGAGTAAATAAACTGATTAACGTTTTCTCTGTAAACGAAGAAGCATAAGAAGTAGTGGATTGAATGTTCGGATAAGACGCAGTGCCATAATCATAAATCGAGGGATTTCTCGAGGGATCATAATAGTAAATATCGTCACTAGCCCCCCGTTTACCAAATCCTCCGATTCCAAACACCTGCGTCTTATTTGCTGAAAATCCCAAAAGAATATCCACATTATGAACATCCTTAAACGACCTTTTATAAGTCAACAACTCTTCCGTATTCAAGGAAACATTCCGACTAATTTCTCCGGAAGACTTATTCTCGTTCACGTTAGGATTCAAATAACTCGGTTCAAATTTATTTAAATTTGCCTGCGAGTAATCCACATTCCCGGAAGCGGAAAGTTGTAATCCGTTAAGAATATAGTACGTCAAGACCACGTTTGCCATGGCTCGGTAATCATCACTCCGTACTACAGTCCCATTTATCAATTTCAACCACTCGTCACCAACAATCCCCGTGGCGGCATCCAAGGTACTCTGACCGGTAGGATCAACCGTTGCGCCCTCGTAACGGCCGTTGCTCATTCCACCCGTGTTCACACTCCTGTCCATGTAAGCCAAGTAAACCCGAGTATCTATCTGGAATTGTTTGGTAGGACGCGAAGTCATGTTGGATATCAGGTTCACGCGTGAATATTTACTGTTAATCATGATACCTGTTTCATCATAATAACCGGCACCCACCATGTATTGAAATTTTTCTGTTCCTCCCGTGGATTGAATGTTTACGTTAGTCACTTTCGCTGTACGAAACGTATATTTCCACCAATTCGTGGAATTGTTATAAAACGGATTCAAACTATCCTGTAAAGAAACAATCATATATGCCTGATAGCGGCTTCCATTTTGCCAAAAATAATCGTAAACTCCTCCTGTTCCAAATGCCTCCTTGTAAGAATTAGGATAAAATTGTTCGGATGTATAATAATTCGGTTGTTGAAAATTTCTTCTCCACATCAACTGATTCCAACGTTCCATACGTCCACCCGTTTGCAACGGGTACTCCATTAACTGCGAGAGCGTATAAGAAGCATTGGCTGAAAATGACGAGGTCCCGGAGCGTCCTTTCTTCGTGGTAATCAAAATCACCCCATTACTCGCCCTCGAACCATAAATTGATGCCGCTGCAGCATCTTTCAATACCTCCACCGATTCGATGGTCGAAGGATCCAAATCAGCCAATGTATTGGTTCCTGTCACCGGTGAAATAAACGAGTGCATAGGGATTCCGTCCACCACGTAAAGTGGTTGGCCACTATTCCCTGCCGCATCATATCCTTTCGAATCCACAAATAGTGAGTTATATCCCCGAATAGCCACCACTGCCGCACTGCCCGGAGCCCCGGATTGATTAACAATATTCACTCCGGCCAACCGTCCTTGCAACATACTTATAACACTAGCCGAAGGCAACTCTTTCATCTCTTCGGCAGTCACTCGAGAAATAGCACTCACCATCTCTCGTTTATTTTGTGTTCCATAAGCACGCACGACCACCTCATCCAAGTCTGTCACATCTTCCTCCAATATCACCGTTAACGGTTCACCCACTTTAAAAGCCACCTTCTTTTGTTTAAATCCCACGAAAGTAAATATTAAATGTCCGGATGTTTGGGGAATCCGTAACACAAATTTACCCTCGTTATCAGCCGCCGTCCCCACTGTCGTTCCATCCAAGCGAATTGTGACACCGGGCAAAGGCTGCTTTTTATTATCCAAAACCTTCCCCTTCACGTCGTACATTTTTTTCACGGAATCTTGAGCGATAACTTGTAACGGGCGAATGACAAACACCCCGTTAACCAAATCATACGCCAGAGATTTTCCCTTGAAAGCCATTTGTAAAACTTCCTCTACCGTAGCATTTTTCATTTCGACACTCACCGTTCCATTACGTTCGATTTCCTTTATATTATACAGGAAATCCACATTCACCTTCGCTTTAATAGTTTTGATCAACTGTTCCACGGATATGTCTTTCACGGATATATCCATTCTCTCCTGTTGAGCATAAACCGCGGCAGAAAGGTGCATACAACTCATTAATAACAGTACAAAACTCCATTTCATAATCTGTACAATTTTTTTAAACTGAATTCCTCGCCAGGGAATTCGTTCATTCCATTTTTTTTTCATACATTTGTTTTGCTTAAATGTTAATATTACATTTTCGAATGATTAAGAGGATTGGTGCGGGAACGCCAATCTTCTTTTATTTTACTATAATTGTATTTTCATGAATTTCAAATTTTACATTCGTGGTCATCTCCAACATCTTCAAATGCTCTTCAATACCACCATATTTCTTTAAATCCCCTGTAAACAACTCATCTTTCACGTCCGTACGTTGATAAAATACAGCCACATCATACCATCGGGACAAAACGGTCAAAATATCTTCCAGTCGTTCCCGTTCAAAAATAAATAAACCATCTTTCCACGAAGTATATAATGCCGTATTCACTTGCAACTTATCCATTTCCCCGGATTCTCGGTCAAAACGGGCTTGCTCTCCCGGGCTTAACAACATTTCGATATTTCCTTCAAGCACTTTTACACTTCCCCGCACCAAAGTCGCCTCGACCCGGGAATCTCCCGGGTAACATTTCAAGTTAAAAGCCGTACCCAGTACCCGCACGGACAAATCATCTGTCTTCACGAGAAAAGGACGAGAAGAATCCTTCGCCACATCAAAATATCCTTCCCCTTGCAAAATCACTTCCCGCTTATCTTTTCCGAAAGCAACAGGATAAATCAGCCGTGAATCCGAATTTAAGAATACCCGGGTTCCGTCGGACAATGTCAGGTTATATTCTCCCCTGCGGGGAACAAACAGCTTATTTATCTTCGAAGTATCTTTGCCGGCACCCATCTTATAAACCAATCCAGTGGAATCGATCTTCAAACGAGCCCCCTCTTCCGACACGATCTCTTCTTCCATACCATTTCCCAACGCCATTTTCATCCCGTTCTCCAAAGTCAACACAGCTTTCTTTACCCCCGGAGCAGGTATCGTCGGCATGGACTGTGTCAAAGGAAGTACTTCTTCTCTCACGTTCCTATTCGCCCACCACAAAATCAACACACCCGCGATCAGAGGCAAGACAATTGCTGCCGCAATTTGCCCGTAATACCCGATATTTCGTTTTTTCGGGTGTACTTGTCCTACAAACCGACAGAAAGCCTTACTTGTATTATATTTTCTTAATTCACGCATCACCTGCACCTCCCGGTCACCTTTCATCAACCGGTTGAATAACTTCCGATTCTTCCTGTCTTGTAACCAGACACGCAATTCCTCCACCTCTTCCTCTGAAATCGAATGGGTTCTAAACTTACGAAACAAGACCGCTATTTTGTAAAAATCTTTCATATTAAATAATGGTTTCTACTATTGAAACACGATTTTACAAAACAGGGTGATACTTTTGAATAAAAAAATTACAGAAAAGTAAACAGGAAACTCCATGCATCCCGAGATAATTGCTCCCGCAAATAAACGTAAGCCTTCTTTTTCAATGTTTTTACAGTGTTGACAGAAACATGGATTTGTCGAGCTATATCTTCATTTTTCATTCCCTCCATAGTCATCTCCACGATAACCCGGCGCTCTTCCGGCAAAGAATTTAACACAACAAATATCTGTCGGTAATATTCTTCCTCTATCAATAATTGTTCGTTATCCGGAGAATCAAACTCCATAATCTCACCCAACTTCCTGATCAATTCCTCTTCCCGGATTTCCTTCTGATCCCGGATAAACACGAGGCAAGCATTATGCACCGAACGGTAAAGATAAGCCGAAAGCGCCCTCATATTCTCGAAACTCCCCTCCCGCTCCCACAGTTTCACGAATATTTCCTGCACGACATCCTCTTCATCCATAAACTCACCCACGAAACGCTTGGCATAACGACACAACGACGCATAATAAGTATCGTACAAATACTTGAATGCCTCATCTCTTTTCCCGTTTATTCCGTTTATCACACCAACCGGACTCTCACTCATACAACTAAATTTAACAAGACAAACCTATAAAAAATATTTTGGAAAGCAAAACGGATAAAATTACAATCCGTAAAGTTTATAAATATTCCAACTTTATAAACCTTACGGACTGTACAGATTAATGAACTGTATTTTAATCTATTTCCCTTTCCTTCGGATCAGCACCAGTATCCCCAGCAAAAGAAGCAATGCCGGCAATATCCATTTCAGCACGATTTGCAAGGTACCCCCGGCATCCATACTTAGGTTCAATTTATTGTCTATCGGATCGAGACGGGTGGTGTCTACCGGCAATTCCTCGTAAGACAACCAGTCGAACATCGACATAATCAAATCCCCGTTCGCCGACGATATTCCCCGGCGGGTTGTGGACAACTCACCCATGCTGAAACAATCGGCATCCCCGAGCACGATAATCCGTTGCTGTTTTCCGGCTTGTTCCCGTTCCAACCCGACCATCGTGGTTTTCACTCCTGCACGTTCTCCCGCTTTCGGGTTCAGGCGTGCCGTGTCGTTCACGAAATCGATCGTTTCCAGTTCATTCCAACTGGCTGAATCCCGTCCTTGAAACAAAGGTATTACACGAAAACCTTTCTCAGCTTTCTGCCCGATAGCCAAAGCACCCGGCATAACCAAAGATGCGGGACGACGCCCCGTGTTCGTGTTCACGTACAAACTTCTCCATAGACGGGATATATCCTGAGCCTCTTTCGTCGCCCGACAAAGGAACAAATGGGCGGGATACTCGTCAATTTGCCTTTGAACCAAGATGCCCGGTTCAAAACTCAACCCTAAATATTCCATCAAAGGCATCAAGTGGGAATAAGTCTTCGGTTTCCCGGCAATCACCAGATTTTTTCCGCTTTCCACGTAACGATATAGTATTTCCAACTCCTCACGCGTGAAAGGTTCCAACGGCTCAGCCACGACAAGTACATCCAAGCTGTCCAATACCCCCGGGTTACGTTTTAAGTTCACGTCGGTCACGTCAAATCCCTGATTCAACAACGACTTCCGGTACATTTTCTCGGCAACCATGTAAGAATAATCCCGATTCTTATCCCCGATGATCGAGCGGGCACCATGATCCGACAAGAATCCCACTTGGGGCAACTTCATCGCGATTCGTTTTAATGCCGCGGAAATCTCCGTTTCACTCGGAAGACGGTTCATATCAGCATACACCCGCAGAAAAGTCTTCTGCCCGTTATCCCGTTCAATCAAAGCCACGAAACGGTAACCCTCATCACTCAAATCAATATTTTTAGCCACTTCTTCCCGTGCCAGTTCTTCGGGAGAAAGATATTTTCCCAACCGGGTACCTTGTAATTTAGCCGCGTCTTTGGCTGCCTCGTACAGGGTTTTCTCCGGGTACCGTTTTTTAAAACCCTCCGTCGTCGTGTCCGCGTAATAATAAAAGACATAATCGAGTTTCGTATCCGGTTTGAAACGGATGTACCGCTCGTAACGGGCGATATCATTATTGATCCCTTTCGTCGTGATGCTATGAATACTCCCGAAGAGATTCACGTAAGTTGTAATTTTCAACCCTCCATCCAATTGTGCCACTATATCCTGACTGGCTCGTGTCAAAGTATTGCTCTTCGTGCGCGTGGAATCATGATACCATTTCATGGTCGGGCGGGAAGTCAGATACCCCAAGAACACTGCCACGAGAAATACCCCGAGATAACGGGCGGCTTTCCCGGTAAAAGAACAACTTTCCCGACACAATTGCAATTTCAATATCGCGAAACACAAAAACATCACGCTCATGAGCACGAAATACAAAATATCCTCACTACAAATCAACCCTCTTATAAATGCATTCGCCCTACCGCCAAGCGACAACCAATACGTGATTTCCCGCACGAAAGCGAATTCCTGCCAAATACCGGAAACCAGATTCAACAAGGTCAACAAAGCAAACATTCCTATTGCCGCCACGATCGGATAAGTCGTCAACGTCGACATGAAAAGCCCGATGGCAGCGTAAAGCCCGAACAGAAAATACAGCCCCAGCAATCCCGTCAACACTGCCGACCAATCGAACGACTCCACGAGGCACCCGGCTATCAGCACGTAAACCAACATGAACGCCATCATTAACAAGCCGTACAACATGATTCCCAGGTATTTCCCAAGCACGATATGCCTGCCCGTGATCGGGGCGGAGAAAAGCAACTTAATCGATCCCCGGTTAAATTCCTGGCTAATCAATCCCATGGTCAACAAAGGCATCAACAAATATAGAAACTGGCTCACTTTAGACCACAATCCCCCGAAAGGAGAATAAAATATCACCCTGGATATCGCGGCCAATCCCCGGCTTCCTAGCTCTTGCCGCCTTGCCAGCATCTCCATCATATCGGCAAATCCCATGCCTGTCATGAACACGGAAAGAACGAGTAGAAGCCACGCTACCGGCGAGTAAAAAAGATTTGACAACTCCAAACGGGCTATCCTGTATATTGCTCTCATAATTTTTCCTCCATTTTAAATGATTATTTTCCAGACAATTTCGCGAACACGGCTTCCATAGAGCTTTTCTCGACTCTGATCTCCGTCATCTCCCATCCCCGAGCCACGCTTTCACGGATGACCAGCTTAATCGTATCCCGGTCGCCGTCATACATCAAACGGACACCGTGGCTACCCTCGCTCTCCGCCCTCCTGATGCCGGGAATCGTCATCAATTCATCCGGCAACGGGGGCAAATCGAACATGGCGTAAAGCGTGTTCGGTTCGATATAATTGTCAAATTCCTCCACGCTGCCGGAGAAAACCACCCGCCCGTGTTCAATCATCTTGATCGTGGAACAAGTAGCCTGCACCTCCGACAAAATATGCGTCGAGAGCATCACGGTACGCTCCTCGGCTATATCCCGGATCAACTGGCGCACCTCCAGTATCTGATTCGGGTCTAACCCATTCGTCGGCTCGTCCAACACCACAAATTTCGGATCGTGCAGGATAGCCTGCGCGATACCCACACGCTGCTGGTAACCACCCGAAAGATTACGTAACAAACGGTCTTTCATGTGTGTAATCCCGCAACGTTCTTCCGCATCCCCGATAGCCGTCTTGATCTTTTTGCGATCCATCCAGTGGATCTCCGCGCAAAAACGAAGGTACTCATCCACCGTCAAATCCGGGTAGAGAGGTGGTTTCTGTGGTAAAAAACCGATATATTTCCGGGCTGCCACCGGATGCTTCAGCGTATCGATCCCGTTAATAAATACTTTTCCCTGGGTCTGTTTCAACACCCCGCAAATGATGTTCATCGTCGTCGATTTCCCCGCCCCGTTCGAGCCCAGCAAACCCACGACTCCGGAGCCGTTGATCTCTAAACTGATGTCCTCGATCGCCCACTGTGTCGTGTAACGATGATACAAATGTTCAACTTTTACAATTGGATTTTCCATACATACGATTTTAATTCATAACTTTGATCCGGCATCTATTTCACGAGCCTTGTTTTTTTATAACACTTCAACGACAAAAAAGTACCGACTTACAAATCAGAAGTACTGCCCTAATCCCCGTGAATTCCCAGTGAAAAAAGGGGGTAAATATGCCACATACTCAAATTATATTTGAATCATAAATCTTTCTCGGACGCTCCCGAAGGTCTTTGTACCGAAGTTGTAGCGAAAATGCACCAAAGTTAATCCCTGTTTTCTCCCTTATTTCCAACGGTTTACACTGGGTTTTGTTTATGTATTCCACGTACGCCTCTCTAATACATATTTATCACTAATTATCAGTTAGTTGCTCAAAACAAAAAAGGCTGCTTCTTACGAAACAGCCTCTCTCATCTTAGTGTTGTTGTTAATCATCACTCGTAACGAATAGCGTCTATCGGGTTCAACCGAGAAGCTTTACGAGCGGGATACCACCCGAAGAAAACACCCGTGAAAGTACAAACGAGGAACGAAATTATTACCGAGTACAGCAACACGGATACCGGCCACCCCAGCAAAGAGCTAAGCATCAATGAAACACCTATCCCTAGCCCCACACCGATAACACCCCCGGATACACTAATAATAATTGATTCTATCAGGAACTGGAACAGGATATGCCGTCCCTTGGCACCGATAGACATTCGTAAACCAATTTCCCTCGTGCGCTCGGTGACCGAAACGTACATGATATTCATGATTCCGATGCCACCGACAAGCAAGGAGATTCCGCCGATACAAGCCAAAAGAATAGTCAACACCTTGGTTGCCATCGTCAACACCTTACTCATCTCCTCAAGGGAACGAACCGTGAAATCATCCTCCCCTCCCGCCGGGATACGATGCGTCTGCCGCAACACCCCCGTGATCTCCTGCATCATCTTGCCCGTGTACTTCTCGTCCACCACGGAAACATAAATGCCGTGCATGTAAGGGATTGCCAACAATCTTTTCTGGATTGTCGTGAAAGGAGCCAGAATGATATCATCCTGGTCACGTCCCATGGAGTTATACCCCTTGGGAGCCAACACTCCCACGATACGGAAAGGCACCTTGTCAAAACGAATCACCTGCCCGAGAGGATCTTCCCCGTTCTTAAAAAGATTATCCACGATCGTCTGCCCCACCACACATACTTTAGCGGCATTTTTCATGTCCTGATCACTGAACATCTCACCCCTGTTCACTGTCAAGCGACGGATATCCATGTAATCCTCGTTAATCCCATACACCGTGGTCGGCGAGTTATTCGGACCGTAAATAGCTTGTCCCGATTTCGACACGTAAGGCGAACAACTCTCCATGTAAGGAACTTCCGACACGATCGCCTGGTAATCCTCCAACTTTAACGTCTGGACAAGTACCCCGTTTTGACGGATTCCCCCCACCATAGCATTCGTGGGATTAACTACCACCATGTTTGCCCCCAGTTCCTCGATCTGTTTCTCTATCGTGTACTTCGATCCCTCGCCAATGGCAAGCATAGAGATGACCGAACTCACCCCGATAATGATACCCAACATTGTCAGGAACCCTCGCAATTTATTATTACTCAAAGCCCGAAGGGCTATTACTATCAAATTCCCGTAATTCATCTATCCATTTATGATTTTAGATTTATGATTTCGGATTTCATAAATCGTAAATTAATTACTTTCTTTCGGTAAAGATTCCAGCACTTGCCGGGCGGAACCGATTCGCGAATTTATCTTATCTTCAACTACCCGCCCGTCACGGAGTAATATGTTACGACTACTGAACTCCGCTATTTCCGGGTTATGTGTCACAAATATAATGGTCCGTCCCTCGGCGTGCAACCGTTGGAACAATGCCAATATCTCGTAAGAGGTACGTGTATCCAAGTTCCCCGTCGCCTCATCGGCCAACAAGATAACGGGGTCATTCACCATGGCACGGGCAATTGCCACACGCTGTTGTTGTCCCCCGGACATCTGGTTGGAACGATGATTGACCCGGTTCTCCAACCCTACCGCTTTCAAAGCGTTCAACGCTTTTTCCTTTCTTGCCCGCTTGGAAACCGACGGGTTGTACAACAAGGGCAATTCCACGTTTTCCAACGCTGTTGTTTTGGGCAACAAGTTATAGGATTGGAAAATAAAACCTATTTTCAAATTCCGGTAGGAGGCCCTGTCATTTTTCCCCATCTCCCGAACAGGCATTCCGTCCAAGTAATACTCCCCCGACGTGGGAATATCCAAACATCCCAACACGTTCAACAAAGTCGACTTACCGGAACCACTCGTCCCCATGATCGTCACGAACTCTCCCGGTTGAATCGAGAAAGAAACCCCTCGCAACGCGTGCACGGTTTCCGAGCCAACCACGAAATCCCGGCAAAGATTCTCTATCCTGATTATATCTTTCACTTGTCCACTCATAATCTTGATCTATAAATGATACTAGTGAGGACGCATTCCGGTCATGTTGGGCATCAAGGGATTGCCACCGGGTTTCATTTGTTTCATGCCGGATGCAGACATAGGTACTTGTATTCCCGTGATTACTCGTTCTCCCGCCTGTAAACCTTCCGTGACCTCCGTGTAGATACCGTCTGATATGCCTAACCGCACGTTTTTATTCATTAAGTTCCCGGCAGTCTGTACCCAAACCGATTTCATTCCGGGAGCCGTCTTTCCACTCTCGGGTTTTAGCGGTTGTCCATGCTCGTCCTCGGGTTGGAAACGTAAAGCACGCAAGGGAATCATCAAAACATCCGTTTTCTCGTGTATCAACACCGTGATGCTGGCAGTCAACCCCGGTTTCAATTTCAAATCAGGATTAGGGGCATCGATCACCACCTCGTAAGTAACCACGTTCGACGTCACGATAGGCTCCAACCGCACTTGGGTCACTGCCCCCTCGAAATATTCGTCCGGGAAAGCATCCACCCTGAATATCACCTTCTGTCCTTCCTTCACCTGACCGATGTCTGCCTCGTCCACATCGGCAATCACGCGCATCTTCCGCAAATCATTCGCGATAACAAATAATTTAGGAGTATTAAACGTTGCCGCCACAGTCTGTCCCTCATCCACCGCACGGGAAATAACCACCCCGTCAATCGGAGAATAAATCATGCAATAATTCAAGTTCGTTTTCGCTTTCAACAAATCCGAACGGGAGCGGTCCAACGCCCGACGAGCTTTCTCGTACTGGTACTCGGAGGTTTCGAAATCCGAGTCGCTCACCAGATTCTTGGCGTGCAATCCTGCCACCCGCTCGTGATTCTTTTTCTGGTAATCGTACTCGTTCTGATTAGAATAAAAAGCCGATAATTGCGACTCGTATTCCGATTCCAATACTGTCTTGTCCAACTCGGCAATCAATTGTCCTTTCTTCACTTCCGTGTTATAATCCACGTAAATATGGGCAATCGTCCCGGATACCTGGGTTCCCACCTCCACTTGCGTGATCGGTTCTATCGTTCCCGTTGCCGTGATCGTGTTGCGGATATCCCCTTTCTTCACCTCAAAAGAATCATATTTCACGACTTCTTTTTCTTTCGGGCGGAAAGCGAAAAAGGCCAGGAACACTCCCACCACTATGATTATTGCTACAATTACTTTTTTCATCTTCAATGACATTAAATCAACTTAGATATTAATCGGTTCATTCCTATAAAAATTCAACAATTTAAAAGCAAGCACAGCCTGGTATTTCGCTTGAATCTGTTCCTGCAGGGCGGAAAGGTAATTGTTCTTTTCCACCAGCAAATCCACCGCACTTTTCATACCCGCCTCAAACTCCGCTTGTACCTGGCGATAACTCTCGGCAGCAAATTTCACCTGTTGCACCGCCGCGGAGTATCGACTTTGCGCTGCCACCACATCCTGATGCAACGATTCCACCGTCTGCAAAAGCTCTTTCCGGGTATTCCGCTCATCCAAACGTGCTTGTTCCGTCTGAAGTTTAGCCCGTGAAACATTCAAACGGGCCTGCTTCCGGTTCGATATCGGGATACTGATATTCACCCCCACGTTCTCTGCCAATCGGTCGTCCATTTGCGAGAAATAAGAACCGCTTCCCTTGGAATCATGCCCGGTAGAAACGGAAGCCGAAAGCGAAACGCTGGGCAAATAATCCCCTTTCGCAATTTTCTCTCCCAATACCGACGACTCCACGCTCATCTGGCTGCTTTTCATCTCCGGCATCAATTGCAACGCTTCCCGGTAAACATCTTCCAATCGGGGCACCACCACCAATACATCTTTTTCATCCAATTCAGGAAAGAACACTTCGAAATTTTCCTCCGGTTCCAACTCCAGCAACTGTTTTAATTGCAACTTGGAAAGAGCCAAATCATTTTCCGCTTGCACCATCCGGTAACGGTCACTGCTGTATTGGGCTTCCATCTGAGCCAAATCGCTCATGCTCACCGATCCGGCTTTCTGAAATTCTCTCGTGCGGGCAAGTTGCGCTTCCGAACTTTCCAACGTTTGGCGATCGGTCTTTAACATTTCATTTGCGTACAATACCTGCAAATAAGCCTTCGTCACGGCTATCTCTATATCGTTTTGAGCGACCATCATCTCTTGCATCATGGCTTTCTCCTCCAACTCCTGCTGTTGCACGGAACGAGAGAGTTTTCCTCCCTGGTAAAGCACCATGTTCCCGTTCAAAGAATAATTACCCGTGTAAGCGCCCGACGATTTCAAATCCCCGTTTGTACCGGCTTTTTTCTGGTGGCTCCAACCTTGAGTACTTGAAAAATCCAACGAAGGCAAGCGTTGTGCCCTGCCTCGGGTCAATTCCACACGGGTATTTTCCAACGCTACCCGGGAATACGCCACTTGGATATTGTGTTCCCGCGCATGTTCGATACATGCCCGCAAGGACCATGTTTTTCCCGACTGGGCATAACTCCCGCCCGGCATGGCGAACAATACACTCGCGCTCCCGAAAAACACGAACATCCCCCGCTTCACGTTTTTCAAACGTGAATAAACATCACATAAAAAACTCATAATCAATATTATTTATATCGCCCGGGAGCGAATAATTTCTACAATACGTTCGTTATTAATAATAATCATACCATGTTTATCACTCGTGATGCCCTTCTCCAACTTGTACGTGTAAGTCGGCACCTTATCTTTCATCACCGTGGGCAAATAAGCGAATGTCACGTTGTCGCACGCCTTGCCGAGTTCCTGCCCTACCTCTATGATATGGGTCGAGATCATGAACGAGCAAGCCCGTCTTTTAGATAAAGCCGTTGTTACTGCCAACGTGGCGTCGAAAGCATCCTTCACGTTCGTTCCCTTGAACAACTCGTCGAAGATCACGACCAGCCGTTTGGACAGGCTTACTTCCACGGCAACCTTTTTCACCCGAAGCACCTCGGCGTAAAAATGGCTATATCCCATATTGATATTATCCGGCACGTTAATCGACGTGTACAAACCGTCCTGGATGGAGAACTCCATGCTTTTCGCTGCCACCGGGAAACCCATGTGAGCCATGTACACGGCAATCCCGAACGACTTCATCAACGTGGATTTACCCGCCATATTAGCTCCCGTGAGGAAGAAAATATTCTTGTCCCGCGTAATCTCCAAATCATTGGACACAGCTCCCGGAAGAGCCGGATGGAACAATCCCCGGATCCCCATCGACACGGGGCTATCCCCGGATGCCACGGGGAAACAGAAATCCCGTTCCCGGGCAACACGTCCCACGACCGTATTCACATCTATCTCGTGAAAAAGACCGATATGCTCCAACAATTTCTTGTTTAAATCACATCGCAGAATTTTATCAAACTTGAACATCTCGCCCAAAGTCAATTTTTCACCTTGGAAATCCAATATCTGGCGAAAAGCTTTCTCTTCCAACAAAGCGATTCCCCGCTTTACGCACTCCTCCATCGGGTTATTCCCGATGGTTTTCACGATTTCCGATAAATATTTCCGTGTCTTTTGCAGAAAGAAGATCGTCGTGAGCACTTGCTCGTGCCATTGCTCCAATACGCTTTTATTCCCGATGAATTCCAGTACTTTCGCCTTTCCCAGGACAAATAAATTGAACATCCAATGTTTGCCACTGGCTCCCGAGAGGTATTGTTCCACGACATCACATTCCTTCGTTTCGCCCGGGAACGCTATATCATGGTCTTTCCAATACTTGAAAACCGACGTGCGGCGATTGATTTCCCCGGCATCCGTCAACGGGTTAAGAAACATCTTTTCCAGCAAACGCTCGCCTCCCCGCGTAACCGTGTGTGAAAAAATACTGTATATCGAGTTATTTTTATATTTACCCAATATATTCAAATCCTCTAATGTCTGCTTGTCGGTTTCAAAACTCATTGCGCTCCTCCTTCCCCGTTAATAATCTCTATAATTTTCTCGTTATTAATGATAATCATACCATGGCGGTCATTCGTGATTCCCTCTGTCAACCGGTAAGTATACACGGGCGTGCTTCCCTCCATGCGTGTCGGCAGGTACACGAAACGGATATTCTTACTGCGCTCTTTCAAGACCTGCCCCACCTCTATAATATGGGTCGAGATCATGAAAAGACAATCCGGAATTTCCGCAAAAGCCTCCGCCACAGCGAGGGTCGCATCATAAGCATCTTTCACGTTCGTACCCCGGAACAACTCGTCGAACACGATCACCAAGTTCTTCGTCTGGCACAACTGTTGAGCCACTTTCTTCACCCGCAACACCTCGGCATAGAAGTGGCTGTATCCCATGCTCAGGTTGTCCGGCAAGTTGATGGTCGTAAACATCCCGTTGCGCACGGAAAACTCCATCGCTTCCGCCGGTACGGGGAATCCCACGTGTGCCAGGAACAGGGCAATCGTGAATGATTTCATGAACGTGGATTTCCCTGCCATGTTAGCACCCGTGAGAAAAATCACGTTACTCCGACCGTCAACATGAATCGTGTTACCAATCGGCTTTTTCAGGAAGGGGTGGAATACCCCCGTCAGTTTCAACACGTTCTCTTCCGGCGGCAAAGCCTTGGCAAACACGAATCCCCGCTCTTTAGAAACCTCCCCAACCGTGATGTACACGTCCATCAGGAAGATATTATACATCATTTTGAACAATTTATCCCGTTCTTCAAACCGGAAAACCCGGTCATACTTCACCGCCTGCTCGTAACTCACCTTCTTTTTCCCCTTCTCTTGGCGATACCAGTTCCATTTCTCGTTATCAAGCAATTTCTTCAACTCCTCGTTCGCCTTCTTCACGCTCGGGTCGGTAGCCTCCGTGCCGGACTGAAAGAAATCCGCCAACGTGTTCAACATCTCCAGACACCCCATGATCCCGTTATGAATCCACGTGTAGTCCGTGTCGGAACCCATCATGTTTTTTACCTTACGTCCCAGTGTATTATCCTGTGCCATCAACTGCGTACGAGTATCCGTATTGTTCAGGTAAAACTCCATGGCATCGAATATCGCCCCGCGAAAAGGAAACGCCATCCCGCTATTCAAATAATAAGCGATAGACTTACTCCGGCTCTCGATGGCCTCCAGATCGGAAAGCGGATACTGGAACATCTCTTCCAGTAAACGAGCTCCTCCCCGCGTATGTGTCCGGTTAAATATTTCGTACACGGACTGACTTTTCCCCATCCCAAACACCGCCAAGTCCGTCAAAGTCTGTTTATCTATCTTAAAACTCATAGCCCTAATAGACAATCATAAATCACTTCATTTACTTGGATCTTCTCCGAATCCACAACACGATTCCGGCACCGGCAAGCAACAACGGGATAATCCATTTGAATCCCCAGTTCATCACGTAGTATCCGGCTCTTCCAATATCTACCCGATTATCCTTTGTACCCGGTCTTCTCACATCCACGGGCAATTCGTTATTACTCAACCAATGGAAAGTACCCAAGTCCATGATGAAATTCGTCTGGGAACGTCCTTCCGTGATCTCCCCGTTAGAGATACAGTCGGCATCTCCCAAAATCGTGATACGCTGTTCCTTACCATTCACCATACGAATCAACGCCATACCGGTGCAATAATCTTTGGCAACCTCACCCTTCGAGGGATCAATGGTCAACCGCTCTTCCACGTAATCCAATGAACCCATCTCGTTCCACACGGCATATGAACGTTGTTCACTTTTCTGGATATTCAGTGTATCGCTCACCAGCACAGGGATCACCTTGAACCCGCGGTCTGCCACTTGCTCCAAACCGGCTGCAGTCGGCAACATCACACCGCTAGCCAACCCGAAATAGTAACTCAACTCTCTTGCCATGGGAGTAATCATACAATTCAAAATATCCGGTTGTAACCACTCCAAACGGTACTGTACCAAAGTTCCTTCCAACAATTCCACCCCGAAATATTTATTCAAAAGCGGGTTCATCACTTCACGCCTTCTCGGCTCTCCCAATATATACAAGTTACCTCCGCGGGCAATATAGTCTGCCAAAACCTGTTCCTCTTTTTCGGTAAAAGGTTCGCGCATATCTGCTATTGTCAAAATATTCACGTCTTCCGGAATGCCCTTTTCCAAATTAACTTCCGTCGTCTCGAACCCTTGGTTTATCAAGGATTGACGGAAATCTTTCTTGTACGCGAAGAAGTGATAACCGCGAGGTCTTGTATCATAAAGGGAACGCATGCCATATCCCTCTACAAAACCCACTTTCGGCACATCCAAGGTCATCCGTTTCATGGCTGCCGACATTTCCGCCTCGCCGGGGAAAGGATTCATCGGGTCGTCATACGTGCGCAACCAGGTTCTTTCACCGTTTTCACGTACCAACTCCCAAACAAACGTTCTCTCTCCTTCCAAATCCGTCAATTTCCGAACTTTTTCCGGACTTAACACCCGATGAACGGTATCCAACTGAAACAATTCGCACATCTTTTTAGCCGCTTTATGCACGGTTTCATTCCTGCTTGCCAAACGGGCGGCAAAATTCTCCCCGGCGGCACCGTCTGCCAGCGTGATCGTGTCATAATAATACACCACCTTCAATTTCATCTCCGGTTTAAACCGCTCGTACAATTTAAACTGTTCCCTATTCCGTTGAATAAAATCAGGGAACGAGAACATAGCATAATTCGGTCCCAATATATTCACGTAAGCCGTGATCGTCAAACCGCCGTCCAGCTTGGACACAATCTCCTGGCTATGCGGGGTCAACGTGTTCCATTTCGTGGAAGAGGCATCATAATACCCCATCAATTTCGGACGGGAAGAGAAATATCCCAACGTACAGGCAATCAATATGACAGCCACATATCTGCCGAACGAAATCTGCCAACGCACTTTCTGGCGTACCGCATTCAAACGGATCACCGTCAGGAACAAGAACAATGCCGTCACGATCGGGAAATACAACACGTCCTCCGAGCAAAGCATACCCATGATAAACGTGGAGGCACGCCCGTTGATACTCAACCAGTAAGTCACGTCGCGGATAATGTCATATTCTTGCCACCAGCCGCCTACCATGCTTAACAACATCAGGATAATAAACGTCCCAATTGCCGCCACGAACTGGTAAGAAGTCAAACTGGACACGAAAAGCCCAACCGCCACGTATGTACAAGTCAACAGGAACAAGCCCAACAAACCGACCAACACGACCGGCAACTCGAAATTCTCCACCGTGAAAGCGGCATACACCACGTAAAGCAACAATATGCCACACATGATAGCGGCGTACATTACCATCGAGAGGAACTTACCCAGAATAATTTGCGAATTACGGATCGGCGACGAGTACAACAATTTGATGGACCCGCTACTCAATTCCCGGCTAACCAACCCCATCGTCAACAACGGGATATAATAATACAAGTAATTCTGCACGATGCCCCAGATCCCGTTCGCGAATAATGCCATGGAAGTCATCATCGTTCTTCCGCTCCCGTATTCATTACCTTTCATGAACCACTCGTATCTTCCCGTGAAGAACAAGGCTGTCTGCAATGTAAATATTACCAACAGGAACCACGCCACCGGTGAACAAAAAAGCATCCGCAATTCAGCCTTCGCTATTCTATATATCAATTTCATAATCTCAATTTTTATGGTCACATATCTTAATTACACATCAGTGTGCTTGTTTCGACAACACCGCAAAAATATCATCCAGCGAACTCTTCTCCGGACGAATTTCCATCAACCGCCAATGATTGCGGGAACTGGCTTCCACCAAACGTTCCAACACGCCTTCCGCATCCTCGAACGAAATGCGGAAACGTTGTCCTCCCAGTTCCTCGACACCCGTTACGCCTTCCACCTGCATCAACACCTCGGGAGCCGGGGCATCCGACAATTGCAGGAAAATAGTACTCGGCACGATATAATTATCGAACTGGTCTACCGTTCCGGAGAACACGAGTTTCCCCTGCTCGATCATCAACAGGTAATCGCACATGGCGTGCACCTCCGTCAATATATGCGTGGAGAGAATCACCGTCCGTTCCTTCGCGATATCCTGTATCAGGTGGCGAATATCCAAGATCTGCGTCGGGTCCAACCCGTTCGTCGGCTCGTCGAACACCACCAGATCGGGCTTGTGCACGATAGCCTGGGCGATCCCCACCCGTTGCTGGTATCCCCCGGAAAGATTCTTGATCAAACGGTCACGGAAATGCGTGAGCGAACAACGCTCCATTACCTCGTCCACCGCCGTTTTAATCTCGTTATCAGGCATCCGGCGCAAATAAGCCGAATGGGTCAGATACTCCTTCACGTTCATATCCGTGTAAAGCGGAGCCTGCTGGGGCAGGAACCCGATATGCTTCTTCGCCTCCAAGGGATCCTTGCGCGTGTCCGACCCGTGAATAAAAACATCCCCTTCCGTCTGTTTCAACACCCCGCACATGATATTCATCACGGTTGATTTTCCCGCCCCGTTGGAGCCTAACAAACCGTATATGCCTTTTTTGGGAATCGTGAAACTTATATCCTTGACAGCCCATTGCACACTGTAACGATGTGACAAATGTTCTACTTTTACGATAGCTTCTTCCATAAAATATCTTCTATTTCTTTTTTACCATACAAATTTTCCAACACTCGCTTATCTTCCTCTCCGGCGGAACCAAATAAATACGGCGATTCCCAACAACAAAATCGGTATGCCGAATTTAAATCCGGCTTTGAATACCCTGTACCAAGCCATAGAGATTGACACCGAATTATCCGACGTTCCCGGACGTTGCATATTCAACGGCAACTCGCCGTATGACATCCAATGCACGCAGCCCGTTAACAGATTAACATTGGCTGCCGAAACTCCCCGGGTAATCACGAATTCATTGTTTGACAAACAATCGGCATCCCCCGTCACCATGATTCGCTGTTCCCGGTTTCCCACTTGGCGAGTCAATCCCACCACGGTATTGAACACTTTGGATATCTCCCCCGCCGCCGGATTGAACTTCACCGTGTCGTCCACGAAATCCGTGGTTTCCAATTCCGTCCATGCCGGACCGGTCGTGTCGGTCGTCACGAATGCTTCCACCTTGAACCCTTTATTTTCCACTTCTTCGACTCCCGCACTATTCTCGTGAGCGATCCGGTAAGAATTCTTGATGAAAGGTAGCAGTTCTTTAGCCCGTTGCGTCGGAACAGCAGCCAAAACATTAGCGGTCAAAGTCCCTTTAAAGCGCACGTCAGGACTCACTACCAGAGGAGTCAACTCCAACCCGAAGAATTTATTCAACACCTTATTTTGAGCCTCCCGGTGGCTGGGTTCTCCCATAAACACTAAGTTTCCTCCCCGCTCGATATATTTTTCCAACACAGACTCCTCTTCCGGGGTCAACTCAGTACGCATATCCGCGATCCACAACAAAACGATATCATCCGAAATAGCTCGGTCCAACGTCACCTCCTCTACATCGAATCCTTGATTGATCATGGAGCCCTCGTTCCATCTGCTGCCAAACAAATAACCCATATCATACGGGACATCCCCGTACATCTTTCTCTCCCGGTGGCCTTTCACAAAACCGATCTTGGGGACCTTCGTCACCATACGCCTCAAAGCCACGGAAGTCGCTCCTTCCGCTAACAAGCCTCTGCCCGTGAAATCGTACAACCACTCTCTCTGCCCGTTCTCCCGCACAGCCTCGCGTATGAACCGGTAGCCTTGCGATGCCAAGTCCGCCATCTTATCCACCTCCGCTCTCGACAACAACATCGTACTGTCTATCTCGTACACTTCGCACAACCGCCGTGCCTGCTGCCAAGCGGAAGGACGCCCCGGCATTCCCTCGTTCGGGTCCGCGTAATAATACACTACCTTCAATTTCGTTTCCGGTTTAAAGCGGGTAAATTGCTTGGAAGCTTCCCGGTTATGCATGATAAAGTTCGGATAAGCATAATTGCCATACCGCTGGTCGAGGATATTCACGTAAGAAGTAATCGTCAGGCCGCCCTCCAATTTATCGACAATCTCCTGCGACACGGGAGTCAACGTATTCTGTTTCGTGGAAGTCGTATCCGCGTAGGCCAGGAATGCCGGACGGGAAGACACGTATGCGATTGCGCAAACGGCGGCAATCACCAGGAGATTCTTGTAAAGCGTGATCGTGAATTTCTGTTTCTGGCGGATAGCGTGCAGACGGATAATCGTCAACATCAGGAACAAGGCAATCACCGTCGGGAAATAAATCAAATCCTCGCTGCAAAGCATACCGTCGATGAAGGTGGAAACACGGCCGTTCATCCCTAACCAGTAGGTGATTTCCCGCACGAAATCATATTGCTGTCCCCAGCCGCTCACCATGCCCAACAA
Organism: Butyricimonas sp. Marseille-P2440; assembly: GCF_900091675.1. NCBI lineage: Bacteria > Pseudomonadati > Bacteroidota > Bacteroidia > Bacteroidales > Odoribacteraceae > Butyricimonas > Butyricimonas sp. Marseille-P2440. Next base: position 706,034 of record NZ_LT594610.1, on the reverse strand, counting down.
CATCAGCACGATAAACGTACCCACGGCTGAAATCACCTGGTAAGAAGTCAAACTGGAAACGAAAATACCTACCGCCATGTAAGTGCAAGCCAACAGGAAGATCCCCAGCAAGCCGGTCAACACCCAAGCCCACTCGAAATTATCGATCGCACACCAAGCGAACACCACGTACACGAACAAAACTAACGTCAACAAAAACGCGTACGCCACCATCGCCAGGAATTTTCCCAGCACGATATGGACATTACTGATCGGCGACGAGTACAACAACTTGATGGAACCGCTGCTCAACTCTTTACTAATAACCCCCATCGTCAACAACGGGATATACAAATACAGGATATTCACCACGCTCGGCCATAACCCCGTTCCGCCGCCATGCCCCACAATGAACAGGAGCTTGGAACACCAGTACGTCCTGCCGGTATTTTCCATATCAAGCACGAACCTTTCAAGCATTCCCGTGTAGAAAAACACCGTCTGGAAAACAAAACACAACAATAACAACCAAGCGATAGGCGAATAAAAAAGCATCTGCAATTCCGTCTTCGCTATTTTATATATGGCTCTCATAACAAATCTCTTTAATTTTTATGCATTAATTTCTCTTCCCTTCCTCCGTCAATTTAGCAAATATCGTATCCAAGGAGTTCTTCTCCTGACGGATTTCCTGCATCCTCCAATGATGCTCGGTGCTCAAATCCACCAGACGCCCGATCACCTCCGGGGCATCCGTGAATCGTACGCGGAATTGCTGTCCGCCTAAATCCTCCACTCCGGTTACTCCTTCCACCCGTCCCAACACCTCTGCTGAAGGAGCATTTGCGAAATGAACATATATCGTGTTCGGCACAATGTAATTATCAAACTCATCCACAGTTCCTGAAAAGACCATCTTCCCGTGGTCCATCATCAAAATATGGTCACAGGTTGCCTGCACCTCGGGCAAAATGTGCGTGGAGAGAATCACCGTGCGTTCTTCTGCAATACTTTTGATCAAATGACGAATTTCCACGATCTGGTTCGGGTCCAAACCGTTGGTCGGCTCGTCGAATACCACTAAATCCGGTTTATGCACGATAGCTTGCGCAATGCCCACACGTTGTTGGTATCCACCGGACAAATTCTTTAACAACCGTTTACGGAAATGAGTGATAGCACAACGTTCCATCACCTCCTCTACCGCTTTTTTTATCTCCCGGGGAGCCACCCAACGCAAATCCGCAGCGTGAGTCAAATACTCCTCAACCGTCAAATCTTGATACAAAGGTGGCTTCTGCGGCAAAAAGCCGATATGTTTTTTCGCGGCAATCGTATCCCGCTTCGTGTTCACCCCCGCTATGATCACATCCCCGTCGGTCTGTTTCAACACCCCGCACATAATATTCATCACCGTCGACTTTCCCGCTCCGTTAGCCCCCAACAACCCGTAAATACCGTGCAGGGGAATCTCAAAGCTGACATCTCTTACCGCCCACTGGATGCTATACCGATGCGACAAATGTTCCACTCGTACTATAATATCTTCCATACTGATTCATTAATTTTTACATACAATACCGCCTAAAAGCATCGCCCGTCCCGTCAAAAGACAGGCGATGCATCACAAAAACAATCACTAAAAATTTAAACTAACCTCAAATTTATTCCTCTTCCTCCCCGGTCACGAAACGCTCGGGAAAACGGATCCGGTCCAAATTAATTCCCAACTCATCCTGGATATAGTTCACGAGAATATCATATTTCTGACGCACTTTCGTGAAAGCGCGTTTCTCGTACAAGATTCCCCGGAAATCGATATCGGTCCCGTTATAACCTCGCCCTTTCTGATCCCAATACGCCTCCTCTTGTTCCAGTTCTGCCAAGGAATAAGACATCACCATTTCCACATAGTAATAAAAATCATTCAATTGGCACTGCTCTTTACTTAAGTCTGATTTCACGGTTTGTATATTCAAATACCCATCTCTAAAAAGACTTTGTGTAGCTCCAAAAACTTGCCCAGCTGTAAAATCATTCACAGGAGGAAACCATTGATTATTATAAGTACTCGCAACATAAGAACTGACTTTTTTGAAACTTTCCGGAGCAACCACCTCCCCCGCATTGATCAACTTATTTATAAAATACCAGTTCATATCTCGCATAAACTCAGTCTTCATTGCCTCGCCGATCGTGTCGATCTCCACGCTGGCGCCATTGATGGCGATGTTGTCATACCCGCTATGCATCCATAGCCGGGTAGAATCCTCTCTGGCAGCCCAACCGGTTTTCCATTCCCATAACTCGGAACACAAGAATACTTTCAAGGGCATATACTTTTTCAACCGCTCATCCGAGTAATAATCCAAAAAGAACTCCTTGAATAATTTCAACACGGGACCCACGTATGCCGGATCTGCCTGTTTTGCCACGTAACGTCCCCCGATATTAGGAGCCACCAATTCGTCCCAACCGGTATTCGCCCAATACAAATCTCCGATATTGTAATCGTAAATGGTATAAAATCCGTAATCCTCATACCACTTCACAATATCCTTGTCATAATCGTGGTTCCCTTGAGGCAACACGTACATCTGTTCCTCCCCTTCCGTGGGCACGATCTCATCCTCATCGTAGCATCCGGCGAATAATGCCGCCGCCAACACGATAGAAAACAAATATCTGAATTTCATATATACTACATTTATAAAGTTCATATTACAACTCATTTCCTTTCAAATTCGGGTTGCGCTCGCTCACCGCTTCCGGTATAGGCAACACGTAACGGGAATCCTCTTTCTCCAACACGTATTCCGTCACGTACCCGTTGTCATTATCCAAAAAACGATGTACAATCCGGGGCATACCCAACCGGCGCAGATCGAACCAACGGGTGTTCGCTTCGTAGCACAATTCACGGCGTCTCTCCCGCAAACAGAAATCGAGCAACTCATCCGCATTTGCAAAAGCATCCAACGTCTTGTCCACAATACTACGATTGAACCGATTACGACGCAACGTGTTCAAATTATCCAATGCGGTTTGCGCCTCTTCCCGGTTCCCGGATTCCATATATTTCCGGATATAGGCCTCTGCGCGGTTTAAATACACCTCGGCAGTCCGAATCCCTCCATTGTTGGTATATTGTGACAACTGCCCTTTTATGACTTCCAAGTATCCAAACTCAGGATTCATCCAACTCCGTCTGAAAAAACCTAATGTATTATGAGAATATCTATAATCAGTTGCATTAGGATCAAGATCATAAAGGACATAGAGATCTGTCAGTTCTGTCGATGGCCCATGCGCTTTCACAATATCAAAATCATCAATGGATTTCTCATGTATTGCCCATAAGGCTTCAACGGGCGTATTCTCGTGATATACTCCCGTCATGGAAGTCGACGTATTATAGAAATCCAGCAATTCGGGGCGTACTTCCAATACCGAATCGGCATAAGCGATCGTCCGGTCCCAATCATTCATTTGAAGATAAACACGCGACAATAAAGCATATCCGGCAACATAGTTCAAACGCGCTATCAATTTCGAACTTTGCTCCTGATTGGCTTTCATCAATTCGGTTCCCGTTTTCAAATCCTTGACAATTTGGTCATAACACTCTTTTACCGAATTCCGCTTGAATTGCTCGTCCGTAACGCCCAACGTCAACTTCAAGGGCACCCCGGGATTCTTCGACGGATCCCCGTAATTGTATGGCAAACCGAAGAAATTCACCAACATGTAATAGTAGTATGCCCGCAAGGCATACACCTCTCCCTTCATGTGAGCCTTTCTCACCTCGTTCCCGACCATACCGTCAATATACTCCATGATCAAGTGGCATCCTTTGATCCCTTCATAAGGCAACTGCCAAAACGAAACGTCCAGTCCCCCGCCGCCCGTATTGAACATCATGGGATCCCAACGGAAACGCCAAAGTTCCTTGTCTTTCATACTCTTATAAGCACCATCCGTAACTATATTGCTCTTCACGTTATCCGTGAAAATCTCCGTCTTACGGCCAAGCAAAGTACCCATTTCGGCTGTCGGATAAGCCGTCGATTCCAGTATCTTCTCCATATCCGACACGGTAGAAGGACGAATCTCACTCTGGCTTTGTTCCTCCAAAAAATCGCTACATTGGATAAAGCCCAGCGCTACAAACAATATCAACAATCTTGATTTCATATTCTTGTCCTTTTATGATTAAAAACTTACACTAACTCCCAACGACATATTCCTTGACAAAGGCTGGCTACCCAAAGCCACCTCCGGGTCGCGCCCTTTGAAATCCTTGCTCCGGATCTGGAAAGGATTCCCGATCGAGAACGAAAATCCGATATTTTGCAGCGTACCCGGCAACAATCTCTCCGGCAAAGTATACGAGAGCGAAATATTATTGCAACGCAAATACCAGGCATCCACCACGCGCACCGTTGATTTGGCATACATATCGTAAGGATTCGTTGCCGTTCCTAACAAATCAATCGTCCGGGCATTGGTAATCATGTTTGGCAAGGCAGGCACATTGGTGATTTTCTCGTCACCCGGCTTGCGCCAACGTTTCACCCACTCGTTCGACATATTCTCGTACTCGCTCGGGATACTTTGAGTCATCTTTCCTAACGGGGCTAAATAAGTCTGGTTACCCACGCTCAAATACAAACCGCTGGACAACGACAACGTTTTGTAACGAATGGAGAAAGACAATCCGCAAGTAAGATCCGGTTCCATCTTCCCGGCATGTTCCATGTAAAGCGTGGCATCCGACTTGGCCTCTGCCGATTCCGAACCTGTCAAATCGAACATCGGTCCCCCGTGTTCGGGATTCAATCCCGTGAAACGGAATGCCCAGAAACTGGATACGGGATACCCCTCTTTAGGCAAATTACCGCTGGAAGCCTCCTGCCAACTACCGGTAGGTTCGATCGTCGATTCCACTTTATTAAACACTTTGCCCATATTCAAACCCATGGACACAATAAAATCCTTTCCTTTCACCGGAGTAAACCCGAAGCTGACATCATAACCGGAATTCGACATCTTCCCGCCATTAATCGGTCGGGTAAGTACCCCGTTCTCGTACGGCACCAGCCAATCCACCACCATATCGGTAGTCTTCTTGTAATACCCGTTGAAAGAGAACGAAATTTTGTTGTCGAACAAACTACCGCTGATCGCGTAGTTGATATTTTGTGTCTTTTCCCATTTCAGTTCCGGTGCCGGAAGGTCCTCTACAGTCAACGAGTAATCGTATGTCCAGGGATCCACCCCGATCGACGCGATCAGATAAGGGCTCACGTTTTCCACCACGTTCCCCTGATAACCGTAAGAAAACTGGAAATTCAATCCGCGCACGATATTCTGGTTTTGCATCCAAGGCTCCATCTCCATGTTCCAACGGAATCCCAACGCCCAAACGGGTTGGAAACGGGCGCTCTTATCCTGTCCGAAACGGTTGGAACCGTCCCCCCGCACACTCATGTTGAAGGCATAACGATCATTGAACATATACCCCAAAGTCAAATACCATGACAACACATTCGATTTGGTATCACTAATATGCGGAGTACTCCGATAATAAGGATTTACACCGAGATCAGCCTTACCTTCACGGAAAGGAGGAAGATTCACGATCACCTTACCTCTATCCGGCATATACCCGTAAACCGTTTGAGAAGTACCTTTTCCCCTAGAACTGCGCATCTCGTGTCCCAAAGCGGCGGTAAACGAATGCACGCCATTGAATACTTTCACGAAATCCAACTGATTACGCCAGGTCCAGCTAATTGCGTGGTTGTTGGAAAAACTCCATTCTCCGCCATGAGGCAAATTCGACGTAGCGTACTTATCATCCCCCGCGTAATACTCTTCGAAATTATATCCTCTCAAATTGGCGATATAATTCGTCTGTTCCGAATACCACGTTTCCCCGTTCACATTCGAGGAGCTGTATGCCCCCGTCGTAGTGAAGGACAACGCTTCCAATATCTGCCAACGCAAACTCAAAGTCCCATTCAAAGAAGAAGTGGTATTCTCGTTTCCACTATTTTTCAACTCATTCTCCAAATTAAACAAATACCCGTTATCCTTGTGCGTATAATAAAATGGCTCTCCTTCTGGAGTGTACCTTGCAATTGCGCGGTTGGTTGTAGTAGCATAACTATACGGGTTCACGGTTCCCACGAAAGCTTTCGTTTCTGCCACACTACCGGAAAACGAAGTACTCAAGGTGATTTTCTCCCACAAACGGGCGGAAATACTCAAATTACCCGTGTACTGCACTTGTCCGTTTCCTTTAGCGGTATTGTTGTTATCACTCATCCCAAAAGACGCGTAATAAGTAGCCTGTTCGTTACCACCTGAAATATTCACCGAATGATTATGACTGAAAGCATTCCGAAAAAATACCTTAAACCAATCCGTGTTATTCATTTCCAATTGTTTCGCCTGAGCGGTGAACTCCTCCAAAGAAATCTGGCGGTTCCGGTAAGCTTTCGCCAATCCCGTGTAACCGATATCTTGGTTCCCGGAAAGAGGAATATTCGTTTCGTAAGCCTCGCGGGAAACATCCACACGTTGTTGCGAATTCATCAATTCCATTTTTTTATACGTCATTCTCGGAGAATACGATACACCGCCGGAATAACCTACCGACATACGTCCCACCTTACCTTTCTTCGTCGTGATTACGATCACACCGTTAGCCGCCTTCGTACCGTAAATTGCCGTTGACATAGCATCCTTTAACACCGTGATCGATTCGATATCTTTCGGGTTCAACCAAGAAATGGCACCTCCCACGAAATCATTGATCATATCCGTGTTGCTCGGATCCAGATTGTTAAAATCATTCGTACTGAACGGTAGCGGATCCTCTTGGATAATACCATCCACCACCCACACGGGCTCGGCATTTCCCAACAAAGTTGAAGTTCCCCGTACACGCACTCTCTGACGGGTTCCCGTCAAACCGCTACGATTGATAACCATCATTCCCGGCACTTTCCCCTGCAACTCGGCTTCCAAGGTACGGGTTCCGTCCAATACCAAAGAACTCATATCCACAGCAGAAACAGCCCCAGTATTCATTTTCTCCTTAATCACCTGATAACCGGTCACCACAACTTCTTCCATCTCTTTCAAATCCTCTTTCATCACCACGTCTATCGTGTTTTTCCCGCTATACGGCACGGAAACGGTTTCCATCCCCACGAAAGAAAAAGACAACGAGAACTTCTTTAAACTTCCCGGAACAGTTATTTTATATTTTCCATCAGTAGAAGTCACGGAACCCAAGGTCACACCCCCGCTTTTCACTAAAACCGTTACCCCAGGAAGTGGCAAGTTAGCCTCATCCGTTACCGTTCCAACAATTTCGAATTTCGTTTGCTCCTCTTGCCCTTCTTTATTTAAAGGCAACAATAAAATCAAATTCTTCTGAATCTCGTAACGCAATTTTAATTGCTTGCACAACCCATCCAAGACCTCCGTAAGCGCAACCTCTTTATACTCAAGCGTCACTTTCTGAGTCTTGCTAATCAACTCTTCATTGTAGACAAAATTAATCTCGGCACTCTTTTGCAATGTTGCTAAAGCCTCTCGAACCAGCACATCTTTTACGCTTATGCTAATTTTCTTGTCCGTCTGGGCACTCGCATTTGTGCCGGCACCGACCCAACCTATCAACACACAGGCAATAAAATACCTCGTCACGAAACTTCGCCAACGAAAAATTTCGTTTAGTCGTTTTTTTCTCATAACTTTGTAATTGATTAAAATGTTAAATAATACCTATTTATTAGGTTTTTTAATTATCAGCATAGCAAGAAGGCTCCACCCTTTCTGCTATGTTTTTTTTATCATTTGGGGTAATTTATATAAATCACATCTCCATCACGTTTGAAACGCACATTAGCCACACGCTCGATCACCTTGATTGCAAATCCCAACTCCTCATCTCGATAAACCACTCCGGCAAAACGCCTGTGTTTCAACTCCTCAGCCGCGAAACGAATATCAACATCATACCAACGGGATAATTGGGCAATAATGCTCTCGAGTTCCGTATCCCGGAATTCATAGCGTCCGTTTATCCAAGACGTGTACAAGAAAGCATCCACTTCCCGGATTTCTATTCCGGACACGCCCGGTTCTATAATTGCCTGTTCGTTAGGGTTCAAGACAACGCTTTGCCCATCATGGCTCACTTTTACTTTCCCCTCTGCCAACGTGGTGTACACTTTATCCTTCTCGTAAGAAGAAACATTAAAATGAGTCCCCAGCACCTCGACAGAATTATCCCCCACGTGCACGATAAAAGGACGGGCAGGATCTTTAGCCACCTCAAAATAAGCCTCTCCGGTCAACATCAACTCTCTCGTGTCACCGAACGTTTCCGGGTAACGCAAAGAACTCTCGGCATTCACCCACACTTTCGTCCCATCCGACAACACCAGTTGATATTCTCCTCCACGGGGTACGGACAAGGTATTGTATTTTATTTCTGCCGGGGCTGTTTCTGCTGGTTTATACACTAACTGACGATCGACATTATTAATTTCGGTCATATTCCCCTCGTCATCCAACCTTCCGGTTTGTTTCGACAAATCAACCTGCACCCCGTCATCAAACACGAGAATCGCTTTCTTGCTCTTCATCTCCGGGAACGAATAAGAAGAGGCAACCACGACCGGCTCAACCTCCTTGAAAACATAAGCAATATGGAAATACACGGTAAAACAAACGAAGACCGCTACCGCTGCCGCCACGGCAGCGATTCTCCTCATCTTACGAACCCGATACCGTTTAGCCTTCTCTTTCACTCCCTGCCACGACTTCCAGCTATCGTACTGGTCCATGAATTCCCTCGAACGTTTCGTCCGATAGTATTCAAAATAAGTTTCCCGAATCTCTTTATTATTTTTAGCCATTATATTCTCTTTTATACTGAAGAGTGCGGAAAATCAAAAATGGGTGACAAAAAGATTAAAAAAATCACCTAATAGAAAAAAATCATCAGATTATGGTTCTTCCTCAATTTACTTAAAGCTCTGGAAAGATGTGTCTTTAAAGTATTTACAGATATTTGAAGTTCATCGGCCGCCTCCTTGTATTTTTTACTTTCAAGGATTACAGCTTTTACAGCCAACACCTCCTGTTGAGGCAATTTTTCAAGATCAGCCATCAATTGTCTTTCCCGTTCATACAACTCCTCCCGATCCGGAAACTCATCGGGAATATCGATTTTCATCCCGGACAATTCCTCCATGGAAACCATTTTATTTTTTTTCAACGCCAACAAAGCGGCGTTGCGAACAGCGTAAAACAAGTACCCCCGCAAACTCCCGTTCACCCGGTTATAATATTTCTTCTCCCAAAAATACGCTAACACCTCTTGAACCACGTCCTCCGCCATATCAAAAGAATCCGTCAACTGCACCGTATATACGCAAAGCGGCATATAATAGGTATCGAACAACTGACGAAAAGCCCTCTCCGGAACCGTACGAAACAATTCCAGCAACTTTTCATCCTGTTCCCCATATCCAACTTTTTCATTCACGACACAACAGATTTTATAGATACAAAGAAAATAAAAATCTACTATGTTAATGCCACAAATATAAGGATTTTTTATAAAAATCGCACCTTCATTCCAATGTTATCCTAAGGTTATTCCAAAGTAATACCACCTCTCAACAGTTGCAAGCCAGTTATAACACCCTTATTTCACCGATTATTTGCAGTGAAGTAAGAGCGTTACACGTGAACTATAACTATCAAGAGGTAGTATTACTTTGGGATTACCTCGGGATTACTGCGATAATTGATTAATGGGACATTCCCAACACGATCCCCAAAACATAAGGTATTAGCCAAAAAGCCCAAACAAAAACACTAAACTTACTGAAATTCTGTTTTGCCTGCTGACTTCCCTTCCAATAGGTAAAGATCGCCCATCCCGCGTGAACCGCCATCAGTATTATTGCCAGCAACCCCGTTATAGCGTGCAATAAATTATCGTTACCGATCTCACCCGCGATTTCAGACATCACGGCTGTTCCAAAGGTATCCGCCGTCAAGCCCAATAAAAACAAAATAATATGCCATAATTTCAATTCCCGCTCCACCCGTTCAGCCCATGTCCCGATCGAGTAAAAGACAAGTGCCAGCGTAATACTAACGATAGCCGTTCCTAAAAAAGGTATATTTTCCATAAGTCCATTCACATATTTCTAAGGCAAATAACATTCACCACCTGCCCGTTATTAATCATTATTATCTAACAACTCTTCTATTTTCTTTTCCAATTCTTCCCCTCGCAAATTCTTGGCAACAATACGATGATTACTATCCAACAATATCGTACTAGGCACACTTCTCACTTTATACAATTGTGCGACAGGCGATTCCCAACCTTTCAAGTCTGAACCGTGCTTCCAGATCAATCCATCCTTCCGAATCGCTTCCACCCATTCATCCTTGTCGGAATCCAGGGATATTCCCAAGATTTCTAATCCTTTACCCTGAAATCTATTATAAATTTTCACCACATTAGGATTTTCCCGCCGACAAGGACCACACCAGGAAGCCCAAAAATCAATCAATTTAACTTTCCCCTTCAAACTATAAAGAGATACCCGCTCGCCCTCCGGCGTCGTTATCTCGAAATCCGGGGCTGATGCACCTATCGCCACCCGTTCCTGTTCCGCCACGTAATCAGCAACGATCTTTCCGTATTCTGTTTTTTTCCCTTGTTCACCCAGCAGCATGAATTTCTCCCGCAATAACTCGTAATTCAAATGCTTTTTCAACGACACAAGCATAAAATTCTCAAAATTCATCATACGCATCGCCGAATAAACCACAAAAGCCGACACGTAAGAATCCGGGTGATCCTCGATCAGTTCATTCTCTTCCATATGCCATACCGAGAGCAACTGGTCAAGCTCATCGAGAAGTTGCTCCATCATCTTTTCATTTTTATCTTCTTTGGCTACATAATATTTTTTCGTCAATGCCTCTTCCTTTTGAGTCATTACCGAAGAGATTTCCTCAAAACGATTATACAACTTCTGAGCGTCCCCTCCTTCGACATTTATGTTTCCTTTCTCTCCATGAACCGCAAACTGCCCTTTTTCAAGCATAAACCTTTTCTCTCCTTCCCCCGTGATGACCAAACTAACCATGCTGATACCCTCTTGCTTTCCTCGCAACTCAAAAATCCCATTTTTCATTTCCGAAACCGCCAAAGTATCCCACTCGTTTCCCGTGGGTTTCAGAAGAAACACATTCCCATCCGCACAACCTTTCAGTGCTCCGGAAATTTTAAATTCTTCCTGCCCGAAACTAACTGATGACACAAAACATATGATAAATAAAAACATCAATCTCATAACATTCATTTTTTATTTCATTAATTCACAAACCCTTATCTTCCTCTCCGTCTAATCCAGAAAAAGAGTCCCATTCCCAGGAAGAACAAGGGATAAATAAACATCAAACCTGTTTTCAATACTTTAAAACTCGTTTTATTAATATAGACAACCGTATCTGTTGTCATTGACCTTCTCGTATCCACGGGCATTTCATTATCGGAAAGGTAATGATACGCGCCAAGTAACAATACAACACCTCCCGTGCGATCTACATCCCCATTACTGATACAATCGGCATCTCCCATAATAATCACCCGTTGTTCCCGCTCACCCGACTTACGGGATAAGGCGACAGCCGGATAATACTCTTTAGCGACCTCTCCCGCTGCCGGATTGTACTTTAACGGCTCGTCTTCATAGTTTAATGACTCCAACTCGTTCCACACGCGATATGACCGATTTTCTCTTTTCTCCAACTCCCTTGCCAAGGTGTCTGTCTTCAATATCGGAATCATCGTGAATCCCTTTTGCTCAACCATCTCGATTCCGGTCGTTGTCGGCAGTCGGGCATAAGACAATGTACCGTAACGGTAACTCAACGTTGCCGCTTCCTCGGTCATCAAACAATATAATTCTTCCGGACGTTGTTCCGGTTCCCTGTATTGAACCAACACGCCTTCCGTCAATTCAACACCAAACAAATCCTTCAAAAACGGATTCATCACCTCGCGGCGCCGGGGTTCCGCCAAAATAAATAAATTCCCCCCTCGCTCCACGTAATTTCTCAATGAACACAATTCTTCTTCCGAGAAAGGTTCCCGGACATCAGCCAGGGTCAAAATATGAATATCCGCGGGAACTTCCCGGTGTAAATCTACTTCCTCCACGTCAAACCCTTGATTGATCACTCCCAAGCGAGCGTATTTTACACTAAAGTGCCGATTATACCCCCGGGGGGAAGAATCATAAATGGAACGCATTCCATACCCGCTCACGAACCCGATCTTGGGCAACGAGGATGCAACCCGTTTTAAGGCAGCACTGACTTCCGACTCGTGAGGAAATATATCCATGGGGTCATCAAACGTGCGTAACCAAGTCTTTCGCCCGTTCTCCCGTTCTATCTGCCAAACAAAAGTTCGTTCCCCGGTCAAATCTATCATTTTCCGAATCTCCCCGGGAGTTTTCAAACGGGTACTATCCATATCACTATCTTCACATACTTTTTTTGCCATTTCCCATAGACTTTTCCCCTCGTTCTCCTTGAACAAAAAACCGCCCCCGTCAACTTCCGTGATGGTATCGTAATAATAAATGACTTTCAATTTGGTTTCCGGCTTAAAACGTTCGTAACGTTCAAAAACCCGCCGATTCCGTTGAATAAAACGAGGGAAGGCATAGGAATAATAATTCGGATCCAACACGTTGACGTAAGCCGTGATAGACAGATCGCCGTCCAATTCCTCCACGATACGCTGGCTCTCTTCCGTCAACGTATTCCATTTGGTAGAAGAAGTATCATAATAAGCCATCAATTTCGGACGGGAAGAAAAATATCCCAACAAACAAGCTATCAGAATGACAACAATATTCCTCCCCAGAGTTACCGAGAACTTGATCTTTTGCCGCACGGCATTCAAACGAATGATTGTCAAGGCAAGGAATAAAGCCGTCACCAAAGGAAAATACAATACGTCTTCGCTACATACCATTCCCATGATAAACGTGTTGACCCGCCCGTTGATGCTCAACCAATACGTGACATCACGAACGAAATCATATTCCTGCCACCATCCACCGATCAAACTTAAAAACATCAACACGATAAACGTTCCGACAGCCGCCACAAACTGATAAGAAGTCAAACTGGAAACAAAGATCCCCACGGCTGCATAAGTACAAGTCAACAAAAAAAGCCCGAACAAGCCGGTCAAAACCACCGCCCACTCGAAATCCTGCACCGTACCCCACGCCACGAACACGTAAGCACTTAACATCAAACACATCACGAACGCAAACCCCACCATCGAGAAGAATTTCCCCAAGATGATCTGCGTGTTGGACACGGGAGAAGAATACAGTAATTTGATTGACCCGCTACTCAATTCCTTGCTGACCAATCCCATCGTCAACAAGGGAATATAAAAGTACAGGTAGGCAGAAACTTGTCCCCACAACGCTCTCACGAACAGAGAAAAAGAAACCATAAACTGGACTCCGTTACCGAACTCGTTAGTTTTCATATAATTGTGGTAATTCCCCACGAATACCATCCCCGCTTGGATCGTGAATACAACCAACAAGAACCACGCGACAGGCGAATAGAATAACAACTGCAATTCTTTCTTCGCTATTTTCCATATCATTTTCATAATTGACATCTTTATTTATTGAACACTTTGGGATAATTCGACAAAGATTCTTTCCAGAGAACTCTTCTCCAACCGGATCTCGGTCATCGCCCAATGTTGAGCAGCACTTCGTGCGATCAACCTATCCATCACCTCTTGGGCATGAGTAAAATAAACCCTGAAAGAGGCATTTCCTATCTCTTCCACCTCTTTTACTCCCTCGATTTCCAACAATTCGCTCACGGAAGGAGTATTCCTTAAGGTAACCAAAAGTGTATCAGGTTCAATATAATTATCAAATTCTTCGATAGTCCCCGCGAAAACCAACTTTCCCTGTCCTATCATCAAGATATGATCGCAAACAGCTTGTATCTCCTTCAATATATGGGTAGAAAGAATCACCGTGCAATCTTTGGCGATATTCTTGATTAAATTTCTAATCTCGAGTATTTGATTGGGGTCCAATCCATTCGTCGGCTCATCAAAGATGACTAAAGCCGGCTTATGAACAAGGGCTTGGGCAATACTCACGCGTTGCTGGTATCCCCCGGAAAGGTTCTTAATCAACCGATTCCGGAAACGGGTAATATCACACAAGGTCAATACCCGCTCCACGGCTTCCTTCACTTCTCTTTGCGGGATATGCCGCAAATCAGCCGTATAAGACAAATACTCCTCTACCGTCATATCATTATACAAGGGCGGTTGCTGGGGCATAAACCCGATATGCTTTTTAGCCTCTATCGGATGTTCGCGCGTGTTCACCCCATTAATAAACACTTCTCCTTTCGTCTGACGCAACACCCCGCATAATATATTCATCAAAGTAGACTTACCGGCTCCATTGGAACCTAACATTCCATATATCCCATTACGAGATATCTCGAAACTAACATCATTAACAGCCCATTGCACGGAATAACGATGAGATACATGTTCGACTTTTACAATACAATCTTCCATAACACCTTAAAATTAAACTAATTTACCTGCTTTTTCTTCTCACCCACACGAAAATACCCCCCAACACCACGAGCACGGGAATACCCCAACGGATACTCCAGCGAATCACCGAGTATCCCCCGGCAGATAAACATACTCTTTTATCCGTTGCTCTCGGGCGGCGAACGTCTATCGGGGCTTTGTTATAAGACATCCAGTAACAACCTCCCAATAGCAGGTACGCGTTGTTAGCAGACACCCCTCTTCTGGCAGCAAACTCGTTATTGGTAAACACATCCGTATCTCCCGATATAATTATTCTCTGTTCTTTTCCAGCAATCGTTCTTGTCAACCCGACAACTGTTGCAAACACTTTTGAAACCTCCCCGACGGATGGATTAAAGCGAATCGTATCGTCCACGAAATCGGTGGTTTCCAATTCTGTCCAGCAAGGAGTGATCGTGTCGGTCTGTGCTATCGGGAACAGATCATACCCCTTGTCCTCTACTTGCTCCACACCGGCAACGGTAGGCATCAACAGATTCGAACGACTCAAATGGTACATTTCCTTTTTAGCCTCCCTTGTCGGCAGGCAAAAAAGTACATTAGCCGGCAAAGCTTTATTGCGAATATCATTCTGCGCCAACATAGGTGTCAATTCCACACCGAAGAACTTCCGTAACATCGGGTTCAAGGTTTCCCTTCGTCGCGGTTCACCTAGAAAGAACAAATTTCCTCCCCGCTCCAAATAAGCCTGTAACACGGATTCCTCTGCTTCGGAAAACGCATCCCTCGGGTCGGCAATAATCATCAGATCAATATCTTTCGGCACTTCCCCGTCCAAAGAAATCTCCTCCACGTCAAACCCTTGGTTCCAAACGGACAACTGTACTTTCTTGTTACTGGCTACAATCTGGTAACCATACGGGGTCTTGTCATACATCCCTCGTTCCAAATGCCCTGTCACAAATCCGATCTTAGGTAACGACATAATCATTCGCTTGAAAGCCACCGTGATCTCTGCCTCTGTCGGTTGCCGGGAAACACCTTCATTATAAACTCGCAACCAGTCTTTTTGCCCGTTGTCCCGAACAATCTGACGGATAAACGTGTATCCTTCCTCTGACAGGTCAACCATTTGATCTATATCCTCTTTCGTCTTCAGGCGGTTGCTATCCAGGTCATACTGCTCGCAAATCCGGATCGCTTTCGCCCGGGTAATCGCACCATCCTTGTCCTCCCTCCTTTTATCCTCATCCGGCTCCGCGTAATAATAAACCGTTTTCAACTTTACATCCGGCTTAAAGCGGGTATAATTACGGAAATAACGTATATTCTCCATAATAAAACCGGGATACCGGTATTGCCAATAATCCTGATCCAAAACATTCACGTAAGCAGTAATCGTCATTCCCCCTTTCACTTCTTTCACAATCTCTTGGCTCGCCGGTGTTAATGTATTTTCTTTTGTACTCGTTGTATCGTGATACACCGTCAATGCCGGTTGTGATGACCCATATGCCACGACCGCAACAATTCCCAACACGATCGCATTCTTACCCAAAGTAACCGCAAAACGTTGTTTCTGCCGGATAGCATTCAACCGGATGACAGCCAAAGCCAGAAAAGTAGCACTCACGACCGGGAAATAAAGTAAATCCTCGCTGCACAACATCCCGCTCAAAAACGTATCGGCACGCCCGTTAATCGACAACCAATACGTGATCTCCCGGATAAAATCATATTGTTGCCCGAATTTGCCGATCATACTCAATAACATCAGTACCATAAACGTGCCGACAGCCGCGATAATCTGGTAAGAAGTCAAGCTCGACACGAATAAACCGACAGCGAGGTAAGTACACGTCAACAGGAACAACCCCAGCAGACCGCCCCACACCAAACCGCTCTCGAAGTTTTCAATAGCCCCCCAGCCGATAAAAGCATACAGCATCAACACCCCCATCATAACCATCCCGTAAAACACCAAGGCGAGATACTTCCCCAGTATAATCTGCGTGCTGCTGATAGGAGATGAATACAACAGCCGTATGGCACCACTGTTAAACTCTTTACTCACGATTCCCATCGTCAACAAAGGAATATAAAAATACAGGAAACCCTGCACGTAACACCATATACCATTCTGCTGCAAGAAAAGGGATTTCGTGGCATCCCATATCCCCCCGTACTCCTTCATGGAATACATGAGATAATCGAACATATAAATATACTGCATCCCCGCCTGCACGGTAAAACACAACAACAGAAGCCACGCTATCGGTGAAAAGAAAAGCATCCGCAATTCCGCCCGCGCTATTTTATATATAATACCCATAATTTTCTTCTTTTATTTTGACTAACGTTTCTTTTTAGACAACTCGGCAAAAACATGATCCAAAGAAATCTTCTCCAACCTCATCTCACACATATGCCAACCCTTGGCGGCAGCTTCTTCCACCAAGTGTTCCATCACCTCGTTGGCGTCGGAAAAGCCCAGCCGGTAGCCATTCTTTTCCACGTGCTCTACCTGCAGTATCCCCGGTATATTCTTCAATTCTTCCCCGGGAACCTCTCCCGCAAAATCCACGTATATCGTGCTGGGCATAATATAATTATCAAAATCGTTCACGCTGCCGGAGAACACGACCTGCCCCGCATCAATCATGAAAATATAGTCGCAAACAGCCTGCACTTCCGACAATATATGGGTGGAAAGAATCACCGTATGCTCCTCGGCGATCCCCTTGATCAACCGACGTATATCCAATATCTGGTTCGGGTCTAAACCATTCGTGGGTTCATCGAAAATAACAATATCCGGCTTGTGGATAATCGCCTGTGCTATCCCCACACGCTGTTGATATCCCCCCGAAAGATTCTTGATCAACCGTTTCCGGAAATGGGATATCGCGCATAATTCCATGACATCGGATACCGCCCCTTTCACCTCTTTATCGGGCACGCATCTCAATTCGGCGGCATGCGTCAAATACTCCTCCACCGTTAATTCATCATACAAGGGTGGTTTCTGTGGTAAAAAACCAATATGGCACTTTACTCCCATGGGATCTCCCGTTATGTCCGTTCCCTTCACCAACACGACACCTTCCGTGGGTTTTATCACCCCGCATATAATATTCATGATGGTAGACTTCCCGGCTCCATTGGCTCCCAGCAAGCCGTATATACCTTTTTGAACAATCTCGAAATTCACATCACGCACCGCCCACTGGACATCATAACGATGCGATAAATGTTCTACTTTTATGATAGTATCTTCCAACATACCTGAAAATTTACATACAACACTCTCTAAATGTTATCCTGTCAGAACGTTGTCTTCCAGGATAACACTATATTCAAACAAAAATCATTTATTTAATCCAAAACCGGATACTGCAATTTACCCGTGTCGATTCCTAAACTTTTCAAATAACGTATCACGATCTCGTACTTCTTCTCGCACAACCCGTTCACATCTCGCTCTTCCCGGTTCAAAGCTCCTATCCAAGAAGGCTGGACATCAGAATCCTGACTTCTGTCCGGAACGCTTTTCAAGCTAGCCATATTATGTGCCGCCAATTTTATATACGTGGCAAGGTCATTTTTCTTGGATGCCGCCTCATCTCCACTTTTCAACGCTTCAGCCGAGAGATAGCCCGCTTTGAACAAATCATCCCCCCGGATCCAGCTATACACGTAATCCGACACCTCAAAAAATTCCTCCGGCACGGTAAACACGCCTTGCAGCCCGAGATATTCCAAGAAGATCTCGTTCACCGCCACTTGCATGGAGCGTTTATCATCCCCCGTCATCTCCACGATCGATTCATTTGCCCCGTTGATTGCGATAAAGTCATATCCTCGGTATGCCCATACCGCAGTCGAATCGTAACCGGGAAGCCACTTCCCCGCCACCGGGTCATAAGTTACCGCATACTTCGTTTTATACAAATCCGTACACAACAACATTTTCAACGGGAAAAGTTCCAGCAACTTATCCGGGTAGATCGCCATGAACGCCTTATCGATCAGATCGACTTGCTCGCCCACGTAATCCGCATTTCCCGGTCGTCCTAGACAAAACCCCTTCCAAACATCCAGGTTGGGATTATCCCACATCGTATTATTCCAATAAATATCCCGCTCCGTGAAAATATACAACGGATAGAACCCGTACTTCGCGTGCCACTCGTGCAAAATCTCATCGTAATCATGCCCGGACGCCAGCGTATAGGTATACTCCTGCCCGTCATCCACCGTAATATCATCCTCGTCGTAGCACCCCATAAAAAACAACCATACTAACCCTAAAAATATATACTTCAGTTTCATAATATGCCTTTATTAATTAATATTGATTCTGTTTCAAGGTAGGACACCTGTCGATCTCCTTGCGAGGTATCGGCAGCAAATAACGCTTATCTTCCTTACTCAACGTGTACACCTGTCCTTCACCTGTCGCATTGTCCACGAAAATATGCTTGATTTCCGGCATTCCCATGCGCTTCAGGTCGAACCAGCGATGATTTCCCTCCCCGCACAACTCCCTGCGGCGTTCCCGCTGGCAGAAATCCAGCAGCTCACCGGCTGTAGCGAATTCGGACAACTCTTTATCAACATACCCCTCGTAAAAACGATTGTATCGCAACTCGTTCAAATCCTCCAATGCCTTCTCTGCGTCAGACACGTTCCCAGATGCCAAGTATTTCCGGCAATATGCCTCGGCACGGCTAACATACACCTCTCCCGTCCGGATACCACCATTAAAGGGAGTACTCACACGTCCCTTGTCCACCCACGTGCACATGGAGCGATATCCTCCCGTCTTGATGTTCACATCTCCGCCCTTCAAATAAGCCGTCATATTATTCTTCCAATCCCCGCGAACGTCTACCGCCCCGTTTAAATCCTGCTGAAACATGGCTATCAACTCGTCAGACGGGGAATACGGGTCTATATTTCCCCATGTTATGTAACTATTCTCGGCATCCCAAGGCATTCCCCACAGGATCTCGTCCGAACGGACATCCGTGTAAACCGAGTATGAAGAATACTGGCTCACGGGCTGTTCCGACAAGTTCAGCAAACCCGGTCTTACTGCCAACACCTTATTGGCATACTTCACCACGTTATCCCAATCCTCCATGTACAGGTACATCCGCATCAACAGAGCATTGGCTGCTGTCGCATTCAAACGATTGAGATAAAGCTCCATCGCATTCTCCTCCATCAACTGTGCCCCGAGCAACAAATCTTTCTCGATCTGCCCGTACACTTCCGCCACCGTATTGCGGGTAAAGAACTCATCCGTCACCCCGGAAACCAGCTTCAAGGGAACACCCAGATTCGCCGTCGGATCGCCGTAATTGTAAGACCACCCGAAACAATTTACAAGAAACATATAGTAATACCCTCTCAACACGTGAGCTTCCCCGATCAAATGATTTCGTTTCTTCTCGTCCCCCTTCATTTTAGGAGCGTACTCAATCACCAGGTTACACCCTTTTATACGAGCGTAAGGAACCTTCCAGAAACTCAAATCCTCGTAACCGCAAGACTCGTCGAACATATCCCTTTCCCAACGGAAGCGAGGGGCAATCTGCCTCTTTTTGAGATCTTTATTATCTATAACGGCATTACTGGTCATATTATCGGAAAAAATATCCGTGCCGTAATTAAACATAAATCCTTCCGCCTTCGAGAAATAAGCCTCTCCCAGCAATATCTTTTCCATATCCGTCACCGTGGAAGGACGTACTTCATCCTGGCTCTTCTCTTCCAAAAAGCTCTCGCACCCAAATAGGGCAAGCGTCACCAATCCTAGCATCAATAGTATATTTATTTTCATACCTATCATTTTTTATTTAGAAACTTACACTAACACCCAAAGAAACTATCGTTGACAAGGGCTGATTTCCCAAAGCTACCTCCGGATCGCGTCCCATGAAATCCTTGCTCACGATCTCGAAAGGGTTCGAAACAGAGCAATTGACACTCAAATTCTGTAATATACCCGGTAACTTATTGCCTGGGACCGTGTAAGAAAGAGCTATATTGTTACATTTCAAGAACCAGGCATCCACCACCCGTGCTGTTGAATAACCATACATCTCGTAAGGATAATACTTCTTGCTCCCTATCGTGATTACCTTGGCACTCTCCACTTTGTCCGGCAACGAGGGCACGTTCGTTTTCTTCTCGTCCCCCGGTTTGCGCCACCGCTTCAACCACTCTTTCGACATATTCTCGTATTCACTCGGGATACCGTCATACGTGGAACTCATGATGGGGGCTAAAAACTGTTTATTGCCCAAACTCAAGTATAGGCTCGTGGACAAAGTAAACGTCTTGTAAGTAATACCCAATGACAACCCTGCCGTGAAATCCGGTTCCATCTTACCGGCGTAATCCATGTACAGCGTGGCATCCTTTGAAGCATCTTCTAGTTCCGCCCCTTCCAAATCAAACAACGGTCCCCCGTGCGTGGCGTCCAACCCCTCGAAACGGAATGCCCAAAAACTGGAAACCGGGTATCCCTTCTGGCTCAAATTCCCACCCGCAGCATCCTTCCAATCTCCCGTGGGATCGATCGTGGATTTCACCTCGTTATACACCTTTCCGGTAGTCAGACCTAACGATACCACCAAATCCTTCGTCCTCACCGGGATAAAGCTAACACCCAAATCCCATCCTTTGTTGGTCATCTCGCCCCCGTTAATAGGACGCGAATCCACTCCATTCACGTAAGGCACCGCCCGGTTGATAATCATATCCTTCGTCTTCTTCCAGTAATAGTCGAAATTCCCGTGAATCTTGTGGTTAAACAGGCTAAAATCAACACCGAAAGTCAAGTTCTGCACCTTCTCCCATTTCAAATCAGGAGCCGGCAGATTCTCTATCTTCAATATATAGCCATCCGAATCCGACACGTCGATCTTGGCAATTAAATCCGGGCTTACCCCCGTCACCACGTTCCCCTGCCAACCGTAAGACAGGCGGAACACCATATCACTCAACAGACTCTGTCCCGCAAGGAAATGCTCGCTACCCAGGTTCCATCTGCCTCCGACCGACCAAACCGGCAGGTAACGCGTACTCTTGTTCTGCCCGAACCGATTCGATGCATCCATTCTCACGCTGGCATTCACCGCGTAACGGTTATCATACATATAACTCAATGTACCGTAGAATGACATATAATTCTCTTCCGAATCCGTCACTCTAGGTGCATTTCTAATCAAACTACTAGAATTTCCATTTATGGTAACAGGAATATTCACGAACAATTTCCCGCGATCGTGCAAATACCCGTACTCCTTTTTCTCGAAACCCGTTTGTTGTACGCTTCTCGCCTCCTGTCCGACGGAAGCACTCACCGAGTGAACCTGGTTGAACACCCTCGTGAAATCGATCTGGTTTCTTATCGTCCAGCTCACGTTCTTCGTCTGCGAGGTATTCAACTCCCCGCCGTGGGGCAACCATGATTCTTTATACTTATCCGTTCCCTCGGCGTACTCCTCAAAATTATAACCCCGCAACTTGGCTATATAATAGGATTGCTCCGTGTACCACGAATTTCCCGTGGAATTGGAAACACTATATCCCATGGAAAAATTATAATTCAAACCGTCCACGATCGTCCACCGCAAACTCAAGCCGGAATTAAAAGAGGATAATGTATTCTCGTTTCCACTTTGCTCGAGCTCATTCACAATGTTAAACAAATACCCGTCCCCCTCGTGCTTGTAGAAGGAAAAACTCCCATCCTCGTTATAACACCTGATAGCCCGGTTTGTTTCGCTGGCATAAGTATACGGGTTCGCCCCCACGAAAGCGTTGGTTTCCGCGTAACTGGCTCCCAGCGAAAAATTCACCGACAGGCAATCCCACATCATCGTCCCGGCAGAAATACTAGCCATGTATTGCTGCTGATCATTCCCCTTCGCCGTGTTGTTCGTGTTATTTATACCAACGGAAGCGCGGTAAGTCCCCTTCTCCGTGCCGCCCGAGATGCTCACCGTGTGATTGTGGCTGAAAGCGTTCCGAAACAGGATATCGAAATAATCCGTGTTATTCTTTTCCAGTTGCTTTGCCTCCCTTGTAAATTCATCCAGTGAAATCAATTGCTTCTTGTAAGCCAAAGCCAAAGCGGTATAACCGATCTCGTAATTCCCGGCATCGGCAAGCACCAACCCTTTCTCGTAAGCCTCCCGCGACACCTCCACCCGCTGCTGTGAATTCATCAACTCCAGCTTCTTGTACGTCATGCGCGGCGTAACCGACATATTACCCGTGTAACTCACCGCCATGCGTCCCGCCTGTCCTTTCTTCGTGGTAATCACGATCACGCCGTTGGCAGCCTTTACCCCATAAATAGCTGTCGACACGGCGTCCTTCAACACGGTGATCGTTTCAATATCATTCGGGTTCAGCCACGATATAGCCCCTCCCACGAAATTGCGGATCATATCCATGTTATCCTGGTTCAAGTTATTAAAATCATTCGACGAAAACGGCAGGGGATCCTCTTGGATAATGCCATCCACCACCCATACCGGCTCGGCATTTCCCAGCAAGGTAGAAGTACCCCGTACCCTCACGCGCTGCCGGGTTCCCGTCAACCCGCTCCGGTTCATCACCATCATTCCCGGCACCTTTCCCTGTAACGCCTGTTCCAGCGTCTGCGTGCCGTTCAGCAACAGGTCTTTCGCCTTCACCGTGCTGATCGACCCCGCTTGCGAACGTTTTTGCAATGTCTGGTAACCCGTCACCACCACCTCGTCCATGCTCTTCGCATCTTCCTTCAGTACCACATTGATCGTGTCCTTCCCGCTATATTCCACCACCTTCGTTTCCATCCCCACGAAGGAAAAAGACACGGAGAACTTTTTCAGCGCACCGGGAATCGTCAACTTGTACTTCCCGTCCGATGAGGTCGCCGTCCCCAACACGATCTTCCCTTCCTTCACGAGGACGGTCACTCCCGGGAGCGGGGTCTTGTACTCGTCCATCACCATACCGGAAATCTGGAACCGTTTCTCCTTCTCTTCCTCTTCCGCCATCTCCTTGATCACAAAAACCCCGTCTACCACGGAATACCCGAACCCGGTATGCTGCAACACCCGTTTCAACGCTTCCTCCACCGCCACGTTTTCCAGGGCGACATCCTTACACGACACGTTTTTCAACGCACTCTCGTTGTAAAGAATCTTCACCCCCGTCTGGTCTTTGATCAACATTAACACGTTGCTTAACGTGGCAGACTTCACGTTTAACGTCACCATTTCTTGTTGTGAAAACACCGATGCCGAAGCAGTGATCGTCAGCAACAAGGTTAAAACACTGGTCAATTTCATAATTAATAAAGTTTTTTTCCATTTACTTGGATGCTCATGGCAATCCAATCGCTTTTTTTCCATAAATTTGTAGCACATGTTACATTTTTATTTGATTAATAACTATGTAATTAGTAGAGGATGCGATTCAAGTTGGTAGCTAGGTTCGTTTCCTCTATTTTTCTTCTATCCTGCAAAGAACATTTTACCTCACTTTTTCTTTCGCACGTGTATCACTTTATCATCTATCGCGAACTCCACGTCTGCGCCTAATTCAAATAACTTGAAAAACTTGCCGATATCCTCGTACCGGTCTAAATTCCCCGAGAACTCAAGTTGCTTCAGCTCCCCGTCCTCGAACACCACCTCCACGTCATACCAACGGGCAAGTATCCGCATAATATTTTCCAACGTTTCGCTTTGGAATGCCAACTGGTTGTCCCGCCAACCCACGTAATAATTGACATTTACTTTCTGTAGCCTGACGGTATCGCATCCCTTGTCATACTTCAATTGGTAACCCGGTGACAATCTTGTTTCCGGCACCACATTATTGCTAAAACTCACGCTCCCGTGCACGAGTGTCGTCACGACGGAAGCCTCCTCCGGATAAAACTTAACGTTAAACCGGGTACCAAGTACCTTTATCTTTCCCAATCCCGTCACCACAGTGAAAGGCTTCTTCACATCCTCCCGCACGTCAAAGTAAGCCTCCCCGGTCAACATCACTTCCCGAGTGTTTCCAGTAAAAACCACAGGGTAAACTAATTTTGAACCAGAGTTCATCCACACTCTTGTGCCGTCCGCCAACGTTAATTGATACACTCCCCCCCGGGGTACGGTCAACGTGTTGTATACCAGAGAATCCTCTATCAGGCTATCGACCACGTCATATTGCAAACCCGAGGAATCTGCCGCCAGTACCGCCCCATTGTCCTCGTTCAACCGTAGCCTGCGTTTATCTAACACCAATTCGTCCCCATTCGCTTTCACGAGTACCGCTTTCATCCCTCTTGCCTGAATTGTGTTATCCGTCGTCAACTTCGCCAGCCCGTGATTGCCGCCACCCTGCATGAACACCAGCAGACAAGTGGCAACAAGGATACATGCCGCACCGCACGCCGCCAACAACACCCGGATGCCTCTCCGCCGTCGTTCACCCCGTTTCAGATCCCGGAAAGCCCGCCGGTAATCATAACGTTCCCGTCTTTTCAACTCCCCCGCCAAATAATCGGAATCCCGCAAATGCTCCACGATATCCCCCGTACCGTCCTCACGTTCCGTGTCATCCCCGTCAAGTACCTGCCCGATAGCTTGCCGGACAATTGCTTTCGACCTGTCGTGTATATCATCCCATTTCATGCATCATTATTTAAAATACACAAACAAACACGCCGACCTCGAAAACGGGTGACAAGAATCAAAAAAAAATTACAAGAATATTACAATTAATTATTTTCACACGAACAACAAGGACACGACAACCGCCAATCCCTCGCCCAATTGTTCCCGCACGAACTGGTAAGCCCGCTTCTTTTGAGTCTTCACGGTGTTCTCCGACACCTCCAGCCGCTCGGCGATCTCCTTCACTTTATCACCGCGCAGGCTGCCCAACAATATCTCCCGTTGTTGATCGGGCAACTCCGCTATAACCGCGTAGAAGCGTGTAATAGCTTCTTCCTCTAGCGCAGCATGTATGGCATCCTCTTCTTGCACCTGCAAGTTATCGAACCACGTCTTGTGGATATGCTCTGAAGCCTGTTTATTTCGTATGAAATTAAGGGAACCGTTATACACCGCCCGGTACAAATAAGTAGTGATCGCCTTGATATCGGTAAAAATGAAGCTGGAACGCCACAGCCGCACGAGGCATCCCTGCACGATATCCTCTGCCGCATCGACATCCCCGATGATCTTCGCCGAGTAGCTGCACAATGGCGCATAGAAATAACGATACAGTTCTTCCCACGCTTTATCGTCCTTCCGGCTTACCCCTTCTAAAAATTGCCTTTGCTCCATCAATTTTACTTTCTCTTTATTCACGTGAGCACCTATACCCTTATACAACAAAAAACCATTCCTTTCTGCAAATTTATAACTTTTTTTCCAAGAATGAACCTTATGGCGATAAGATAACTAAAAGAAAAGTAAAAAAACTTACACCGGGAAACGTAGTGAAAAGAAATGATAACTTTGGGAGGTCACTTATAAATCTCATGAACGAGTATGATTGAAAAACTATCGGTTTATTTTATTCTTTTGCTGGTACTGCCGGACATTTATATTTACAAGTTATACATCAAGAAACACGTGGCAAGCGGGCGCAGCCGGGAACTCTGGTTCGTGCCCTCAGCGGTACTGTTGCTCGGACTGTTGTGGATACCGCTCTTCTCGCGGGGAGGGCATGGCGGGCAAGCGTTTATCGGGATATTCGTCATTGCCTATCTGGCGGTGGTGCTACCCAAGTTGGTATTTTCCCTTTGCTCGCTGGCAGACCTGCCCGTGAGGCGGCTGCTGAAGCTGCATTCCCATCCCTTCGCATGGTTGGGCGTGGTAGCGGGAGCCGCCACGATGCTGGCAATTCTTTACGGCACGTTCTTCGGGCGGAAACAGTTCGAGGTGAAACAGGTCGTGTTCGCATCCCCGAATCTTCCGGCGGCTTTCGACGGCTACCGGGTGGCACAAATCTCGGACATCCACGCCGGGAGCTGGCACGGGGACAGGAAGTCGCTGCAAAAGGCGGTCGATCTTGTAAACGCCCAACAAGCCGACCTCATCGTGTTCACCGGCGACCTCGTGAATAATATGGCGACAGAACTCGACTCCGTGCAGGACATCCTCGCGGGCTTCAAGGCTCCCGACGGTGTTTACTCCGTCCTCGGGAACCATGATTACAGTCCTTACCATCATTGGGAAAATGAAAAAAACCGCTGGGAAAATCTGAAAGAACTGAAGAAACGGCAAGCAGCCATGGGCTGGCACCTGCTGGACAACAGGCACGTGAAACTGCACCGCAGCACGGATAGCATAGCCTTGCTCGGCGTCGGCGACGACGGGGGAAGGATGCTTCCCCGTTACAGCGATCTCAAGTTGGCAATGCTCGGCACGGCAAAGACCACCTTCAAGCTGTTGCTGAGCCACACGCCCACGCATTGGCATCGGGAAGTGCTCGCCACGGATGTTGACCTCACCCTCTCCGGTCACACCCACGCCATGCAATTCGCCCTCGGTCGCCTCTCCCCGTCCGCCCTCCTCTACCCCGAATGGAGCGGGCTGTACACGGAGGGCAAGCAAGGACTGTACGTCAACGTGGGACTGGGCTATATCGGGCTTATGCCCCTCCGCTTCGGGGCATGGCCGGAGGTGACGGTAATCACGCTAAAGAAAACTTACTAATTTTGAACAGGTAACTAAATTCTAAATTTCCGTGACACTTTTTCGCCGCTTGGATGTTTTGAGATAAAACTAAAACCACATTAATATGTTTTATCTTAAAATTACTACATTCATTATTTTATTTCCCTTGTTCGCCCAAGCACAAGAGAAACAACTCTGGCAGGGACAACAAGGCAGCAAACGGGTGCTCATTGAATTGACCACCACGCCGGAAGGGCAACCACATTTATTCTTCTCGCTCCCGGAGGCTTGGATCAACCGGGTTGAAGCCGATTCGCTCGTCCTCACCCCGGGAGGCATATCAGCGAGCTGTACCGGTGAAAACATCCGTTTCGAGGGAACATTCACGTCGGACGGGGACTCCGTCACGGCAACCCTTACGCGATATAACCAAACGTCGCGCCTGCGAATGGGAAGGGTCGATAGCCTGCAACCGCACTATTACCCGCAAAATCCCCGTCTGCCTTACCCTTACAGGTCAGAAGAAGTGGTCTACACCTCTTGTGATTCCATCCGGGTAGCGGGCACGGTCACCATCCCGCCGGGTAAAGGTCCTTTCCCGGCGGCAATCATCGTGTCCGGCACGGGGAAACAAGACCGGGATGGCACGTTCGCCGGGCACAAGCCTTTCGCCCGTATCGCCGACAAGCTGACGAGGCTGGGTTATATTGTCCTGCGGACTGACGACCGGGGCACCGGCGCCACGAATGGCACGTACGAAATGGCTACCACGAGGGATTTCGCCCGTGATGCAAGAGCGGGTATCGATTATTTAAAGACCCTTCCCGTGACAGCCCCTTCCCGTGTCGGCGTGATCGGGCACAGCGAGGGCGGACAGGTGGCGTTTATGCTGGGAGCGGAATACCCCGGCTTGGCATTCGTGGTGTCCCTCGCGGGAGTCGGCGTGGATAGTCTGCAAATACTGGAATTACAAAACAGGGCAATACTCGAAACAACACCGGGAATCACGCCGGAAAAGGTTAATGCTTTCATGGATTTATTCGTCACGCTTTTCCGTGCCGTGCACGCCGTGCCTCTCGACCAATCCCTCGATGAGCCCGTACGTGCCGTCTTTGACGAGTGGCTTTCCCGACAGGATTCGGCGACTCTCGAGGCGCTAAATTTCACCCACGGCAGGGATGAGTCATTCTTTAGCCGTTATCTCTATCAAGCCCGAGGTCAATGGTATCGCGAAATGATACGATACAATCCCGCCGACTATATCCCGAGGATTACCTGCCCCGTACTCGCACTCAATGGTGACCGGGATATTATGGTACCCTCCGCCGAGAATCTGTCGTCGATCCGGCAACTCCTTGACCGTGGCGGCAACCGACGGTACAAGATCGTGGAATTGCCCGGCTTGAACCATATGTTCCAACGCTGCGTCACCGGGACTCGGGAAGAAATCCCTGACCTAGAGGATGTATTCTCGGCAGAAGCACTGGAGATCCTGGGAGCGTGGTTGCGTGAATTGTAAAAGGGACTACCACAAAACCAAGTGTGCGTCCGGGGAAATTTACTCCCGGGAGAACCACGGGATACCCGTGGGATGATCCCGGGAGAACATAAAATTATTTCCTCGAGATGTTTGTTTCCGCCTTTAACATCTCGATGACGTAGCTTACTTCCTCCGCGAGAGCCGAGGGGCTGCCCATGTAGCCGCCCACGCTCCAGCGCAGGTTGCCGTTGCCGTCGATGATCATCTTGTGCGGGATACCGGAGAACTTGAACGCCTTGCAATACGCATCGTAGACGGCGGACTGACTGCCTGTTTCGGGGTTGACGTTATCGACAAGGACGTCGAGCGAGTAATTTTTCTCGACAAGGAATTCCCGTATCTTTTGCCGGAAATCGGGTTTCGTTTCCATCGTGGCGATGAAGTAGAAAGCCACGTCGGGGTCGTTCCGGTATTTGTTGACCGCCATCTGCATTCCCGGGAGTGATGCTTTGCAGGGGGCACACCACGTCGCCCAGAAGTCGAGCACGATGATTTTG
This sequence comes from Butyricimonas sp. Marseille-P2440, assembly GCF_900091675.1. NCBI lineage: Bacteria > Pseudomonadati > Bacteroidota > Bacteroidia > Bacteroidales > Odoribacteraceae > Butyricimonas > Butyricimonas sp. Marseille-P2440. The sequence goes on along the minus strand of NZ_LT594610.1, from coordinate 676,640 downwards.
CCTTTCATCTTTGACAAATCCACTTTCTTGCCGTCGAGGTCTTCCATCGCGTAGAGGGTGATCTTTTCCTTGATCATCGACTCTTTCAAGTGAGCCTGCATTTCCTGCTGTTTCTCCGCCGACTTCAAGGAATTGATATAGGCATCGAATCCCTTGTCGTTCCCGTGTGTTTTCAAGTAATCCCAGCGCAGGCGATCGAGCATCTCGGGGGTCACGGCATCCTCTCGTACCCCGGCGATGATGGTCGGGATGACCAGTGACTCGTAGCCGTTCGTTTCCAACAGGCGCGTGTAAAGATCGTTGTACACGGCGGATTTGTAGGCGTAGATGTCCTTGATCTCCTCCATCAAGTTCAGAGCCTCCTCCGGCGCCCCGGTTGCCGCCAGCACGGAAGCGTGGGCGAGGATCATGTCTTTTCCCCTCGCGAGCAATTGTTGCTTCCATTCCCGGTCGGAGTACACGCGGTCGGAACCGGCACGGGGACGGGTCATGATCTCGTTGTAGATCAACGTGGCAAAAGGCAATACCTGCTCCGGCCTCCGTTGATTCGTGCTCAAGGGTACTTGCACCATGTGCCAGTAGAAGGTGAGCAGCAAGCCGTGGGGGACGTCATGGATATACTTGTACAGGAGGCTGTAATCGTTCTTCGATATGATCGGCTGGTAGACTGCCGACTGGAATATCTTGCCGAGATACATTCCGCTCGTTTCCGTCTCCACGTCACGGAATTTCTCCACGGGGAAGCGCTTCAGGAAGGCTTCGAGTTCCACGCCCTTGGCATCCGGATCGCTAACACGGAACACCCGCCAGATCTCCTGGTCACGGGCAAGAATCCCGTCCGGGTATTTATTCAAGATATGGCGTTCCACCTCGGAAGTTTTCGCCGTGTCTTTCACGATATTCCGGGCGACATCCCGGGCTTTGAGCAACGTTTCCTCGTCCGCGTCCGGCAGGCTGAGCACAAAGTCCACGTCCGCTAGCATTTGCTCGTGTTTCTCTCCCGGCACCATCTTGTCCAGCAACTTGGCGGCGTAGTAGAACACGTATTGCCGGGCACCGGGGTCTTTCATCAGTTGCTGGTTGAGCCAGAAACGCATCACCTCGTCGTCGATATAGGCTTCTTCCTCGCAATAACCCGGCAGGGATTCCAGTGTCTTGTTGCGCAACATTCCCCATGCCATGTAAGACGTGGGCAGGTTCCGCCCGTCCCGGTCGAAAGTCATCGTGGCATACGTCGCCCGTCCGCCCGAGTCCCGCTTGTCGCCGGCGTAAAACTTGCATACCACCAGTGCGCAGCGGTCGGGCACCGTGACGGAGGCTTCCCACGCCGTGTCGTTCTTCACTAGGGGCAAGTCCTCCGCCTCCCAATGCAAGTCCTGCCAATAATATACCGTTCCGTGAATCGTTTCCTCGCCGGCAAGCGAGGTAAGCGAGTTGTCATACGTGAATTTTACTTCCTGCCCCACGACCGGAACCAGCGGGATAACGTGGAACGGTCGGCGGTTTTGCGCCCCGAGGGTGCACGAGATGAACAGAAGCACGATGATGCTTCCTAACAATGTGATTTTTTTCATACAAATACGATTTATAATTTAGTCTATAAAGTCCGTAAAGTCTATAAGGTCTATAAAGTCTTTGACCCTAGCGGGCGCTTTGTCCACGGCAGCCGAAGCTGCCATTTGAACTTTGCCCGAAAGATTCCCGTGACCTTACGGACTTTATGGACTTTATAGACTTTATGGACTCTTTTTATTCTATCTGCCCGATCTCCGGGTTTTCTTCCAGGTATAACTCGCCCATCGGGAAAGTGTAGCGCATGGCCCCGGGTTGTAAAGTATAGGTGGTACCTTTAAACACACGGGTGACGGTTTGTGTCGGGAAGTCCGCATCGTTCGTCAGGCGTCGTTGATCCATCCAGCGTATCCCGTGGCACATGAGCTCCCGCCGGCGTTCAGCCAGCACGTGTCCCAATGCTTCTTTAGCCGTGGAAGCACTCAGCGTGTAATCTTCCCCTGCCAAGAAACGGTTTTCCCGCAACGTGTTGAGGATATTCATTGCCTCGGTCGTTTCTCCCTCGCGAGCCCAACACTCCGCCTCGATGAGCATCATCTCCGGCACGGAGGGTCCCATGCTGCGGGATTCGTATTTCGGGTAGGTATTGGAATACAGGTGATTCTTATGATACACCCGTCCCGTGTACGTCACGCCCAACTCGGTCATCGGTCGGGTAAAATACAGGTAGCGCAGGTCGTGATCTTGATCGAACAGGTTCAACAAATCATCGCTCAACACGAGGTCTACGGCACTATAAGAACTCAGCGAGAAAGTCGTCCTCGGCATCTTAGCAAGAATTACTTCCTTGTCCTTCAGGTTTTCCGGGTATGCCACCGCATCACCCGCGTAAAGATTCAGGTCTTCGAGTCCGCTCTGCAATTTCAACGCTTCCTCGGCATTCGTCTTCGCATCCGTGTAATTCCCCATCAAGAGATAAGCCCTCGCTTTCAAAGCGTAAACAGCACATTTACTCGGATAGAAATTATATTGCGGTACATCCGGCAGATACTCGAACGCATCGTTCAGATCTTGGATAATCTGCTCGTACACTCTTTCCACGGAAGCACGGGGCAGGGAACCCTCCACGCAGGGAGTCGTCAATAAAGGCACACCTTGATCGGTGGTGGCGGTAGCGGCACGGTAGGGCTTGCCGTACACGTTCACCAGCGACAGGTAAGCATCGGCACGATGCACGAGTGCCTCGGCACGGATGGATAACTTTTCCGCCTGTGTCCCGTTTTTACTACCCATTACCTCGTCGATCACCACGTTGCAGTTATAGATCACCTGATAAACGGCATTCATCTCTGAATCGTTTTCCGATTGGGTGTAGATCTCGTCAGCCCACGTGTATATAGGGATAAACTTATCCGTTTCATAGACGGCATTCTGTTGTGACTCGTCGTACATGTAAATATCGTCGGAAGCCATATCCTGGTATGCGAGCGTGTATTTAAAATTCTCCGTGTTGTTCATCAGGTAACGGTAGTTCACCGTTTCCTCCGGGATCAGTTTCCCTTTCGTCTTGATATCCACCCAATCCGAACAGGCGGCAAGCGAACAGGAAATCCCGGCAACCATACTCAATAATATATTTTTGTTCATATCGATCGTTCTTTAGAAGTTAAGGTTTAACGAGAAATTATAAGAAGGCGTGGGCGACATCGTCAGGTTGCGGCTGTTCGGGATAAAGTCAGGATCAATGCCCGCATTGTTCTTTTTCCAGATCAACCCGAGGTTGTTCGCACTGAAACCGATAGACCCGCTGTTAATCATAAGTTTATTCAACCACTTGGACGGGATGCTATAAGTCAACGAAACCTCCCTCAACCGAATATGATCGCCTTTCTCGATATGTATATCTGCACCGCGGTAGCGCACGAAACTGTTCGTGTTCGTCCCGATACGGGGCACGTCTGTCGTTGCCTCGTCGCCCGCTTCACGCCACCGTTTTGCCATATCCTCGTTGATCTCGTAATACGTGTTTCTTCCTCCCGCCTGCTGGGCGATCGTCGGTTTCTGGAAGATATACCCTAGTTTATAGGTTATACCAACATAAAGCGACAATCCTTTGTACGAGAATGTATTGAAGAAGCCTCCGAAATACTTTGGGGTCAAGGTTCCCACGTACACGAGGTCGTCGTTCGTCACGTTCTCTGTCGACTTAACAATCTCGCCGTCCGCGTTGTACACTTGCGAATCCCCGTTCTCGTCCAGACCCGCCCAACGGTAAGCCCAGAAGTTACTCATGTTATACCCTTCCAGCATACGACCGCTACCGCCACCGCTCGCATAGAAAGAGGGCGTCATCTCGTATGGAGAGGATTTTACCTCGTTCGTGTTATACGAGTAAGTGAGGCTTGCCTCGTACCTGAAATCACCTTTCTGCACGATAGTTCCGTTCAATGCCACGTCCAGACCTTTACCATTCACCTTCGCCGCATTGCGGGAAAGCGTGTATGAAGACGAGGCATTCGCCCCGAATATCGGGTTAATCACGTAATCCGCGAACAGATCGCGGGAGTACTTACGATACAATTCGACAGAACCGGAAAGCCTGTTGTTCAGCACGGCAAAGTCCAACCCAAAGTTCAATACACCCGTCTTTTCCCAGCGCACGGAAGGGTTGGCGGCGAAGTTGATGCTGGAAGAAGGCAACTGCGTGTACCCGTCATTACCCGTCGTCAGTGAAATTTGGGTAAAAGGATACTGGTTCTGGTCGATATTCCCGTTATACCCGTAAGTGGCACGGAAAGTCAACTTGTTCAACCAGCCTGCGTTGTCAAGGATAAAATTCTCCCTGCCGATATGCCATGCCAATCCGGTCGACCACATGGGGGTAGCCCGGTACTTCCGGTCGACACCGAAGTTATTGTAGTCGTCGTACCGCACACTACCCGTCAGTACGTATTTGTTCATCAGCGTGTACGACACGTTCCCGTAATACGACAGGAAACGGCGTTGCAAATCTTGTTCCGGGGAGCCCTCGTTCAGGTAGGAAGTCCATCCCCATATATTCGTGTAGGGATTGGGTATCTGCGAAGCCGACAGCAAAGTCTGTTCGTTGTAACCGTAATACCACGCACTGCTCTGCCACACCCTTGTTTCGCGGAACTCCATTCCCGCCAACGCGGATACCTGATGAATCTCGGCAATCGTGTTATTGTAATTTAATTGTCCGCGCAAACTATAATTCCGTGCATCCGTGTGGGCTAGGTTCAGCAATCCCCCGTCGGGAAGACCGTGAGTCAACTCGCCCGTGCTCTCGTTATATCGCGTAGCGTAGTTATACCTGTCCCGTGAAGCGTAAGTATCCTCGTTCTCCAGGTTTCTGGTTTTCCCGTTCGTTTTCTCGTACATGAACGATCCGTCTAACGCCAGCCCCTTTACGCCCGGAACCGGGATATTCAATCCCATCGTCAGTGAAATAGCTTGCTCCTTCCGTGTATTGTCCATGTTGTCGAGTTCGTCCAGATAATTATATTTCCAATTCTTGTATCCCTGCCCCTCTTTCTCGTTCACGAAATTCTCTTCATAGCGGTAATAATCCACCCGGTTGCCATCATCATCCACGAGTTGGTTATACGGCATCAAAGGCAATATCCCCAACGAAGCCTGCATCGCCGAAAGCCCCAGCCCGTTGTTCTTGATATTGATCAACGAAGCCCTTAAACCCGTGGTCAATGTCGCCCAGTTCATGATCTTGAAATTCAAGTTGGAGGTCAACGTGAAACGATCACCCTGCTCACCTTTCGTGTTCGATTGTTCATTCGCGTAAGAAGCCGACAAGAAATAAGACATCTGCTCGGAAGCCCCGCTGAAAGACAAGTTATATTGTTGCGAGAAAGCCGGTTGCAACAAATACTTCTTCACGTCACGATATGACTCGCGGCTTGCCAGCTTATCCAGTTTCGCATCCGCATCCGCTTGGCTAATCACCCCTTCTTTAGCGTCCAGCAGGATCTTCGCCGCATCCGAAATAGCGTATCCCGCACTCCATGCCGAACTTACAGGACGGGTGATATAGCCCTTGTCCACCATCTCCCGCTCGTAGTCGATCATCTCTGCCGAGTTCATCACGGGCAACGAGCTGAAACGAGGAGAGCCGGAAGTCATGATATTCATCCCGAAGCTCACGGCGGTACCCGGTCTGCCGTTCTTCTTTCCTTTCTTCGTTTCGATCACGATCACCCCGTTCGCCGCACGGGCTCCCCAGATTGAAGCGGCTGCCGCATCTTTCAAGAAAGTGATAGACTCCACGTCATTCGGGTTCAGGCTTTTCATTTCCATATCTGTCGGGAACCCGTCAATCACAAGCAAGGGGCGAGCCATAGCATCCGTGAAGCTACTTTTCCCCCGGATATTCATCGAAATATTACTCTGTTCTTCCAGTTGTCCGTCTGTACGATTCGACCCATACAAGAACGTCATATCCGAATTCTTGATATCCACGTACACGCCGGGGACTACGCCTTCGAGACGGTTTAGGATATTCGGGCTGGGACGTTTTTCAAGTTCCTTGGCGGTCACCACGCCGAACGATCCCGTGGCACGCTCTTTCGGCAGGCGGGAGTATCCCGTCGATACTACGACTACTTCGTCCAACGTTTCGGTCGATTCTTTCATTTGCAGCGTGATCGGGGTATCGTCGCTTACCGCTTTCATTTGGGACTCGAAACCGATCATCGTGAAGAGCAGAGTATCTCCTTTGCTGCACAATGCCAAAAACTTCCCATCCACATCGGACACGAAACCGACCGTAGTACCTTTAATCAATATATTCACGCCGGGAAGGGGAATCCCTTTTTCGTCAGTCACCCTGCCGGAAACCCTCAGGTTGTTTCTTTCCGTTCGCGGTGTTTCCCGCACGGGGGAAATGACCACGGTGTTATCCACGATCGAGAAGGTCAGCCCGCTGCCCTTCAAGCAATATTCCAGTACCGTCTTCACGTCCGTGTTCGTGAAGTCAGGGTTCAAATTCACGATGCCGCTCACTTTCGTGTCATTGTACAGGAAAGTCAGGCTCGTTTGTTTCTGTATCTCTTTGGCTATCTCCGTGAACGTGCTGTTCTTCATCTTGATTGTCACGTTCTGTGCCGTAACAGCGAACGATGACAAGAAGAGGATGACAACCGTCAATTTCATCGTCAGTTGGTTTTTTAATAACCATAAACCTCCCGGAAGAGACTTATTTTGGTTCTTCTTCATAATGTAAATTATTAATTTTTAATGGTTCACACTCCCGTTTCCCCGTGGCGCCATCGAGGAAACTACTCAGTAGTTATATAGATATCATTTCCTTTCACTTCAAAGTGCACGTCCCCCGTCATCTGCAACATTTCCACCACCCGGGAGAAGTTATCGTATCGTCGCAAGTCACCCGATAGAGAAATCCGTTTCGCCCCCTCGTCCTTGAATATCACCCGGATATCGTACCATCGTTCCAACGTCCGCATAATTTCCTCCAGCGGTCGCCGGACGAACACGAACCGCCCGTCCTTCCAACTGGTGAAATCCCGGACTTCCACTACCCGCTTCACCATGTTGCCCGACAAAGCGTCCGTTTCCACCTGCTCTCCCGGCTTCATGCTGATCGTGTTGTCGCCCCTTGTGATGCACACTGAACCCTCGGCAAGGGTCGTTAACGAGTGTCCCTCGTCGGGGTAAGCCCTCACGTTAAATGACGTTCCCAGCACCGTGACCGCTGAGCTCATGAACTGCACTACAAAAGGTTTCTTCACATCCTTCGCTACCTCGAAATAGGCTTCACCCTGCACAAACACCCGCCGCTCTTTCGTCCCGAAAGCCACAGGGTACTGGATGGAAGTAGCCGAGTTCAGCCACACCTTCGTCCCGTCCGACAACGTCAGGCAGAACTCCCCGCCCCGCGGTATCTCGAGCTTGTTGTACACGAGGGCTCTGTTGCCGGAAATCCCGGCATAAGTCAGCCCCGAGGCAGAAGTGGTGATCTGAGTCCCGTCCGCGATGATCGTGCTGTCAGTGATCTCGTGCCACAACAGAATCGTGTTCCCGTCACCCGTCGTCAATACCGCCTTGCTCGTTCCCGGCAGGATAGCCGTGGCGTCGGCGTAACCCGGCGATTCAATGCTTCCCGTACCCGAACCGAAATAGAGTATCATCGCTATCGTGAGTGGCAGAACAACCGCCGCCACACGAGCCACGCGAAATAACAATCTCCTCATGCGACGTTGCTGGTACTTCCGTTGCAGAAAGCGCCCGTAAGCGACATGGGAATCAAACGCTTCCAGCCGTTCCATTCCCTCGGCGTAGAAATTACCGGAGGTCATTTTTCGAAAAGCTGTTTCATTATCAACCGACGCCTGCCGCCAGTCGGAAAGTACCTTTTCCTCCCGTTCGGACAACTCGCCTCGCAGACTTTGTTGGATCAACCGTGCTATTTCAAATGCCTCTTTCATTTCTTATTTGTTTACGATCAAAAAACAACCGAGGGACAAAAAAGTGTCACCGGAATGTCATTTTCTTGTTATTTTAACAATTGGATAGTATCAAAAGGATAGCCGTAATATCACCTAACCTATTCTTTAGAAATTGTTTACCACGTTTTTTATGAGATTTTACCGAGTCAATCGAAAGATTCAATTTTTCCGCGATCTCCGCATTATCAAATCCCTCCATCACCAGTTGAAACACTTTTCCCGTCTGTTCCGGTAAATCTTCTATCGCCTCCGTCAACAACATCAGTAACTCCTGTTCCACGATCTGATTGAAAAAGAAAGTTGTCTGTTCCTTCTCGTCCATCGAGGATATGTATTCTTGCTCGATACGAACGTGTTTCAGATAATTCAGACAATGGTTTTTCGTCACCAGGTAAAGGTAAGATTTCAAGGCAACCACCGCCTCGAACGTCGGCTTGTCCGTGTACAGCTTAAAGAAAATCTCCTGCACAATATCCTCTGCCACCGCCGTGTCATTCACAAATCCCGACGCAAAAGCGCAAAGCGGGGCATAGAACTTCCCGAACAGCACCTTATACGCACCGTCATTCCCAGCTTTCAACTCCCGCAACCATTCTATTTCTTCCCGTTCTGACATAAATTTATCGTGCCCTGTACATCATTAGAATTTACAAATATAATAAAATACTTTCCGAAACCGCATCGTGCTTTTTCCTTTATCTATTCAGCCATACGGTATTCATTCGGTGTACATCCCACCACTTTCTTGAATGCCCGGCTGAAATACTGAGGATATTGATACCCCAAGGCGTATGCGATTTCGCTGACGCTCTTTTCCAAATTAGCCAGCATATCTTTCGCTGTATCCATGATTTTCTGTTGCACATACTCCTGTGCCGACTTGCCCGTTTCTTTTTTTATCAAGTCACCAAAATAATTGGCAGACAGATGCAGTTGTTCTGCACAATAGGCCACGGATGGCGTTCCGTACGATTGTGGCTTATCTGATGCGAAATATCCATCAAGCAACTCTTCAAAACGAGCCAATATATCCTTGTTAGCTTTCTTGCGGGTGATGAACTGGCGATCATAGAAACGGGTACAATAGTTCAGAAACAATTCTATGGCAGACGCGATGATCATATTACTATGTTTATCCATACCATTATTTATCTCGTCGTCTATTTTCTTCAAACAGTCAATAATAGTTTCGCGTTCTTGCAGCGAGAGGTGAAGAGCCTCACAGACATCGTACGAAAAGAACGTGTAGTCCTTGATATGCCGGCCGAGCTGTGTTCCACGTAACAATTCTGGACTGAAATAGAGGCACCAACCTTTCGCCTGATAAGTGGACCCATCCGCTGGATAACCGAATACCTGCCCCGGTGATACGAACACGAGCGTGTTTTCTTGATAATCGTATTCTTTGCGCCCGTATTTTAGATAGTCTGCACACTTTACATCTTTCAAAAAGATCACATACAGGTCAAAGTTTTTCCGGCAATTCGGTATGGGACGCGTAATTTGCGAACCTTCGAATACATTGACCAAAGGATGTCGGTTTTCAACTCCCCAATGTTCATTGTACTCTCCAACAGTTTTTATATTTACGATCTTATCCATAACTATTTATCTTTTGTTGAATACAAAAATAACATATTTCCCCGACAATCTTTCGTAATCAGTAAAAGTTATACTCCAATCAGTAATTTGGATAGCTGTTTCCTTGTAGAACCGGAATAATTTTGCATCATCAATCAAAAGAATATGAATCGGAACAAGATAAATACGAATAATGTCATTACGGTAGACCTGTTCAACAAACTCACGGGACAAGAAACTCTGCACCCGTTGGTCAGTCTTGCCAATCTGTCCGGCAACAAACTAAGCGAGGACTTGCGTATGCCATGCAATTTTTACGCGCTGATTTGCCGACCGGATGGAAGTGGAGTACAAACTTCCCTGCGATTAGTCAACCCGGGAGAGATATTCGAGATACCCGCCGCATTCCATCGCAATGCAAAAGGCTATACGGGTGTAATTTTCCATCCCGACCTGCTTTGCGACACGCCTCTGGAACAACATATCAATGATTATCCCACCCGTTGCTGTTGTCATGGAGCTTTAACTGAACGTGAGCAACAGACCATCTCCGACTGCCTGAAGGAGATCGACAAGGAATTGCACCATTCCATCGACCGACACAGCAGCACCATTATTGTTTCACACATCGAATTACTGTTGAATTACTGCACACGGTTTTGCAGCAGTACAAAACAAGCTGCAAGTCGGGCATAAATCCGCCCTACGGCATAATTATAAAACAATGAACTAAAAATGAAATTTTTGAGTTATTAAAAGAATGTATGTAAACCATTAAACAGATAAGACAATGAAGAAAGCACTTATTATCGCAATTTGCATGTCTGCCACACTTCGTGGAACAACTTATGCGCAAAGTCTGGCATTTGTAGAAGCACCTGCTGTAAAGAGCCATAACAACAACCCGTGGGGATTGGTCTATGCCGACGCACTCATGGAAAATGTGGCAGGCAAAGTAAATATCCATCCCATCACTTACACATTGAACGGGTTGAAGATCGCTGCCAACGTCTATACGCCCGCGGGATACGATCCGTCGAAAAGCTATCCCGCCCTCGTGGTAGCGCATCCCAATGGCGGCGTGAAAGAACAAGTGGCCGGACTTTACAGCCAGCGCATGGCAGAACAGGGCTATATTTGTCTGGCATTCGACGCTGCCTACCAGGGTGCCAGCGAGGGAGAGCCGCGCAACACGGACAAACCGGCCAATCGAATCGAGGATATCCGCCGTGCCGCCGACATCCTGCTGCAATATCCGGGCGTCGATTCGCGACGGGTGGGCATACTCGGTATCTGCGGTGGCGGCGGCTACACGCTGAAAGCCGCACAGACCGACAAACGGTTCAAGGCGGTTGCGACCTTGAGCATGTTCAACACGGGACTGGTGCGCCGTAACGGGTTCCTTGACTCGCAGATCAACACGGTGCAGGAGCGGCTTGCCGATGCTTGTGCCGCCCGCCAGAAGGAAGCCGAAGGCGGAGAGATCGAATACGTGGGCGACATGAGCGGCGTGACACCCGAACAAGCGGCTGCATTACCGTTCGACCTCTATCGAGATGGCTACGAGTATTATCTGCAAAGCCACGCCCATCCCAATTCAACGTTCCGCTACACCAAGAGCAGCCTCGTGGACCTCTTCGCCTTCGATGCCGCAGCGGACATGTATCTCATCAACCAGCCATTATTGATGATAGCCGGCAGCATTGCGGACACGTTCTACATGACGGAACTGTGTTACAGCCGTGCCACGGGCACACAGGACAAAGAACTGTTCCTTATTCCTGGCGCCACGCATATCAAGACCTACTACGTGCCGGAGTACGTAGATATGGCGGTTAAAAAGCTGACGGAATTTTTCGATAAGAAACTATAATGACGCTAGATATGAGAAAAATATATGTAATTATTTGCATCTGCCTTATGACAGCAATGAATACAATGGCACAACCCGCCTCGTCGGATAACGGACTGACCATGCGTCAGCAACACATCGTGAAAATCACCTCCTGCACGGGCAAAGGCGACTTGGAGAACCTGAAACCCGCCCTTGCCGCAGGATTGGACCACGGGTTAACCGTGAACGAAATCCGCGAACTCCTGATACACGCGTACGCCTATTGCGGTTTCCCTCGCAGTCTCCGTGCCTTGCAAACCTTCATCGCTGTTCTGGACGAACGAAAAGCACAGGGCATTGAAGACACCGTGGGCAGGGACGCCTCTCCCGTCGAAGACAACCGCACCCGTTACGAACGAGGCCGCGACATACTGGCAAAAATCTCCGGCATTCCGGCCGATGCGCCCAAAGCCGGGTATGCCAAGTTCGCCCCTGCCATCGAGCGTTTTCTCAAAGAACATCTTTTCGCCGACCTCTTCGAGCGCGACGTGCTGACCTATTCCGAACGGGAATTAGCCACGGTATCGGTCATCGCCGCATTGGGCGAAAGCGTTGAACCGATGTTGCGTGGACACATAGCCATCTGCCAAAACCTCGGCATGACGGAAGAGCAACTCGACCAGGTACTTGCCATCGCAACAACCGGCATAGCTAATTGTGCTGTCAAAGATATTTTCCCGAAAGGGAACAAACTCCCTGACACCCCGAATTTCACGGGCGAGGCGTGGCTTGAAATGTTCGTCACGAAAGCCGACTCAATGGATTGTACAGTAGGCAACGTGACCTTCGCACCGGGTGTACGCAACAGTTGGCATTCACATCCGGGTGGGCAGATTCTGCTCTGCACATCCGGTGAAGGACGCTATCAGGAAAAAGGCAAGCCTGTACAAGTGCTGCGTCCCGGCGATGTCGTGAAGATCGCCCCGAACGTGATACATTGGCATGGAGCCGCCCCCGATAGCGAGTTTACACACATCGCCATAGGCTCGCAGCAGTCGAAAGGCGGTGCCGTGTGGCTAGAACCCGTAACGGATGAAGAATACGATAACCAATAAAAATGATCGAACATGAAAAAAGAAATTATAACAGCAGGAATACTGGCAATCATCGCTTGTACGATAACAATCTATTGTTGGGCGGCAGGACGTGAAAACATATCGAAAGGAACAAATACGGTGCAGGGCGTATCGGATCAACCTATCCAAACAATCGCGAACAGAACCAAAGGGAAGTCACTGGTCGTTTACTTTTCCGTTCCCGAAACAGACGGTGTGGATGCTTCGTCGGGCGCAAGCCGCATCCTTTCCAACGGAAAGATAATGGGAAACACTCAATATGTTGCTACCATTATCAGTGAAGCCACGGGAAGCGACCTTTTCGAAATAAAGACCGTCCACACCTATCCCGGTTCGCATAAAGCTCTGATTGATACTTCAAAAATGGAAATCGACAATAACGCCCGTCCGAAGCTGGCTACGCATATCGAGAATCTGAAGGATTACGATGTGGTGTTCGTCGGGTTCCCCAACTGGTGGTACGACATGCCGATGCCGCTCTATTCGTTCTTCGACGAGTACGATTTCAGAGGCAAAACCATCATCCCGTTCTGCACGCACGGCGGTAGCCGTTTCTCTGATGCGATTAAAACTATCCGGGAACTGGAAAAAGGCGCTAACGTGCTCGACGGCTACGCCATTGCCCGAGACCACGTAGCAAATTCAAAAGACGGGGTATTGAAATGGTTGGAGAAAATAGGGATGAAAAAGTAAAACGACAGAACAATCATTGCATCATCGTTACCTAACCGCAAAAACCCTGTATGAACGAATCATAAACGTAGCATAAACACAAATTTACGTCTATGCTACGTTTATGATTCATTCATGATTTGTACTTGAGGTAGAGAATCGATAGACCTATGGTTGTTCACTCTTTCACTGAATCCTGACGATACACCCGGATGACGCCCTGTATCCTTTTCAAACGAGAGATCAATTGCGAGAGGTGTTCCGTGTCACTGACCAGCACAGTAATCTGACCGTCAAACAATCCCTCGCTGGAATTGATGGACAAGCCGCGGAGTGTGATCTTCGGGTCTTTCGAGATGACCTCAGTGATCTTCGTCACCATCCCCGCGTCCTCCCGACCGACGATACTCAACACGGTCTGGTAGGACGTAGCCCCGGCATTCGTCCATGCCGCCTGCACGATACGGTAAGGATAGCGGCGTTGCAGGTCGATCACGTTCTTACACTGTGTCCGGTGAATTTTGATGCCTTCGCCGATGGAAACGAAACCGATAATATCGTCACCGAAAACGGGATTGCAGCAACGGGCAAACTTGTAGACCACATTATCCACGTTCCGGTCAATCAACAACACGTCCTCGCTGATCGGGCGGGAAGACATCACCTGCACTTCCTCCCGAGGGGGAGTGACGGTCCGTTCTTCCTCCTTCGGGCGGGTGATAAACTCCTTAATCTCCGCCATATCAAGCTTTTCCTCGGCTATTGCTTGATAGAGGTCGATGGCAAACTTGTATTTATAGTGTTGCTGCAAACGATGGATCACCTCGTCTGTCAACTCCAGTTTCCAATTCTTGAAACGGCGTGCCAGCATCTCTTTTCCCAGCGTCGCCTGCGCGCGGGAATGCTCGGTGAGAAACTGCCGGATCTTGTTGCGTGCCTTGGAAGTGATGGCGATATTGAGCCAATCGGCACTCGGCTGTTGGTTGTTGGAGGTGAGAATAGCCACTTGGTCGCCGTTCTTCAGCACGTAGCGCAACGTTTCGTTGCGCTGGTTGACCTTCCCCCCCACGCAACGGGAACCTACTGCCGTGTGGATAGCGTAAGCGAAATCAAGCAAGGTTGCCCCCGCGGGCAACGTCTTCAAATCCCCCGCCGGGGTAAACACGTGTACCTCTTTGTCCTGCAAATTGATCTTGATGTCGTCGAGCATATCGACTGCACCGACATCGGAACTCTCCAGTATCTCGCGCAACTCGGTCAGCCATTCCTCGATCGCCTTGTCGGCAGTTCCACCCTTATATTTCCAGTGGGCAGCAAAGCCTTTCTCCGCCACCTCATCCATGCGCTCCGTGCGAATCTGCACTTCCACCCAACGATTGTTCAGTCCCAGCACGGTGGTCTGGAGCGACTCGTACCCGTTGGACTTCGGCACGGAAATCCAGTCGCGCAACCGCTGCGGGTTCGGCGTGTATTTGTCCGCCACGATGGAGTACGCCCTCCAACAATCCGCCTTTTCCTCCGCTCCCGAACTCTCCAGTATAAAGCGCACGGCAAAAATATCGTATATTTCCTCGAACTCCACTTGCTTCTTTCGCATCTTGTTGAGGATGGAAGCGATGGTCTTCGTCCGCCATTTCACCTTGAACTTGATTCCCCGGTTGTTGAATTCCTCCACGATCGGGGCGATAAACTCGTTGATATATTTCTCACGGGCTTCCCGGCTACCTTCCAGTTTCATGGATATTTCCCGGTATACCTCCGGCTCACTATAACGCAATGCCCGGTCTTCCATCTCCGACTTGATATTGTACAACCCCAAGCGATGGGCGAACGGGATGTAGATAAAACTCGTTTCCCGCGCCAGCTCCCGCTGTTGCTCGGGACGCAGGTTGTCGGCATGGCGCAGGTCGTACAACTTCTCCGCGAGGAAGATCAACTGCACACGCACGTCCTCGGCAAAACTTAATAATAATTTTCGGAAATTATCAGAATCGACAACCCGATGGGTAGCATTAATACGGCTGATGTCATGCAAACCGGACAAGATTTGTGCCACCTTGTCACCAAACACCGCCTTCACCCGCTCGATTTTCAACGTGCCGGATTCCACCACCCGCCGCAAAACGAGGCAGATGATCGAGGTACGCCCCAACCCGATCTCGGAGGTGATAATCATCCCGATGTCCATCAAACGGATAAGCTCCTCTTCCGTCACGGGCTTTGCATCTCCGCCACCATTCATCGCCGTGTCGAAAGCCTTGCGCACCAACCGCACATCCTCGGCGGACACCAGATTCTTACATGATTTTAATAACGCTCTGTATTTTTTCTGTATATTCGTGTAGGTAATAGATTCTGACATAACAGGGTCAATTTAGCAATTTCAAACTTCTTTATTCTTATCAAAAAGAATGCCGCTATAAAAATTGAAATAAACAGAATCTCTGAATCCTTCAATCTTCAATCAAAAAATCATAAATCTAAAATCGATCGTATCACGAATCGATAAGATCAACAAGTCTATCTTTTTAGCGGTGTTTCGATAATGTTGTATTTGGAATCATAATGAATCAGGTACAATCCCCGGTTTTCCAAGCCGCCGAAGTTTCCCATCGGACGGAAGCGGAAGCGGGTAAACATACCCTCGGCATCAGAGTTGCGCAAGGAGTTCAACGTGTTTGTCCGTTCTTTCTCCACGAGCGGGATAAAATACAATGCCATATCGAAAGCACGGTTAGCAATATTGTTCGGTTCCGAATAGAAGTATTCCCTGTGTTTTGCCGAAAAAGACGTTGCCGTTTCCCCCTGGTAATCCACGTAGCTGTTCGCCATGATCTTCACGTTTAGCTTGTAGAACATTTCCTCGTCAATGGAAGTAAACTTCAGCCACTCCGGGAAACCGATCACCGTGATCTTAAAATGATCTGCCAATGCCGAAAGCACGGGCAACGTACGACTTGCCGCCGCCTCGTCAAGCGTCGGGAAAATGATAATATTCTCCACCCCGGGGCGTAACACCTTGCGTACCGAATCGACGCGCATCTGGGAACGCCACCGGTAATCCACCATCGGCTCGGCAATCCCCCCTTGCAAGCGGGCACGAATCAATGCCGGCAAACGGCTTTCTTCCCCGGAACGAGCGTTGCCGTCCGGGATAATATTTATCAAGTGGGCTTCCCCTCTATTAGCCGACACCCAACCTGCCATTTCCTCAACCAATGAAGAGTTACATATATTCATTTGCACGAAATTCGGGAAACGAGCCAACTCTCCCGCTCTCGACGAAAGCGGGTAAATCATGGGAATCACCCTATTCTGCAATTGCTCGGCTACCAGTTTATAGGTATTCGCATAAACGGGACCAATAATCAGATCGGGCGACAATTGATTCAACTCCCCGATCACGGCTTGTGTTGCCGCCACATCACGTTCCGTGTCATACACGTGAAGGTCGATCGTGTAACCCAGCCGTTTCAAGCTGTCTGCCGCCATCAGCACCCCCCCGTAAAATTGGAGGAACGGCGCGGACTTCTCGCTCAAACGCCATCTCTCGTCACGAATATTTACGCCCAGCGTATCCACCGGAATCTCCTCGGCGGAAAATGGTAATTTATTATCTTTCACGGACAGGGGCAACAAAAGAGCCACTTTCACGTGATGCCGTTCGAACGCCACCTCGGGAATCACGAACGTGGTATCCCCTACCACCTGCTGGATCATCCCGTCGAGGGAATCCCGGACAGGCGGGTAAAAAGCCACGTGGGTTGCCTCCTCCTTTTCCCGGCGTGCTGCTTCTTGCTCTTGGCGGTCAAGCCAGCGCAATTCAGCCTCCAATACACCCCGGTCTATCTGGCGCAACGGCAAGCGTACCACCGCCCCCTCGGCAATCGGACGGCTCACGTCGTACTCCGGGTTCTCCTTCAATATCCGTTTCAGCTTGATATCAAACTTTCGGGAAAGCGAATAGAGTGTTTCTTTCGGACGCATCCGGTGATAGTAATATTTGTCGTCCACCCGCTTGAAAGGCTCGACGTGAGGAATTTGCAACACCTCGCCCACGGAGAGCGCATTGTCCTGCTTCCCATTCAAAGCCTTCACCTCATCGACCGACACCCCATATGCCTTACAAATAGAAAAAAGCGTCTGCTTGAGTTGCACCGTGTGGAGATAAAAGGATTTTCCACCGATCACGACCAATTCTTTCGACTTCTCTATCTTGACTTCTTGCGCGTTGATATGTCCTGACACGCAAAACAACAGGAGTAAAAATGCAACTCTTACCATCATCTGATTACTTATTTTCAGAGCAAAAATAGTAAAATAGTAGTGATAATTGAAAAATCTCTCTTATTTTTGCAAGATGAAGACAATTTAAAAACTTTATAAACTACATGGGTTTCTTTAAAAAAGGACATATCATCGTGTTACTCGTCAACCTGGTCGTGGCAGTCATCCTGCTATTCGTAATCGGGTATATCGTATTAAGGCAACTGGATAAATACACGAACCACGGCTATTATATCGCCGTGCCGGAATTACGGGGACTTACCCCGGCAGAGGCTGCCCCTTTTGCCAAAGAAAAGAAATTACAAATCGTCGTCGTCGATTCCATTTACGACAACAACGCGAAGCCGGGTACCGTCGTGGAACAATTCCCCGCCCCCAACGCCCGCGTGAAGAACAACCGGGCGATACAATTGACGATCAACGCCAACACCCCGGAAAAAGTGATATTCCCCAACCTGCGTAACACGGCTTTCCGACAATCGTTGCAACGGTTGCGCAGTCTCGGGCTGAACATCGGGAGGATAGAATACGCCCCGTCAAATTACAAGAATCTCGTATTGGACTTCAAATATAAAGGCAACGTACTGCAACCCGATACCGTCCTCCAGAAAGGGGAAACCGTGGATATCGTGCTGGGTAACGGCAACACGTCCAACGATCAGGTAGCTATCCCCAACCTGCTCGGCAAGACGCTCGCGGAAGCCCGGAACATCACACTGTACGCTTTCCTGAATATAGGCGAAATCATCCCCGACAACACGGTACGAACAGAAGCCGACCGCATGACGGCAGTCATATACCGACAAACACCCGAGGCGGAGGAAAACATGACCATGAAGATGGGAAGCGATATTATACTCCACCTCACGAAAGACGCACAAAAAATAACGGCACTGGATTCCCTGTCCATCGAGGAGCAATTACCATGATAGAAGAAGAATTAGAAGAGCTAGAAGAATTAAACGAGGACGAAACGGAACAGGAGCAGGAAAGCTACGAGCATTTCCGCCTGGAAGTCGACCCCGGACAGAACTTGTTGCGTATAGACCGCTTTCTGGTAGACCGCCTGCCGAACGTGTCGCGCACCAAGATACAAGAGGCGGCAGAAGCCCAATGCATACAAGTGAACGGCAAGCCCGTGAAATCGAACTACCGGGTGAAGCCCAAAGACCTCGTGACCTTGATGTTGCCCCACCCGAAACGGGAAATACGGGTAATCCCGGAGGACATACCTCTCCGCATCGTGTACGAGGACGACTGCCTCATGGTAATCAACAAGGAACCGGGCATGGTGGTGCACCCCTCCTACGGGCATTACACGGGCACGCTGGTGAACGCCCTCGCGTGGCACTTGAAAGGCAACCCGCTGTTCAAAGAGAATGATCCCCGACCGGGACTGGTACACCGGATAGACAAGGATACCTCCGGTTTGCTCGTCATCGCTAAAACGGAAGAAGCGAAAACCAAATTGGCATCGCAATTCTTCCACAAGACATCGAGCCGGAAGTACGTCGCCGTCTGTTGGGGTAACCTGGAAGAAGAAACCGGAACCGTTATCGGCAATATCGGCAGAAGCATCTCCAACCGCAAGATCATGGGAGTATTCCCCGAAGGCAGCGACTACGGCAAACACGCCGTCACCCACTACCGCGTATTGGAACGCCTCGGTTACGTCAACGTCGTGGAATGCGTGCTGGAAACCGGACGCACCCACCAGATACGGGCACATTTCAAGTCAATCAAGCACCCTTTGTTCAACGACCCCGAGTACGGCGGCAACGAGATATTGAAGGGAACGACATTCACGAAATACAAACAGTTCGTGCAAAACTGTTTCGCCATCTGTCCCCGTCAAGCCCTGCACGCCAAAACCCTAGGCTTCGAGCATCCCGCCACGGGCGAATGGATGGACTTCGACTCGGAAGTCCCGCAAGATATGCAACAGTTGATCGAGAAGTGGCGAGGCTACGTCGCGAACAGGGAAATGGAAGAGGCTTAATATGATCCGTATTCCGAAATATCCCCGACAGGGAGAAATCAAGCTGAAATAAGGGAGAGAACAAGCCGAAGAAAGGGAACAACTTTGAATCACTCCCGGTACAAAGTCAATACAACATCGCTCGCGAAGGTCTTTGCACCGAAGTTGAAACGACTTTGCACCGAAGTTGATCCCTTATCTCCCCCCGTTCTCTTCCTTATCTCATCGGGATCTCCCTTATTTATTCGCCGAGTATTGCCATGTTCCGACGAATATAACCGGAAAAAATAAAAGGGGAAGTTCGTTCTCCCCCTTCCATATATTTAATAAAACCGATGTATCAAACGTTGAACCGGAAGTTCATCATGTCGCCGTCCTGCACCACGTAATCTTTTCCCTCTACGGACATTTTCCCGGCTTCCTTGCATTTAGCCTCGGAACCGAGAGCAACGAAATCGTCGTATTTAATTACCTCGGCACGGATAAAGCCTTTCTCGAAATCGGTATGGATAATTCCGGCTGTCTGGGGTGCTTTCATGCCGTTCTTGAACGTCCACGCCCGCACTTCTTTCGGACCTGCCGTAAAATAAGTCCTTAGGTTCAACAATTTGTATGCAGTACGAATTAATTTATTCACCCCGGCTTCCTCCAACCCCAAGTCCTCCAGGAAAAGCTGTTTTTCCTCGTAAGTTTCCAGCTCGGCAATATCCGCCTCGATAGCGGCACCGATCACCAGCACCTCCGCACCCTCGTCTTTTACCGCCTCGCGAACCATATCCACGTATTTATTACCCTTCACCACGGAAGCCTCGTCCACGTTGCACACGTAAAGAATCGGCTTGTTGGTCAACAGCATCAACTCTTTCGCGACTTCCTGTTGCAAATCGTTCAACTGCACGGAACGGGCGGATTTTCCCTGTACCAGGGCATCTTTATAAAGATGCAAAACTTCCACCAGGCGTTTGGCTTTAGCGTCCCCCCCGGTTTGAGCTTTCTTTTCCTCTTTAGCCAAGCGATTTTCCACGGTTTCCAAGTCTTTCAACTGTAATTCGGTATCAATCGTTTCTTTATCCCGGATCGGGTCTACTTTACCATCCACGTGCACGATGTTGTCATCGTCAAAACAACGCAACACGTGAATAATCGCGTCCGTTTCCCGGATGTTGGACAAGAACTTGTTACCCAATCCCTCGCCCTTGCTGGCACCCTTCACCAACCCGGCGATGTCCACGATCTCCACCACGGCGGGTACCACATTCTGAGGTTGCACCAGCTCCACCAATTTATTCAATCGCTCGTCCGGCACCGTGATGACTCCCACGTTCGGCTCGATCGTACAGAAAGGGAAATTGGCTGATTGAGCCTTGGCATTACTCAAACAATTAAATAGTGTCGACTTCCCCACATTTGGCAAACCGACTATTCCACACTGTAAACCCATAGTCTATATTTGTATTTTTATTATCAATCTATTATATAACACGTTCTTACTCCCCAAAATTCGGGTTTGCAAAGATAAACAATTTTCGAGCGAATACAGCATGAAACGGATTAGAAATATCCCGCTCTACCGTACCGTAATATGGAAGCACCCTTGCTTGTACTCGTAGCGGACGTAACATTTCTTCTGCAAACGCAAGTCCTGCAACACGTCAGCCAAAACGCTTTTCAGTTTCTCCACGGGAGCATCCTTTCGCCCGTCTTTCTCGAAGCGGGCGTATGCCACGTCAAAAGTGGTTCCATAGACATGGGCGGAATTGGCACTCGCGTTGATATTCTTTTTCCGCAAGTTCTTCACGCTCGACCCAGTACGCAACACGCTGGTAACAATAATACTATGGGAGGGCAGCCCCTTTTGATACAACGAATCCTTGAAATTACGGGCTATCGTTCCCAGCAGATCACAAGCCTCCGGGACTAAATAAGGTTCGGAATGGGTAAGCTTATCCACCTTGAAAAGGCTGCAAGTTTTAATCTCTTTCAACGTCCGGTCGGCTTTCTTCAACTCCTCCGACGAGGTCAAGGGTGTTATTCCCAAACGCTTGGCAGAGGACAGATGCCGATCATTCAGATCATTAAACGTCCGCTGGTAATTCTTGAAATACACGAAAGGGCGATTATTTTTAACCTCTTCCTTACAGGCCCCGAACAATACCGCCACGCAACACACCGCGGCACACCACCACACGATTCTTCTCATTCTTATCTCTCAATTTTTCACAGGTTCCACATGCACAGCCACGTGAGTACGTGACCCGTATTTTTTCCTCAAGCGATCCTCGATATCCGTCGCCACCACGTGCGCTTCCCGTACCGTCATATCCGGTTGCACGCGGATATGCACCTCAATCGCAAAATCGTTGCCGATACGGCGAGTACGCAGGTTATGAGGGTCTTTCACTTGCGGATCTTCATTTATAATTGCAATAATCTCTTTCTCTATTTCCTCCGGCAGGGAACGTTCCAACAGGTCGTTCATACAAGGGATCAACAGTTGGATGGATACTTTCACGATGAAAATACTCACGATGACCGCCGCTATCGGGTCGAGAATATGCCAGTCTTTCCCCAGAAAAATCGCCCCGGCAATACCTAAAGCCGTACCGATCGATGAAAAAGCATCCGAGCGGTGATGCCAGGCGTTAGCAACCACGGCTTGACTCTGCACCCGGCGTCCCACGAGCGTGGTGTAACGATAAAGAACCTCTTTTACCACGATCGAAACGACCGCCGCTACCAATGCGATCATATCAGGACTCCCGATCGCCTCGCCTCTCGAAACGGCAATAATCTTATTCAACCCGTTCCAAAAAATCCCGGTGCCTACCATCAACAACACCAGACCGATGATCGCGGTGGCAAGTGTCTCGTACTTCCCGTGCCCGTAATCATGCCCGGCATCCTTCGGTTTGGCGGACACCCGGACAAATACTAGCACGATAATATCCGTGATAAAATCGGAAAGCGAATGCACGGCATCAGCAATCATGGCACTACTTTTCCCGAGTATCCCCGCCACGAACTTGAAAACCAACAACCCGAAATTCGCTATCGAACCGACGATAGTGACCTTGTATATTTGCCTTTCCCTATTTTTCTCTTCCATTATATCCATTTTTGCCCTCACAAAATTACAATAATAATATAAATTTACCCCTTTATTTTTCACGGGATAAAAATAATTCATGTAGTTTTACAACATTTTAAACGTTTAACCGTTCAAACACTAAATTACATAACAAATAAAATTTCGCAACATGAAACTCTTAGACGAATTTAAAGCATTTGCCCTAAAAGGGAACGTGGTGGATATGGCTGTCGGTATCATTATCGGTGGTGCATTCGGGAAAATTGTATCTTCCCTTGTTAGCGATATTATCATGCCTCCTATCGGGATGTTGATCGGCGGTATGAATTTTTCAAACCTGCACGTTGTATTGAAACAAGCTCACGCAGATGAAGCTACTGGAAAAATGATCGAGGCTGTTACCATTAACTATGGGAATTTTTTGCAGACCACGATCGACTTTTTAATTATCGCTTTCTCCATCTTTATCGCCATCAAGTTTATGAATAAACTGAGAACCAAGAAAGAAGAAGCCCCAGCGGCACCACCTGCCCCCTCAAAGGAAGAAGTCCTATTAACTGAAATCAGAGATATATTGAAAGAGAAGAAATAAAAAAGAAAAGCCGGCTTAAACGCCGGCTTTTCTTTTTTATTTTATCTCTCCGATCTTGCAAACCTCGATAAATGAAGCCCCTTTCCCATGTCCGAAGCTACCGCCGACAACCACAACATAATCATCAGCTTTGATACCATTCTTCATTAACATTTCCGGAAGATCATTCATGAACTCGTCTCGCGACATTGGCTTCTCCGTGTAATATGGGTATATACCGAATGATAAAGCCAACTCCCGCATCACCCGCTCGTTATAGCAACGGGCATAGACGGGCAAGTTACTCCTGAAAGCTGACAGGTAACGTGCCGTACGACCGGATAAAGTGTCAACCACGATCGCCTTGATCGGCAGCATCAAAGCCGTCTTCACGGCAGAACGAGCCAAAGCGGCAGTTATTTCATTATTAATACGCACCAGGTTTTTTCCCGCATCCGGCGGCACGGTTCCCTCGTTCTCTTCCGCCACTTCCCGCATCACTGTCACCGCTTCCTCGGGATAAGCCCCGTAAGCCGTTTCGCCACTCAACATGATAGCGTCCGTACCCATGTAAATGGCATTGGCTATATCACTAATCTCCGCCCGGGTGGGTCTTGGGTGTTCGATCATCGTATGCAACATTTGCGTGGCAATAATCACGGGCTTCTTGCTCTCGATACATTTTTTCACAATGTAACGCTGAATCTTCGGTATCTTCTCCGCCTCGATCTCGATACCCAAATCCCCGCGGGCAACCATGACCCCGTAGGCATAATCCAATATCTCATCTATATTATCCACACCCTCCTGATTCTCGATCTTGGCTATCACCTTGATTTTACTACCCTTAGCGTCCAATATAGCCTGTATTGCCATCACGTCCTCTTTGTTACGCACGAAAGAATGCGCGATGAAATCCAAATGATTGTCCACGGCAAAATCAATAAACGCCCGGTCTTTGTCACTCAAAGATTTCAACTTCAACGAAGCTCCCGGCACGTTC
Organism: Butyricimonas sp. Marseille-P2440; assembly: GCF_900091675.1. NCBI lineage: Bacteria > Pseudomonadati > Bacteroidota > Bacteroidia > Bacteroidales > Odoribacteraceae > Butyricimonas > Butyricimonas sp. Marseille-P2440. The sequence goes on along the minus strand of NZ_LT594610.1, from coordinate 652,478 downwards.
ACGCTCTTGCGATTCTTTATGACCGCCTCGTTCGTCACCATCATTTCCAGGTAGTGGTCGCACTTCTCGACAACGATCAATTCCACGTCGCCGTCATCCACCAACACCTTATCCCCCACCTTAATGTCTTCCGCAAAATACGGATAAGACACATGAATCAACTTACCCTCCATCTTCAACTCGGGATCACCCGTCAGGTAGACCGTTTCGCCCTTATCTACATGCATGGGCTCGTCCATCATCATGGTTCTCACTTCCGGACCCTTTGTATCGATCAGAATGGCTATTTTATCCGAAACTTTCCGAACATTTTCCACCACCTTCAATGCCTGCTCCATGTCCTGATGGGCAGTGTTCAATCGCACGACATTCATGCCCGCACGATATAAACTCTCCAAAAACTCTACATCACATCTTTTGTCCGATATGGTAGCCACAATCTTTGTCTTCTTCATACCTATAAAATCATTCGTTTATTAAAGCTTGCAACGCCAACTCGTAAGATTTCAACCCGAATCCGGCAATGACTCCCTGGCATACAGCCGTCAGGTAAGACACGTGACGAAAGGGCTCCCGTTTTGCAGTATTCGAGATATGTACCTCTATCACGGGGCTGGAAACTGCGGCAATCGCATCCGCAATGGCAATAGACGTGTGGGTATAAGCCCCTGCGTTCAAGATAATCCCATCATACGTGAGCCCGACCTCGTGAATCTTATTAATCAACTCACCCTCCACATTAGACTGGTAATAATCGATTTCAACCATTTTATAAAACTCTCTTAACCCCGCGAGATAGTCTTCAAAAGAAGTTTCTCCGTATATAGTTTTTTCTCTAATTCCCAGCAAATTAAGATTCGGTCCATTTAAAATCAATACCTTCATAACGTTTGTTTTTATTCTTTTGCAAAATTAACAAAAAAAACGACGAACCGGGATTACGGAAGCCGTATTTTGGCAATTAAATTTTTATTACAAAAGCCTTCACGGATTTTTTTTACGTTAAACTTGAGAAAAGTGTTACAAGTCACAAAAAAAACTCCTATCTTTAGCTGGCGAAAACTTATATAGCTCTCTTTATATAGGTGAAAGTGGTGAATTAGAATTTGTATTATTTATATTGTAACACGGTTAAACATGACTTGGAACGAAACGATAGATAGTTTTCGGACTTACTTAGTCTTAGAAAAATCGCTATCTCCAAATTCGGTAGAGGCCTATCTAAACGACATTAGGAAGCTGGCTGCTTATTGTGAAAAATTGACTCCTCCATTAGACCCGAAAGAGGTGTCATATAATGTGTTAAACGAGTATCTCATGGAATTGAAGAACACCGGAGTAACTCCCCGCACGCAAGCACGGGGTATTTCGAGTATCAAATCTTTCTTCAAATACCTACTATACGACGGAGCCGTCGGGCAAAATCCCGCTTCTTCTCTGGATGCCCCTAAAATCGGACGTTCACTTCCAAGTGTATTAAGCGTTGAGGAAATCGAAACGATGATCGACTCCGTTGATATGAATAAACAAGAGGGACAACGCAACAAAGCGATCCTGGAAACACTTTATTCCTGTGGTCTGCGCGTATCGGAACTCGTGAACCTGAAACTATCACAGATTAATTTCCGCACTGGATATATCAAAATCGAGGGAAAAGGCAACAAGGAACGGATTGTTCCGCTGGGAGCAAGAGCGAAAGACGAGATTCGTTGCTACCTGAAAAAAGACCGGGACAAAATGAAAAAAGCCAGAGGGCACGAGGACATCCTGTTCTTGAATAAAATGGGGAAAGCCCTTTCCCGCGTGATGATCTTCAATATCATCAAGGAAACGGCTCGCCGTGCCGGATTGCAAAAAGTAGTTTCTCCCCACACATTCCGTCACTCGTTTGCTTCCCACCTAGTGAACGGAGGGGCAGACATTCGCACGGTACAAGATATGCTGGGACATGAATCCATATTAACGACAGAAATCTACACACATCTGGACAACAACTTCACCCGGGATACGATCACAAATTTCCATCCCAGAGCGAAGAAATCCCGTAAATGATCCTTATATTTGTATCCGATACTCGGAAGTATCGGATACACTTTTTATATAAGGACGATATGGAAAACAAACAAGATATACTCAAACAATTGGCAAGTAACGACATGGAAGTCGTGAAAAGTGCCATTGAGCAAATCAAACAAGAAGGCGATATCTCTATCGCGGCGGAATTATTGGATATTTTACAACAAAGCCAGGACACGGCGGTCATCACAAACCTCACGGCGTTACTTTCGGACGTGAAAGATTCCAACTTCAAAACCATTTTGATGGATAAACTTATCAATGCGACAAGCGACACAGGAAAAGCTAACCTTCTGCGTATCTGTTGGGAATCGGCTATCGACTTTTCCGAATACCTCGACGTATTCGTGGATATGTTAATAAACGAAGATTTCATCACCGCACTTGAAGCCTCTACCGTCATTGAAAACCTGGGCGGCAAAATTCCAGAGGAAAAACTCCTTACTGCTATTAAACGTTTGGAAACGAACAAAGACGAAGACAAAAGTTTTCTGCTGGAAGATACCATCCTGCACCTTAAAGTATTACTCCGTCCCGAGGAAGAGGACGACTACGAAGAAGAAGATGACTACCACCACGACCACCATTGCGGATGCGGCGGACATCATCATGAAGGATAAAAAAAAGCAAAGCCGGAAAGCTTTGCTTTTTTCTATCCTTCTTGTTCCAACCACAACTTTACTTGCCCGACCTTCTCGTCGAGCGGCATATTACCGTCAAGCCACTTTATATCAAACCCGTCACGTTCCATTTTGCGGAACCACGTCATTTGACGTTTCGCGAATTGATGGATAGCAATATTCAATTGCCCCACCATATCGTTATAACTCAGTTTCCCCGTGAGACAAAGGGTCAGATACTTGTATTCCAATCCATAATATATTAAATTCTCTGGCGGGATACCGCTGTCCAACAATCCTTTCACCTCCTCCAGCATGCCGGATTGCAAACGGGCGTGCAATCGCTCCGTGATGCGCTGGCGGCGACTCTCCCGATCAAATAGCACCCCGACAATAAGCGACCGTATTTCCGGAAACTCGCCCTTCACGGGTTCATGCTCCCGGTAATACTCCGCGATCTCGATGGCACGAATCGCCCGCTTGGCCGTGTCGGTATCCGTCGTATTGTGCAAACTGCGATAGGTTGCCAGTATTTCCGACAACTCCGATAAAGATTTCCCGGACAAACGGGCTCGCAATTCCGGATTCTCGGGAACGGGAGTCATGCGGTACGCTTTCAATATCGACTCCACGTACAATCCGCTTCCCCCGCACAACACGGGAAACACGCCTCGCCCCTTGCAATCATTCCACACCTTCAGGAACTCCTGCTGGTACATGAAAAGATTAAAACGGAACCCCGCATCCACGATATCAATCAAATGATAAGGTACCGGATGCCCCTCGTAAACATACTCACCCAAATCCTTTCCTGTCCCGATATCCATTCCCCGGTATATCTGCCGCGAATCCGCCGATATAACTTCTCCACCCAATTCCGCCGCTAACCGAACAGCCAAGGCTGTTTTTCCTGTTGCGGTCGCTCCCACGATAGTTAATAAATTATACATGAACTACGAACTATTACAATTCTTATTTCTTAACCTGACAAAGGTAATATTTTTTAATTTATTCCTTGATTTAACAACAACCAATGCGGGAAATTGCTATATTTGGAAGCGACAAAATAAACTATACACGATAAATTATAACACAACGACTATGGTAAAGGATGACACAATTCGCTTGAGAGCTCTCGAACCGGAGGACTTGGAATACTTGTACAAATGGGAAAACGATATGGACTTGTGGGAAGTCAGCGACACGCTTACCCCATTCTCCATATTTACTTTAAAAAAATATATTGAGACGTGCCATCTGGATATTTATACCACGAAACAATTGCGCCTGATGATTGAACGCATCGAACCGCAGACCCGCGTGGGGCTGGTCGATCTTTATGATTTTGATCCCTACCACCAGCGTGCCGGTATCGGTATCATGATCCACGACAGTGAAAACCAGAAACAGGGATACGCCACTTCCGCCATCCGCCTGATGATTGACTACTGTTTTGAAACCTTAGGATTGAACCAGATATACAGTAGTGTGCCGAGCGGCAACATCGGAAGCCGAAAGCTATTCGAGAAACTGGGTTTCGTGCAAACCGGGTATCGTAAGAATTGGCTACGCCGGGGGAACGGATGGGAAGATATTGTATATTTCCAACTACTAAATCAATAAACCAGGCAAGAGGCTGTTCACGACAGCCTCTTGTAGTTTATAAAGTTCATAAACTCAAGATCATGAAACACTCTTTATTATTGGTATGCTTATTTACCGGACTTATCGCGAAAGCCGAAATACCGGAGAAAACTATACAAACCACGATTAACACGATTCAAGCCAAAGGCGGAACAAATAAAACAATGATAGAAGCCGGGGTACGGCAAGTAGCACATCTCTGGCAGACACAAGACGGCACGGATGCCGAATTTCAGGAATTTTGTATAAACAACTTTATCACCACCCCAGCTGAAAAAGAACAAGTGTTCCAAAAAGTAAGCCATTACTTTGAAGCACTCTGGGGACATTTCAACGAGATTTCCCTTCAATTGCAATTGAACCTGCACGAAGACAACGGAGCGCTCCATGATATTGACCCTATGTTCGGCGCATACAGTCCGGGAGCACACCTAATCAATGATTTCTACAATAACAAAATCGGTTTTATCATTGCCCTTAACTTCCCGGAAGTTTCATTACAAGATAAAGAAAAACTAGGTGCAGACCGCTCCGCTTGGGCGTACGCCCGCCTAGGCGACGTGTTCACGCAACGGGTGCCACCAGAATTACTTCAAGCTGGCACAAAAGCGGAAAGCGATGCCGACGTGTATATTTCCAGTTATAATATATACATGGGGCACGTCCTCAATGCCAAAGGGCAAAAACTATTCCCGGAAGACAAAATACTACTTACTCACTGGAACTTACGGGATGAAATCAAAGCAAATTACAATAAAGGCAAAGAAGGACTTGACAGACAGCGCACGGTTTACGAAGTCATGAAACGCATCATTTCCCAGGAAATCCCGACGCAAGTCATTAATTCCGGCGATTATGACTGGAATCCTTACTCGAATACCCTTACTCAAAACGGGATGACAGTCACGGGCACCCCAGAAGCCACGGAACGATACCAACGAATGCTGAATAACTTCCATGCCATGAAGGCTATCGATCCCTATACCGGAAAGAATTTTATCGAACGAAAATTCTCCGGCGAAATGGAGGTATCCGTGGAAGACGTGAAAAAACTGTTCACGCAATTTCTCTCTTCCCCGGAACTAAAGGAAGTCGGTAAAATCATCTCCAAGCGCTTGGGGCGGAAATTGGAAGCCTACGATATATGGTACGACGGTTTTAAACCCCGTAGCAATCTGGATGAAGCCCAATTGGATGCCCAACTCCAAAAACTTTATCCTAACGCCGAAGCATTCAAGACAGGACTCCCCTCTCTATTAATACACTTGGGCTTCACCCCGGAACGGGCAAACGAGATCTGTGACAAAATAGCGGTAGATGCCGCCCGTGGCTCCGGTCACGCGTGGGGAGCCTCCATGAAAGGACAACAATCTCATCTCCGCACACGTATCCCCGCCGAAGGCATGAACTACAAGGGCTACAATATCGCCGTACACGAATTCGGACACAACGTGGAGCAAACGATCTCCATGTATAACGTGGATAATTTCATGATGGCAGGAGTCCCCAACACAGCTTTCACGGAAGCCCTCGCTTTCGTATTCCAAAAACGTGATTTACAATTACTTGGCATCGAGAACAATGACCCCGAGAAGGAGAAAATGGATATTCTCGACAAATTTTGGAGCCTGTACGAAATCATGGGAGTTTCCATGCTCGATATCTCCGTTTGGGAATGGATGTACACCCATCCCGACGCCACGGCAGAACAGCTCAAGGAAGCCACAATAGCCCTTTCAAAAGAAATCTGGAACAAGTATTATGCCCCCGTGTTTGGCAAGCAAGATGAAACCGTATTAGCGGTCTATTCACACATGATCAGCTACCCGCTGTACCTGTCTGCCTACGCCTTCGGACAAATTATCGAGTTCCAACTGGAAGACTATCTTAACGGCAAAAACTTTGCTCAAGAAGTAGACCGTATCTATCGCTTAGGGCGTTTGACCCCGAACGAATGGATGATTCAAGCCACAGGTAGTCCACTAAGCGTGGAACCGTTAGTACACGCTTTACAAAAAGCAATCAAGAAATAAGATCTAAATAATTTATTCCATCACGGTCGGGAAATATTTCCCGACCGTGATTTTATACCCGAATACCCCCTGCAAAACAATAAAAATAAACATTCCTCAAATTCAAATCAAAAAAACAAAGAATGTTCCGTTTGACAGAACGACTCCCCCAAAAGTTGCAAACTACACCTATCCTGAACTCGCAAATACTCTAAATAAGCCACTCTTCCCCAAAACATTATTTCTAAATTTATTATGCACAAGAATGGTATTTCCATTTTCGGGTGCAATACATTTAGACGCAAACTTGTGATGGAACAACTCGATTCAATTTTGGAAGGGATAAATAACAGGGAAGAGAAAAGTTGGAAGCAACTTTATGCCATCTGTTACAAAAACCTATGTGTTTATGCAGAAAATATCATTAATAATCAAGAAGATGCAAGAGATATTATCCAAGAACTATTCATAAACATATGGTACGCGGAAACACGCTTTCCAACTTCCCTGGAATTATTAGGTTACTTGTATAAATCGACACGAAGAAATTCACTGATTTTCATTAGAAATAAGAAATATCGAGAGAAAATATTACGCCAGATAAGAGACGAAGAAAAAAATTTAAATGATTTTCTTCAAAAAGTAATATGCTCCGATGTATACACTTTATTGTACACTCGTATTACCCAACTTCCCCCCATGCAAAGAAAAATTATTGAATTAAGCATAACCGGACTATCAGGAAAAGAGATCGCCAATACACTCGGAATCAGTGTTAACACGGTAAAAGTACAAAAAAGCCGCGGGATTAAATATTTACGCAAATATTTAAAAAACGAATAAAAGAATGTCGCCCGAATCGAAAGACTCCGAAACCGGGCAACCTCTACTCTCGCTTCTTCTACAGAAAAACGAAATCAACACACTATGCACCACCAAAATACAATCTTCATAATGAATTTAATCTACTTTGAATCATCTTCTGCAATTGTAATCTCATCTGTTCATTATCAATTTCGGCACTCACGATAAACGCTTGATTAAAACATTGCTTTGCTTTTGACTGACTTTTAATTTCTTTATAACAATCACCCAAAATACACAATACCCGGGTTTTCAACTGCGGGGTTATCGAAGAAAAGGTTAACGCCCTTTCCAACCATGGAATTACTTGCGGATAAGCACTTTCAGGTAAGCGCCCTTGATAAAGTGTAAACAAATCTTCGACAGGCATCGTGTAATTATTTACAGTTAAAGCAGTGCCCGCCCCTTCAAAATATCGATTCATTTTCTCGAAAAAGACATCCATATTTTTCCGGTATAAATTATAATACCCGTCTGATAATAAATTAATCGCCTCAAACGCTGATAATTTCCCAAACGGGATATCCCCGTAAACAGCATTCAAATCTCCATTTAACCGTTCTAACTCTTGCTTATACTCCGACCTTCCATCCCGGCAAAGAGAAATAATATAATTATTAAACAACGCTATAATATAATTATCTACCCCACTCTTACCTATCTTTTCTATATATTTCTCGTAATTCGTTACCAAACCGTCAAAAATAAAATCATTTTTCGCTTTCTTCGGATGAAACATCACCAACAAAGAAAAATCTTCCTCGTTTGCCATGTTCTCCAACTTTTTGTTCTTCACGTAGTCATCAAAAAGAGACTCTATACGCACAATCCATTTCTCCCGGTTATATCCTTCTTGGGTGCCAATAAATGCAGGAGCCTGCAAAAGCAACTCTTGGCACAGGTCCAGATTCTTTTTCTCTTTCCTTATTTTCTCGTACAACTTTTCAAAACTCAAAGCCTCACCGCATACCACTTTTGCCTCGTGCAACAAAGCCTCCGAATTTATGGTCCCATTAATCGCGCGGACAACTTCACCTTTCCCATTTATAAACAACAGCGTGGGAAGCACATTTACTTTATACTTCTGCACGATAGTCTTATTTTCTAAAGCCTCCACATTTATCTTCAAACTTAAAAAGTTCTTATTAAAATACTCCCCCACTTCCGGCAAAGTAAAAACCTGACTAGCCATCAATTTACACGGCTGACACCAATCTGCATAAAAATCGACAAAAAGCTCTTTCTTTTCCTTTTTCGCTTTCTCTACCGCCTCCTCAAATGTTCCCTCGAAAAAAGTAATTTGAGCAGAAACCTTCCCAAGCAATCCCAAAAACAGGATCACCAAACTAAATTTTATATATCTCATTGCAATTAAATTTTTAATAGGAGAAAGAAGAACACCTTGCTTTCTCCTATTTTTTTAACTATTCCAACACAAACGTAAATATATCTGTCAGAATTGCCGAATGCCCCTCATTTTCAACTTTCAAAGAAACCGTATAACATCCCTCTGGCGAATCGACCCTTGCATCCACATACATCCGTCCACCACCAATAACCGTCAGGTATTTAGCAAAATCCTCCGCTGCTTCCTGCCCGTTAGGACTTTTTACGCCCACAAGTGAATAACTCAATGGTTCCGTACCTAAAAGCTGTTCAATCTGGGACGTCGTCCATGGAGCACTCACATCTACATCCGCCTCACCAAGATTAGAGAAACGAGTAATATACAACGTATCCTGCGCATAAGATGCATCATCCGTGAACAAAAAACCAACAGCAACATCACTACATCTAGCGAATATCAATGTCATAAACAACATGACAAAATATAATAGTCCTCTTATCATTTCTATTCATTTTAAATGTACTTAAACTGGAAACTATACCCCAAAGCCTGAACGACGCCATTATTCGTTTGTATATCTGTCGAATAAATCCTATTAACCGCCGTTCCCCCGCGAGCGAAAAAGTGTAAAGAAATCTCGCCCATATCCGGTACTCCCTCGAAAGGTTGTTGATAAGTCCACATGAACAAGCGTCCCCCCAGCGTTCGATACTCCATACCACCGGTTTCTTCTCCCGTGCTCTCATTCCTTTTTCCCCGGGGCACATCTGCAAGCATAACACGTTGAGGTATAATTAACTTTTTCAATATCGTTTGGCAAAAATCGACCGGCATATCCGTCACTCTTTCATACCCTTTTTCTATCATATACAAACGAATACTGTGATTCGTCACTCCTAAGAACGTGATCTGTTTGTACTCTCCTTTTCCTTCAAACAAATCCCTCAAGCCGGCATGTTCAATCATGATAATGGTAGAATCCCAATCATATGATTGCGTGTGCAAATATTCCCACATAGAACAATCATGAACACCATTCGCCAATTCTCCTTCATGATAATTCCACTTCGTGCATGATCCCAACAACGCGATCAATGCAATCCCTTTTAATAAATATATTATTTTTGCCATTGCCAATAAGTATTTTGAGTCATCAACGTATTTTTAGTAAACGCACCCACGCCAACCGGCGCATACAACGCTCCATTTTTCACATCTTGATCTGTAAGAGTCTTGAAATTACCATACAACAACTCTTGCCAATAACCGTTACGAACAATATCGAAATAATATTGTCCTTCACCGAAAAGCTCGCGTCTTCGTTCATCAAAAATTTCACGCCGCAAAGACTCTTTATCCTTCGGACCCGAGTAATCTCCCAATTCCGCACGATATCGAACCATATTTAAATCATTTACAGCCGTTGCCATCTCCAAATTCACGCGACACTCTGCTCTCAACAAGATCAAATCAGCCAATCGCCAAATGACCCAATCGCCATCCGTCGCAATAACGACTTCACCAGCCCACGACGTCACCTCTTCACTCGTCTGGATTATCACGTCTCTCCACTTGGCTAAATGCGCATAAGGGGTAACCTCACGTCCCACCTCGATCATATCCCAAGTCTCCTCGTCGTACTCAAACACGGGATAAGTCAATTCACCCAACTGGTACCAGAATTCTCTCCGACGGGCATCCTCTTCTTCCGGATAAATGCTTTTCACCGTCTCCACGGTAATCTTAACGTATTCATCCCAGCTATCATTCACGATATTAGCAATTTCCGCTTCGTCAAGCGTCGTGTAAGGATAACTCATCAACATCTGTCCCGGCAACTCAGCTTTTAATTCGTTCCACCATTTGCGATCAATATCCAAAGGATCGTTATCAATACAAAAAATCGTCTCCACGCTATTCCGATTCATACCGAATACGTTTGAAATCAAACCATCCATGCTCTCCAACTCGTACACGCCGCATTTACCGTCGATCACTTCCGACGCATGCTGTTCCGCTTCTTCCCAATACTCTCTTTCATGAGTCAAACCTCCTAACCAAGCATAAATATTCGCCAATAACGTGTTTACCGTTCCAAGGCTCGCGTATTGCTTGGAAGTAATCTTACTACCTTTAGCATCAATCAACTTATCATGAGTAGGAAGCGTCAATGCCAATTTCGCCTCTCTCAACGCCTCGTTCAAAACCTCTAACACCGGTTTCTTACCCTCTGGTTCAATGGATTCCGAACTTTGGGTAATAGGAGCATCTCCCCAAATTTGAGCTATCCGAAAATAAGTAAGAGCTTTGGCAAAATGAGCCTGCCCCAACCAAAACTCCTTACGCTCTTTTGAAATATTCTCAAAACGGTATTCATTTTCAAGCATCACGTTCGCCAGGTAGATCACGTTATAAAATCCCCCCCACTCTATATCCAACGTCATACTCTCGTCATCCAAATAAGTGAACGGATCCAACTCGCGGTATCCCTCGTAATACCCCCCGAGATTATCCGCATCAATCGAGATATAAAAATAGGGCTGAGTTCCCATACAAATCGACTTCATGGAACTCAAGATTCCATTATACATCGCTTCGACTTCACTCTCGTTCTTGAAATAATTAACGAAAGTCACCGAATCCTCCGGCTCAACCGTCAACCAGTCATTACATGAAAGTAATGGAACAAACAATAATAATATTAATAATTTTTTCATTGGGCTACATTTTAAAAATTAACTGTCAATCCAACCGTGAATTTCCGGGGTAACGGGTAAGAATTCAAATTATCTTTCCCACTCGTGGGATCTATCAGTTCCGGATCCAGCCCCGAATAATTGGTCAAAGTGAACAAATTCTCTCCCGTGACAAAAACACGCGCCCCGGATATACCGATTTTCTTCGCAATATTCTGGTGCAGATTATAACCTAATGTCAATTGCTTCAAACGTATAAAACTTATATTCTCTATATCACAATCATACAATCCGTTATATTGATTCGGCTCGTAATAGTATTGAGCTTTAGGAAAATCCGCTTTTTTAGAATCCGTCCCATTCCAAATATTCACGTCATTCATATCAACAAACAAGGGTCTTCCCGACGAGGAAGGATTTAACGCCACATCGTCATAAAGTTTCAACACGTGACGCCCCAAGGAATAATTGAAAAATATATTCAAATCGAAGTTTTTCCAGCGTAACTCGTTTATCCAACCGCCATGAGCCATAGGTAGAGGACTAGCTGCATAATACATATCTACATCCTGCTCGATCCTTCCATCTCCATTCAAATCGAGAATCCGTCGGCTACCCGGCGTAAACACAGCATGCATGGCATTCCCGTATAACGGTTGAGCCTCTCTTTGCGCGTTATAATAAACAGGCACTTCATCAAACGAATTATAAAAACCATCCGTTTTATACACTTTCAACTGGTGCAAAGGCTTACCTATCACTTGTTGTTGAAAATCAAAGCCATCCGCACTCTTTTCAAAACGATTCCAATTACGGGAAAGATTATACTTCATTCTCCATTTTACTGCCGTGTTTCTCAAAATATCCGCTTCCAATTCCAACTCTATACCTTGATTCGAAACAGCCATCCCATTTTGCCACTGAAAACCATGGTAATAAATATTACCCGGCAACTCGATCTGGTTCAATTGACCTGTCGTATAACGATAATAATAATCAACCACCAAACGTAAACGATAATCAAAGAAACTCAAATCCAAACCTAAATCATATTGATCCGTTTCTTCCCAGCTCAATCTCTTGTTAATAACACCTCCTCGAATATCAGGAACTATACCGGCAGAACCATGGAACGTTCCATTTGCCATCAACAGACCTTGTGACAAATAACGTTGCCCGAACTTTTGCCCGGAAGTACCCCAGCTACCCCGAATCTTTCCAAAACTCAACCAATAAAACGGTTGCATAAAAGCCTCATCCGAAAATACCCAACCGATTGCAAAAGCCGGAAAAGTCGCCCAACGTACATCCTCCCCGAACACGGAAGACCCATCCCGGCGAATCGTCGCCTCGAACATATATTTCTCCTTGAAATTATATGTCAAACGCCCGAAATAACTATTCATTCGCTCCTCCGAAAAAGAAGATTCATACTCAAATGCGGACTCGTAGAAAGGATTCTCCTCTGTACCCGTATTATTCAACCCATAATTGCCTCCCCATCCGGTTCCCACGTAATGTACTTTATCATTCGGACCGTTTTTCCCGGTTCCCTTATTATTGAAAGACTGATCTTTTTGGAACGATAACCCAAGCATAACATTAAAATTATGCTTATTCAAATAACTAAAGGAATAAGTCAGCAAATTCTCATTCAATAAAGACAAATCCCTCGAAATTGTCCCTTGTGAAGTCGAAAAATTCGTGTATTGATCCAAAACAGATGGCTTAAAGGTATTCTGATTCTGTTGATTATAGTCGACCCCAGCAGATACCTTCAAATGCAAATTACGAATCAATTCGTAATCAAAAACCATATTATAACGCAAAGAATAACTTTGGTTTTTCTCTGAAACCTCATTCAACTTCTCAGCCATACTTTCCCCGAAAGCACCTCCTCCAGGCAATAAAGTCGACGTCTTTTTCGGATCAGCACTCACGGATTCAATCTTCGTGGCTCCGTGCCCGGCATTACTTCCCCGGCTACGGTCACTGTAAGTAAGTCCCAATTGAGTATCCATACGCAAGCGCTTTGTCGGGAATGCCGTCAAATTAGAAATCACGTTAAAACGCGTGAATCCTGTATTTATAACAATACCTTCCTCATCATAATAACCGGCACCCACGATATAACGTACATTATCGTTACCACCGGAAGCCTGGACATTAGCATTAATCACGTTTGCCGTTTGATAATTCAACCGATACCAATGAGTTGAATTATTATAAAAAGCATTCAAACTATCTTGCAAAACAATGGCATCCTGACGAGTATATGCAGTCCCCCAAAACCAATCGTACATCGGACCATTCGGTTTGCGAAGATTCACAACCTCTTCATAAGAAGTCGGCATCTTCCACTTTCCATCGGATGCCTTATAAGGCAACACCGTATTGCGCAAAGCATTCAAATGATACGTTCTCTCGTAACTCCCCCCGTACTGCACCGGTGCTTTAGGCAACCAAGAGGCGGAATACGATACATTCGCATTAAACTGGGCTTTCCCGGCACGTCCCTTCTTCGTGGTAATCAAAATCACTCCGTTACCGGCACGAGAACCGTAAATCGCAGCGGAAGCCGCATCCTTCAACACTTCAATAGACTCAATCATAGAAGGGTCCAAATCAGACAAAGTATTCGCCCCCGTAACTGCCGAAGTAAAAGATTGCATCGGTATACCGTCAACCACATACAAAGGAGTACCGTATCCCCGGTCTGATCCCTCTCCATCCACGAACAACGAATTGTAACCGCGAATAGCAACGATCGAACCGCCACCACCAGGAGAACCGGAAATATTACTTACCTCGACTCCCGCCATGTGACCTTGCAACAAATTCTCCAAACTATGCGTCGGCAATTCCTTCAAATCATCCCCCTTCACGGAAGATATAGCACTAATCACCGTACGTTTCTTTTGGGAACCGTAAGCAACCACCTGCACCTCATCCAATCCGGATACATCCTCCTGCATCTTCACAACCAACAATTTATCAGCCGAATAAGCTACTTTTTGAGTCTTAAAGCCAATAAAAGAAAACACGAGATAACCTTTTTCTTTGGGTAACGGCAATACAAAATACCCTGCTGTATCCGTTGCCGTTCCCACCTGAGTACTATCCAACATCACGGTAACCCCGGGCATAGGCACATTCTTCTCGTCAACAACCTGCCCCTTGATGATGTACGTTTTTCTCCTCTCATCTTCCACTGCCGCCCGGATAATTACCACATTGTCATCATAAGAAAAAGTCAAGCCTAATGAAGGCAACCACTCCTTCAACACTTCATCCAAAGATTTGTTTTCAACCTTCAAACTCACCTTACCTTTTTGTTGTATCATCTGATTATTATACAGAAAATCACAACCGGATTGTTGACCGAGTTCAGTAAAAATAGTCTTCAAAGAAACATTCTCCATCTCCAAATTAATCATCGCTTGCTGCGAATAAACATTAGCCTGCACCGAGATGAAAAAAACAAACTGAAAAAGACAAAACAATTTCATAAAGATTAACATTTTCCGAACAGGAATCTTGTACAAAGCCCTTATTCGAATTCGACTTTTTTGCATACTTTTGTTTTTTAAGATTATACATGTACAACAACTACTTAACACACATTTGTTGTACTTTATCTAAAGTTGGGGATTGGGGAATCCCCAACTTTCATTTTTCCTTTATAATTACATTCTTTCCATTTACTTCAAACTCCACCAGACCAGTCTGTTCAATCTTCTCGAACAAATTCTCCACCTTATCATACCGCCTCAAACGCCCTGTAAACTCCAAGGATTTAACATGCTGGTTCTGGTAAAAAACAACCAGGTCATACCACAAGGATAACGTTTCCATAATTTCTTCCAACGACATCTGGTCAAACTTATAATATCCATCCTTCCATGCGGTATACAACTTTGTATCAACAGATTTAATCTCAAACACGCCTTCATCTTTATTATAAATTGCCTGTTTTCCCGGGGTAACCTCCACCAATGCTTTTCCATTCGTCAATTGAATTTTTCCCTCTTCCAAAGTCGTTTCTATTCTTTCTCGTTCCGGATAGGCAGTCACGTTAAAAGAGGTTCCCAAAACTTGAATCCGTACATCACCGGCTTGTACAACAAAAGGACGCCGTTCATCTTTCCGAACTTCAAAATAAGCCTCTCCTTGTAGCTTGACTTCTCGCTTATCTCCAGCGAAAACCACCGGATAACTAATTTCCGAACCAGCATTCAGAAAAACCTTCGTTCCATCAGCCAATACAACATTATATTCCGTCCCCCGGGGGATTACCAATGTATTGTACTCCATCCTCACGGGTGCAACAGAATCCATTGACTTATACATCAAAGTTGAATTCACGTTCTCTATTTGCACGCTATCCTCTCGAATAAACTTTCCGTCATACTTATTAAGTTCCAGCACTTCACCCGTGCTTAATCTCAAATGAGCCCTATACCCATTCACGCCTTGTTGCAAATCCCGGGGAATAACTTGATTTTCTTGATTCGACCCCAGCCATTTGTATAGTAACACACAACACAACAAAATGGCTACTGTTGCCGCAATCGAATACTTCCACCGAATTGACAATTTCTTCCCAACACGTCTGGATTTCACATTTGCCTCTATCTTTTGCATGACTGCCTCTCCACGAATTCCGGGAGTCTGTTTCACCAACCGTGCACTTTGGAACAATCCCCGGAGTGCGTCAATCTCCTTCTCTCCCTCGTGATCTCGCAACCAAGCTTCCACCTCTTGCCGTTTACCCTCCGGCAAAATTTCACCAGATAAATAAGCTGCTATTATTTCACTGATTTTATCATTCATATTAATTCCTTTTTACAAAAGGAACCTAACTATCAATTTCGGGTGACAACCGATTCTATTTTTTTTCAAGAAAAAATAACAAAGTCAGATATTCATCATCTTTCAACTCTTTGCGCAGAAATTGTAAAGCCCTTCCCATTTGAGTCTTTACAGTATTAATACTAATATTCAATTGATTTGCCACATCTTGATATTTCATACCTTCCATACACACCATATGTAATATACGCCTACGCTCCTCTGGCAAAGCCTCTATCGTACGATACAACTTTTCCACTAATTCCGGATCAATCGCCTGCTCCTCATCATACAACTTCTCCCGAATCCAATCATGTTTATCTTCCCTCCGCCTCGTGTTCCGCAAATAATTCAAACATCCGTGCTTAACAGCAGAATAAAGGTAATGCTCCAAACTTCCGCGCAAACCATTAAAACGCCTATTAGCCCAAAAATCAACAAAACACTCTTGGACAATATCCGCAGCTTCCTCGGCATCTCCCAATAGTTGGGTGCCAAACAAAATTAACGGATCATAAAATGAAGCATACAACAAACGGAAACCTTGCCGTTCATTCTTCATAAATAATAATATGATCTCCTCACTATTTTTCATTTTATGATTAAGCTTATTTGGAGGGCTAAAATAACAAAACTCCTCATTTATTTATCCATCATATAATCTTTTTTTAGATTTAACCATCTATATTAAAATAAATCAAAAAAAAG
Organism: Butyricimonas sp. Marseille-P2440; assembly: GCF_900091675.1. Classification (NCBI taxonomy): domain Bacteria; kingdom Pseudomonadati; phylum Bacteroidota; class Bacteroidia; order Bacteroidales; family Odoribacteraceae; genus Butyricimonas; species Butyricimonas sp. Marseille-P2440. The sequence continues at coordinate 635,659 of NZ_LT594610.1, read as the reverse complement.
GGACTGTAAATACAATCCCTTTTGTCTATTTTGTCATATTCCTTGCAAATCTATTTCTTTTCTTTTATTACAATCTTATCATCGGTTTTATTGTAGTCAACATCAAGCTCCGTGCCTTCCGCCACTCCTTTGATAATAACCTCCGCCAATTCGTCTTCCAGGTATTTCTGAATAGCGCGTTTCAACGGACGAGCCCCGTATTGCGGATCATACCCTTTCTCGATGATAAAGTCTTTCGCCTCTTTCGAGATAGAAATCACCAACCCCAAATCATTCACTCGCCTAAACAATCCCTTCAACTCGATATCGATAATCTTGTAGATATCCTCTTTTGACAAAGAATTGAACATGATAATATCATCGATACGATTCAAGAATTCCGGAGAGAAAGCATTTTTCAAAGCTTTCTGCACGATACCCTTCGCGTAATCGTTATTATCTGTCATATCCTGCGAACCGAAGCCTATTCCACGCCCGAAATCTTTCAATTGCCGGCTTCCGATATTGGAGGTCATGATAACAATCGTGTTCTTGAAATCAATCTTCCTTCCCAAACTATCCGTCAATTGACCGTCATCCAACATCTGCAACAAAATATTGAATACATCCGGGTGAGCCTTCTCGATCTCGTCCAACAATACCACGGAATACGGTTTCCGCCGTACTTTTTCCGTCAACTGACCGCCTTCCTCGTATCCCACGTATCCCGGAGGCGCCCCAACTAACCGGGACACGGCAAATTTCTCCATGTACTCGCTCATGTCTATCCGGATCAACGCATCCTCGGTGTCAAACAAATAACGAGCCAACACTTTTGCCAGCTGGGTTTTACCCACACCCGTGGGTCCCAGGAATATAAAGGAACCAATCGGACGATTCGGGTCTTTCAACCCGGCACGATTCCGGTGTATGGCTTTCACGATTTTCTCGATTGCCTCTTTCTGCCCGACAACGCTCTCGCTCAATTCGTCGTGCATCTGCAACAACTTCATTCCTTCTGTTTTGGCAATACGCTGTACCGGGACTCCCGTCATCATGGCAACCACCTCGGCGATATGTTCTTCGGTCACGGTAACCCGGTTCTCTTCCAGATCACGTTCCCAATTCACTTTCTCCTCCTCGAGCTGCTTCAACAGCTGACGTTCTTTATCCCGAAAAGCAGCCGCAACCTCGAAGTTTTGTTGCTTCACGGCGTCTTTCTTTTTCTCTTTTATCTCTTCTACGTCCTTTTCCAATCTCTCGATGATCGGAGGTACGTTTATATTAGAAATATGTACTCTAGAACCCGCCTCATCCAACGCGTCGATCGCCTTATCAGGCAAAGCCCGGTCGGAAATATAACGTAAGGTCAATTTCACGCAAGCCTTAATAGCCTCATCCGTATACCGCACGTTATGATGATCCTCGTAACGGGATTTGATATTATTCAAGATTTCCACGGTTTCCTCGACAGAAGTCGGTTCCACCAGCACTTTCTGGAAACGACGCTCCAAAGCTCCGTCTTTTTCAATATTCTGGCGATACTCGTCCAAAGTTGTCGCACCGATACACTGAATCTCTCCGCGAGCCAACGCCGGTTTCAACATATTGGCAGCATCCAGGCTACCTCCGGAACCTCCGGCACCCACGATCGTGTGGATCTCGTCGATGAACAAAATGATATTCCGGTTCTTCGCCAACTCGGCGAGAATCGCCTTCATTCTCTCCTCGAATTGTCCACGGTATTTCGTACCTGCCACGATAGAAGCAATATCCAAAGAAATGACACGTTTGTCAAACAACACGCGGGAAACTTTCTTCTGCACGATCCGCAATGCCAATCCCTCGGCAATAGCCGATTTACCGACACCCGGATCACCGATCAACACCGGATTGTTCTTCTTCCGGCGGCTCAATATCTGAGCCAACCGTTCGATCTCCCGGTCACGTCCCACGATAGGATCGAGCGTTCCTTCTTCTGCAGCTTTCGTGATGTCGATACCGAAATTATCCAACACCGGGGTATCGGATTTCGACGACACTGGACTACCTTGACGATAAGGATTGTACATGGAACTGTCATCATCCCCGTCTTCCGGGTCATCCCCCTCGTCATTAAACTCGGATTGCATCCGCATTTTTTCTTTCAAGACTGCCTCTTTAAAAATATCGTAGTCTATATTCATTGTTTTAAATAACTTCGTCACAAACCCGGCTTGATTTCTTAAAATAGCCAGCATCACGTGCTCCGAATCCAACTCGTCATCTCCCAAATCCCACGCTTCCTCGGAAACACGCTTCAATACGCTATTGGCTGCCAACGTGAAATCCAACTCGTTCACCTTGTCTGCCTTATAACGTTTACCATCCAGGCGTTGCTCTATTTTATCCTTTACCTCGTAGAAATCCAACCCTAAAGACATCAATATATCAATCGCCCTTCCACTTCTCAACTTCAGGATGCCCAGAAACAAATGCTCCGGGTAAATCTTGGAATTACCCAGCCGCTTCGCTTCTTCGCCAGCCGAAGTCATGATCTGTTTTAGTCGTCTTGTATCTTCTTTTCCCATATTCTTATACCGCCTTTCACGGTCCTCACTATTTACATTTTTCCGTATCGTAAAGATACTATTTATCATCCAATCTTCCAAGATAGCTTCATTCTTATGAACCCATCAATGTGTTAAACTCTTTTTCGTTCAAAATAGTTACATTTAACTTCTGTGCTTTTTGCATTTTGCTCCCGGCATTCTCTCCGGCAAGCAGATACGTGGTCTTGCTTGAAACGGAATCGCTGACTTTTCCGCCCGCCTTCAAAATAATTGCCTTGTAATGTTCCCGCGGCAGAGAGAGAGTTCCGGTAATCACGAACGTCATGCCCGCCAATTGATCTGATTCTCCCTCCTCTTCTTGTATCGTCCCGCTTATACCGTATTGCAAAAAGCGTTCCATCATTTCACGGTTCTCGCTTTTCTCGAAATAACGAATCACGCTACCCGCCATTTGATCACCGATATCCTCCACTTCCGTGAGCTGCTCGAAAGTGGCATCCATCAACACCCGTATATCTTTAAAATGGCGGGCTAAATTGCGGGAAGCCGTTTCCCCGATATACCTAATTCCAAGAGCATTAACAAATTCCGGTAGATTCTGCTGTTTTGATTTTTCAATTCCGGCAATCAAATTATCCACCGATTTTTCCTGCAAGCGATACACGCTCAACGTGTTGATTTTACGGATAAATTTATCTTTATCCCGCAAAAAACGATAAACACGTTCAGCATCCTCACGTGACAATTCGTCAGTTTCCGCAACCTCATCCACGGTTGCCGTGTAAAGCCGGTATATATAATCAAACTTAATGGACAGCAATTCAGACTTATGGAAATCTATCCCAGGAATATCCAGTGCATAAATCACGATCTCCAACGGGATCATATCCGTATCCCCCGCTTGCTTCAAGCGATCCAACGGCTCATTGAAAGGTATTCGGAAATATTCCAACATCTTGTTGATACTCTTTTCCCTGTCGCCCGAAAATTGCAACTCGACCAACGCCAGCAATTCCTCCTTTGTCGCGGAAGCCAATCGCAGAAGCCCCCCGAAATGTTCTGCCAACACCTCAGCGTTCTTTACCGATATATTTTTCATCCCGATCTCGAAAGCGTAAATCACCTTCGCCAGCGGGATACTCGTCATCACGTAACTTTCCGGATACAGAATCTTTTCCAACCCGATCAATTCTGACCGTTTGGCAGGTAAAGTATAAATATCCGCGATATCCCTAATAAAACCTTTTGTCAACAACAGGTCTATCGTCTCGCTTCCCATCCCCTCGATATCCATGGCTTTCCGGCTCACGAAATGCTCCAATTTCCCGGCTATCTGTGGCGGGCAATGATCCTCGTTCGGGCAATAATGATTTGCCTCCCCTTCGTTTCGAATCAATTCCGTACCACATTCCGGGCAACGGGTGATAAATTCTATCACGGGCGCATCCGGTAATCTTTTTTCCACATCCACCCCGACAATCTTAGGAATAATCTCTCCCCCCTTCTCCACGTACACCATATCATGCGCGTGCAAATCCAATTCCCGGATAATATCTTCATTATGCAACGAAGCCCTCTTTACCGTAGTTCCAGCAATATGCACCGGTTCCAGGTTTGCCACCGGGGTAATAGACCCAGTACGCCCCACCTGGTAATCCACGCTCAACAGACGGGTTTCCACCCGTTCCGCCTTAAACTTGTAAGCCACCGCCCAACGAGGCGATTTCGCCGTGTAGCCCAATTGCATTTGCTGTTTGATACTGTTCACCTTTATCACGATGCCGTCTATCGGCACCGGCAGATTCTTGCGCTCAATATCCCATTTATGTATAAAATCAAGAATCTCGTCCAGATTCCGGCACAATTCCATATAAGGAGGCACGTTGAATCCCCATTCCCGGGCTTTCATAAGATTCCCGTAATGCGTGGGAGTCAAGGTGATCTCACCCGGAACGTAATACAAGTAACAATCGAGCTGTCTTTTTGCCACGATAGACGAATTTTGCAATTTCAACGTTCCGGCTGCCGCATTCCGGGGATTGGCGAACAAAGCCTCACCCGCTTCCAAACGTTCTTCGTTCAGGCGATTGAACACGGCAAAAGGCATCAATATTTCTCCCCGCATCTCGAATTCCGACGGATAATCGTCCCCCTGCATCTTCAGAGGCACCGTCCGGATCGTCCGCACGTTTGCCGTCACGTCATCTCCCTTCACCCCGTCCCCGCGGGTAACAGCAACCTGCAAGTCACCTTCCTCGTAGCGCAAACTAATGGATGTCCCGTCGTATTTCAATTCGCAAACGTACTCCACGTCATCCCCCCCGATTCCTTTGCGCACACGCTCGTCAAAATCCCGTATCTCTTGCTCGCTGTACGTGTTTGCCAACGACATCATCCCGTACTTGTGTGCTACCTGCACGAATTCATTGTTCGTGTCATTCCCTACCCGTTTGGTCGGTGAATTAGGATCAGCCATCTCAGGATGTTTCGCCTCCAAGTCTTCCAACTCATGCATCAACTTGTCAAACTCGAAATCCGATATCACGGGTGCATTCTTCACATAATACAAGTAGTTATAACGCTCCAATTCTCTTCTTAATTCCAGTATTCTCTCTTTTTCCATCACCATTCAAATTTCAAGTTATCAACACATTCCACCTATACTGATCGGATGGTCTGTAACCGGTAGTATAATTCAACAGCAAAGATAATTGTTCTTCGTGGAGTATCATATCAAAAAAAAATATATTTTAGCAGAGAATTTTAGATGCAAATAACTACAAGCACATACTTATGAAATACCACAACACCCTTAAAAGTATCCGAATTTCCCTTATCAGCACCATAACTATATTTCTATTTATCCTCCCGGCAAAAGCCCAATTCGTAGACTTGGGACAAGACCCTTGCAGCACTCGTTGGAGGCAAATAAAAACAGACAATTTTCAAATCATCTACCCCGATTTCTTTGAACAAAACGCTCAATATCTTGCCAATATTTACGCTAAACTTTATGCCCATGCCAATACACTGGGGATTAAAGCGAAAAAAATGTCCATGATCGTTCGGGCAAACGGGGGCATTTCTAACGGGAACGCCGGGTGGGCACCCAAGAAAAGCGAATTATACACGGCTCCGCCACAAGACGTCGATGGCAGTTGGTTGGAACACCTCTGCATTCATGAATTTCGCCACATCGTGCAATATGACAAAGTCAATCAAGGATTCACGAAAGTATTATATTACATCTTTGGGGAACAGATCACGATGGCTGTCATCGGGGTTTACATCCCTATGTGGTTTCTGGAAGGAGATGCCACGGTTTTCGAAACCTCTGTCGGGCAAGGTCAACGGGGACGTTCGCCTGAATTCCTCAACGAGATGAAAGCCCAAATCACGGAGAAAGGTATCTATACCTACTATAAAGCCGTATTGGGATCGTACAAAGATTTCGTGCCGAACCGCTACCCGCTCGGGTACTACATGGTCGGCAACAGCCGAATGCATTACGGTACCGCAATCTGGCAAAATGCCTTGACTCGTGTAGGTAAACGTCCTTACGGGATCACCCCTTTTGCCCGTAGCTTGAAACTCACGCTAAACGAAAAACGGGACTCCTTATGGAATACCCAACATTTCCAATCCTTGTTTATCAACCCGGATAGCGTGAAAAAAGCAAATACCTATTGCGACGCCAAACGCACCCTTTACCGGGATAACTTTAGCGAATTGCAACAAATCTGGAAACAGGAAGCCGATCAAGTAAATCATTTATTCGATACGATTCCCACACGCAATGCCCTATACTCGAATTACCATTACCCCACGCCCACTTCGGCAGGCGAAATCATCGCCTATAAAGAAGGGCTGGCACAAGAAGGCGCATTTGTATTTCTCAAACCGAACGGGGATGAAATCATCACCCGCACGGGCATCATGTACGATTACAAATTTGCATTTAATAGCCATACTCTGGCATGGTCGGAATACAAATCACACCCTCGTTGGCAACAAGGCGGAAAAATGGTGATCGCAACTTACGATCTGCTCCATAAAAAATATCGTCGTTATCCCGCCCACCAGAATCGATATGCACCTTTCACGGTAGAAAACAACTGGGGATTCGTCGAAGTCGATAAAGAAAATCAAGCCTCCCTCGTGATTATGGATTCCCGTTTTGAAAAAGAACTTTTCCGGTTGAAGGGAACAGGTACCGAATTATTCGTGCATCCCTCTTACGACGGGAAAGGCAACATCATCACGGTAGTTGTCAATACCATCGGAAAACACATCGAATCTGTTAATATCCAAACCGGGAAGCGTACTCCCCTGACCGCAAGCACATCCTATGAAATAGATAACCCCGTTGCCACAGGCAATCAAATGATCTACCGGGGAGCTTTTGACGCAAACAATTCATTCTATCGCCAAGACCGCCCCAATCATTTCGGACACAATACATTGAATGCGAAATTCGGATTACGCTATCCCCAATTATCCCCGGGCAAAGATTCACTTTTCTTTTCATTCTACACTGCCGACGGGTACAAACCGGCTAAAATCGCTGTCAACCAACTTGAAAACAATCCTATCGACGAGAAGCAATTTACCATTGCCGATAGCGTAACAAAGCAAGAGGACTGGCACTTTGCCCTAAACACGGACACGACTTACGCCAGTCGGAAATATAACAAGACCTTACATCTTTTCAATTTCCACAGCTGGGGACCCATATTCCCGGACGTTGACGACACGGACATTGATTTCGGGCTAGCCGTTAGCTCCCAAAATAAACTCAGCACCCTTTTCCTGACAGCCGGATACGTACGGGGCAAAGGTTACAAACACGGCAATTGGCAAGTGAAAGCCTCCTACAAAGTTTTTTGGCCTATACTGGATTTGGAATTCAAAAGCGGACGTAACGACGACATCTCCCAAACCTTTCTCCGCATCGATCAACAAGCACAACAGAAAGACACGCTACACGTGGTTTACAAATCACAATATACCAAAGGAACCGCTACCCTACAATTTCCATTCAATCTTTCCAGAAAAAATTATAATCGCAGTATCGCGCCTTACGTAAGATACGAATTACAATCTATTCATAATTTCAATCTTAAAGATGCCTATTTATTAGTTAATCGCCGTTGGCAAGCCATTCCCTCCAATCATTCGTATCTCGGTTTGATCGACAAACCGGACAATGTCCTGCTTCAAGTCATGCGCTACGGACTCATTCTCAACAATCAAACCCGAATGAGCGACCGGGATATCAATCCCCGCTGGGGACAACGGCTGGAAATCGGCTACGAACACACGCCTTTTGAAAATCTCGATTACGGGAATTCAACCTGGATTGAAGGACGTCTTTATTTTCCGGGATTCGCCCCCCACCACTCCTTCTCGCTCTATGCTGGGCATCAGGATAAATCGAGAAAAGACAAAAATTATTACGGGAACCAAATTCAATCTCCCCGCGGAATATCCTTACACGGGTATGACCTCTCGACTTTACACACGACATACCGGATGCCGATTTGTTACCCAGATGCCCACGTCGGTCCCATCCTGTACATGAAACGTATCGTGGCAGCAGCATTCTTTGATGTCGGAAAAGAGAAAAACCAATATTACAACAAAACTTTTTACTCGTATGGTATAGAAGCAACCGTCGATACTCATTTCTTCCGCCTCCCGTTCCCGATGAACCTAGGTTTCCGGTTCGGGTACGAAACGAAAAAACAATCCGTGTTCGCGGACATGATATTCTCCGTGAGTTTCACGATCTAAACCGCATATTCCGCAATATTCTAATAATTCGGATGCTCTTGTTTGAGAATCCGAATTATTTTAATTAATTTAGGAGCAACCAAAAAACTACAAATCTATGACTCTAAAAGAAGTTGCTGTGCTACTTAATGCCCGGATAATTCACGAAGACGGTCACCTCGATAAAGTTATCCGTCACGCGTTTGCTGCCGATTTGATGAGTGATGTACTCCGACTAGATACCAGCGAGATGCTACTTATCACGGGACTCGCCAATCTGCAAGTCATCCGGACGGCAGAAATGTCTGACATTTGTTTTGTTCTATTCGTTCGAGGAAAACAAGCCTCCCCCGACATGATAGAATTAGCCAAAGAGTGTAACATCGCCATTCTACAGTGCAAACAAAGCATGTTCAAAGTATGCGGAGAACTGTACAAGGCTGGGCTAGAACCCATTTATTAAAATAACTAACATGGAATTCAGCTACAACATTGAAGGAGGAAACTTTTCCCGAGCCGGCTCCGCTTCAAGCGAAGTAAAAAAAATACTCAAACAACTGAATGTTAACCCATCAGTATTAAAACGTATCGTGGTAGCACTCTACGAGGCAGAAGTCAACGTCGTCGCCCACGCGTACGAGGGGACCATGCAGGTAAACATCGATCCGAGCGTGATCACCGTCGTTATCAACGACCGGGGACCCGGTATCCCGGACATCGAATTAGCCATGCAAGAAGGTTATTCCACGGCTTCCCCGGAAGTCCGGGAAATGGGATTCGGTGCGGGAATGGGACTCCCAAACATTCAAAAGAATTGTGACGAATTAAGCATTGAATCAAAAATAAACGAGGGAACGAAAGTAACTATGACCACTTATTTCAATTGAAAACAAATTTACTTACGATTTATGAATTACGATTTACGATTAGAAAAACGTTAGATCGTGGTGGAAATCATAAATCTTAAATCATTAAATCTAAAATTAATACATGGAACCGTTTTACCACGCCTTAAAAGTAGCACCAACCGCCTGTATTGGATGCACGCATTGCATGAGCTTGTGCCCAACGCAAGCGATACGCATTCAAGACGGCCTGGCGACAATAAACAAGAATGCTTGTGTCGACTGCGGCATGTGCCTCAAGTCCTGCCCCAGGCATGCGATTTACGTGGAGCAAGACGATTTCAACCAAATATTCAATTTCAAGCATCGGATTATTCTCCTCCCTACCGTGTTGTTCGGACAATTTTCCGAAGAGATCACGGAACAGCAAATATTCGCGGAACTTCACTCGATGGGATTCACGCAAGTTATCGAGGTCGCTCAAGCATCAGGCATTCTGACAAAAGCCATGCGAAATTATATGCAGAAAAACTCGCACGACAGACCGTTTATATCAGCATTCTGTCCCGCGGTAGTACGCTTGATACAAGTGCGTTTCCCGTCGCTTATCGACCACATTATTCCACTCAAACAAGCTATGGATTTGGCTGCCATATTTGCCAGAAGGAAATACCTTGACCAAGGCATAGATCCCGAAGAGGTAGGTATCTTCTACGTGACCCCATGTGCTGCAAAAATTGCCGCCGTAAAAAGTCCCGTGGGTGACGATAAATCCAATCTCGACGGGGTAATCAACCTCGATTTCATATACAACAAGATACAGATGGGACTCACGCAACACCGGGATCAACCCGTCACTCCCGTTTCCGAACAAACCTACCTTTCCCCGGAATCCATTGCCTGGGCTCTGACGGAAGGAGAAGCATCCAAATTTGAAGGGCGTTGCCTTGCCATTGACGAGATCCACAACGTGATCGACATCCTGGAAAAATTGGAAAATGACGAATTAACGGACATCGACTTTCTGGAATTACGTGCCTGTGACCACTCTTGCGCGGGAGGTGCTTTAGCTGTCAACAATCGTTTCTTAACGATCGAACGCCTGCGCAAACGCATGGAAACCAGCGAAAAAATAAACTGTACCACTCAGGATGACATTCAACAATACGAATCCTACCTTTTCAAGGAAGGACAACTAACAGGAGAAATTCCCCCTCGTTCCATCGAGCAACTGGACGAAAATATGCTCATTGCCATGGAAAAGATGCAAAAACTAAACCGCATCATGGGAGTACTTCCACAAATAGACTGCGGGGCTTGCGGGGCGCCCTCATGCCATACCCTTGCCCGTGATGTCGTGCAAGGCAAGGCAAAACTGAACCGATGCGTCTTTATGCAAAAAATACTTTGCAGGGAAGACCTCATGACACCCGACGAATCCCTCGAATTGTCGGAAAAGACGTGGGGACTCAAACGATTCAAAGAGTAAAAAACAATAAATCACGAACCCAAACAAACAAAATACCATGACAGTACAAGACATTATTTCAAGCTTAAATCTTACCGTTTGCTCGGGCAAAGAAGGATTGCAAAGAGAAATCAAAGGAGGTTACACGTCCGACCTATTGAGCGACGTGATGGGACATGCCCAAGAAGGCGACGTGTGGATTACCCTTCAGACACATAAAAACGTAATGGCTATCGCTTCGTTGAAAGAGGTTGCCGCCATCATCCTCGTGAAAGGACATCTTCCCGAGGAAGACACCCTAGAGGAAAGCAACAACGAGCAAATCCCGATTCTTTCCACGCCGTTGCAAGCGTTTGAGATCACGGGACAACTTTACAAATTGTTACACCCCTAATCGCGACCGGGATGGAAATACGTGCCGATCTGCATATTCACACCGTACTCTCGCCTTGCGGGGATCTGGAAATGAGCCCCGCGAACATCATTGGTATGGCTTTACGGAAAGGCATTTCCCTCATCGGAATATCCGACCACAATTCTACCCGGCAAGCCCCGGTCATTCAAGAACTGGGAGAACGACAAGGACTCCGGGTACTTTGCGGTACGGAAATCAATTCCATCGAAGAAGTACACGCCCTTGCCTACTTCCCCACGTTGGAAAGGCTTGCCGAATTTCAAACTTATTTAGACCATCACCTACCGAATATAAAAAACACCCCCGACAAATTCGGCTACCAGGTAGTAGTCAATGCCGAGGAACAAATCACTTACGAGGAGGAACGTCTGTTGATCTCCGCTTTAGATGTCGATCTCACTACCATAGAGCGGGTAGTACATTCCATGGAAGGCATCTTCATCCCGGCTCACATAGACAAATCCAGGTTCAGCATCCTCTCCCAACTGGGATTCGTACCCAAGGATCTGCGATTCGAGGCTCTGGAACTCAGCTTCCGTATCACACCGGAAGAATTTCTCCAACAAAATGCTTATTTGTCCGGCAACCCGTTTATTCGTTCTTCCGATGCGCATTACGTGGAAGACATCGGGAAAATATATACCATACTTTCACTACCCAATTTATCATTTGATTCCATTCGGAATGCCATCTTAAACTTAAAACCTTAAAGATCGGAAATTATGTTCATCGAAAACATGACAGCAGAAGAGATCATCAAAGAAACTCGGCGGGACTTGGCAGCTCTTGAAAATTACAAAGAAAAAATATGCCAAATCCACCGACGAGACTTCCTCTTTGCTAAAAAATACCCCGTGACCTTCCAACATGAATGGAGGTCGCCTGCCACACACAACAAATGGCGTGTCACGATCACGTGCCACAGCAAAAAAACTCGAGAAACACCCGAAACCTACTTTTACTCTCCTTATGCGACATCCAGAGGTACAGGGATCATTTTCCCTTTCTACGATCTGGATACCGAAGAATGGGCTTTCAGCCGGTTTACCGGGCATTTTTTCAGCCGCTACCGCAACCGCTATTTGATTCCCAACAATCTATGCACACCGGGCATGGATGTTATCGATTACTTCATTAAAGATAACATATCTTTTTCCCTATCAGAAAAAAAGAAAGAAGACAATAGCTTTACCTGTTGCCTGAAAGACGGTATCGCTCTCGGAATTTTCGATAAAACCCTCACGGTCTTCCGCACGTTCGTGTCGCATGACATGCTCTTTAGAATACAAAAACGGTCTTTACAATCCAGTATCGAAACTCAAAAAACACTGGATGACTTTCTCTTGAACAAACTTCCCAACTCCTACAAACAATATTGCCTGCAAGGACGCATCGGACGAGTTGCCGGACCGGAACCTGTACCCAAATTATCGTTGGACGACGTGAAGGACTTATTAAAAAACAAACCTAAAATTCCACTATTTTCACCACTCACGGGGAAAATAGAATTTGAGGAATAAATTTGTAAATAAAAACCATAGCTCCACCACTCCCTGCCCCCTAGGCTACCACATAAACCAACCATGAACCAACCATAAACGTAGCATAGACGCCAATCTACGTTTATGATTCGTTTATGATTGGTTCATGGCTGGTTCTTGAGGTAGAGTATCGGTAACTCAAGGGTTGAGCGGTCCGGAAGATTGGGTAAACAAATCTTTCATTAGAAACAATCTATATTATAGGCAATTTCCCCCTCAAACACTTGTTCATTTCAAGAATTTCATTACATTTGAATCGAGATATTTTTCTTTAATACCTCATGAAAGAGAAAAAAACGAAGTCAAACTTAACAAGCGTGGAATGCAAACGTTATCGGACCATATCTTAGATATAGCCCAAAACTCTATACGAGCCAAAGCCTCTCGTGTTGAAATCGACTTGCAAGAGGATCCGAGCACGGATTCCCTCACCTTCACCATCCGTGACAACGGGTGCGGGATGGATGAAGCCACGCTGGCAAAAGTAACCGACCCGTTTTTCACGAGCAGAACTGTACGGAAAGTGGGACTCGGAATCCCCCTGTTGAAACAGAATGCTGAAGCAACGGGAGGAACATTACAAATAGAATCAAAGCAAGGAGTAGGTACGACACTGGAAGCCAAGTTTTCCCTCACACATTGGGATCGTCCGCCACTGGGCGACGTGGCAGGTTCTATCGTGATTCTTGTTTCGGCAAACCCCGATATTGAATTTATTTACCGGCATATCACGGAGAAAGGATGTTACACGTTTGACACGGAAGAAGTAAAAGAAATCATGGAGGGAGTACCCGTTAACGATCCCGAAATCGTTATGGCATTGCGCCAAATGATACGGGAAAATATAAAAGAAATAACACAAACAACATAAGACAAAATAACCTTAATCATTTAAAATGGAAAAAATCAAATCACTTGCAGACCTTAAACGCATTAAGGAAAACGTACAGACGAAGATCGATCTTCGTGAAAAAAGCGAACAAGTGGAGAGCTTGGTTCAAATTAAAGTAGCCATGGCAACTTGCGGTATCGCCGCGGGAAGTAAAGAAACCATGAATTATTTTATCGAGAACCTGGAGAAAAACGGTATCGTTGCTGTCGTTACCCAAACGGGATGTATGGGGTATTGCTATGCGGAACCAACAGTTGAAATTACCAAACCGGGAAAAGACCCCATCGTTTTCGGGCACGTTACCACCGAAAGAGCGGAAGAAATCATTCAAAAATATTTAAAGAATGACGAACTGGTGGCTGACATCATTCCGGTAAATTTTGATACAATCAAAGACAGATAGAACAACTAATCAAAACCCGAATATCTATGAGTTATAAAATGCATGTCCTCGTTTGTGGTGGAACGGGATGTAGAGCATCTGCCAGCCAACAGATCATTACCCGGCTGGAAGAAAGTTTAAGAGAGAAAAACCTGGAGGACGAAGTTCAAGTCATCGCGACCGGTTGTTTCGGTTTTTGCGAGAAAGGACCGATCGTGAAAATCATGCCAGACAACACCTTCTACGTGCAGGTAAAGCCCGAGGATGCCGAAGAGATCGTGAATGAACACGTTATCAAAGGAAGAAAAGTAGAGAGATTATTATACAAAGACCCGGAGAAAAAAGAAGCCGTGAGCGATTCCAAGCACATGGGATTCTACAAGAAACAACTTCGTATCGCCTTACGCAATTGCGGATTTATCAATCCCGAGAATATCGAGGAATATATCGCTCGTGACGGGTATTCCGCCCTGGCAAAATGTATCACCGAACTGAAACCGGAAGAGGTGATCCAGGAAATCAAATTATCCGGTTTACGCGGTCGTGGAGGCGGCGGTTTCCCTACCGGATTGAAATGGGAATTTGCCAGCAAATACCAAGCTGACCAAAAATACGTGGTTTGTAATGCCGACGAGGGCGACCCAGGGGCATTCATGGACCGTTCTATCATGGAGGGTGACCCTCATTCCGTGATAGAAGCAATGGCAATCTGCGGTTACAGTATCGGGGCTACCAAAGGTTTGGTGTATATCCGTGCAGAATACCCGCTTGCTATCCAACGTTTGAAAATCGCGATCCAACAAGCAAAAGAATATGGCTTGTTAGGACAAAATATTTTCGGTACCGATTTCACTTTTGACATCGAACTACGCTACGGGGCGGGAGCTTTCGTGTGTGGAGAGGAAACCGCATTGATCCATTCCATGGAAGGACACCGCGGGGAACCGACCATGAAACCGCCTTTCCCGGCAGAATCAGGTTACCTGAATCGCCCGACCAACGTGAACAACGTGGAAACATTGGCAAATATCCCGGCTATCATCATGAAGGGAGCCAACTGGTTCAACAAAATCGGAACGGAACGCTCCAAGGGAACAAAAGTATTCGCTCTCGCCGGAAAGATCAACAACGTGGGACTTATCGAAGTACCCATGGGAACGACTTTACGGGAAGTTATTTACGAGATCGGTGGCGGTATCAAGAATGACAAAAAATTCAAAGCAGTACAAACAGGAGGTCCTTCAGGCGGTTGCTTGACAGAGAAACACCTCGATGTGCCTATCGACTTCGATAACTTGTTGGCATCCGGTTCTATGATGGGATCAGGTGGTATGATCGTTATGGACGAGGACGACTGTATGGTATCCGTGGCTAAATTCTACCTGGAATTTACCGTGGAAGAATCTTGCGGTAAATGTACGCCTTGCCGTGTTGGAAACAAACGCTTGCACGAGATTCTGGACAAAATCACTCAAGGAAAAGGAACCATGGAAGACCTCGACACGCTGCGAAACCTCAGCCGCGTAATCAAGGATACAGCGCTTTGCGGATTGGGACAAACTTCCCCGAACCCGGTACTGTCGACTATTGATAACTTCTATGACGAATATCTAGCTCACATTAAGGACAAAAAATGCCCGGCAGGGAAATGTAAGGCATTATTGATGTACCACATCGATCCGGAACTGTGTATCGGCTGTGGCTTGTGCGCACGCAACTGTCCGGTGGACGCTATCGTGGGAGAACGAAAAGAACCACATTTCATCAATACCGCAAAATGTATCAAGTGTGGCGCTTGTATGGAGAAATGTAAGTTCAAAGCGGTTAGCACGAGATAATTGAGAATTGAAAATTGAAAATTGCTTAGGCAACCTGCTAAGCCAAGGAGATTTTAAAGATGGAAAATAATATAACACTAAAAATAGATAACCGAGAAATCAGCGTTCCCAAGGGAACCACGATTCTTGAAGCAGCCCGGGAACTGGGTATCGACATACCCACCCTTTGCTACATGAACCTGAAAGATTTATGCATCAAAAACGCCCCGGCATCCTGCCGTATCTGCGTGGTTGAGGTGGAAGGCAGAAAGAACCTGGCTCCCTCTTGCGCCACCCGGTGCGAGAATAATATGGTGGTACGTACCAATACTATGCGCGTGTTGAACGCACGTCGGGTCGTGTTGGAATTGATGTTATCCGACCACCCATCAGATTGTTTGGTATGTGCCAAATCCGGAAATTGCGAATTACAAGACACCGCAATCAAACTAGGTATCCGGGAAATTCCTTTCGCCGGAGAGAAATCAGAATTCAAAGTAGATTTATCCCCCTCTATCCGCAGGGATGCCTCCAAATGTATTTACTGCCGCCGTTGCGAGATGATGTGTAACGACGTACAAACTGTCGGTGCACTGGGTGCCGTAAATCGCGGATTCTCATCCGTAGTAATGCCCGCTTTCGACGAAGCGTTGATTGACTCCGAATGTACATTCTGCGGACAGTGCGTTGCCGTATGCCCAGTGGGCGCATTGACAGAATTATCACACACGAATCGATTGATTAACGATTTGGCAAACCCAAGCAAGACCGTGATCGTTCAGACAGCACCAGCCGTGCGTGCCGCTTTAGGCGAAGAGTTCGGTTTACCGGCAGGGACATCTGTAACCGGGAAAATGGTTGCCGCTTTACGTCAATTAGGCTTCGCTAAAGTATTCGATACCGATTTCGCTGCCGACTTAACCATCATGGAGGAAGGTACCGAATTACTGGGACGTCTGAATGCATTCCTGAATGGCGACAAGGAGGTGAAATTACCTATTATCACGTCATGCTGCCCGGGTTGGGTGAACTTCTTCGAGAAACAATTCCCCGATTTACTGGACAGACCGTCAAGCGCACGTTCACCGCAACAAATGTTCGGGGCGATTGCCAAAACTTACTGGGCAGAAAAAATGGGTATCAAACGTGAAGATTTGATCGTGGTATCCGTGATGCCTTGTTTAGCTAAGAAATTTGAAAGCGAACGTGACGAATTCAAAACAAACGGCGACCCGGATGTAAATTACTCTATTTCCACCCGCGAATTAGCTGCCTTGATTAAAGAAACGAACATCAACTTCATGCAATTGCCCGATGAGGACTTCGACGCACCATTAGGAGAATCTACGGGCGCCGCAGTAATCTTCGGAGCATCGGGAGGTGTGATGGAAGCAGCTTTGCGTACCGCTTACGAGATTCAGACAGGAAAAACGCTGGAAAACGTAGACTTCGAGGGAGTTCGAGGTATCGAGAATTTGAAAGAAGCGACTATCGACGTGGACGGTTTCGAGTTGAAAGTAGCCGTTGCCCATAGCTTGGGAACCGCCCGCAAACTCATGAATGAACTTCGTGCAGGAACCTGCAAATACCACGCTATCGAGGTTATGGCTTGTCCCGGCGGATGTATCGGTGGCGGC
The DNA here is from genome assembly GCF_900091675.1 of Butyricimonas sp. Marseille-P2440. Lineage (NCBI taxonomy): Bacteria > Pseudomonadati > Bacteroidota > Bacteroidia > Bacteroidales > Odoribacteraceae > Butyricimonas > Butyricimonas sp. Marseille-P2440. The sequence continues at coordinate 618,359 of NZ_LT594610.1, read as the reverse complement.
GGTCAACCGTTCCATCACGGAGATTCCGCTCGCATAAAAGCCCGCGCGAAAGCTCTTTACACGGAAGACGCGGAGAAAAGTTTCAGGAAATCGCACGAGAATCCTTACATCGTTTCGTTGTACGAGGAATTCTTGGGTAAACCCATGAGCGAGAGAGCACATCATTTATTGCACACGTGCTATTTCAACAGAGGAAAAGAGATTATTGAACAATAATTATTCGGAATATCATTATGACACAAATATCATTAGCAAAGTGCAAAGTTGACCAGCTGGTAAAACTGTGTGAAGAGTTCGGGAACCAAGAGGGAGAGTTAATCAACGTCCTGCACAAAGCACAAGAATTAGTTGGCTACCTTCCGAGAGAAGTACAGGAAGTAATTGCTCGTCAACTAAATATACCCGTTTCAAAAGTGTACGGGGTTGTAACCTTCTATTCTTTCTTCACCATGACCCCGAAAGGGGAACACCCGATTTCCGTGTGCATGGGTACCGCTTGTTATGTACGCGGCGCAGAGAAAGTGCTGGATGAATTCAAACGAGTTTTGAAAATCAACGTTGGAGAAACTACCCCTGACGGGAAATTCTCTCTTACCAGTTTACGTTGCGTGGGTGCTTGCGGGCTCGCTCCAGTTGTACTAATCGGAGAAAAAGTATACGGACGGGTAACACCCGGAGAAGTAGAGAAGATTCTAAAAGAATTTAACTAAAATAGAAACGGGCGATCGATTGATCGCCCGTTTTATTTTTAAAGTATAATTCAAACAATTTGTCGTTACACAACAACCTGCAACTGATTTTACCTATGGTAAAATCACTTTATGGGAAGAGAAAAACTGAAATTAGAACCGACTCCATACTGGGAAGTAAACCAAAGTCGACCGTGATTCTTCCCCACGAAGTCTTTACACAACAGTAATCCCAAACCAGAACCCTCTTCACTATTCGTTCCGAAAGTCGTGAAATGAGTCGCCTCATTCAACAACTTAGGCTGATCCTCCTCTTTTATACCGCATCCCTTATCGGAAACTGTCACTACCACTTCTTTGTCCACGTTGCCCTCCCCTACCCTGACCTCAACATGAGTCGTGATTATCGTATCTTTATTACTGAATTTTATCGCATTAGAAATCAAATTACGCACGACAGACTTAATCATCTCTATATCCACCACAACCTCAACATTATTCACGCTATGCTCCAATGCCAAATTGATTGACTTACTCTCCGCTATTGGATTAAACACCTCAATCACCCCCTCGACAAGCCCCACGAGATCCACCGGTTGAGGCACATTCGACAATTTGCCCAACTGGCTCTTGGTCCATTTCAACAGGTTATCCAGCAACGAGAATACTTCCTCCGAAGTCTTATTCGCCATTTCCAACATCTCAAAAACATCCGCGGGAACTGATCCCGGCTCAATGCTCATCATAATAGTATTACACAACATCTTGATCGATGCCATAGGCGAACGCAAATCATGAGCGATAACCGAATAAAGTTTATCCCGCCCGGCAATAGTCTTTCGCAGTTCTTCCGTCTGGCGCAAAATAATACGACGAGCATCTACCAAAGAGAGTTGATGTTCCACACGTATCAATAATTCTTCCCGGCGAAAGGGTTTAGAAATAAAATCATTCGCCCCGAGTTGAAATCCCTTCACAACACTGGCAGAATCATTCAAAGCTGTTAAAAATATAATAGGAATCTCCGCTTGTGGCGGCTCCACTTTCAAACGTCCAGCCACTTCAAAACCGTCCATATCAGGCATCATGACATCCAACAGGATCAAATCCGGGGACTCGTCTTTCACCTTTTCCAACGCTTCTGTCCCATTCATGGCGTAAATGATATTAAACCCCTCACGTCCAAGCAATGCTTTTAACAACAAAACATTTGACTGAACATCATCCACTACAAGTATTTTATATTCAGCTGGATTTATCTTCATACACATCGTATTATTTAATAACGCACGTAATTACAGCTACAAATGTACAAACTATAATTCACAAAAAAAAACGCTACATCGTAGCAATATTATATATTTGCAAGCATAAAGAGAAGGAGAGCGTCCGTTATGAATAAAAGTATTTTGATTGTCGATAATAAACCCGAGATCACAAAGGTTGTCATGATACAGTTATCTAAAGATTACGAAGTACATTCGGAAGGCAACCCAATTGAGGCTTTGGCATGGATGTATGCCGGGAATGTTCCGGACTTGATTATATCGGATATTAATATGCCGGAAATGGATGGCAAAACATTTTTGAAACATCTGAAAGCTAGTTCGAGGTTCAACTTTATTCCCGTGATTATTCTATCCTGTTTGGAGAGTAGCACTAACCGAATCGAATTACTGGAAGCTGGAGCTTCTGACTTTTTACTAAAGCCTTTTAATCCACGAGAATTAAAAACCAGAGTACGGAATCTATTGAAATAACAAAGTGCTATATCACAAAATGCAAATAAAATACCCGAAAGCAATACTACACTATATCACTTTCGGGTATTTATAAAAAATTGATTTATAAAATCAATACATTTGATTCAGTTGTTCCTTGATCTTTTCGTTGGTGATATAATCATCAAACTCCATTCGCTTATCTATCATACCCGTGGGTGTCAATTCTATGATTCGGTTACACACCGTTTGTATGATCTCGTGGTCATGAGAGTTCATCAAAACAACCCCTTTGAACGCCACCAAAGTATTGTTAAATGCCTGTATAGATTCCAAATCCAAATGATTCGCGGGAGAGTCCAGAACTAGAACATTAGCGTTTGTCAACATCATTTTAGCTATCATACAACGCATTTTCTCTCCTCCGGATAAAACCTTGACTCTTTTGTATATATCTTCACCCGAGAAAAGCATCTTCCCGAGAAAACCTCTCAAGAAAGTTTCGCTCGTGTCCGCGGAATATTGTCCCAGCCATTCCACTAGTGTCATATCCGTCTGGAAATATGCGGAATTATCCAATGGTAAATAAGCATTCGTGATTGTCACTCCCCACGTGAAACTGCCCGAATCCGGCTTATCATTACCTGTTATGATCTCTAGCAAGGCGGTCATAGCTCTAGGATCTCTAGACAAGAAGGCAATCTTATCTCCCTTCTCCACGGTAAATTCGACATCCTTGAACAAAACCTGTCCCTCCACGGTCTTACTTAAATTCCGCACATCCAAAATTCGGTCACCCACTTCCCGTTCCGGGGTAAAAATAATTCCCGGGTATTTACGTGTTGAAGGTAATATTTCCTCTACATTCAGTTTCTCCAACATTTTCTTACGGCTAGTTGTCTGCTTTGATTTAGCCACATTAGCACTGAAACGGGATATAAATTCCTGCAACTCTTTCCTTTTCTCTTCAGCTTTCTTGTTCTTAGCCTGAGCCTGACGCAATGCTAACTGACTCGACTCATACCAGAAACTATAGTTTCCCGCAAACATCTGAATTTTACCAAAATCGATATCCACGGAATGAGTACAAACAGCATCCAGGAAGTGGCGGTCATGCGATACGACCAACACGGTATTCTCGTAATTTGCCAAATAATTCTCCAACCACATCACCGTCTCCAAGTCCAAGTCGTTCGTGGGCTCGTCTAATAACAAATTATCCGGCTTACCAAACAATGCTTGTGCCAACAACACCCGCACTTTTTGCTTACCGCTTATATCTTTCATTAACGAATAATGCAAATTCTCTTTGATCCCCAACCCACTCAACAAATTGGCAGCATCGCTCTCCGCATTCCAACCATCCATCGCCGCAAATTGTTCTTCCAACTCTGCCGCCCGAATGCCATCCGCATCGGAGAAATCTTCTTTCATGTAAATAGCATTCTTCTCTTGCATCACTTTCCACAAGGCGGAATGCCCTTGCAACACGGTATCCAATACCGTACTCTCGTCATAAGCGAAGTGATCTTGTTTCAACACAGACAATCGTTCTCCGGGTCCGAACATCACGGAACCCCGAGTCGGGTCTAAATCCCCGCTTAAAATCCTCAAAAAAGTAGATTTCCCGGCACCGTTAGCACCTATCACCCCATAACAATTCCCTGGAGTAAACTTCAAATTCACATCCCGGAACAATGTCCTTTTCCCAAATTGAATCTCTAAATCCGAAACTGTAATCATTATTTATCTTTTTCTAAAAACGCCCGCAAAGGTACGCGTTAAAAAGTTGCCATGCAACTTTTTAATGCATCTCTCCAATCCCGGATTTCCAATTCAAAAGTATTTTTAATCTTTGTTTTATCAAGAACAGAGTACGCAGGTCGTTTTGCTTTAACCGGATATTCATCAGTAGTTACCGGATTTACTTTACAATCTGCCCCGGTAATAGCAACAATCTCTTTTGCAAAATCATACCAAGTACATACCCCTTCATTCGTGAAATGGTAGATTCCTTCCCATTCGGGCAAGTCTTCATTCTCCATAATCTTGATAATCGCCTCCGCCAGATCACCTGCATATGTCGGTGTACCCCACTGGTCATTCACCACGTTTATCTCATCCCGTTCATTTGCCAAACGGGCTATTGTTTTCACGAAATTGTGACCATAAGCGGAATATAACCATGCCGTACGAATAATAATATACATACATCCCGATTTTTTTATCGCCTCTTCTCCCTCCAATTTCGTCCGCCCGTACACAGTTTGCGGATTAGTTGCACTCTTCTCTATATAGGGTTGTTCTGCCGTCCCGTCAAACACGTAATCTGTTGAAATATGCAGAAACAAGCAATCATACTTCATCGCGGCATTTGCCAAATTAGCCACGGCATCCCGGTTCACTTTGGCAGCACGTGCTTCATCTTCTTCAGCCTGATCTACCGCAGTATATGCCGCACAGTTAATGATCGTGTCTATTTCATGTGTTTCAATAAATGAGGACACCGCTTTCTCACTCGTGATATCCAACTCCTCCACGTCCGTGTAAAACACGTCATCCAACAACGAAAAACTTCTATTCCTTAATTCAGTTCCCAGTTGCCCGTTCGCTCCTGTTACTAATATATTAGCCATACCCCTTCCTATTTTAGATTTTATTTTTTATCAAACATCTCGAATTCCGAATTTTTACTAATGAACTCCGGTACAATATTCTTCATCATCTTCACCATTTCCGGAATATTCACCAAAGCAGCCAATTCATTCAGTTTATTAAGTTCCTTGACAACTTCCGAATAATTATACTCCCGTACTTTAGCTACTCGAATTTTGTTATGTGCTGTTGGTAAAGTATTTTCCTTGTTACTTAGTAATTCCTCGTACAATTTCTCCCCCGGTCTTAACCCCGTGTAGATAATAGAAATATCCTTATCCGGATCAAAGCCTGACAACTCAATCATTTTTCTCGCCATATCGGCAATCTTGACTGGACGCCCCATCTCGAATATATATATTTCTCCACCTTTCCCCATGATTCCCGCTTCCATCACCAATCGGCAAGCCTCGGGAATTGTCATGAAATAACGAATAATATCCGGATGAGTCACGGTTACAGGTCCCCCGTTACGAATCTGCTCACGAAATCTCGGGATAACCGATCCGTTAGACCCCAACACATTGCCAAATCTTGTCGTGATAAAACGAGTAACCCCTTCGTGCACTCCATCACGAATAGCGACGCTCAGGCTTTGCACGTAAATCTCAGCCAAACGCTTGGAAGCCCCCATCACGTTCGTGGGATTCACGGCTTTGTCCGTTGAAACCATAACAAACTGCTCCACACCATAACGAACGGCATGGTCTGCCACGTTCATCGTTCCGTACACGTTGACCCGCACCGCCTCACAAGGATTCAATTCCATCAAAGGCACGTGTTTATATGCCGCCGCATGAAATACAACCTGAGGATGATAATTCCGGAACACGAAATCCACCCGCTCCCGTGACCTCACGTCACCGATCACAGGCACAAAATGCACCTTAGGAAATTTATCCGTGAATTCCAATTGGATATTATGCATCGGTGTTTCTGCCGAATCAAAAAAGACCAACTGCTTTATATTGAAACGTGTCAATTGACGACATAACTCACTTCCGATTGACCCGGCAGCACCTGTTACCATCACAACCTTACCGTCTAATCCTTCACCGATCTCCTTCATGCTGATTTTAATCTCGTCACGACCCAATAATTCCTCCAAACGAATCTCTTTCATTTGAGGACGAGGTAATTGACCGTCATTTACTTCTTCCACTGACGGCAAAACCAACATTTCCAACCCCAACTTTTGGCAATAACTAACTAATCGTTTTTGTTCTTCCTGCGCTTTTTGATAATTAGGAAACACAATCCCATCTATTCTCAAACGCTTCACCAAACGAGTAAAAGAATCCTCTCCCATCACGAAATAAACGTATTCTCCCGACAACCGGTAATGCTTGTATCGTTTCCCAATAGTCAGATACCCGGTTACCTTATAAGAAGGCAAAAAACTATTGGATACGGCATTACTCAAAGAGGCACTACAATCATCCATTCCATAAATCAACACCCTCTTTTGTCCCCCGTTTACTCGTACTTTCAAATAATCGTACACGGTTACCAGTAACACGCGGACAGAAACTAATGCCACTGTTGTGGTCATCATATCCAGTATTCCACCAAAAATCAAACGCCAACCGGAAATCTCAGGGTATATCTCATGTACCAAAGGATACAATACAATAACCTTCAACAACATGGCTACTCCCAGACGCCACGTCTCCCGCAAGGTCGTAAAACGCATTACCATACGGTGCGAATGCAATACGGCAAACGACAATGCACTGATTATTGCAGAAAAAACAGCCAGCCAGCCAACAACAGACCAGATTATAGGTTCTTCTCTCACGAAACGTACGAACCAATAGGCAAAAACCGTCACTCCAGTTGACAACATGACATCGCCTCCCATGACAATCCAACGACTAAGATAACGCATATGAACGATCTTTGTCGCTAATCCCTTCGGTCCAAATAAAAAATTCTTCATTCTATCCTCTTTTACAACAATACTGCATCCTTAAATCCCGGATGCTTCTTATCCTTTTCGGATAAAATAATATCCTCTGTTGGAATTTTCCAATCAATACCTAATACCGGATCATCATAGCGTACAGCCGCTTCATGCCCAGGGGCGTAAAACTCGTCACATTTATATTGAAATATCACTTCATCACTCAGCACCACGAAACCGTGTGCAAATCCTTTCGGAATGAAATACATCCGCTTGTTCTCTTCGCTCAATTCCACTGCCACGTGTTTTCCAAGGGTGGGAGAATCTTTTCGCATATCCACAGCCACATCCAAGACTTTACCTTTCACGACCCTTACCAACTTTGCCTGCGTGTAAGGAGGCAATTGATAATGCAATCCTCTCAATACCCCGTATTTGGATTTCGATTCATTATCCTGCACGAAATGAACTTCACTCACGTTCTCGTCAAACCATTTTGCGGAATAACTCTCGAAAAAATACCCGCGTTCATCTCCAAACACTTGCGGTTCAATAATAACCGCCCCCTCTATTTCCGTTTTTACTACCCTCATTATAATTTTCCTCTACTGGTTATACATTTCCTTGTAATAATTCATATACTCACCACTAGTTACGTTATCCAGCCAATCTTGGTTATCCAGATACCATTTCACAGTTTTTTCAATACCTTCCTCGAACTGCAAAGAGGGTTCCCATCCCAATTCTTTATGCAGTTTTGTGGAGTCTATGGCATAACGCAAATCATGTCCGGCACGATCAGTCACGTAAGTAATCAGTTTCTCGGAAGAGCCTTCCGGACGTCCCAAAAGACGATCCGTTACTTTAATCATTACCTTGATCAAATCAATATTCTTCCACTCGTTGAAACCTCCAATATTATACGTATCTCCGACTTTCCCCTTGTGGAATATCAAATCAATAGCACGAGCATGATCTTCCACGAACAACCAATCCCGCACGTTCTCACCTTTCCCGTACACCGGAAGTGGTTTATTATGACGTATATTATTAATAAATAAAGGTATCAATTTCTCCGGGAATTGATAAGTCCCGTAATTGTTCGAACAATTGGAAATCTTCACGGGCATCCCGTATGTGTCATGAAAAGCCCGCACGAAATGGTCGGAAGATGCTTTCGATGCCGAGTACGGGGAATGGGGATCATATTTCGTCGTCTCCAAGAAGAAACCGCCATCCGATTGCAATGAACCGTATACCTCATCTGTCGATACATGATAAAATAATTTGTCGTCAAAGTTCCCGTCCCATGCTAATCTAGCCGCTTGCAGCAAACTCAAAGTCCCCATCACATTCGTCTGTGCAAAAGAAAATGGATCTCGGATCGAACGATCCACATGGCTCTCTGCCGCCAAATGTATTACTCCGTCAATCTGGTACTCTGAAAAAATCTCACGTATCCGCTCGAAATCACAAATATCTGCTTTTACAAATACATAGTTCGGCTTGTTTTCCACATCTTTCAAATTCGCAAGATTTCCCGCGTAAGTCAACTTATCCAAATTCACGATACGGTATTCCGGATATTTATTCACCATTAGTCTGACCAGATGCGAACCAATAAACCCGGCACCGCCGGTTATTAAAATATTCTTCATTAGCTATAACAATTTATTTTTAATAATACGACACACGCAACCAAAAACTTGTTGAAACTACTGGAGTAGTTTCAACAAATATTGTCCGTATTGATTTTTGATCATAGGTTGGGCTAACTCCTTTAACTGCTCTACTTCAATCCATCCTTTGCGATAAGCAATTTCTTCCAGGCAGGCAATTTTCAATCCTTGGCGTTTCTCGATTACCTCGACAAAAGTAGATGCCTCAGCCAATGAATCGTGAGTACCTGTATCCAACCACGCAAAGCCACGCCCCAATAACTGTACTTTCAAATCCCCTTTTTCCAAAAAAAACTGGTTCACGGAAGTAATTTCCAACTCTCCGCGGGCAGACGGTTTAATATTCTTTGCCACTTGTATCACCTCATTCGGGTAAAAATACAACCCCACCACTGCGTAATTGGACTTCGGCTCTTTCGGCTTTTCCACGATACTCAACACATTCCCGTCTTTATCAAACTCGGCAACCCCGTACCGCTCCGGGTCATTCACCCAGTAACCGAATACGGTAGCTTTATTTTCAACTTCCGCGTGTTTCACGGCATCCAACAACATTCCCGTGAAATGTTGCCCGTAAAAAATATTATCCCCTAACACCAAACACACCGAATCATTCCCGACGAATTCCTCGCCGATGATAAATGCTTGTGCCAACCCATCCGGGCTGGGTTGTTCGGCATAAGTAAAATGCACCCCATAATCGGAGCCATCACCTAATAAACGCTTAAATCCCGATAAATCCTGGGGTGTAGAAATAATTAAAATATCCCTGATTCCTGCCAGCATTAACACTGAAATAGGATAATACACCATTGGCTTGTCATATATCGGCAATAATTGCTTCGATACGCCTTTGGTAATTGGATATAACCTGGTCCCGGATCCACCGGCTAATACAATTCCTTTCATATCTTCTATTTATGACGCGAAGTTATCATTTTATTTATAGGCTCCAGTATTTCAATTGATGAATTTTTCCCCTATAAATACCTTTTACATCTCCAAGCACCGCATGCTCGTATGTCAGTCCCTGAAAATACATCTCGTCCAAGTCGAGATACTCCATGTGGGAAACGGCTACAATAACCGCATCATAATTAGCTCTCGGTTGCTCGATTAACGGGAATCCATATTCCCGAATCACCTCTTCCGGATCCGCATGCGGGTCAGTAACATCCACGTCTACCCCGAAATCTTTCAACTCGTTCACAATATCTACCACCTTCGAATTCCGGATATCCGACACATTTTCCTTAAACGTGATTCCCATTACCAGCACCCTTGCGCCCAAAATATTCTTACCCATGGCAATCATTCGTTTCACAATTTTCTTGGCGATATACCCGCCCATAGAATCGTTCACGAACCGCCCGGCATTAATCATCTGCGGATGATACTTCAATTCTTTCGCTTTATGTACCAAATAATACGGATCGACACCGATACAATGCCCCCCAACCAAACCGGGATAGAACTTCAAAAAATTCCATTTTGTTCCCGCAGCTTCCAACACATCATACGTGTTGATACCAATACGGCTGCAAATAATGGACAATTCGTTCATTAAAGCTATATTCACGTCCCGTTGCGTATTCTCGATAATCTTTCCCGCCTCTGCCACTTTGATGTTGGGGGCACGATGTACACCCGGCTTCACCACCAACTCGTATACCTTTGCCACCGTTTCCAATGTTTCGGCATCACAGCCAGAAACAATCTTCACCGTGTTTGCCAACGTGTGTACCTTATCCCCGGGATTAATTCGCTCCGGAGAATATCCTATCTTGAAATCCACACCCGCCCGCAACCCGGAAACCTCTTCCAACACGGGTACACAATCCTCCTCCGTACATCCGGGATACACGGTAGATTCATATACCACGTAATCTCCTTTTTTCAAAGCTTTTCCCACGGTACGGGAAGCCGCCAATAAAGGAGTCAGATCCGGTTGATTAAAACGATCTATCGGTGTCGGAACCGCCACGATAAAAAACGAAGCCTCCCTCAACACATCCACCGAAGCCGTGAACTCGATATCGCTACCTTCAAAAGCTTCCGCTTCCAATTCTCCGCTAGGGTCTATATGATTCCGCATCTTCGCCAAACGCTCCTCACTTATATCAAAACCTATCACGGAAATTTTTTTCGCAAATTCCAAAGCAATCGGCAACCCCACGTATCCCAAACCGATCAGTGCCAACTTCGCCTCTTTGTTTATCAATTTATTGTACATAAATACGCATCTAAAATCATCAATTCAAAATCCGTCAATCTAACCGGTCTTTTGGCTCGATTGGCATATAAGGTCCGTCTTTCACTTCAAAAATCACGGTATCTTTCTCCACAACTTCCAACGTGTGCCATTGCCCGGCTGGAATATGAATACCGTAATTTCCTTCCGACGGGTCGAGTTCTACCTCCTCTGTTACCCGCTTGTCGTCATCATAGAAAAACACTCGGATTCTACCCCTCAACACGATATAGGTTTCGGCTGTCATACAATGCCTATGCACGGGCAATTCAGTTCCCGGCTCCAAAGCATTAAGCAAGCGTTGCGCCTTCGCATCCAGTGAATCATGAAAATTGTAATTCATGCGTAAACGCTCACTCTCCCTCGCCTGCCGGGACACTTCATCCAATAATTCATTATCTATTACTTTCATCGTCATTTTTAATCACTAAATCGTCAATCTCTAAATCACTAAATTATCAACGGTTCCACCCGAACGGATGTTTTGCCAAAGGCAATTTCGCCAACGGATGATAATCCCCCTTCAACCCTATTGGCGTAGCGTGCCGGATGTCATGCACGATACCAATACAATTCCGGGCTTCCTCTATACGAAAACCCTCACCCGCCAAAATGTGGCGATAGCTCTCCGTGTGCAATTCCGTGAATCCTTGGCTAAACTCGAATTCTTCACCCTCTATCTGAATTGAACGGAACGTCCGTTTCTCGCCCTCCACGGCATTCTCCGGTAAATTATCGGCATTTATACTCAGAAAATACCGCACACGGGCTTTTTCCAACCCGAGAAAACCCGCTACTCGATCATGACTCATCACATGCACGATATTTTCCTTCACCGGACCGAATATCCATGACAACATATCGTAGAAATGCACCCCGATATTCGTAGCCACCCCTCCACTCTTACGCTCGTCACCTTTCCAACTCGTGTAATACCAATTTCCCCGGGACGTAATATACGTCAAGTCCACGTCGTACACTTTATCTTTAGGTCCCTCGTCAATCTTTTTTTTCAGCGCCTTGATCGAATCATGCAAACGCAACTGCAAAATCGTGTATCCCTTATGCCCAGTCTCCCGTTCCACCTCTTCCAATGCATCAATATTCCACGGGTTCAACACCAGAGGCTTCTCGCAAATCACGTCTGCTCCTAATCGCAAACCGTAACGAATATGCGCATCATGCAAATAATTCGGAGTGCAAATAGCCACCATGTCTACCCGGCTCGTCGTCTTTTTCAACTTGGAACAATGGCGGTCGAACAACTCCATCTCCGTGAAAAACGAGCAATCCGGGAAATAACTATCCATGATTCCCACACTATCAAACTTATCATACGCCGCTACCAAACGATTTTCGGTATCTTTAATCGCACGCAGATGCCTGGGAGCGATATACCCGGCAACTCCGAATATTGCAAAATTCTTCATAATCTACTTTTATATTTATGCTATCCGCCTCATATTAAATTAGGACTTTCAAAGTTATAACTTTAATAAGTTTCTTCAAACTAAACCAAAGAATTTGAAATAAAATAATCTCTTTTTACCCAAAGACCTCTCCAATCACAAGAATCCCGGATCATAATCACAAAAAAATCCATGCCTTATGGCATGGACACCAACGATATTGTCATAAATGTATTCATTAAAAATCATATTTTTGATCGTACCCCCGTTCGTGAATATTAATTCCTTCTTTCATCCACCGGGGCATTGGTTCTTCCTTGAGATAATGGTTAAAGAATTGTTCCAACCGTATCGTCCAATCCTTCTGTGCCGGACGAGCACCCAAAAAATGCCCTTCCCCGACATAATTCAACATCCATGCCGGACGTTGCAAACGCCGCAAGGCAAGAAAAAGATTCCTGCCATCATAATAAGACACCGCTCCGTCCTTATCGCAATGAAAAATTAATGCTGGGGTATGTATCCGGTCGGCAAACAACAATGGAGAATTTTCAATATATCCATCCAAATTCTCCCAAAGAGTCGTCCCCATGCGACACTGCCAATCCTCATACATCAACATACAGGGGATACCGCTCTCCTCTCGAATTCCAGTATAAACAGATGTCAAATTAATCAAAGCAGCCCCGATATTCACGCAAGTAAACATATTTGTTCTCGTCACTAGGTACGCAGCCTGGAATCCCGACCAACTATGCCCCTGCAACCCAACTCGTTTCGGATCGATAATTCCTCTATCAATCAGAGCTTTCGTCCCGCTCACCACGGCATCATAAGAACTCTTACCCGGGTTACCGATTTCAAAATAAACATCCGGCTGAAACACGATATACCCCTTGCTGACATATGTTGGGATATCAATCATCGCGTGACTCAAGCCGGGCACGGGATGAATGTGCATCTCTGGTGTATGGGTTTCATAAAAAGTTACGATAGTCGGGTAACTCTTATTTTTATCGTAATCATCCGGCAAATAAAGCAACCCTTGATTGGTTTTCCCGGCATAATTCGTCCATTCTACCTGCTGCATGGTCCCCCACTTGTAATCTGCACGTTGCGGATTCACGTTTGTGATCTTCCGCATCTTCCGGAACGAGGCATCAGCAATCCATAAATCTCGATCCTCTTGGTAATTCTGCCTCGTGCATAATAATGTTTTCCCATCCGTGGATTGTTGAGAGATCGTCAGCATAAAAGCCCCCTCAATCTGCGGGGTCAATTTTCCGGACGGAGATAACGTCCAAACACCTGTATTTTTTGTTGTCCAGTCCGTCGACATAACACGACACTCCCCCTTCATATCAACACGTACAATATCCCAATCGATATTGAACAGCCGAAATATCGTATTACGCTTACGCCCTTCTTCCTTTGTCCAGCAATACGTATCCGTGGCACCCGACAAATCCACCACCCAAATATCAAAACGATCATAAACGATCAATTGTTTACCATCCGTACTCCATCCCGCAATACCGTAAGAAGGTGCTGGATTCGGACGATCGTATAATTCATCATACAAAGGATATGGAATCTCATCCGCAAGTACCCTACGGGTAAAAGTTCCCGGTTCCAATATCACCCACGAACGTTTGTTATTATCATAGTAAAGTAAATAATCCCCGTTCGGACTCCAATACACCCGCCGAGTCAAAGCCTCCGCCACCAAACGATGTTCTGCGGTGGCCAAATTTATAAGGTAAAGATCAAAACGAGCGTCATGCAACCAGTCCCGCTTATCCAAATAAGGCGTTTCATCCTTCTCGTAAGCATAAGTAGGTTGATCCGTTTCTGCCATATATAACTCCGGGTGTCCCGCTTCACAAAGTTGGAAACATTTGCCATTCGTTGCGTCTGACATAAATTTCTCGGGAGTCAACTTTTGGGGACGGTACCCACTGATCGCTTGTTGCGAAGGAATTACGGGATCATTCCAACTCCAAAGTTCAAGAGTAAAACTCTCATCTTTCTTGCCCTTGGGCTTTGCAGCTTGCGCTTTCTTTCGCTTCTCGAACATAACACGTTTCGAAGTTCCCAATTGACGCACTGACCGCGTATCGATATTCATCTCTCCGATCTTATCGTTATTGAGCAATTCTTCAACAAGCTTCGTCTTCAACGAAAACGTGTAATATCCCTTCTCTCCTTCTTTCCCATCAAAAGAAAATCCCCCATCTAGTCCCCACTCGTTAAAGTAAAAATGATCCAACCGTTTCGTATTATCCCGATAAATACACTCGTACTTACCCGCCTTATTCCGAGAGCCGAAATAAATCACATGACTATCGGCTTCTCGTTTTAAATAAACAATTTTCCAATCCTTATCATACAAATAATAAGTCCCCACACCCGTCAGCATCAAACTATCCTTCGCTTCAAGACCTTTCACGACCAACGTATCGTTCGTTTGGTAAGCAACAAGAGGAATTTCCGGATTAAGTTCCATACCTTCCCGTAATGGAATCTCTTTACTATTCCGCAAACAACGAGCCACACGAATCACATCGTCACCCGTCGGCTTATCGTAAGCAATCCACTCCCCGCCAGCAAAAAACTCGGGAGTATCCGAACACTCCAAAGTACTCGTTCTCCCGGTTTTCACTTCATAGAAATAATAAATATTCCGAGTAACCTCGTTTGCCGCATCATTATCGAAATACATATACCTGTACAAAACCCACTTTCCGTCGGGAGACAATTTATAACTATCCACCCGCCGCCACTTCTGATAAGCTTCCTCATCTAACTCCTTCCTCTGGGAATAACAGGAAAAAGAAACTAAAAACACATGAATAAAACTTAGAATAACGATATATGATAAACGGCACATAATTCTTACTTTTCAGGGGTTACTCGGTCTTTAATTACTTTAGTATTCAAGTACAAGAATGCAATACGGGGAGGACCGGCAGTCACTAGCAAAGACAAACTGTCCGCATTCAATTGATCGATCTTCTCTTTAGTCAGATATTCTTCTCTCGTTCCATCTTCCTCGATACTCTCGCCTTTAATGATCAAATACCCCTCTTGAATCTCCCAAGTTTTCAAATCCAAAGTCGGAATGTTTATACTCTCGCAAACGCCCCCCTTCTTAAAGCGAAAACCCTTCAATTCACCCGTGGACTGATACGTGTAAGGATTGCACCATTCACCAAGGAGTTTCTTTTCCATTTCCTTCTGGGGGTCAGTAGCACACGCCAGACACAACAGCGCCAGACCGATGTAGATTAAATTCTTCATGTTTCTAAATTTTAATTTTACATTTTACTTTTAATACACGTCTTAATTACACCACCGGACCGGAAAAGGATTAAACTCTTGCAAGAAAAAAATCAAAAAATAAATGCCACCACCCGAAACGAACTATTAGTAAACAAAATAAAAGGTGAGTAAAAGCACTTTAGAACTCTTACTCACCCTATTCTATCTTTATTAGGACTTGTCTATTCTTTAATCCACTTCTTCAATTTATCATTTCCAAACGTGTTAGCCAAAAATGGCAATCCCAATACGATACCAATCCCAGCGAAACCACCTAAAAACGTAAAGAGTACACATATCAACCCTCTCTTGGGCTTGGAACGCTCCACGGGTACCACCACGGGCTCGACAACCGTCAATATCGGGGTCGTCTCGTTCACGGCAATTTCAGCTTGTTCCAATTGTTTGGCTAATTCAGAGTAAACATTATAGGCTAGATTATACTCGTTCGTTAACATCTCCTCCCGAGTTTTAGCCACTGCAGAAACAAACCCCTTATTGGAATCCCGGAACTTAGCCAACTCCTCCTGTTTTATCTCATAACGCTCCTTCGCTTTATCATATTGTTTTTGCACGAAATCCAGATTTGACTGAACTTTCTCGATTTTAAAACGCGTAATATACTGTTGCAATAACTTCTGTGCTTGTTGTGCCAACTGAGCTACAGCTAACGGTTCCGGTAAAGAAGCCGTCAATTGCACGTACCCGTCCTTATCGTTCACGTTCAACGAGATAATCTGGTTCAACTTCTCGGAAACCTCTTTTTCATCCTGAGAAAGCGACTGTATTGCTGACTCTTGGTCCAGCACCACGGTAGTCGTGTCTTTCCCCCGAATCGCTCCGATAATCACTCCCGGCAAACCAATCGTGTATTTGGCTATCGTACCGAAAAGGCTGAATTTTTTATACTCGTCTTTCGTGTAATAATCAAACAATGTGATCGGTTGCTCGTATTCCTCAAACTTCAACGACGTTGCCATCAATTCTTTCTTGAACGGGATACTGGACAATATCTTGGGATAAATTGCCGGGGCTAAAACCTCTCCACCTCCCATAGATCCTAAATTAATACCTACCATGGAAGCCAATCCGCTCAATCCCCCGCTAGCTTTCTTATCACCTGTTTGAGGCACCATCGTACATCCGGCTGAATATTCCTTCGGACTGAAGAGAGCAACCAACACGCCGATCACCATAAAAACAACCGTGACCCGAATAATCAATTTCCGGTTTTTCCATAATTTCCGGATCACTTCAACCAAATCAATTTCCTCCTCTTGCGGCATCTGATTCATCTGTTCTTTCATTTCCTGTCCCATAACTACTTCGTGCTATTAAGAATTGATGTAACCATTGCGGCAATGGATGTCGTAGAAGAAGTCAGACTCAATATTTCCGGCAATCCCAACCGGTTCTTTCTCTCCAACTTCATGGGCACAATAATCTCACATCCCGGTTCAATCTTTGGATTTCGTCCTCCCCGACGCACAGCCAATGTTCCATTGGGATAAATCACGTAAGCCCTGCGCTTCTTTGCATTCATGCTATACCCCCCGGCATTATCTATATAATCCCTCAACTTCATTTTATTCTTGTAAGTAACCGCATTAGGGTACATCACAGCCCCACTGATTTTCACGGTATTAACAAAATTAGACACATGCAACACGTCTCCTTCTCGAAGAACCAAGTCATCTTCCCCGCCTGGATTAGCAAGAGCTTTCTCTAAATCAATACCAACAAAATAAGTTCGTGCTAAATCCAAACTTTCCATTGATATGGAATCACCCTCCGTAAATTTTGTCAATTTCTCGGCTGACGCCACTCTCATTAATTCATCTTGATTCATCTGCCGTTCCAAACGGGCTCCTTTCATATAAGCTTTGGATGTTATCCCCCCGGCACGCTTCACTAAATCTGAAAGCCGGTCATTTATAGACATTTTGGCATAAGTCCCCGGGTAAAGGATTTCCCCCTCTACCCGCACATTCTGCTGTTCCCGATATCCCGGAGACCGACGCACGTAAATCTCGTCAAAAGGCTCCAGCACGAAGTTCTTGATTCCATCCACGACTAACCCGTCTTTCAACGCAAAAGTAAACAACTCGGCTTCCTCGGGCGCCTCGGTTGTACTCTTTGGTGATTTTATTCTCCTGGACACATCCACCCTCACCTCGGAAGCCGATTCCAGCAACCCACCAGCTTGAATGACAGCATCCTCTAATGTCATGTTTTCTACAAAATCATACTGTTTCGGATTCTTCACCTCTCCCCGAATCTCAATCACGTATCCTTCCCGCAATGCAGTCTTCGAGGGGACATACAACACGTCATTTTTCCGCAAAGGAATATCTTCTGCTCCTCCGCTTACAAATTTACCTAAATCTATCGCCAAAGCCTCCCGTGTCAAATCCTCCTTTTCCCGGTACAATATGGCTCGGTTTAAGAAAGCATCCTCCCTCGGTCCCTCGGCTATCGCGAGCAAATCTCCCAAAGTTTTTATCATGGGGTTAATCGCATAATCTCCAGGACGGAATACAGCACCGCTAATTGTAACCTTATTTTCATATTTATCCAATATCGCATCCACCCGCACGGCATCTCCATTTTCCATGATAAAAGAAGGATACTCGTCACTAAAAACCGTAAACATCCTATATTCTGTATCTCCCTTACGACTGATATTCAAATTTTTTTTATACGCGTTACTTGAAAAACCACCCGCATACTCCAACAACTGCTCCAAACTCTCGTCATTCTTCAACTCATAACGCATCGGACGTTTCACATTTCCCGAGATAGTCACTATTTTTTGGAATGTCCCGATATTGATTAAATCACCGTCTTGCAAAGTAATATCAATGCTGTCGTCCCCTTTCATTACATACTCGTACACGTCAATATGTTTTAACGCTTTTCCATTCCGGTATAATATCACGTCCCGTAATGTTCCTACATTACTCACCCCGCCAGCAGAATACAAAGCGTGAAATACAGTCGCCAAAGAAGGCAACGTGTAAGTTCCCGGCATCACCACTTCACCCATGATATTCACGCTGATACTCCGGATCTGCCCTAAAGAGAGCTTCAAAAACGTCTTCGGCTCATCGGAAATCAAATCCGAATAAATCCGACCGAATACATTTTTCAAATAAGATGACGCTTCCCGGATTTGTCTGCCGTTCAAATAAACCGGTCCTATCCCCGACACATTAATATTCCCTTCCGGGGAAATTACTTGGCGAATCGTAGTTTCCGAGTTTCCCCAAATATCAATAATTACCTCATCTCCGGGACCTAGCTTGTAATTATCCGGTGTCGGAATATTCAAATTCGGCTCGAACGTAAGGTTTTTGTTGCTAAACAAATTCCTACCGAATACCCCTGTCTTGTCACCTTCCGTGACCAGTACGACATCCCGGTTACCAACTGAAATGGTTTCTAGCCGCTCCCTACTTCCTTGCGACAAACCAGTTTGGGCAGTTGAACCCTTCTCGTAATTCTCTTTAATTCGCAAAACCTGTTCTTTGGTCACACCTTTTTCAGCCAACATGACCACAATCTCGTCTTGACTTTTTCCTTGGGCTTGCGCCTCCTTTACAGCCTCTATCACTTGGGCATCTGTCATTTGTGCAAAAGTCGCTCCCGACACACCAAGTATTAGTACGATCAATATTAAAAATCTCATATTACTTTTTTTGAATGTTTTTACGCAACCATCCTTTCAGTTCACAACCAAACCGCCCTCCTCACGGGGCAAATCGCAAACCTACTAGCCGGATCCGGCACAAAGATACAAATATATTTTTATAATCCTACTTTCCTGTCCATAGTGCATAATACTTACGACGCAACGGAAGATAGATCGTCACGAGTAAAATGACACTCGCTATAGCATATAAAAGAGTGTACGACGGAAGATAAACCGCCACTAGCAGATACCCGGCACTTACCAATGCTTGCACCGCCATGTAAATAAGCGAAACCGAAAGATGGGGCACCTTTCCCTCGTTAGCCAATAGCTGGTACAAGTGCTTGCGATGCGGTTGCCCTATATTCTCTTTCAACATCAAGCGGTGAATAATCGTCAACACCCCATCAATCCCGTACACGCCGAACAGAATTAAAGCAGAAATCTCCCCTGTGCGCACGATAAAAGTTCCCAACAAAAAAAGAAGTATAAAAGCAATCGAAACAGCACCCACGTCCCCTGAAAAACACCGGGCATGAATTCTGAAATTATAAAAATTAAATACCAATAAAGATAATATAATCACTGGAATAAATCCCGCGGGAGCAATCTGCACTACCCATGTATTTATCGCCCACAAGGCAAGCAACACGACCAGGCTATATCCCCCGGTAATCCCGTTAATACCATCCATGAAATTATATATATTCAGGATCGCCAAACAGACAAACAAAGCAACAATCACATATCCCCACGAAACTTCATGTATTCCCAATTGCACCATCAGAAACAACAACGCCAAAGCCTGCACCAGCAAACGCAACTTAGCCGAAAGCGGATGCATATCATCCAAGAAACTTACCACCGCCACCAACGTCAAACCACACAAGAACCACGGGGCGAAAAAACCGAATATCAAACCATAGACAAGCACACCAAAATAAAAAATCACCCCGCCTCCTCGCAGGGTAATTGTATGATGTGAACTCCTCTCGTTAGGAACATCTATTATCTTATATTTCTCCGCTATCTTAAAATAAATGTTCTCCATCACAAAAAGTAGAAGGAGAACAAACCCGAAAATCCAATCTATCATTTTCTCTGCCTGAACGATTCAACCATCTCACGAATCCCCTCTTCCAACGTGTACCGGGGTTCATAACCGATAGAATTTAAAGCTAATTGACGATCTATCACCACATCCCCCCACAACTTCTGGTAAAGCTCTGGACGCACCTTCTCAACCATTTTCAAGAACAGTGAAGGCGAAGGCAGATTAATCGTATGTACTCCCAATTGTTTCGAGATCACCTCAATAACATTACGTGTGGAATAAGGTTCTTTATCCGTCGGGTAAAAAACACCTTCAACTTCTTTCTCTACGGTCAAATGAATAAACTCGATCAAATTCTTCACGTTAATAAAATCACGGCTATTCCGTGCTGATCCGAACGGGAGCGGTATATGACGATTCACCAAACGGATCAACCGCATCATATTTCCGGGAGCCATACCCCCACCATAAGCCATCGGGGGGCGAATGATCACCGTCTTGAACTCGTGACTGCTCATTGCCAACAACTCCTTATCAGCTTTCAACTTGGAACTACCGTAATAAGTCTTCGGCATCTCCGGCGTCGTTGACGAAATACGACTAGCGGTACCGAACACGGCTATCGTACTCATTTGAATAAATTGACGAACACCTGCTTGGCGAGCCTTCTGAGCTAACACACAAGCCATTCGATAATTTACCTCATCATAGAGTTCTTGGTTTTTCTCTTCCGGACGGTGTACGATAGCGGCGAAATTAATTACCGCATCAAACCCCACGAACGATTCCACAGGCATATCCCAAAACGCCTTTACCACGATTTCCTTATCGTATCCTGTAGGACGTCGGCTATAACAAGTTATAGAATCTTCCGACTGGTAATTCCGGATAAACTGCCCTGCAATAAAACTACTTCCTCCAATTATCAATATTCTTTTCATTCTTCGATCTATTTAAACGGCATAAAATCTTACTTTGTCCATTTTGTGGACCCTAAACAATCTCCTTCATGCGTCATTCATTTTACTCGAAAAACGCCTCCTCGTTTTCCAAAGCTTGTTTACGTCGTGTAGACCTTAAATGTTTGATTTGTATTCATATAATTAATAATAGTGTGTTGTGTGTGTTGCTTTTTACTTTCAAGATGCGAAGATATGATAAAGGTTGCGTCAACAACATGAGTTTTTTCATTTTTAACAATACTATAACATTTACTCAGATTCAATTAAAAATAAACACCCACAACTACTAATATATCTTCTATCCCTTTAATGTAGCATCAATACATTTTTAAATTTATCATATGCACTTTCCCATGTGAATTTTTGCACGTAATGATTTCCTGATACAGCTAGTCTAAAACGTAATTCTTGATCTTCAATTAATCTAATCACATTCACCGCCAAAGAATCTACATCTTTCACAGGGCTAACTAACGCTGTTTCTTCATGATGTGCTAATACCGCATATCCGCCATTATCAGTACAAACAACAGCGCACCCGCATTGCATGGCTTCACCTACGGTTAATCCCCACCCTTCAGAATGGCTTGCTCCGACATATATTGCTGCCTCATTATAAATTCGATTGAGAGTTTCCTTATCAGGCATCTGATAATATATATACCAGTTTGGAAGATTTGCAGGTTTAGGAAAAACTCCAAACAAATTTACTGTCAAACAAGGATATTTCTGCTTCACAATATCTAATGCCTTAAAAGCATCTTGCGTACCTTTCCATGTTAATTCATGATATAACATTATAATTCGATCATATTGACGATTCTGAATTTCTTTACTTATTTGAAAACTTTTAAAATCAAATCCATTTTCAACAACATCAGCAAACTCCCCCATTTTATGAGCAATCCTCTCCAACCAAGGAGCAATTACTATTTTATGTAGAGGAGCCTTCCATGTTGCGATCAAGCGTCTTTCATCACGACAACTCCATTCTTCATAATGTTGGATAAAATAGAATCTATGATCGTCAGCAATTCCCTGATAATTCATCAGATACTCTGCAGTTTCCCATGAAGTTGCAATATAATAATCTACTATTGGTATATTCTTTTGCTCAAGAGAATACACCCATTTCTGTTGAATTCGTTCATCCAACACAAACCACTCTTTGGGTAAATACTCTTTCGTCCGTTTTAGATGCCAATAATAATGCCAACGACGACACCTATACACAAATGGAAATTCTTCTGGAAATAACTGCGCTGCATAAACTATATGAACTAGCAAACCATCCTCAGCCAAACGATTAGCATACTCATAAACGACTTTAAATCCACCAACCGGCACAGTAGCTGAACATGGAAGCAAAAAGACGATACTTTTCATCCTATTTTCATTTTAATCATGGTAATATAATGCTTTAGATTAAATCCGAACAACCATCCCAATAAAGGCAATGTTATCAACAAACAAATTCCTTGAAGCAATATTTGTAAAAGTATATGTATGCCGCCCACATAGTAATTGATCACGATTTGTACAACAATAAGCAACAACAACAAAAACAAATAACGAAATATATACTTTGTCATATGTTTTTTATTCGTCAATCGTAAACAATAATACATAATAATAGCTACTATTGTGTGAGAAATAAAAAGTGCTATAACAAAAGTATAAATTCCTAACTCTTTATAAAACAAAACATCAAATACGATCATGATCACCTGTGCCAAAGCTCCATATATCGCATACTTCTTTCCTTGATTTTGAGACAATAAAGAAAGACCGAAAAAAAGATAAAGAGCAACACTTATAAAAGAGACACCATACAATTGTGTTAATAGTGCCATATCTAGTACTGTATCCATTGTTATTTCGCCTCGAAAATAAAAAAATGTATCAATTGGCAAAGCAGCTCCTATTAATAAAGGAAGAGTTATTGAAAGGAACAAAAAAACAACCTGTACATATTGTTTAAATACACCTAGAAAACCAACTTCATCGTGGTCAGAATAATGCTTTGATAAAGTAGGAACTAACACAGAACTCAATACCCCAAGAAAGACACCTAACAATACTTCTGTAAAACGACGAGCATAGTCAATTGTCGAAACAATCCCAATTCCCATTAAATTAGATATACTTTTTTCTACCACAGCATTACACTGCGAAACAAAATAAGGGATGAAAAAAGGGATCGAAAAAATAATAAATGGTTTCACAGCTTTCCACGAAAAAAACAAAGGCAAATACCCCATCTTTATATTCTTCTTATGAATATACAAAATGAGCACCAATAAAAGCAACGAGAGACTCAAATACATGGAAATAACCAACGAATCAATTCCAATTATAGGAGCGAGTAATAACAAACAAAGGATATGAAGAATTCCTGAAAAAAAATTTACAATCTCTGGTACATAGAAAGACTCGTATGCATTTAAAATACTTGTTCCAATAACGACCAACTGATTAATAAGAAAAGTCGGAACCAACAAATATAACATTTTAACAAACAGATGGCTATTCTCGTCTGACACAGAAGGAGCAATAATATGCATCAAGAAATTAGGAAAAAGCATAATTAAACCAGAAACTAATATTGTTACCAATACCATAAAAGAAAGTAAAGATGACGTTTTACGTAAAGCCTCATTTTCACCTTCTTGTTCTCGAAGAAATATAAATCTAGTCCTAAAAGTTTCATTAATGGGTCCCCACACTGCTAAATTGATTGTCGTTATAAACGCTACCACTAACAACCAAACATCCCTCTCTATTCCAACACCAAAATACTTGGCAGATAATGCTACGGTTACCACGGACATTGCTGTACGCAATAAACGTAGTCCAAATAAATATACTGAAACTTTCCTTAGATTTTGAACCATATCTTTTCAATTCAAATTATCTAAACCAATCCTTTTCCGTCATATCCATCTCAACTTTTATATTGTTCTTTTATTTGACGATTTATTCTTTTTCTTTCTGAATCCCAAAACCACCCCCACTTATTCAAATAATAGACAGCAGCCTTCACATGAATCCAGAATAAACGCAAATTTTTATGAGATCCCTTTTCAAAATCATGGATAATAGTCCGTTCCGGAAAATAAACTGTTCGATATTTTTGAAAAATACGACGATTTAAATCCGTATCTTCTCCATACATAAAAATACCTTCATCAAACACGCCAATCTCCTTTATTACCTCTGTTCTTAAAAACATGAAACAACCAGATAAATATGGTACATCCATGATTTTATCATACCCCGTAAAACGCATCTCAAACCAATAATCGATTTTAGCCCTTAACTTTTTAGAAGGAATAAACATTCGAATAATCCAGTCGACAGGTGTTGGTAACAACTTACACAAATACTGCAAATCACCATTAGGATATATAATCCGAGGCATACAATTCCCAATATTAGGATTTTTCTCCATAAATTGATATATAGCCTCAATTGTTTCTTTCTTAAAGCGAATATCTGGATTTAATACTAGGTGATATTTACCAAGTTTAGAAACATCACGCATAATTATATTATGAGCAGCACCAAATCCTATATTCTTCTTATTATATATATATATTATCCGAGGATCAGTATACCATGTACGAATTGTATCATTAGGAGAGTTATCTACAATATACAATCGAATATCCATATCCGTATTAAGAAAACTGTTAACGGCTGCATCTAATACCTCTTTCTTATTTCTATATGTAACAATTGAAGCTGTAACTAACATAGTTTTTATCATGAAACACAAAGGTAAAATAAAGATTCATAACTAAAAAATTATCGTCTTGTCCCAACGATTTTCTTATTTTTACAAATCCAAATCCATGGGAAAAATTTTATAACAAAAGTCCTCAAGTCAACAATATGCAATCTCCCAATCATTTTTATTGCTTGAAAAAACTTCCCAAACTGTAAAGCAAGTATCACATAACGAAATACCTTGGAATTCTGAAGTTCTCGTTGCGACAATCCACCCCGACCATACTTATTAACAATATATTGAACAATAGAATCAATACTCTGATTAAATCCTAAAGCTCGTTGATAGTTACTATTGTTACTGATCGAAGTCGTCAAGTGTCGATAACCTGCTGTATAATCATCCAAATAAACCACATTAGCATGAGCACTTATTGATAACCAAACAGGATAATCAAAAGTTTTAAAACCCAATGAAATATATTCATCTATATTGCAATACAAATCAAACATTTTCCTCGAAAACAATGCAGTAACCGCCGCGACCATATTTTCTCTCAATAAATTCGAATAATTTACACTCTTCCCCGGTGTTTTTGAATATGCAATCTCATTAGAACTATAATCAATAGTAACCCAATTTGAAAATACTAGACCACAATTATTCGAGTGTTCTATTTTATCCACTTGCTTTTGAAGTTTAGAATGATCTATCCACACATCATCACTTTCTAGTATAGCGATATATTTCCCTTTAGCCTGTCCTAATAAGTATTTATAATTCAACATTAATCCTTTATTCTCCGCATACTGAAAAAAATGAATTTTATCAGGATAATTTTCCGCATAGGTTCTAGCAATTAAAGAAGTTGTATCAGACGAACAATCATCTCCAATTAATAACTCAATATCAAAACAAACTTGTTGCGCAAGAAAACTATCTATTGCCTCTGCTATAAAAACTTCATGATTATACGTGGGCATCAATACGCTTACTAGTATCATATTATCATCATCCTTAAAACTTAAATAAAATCATCATATAATATACTTATCATCTATCAAAATATATAGAATCCCTCATGTACAATCAATACTTACATAATTTCCGCATCCAATAATGTATTTTCATTTCCATTAATATAATCTTATAAGGGACATGTAACATATGGCATTTCAATCGAACTTTTATCGAACACCCTTTCCTCATTCTATGTATAATAACAAGTAATCTCCTTACTTCTCGCATCATATCCTTTTTATTATCAACACTCAACTTATTTTCGTTCAATATAAAAAAAGAATGAGTATATAACACAGAAACAAAATAAGAATAAAAAGATTTATAAAAAGAAACAGGTATTTGCTCATACACTAAACTTATATTCTCAGAAATAATCCACAGATAATCCCAATAATTCTTCTCCTTTCTATTTGTTGTGATAGAATTATTTCGAATAACATATCTATATACATTCTCCTTTATAGAGACCATCCTAGAAGCAAACATGGCAAGACGAAAAGAAAATAACTCATCCTCATGTAACAAATTATCTTTAAACCACAAATTTTTCTGAAAGAAAAAATTACGATTAATTAGTTTACCCCACGCCATCACATACCACTTACCAAGAATATATGCTTCTAATATTTTATCATTAGAATCTAAAAGAGCCTCTGTCCGTAAAGGGCTATAATTCAATGCGCCCAAAATCTCAAAATTACCAATCAAAAAATCAGCATCCCCATATTTTTTTAAATTGCTAGCGAACAACTCCATTGCATTTAAAGACAATTCATCATCACTATCTAAAAAAAATAAATAATCCCCTGTTGCAACCTTCACTCCCGAGTTTCGGGCAGCAGAAAGACCTTTATTTTTCTCGTGAGTTACAATTTTGAAAGTAATATTTCCTTTATACTTAGAGAGAAATGAGGCTACAACAACCATTGAATCATCTGGAGAACAATCATCAACTATAATACATTCTATATTATCATACAATTGAGCTACCACTGAGTTCAAGCAGTTTTCTATACATTCCTTTACATTATATACAGGAACTATTATTGAAAATTTCATAGCAATTAATTCGATTTATCAATACTTCAAATCTTCTTTCCATTAGAAATAATCACGATCGTTGTAATTTTTATACTCAGACAAGTAACGAAATATCATTTTCACCGTCTTTTACCGCCTCATAATAGTATATTTCCACGTTCTAAATAAAAACAACAATTTATATAAATTAATTCCATTTTTAAATCCAAATAAAATCAAACGATGCGGCTTTGTAAAAATAGCCAAATACTTTTTCCGATAATATTGCTTATACACTTGCACAACCAAAGGATCATTTCGTGAAATCCCTCCTTGATTGCATGAAGTTAATAAACAACGTAAATTAATCCAAGCTATTTCAGTAAAGTATTTTTCAAAACAACCACGTTCCTTAAAAAAATCAGTAATATATTTTGCAGCCAATAAAGCATCTTCAGCATGCTTTAATGTTGGAGATTTCGTCGCCGCTCCGTGTCGTTGATAATAATG
The DNA here is from genome assembly GCF_900091675.1 of Butyricimonas sp. Marseille-P2440. Taxonomy (NCBI): domain Bacteria; kingdom Pseudomonadati; phylum Bacteroidota; class Bacteroidia; order Bacteroidales; family Odoribacteraceae; genus Butyricimonas; species Butyricimonas sp. Marseille-P2440. The sequence goes on along the minus strand of NZ_LT594610.1, from coordinate 590,741 downwards.
ATAGCCATAGTAATCACTTTTAGTAACAGTTCGAGCATAGAAGGCTAATTGCAACATTCCAACCATATCTTCTGCCATACTTAACCTTTCCGGAATAATCATCTTTTTACAAATAGAAGTCTTTATTAGCCTCATGCACAGTCCCCAAAATTGTTTACCATATGCTAACTGATAAATAAACTCTGGAGATGAAATTGTATCGAAACTATCAGATTGAATAGGCATATTTTTCACATCACTACTATAAAAAAAATTACCTAAAACAATATCAGCCTTCTTATTCTCAGCACATGTGTATAAATATTCCAATGTTTCATTTTCCAACCAATCATCTCCATCCAGAAAAAAAATATACTCAGCCTGAGCAAATTCAACCCCAACTCTTCGGCAAGAAGTTACCCCCCCATTCTCTTTATCTATAACTTTTATCCTTGCATCTCTTGAAGCATATTCCTGCAATATTTCTAATGAATTATCTTTACTGCCATCGTTTACAACAATAATCTCTAACTCTTTATAAGTTTGATTAATTACCGAATCCAAACAACGTCGTATGTAAGACGCTAAATTGTAAACAGGAATAATTATAGATATTCTATCCATACTTCAAACTACTTTAGACGTATTTGTTTTATTCCAAGTAAAGTACCTTTAAAAAAAGAAGAATTTTTTTCTAGCAAGCTCTTTACACCATTAACGATAAGTAACCCAAACAAAACCCATTTCAGTTTAAAAATCGAACCTAATTGATGTTTCTGGTAAATATACACATAATTCATCACATATTGTTTACGATAATTACTCTGGTCTTTACTCCTTGTTGACTCATGTGCATGAAATCCTTTAAACTGATCCAAAAAGTAGGCTTTAAAATGCTTGTTAAATTGTATAGAAAATTCTGTATCTTCTAAATAAGCATAATCCTTAAAATACTCATCATAACGTATACAATCAAAAACAGTTCTTCTATATACAGAAAAACCTCCTCTTAAAAATCTTGCTGGATGCGTCTTAAACGTATCCAATGCCAAAACAGGCAGTCCTCCAGGAGTCAATGAAGTCTTCCCAAAATAGGATGTAAAAAATAATTTTCCAAACACATATTGAAACGTTCTTGCAACCTTGGAAGGCAATATTTTCTCAGATAATGCTCCAGTTACAGCCTCAATATTCCTGTACTGTCCAAAAAAAATTCTTACTTGTTCCAAAGCACCAGAGTAAAGATAAATATCGTCATCCAAAAACATAACCAAATCACATGTAGCCCTTTCAATCCCATAATTCCTCTGTAAAGGTAATCCGGGTCGAGTATGAAAATAACGAATTATTGACTTAAGTTCAGGAATATCTTCTCTCTCTATCTTTTTAAGTTCATCACTACTATCAACAACAATAACTTCATCATCTTCATATAACTGATCTGCAAAGATTCTCAAGTTATGAATTAATATATCTCTACGATTTCTGGTACAAAGTATTAAACTAATATTCATCTATACAAATTTACAGTATTCTTTATGTCTCCGATAAACACTTATCTTTACTTTCATTTTTATAAACCGCTGACAAAAATAGAATAAAAGACAATAAGGGGAAATAAAATACTTCTAAAACATTCCCCAATAAAAATAGAGCTATAAACAACAACACAAAACATTTATCTAGATAATGATAACAAAAGACACTAAAAGCAAAAACGATCAACAAACAACATATCCCCATCTCCAACAATACTTGTAGAAAAGAATTATGAAGATTCATCCCTTTTGCTGTAATCTCACGCGTCTTGCCAGCTCCAATACCCCACCAGTAATCATGATCAAAAGCCAATGCATCAAAAGCCTCTAATTGACTTTCAAAACGCAAGGACAAAGACACAAGCTTTTCTGCCATATAATCATTTGAAGTATCAATATTTCGAACTGTTGTTAATACAAATAATAGCCCATAATATATCAAAAAAATAGCAAGAACGCAAATGCCACCTAATATTTTTGTATTGACTTCAGACAAAGCCCACAGACTTTTTATTTGAAAAAGAATAAATATACAAAACATGACCACAATCAAAGAAAGCGAAAAAGAAAGCAATACCGCTCCAATTAAAAAGAAATTATACTTTCCTGTTGTCATTTTTAAATAATAAATATAGCAAAACAACATATAAGAAAAGAAATTAGAATCTTCAATAACTCCAGAAAAGCGCATAAATCCGTATGTTTCCACACCTGTTGTCAAAGAAAATCCCAACACATTATATAAGAACACATCTAGATATACCAATCCTGCGTTTCCGAGAAGAAAATAGTGAAGAACCTTATTAATTTTCAAATTATCAATCATTGGAATAAAAAGTGTAATCCATACTAACGTTAATGTCTTAAATATACGATAAGCAGCCCCACCATCATGAATAATAAGATAAAAAACAACCAATAAAATTGTCATAAATAAATACATATATAACATTTTCCTGTATTTTTCTGCGGAAGCTAAAAAAACACAAAATAGGACAGCACATGAAAACACTATATATATATTTGTAGCATAGGTAAAAACATAAAAACCTAAGACGAAAAATATATTGTATAATCCATTAAAAGAGATAACGTTTTTCATTTAAACATCCCTTTGATCAACAAACCGATTACACCACAGAAACCAAAGAAAAATATACACCCCAAAACAATCAATAAAGTTCGAGGTTCACTAGGATAAGAAGGAACCGAAGCTGGCTCAATAACAGCAAATGTTGGAGATTCTTCCTGCACTTTCATTTTCGCCTTATCCACTTCCTCCATCATTGTAACATACGGCTTGTACATAGATTCAAACTCTTGCTTTAAAAAAGCTTGCTCCAAAGACGAAATCACCGAATTCTTTTTTCCTTGAGAAGATATATATTCCTCTAACTCCCGTTGTTTAACTTCATAATTTGAACGAGCTTTTAAAAGTAATTTTTCGTAAAATTGGACATCCATATTTGCTTTATATGTCTTTTTTTCACGTACTAATTCTTGCATATCTTTAAATATTTCATCTGCCACTACAGCTGAAATCATCGGATCTTGCATTACAACAAACAGATTCATGACTCCGTTACGTTTATCCATCTGTACTTTAATATTTTTACTCATTCTTGAAACAAAAGCCATTTGCTCCGGAGCAAGACGAAATAAATTTATGGTATCAATATAAACAGGCTCACCATGCCTCCATTTTTGTATTTTTGAAGGTATATCCATAATTCCTTTCCACCAAGGAAATTTCTGCTCCTTCAACATATAATCACGTAACAATATTATAGAATCACTATCTAATTTAGCAACCTTCAAATCCCAGAATTTTAGCAAAAAAGGTTTACTTTTGATCACATCTGAAATAAAATTACTGTTTTCAATAGTTGATTTATCTGGTACTATCTTTACTATAGTCGAATAAGCCGTAGGAATACTCCAAGAAATAAGCAATCCGACAATCAACCCTATACACAAAATAAGCAAAAGCTTTTTTTTACCATTCCACACTCTTTCAAACATAGTTAAAGGATCAAGGCCTTTCAATTTATCTTCATTTTCCATCACATATAATAATTAATTTCTCCCAATAATTAGCATCTATTAAAACAAAATGCCCCAATCAGCAAATTATCAAATAAGTACAATTGTGAATGAGACACAAAATAAATTTTCAAAGATATAAAAATTAACAGTTAAAACAAACATTTCCACCAAAACATCATACGCAAGAACAGTAAAAAGTTCCCCACATACTTTAAATAACAAAACACATAATACCACAAATTGCACAGAAAAGCATAAAATCATTGATATTCCCCTATATTCCTAGCCAAACTAAAGTAAATAATAATTATTCTTATTTTTCTCAGAACATACAATTAAGGCACTCTCTAAAATAATGTTTTCTGTATCTCTTTCTTATTAACTTTCGAAACAAAAGAGAAAAGATATTATATTTCTTTAGTCTACAAATGAAAGTGCAAGAAATATCCGAAATTATTATACACAGTGATTATTTCAAATCTCACGATTACCCCCCCTATTCCTACTGAAGACCCACTGTAATCCCACCGAAGTCCCAAAGAAAACATACTCTACTGACAGTGTCGGAACCGTGTTGCTCCTATGTTGCTATAATCTTTAATATAGACACACAAGAGCACAAACGAAGCACAAACGACAGAGAGAGATTATTACAGTAGTTCTTCGGTAGTTCTTCAGTAGTTCTTCTGCGGGAAAAGAATATTTACAAAGAAACCACACTATCCTTAGATATAACAGCAATCACGTTCCCCATCCGAGGCACCCATACCAAAATTCGACATACCTCTTGGTCATCAATCAACTCACCTTCAAGCCCAGAAAGCTCACCTCGAACAACACGCACGGGAGAATAGCCCCGAATATTGTCTTCAACCATATCAATATCAACGGCTCGATCATTCAAAAGACGTAAAGATTCCACTTGCTGGTCGGAATATACCACAGGGATTTCACCCTCCCACAAAAAAGATATTACACCCGCTATACACAGAACTTTTGAAAATTCGGAACGTGTAACCCGAACGAATACACAACCGCTAAAAAGAGGAACTTCCACTTGCTTTTCCTGCCCTCCGAGTACCAGCTTCACGACACGCAAGGGGATATAATTCATTATTCCAGCTTGGTCAAGTCGCTCCTTTACACGTTTTTCCGCCCGAAAGGCGGTATATATGGCATACCAATTCGTCTGCTCCATTATTCTCTCACTTCTAAATTTTCAGTTACCTGAATCTTATCCAGCACCTCTTGCATATGATGCTCTACCCCCTCTTCCTCCATTTGGAAATCAATGGACTCGTAAGTGGAGTTTTTGGATTTGAATTCAGGAACGATACATTTCATCTGTTTTACCACGGCAAAGTTATCTCTTGTTTGCAAAGCTACATCAAGAGCTTTGATTGAATCGACCACTTCACTATAATTATATTCACGCACTTTAGCTATCTTAATTCGCTCGTGCACAGTGGGTAAAGTTGTTTCTTTCACGTTGAGAACTTCCTCGTACAACTTTTCTCCCGGACGCAAGCCGGTAAACACGATATGAATATCTTTTCCGATCTCGTAACCGGAAAGCTTTATCATCTTACGTGCCAGATCAACGATCTTGACACTCTTACCCATGTCGAACACGAATATCTCTCCCCCGCTACCCAAAGCCCCGGCTTGCAATACCAGTTGGCAAGCCTCCGGGATTGTCATAAAGAATCGGGTGATCTCGGGATGTGTTACCGTAACCGGACCTCCCGCCTCGATTTGCTTCTTGAAACGGGGAATAACAGAACCATTGGAACCTAAAACGTTTCCGAAACGTGTCGTGATAAAACGAGTATTCGCGATTCGATTCAATGACTGTGTATAAATCTCGGCAATACGTTTGCTTGCCCCCATGACATTGGTCGGGTTTACCGCCTTGTCGGTAGAGATCATCACGAAACGTTGGCAATCGTACTTGACAGCACAATCAGCGACGTTCTTCGTACCCAGGATATTGGTTTTCACACCTTCTATCGGATGCTTTTCCATCATCGGCACGTGCTTGTAAGCCGCCGCGTGGTAAACAATATTAGGCTTGTACGTCCGGAATATTCCTTCTACCCGTCCCTGATCGCGTACATCGCCAATCTCGATCTTGTAATCCGTGAAACCGCATTCCTCCTTCAGTTCCAACTCTATATCATAAAGCGCAGACTCTGCTTGATCGAACAACACGATCATCGAGGGATTAAAGTGTGTCAACTGACGCACGATCTCGCTACCGATAGAACCGGCAGCCCCCGTCACCAACACGACTTTATTCAACAACTGTTTGCGCAAATTCATCTCGTCCATATGGATCACGTCACGCTCGAGCAAATCCTCGATCTTTATATTTTTAATGTGACGCATACTTAATTCCCCGTTAATCCAACTCTCGAAACGAGGAACTTCGAGCACAACGACATTAGCTGCCAAGCAGATTTCAACGATCTCACGCTTTTTATCAACTGAGATCTGTTTTTTAGCGATCACCACTTTATCTACCCGGTAACGCTTCAACAATCCCGGCAACGCCGACATTTTATAAATCTTGACCCCTTCAAGAACTTTCCCCGCTTTACGGTTGTTCACGTCGATAAAAGCCAATATATTATACGTGGCGTCTTCCACGTTATCCATGGCATGTTTTGCCATGATCCCGTACTCGTCGCTGCCACAAATAATAACGTTCTTTTTCGTGCGTTCAGCTCCTATGTACTGGGAGAAAACTTTTTTCACGATCATGCGACTCATGATCATCACGCTCGTTAGACCCACGTACTCGGTAAGAAGTACAGACAAGGGAATATAAGCTTCCCCGAACAACAGAAAATAAATACCGTCTCCCAGGAAAAGAGCGACCTCCCCTGCCGTCAAGACGTAATAGATGCGTAAAGCATCTTCCGTTCCCGTGAAACGCACTATGCCGGAATAAGTACGCCCCAACACGAAACTAATCATACGAACCCCCACGATAACGAGAGCCCCGTTTAAAACGAAACCGAACCTCATCCGGTCAATTTGGAAGTTGACCCAAATCAGGTAAGCGACACTTACAGCCATTATGCAAAGCGCCACGTCTATCAAGAATACAATCCATCTAGGCGTGTATGAAAATGAATGTAATGTCCTCATTCGGTACAGACCGTTAGCGATAAATGCAACCATATCATTATTAATATAAATAAAAAACCTTCGCGGATAACCACTCCTTAAAGGTGGACACCCGCAAAGGTAATAGTTATATATTAAAAATAAAAATTTTTTCAGTACGCTTTTAATACATTTATCTCGTCCTGGGTTAAAAATCGCCAACGTCCTCTCGGCAAATTTTTCTTTGTTATCCCGGCAAAGAATACCCGATCCAATCGAAGAATCTGGTATCCCAAGTGCTCGAATATCCTACGAACGATGCGGTTTCTCCCCGAATGGATCTCGATTCCGACTTGAGTCCGGTCATCGGCTGCAACTTGAACATCGTCAGCCTGCACGAACCCGTCTTCCAGATCGATACCTTTCCGTATCGCCTCCAAATCACCGGATTTTACCACCTTATCCAAGAATACATGATAAATCTTTTTTTGGTTATACTTCGGGTGCGTCAATTTTTTGGCTAAATCGCCATCATTCGTGAAAAGCAATACGCCCGTGGTCTGACGATCCAAACGCCCGACCGGATAAACCCGCTCTTTGCAAGCCCCTTCGATCAAGGACATCACGGTTTTTCGCTCCAGCGGATCTTCCACCGTGGTCACGTAATCTTTCGGTTTATTCAGCACGATATATACTTTACGTTCCGGCACGATCATCTGTTCGTCCACCTCGACTTTATCCGTTCGTTTTACTTTTACTCCCACTTGCTGCACAACTTCACCATTCACTTTTACTCGCCCGGAAGTAATCAACACGTCGGCATCACGCCTGGAACAAATTCCCCCCTTGGCAATAAAACGATTCAAACGTAATTCCGTCTCCTGACCTTCATTTTTCTTTCGGAATTCTATTTGCTTTTTCTTACTGTACACGCTTTTCGCCCCCCCGTCACCATCAAATGATCTTCTCGGGCGTTCGATAAATCTTTCCCGGCGATCGCCACGATCTTCCCGATTCTCCCTTTCCCGGCGATCATCTCTCCGGTACTCGTTACGATTCCTGTCTTGAAAACGGTTATCCCGGTTACCCTCCTGGGGACGTCTTTCCCGACGTTCTCCCCGGTCTGAATCCCGGTTATTGCGATATTCCCTGTTATCCCGGTTGTCACGATTATCACGATCGCGATAGTTGCGATGATCCCGATTACCATTGTCCCGGTTATCCTGGCTATTCCGATCCCGATTGTATCGATTATCCCGGCTATCCCGGTTGTATCGACTATCTCGATTGTCCCGGTTATCCCGGTTATCTCTGTCAAACGATCTTCTCGGTCCCCGGCTATTATTATCCCGGTTTTCAAAACGATTGCCTTCACGTGTTCCTCTTTCCCGGTTTCCATCCGTCTCCCGACGATAACGATTCCCGTTGTCCGAATCCCCGGATTGTTCTCTCTCCCTTTCTTGGTTCAAATCACGGATAAATCCATATCCTTGCTCCCGATCAGAGCGATCCGTATTGAAACGGTTAGGTCTTTTGAATTCTCTTTCTCCACCCTCACGGTTTCCGAAATTTTGTGTGTTGCTCCGACGATTCTCATCACGATTCTCGATCGGTCTAGTAATCCTAGGTCTTTTAGTTTCCCTACTCATGTTCTAATTACCAATTTTAATTTTTGATTTTATATCCATCACACGAGCCGATGCTCATTTGCAATTTTTCATTTTCAACTTTCAATTACTTCGGTGCCGCCCTGTAAACAAAAAACGCCACCACAGAGAACAGGATATTCGGTATCCATACCGCTAATAACGGATTCATGTTTCCATTGGTTGCAAAAACCGTCGAAAATTGCATGAATAAAATGTATGAAAAACTGATTAACAAACCCAATCCCAAGTGGAATCCCATCCCCCCGCGTATTTTCCGGGAGGCAATGCTCACGCCAATTAATGTCAGAATAAAAGTGGAAAAAGCCCCCGAGAACATCTTGTACTTCTCGATCTGGTATTCCACCACGTTACTACTCCCCCGCAATTTTTGCCGGGCGATATATTCGTCCAGTTCCGGTAACGTCAAACGTTCTTTGATCTTTTTCGGGTCTTCGGTAAACTCTTCTACCTTAAAATTCAAGACGGTATCTATACTCTCTTTCCCGACAGTATAAGTTTCGTTTATCCCGTCAAATTCACGAGCGACCCACTTATCCAGCGTCCATTTCTTTTTTTCCTCGTTCCACGTGATCGACTCGGCTGACAATTTACTGACAAGCGTGTCATCCTTGAACACCTCATAGGTAAAATTATCCCCCCGCTTGCGGTAAATATTAAAACCACTCATGTAGATATATTCGCCGGGAGCCACCTGTTGGTGAACATTATTCTCCTTGAAATTATACGCTTTCCATATATATTTTTCAGAAAAATCTATTCGCTTCTTATTCGCGTTCGGAATAATAAACGCGCTCAACAAAAGAGACAAACAAGCAATGACCCCAGCAGCAATCATGTACGGGCGCACCATACGCCGGAAACTGATTCCGGTACTCAAGATTGCAATAATTTCGCTATTATAAGCCATCTTGGAAGTAAAGAAAATCACGGAGATAAACGTGAACAAGGCAGAAAACATATTAGCGAAATACGGCACGAAATTCACGTAATAATCGAAAATAATCGCCTGCACCGGGGCTTGCTTCTCGAGGAATTTCTCCAAGCGTTCCGAAAGGTCGAAAACGATCACAATACTCAGAATCAGTACCATCGAAAAAAAGAAGGTACCCAAGAATTTCCGGATAATATAGAGGTCTATTTTTTTCATTTTTACCAGGTACCTCGCGGCACTATAATCTTCTTGTAACTTTTTTAATTGTCCTTGTTTTCCACTCCGCAAAATCCCCTGCCAATATATGTTGGCGTGCTTCCCGCACTAACCACAAATAAAACGACAAATTATGGATCGAGCAAATTTGCAAGCCTAAAATTTCATCCGCTTTTATTAAATGTCGTAAATAAGCTTTCGAGTAATCGGTATCCGCGAAGCTCAATCCAGCGGGATCGATAGTGCTAAAATCACTCTCCCATTTCTTATTCTTTATATTGATTACGCCCTCTGTCGTGAACAACATCCCGTTTCTCCCGTTGCGGGTCGGCATCACGCAATCGAACATATCGACGCCCAAGGAAATCGCTTCCAGTATATTCTCCGGGGTTCCGACCCCCATCAGGTAACGAGGCTTATCTTGTGGTAAAATCCGATTGACCACTTGAATCATCTCGTACATTGTTTCCGCTTCCTCGCCGACAGCCAGTCCCCCGATAGCGTACCCTTCACGATTCAAGGCCACGGCGTGCTCTGCCGCCCGTTCCCGCAAATCTTTATACACGCATCCCTGCACGATGGGAAAAAGCGATTGATGATAACCGTATAGCGGTTCCGTGGCGTCAAATTGCTTCACGCATCTTTCCAACCAACGTTGAGTAAGTTCCAGCGATTTCTTCGCGTACCCGTAATCGCTTTGTCCCGGGGGACACTCATCAAATGCCATCACGATGTCCGCCCCGATTTTCCGTTGTATATCCATCACATTTTCTGGGGTAAACAGATGTTTTGATCCGTCTATGTGAGAACGAAACACTACCCCCTCTTCCGTGATCTTGCGACAATCTCCTAACGAAAAAACCTGGAATCCACCGCTATCCGTAAGAATAGGACGATCCCACGAATTGAACTTATGTAACCCTCCCGCGGCTTCCAAGATACCCGTGCCGGGACGCAAATACAAGTGATAGGTGTTTCCCAAGATGATCTGGGCTTTAATATCTTCCTTCAATTCCCTCGCGTGCACCGCTTTCACGGTTCCCACCGTGCCCACGGGCATAAAAATCGGAGTTTCGATATTCCCATGATCCGTGGTCAACACACCGCACCGTGCATCGCTATTCTTGTCTGTTGCTAAAAGGGTATATTTCATCTAATCATGATTTTGAGCCTGCAAAGATAGCACAACTAAACGAGAGTTGCAACACTAACTTTTCCGGTTCAAACGTATCATCTCATGCAATCTCCCAAAACGGGCGCGTGCTTTTGACCATGATCCCGCTTTGTCCATAGAGCACAAAACGACAGTTATCCCATGGTAATCCCAAGGAGAAACTACCTCTCAACAGTTACAAAACAGTTACAAGGCACTTGCAACACCATTGACCAGCGATGCTGCAAGTACGTTAAAACTTACTCGCATGTAAGTAGAGGCAGGATTACCTTGGGATTACCCCGAATTGAAGGTAGGTCGACCCGAATCAAACCGCCTGAAAAATAAAGACTGCCGTATTTTCAGGGGAAGATACGTTCTCTATCTTCCCCATTTTTTATATCTTTGTGGGGTTAAAATTAAAAATAATCGCCATGAGGATGTTTTTCAAACTTATCGTATGTATGTTTATCGTGGGGTTCGCCCTCCCCGGAAGTGCACAAAACCAGGGCAAAAAGTTTACTCTAAATGATTTTTGCCTGAACTATACTTTCAGGACAAATGGCATCATGGGACTCCGCTCGCTGAATGACGGGGAACATTATACCGTGTTGGAAGAGCGGGGAAAAAAACTTGTCATGTACAGTTATAAAACGGGAAAAGCCGTCAGTACCATACTGGACTTGAACGACCCGAAGTACAGTAACGTGAAGATGATTCAAAATTACGAGTTCAGCCCGGATGAAAGCCATATTTTGATTTACACGAATATCCGCCCGATTTATCGTCGTTCTTTCACGGCAGATTATTACGTTTTCGATTTCAAGAACAAAGAATTGAAGCCGCTTTCGGAGGGAGGCAGCCAGCGCTTGGCAACCTTCTCGCCCGTGGGGACAAAAATAGCGTTCGTGCGGGATAATAATATTTTCATTTCCGACTTGCGTTTCGGTTCCGAGATTCAAATCACGTTCGACGGGAAGTTCAACGAGATCATCAACGGGGCTCCCGACTGGGTGTACGAAGAGGAATTCGGCTTCAACAAAGCCTTCGAGTGGGCTCCCGATGGTTCGGCTTTGGCATTCATTAAATTCAACGAATCGGACGTGAAAATATACCATATGAATATGTTCCAAGGGCAATATCCCGCGTTAAAAGAAAACGCCACTTACCCCTCCAACTATTCCTACAAGTATCCGAAAGCCGGGGAAAAGAATTCAGTCGTGAGCGTTCACGTGTATGACATCAAAGACCGGGTTACCACACCCATGAATATCGGGGAAGAAACCGATATTTATATTCCCAGAATCAAATGGACACAGGATCCCAAGAGATTGGCAATCATGAAACTGAATCGTTTCCAAAACCGTTTGGAAATTCTGCTTGCCAACGCCCGCGTGGGGAGTACTACCGTCCTTTACCGGGAAGAGAATAAATATTATATAGCCGAAGAAAACCTGGACAACTTGGTTTTCACGGAAGACGGGAAATATTTTATCATGAGTAGCGAGAAAAACGGTTATTCACACCTTTATCTTTACACGATGGGCGGCAAAGAGGTACAACCGATCACTTCCGGCAACTATGATGTAGCCGATTTCTACGGTTATGACCCAGTTAAGAAATTATATTATTACTCCTCTCACGAGGAATCTCCTCTTGAAAAGTACGTTTATTCCATCGACTTGAAAGGCAAGAAAAAGAAATTAACCCCCACCAAAGGATGGAACGAAGCTGAATTCAGCAAATCGTTCAAATATTTCGTGAACACAGTTTCCAACGCGGATATGCCTCCCCTGTATACCCTGTACAACGCAACCGGGAAAGCCGTTCGCACGCTGGAAGATAATGCAGCCTTGAAAGAAATGCTCGGAAAGTATGCCGTGGCAAAAAGAGAATATATTCAAATTCCAGCAGCCGACGGCAAGACCATGTTGAACGCGTGGATCATGAAGCCGGTCAATTTTGACGCCACGAAAGCCTATCCTTTATTAATTACCCAATATAGCGGTCCTAATTCACAACAAGTACAAAATTCATGGAGCATGGATTGGGCTCAATACCTGGCGCAGGAAGGATATATCGTGGCTTGTATCGATCCCCGGGGGACTGCCGCCCGCGGAGAGGAATTCCGCAAGTGCACGTATATGCAACTCGGGAAAATCGAGAGCGACGACATGATCGCGGCCGCCAAATGGCTTGCCGACCAATCATACATCGACTCCCAAAAAGTCGGTATCTGGGGCTGGAGTTTCGGTGGATTCATGTCGTCCCTATGCCTGATGAAAGGAAACGACGTGTTCTCAACCGCCATCGCGGTGGCTCCCGTGACACACTGGGGTTTCTATGATTCAATCTACACGGAACGCTTCATGCGCCGCCCGCAGGACAACCCGTCCGGTTATAACGACAACTCCCCCATCAACTGGGTAAAAAATTTGAAAGGCAACTTGTTGTTATGCCACGGGACTGCCGACGACAACGTGCACGTGCAGAACACTTACGAGCTGGCGGAAGCCCTCGTGCAGGCGAACAAACAATTCGATATGCAGATCTACACGAACCGAAATCACAGCATTTACGGTGGCGCAACCCGACTGCACCTGTACACGAAGTTCGTGGATTATTTGAATCAACACTTGAAATAAGTAATTTCAAGCATCGATTCAAGTTACCTCGAAACAAAAAAATATATAAGTTGCATTTAAAATCGCAACTTATATATTTTTTTTATAACTTGCCCTCGATAGAAATAATTCGGATTTCCAACTTCCGGTCTTCACGAGAGGGGAGTTGAAATCTTAAACCATAAAACTAAAAAACAAAACGTTATGAGTAAATGTATCTGTACGTTAGAGCCCAAGGCCATCTGGGAAAACTTTTATAAACTGACTCAAGTTCCGCGTCCTTCTAACCACGAGGAAAAAGCGAGAGAAGCCGTGATGAATTGGGCAAAAGAGAACGGCATTCACGCTGAAATGGACGAAGCGCACAACATATTATTAAGCAAACCCGCTACTCCAGGCATGGAAAACCGCAAAGGGGTAATCCTTCAAGGTCACTTGGATATGGTACCCCAGAAAAACGAGGACAAACAACACGATTTCACCAAAGATCCGATCGAAGCGTATATTGACGGGGAATGGGTAACCGCGGACGGGACTACCCTGGGCGCAGATAACGGTATCGGTGTTGCTGCCGGAATGGGTATCCTCTTGTCTAAAGACATTCCTCACGGACCAATCGAAGTATTGATCACCGCTACCGAGGAAACCGGAATGGACGGAGCCAACGGCATTCGTGCAAACTGGGTAAAAGGCGATATTCTGCTGAACCTCGATTCTGAAACCGAAGGTGAATTATATGTAGGTTGTGCTGGAGGTATCGACGGAGAAATTGAATTCACGTACACGCCGGAAGCCGTGCCAGCCGGAAGCAAAGCATACCAAATCAACTTGAAAGGATTGAAAGGCGGACACTCCGGGATGGACATCAACTTGGGCAGAGGAAATGCCAACAAATTATTCTTCCGCTTCTTGAAAGCTGTTAGCAAAGAATTAGGACTTCGCCTTGCATCCGTGTCAGGAGGAAACATGAGAAACGCTATCCCGCGTGAGGCTTTCGGTATCGTTACCGTTCCGGCTGCTAACGTGGACAAGTTCTTGGCTAAAGTAAAAGAATACGAGGGAATCTTCAAAGCCGAATTGAGTGCTAAAGAACCGAACCTCACCCTTTTCGCGGAAGAAACTGCTATGCCGAAAAACGTGATGCCGGAGAACGTGCAACACAACGTGATTAACGCCATCAAAGCTTGCCCCAACGGTGCTATGCGTATGATCGACTCTATGCCGGACACGGTAGAAACTTCCAACAATCTCGCTATCGTAAAAGGCGGTGACGGTAAGATTGAAATATATATGCTTATGCGTTCGTCTGTTGAAACAGCCAAAACAGCCCTTGCACAAGTGGTTGATGCCGTATTTGAATTGGCAGGTGCTTCCAAGATTAACTTCGTGGGCGAATACCCGGGCTGGAAACCCAATCCGGATTCGGCTATCCGCAAAGAGATGGAAGAAGTTTACCAGAAACTCTACGGTAAAAAGCCCGCTATCATGGCTATCCACGCCGGACTGGAATGCGGTATCCTCGGTTCGACTTACCCGAAATGGGACATGGTTTCTTTCGGACCGACCATCAGTTCCCCGCACTCCCCGGACGAGAAAGTAAACATCGAATCTGTCGGCAAATTCTGGGAATTCCTGAAAGCTACGCTTGCAGCGATCCCGACAAAATAAACCGAAAAAGTAAAAAAAACACGAGTGAGTCAAGAGTATTTTACACTTTTGACTCACTTTTTATCAAGGAAATCTCGTGACCTTCAAAATTTAAACAGTTCGACAATGTTGTAAAGTTCTATCTCAATTATGAAAATTACATACTCCTACACGTATATATTTTACAGGCTCTCCGGAATATATATCCCCAACTTTAACTTTACGGAATAACCGGTCTTTCGTTACGACTTTAGCCTCATCTTCAAGTCATTTACTCTATTTTGCAATATTTTAACCAGAACGTATCATTTTCTTTATTATCTTTGTAGGGAAAATTCATATTATTAAAACATGACTTTAAAGAAATTGACGTTACCGGAACTACTGAAAACCAGTTGTACCAAGTTTTCTAAAAATTTATCTTTAAATTTTGTTGCAGGCGGAAAAAAAACTTACCAAGATTTATATAACGAAGTCGTATCCATTGCCAATCATTTACTTCATTTAGGCGTAAAGAAAGGGGACAAAGTAGCTATCCTGAGTGCGAATATGCCGAACTGGGGAATCACCCAATTTGCTATCGCGAATATCGGGGCTATTGCCGTACCTATCTTGCCGGGATTCTGTTCCACGGAACTTCAAAACATCCTGGAACATGCCGAAGTAAAGGTAATCTTCGTTTCCCGCTTACTGGCAAAATGTCTTGAAGATGTAAAAACACCTTTCCTAGAACATAAGATCCTGATCAATAACTTCTCCACAATTCCGGAAGGTTGTTACCAACCGGAAGAGTTAGACAAGTTAGTGCAAGACATCAATCTGAAAAACACGACTCCCCTTCCGGAAATTTCCATCGAGGAGGAAGACGTAGCATCGATCATCTACACGTCAGGAACAACCGGATTCTCGAAAGGAGTGGTATTAACGCACAAAAACCTCGTGTGGGACGCACGCCAATGCCGTACGATCCAACACGTGAGTGAAGCCGATCGATTCTTGAGTATATTGCCGATGGCACATACCTACGAGAACACGCTGGGGTTATTGTTACCCTTGATGTTCGGCGCACAGGTGTATTATCTAGACCGGGTACCGACCCCAAAACTGTTGGTTCCGGCGATGCAGAAAATACGTCCTACCGTTGTCCTGTCCGTGCCGTTGATTATCGAGAAGATATACAAAACACAGATATTACCCAAGTTCACGGGTTCCAAATTCATGAGCATGATTTACAAATTCGCCCCGACTCGTAAATTATTGAATCGGTTGGCCGGTAAAAAACTCATGGAAACCTTCGGGGGAGAACTGGTATTCTTCGGTATCGGAGGATCCAAGCTGGACGGAACGGTAGAACAATTCTTACGGGAAGCCAAATTCCCTTACGCTATCGGCTACGGTTTGACAGAAACCGCACCTATGGCGGCAGGATCGAATCCCTCCCAGACATTCTTGCAAGGCGTAGGACCTATCATGGAAGGAGTACAAATCCGTATCGACGAACCGGACAAAACCGGACAAGGGGAAATCTGGATAAAAGGTCCCAACGTGATGCAAGGATACTACAAACGCCCGGAACTCAACGCCGAGGTATTCACCGAGGACGGTTGGTTCAAGACCGGCGATTTGGGTTCTTTCGACAAGAAAGGACGCCTCTCCATCCGCGGAAGAATCAAAACCATGATATTGGGTGCTTCCGGTGAAAACGTTTACCCGGAAGAGATCGAATCAATCATCAATAATTTCCGTTTCGTGAACGAGTCCTTAGTTGTTGAAAACAGCGGCAAGCTCGTTGCGATGGTTCATTTCAACATGGAAGAACTGGAAAAACAATACCAGAAATTGAAGAGCCAGGCAGGAGATTACAAAGAAAAGATCAACGATTATATCGAAGAGCAAAAACAAGAACTTCGTGATTACGTGAACGCCCGGGTGAATAACTTTTCAAAACTACAATTGGTGTTAGTACAACACGAACCGTTCGAGAAGACACCCACACACAAGATCAAACGATTCTTGTACAATAAATAAAAATAATAAAGTCGGTAAATACCGACTTTATTATTTTATATAGAAATCCAATAAACATTTTCCATTAAGGCTCATCTGCAAATGATCGCCTATCTTTAGCCCCCGTTGTCGAAAAGTATTCCCGCAATAAATTAAATCCCCGATTTTCAACATATAATATTCTGACATTCCGGCAATCAATTTTTCCGGAGTTAACGAAAGTTCATTCACTTTTCCCCGGAACACCTCCCGACCGTTCAATTGAAGCCAATACTCAATGCCGGCAACCGGCGAATCATATTTCTTTAGCTCGGATATAGCCGCCGCCCCGTCAAAGGCATAAGCCATCGTGGTTGGCAGCCCTTTCGTAGACAACGATTCGACCAAATTATCGGCATAGAAACGGATGCCGATCCCTACTTCCTCGTAATACCGTCCGGCAAAACGTTCCGCGACACACTTTCCGATCCTCCCAACCTTCACCACCAGCTGCGGAACACAACTCACCCCCGAGGCAAAAGCCGGAATATAGAAATCATCGTTATTCCTTAACAGGGCATTATCCCCGATAACATCATAAGCGACCTCTCCCGAGGCATTATATTCTACGCCAAGCAATTTCATAATTGGAAAAAAATCATCAAATCACAATATCTTCGATTCCCCTCTTCGGTACATGATGCGTACCATTCGTATCACGCCAATACTTGAAATCCCCATCCTTCATGGATTCCAGTACCACCGTTTCCTTCGGTTTTCCGAGAGCGATGACATACATGATCTTCAAGTGTTCGGGCAACTGCAATATTTGACGCAGCGCATCATTCTTGAACGCTTTGATAATACACCCGCCATATCCTTCTTCCACCGCACCCAACAAAATCGTTTGAGCTTGAATCCCGTCGTCGCACAAGCAATTTTCCACGATAGAAGTATCCAGCAACTGAACCAGATAAGCCGAGGGGCGCTCGCCTTCCTCGGGACCGTCCCAATCTTTCAGGTACCCCGCCCAAGCCAGAGTATGAAACACTTTATCGCACATTGCCGCATCAAACACCGGCTTGTATTTCAACGCTTGTGCATTCCTTCCTGAAGCACAATAACGAGTCAATTCCACCAAATCAAGCAATTCTTCCCGAGAAATCCATACTTCCTGGTAAAACCGACGGTAACTCCTGTTTTTCAATAACAATTCTTTCAACATAAATCCGAACAGATTGTGATTTATAAATTGTAAATTTGTTCCGAAACAAAAATAATAATAAAATATGAATTCGTTTCTCCAATTACTGGCAAAAGATTTAATTCAAAAACACGGCAATAAATTTGATAACCTGACCATTCTGTTCCCGAACAAGCGGGCTGGTCTGTTTCTAGCCGAAGAATTGGCTCATTTAATCTCGAAACCCGTGTGGATGCCCGAAATCCTCACGCTTGGAGAATTTATCGAACGACAGACCGGACTAAAAAAGGCAGAAGAACTAACGCTCATCATCAAGCTTTACAAAACATACCAGGAATATTCCGGAACCACGGAGCGATTTGACGACTTTTACTTCTGGGGCAATATGCTATTAGGGGATTTCGATGACATCGACAAGTATCTCGTGGATGCCAAAGACCTATTCTCCAACATCACAGCTTTGCGGGAAATCGAGAACGCCTTCCCGTACCTCACCCCCGAACAAGTCGAGTTCATCCAAAGCTTCTGGCGCAGTTTCAACGCGGAGAAATACAGCCGGGAACAACAAGAATTTCTCAACGTATGGGATAAACTATACCCCACGTACAAAAATTTCAAGACAAAACTAATGGCAGAAAATCTCTGTTACGAGGGTATGGGGCAACGCCTCTTCTGCGAACGCCTCTCCCATCATCACACGGACAAACAACTCATTTTTGCCGGTTTCAACGCCTTGAACCAATGCGAGAAAAAAATATTTACCTACTTCCGGGACAACGGGCAAGCCTCCTTCTACTGGGATTATGACCTCTACTACTCGGCAAACGAGAATCACGAGGCAGGGCTATACATCCGGGAGAACATGAAACTTTTCCCCAACGCCCTGGGACTCGAACATTTCAACAACCTCCGTTACAACAACAAGGACGTGGAATACATTTCCGTACCCTCCACCATCGGGCAGGCAAAACTGATTCCCACGCTGGTCGGGCAACTCCATCCCCGGCAACAAGCGGCATACACGGACACGGCTATCGTCCTTTGCGACGAAACCCTGCTTACCCCGGTCATCCATTCGATACCGACCTCGATAGACAAGATTAACATCACCATGGGTTACCCGGCGCAAAACACGTCGGCAGCCGCGTTAATCTCCATGCTGGGGGATCTGAAACGATATGCCAAGCAAGTAGACGGCAGCACCCACTACTACTACAAGCCGGTGATCGCCCTCCTCAACCACAAATTGATCAAGAGTACTTGCCCCAACGAGATTCCGGAAATCACGAACTACATCAACGTAAACAACATCGTGTACGTGGCAGAGAAAAGCCTGCAATTCAACGATATTACCCGAGCCATATTCTCATCTGCCGAAGAAAATCTTCCCGAGTATCTCTTGAATATATTAAAAAAACTAATCATCACCCTCCAACCGGAAGCACACGAGGGACTAGCTATCGAAAAAGAATTTCTATTCACGGTATTCACCTCGATACAAGGAATCCAGAACACGTTCCGGGAAGAAAATATCGTCCCGGAGAATAAATTCTATTTACAGATTATCAATAAAATACTGCAAGGCATATCCATTCCCTTCTCCGGCGAACCGCTGGAAGGGATGCAGATCATGGGGCTCATGGAAACCCGTATGCTGGATTTCAAGAATCTGGTTATCCTCTCCGCCAACGAAGGAATCCTCCCGAAAGGCGGACACGCCTCATCCTTTATCCCATATAACCTACGAAAAGGATTCGGGCTCCCCACCCCGGAACACATGGATGCTTTGTTCGCGTACTACTTTTATCGCCTGCTGCAACGGGCAGAACACGTGAAAATCCTTTACACGGATGTCACCAAAGGAATGACCAGCGGGGAGATGAGCCGTTTCCTCTACCAGATGAAATACGAATCGGGCTTACCCATCCGGGAAACCCATTTCCAAAACAATATTTCCGTACAGGACAATCCCTCTATCTCCATCCCGAAAAATGAAGCGATTCAAGAAAAACTAACGCGTTACACCCTCCCGGGAGAACGAGGCATATCGCCCTCGGCACTCAACACCTATATGGAGTGCCACTTGAAATTCTATTTCAAATACATCGCCGGGATTAAAGAAAAGGACGAAATAGCGGAAGAACTCGATCAACGCCTGCTGGGAACAATATTTCACCAAAGCACCCAATCGCTCTACCAAACCTTCCCGGACGGGAAAATCACGGAAGAAGGACTCGATGCCTTGATGCGTGATGACGCCCTGATCGAGGAACATATCCGCCGGGCTTACTTGAAACTATACGACTCCACCGTGTCGCGTATGCTCGAAAGCGGGGCTAACGAACTTGTCCTCTCCGTCGTCAAAAAATACGTGAAGAAAGTGCTCGAATACGACAAAACCTTGTGCCCGTTCCGCGTGATCTCCATGGAACAAACATACCGGATGTCACTTGCCATCAACACGCTCGACCACCCGCTCGTGATTCACGTGGAAGGAGATATTGACCGGGTAGACCAAATCGAACGGGGCACCCGCGTGATCGATTATAAAACGGGAGCCGACAAAACTGACTTCAAAGACCTCCCGTCTATCTTCGACTCCAATAACAAGCAACGAAACAAAGCTGCTTTCCAAACCCTGCTATACTGCATGATGTACGAACACGAGAACCCCGGCACAGATCCCATCTTACCGGGCATATACAGTACCAAACTACTGTTTACCCCCAATTACACCTATTCATTGAAATGCAACAAAGAACCCATCCACCGCTTCAAACCCTATGAACCGGAATTTCAAGCATTACTCACTGACCTACTCGAAAAACTATTCTCCCCCACCGTCCCGTTCACGCAAACGGAACTCCCGGAGAAATGCCGCCATTGCTCGTACAACGAGATATGCAAACGGGAATAACCTTCGATAAACTAAAAAAATACCCCCAACAAAACCACTAGTACCAAACTCGCCATAGCTAAAGGTAATCGTAATTTATAACGAAGAGGTAATTCACTATTTTCCCCACTACCCAACTCACCAACCAATTCTTGGGTAACCGGAACGAAACTAAAACGAAATCCCTCGTATATTGCTATCCCGTAAAACAAAACATCTATCACTGAAAATGTTTCTATCATCATACTTTTCGCAACCTCCCAATCAACCAATTGCAGGACACTAAAAAAACTTTGTTGCAATTGTCCCGCACTAATTCCCACGTAACTGAAAAAGTTACCCAACAAACACCCCAGAAAAGCAAACACTCCTCCTATAATACCAAATTTAAGTTCCAAACCTATTCCAAAATAACGAACCGTGAAGCCGACAAGCAAACCGACACCTATTGCCATGTATCCGATTTGAAAATTTAATGCCACGGATATAATCGCCCACAATGCCGCACTCACCAACATAGCAACACAACCACCCAGTAAAGCATATCCCACACTTTGGTGTAATCTTAACCGTTCTAAAACTTCTTCCGAAACAGAAATTTCTCGAACCATTCTCCCCTCTTCCACAGCTTTTTCTTCCATGGCAACCACTGCTTCATCCAAAATATAATGTCCGCACTCTTTCTCAAAATCCGCTCGTTTATGTGTCAAATTACAAACAATTCCCTGATTCGGGTCAAACTGCCGATTCTTACATTTCCGACAAAAAAACAATCGTTCTTCTCGTTCCATAAGCCAAAATTTTAATTATCATTATCAAACACCATTACATCCATTTCATTTCTTTAAAAACTTCTCGAACTTCTTCATATCCTTTGTCATCTCCATTCTTCGGATCTCTTTCAATTCCGGAGTTACAAGCATCACCAACGGGAACTGTTGAATCTGGAAATATTTCTTCTGGAATTCCATATTTACATTTCCCCTATTCTTCACCTCCAAACCCAAAATATCTGAAAAATATTTTTCATTTTCAGGAAGTTCTGTTCTACTATCCATAAATAATAAAGCAAGAATATAATTTTCAGCCACATATTTCCCAAGTACTTGATTTTTAATGAAAGCATACTCCATTTCTCTTGCTTCAAGACTTCCATAACCGGAAAAAAATATCAATATGGGCTTCTTCTCTTTTTGAGCCATATTAACGACGGTATCCATATTATCAACATAAGCAATACACCCCGGAGCCATCTCCCAAAAACGATCGAAATCTATTCTTTTTCTATCTTCCTCAGCCTTCTTTCTTGCTTTTTCCGCATCAATTTTATCTTTCATCTTGGCGTAATACTCCTGCAACAAATCCCAATACGTTGCCTGTTTTCCCGATTGTCGCTCCGCCAATACCCGAATATCTTCCAACTGATCATCACTGATATTCATTGGTTTGAATAAATTCTTATCGTTTCCCCAGTTAGCGAGATCAACGTTCCTACCCTGCAAAACCCCAATCGCAATAATCATTTTTCTACCTTGAAGATATTCCGGGGTTTTCTTCATTTCAGAAAACATACGATCTATCGACCTAAACACAAATACCTCTTCATCCAAACCACTTTTATTCTCAAGTGCTTCCATGGTCAACAAATACAAATAAAAAGTCCGCATTTCAGGTCCCACGAATATCTGAAAATCAATACTATCATGTTTGTAAAGAAAATATGTCATCAAATCCTTTATAAATCCATCCGGATTATTCAGTATATCATTTTGTGACATTCTTTTATTCCACACTTGCTTAAACTCTTTCTTCGTCTGGGCATATCCTCCCATCAACAAAATACAAAAGCACCCGATAAACAATATTCTTTTCACAAATTTGCATGGTTTAGACTACCACAAAAATTAAACTTTTTTGGGACATAACAAAATATTCACTCGCCTTTTTGCGGGGAAATAAATCATTTCATGCACTTTTACAATCTCTCTTTTGCCATCAAATAAAAAGGAAGCCGGAATTCAAGATGCTTTCTCACGAAATTCTCCAATTCTTCATCAGAAAGCCCCGCCAACAAAGGGCGCATTCCCCGCTGTTCCCGTAAACGCCCGATTAACTCGGGAAAAGAAGTATCCAAGAATAAAGTATGTCCCGCAGCGTTCATGCAGTCCATATTATCAAAAAAACAAGGGGTTCCTCCCCCCGTCGCCAACACGAAATCGTCTTTCCGGGCACAGAACTCGTGCAATATTTCCCGCTCTAATTCCCGGAAAAAAGATTCTCCCTCCCGGGCAAAAATATCGGATATACCACAACCGGCACTCTCCTCCACGAGGGCGTCCAAATCCCAAAAAGGAATGCCCTTCTCCCGGGCTAATTCCCTTCCGAAAGTGGTCTTGCCACTTGCCATATACCCGACAATAAAATATTTCATACCACCAGTTACTCGAAATCCAGCTTCATCTGCGACTCGTCACTCAGCATATCGGGATTGGTTATCTCGAAATCCACATCCGTTCCCCCCTCTTCCGTCTGTTCCTCTTCCCCGGAATCCAACGGTTCGATCTCCCGAATCTCCTTCACCTCGTAGGTTGTCAAACGCTTACCCCGCGCCTTGTAGGACTTCTCGGCGATAAACTCGTCAGCAACAATCACCTCTGCCGGACGATTCTCGTAACGTCCCCCAAACACGATCTCGAACCGCGGGCGTTTCTCCCCACTCAAACAAACAAGATATGATCCCTCGCTCTCCCCGATAAAGGAAGTAACTCTCGCCATATCCTCGAACCGGAAACGCTTCAAGTAATAGAATTGCTGTTCCGCATCAAAGAACACGGCAGACCATACTTTCTCGGAATCGAACTTCTCGAAAACAAGATACCCATCCTCGTAATGGTTACTCAAATCATAGTCGGAAGTATTGTACATTCCGTTCTTATTCGCCACCAGAATCCGGTCTTCCCCTTGGAACTCCCCGACATAACGTCCCCGACTGTCCGTGTTTAAACGCAATACGTCCTCGTCCAACCATATCTTACGCCCACCCAACGTGGAAACTCCTTTCTGCACCAACGATATCTTATGTATATCATTCTTACTCAGCAAATTTCCTTGAGAATCACGTCCCTTGATTGCCAACGTGGCGAAATCATACTCGGAAACCAACTTCTTCATACCCGGCTTAGGCTTCAGGCATACTTTAATCACCTCAGCCTCCCCGTTCGGGTTAGCACTGAAATACAATACCCGGGAACCAGCTGTTCCCTTCGTCAAATTGTATTGCTTGTCACGGGTAATACCCGTCACACAAAAACGCTTCACGTACGACGGACCGTATTTCCCGTCACGGTAAGCCACGTTATATATCGTGCGCTTGTCATTCTTCTTGAACACGTTCACGTGCAACACGTCTTTTCCCACGAACAACTTATCCGCCACTTTCGTCACGTAATAAGTACCATCCTTACGGAAAATAATCACGTCGTCAATATCTGAACACTCGCAAATAAACTCGTCCTTTTTCAAAGCGGTACCGATAAAACCTTCTTCCCGGTTGATATACAACTTCTCGTTCGCCACCACCACTTTCGTCGCCTCAATATTCTCGAAATTACGAATCTCCGTGAGCCGTTCCCGTCCCTTGCCGTATTTCGATTTGATCCGCTTGTAATACTCGATGGAATAAGGAATAATATGTTCTATATCAAACTTCACCCGGGTAATCTCCTCTTCCAATCCCTTGATATAATTCTCCGCTTGCTCGGAATTAAACTTCAAGATACGCTTCATCTTGATTTCCAACAACTGCTTGATATCGTCGTCCGTCACGGGGCGAATCAAGTGGGCAATAAATGGTTCCAAACGCTTGCGCACGTGTACCACAACCTCCTCTACCGATCCGCTCTCCTCGAATTCCTTATCCTTGTATATTCGTTCCTCGATAAAAATTTTCTCCAGAGAAGAATATTGCCAGTCGGTTTCCAACTCACCCAGCTTGATCTTCAATTCCAGCAACAACAAAGCGACCGTGTCATCCACCGATTTCCGCAGAATATCGGACACCGGCATAAAGACCGGCTTATCATTCTCGATCACGCAAGAATTCGGTGATACGGAAAGTTCACAATCCGTGCAGGCATACAGGGCATCTATCGTCTTATCCGAAGAAACCCCCGCCGCCAAGTGCACCAAAATCTCCACGTTCGCCGCCGTGTTATCATCGATTTTCTTGATCTTGATCTTTCCCTTCTCGTTCGCCTTCAAGATCGAATCGATCAATGCCGAAGTCGTCCGACCAAACGGGATCTCGGTAATTCGCAATATCTTGTTTCCCGCATCTTTTTCAATCCGGGCACGAATCTTCACGACTCCCCCCCGGATTCCGTCATTATACTTCGATACGTCGACCATACCTCCCGTTGGGAAGTCCGGGTACAACACGAATTCCTCGCCCCGCAAATAAGCCACACAAGCATCCAACAATTCGTTGAAATTATGCGGCAATATCTTGGAAGCCAATCCCACGGCAATACCTTCCACACCCTGTGCCAACAGCAACGGGAACTTGATCGGCAAAGTGACCGGCTCTCTTTTACGACCATCGTACGACAATTTCCAATTCGTGGTCTTCGGGTTGAAAGCCACCTCCAAAGCGAACTTCGACAAACGAGCCTCGATATACCGCCCCGCGGCAGCATCATCCCCCGTAAGGATATTTCCCCAGTTTCCCTGGCAATCCACCAGCAGATTCTTCTGTCCCAGCTGCACCAGCGCATCCTTGATGGAGGCATCCCCGTGCGGGTGATACGACATGGTACTCCCGACGATATTCGCCACCTTATTGTACCGCCCGTCGTCCATCTCACGCATGGCGTGTAATATACGGCGCTGCACGGGCTTCAACCCGTCATTCACGTAAGGCACGGCACGTTCCAGAATCACGTAGGAAGCATAGTCCAAAAACCACCTTTCGAACATTCCCGACAGATGCTTTATCGACCGCACCCGCCCGTTCTCCTCGTGATGTTCTTGTTCCGGCTCCTGAGGCACCACATCCTCTACTTCCTCGTTATTTATCTCCTCGCTCATATAAATTGAAAATTGAAAATTGAAAATTGAAAATGAACCACATCATCCCAATTTTTTAATCTAAAATTTAAAATCTAAAATTATTAGATTTCATCCTTCTCCACGTACAGATTGTCTATAATAAAATCTTGTCGCTCGTTCGTGTTCTTGCCCATGTAATAAGCCAGAATCGTCCCTATCGGATCCTGCTTCGTCATGCGCACCGGTTCCAGTCGAATATCTTTCCCGATAAACCCGCCGAACTCGTCCGGCGAAATCTCTCCCAAACCTTTAAAGCGCGTAATCTCCGGCTTAGGTCCCAACTGCTTGATCGCTTTCTCCCGTTCGGCATCCGAATAACAGTAACGGGTTTCTTTCTTGTTGCGCACCCGGAAAAGCGGGGTTTGCAAAATGTAAAGATGTCCGGAACGCACCACATCCGGAAAGAATTGCAAAAAGAACGTCAACAACAACAACCGGATATGCATACCGTCCACATCGGCATCCGTCGCGATGATGATATTATTATATCTTAATTCCTCTATCCCGTTCTCGATATTCAACGCCGCCTGCAAGAGATTAAACTCTTCATTCTCGTACACGATCTTCTTGGTCAGACCGAAAGAGTTCAACGGCTTACCTCTCAAACTGAACACCGCCTGCGTGTTCACATCCCGCGACTTCGTGATCGACCCGCTCGCCGAATCCCCCTCGGTGATAAATATCGACGATTCGGTCTTCCGCTCGTGATTCGAGTTAAAATGCACCCGGCAATCCCTCAATTTCCGGTTATGCAAGCTGACCTGTTTCGCCCGCTCCCGGGCAATTTTCTGGATGCCAGACATCGCCTTGCGCTCCTTCTCCGTTTCCACGATCTTGCGCAACAACAATTCTGCCGTATCCGGGTTCCGGTGCAGGTAATTATCCAATTCCTTCGTGATAAAATCAAAAATAAAATTCCTCACCGAAGGACCTCCCGGTGCGATATCCTTCGACCCCAATTTGGTCTTCGTCTGGGACTCGAACATCGGCTCTTGCACCTTTATACTAATAGCCGCGATAATCGACGTACGAATATCCGCCAAATCAAAATCTTTCTTGTAAAAATCGCGAATGGTCTTCACCACCGCCTCGCGGAAAGCCACCAGATGCGTACCTCCCTGCGTCGTGTGCTGCCCGTTCACGAAAGAATAATATTCCTCTCCGTATTGCCGCCCGTGCGTCATCGCCATCTCGATATCATTCCCTCTCAAATGAATGATAGGATAAATTCCCTCGCCACTCATATTCTCGGACAACAGATCGTACAACCCTCGCTTCGAATGGAACTTCTGACCGTTGAAAACGATCGTCAACCCGGAATTCAAGAACACGTAATTCTTGAACATCGCCTCCAGGTAATCCGAAATATAGTGGTAATTCCCGAACAACTCCTTGTCGGCAACGAAAGTCACCAACGTACCGTTCGGCTCGCTGGTCGGCACAATTTTCTGATCCTCCACCACCAACGCTTTGCTATAACGCACCAGCTTTGTTTCCCCGTCACGGAAAGCTTGTATGGTAAAACTCTCGGAAAGCGCATTCACCGCCTTGATACCTACGCCATTCAACCCCACGGACTTCTTGAAAGCCTCGGAATCATACTTCGCCCCCGTGTTCATCTTCGAAGACACATCGATCAGCTTACCCAAGGGTATGCCTCGCCCGAAGTCCCGCACCGACACAGTACGCTCCTCCACCGTGATAATAATCTCGCTCCCCGCTCCCATCGCAAACTCATCGATACTATTATCCACCACCTCTTTAACCAATATGTATATTCCATCATCCATCGCTGCACCATCGCCCAACTTCCCTATATACATACCGGGACGCAAACGTATATGCTCCCGCCAGTCCAGCGTACGAATAGAATCTTCCGAATAATTCTCTACCATATGTCCTCCATGTTTTGCACAAAAATAATCAAAACAAATCAATGAAATAAATTTATTCGTGAAATTTTTCCAATCACGAATCACCTCATCACGGAATCATCCCATCGTAAATCTAAATTATTTATAAGCCACCTCCTTAAACCCGTACACCCGCTCCATCCCCTCGCTATCCTTCAAAATCAGCTGCCCGTATTCATTCACGCCCGCAATGGATGCCCGGAAACTCCCGTGCTCGTCTTCCCAGTCGAATTCCCCGGAACGCCGATACATCACTTGCAGAAAATCCCGATCCAATGCCGCATAATTATACACTTGTTCATATCGTTTCCCGATACACTCCAACAACTCCTCCAACGCCTTTTCCAACGACAACTCTACCCCGGTAAGCTGAAATAAAGATACCGGATTCGGGGCATCCGACACGAAACACTCTTGATTAACATTCACCCCGATTCCACACAACGAGCCTCCCACGTACGCTCCCATGATAGAATGTTCAATCAATATCCCCGAAATTTTCTTGTCTTCCACGTAAATATCATTCGGCCACTTCACCGAACATTCCTCCGCATAACGGGATATAAAATCACACGTTCCCAGAGCAATCACCATCGAGATCGCGAACTGTTCTCCCGCCGCCAACGCCTTCGGTCGAAACACCACCGTCATCGAAATATTTTTCCCCGGCTCACTCTCCCAACGATTCCCAATCTGTCCTCTTCCTTGAGTTTGTTTACGAGTCAACACCACCATTTTATCCTCCAACACACCCCACCCCAACTTCTCCGCCTGATTATTCGTCGAGTCCAACTCTTCGTATTCTAAAATCTTAAATCCGCTTACCTGATATTCACGCATAAAATTCTACTTTTAAAGAAACAAAAATAGAATTTTTCCCCCATTCACACAACTCTATGCTATTCATTCCTCGTGTGAAAATTTATATACGCCCCCACCTTCGCAGCCTCGTCAAAGCTCCTGCATAGCATAAATATACGGAGATATAGTTGCTATAACCGAGAAATGAAGAGGCTCCGAAGAGGAGAGAGTATAACCCTAGTAACGGGAGGGATATAAACGCCTTTCTCTCGTGAGGAATAACAAGAATACCAGAATTTAGTACAACTCCTGGAATAATTCAAAGAATCCCTGTGGATGCAGGCAAGCGGGACAAACTTTCGGGGCTGCAGGTCCCTCGTGGATATAACCGCATTTACGGCAATACCACCTCACGGTTTGCGGGCGTTCAAATACCAAATTTTCTTGTAAATTGGATAATAATTTACGATACCTTGTTTCGTGATTTTTCTCCGCCTCGATAATCATTCGGTACATCACGGCAATATCCTTGAAGCCCTCTTCCTCTGCTACTTTAGCAAATTCCGGATACAGGTGATGCCATTCATCATATTCTCCTTCTGCTGCTTCAATCAAGTTAGAAGCCGTATCGGCGATGATACCCGCGGGATAAGCAGCCGTGATCTCCAACATCCCGCCTTCCAGGCGACTAAAGAAACGTTTAGCGTGCATCTCTTCCTGTAATGCCGTTTCGTAGAAGATTCCGGCTATTTGTTCGTAACCTTCTTTTTTGGCTACTTCAGAGAAAAACGTGTAACGATTTTTTGCTTGCGACTCTCCGGCAAACGATTTCAATAGATTGGCTTCCGTCATGGAACCTTTAACATTCTTTACCATAGCTTTTTCCTTTTTCTTACGGAAAGGGAAAGTTACAAGTTGCAAGTTTACAGGTCACAAATGCCAATATAGTCTGTTTCTAAATAAGCTGCTGGTAGTATAAATACCATTCACATTTACGCATTTTCATCCTTTAGTTGTCACGTATTTAGATATAATTTTGTAAGCATAGAAATTTATGGAGAATAAATTTTCATATAACAATTAGATATGTCTAAGATTTTAAATAAATTACGTGAAGATATTCACTTCATCGAGGGAATGAACAGTTGCATGAATTGCGGGGTATGTACCGCGATTTGTCCGGCTGCCGAATTTTACAATTACGATCCCCGGGTGATCGTGGAAACCGTGCAACGGGGAAACGAGGAGGAGATCGAGGAATTGCTGAAAAGCAACACGATCTGGTACTGTGGAGAATGTATGTCGTGCAAGACCCGTTGTCCGCGTTGTAATACCCCGGGACTGATTATCATGGCTTTGCGCAAGGTATCACAAGAACTAGGGTATTTCGTCTACTCGGAGAAAGGACGCCAGCAATATGCCTTGAAACACGTGATCGGGGAATCCATTCTGAACCGGGGATATTGTGTCACGCCCGATCTGGTAAAACCGGAAATGCACCCGGAACAAGGTCCCGTGTGGGAGTGGATATACGAACACTTGGATGACGTGTACGAACGGATGCACTCGAATTATCGCAAGCCGGGAGCCGGTGCTTTACGGGAAGTTGATAACGAGAGCATGGACGAACTACGGAAGATTTTTGACGTCACCGGGGGCACGGAATTCCTGAATAACATTGACCAATGTTCTCAACGTGAGGCTGACAATGAAAAGGTAGACTTGGAAGAAGCCTATTTCCTAAAAACATACATGGAGAACACGGGAGAACACCAATGATGCAATTGAAAATTGAAAATGAATTTAAAATCTAAAATCAGAAGATGAATCTAGAGGGCAAACAACAAATATGGAATGATTACCAGAAAGAGATAGCGGACGATCATTATTTTTACGCGAGAAGTTGCATTCGCCAGACTTTCTTTCCGGGATCGGAATGGGCGTACTTGGACATCATGAAAAACAAGTTGGGCAAGGATGTCGTGGACGACCCGAGGCACACGACTTGCACCGGGATCGGGTATCACTCGGACATTGTACCGGCGGAAACTATCATGACCGTCGTGGCACGCCATTTCGCGCTGATGACTGAAGCCGGATACGAGAACATGACCCCCTCGTGTATCACCTCTTTCGGGATATATACGGAAATTCTTGAAACTTGGGAGCACCACCCGGAGATCGAGGAAAAAATACGGGAATACTTGTGGAAAGCCACGAAACGGGAGTTCAACAAACCGAAGAATCTAGCACATACGTCGGATATCATCTATAAATTCAGAAACGAGATTGCCACTCAATCTAAATATAAACTGGTGGACGTCCACACGGGAAGACCATTGAGAGGCGTAGATCATATCGGCTGCCACTATTCCAAGATGTTCCCGACAAAAGGCATCGGAGGGGCGGAATTTCCCGCCGTATTATCGGGATTGATTTATGCCTGGGGAGGTGACGTCATCGATTACCCGGAAAGAAGGCATTGTTGCGGGTTCGGTTTCCGCCAATACCTTGTGATGGCGAACCGGGGATACTCGGTAGCAAACTCCAAAAAGAAATTCGAATCCATGCAACCGTACCAACCCGATTTTATCGTCGCTAATTGCCCGGGATGCGCCATGTTCATGGACAAATGGCAATACACCATCAGTGAGATGGAAGGCACAACCTATGGGCAAGACGGGTACGGAATTCCCGTGTTGACCTACGAAGAACTTTCCGCATTAGTACTGGGATACGACCCGTGGGAAATCGGCTTGCAAATGCACCAGGTTTCCGTGGAGCCATTGCTGGATAAAATGGGCATCCCGTACGATCCGGAGGCGAAATACAAAAACGTGCGAGGAGAAAATATCGGAGCCCCGAAGTGCCCCACGTACCTAAGAGTTGCAAACTTATAATGTTAAACCACGAAATTAATTTTCAATTAAATACATGGCAAAAGTCATTATCATCGGCGGAGGTCCGGCAGGCTGCGAGGCGGCACACCAATTGGCAAATCAAGGAATCGAAGTAGAGTTGGTTGAAAAAAGTAATGAAACCGGAGGTAACTTGAACAACTGGTACCAACTATTTCCCGATCGCAAGTACGCCAAGGATCTGAATGCTATATTAAAAGGACATCTGGTGCACCCGAATATCCGGTTACACCTCGGGATGGAACCGAAAAAAATAGAGAAAAGCAAAACCGGAAAATTCAACGTACCGTTAACAGACGGGAGTTTGCTGGAAGGCGATTCACTTTTAGTCGCTACCGGATTCAAGATATTCGATGCCCGCCGGAAAGAAGAGTACGGGTACGGGATATACGAGAACGTGATTACCTCCGTGGAACTCGAGAATATGTTCTACAATCACGCCATCACGACGGCTGGGGGCAATACCCCAAAACGGGTCGGCATCATCCATTGCGTGGGTTCTCGTGACGAAAAAGTGTGCAATTACCATTGCTCCAAACTCTGCTGTATCACCGGGGTAAAACAGGCTATCGAAATCCGAGAACTATTACCCGAGGCAGAAATTTTTTGTTTCTACATGGATATGCGTATGTTCGGACCGGGATACGAGGAAATGTACCGGGAGGCTCAAGAAAAATATAACATCAAGTTCATCCGCGGACGATTGTCCGAAGCGGCAGAAAATATGCAAAAACAATTGCAGATCAAAGTTGAAGATACGCTAGTTGGGAAACCGCTGCGTATGACACTGGACATGATGATCTTACTGGTCGGGATGGAATCCTCGGAAGGGACCCGCCAAACCGCGGGAGAACTGGGATTAAATCTGGCTCCCAACGGATTCATCCAGCCACAAGACCCGCACTACCGGAACAATTTCACCAACGTGGAAGGAGTCTTTGTGGCAGGATGCGGCAGTGCCCCGATGAATCTTACCGACACGCTGGCTGACGCCCGTTCTGCCGCAAGTTGTATAACGGCTTACGTCAAAAATCATAAAATCTAAAATTAGAAGATGATAAATTTCTGGGGATATAGTATATCGGAAACGAGAAGCATCAATTACGACAAGAACGACAAGGCAATGACAGAGTATATTGCCGCTACCGTTCCGAGCAGCAAACTTTGCATCGGTTGCGGGGGATGCACCGCGGGATGTACCGCGGGAAACCTCACGGACTTCAATATCCGCAAAGTACAGATGCTCATGAAGAGAGGCGAAACGAAAGATGCCAAAGAACAATTGCAGAAATGTATGTTATGCGGCAAGTGCATGCTGGTATGTCCGAGAGGGGTAGAAACCCGAAAGATGATATTAGAAATGCTAAATTTCATAAAAACCAACCAAAAACTAGAAGATTGAAGCTATGTATTACGACCATTTCGTCCTACCTTTCACGATCGGGCTTATAACATTACTGATATACTTGTGTTTCAAATACTACAAGTGGATCAAGAGTTTCCCCCAGGAGGAACGCAAGAAAATCCGCAAAGGGTTATTCTCCTTGCAAACGATTCGTTCCGGGTGGGAAATATTCAGGGAAAGCTTGCTACATCATAAAATATTCAAGACCAACCCGATGTTGGGGTATATGCACATGACGTTCGCGTTCGGGTGGTTCCTGCTGATCGTTGTCGGGAAGATAGAATCCATGGTATACCATACCAGTGCTTTCAATCCTCCTTATTTCGCTATCTTTTTCCGGTATTTTCATCCGGCAAACGAAACTTTCCCGTACAGTGAAACATTCGCCTTCCTGATGGATTTAATCCTTCTATTCTTGTTGATCGGCATCACTTTAGCCATCACCAAACGTTTCTATTCCCGCCTTTTCGGCATGAAGAAAACAACCAAGCAGAGAGCGTACGACTTGTTGATATTAACCGTTCTTTGGCTGATTTTCCCGGTACGTTTTCTGGCAGAAAGTTTCACGAGCGGTCTGAACGGGGGAGGTAGTTTCCTCACATACAATGCCGGAAACTTCTTCGGTAGTTTCCTTCCTCTGGAGCATCTCTCCTACCCGGCATGGTGGGTGTATTCCTCTTTACTCGGGTTATTCTTTCTGCTTCTCCCCTTCTCCCGCTATATGCATATCCCGACGGAAATGGTATATATCTTCCTGAAAAACTGGGGAGTAAAACAAGGTAGAGAATATAACGGGTATAGCGAAATACAGGTGAATGCCTGCTCCCGGTGCGGTATTTGCATCAACACGTGCCAACTGAACAGTTCATGCGACATCAATGACATCCAACCGGTTTATTTCCTGCGCCGCATACGTAATCACGAGCCGTTAAGTAAACAGGCAGAAAATTGCCTAATGTGCGGACGCTGCGAGGCATCTTGTCCCGTGGGAATCAACTTGAACGCCATCCGGCAAAGCCAACGCCCGGACACCATTCGGGTGGTAAAAGACACGTATGCCTACGTTCCCGAACCGGAAGTAAAGCGAGCAAAAGTGGCTTATTTTGCCGGATGCATGAGCCATCTTACCCCCGGCATCATCAAATCCATGCAACAGATATTCGAGAAAGCGAAAGTTGATTACTCCTTTATCGACGAGAGAGCCGGGATTTGCTGCGGTCGCCCGTTAGCTCTTTCCGGGAACTGGCAAGCCGCCCAAATCGTCATGGACAAAAATCAAGAAATGATCGAGGCGTCGAATGCCGATATACTCGTGACGTCCTGCCCGATATGTTACAAGACATTTAAAGAGGATTATACCTTGAAAGCCAAAATAATGCATCACACGGAATATATCGAAATGCTGATCCGGGAAGGACAATTGAAAGTAAACAACATGGACGTAAAGACCGTGTTCCATAATCCTTGCGAATTGGGACGAGGCAGCCAGATCGTACATGCCCCGGAGAACGTGTTGAAACAAGTCAGTTACAAAATAACAACCGTGTACGACGGCAAGAAATCACTTTGCTGTGGCGGCAGTCTTGCTAACACGGCTATTGATTCCGGGCAAAAGACAAAAATCAGCGGGGATACGGTAAAAGCTTACACCGCTTATCATCCGGACGTGATTGTAACGGCATGCCCGTTATGCAAGAAAACATTAAGCAAAACATCCACCGAGATTCCTGTCAAGGATATAGCGGAGCTGGTTGCTGAAGCATAAAAAAAGCCGCGATTGCGGCTTTTTTTATTTCTTAATCATCAATATCTCTTACCCCTTCTATCTGTTCCACGTTCAGATCGCTTTCGTTGCTATTACTAGCAATGTCATAATGCGGAAGAGGGTTCTTTTGCAGTTCTATATTTTGCTCCCGATGCACAAACACATCCATCGCCAGATAGAGAGCGTTACGCAACCCTTGTTCATCACCGAGATCTTGTCCCACGATGTCATAGCGAGCATCCGTCAGAGAGGTCGCACATATCACAGGAAGCCCCGCAACATAACAAGCCGCACTCTCCTCGTCGATAGCTTTAAACGCCGCTATCCCCTGATCGTAATACATGGCAAGTATCGCGTCAAATTTCTCGTACATAGCTTCCGAGAAGAAACGGTCGGCAGGGAAAGGTCCAATAGCCATGATCCCCTCTTGGCGGGCACGCTCGATGGCAGGCACTATAATATTTGCTTCCTCATCTCCGTTCTGCCCGCAATTCACCTGTGGATTCAATCCCAAAACGGCAATCTTAGGCTTTGATATGGTGAAATCCATTCTCAACGTGTCATCCAATAACATCAACTTCTTCATGATATTCTTTTGGGTGATCTGGTGGGGTACATCCCGCAATTTTGAATACTCCGTCACGAATCCCAACTTCATTTTCTCGCTCACGAAAAGCGACATCGCCTCGGGGGTATTGTAACGTTTTGCCAAATATTCAGTCAAAGAGTTTACTTCATCCTTCAAGAAACTTTCCGGTCCTTGCGGAGCCAAAGTCAACACATCAATCTCGTTACGATCCAACTGGTCTAAGGCATATTTCAAGGCGATCATCGCGGCTTGATCCGAATCGGGAGTTTCCTTCCCCAGATCGACTTTCACGTTGTCATCCACACAATTGATAATGTTAGATCTTTTGCTGTTCGCCTCTCTCGGCTCTCTGATCGTATTCAAGCTGAAATTCTCCACGTTTAATACCTTCCGGTAGTAGGCAGCCACTTTAGGCGACCCGTATAGAATAGGAACGCACAACTCACAAATCCGGTTCTCTGCCAACAGCTTTATGATCAACTCATAAGATATACCATTTACATCCCCATGCGTAATACCTACATTCAATCTATTTTCCATATTACAAAATATTTCATTTCGCACAAAGATAATAAAATAGATTTCAAATTTTAGATTTATGATTTTAGATTTACGATTTCCTCTGGCAACAGAGAATTTTGTAAATAGAAAAAGGAGCTTAAAGCTCCTTTTTTCTACTCTTTTCTTTCCGGTCTTGGACCTCTGTTATCCCGACGAGGACCTCTGTCTTGTCTTGGACCCCGATCCTGACGGTCGCCTCGGGGACGATCGCTTTGCTGTTCCATCCCTTCGGGTTTCGGAAGCAACACTTTCCGGGAAAGTTTAAACTTACCGGTTTTCGGATCTATATCAATCAATTTCACGCGAACTTTATCGCCTTCTTTCAACACGTCTTCCACGTTCTCAACGCGTTTGTAGTCGATTTCGGAAACGTGCAACAATCCGTCTTTACCGGGCAGGAATTCAACGAAAGCACCGAACGCGGTAATCGTCTTCACGACACCTTCATAAATCTCTCCTACTTCTGGTTTGCTGGCGATAGCCTTGATACGGGCAACAGCGATTGCAATAGAATCTGCATTGCTTGCTGAAATATCCACAATACCCTGGTTACCCACTTCTTCGATAACGATAACAGTACCGGACTTCTCTTGAATATCCTGGATAATCTTTCCTCCGGGACCAATGATAGCACCGATCTGATCTTTGTCCACGGTAAGGGTCACCATACGAGGTGCGTGCGGTTTCAGATCCGGACGAGGCTCGGGCAACGTTTCCTTGATAATATTCATGATATGCAAACGCCCTTGCTTAGCTTGCTCCAGAGCTTTTTCCAGAATCTCGTAAGGAAGCCCGTCTACCTTAATATCCATTTGGGTAGCGGTGATTCCGTCCACGGTTCCGGTTACCTTGAAGTCCATATCTCCCAGGTGGTCTTCATCACCCAAGATATCCGACAACACGGCATATTTTTCATTATCGGTAATCAATCCCATGGCGATACCCGTTACCGGTTTCTTTATCGGGATACCGGCATCCATCAACGCCAAAGTTCCGGCACATACCGTTGCCATGGAAGAAGAACCGTTAGATTCCAATATATCGGAAACGATACGTACCGTGTAAGGATAAGCATCCGGCAACATCCGTTTCAACGCACGGTGAGCCAGGTTTCCGTGACCTATTTCACGACGCCCGACACCTCGGGTAGGTTTTGCCTCACCCGTTGAGAACGGCGGGAAATTATAGTGTAACAAGAATTTCTCTTTTCCTTGTTCCGTGGCTTCGTCGATAATCTTCTCGTCAAGTTTCGTACCTAAAGTAACGGTTGCCAATGCCTGTGTTTCACCGCGGGTGAAGATAGATGACCCGTGAGGTCCGGGTAGAGGACCAGCCTCACACCAGATCGGACGAATTTGCTCGGTAGTACGACCATCCAGACGCAAACCTTCGTCCAAAATCATTCTCCGTACAGCTTCTTTCTCCACGTCGTGATAGTAACGACCGACAAGCGTCTTCTTGGCTTCTCTTTCTTCTTCCGGCAATGATTCGAGATACTCGTCTTTTACCTGAGTAAACAACCTCTCGCGCAAGTGTTTGTCCGCGTTGCATTGACGAGCCATGGCATAAGCCTTGTCGTAGCACTTGTCCCAAATATCTTTGCGAAGTTCCTCGTCATTCACTTCATGACAGTAAACCCGTTTCTCCTTACCCACAGCCTTAGCCAATTCTTCTTGTACCAGGCAATGTTCCTTGATAGCCTCGTGAGCGAAAATGATAGCATCCAACATCTCTTTCTCGGACACCTCGTTCATCTCACCCTCCACCATCATAATGTTCTCGTAAGTAGCGGCAACCATGATATCCAGATCGGCAACAGCCAACTGGCTTCTGGTCGGGTTGATAACCAACTCGCCCTCGATACGGGCTACACGCACTTCCGATATAGGTCCGTGGAACGGAATATCACTCACGGCAATAGCCGCCGAAGCTGCCAACCCTGCCAAGCAATCCGGCATGGTCTCCGCATCACCGGAATACAACGTTACCTGCACGAAAGTTTCGGCATGATAATCATCCGGAAACAACGGGCGCAAGGCACGGTCGATCAAACGGGATACCAGAATCTCGTAGTCGGAAGTTTTTCCTTCTCTGCGGGTAAATCCCCCGGGGAAACGTCCCAAAGAAGCAAATTTTTCTTTGTAATCCACGGACAACGGCATAAAGTCCACGTCCGGACCGGCATCTTGTGCCGAAACAACTGTCGCCAGAAGCATCGTATCGCCCATTTTCAGCATAACAGCCCCATCGGCTTGCTTGGCGAGCTTTCCGGTTTCTAGCGTAATTACCCTGCCATCTTTTAGGGTAATGCTCTTTTCAATAATGTTCATAGAAATAATAATACTGTTAAAATATAAAACATTTTAACGGAATTCTTTAAGATAAAAGGAGGAGGAGGGGAGGATCAAATAACAAGACGACCCGGACAACCGGGTCGCCAGTATGTAAATTACTTACGTAAGTTCAATGCTTTCACGATAGCACGATATCTCTCGATATCTCTCTTCTTCATGTAATCAAGCAACGCTCTACGTTTTCCAACCAATTTAATCAAAGATCTTTGAGTTGCGAAATCTTTGTGGTTTTTCTTCAAATGCTCAGTCAAATGAGCGATACGGTAGGAAAATAAAGCTACTTGTGACTCAACAGAGCCGGTATCTTTATTAGACTTCCCGTACTGTGAAAAAAGTTCTTCTTTCTTTTCTGATGTCAAATACATGATGTACAGTTCTTTAATTTTAAAATTTATTTTAACGCCGCAAAGATATACTTTATTCCGACATGAAACAATCTTTTCCATCCCTTTTTGTATTTTTGTACGCAAAATTACAACGACATGATTAGACTAGGGAAAATACTCGCGTACTCAATATTCTTCCTTCTTCCGGCGCTCGCGGTCGGGCAAAAAGCCAAGATCGATTTCGAGAAAACTGTTCTCGAAGCGGGCTTAGTGCAAGAAACCGGGGGAAAAATCACGTACCATTTCAAATTCGTGAATAAAGGCAAAGCACCATTATTGATAAAATACGTGGAAACCACCTGCGGATGCACCGTGCCGAAATGGAACCGCCGCCCGATCATGCCCCGGGACAGCGGGGTAATTTCCGTGGTTTTTAACCCGAAAGACCGCCCCGGCACGTTCTCCAAGAAAATCGTCGTGTACACCAACGGCACCCCGCCCAATCACGTTTTAAAACTAAACGGGAAG
Organism: Butyricimonas sp. Marseille-P2440; assembly: GCF_900091675.1. Classification (NCBI taxonomy): domain Bacteria; kingdom Pseudomonadati; phylum Bacteroidota; class Bacteroidia; order Bacteroidales; family Odoribacteraceae; genus Butyricimonas; species Butyricimonas sp. Marseille-P2440. Next base: position 551,474 of record NZ_LT594610.1, on the reverse strand, counting down.
GTCGTGGGCAAACCCGTCAATGTGGAAAAAGAATACCCGTTCCCGGCAGGAGAACTCCGTTTTAACACCGACACCATTTATTTAAGCCGACTAAAAATAAAACAACAAATCGTGAACATGGTCAACACCGGCAAAAAAGCCATATCCATCGTATCGATCATCAAACCCGATTACATCGAAACGGACTACACCCCCTTCACCTTAGAGAAAGGCATGATCGGCAACCTCATCATCCGCTACATCGGCAACGGAAATACGACATTCTCCCCCGCCGACCGCATTGTAATCCGCACCAACCAAGGCGAAAGCTTCACCTTTCCCCTTACCCGTTAAGTTCATCATTTTCAATTTCCAATTATTATGATTTATCCCGAAAATTTTGAGACAAAAATAAAATTCGATAAAATAAGACAGCTTATCAGTGGCAACAGCCTAAGCGACATGGGACGCGAGCTGGTAAACGATATCGCTTTTTCATTCAACGCGGAATGGATACGCACCGCGTTAGCCGAAACGGCTGAATTCATGCGCATCTGCCAGGAAGAAGACGACTTCCCGGTATCTTACTACCACGACGCCCGCCCTTTTCTGGCACGGATAAGAGTGGAAGGATTATTCCTTGAAGTGAACGAACTGGTTATTCTGAAAAACTCTCTGGAATCGTTGAACGCCATCACCCGTTTCTTCAACAACAAACAGGAACAATACCCCCATCTGGTAGCACGTACCGGAGATATTCGGGTATTTCCTTACATCCTGCAACGCCTGGATGCCATCGTGTCCAAGTTCGGCACGATAAAAGACTCCGCCTCCCCCGCCCTGGGAAATATACGGCACAGCATCGTGAAAAAACAATCCGGCATATCCCGCCGTATGCAATCCTTGCTGCAAAAGGCACAGGAAGAAGGCTGGGCGGACAAGGACACGAACATCTCCATCCGCGACGGCAGAATGGTAATCCCCGTCCCCTCGGCTTTCAAGCGGAAAATAAACGGTATCGTGCACGATGAATCGATGACCGGGAAAACCTCATTCATCGAACCCGCGGAAATTATTGAAACGAACAATGAAATCCGGGAATTGCAACTGGAAGAAAAGCGGGAAATCACCCGTATTCTCCGCCAGTTTGCCGATGACCTGCGCCCTTATATCGACGACTTGATCCCGGCTTACGACTTCATGGCTTTCGTGGACTTCGTGCGTTCCAAAGCCTTATTCGCGCTTCGGGTGAATGCCATTGTTCCCGTTTTTGAAGACCGTCCCGAGATGCTATGGTTCAAGGCAAAACACCCGCTTCTATACCTTAGTTTAAAGGCAAACGGCAAAGAAGTCATACCTCTGGATATGGAAATCAACGAGGATCAACGTATCGTGCTGATCTCCGGACCTAACGCCGGGGGAAAATCCGTTTGCCTGCAAACCGCCGGACTATTACAATATATGTTCCAGTGCGGCATCCCCGTGCCGGTAGAGGAATCGAGTAAATTCGGCATTTTCCGGAAGATACTCATCGACATGGGTGACGAACAATCTCTCGAGAACGACTTGAGTACTTACAGTTCACACCTGCTCAACATGAAAAACTTCGTGCGTTACGCCTCGGACGATACCTTAATCCTAATCGACGAATTCGGCACAGGAACGGAACCCATGTTGGGAGGAGCCATAGCGGAAGCTATCTTGAACGCCTTGAACCAAAATAACGTGAAAGGAGTCATCACGACCCACTACACGAACTTGAAACATTTCGCTTCATCCGCGCCAGGCATAGTGAACGGCGCCATGCTGTACGATTCCCATCAGATGCTCCCCTTGTTCCAGCTGGAAATCGGGAAACCGGGTTCCTCCTTCGCCTTCGAGATCGCCAAGAAAATCGGCCTTCCGAAAGAGATACTGGACGATGCCGCCAGCAAGATCGGGGAAGACCGGGTAAATTTCGACAAACATTTGAAAGAGATACTCCGGGACAAACGTTACTGGGAAGAAAAGCGGAAACGCATTCACGACAACGAGAAACGCCTTGAAGAAGTACTCGAACGCTACAAGAAAGAACTGGACGATGCCTCCAAGTTAAGGAAAGAAATCATCAAAGAGGCACAGGAAAAAGCAAAAGAGATCATCTCCGGCGCCAATAGTTCGATCGAGAGAACCATACGGGAAATCAAAGAAAGTCAAGCGGAAAAAGAACAGACAAAACTTGCCAAAGCCGCTTTCGAAGAAGACAAACGACGCCTGCTGGCAGACGAGCAAGGCAAAGAAGAACGCCTGCAAAAGAAAATAGAGAAACTGAAAAAACGGGAAAAGAAACGGCAGGAACGAGGTCAACGCACGCGTACCGAACTTTCGGAACAAGAGCAGCAATCCCCGAAAACTCCCACCTTCAGCAAAGGAGATCTCGTGCAACTGGACAATAAAGCCATCGGCGAAATCATCGAGCTCAACGAGAAGAGTGCCGTAATCGCCTTGGGCGGGCTAATGACAAACGTGAAGATCGAACGCTTGACGAAAGTTTCCAGCAGCATGGCGAAAAAAGCCATGCAAAACAAACCGCAACGAAGTTCCTCGCCTTACCTGGAAAATATCAGCCAAAAACGTATGAACTTCAAGCCGGAAATCGATGTCCGCGGTCTGCGGGGTGACGAGGCTCTCATGAAAGTGGCAGAATTCATTGACACGGCTGTCATGCTTAACATGAAAGACCTACGCATTCTCCACGGCACGGGCACGGGAATCCTCCGCCAGATCATCCGGGATTACTTGAACGCGAACCCCGTGGTCGGTCATTGCGGCGACGAACACGTGCAGATGGGAGGGGCAGGAATCACGGTAGTCAAACTTGACATCTAAACATTATGCGAGTTCGAGATAAGAAAAAGTTCTATAAAAGTTGGTAATTTCTCTCGGGCAACTCCTCTGCCGATCAACCCTCGGTCTATGGCTTCCTTACCTCATGAACGAATCATAAACAAATCATGAACGTAGCAAAATCGACGGTTGACGTTCATGCTACGTTGGTGCTTCGAGCATATATGGTTCATGCCATAAAGTAACGGTAGCTCACGGGGGAAGCAAAGGTTTAAGGCGATACCCGGAGCAGTCAATACATTTTAATCCGGTCTCTTATTCTGAATTCGCATAAAACGCCCTTGTTTATCCGCAATAACCTCTGGAATACAAACAATTTTTACCAAACGAATCAGTGATTGCCCCCTTTTTTCTTTTCAAACATCTTCTGTATGAGCCGGTCATATTCCACATCATCCACTTCCATCTCCAACATGATTTTCCGTTTTACCGTTCCTCCTTTTACTTCATCTGCGTAACATGCCCCGATAACTTTATTCTCCTCCCTCAACTTCTCCGAGAACAAACGAAACAGATCGACATTCAACACCATGCAAATCTGAAACAACAAATCTGTATCAATATATTGACGCTTAAAAAGATTATACACCAACGTCCTCTCTTTATTAATCATACGAGCGAACTGACTGGTACTCAAACCACTTTTCTCGAATTCTTGCCTTATTATCTCTCCTATATCTAATTTCATGGAAACAAAATTACGAGAATTCTGTTGACAAAAAATTTAAAAAACACAAGATACTCCAACAAAAATGTAGAATATAATTTGTAATTGTAAATTATATACCATACTTTTGTGGCAAAAGTACAACACATCGTTTGTTAATGTAGTAAATGAACTATAGAATTATTCAATGTTTAATAAAAAAAGTGTTATGAGAAAAATTGGTTTACTAGTTGTTTTAATAACTATGGTTATGTTCTCTTGCGTGGACAACAAAGAATCTGCAGCAGTAGAACAAATTCGTACGGCAAAAACTGCATGGTTGCAAGCTCAAGCCGATATGATGAAAGCACAAGGCGAAGCACAAAAAATCTTAGCCGAAACGGAGAAACTAAAAGCGGAAAACGACGCCAAAAACGAGGCTGCGCGTATTGAAATCGAACGTTTATTGGCAGAAGCACAAGCCGCAAAGGATGAAGGGGAAGCCGCTGTATTAAAAGCAAAAGCAGAAAAAATAAAAGCGGAAATGGAAATGGCTAACGAACGGTTTGAAGATGAAATGAGGCAGGCTCAACTTGCATACGAGTTAGCTGTATTAAAAAATGACGTTGAAAAAATCAAATTACAAAAGAAACTGGCTGAGTTACAAGCAGACTTAGATTTGAATCCCGCTCTTAGAAAATTATACAAAGAATACGCTACCGCCATTGATGAGTTAGCTGGCTTAAATGGTAAAGTTCTAGAACTAAACGAAAAAATTTGGAACAAGGAAAATGAAGTTAATGAGAAGGTTTATGATAAATTCATTGCTGATATTGACGAGCTAGAGAAAAAAATAGCCAAGAGCAAAGAAGAGCTAAAAGAAGCTGAAGCAATTGGAGGTTTAAGCTACGAGGCTGCTAGTGCTAAAATCAAAGAACTTAAAGACAAATTACCCGAGTTGATAAGTACGATCGATGCTGAAAACGCTAAAATGATCGAAAACTATGACAAATATGTGGAATTAAAAAACAATTTGGCTGAAGTGAAAAAACCGCTTCGTAAAGCAAACAAAGAATTAAAAGATGCCAAAGCTGCTTTAGATGAAGCTACAAATGCAAACTCCGATGACGCAATTAAAGCATTAAAAGCAAAAGGATATAGTGCCGTTCCACAATCTTACTTGGCTGTAGAAAAAGACATCGAAAAACATGCAGCCGAGATTGAAAATAAACTTGAAGCGTTAAACGAAGCGACAAAAGCACTGGAGGATAGTACCAAAATAATCGCCAGCGTTGAAGAAGCCAAATTCAAAACTTTAGAGAAATACACTCCGCTTAACAACGAATTAGAGAAAAACAATAAAACAATCCAAGAGAACACTATCAAACTTGATAAAGCACAAGGATTAATTGACGGAACAAATAATAACGGCTTACAAAGCATCTTTGACAAAGCAGAGGCAGAACAAACAGAAGCAGACAATCTACTTAAAAAACTCCAAGATGAACTCAAAGGATTAACAAGCGGCACTCCGGCATACGCAAATAAAGAACTTGAAATTGAAGTGCAAAAAGGATTGTGTACAACCAAAGCAGAAGCTACCAAAACTGCAAAAGAGAAACTTGATGCACAAAAATCAATCGTCAAGGCAATGAACGAAGCTAACAAAAAACTCAATGATCGTAATACCGCTATTGATAAAGAATTGATTGGTCTAAATATTACGCTCAATGGTGATGGTGCAAAAGTAGAAGGTTTAGTAAATAGATTAGATCGTTTGACCAACGGTATTGTAGAAGGAATGGGTCAGTATTGGATAGCTCAATACGATGCAAAAGTTGCACATGAAAGAGCTATTGAGCAATACAACGACCTTAACGAGTTATACACGGAAGCAACAACGGATCACGAAGCCTTAGTCGCTGCAGCTCAAAAAGAAGTTGATGCAAAAATAGCTGCCGTTGAGGAAGCTAAAGAACCTGTTATTGCCGCACGAGAAGCTATTGCCGAATGCAACTACACTATAGCCAAAACAGCTAAAGAAGAAGCTGAAAGCAAGCATGAGGAAATCACTAAAAAAATCCAGATGTATGAATTCGGTGTAAATGGGGAACTTGAAGAGCTAAATACTGAAATTAAAAATCTAAAGGAAGCTATTGCAGATGATGAAGCTTCTCTTAAAGAAGCAAACGAAAAACTGGCTGCATTCAACGAATTAACTCCTGAAGAACAAGAAATTGAATTAAATATTTACTACTTAGAAATCATAGAAGAAATTAAAAAAGAGATCGCAAATTTAAAAATAGCCATTGAAGGAAAACAGGCTGAAATCGAACAAATTCAAAAACTTATCGAAGCTCAACAAGCAACTGAATAAGTGAATTATAACATTTTTCATCGGGCGCTTTACGCCCGATGAAAACCAAACACAACTTTAATATGTTTAAAAGAGTATTGACATTTGCTATTATCATGACGGGTTCGGTACTGCTGGCGACCGCACAAGAGAAGCAGGAGAACTTCACCCCGAAGAAAGGCGACAAGGCGGTTTCCTTGAACTTGGGCGTGGGTTCTTTTGTCGGCATGGAAGCCCCGGCACCGGATTTAAGCAGCTACAATATCTCCGCCCCTCAAACCAGTTGGTTTGACAAACAATTATCCCTGAACTTCGAGTTCAAATGGATGTTCGCGGAGAAATGGGCATTAAAAGCGATGGGAGGATTCTCGTTCAAGCACAATCCCGAGTACAAAGCAGTTCCCGGTAGCAGTACCGAGGGGAAATTTGAAGAAGGAGATATCCCAGATTACAAATTCGTCACCTCGAAAGATAATATGAAGTATTCCGTGATTCTAGGAGCGGAACGGTACGTGAAAACAAAATACAACAAGTTATTTTTCCGTTACGGGGGAGAATTCGGATTCTCCTACGGGAAACAAGAGGCAAAAGCCGATGACGAATCTTACTTGGGCAAATCCATCGGGGAAGCGTTCGGTTACCGGGTGGCAGGAGTGACCGGTTTCGATTATTTCGTTTCAAAAGCATTTTTCATTTCAATCGAAATACGCCCGCTGGCTTACGACTACTCGGTATACAATATCCGCCCTCAAGTCGGACTGAAATTACTGTCTTCTGACAGGCATGGGATCGACTTTTTGTCCAACCCAATGCTGAAAATAGGATTTAAATTTTAATAAATCATATTTTGCAACCAGAACGTACGGGATTCTATCCCGGGAGAAGTAGAGGATGCTTTGGCATCCTCTCTCTTTTCATAAAAAAACGCCATTAGGAAAATAGCAACAATCGGGCTCTAAACCGGTAACAAAAACTATACTTCACGAATCGAGGAAACTCTTAAGCAAAAATAAATCTCCCATTTATAAAAAACGGTCTATTATTTGTATTTCTAAATTAAATATCATAGTTTTGCACCGTACGAGTGTTTAGCCTAGTCTATGAATCATATTATGTATAGATCCCTTTCTAGAGTGTGATATAGGAAGAGAACTTCATAATTTTAAGATATTGAAAGAAGCAACCAGCTCGGAGAGGCCGGACAACTCTTCGAGATATTGAAAGGAATACCAAGCGTATTCCTTTCTCCTTTTAAGGTCATTTTATACTTTAAGACGTTTGTGCTAGTCTTCAGATGGAAGATTCCCCATGAATTTCCGCTAAAGACACGGTGAAGATAGGGAACAAACTCCTTTCAAACTCCTTTCAAAGACCTTCGGGAAGGTTTTTAAAAAGAGTTTGCAAGGAAAGTAATATGAACGTGTCAACTTACAAGATTATATATTCCATTTGATTTGTATGGTTAAATATTCTAATCGTGCATAATTATTTTCCGCTTTTGCATAATTATAGTGGTGATTTATAAGGTTTATCATTCTTTATGTCGTATTTTTGCAGGGTAATCAAAAAAACCAATTTATGTCTAAGATTATTGAGGTAAATGTTCAATCCGAAATCGGAAAACTGAATGGAGTTATTCTCCATACACCAGGCGAGGAGGTAGAAAACATGACTCCCGAAAACGCTGAGAGGGCACTCTATAGCGACATTTTAAATTTATCTATTGCACGAAAAGAATACAAGCAACTCAGTGAGGTGCTGGGTAAGATCACGAATACCTACCAAGTAAAAGACCTCCTGACGAACATTTTAAAGAACGACGCGACCAAGCTGGAAGTGCTCAATCGCATCGAAAAAATAGAACCTTTTATCGCGGAACAAACTCCCAAAGGATCAATCAAAGATCAACTATTGGATGAAGATGCAGAAGATTTGGCTCGTCTGCTAATTGAAGGGGTAGAAATGAAACGCGACACGTTGACCAAATTCTTGAACAAAGACTGGTATGACTTGCGCCCGTTGCACAATTTCTTCTTCACCCGCGACGCCTCCATGAGTATGTACAACGAGGTACTCATCGGTCGCATGGCAAATGCCGTACGCGATCGTGAAGCCGTGATTATGCAGTCTATCTTCGACTTTACCCCCGGGTTCAAAACCAAAACTCTCAATTTAAACACGACAAACGACCCCACCCGCAAATTAACCGTCGAGGGTGGTGACGTATTGATCGCCCGTGACGATATTCTGGTTATTGGGAACGGGGTTCGTACCTCTACCCGTGGTATTGACGCATTGATGTACAATTTCATCAAACGGAACGAGGATAAAGTACAACATATCCTAGTACAGGAGTTACCTCATTCACCGGAATCGTTCATCCACCTGGATATGGTGTTCACCTTCCTAGATAAAGACAAATGTATGGTCTACGAGCCCTTAATCATGAGCCCGGGCAATTACCAGACCGTGCATATCAAGATACAACACGGAAAACTCATCAGCATTCGCAGAGAAAAGACGTTGTTGCACGCCTTGAAGAAATTGGGCATGGACTTGGAACCCGTGTATTGTGGTGGCGAGGACGAAACATGGAACATGGAACGGGAACAATGGCACAGCGGTGCAAACTTCTTCTGCGTTGCCCCGGGTAAAGTGATCGGGTACGCCCGCAACAACTATACCGTGGAAGCAATGAATAACGCCGGATTTGAAATCATCCGCGCGTGCGACGTCATCAGCAATAAAGTAGACTTGAAAAATTACGATAAATACATGCTCACCATCGAAGGTTCCGAACTCCCCCGCGGAGGTGGCGGTGCCAGATGCATGACCATGCCCATCAACCGGGATGAAGTCGAATGGTAAAAAATAAGAAAGCCTCCGTTCCGGAGGCTTTCTTATTTTTCCCCGGTATACAAACTGGCAATCCCGAACGTCAGCCGTTGCTGGGAAACCTTCGCGTAACCGGCACGACGCATGATTTCCAAGAATCTCTCGCCTTGGGGAAAAGCAAAAACCGAGGCAGGCAAATACTCGTACGCCTTACGGTTGCCGGAAATGATTCCTCCCACGAAGGGTAGGATATGCTTGAAATAAAAATTGTATAACTGCTTCATCGGGAAACGCTCCGGCGTGGAAAATTCCAGGATAACCACCTTCCCACCCGGCCGCAACACCCGGAACATCTCCGTCAGCCCCCGTTCCAGATGTTCGAAATTACGAACCCCGAAAGCGACGGTCACGGCATCAAACGTACCATTCCCGAACGTCAGGTTCTCGCTGTCCCCGTACTGGAAATCCAATCGGTCTTCCAATCCTTTATTCTTTGCTTTTTCCCGGGCAACTACTAGCATATTCTCGGAAATATCCGCACCGATAACCCGTTTCACGCCATGCTTCAACGCCTCGATTGAAAAATCACCCGTACCGCAAGCAATATCCAGCACGAGATCTTTACGCCCGGCACCGACAACTTTCATCGCCTTTTTTCGCCAACGTTTGTCAATACCCATAGATAACAGGTGATTCAACAAATCATACTTGGGAGCGATCCCGTTGAACATCTCCTGTACCTTTTCTTTCTTTGCCATGATCTCTACATTTATTTCGAGGCGAAAATAATCATTTTTTAGCTTCGAATGCAATAACCTCCCGATATACCTTGTCTAACATTTGCAAGAAAGCCTTCAACTCCCGGTACTCTTCCGGCAAATACACTTGCTTATCTATTGTCAACGTGAACGATACAATAATCTTTCCCATGTTTTCCATGGCTTGAAAACGCAACAAAGCACCATTCTGATGGATTCGCATCTCTATTGCCTCCGGCAACACGGCAACGTATCCCTTGGGAACTTCCATCTCCACGTGGCTGCTTCTGACGACCTTTACCGGAAATACCACTCGTTTCCCCGAGAAATCCGGCACTGCCACGGGATGCAATATTCCCTCCGTCAACAAAGGTTGTACCTCCACTTTCCGGGAATCGCCCGTTTCCTTCTGCAGGGCAAATTCCTTAGAAACAATATTGGAGGCTGCATCATACTTGAATTTCGTGAAACTCCATCCCGGGAAAAGTGATTTCACTTCCGATTTCTGTCCCAGTTCACCGATTTCGGCTACCCTATCCAAAGTCCGCACCGCCGCATACTCTTTCTCCACGATTCCCACTTTATGTTTTACTTTATTCCCGCTCACTTTAATTAGCGTCGAAACAAGCACTTGGTCTTTCCCGACACTCGTGAGGTCAATCATCTTTCCCCCTTCTTCATTCACGAGCCAGCCCAACCGATTCAGGCAACGCTCCGGCAGCAACCCGACAGGAGTCCTTGCCGTGGCATCGCACAAGAGAAACGATCCCTCCACCTCTACCATACACACCACATAATTGAAATCCCCGAACTTCGGCTCCCGGGCGGGAATTTCCCCCTCTCCCCTCGTGTTCAGAATAACAGGAAAAGCATCAAACCCGCATTGCCGGAACAACGAGCATAGAATCAAATTAATATCCGCCACACTTCCCTCCTTTTCCTGCAAAGTCTGCCGCAAATCCTTCGTCGGCAGGATGCCGTAAGTACCGTCCCATACCAATATTCCTTGAATATGCTGGAATATCGTGATAAACTGTGTCAACACGTTCTGTCCTATCACGATAGAGGTCATGTCCGTGGGAAAATTTCCCCGTTTGATAAACTTCCAGAAATGATCTGTTTCCAGAAGTTCCCGGTTCAATTTCTCGTAATCCTTGTTTTCCGCTTGCTGAGCCTTACTGATCCCGACACCCAACGCGAGGAATAAAACACATACAACAATTCTTTTCATCCCGATTTTTTTAAAATGATCCGATCTTTATATCACCCCGCCGTATTCTCTCAATAACGAAGTAAATATATTAAACTTATCCCGTTTTTCAAATTCTCCTTCCCATAAAAACTCATTCATTTTTAACCAATACCATCCGACTGCGGTCAGCCAATTGCACCTTCGTGATAAAATCCTTGAATTTATCGTAGTCCGTTCTCGGGTAAGTACCCTTTTTCAGACAAAACCGCCTCGTGATGAAAATCTCCTCTCCTTGAACCCTTACCGCCAACCGATAATCTCCAAACGGGGTTTCCAAAGATAGCGGGGCAATACCCCCTTCCTCCCGATACCCCTCGGGGATCGTGACCCGCACGGTATCCTCCTGAATATAAGGGTACCGCACCATGATCGGGGAAAAACGTTCCTTCCCCGTCAATTTGATATACGCGATATTCGAGAACCGGCAGGGAGTCAGGAACAATCTTCCCATCGACATCGTGGCAAATCCCCGAAGTTGCCCCTTTATCTCGTATCCCGTCCGCGGCACCTCATCCCCGGACAGAGGCATAAAACGGTAATCCTTCAACTCTAAATTCCCGAAACCGGAGTGATCCTGTATCCACTTCCTTTTTTCGTCCTCCGACTTATTTAATAAATGTACAAAACCGTCATTCTCGATCTCCAATCCCGAATAATCACGACAAAAATCCATCTCCGCATCCCCGGAAGCAAACAGACGCACGTCTACCTTCGTCTTCTGCACGTTATCATTTTCCCCGTACCTCCGGGTACGTATCAGATGCCCGCCATCCTCCCCGACCAACAAACCGTAACGGTCGGAAGTAAACGTGCCCATGTACCCCATGGGCGAAAACTGTGAGGTACATTCCAACCAGATTGTATCCCGTTCAAGGGGCACGGTGACGATCACGTGATTGAAACGTGACGTGGGAAAATCTTTCGGTATCTCGTCCATATCGCTACCGGCACGGATTAACGTGTAAAAAGCCGGAATCCCCACCGCCCTCAACAAGGCACACGTGTAAAAGGATAACGCTTTACAATCCCCGAACTTATTCTGATGCACGTGTGACGCGGCGAACGGCTGCCATCCCCCGATACCCAGCTGCACACTCACGTAACGGGTATTTTTCTGGACATAGCGGTACACGGCTCTCACCTTATCCCTGTCCGAGGGCAAGACATCACATTCCTTCTTAATTTCTGCCACCTGCTCCGGTCGCAGGTCATCTTTTCCTGTGCAAAGCATATAAGCCCACATCCCGTATTTCTCCCAACTCTCCATGCTTCCCTTGTACCCGCCAATCTCGAAATTCACGGGAGCCAGGTAGACCACGGGCAACACGTCCTCCTTGTTCCCGTTGAAAGGTTCCATCGTGACAGATTTCACATCCCGCACGTCCCATGTATAACGAAATCCATTCCCTTCCGCCTCTTTCCGGGGTTCCTCCACGTTCCCGTTCCGGTAACGGAATCCCACGTTCTGCGGGTCGGACACGATGAAAGTAGAACTCTTTATCCCTTGCTTCTCGTCGCCCATCGGGCTCCAGACAGGATAAAACAAAGAACCTTTATCATCGATCCGGTACTCCACATCCAAGATATAAGGATAACGCCCGTGCACCACGTCCAGATACTTTACCCGCGAATCGGAAGAAACGGAAGCGTAATCAACCACCATATCACGACAATCCTTTAAACTATAACGCCGGATCACTTTCCCGTCCTGCCCCGTTATCGTCACCTTCAAGGACACCACCTTCGTGAATTTATCGTAATGCAAAGTTATCTTATTCAAGTCTTTCGCAAAATCATTCAATATCATAACTTTGTATTTACGCTCCAGGCGGGATTCTTTCGTATTCAATATCGTGAAGTGCATGACGTCGCTTATCACGTACTCGTTCAATCCCTCGTACTCCTTTTGCGCGATAGCAGAAAGGCTTACACACAAAAGCCATAAAACCGATACCGCGAATCTCATCCCTGTTTCTTTTTTAGTACAATCATAGTTTTCGCTAACTTAACGTATTCATCAAAGAAAGTTTTTAACTCCGGGTATTCCCGGGGAGTGTACATCAATTTTTTCATCACGAACGACACGGTAAGGGTGATACGTCCCGAACCTTCCAAAGCCTGAAAAGTAAATAAAGCCCCCTTGCTACTCAATAAAAAAGCCAATCCTTCCGGTAGCGGCTCGGGTTCGTATCCCTCGGGAACAAGTATCGTCACTGAAATCGTTTCCCTGCTGTGGAACGGGAAATCCACGATAGCGGAACGATTATCCCGTTTGAAAAGAGGTTCCGACGCCAAACCATACAAGAAAGGTTGTATATACAACACATCTGCGTCCCCGCAAGGTCTTTCCAATTTAAATCGTTGATTGACTTGATCCCTGTCTGCATCATATTTAAAATCCGAGAAACTCCATTCCGTGTACCGGTCACGCAATTTATCTTCAAACTTTTCTTTCCCTTCCTTCAAATATCTTTCCGATACCGCCAACGCGGCGTACTCCTTGTCTTGCGCCTGTATCTCTACTTCTATCTTTCCGTCTTTCACCTGAAAGGTCGAATACACCGCGCAAACATTCCCCCCGTGTCCTTTCAAGGGCATCATATTTCCTCCCGAGGCAGAAACGAGCCAGCCATCCCCATTCAGACACCGCGGTGGCAACAACCCGAAAGGAACACGGGCAGTTGCATCCGCGTAATATAATTCATCCCCAATTCTCACCACGGAAACGACATAATCAAAATCTTCAAAACTCGGATAAGTGGGGTGCACGGTACCGTTCCCGCGGGTGCTCAATATCAACGGGTCAGCCTCCAACCCGTGCGCACGGAACAATGACGTCAGCGCCAGATTAATATCTGCCACCCCGCCTTCTTTATCCCGCAAGCATTCCCGCCACGTTTTCGATTGCATAAAACCATATTTCCGGTTCCACGCAACGGTCGACTTCATCCATTCAAAAAGATAATCCGCCTTTTCCAAATCACCCATTCCCGCCACTTTTTCCGACAACTCTTTCGGGAAATTACCCCGGTTTGCCGCTTTCCCGAAATATTCATTTTCCAGTAACTTCTTGTTCAATTGCGCGTATGACCCGGCTATCTGCTGAATCACCTGCCCCGGAATATCGATATTTACCAATTGAAATTCCATCCGCAAAGGCAAATCACAAGGGTTACTCACGAAGGGTTCGTCCTCCACCGGGGGAAGATCTTTCACGATTAACTTCGTGCGGCGGCTCCGGAGTGTTTCGTCCCCAATAAGATCGGAAACCCAACTTTCCTTGCGTTCCACCTCGTGCATATTTCCCAGCATCCGGGTCTGAAAGAAGAAATATTCCGGGATCGTGTAAGTCAATTCATTGTAACAAGTCGGAATATCCGCTTGGAATATCCACGATTCCAAATTCGTGAAATAAGAAGATTCTTTCATGAAACTATACTCAACGACGGAACCTTTCTTCACGTTAGGCAATACAAAACTCATCTCCACCCAATGCTCGTTCAAACGATTACTAAAAATATTCGATTTCTCCAATTTCGTCTTGACTATATTACCATTTTCCAGATTATAAGTAAATCCGCTCAAATAACTTACTTTCTCCCGTGGTCCGGACAGATTATTTTCGGGAGAATATAGCATGATCTTCACGTTAGCCACATCTTTCTTGTCGTCATCCAACACTTTTATCCTCACCCCTTCGCTATAACGATAAAACAGCCTGCTTTTATCCATCTGAAAATCAATCTCTCCCACTTTCGTCAGGATCACGGCTTTCGCTTCCGGATAAAAATCACATTTATCTACATTCAATTCCTTTTTCGTGATAGGTTTAAATTTAATCTTCTCCGCCTCCACCCCGGAGAATACAAAAAGAAAAAACAAAATAATTAGAATCTCCCTTTTCATAATCATTCATTTAAGTTTGCAGCAGACGTAAAAATATTAAATTTATTCTAATTTTCAAACATTCGCCTGAAAAATATCGGCTTACCGCATTTTGCACGCACGCAAAAAAATCGTGAGAACTCTTTGCAGCGAGTCCTCACGATACGAAATATAAACTCAAATCAAAACCTCCGAAAGTATAGTTACTTGCTTGAAGTACCGCTTTCCAGAATACTAACAATAGAGAACAGCGAGAAACAGATCGCTCCCAACCCTATCAGTACCCGGGAAGGTACAAAGAAAGCATTGTCCAGCGAAGCCTCCTCGAACAGGAACGCTCCCAGGAAAAGGGCAAACAAGGCTGTCATCACCGGAATCAATGGAATCCGGTTCGCCAGCTTACATTCCTGACGCCACACCTTTGCCAACAAAAGAATCTTACTCGAAATACTGAAACAAACCAGCCCAAGACCAATCAAAATAAAACCGGTAGTATTCACGGGAGCCGCAGTAGCCAACAACTCGACAATCCCCCCTACAATACAGATAGTTCCCATGAAAAACACCAATCTAGGCCAATTTCTTCTATCTTTTTCCCCGTAATCATTCCTGATCTGACGAGAGATACTTGCAACCAAACCGATCAGACTCGTACAGATACAAGCCAAACCAGCCATAACGCTCCCCGCAACCAGATGGTCGCTCTCGGACGCCCCGAACAATAACACGATCGCCCATACCCACGCCACGAGAGCAAACAAAACCGTGATCCCAATCAGCGTGTATTCCGTTGTGGCAGAGAAACCTGCCGGATTAATTTTATCACTCGTTCCATGTGAATTTCCAGGAATCAACGTAAACTTGGTCGATGAAGTTGCCGCCGTCGAAATACAACCGGCAATCAAAGCCACCCCGCATATCACGTGCCCCGGTACAAACATATTCTGCGGTTCCTCGATATTCAACAGGGTGATACCCCAAATCATCGTACCTAAAGCGAACAGATACCCCATGCAGGGCAATAAATACTTCACCACCGGATTGTACGTGTGGATCAATTGACGAATAATCGTGGCAGCTGTGGCATATAGAGCCAAGCAAAGAACTCCTAATGAAAATACTACCGGTCCCGCCACCCAACGAGCTTCATCATTCCCATAGCCAAAAATATACCCCCCGAAAAAGAAGCAAATCAATGCCATCAACAAGGGAATTAAACGAAACAATACACTAATACCGTAATTCATAAGTAATTCATTTTAATACCTATGCATATACGGCGTTTTACATATTCGGTTTACTCGTAACCTTCAAAAAGATATTAAAAGATGACAGCGACTGTCTTAAAAACCTAATGATCCGGTGATTGCCGATTCGATGATTGAAATATCTCAAAATCATGGAATCGGCAATCACAAAATCTCTTAGCCACGAATTTCTTCATTCAGCACCTTCCACAGCATATCCTTCAACTCCGTGATCCCGCTTCCCGTCACGGAAGAAATGAAAACATAAGGAATATCCGGTAAGTCTTGCTCCATTTCTGCCATCAATTCCCGGTCGATATAATCACATTTCGTGATTGCCAAGAGTCGCTTTTTATCTAATAACTCGGGATTATACTGTTTCAACTCGTTCAGTAACACACGATATTCCTCGTGAATATCCTTGCTATCCGACGGTACCATAAACAACAACACCGAATTCCGCTCAATGTGGCGCAGGAAACGCAATCCCAACCCTTTACCGAGATGTGCCCCCTCGATGATTCCGGGAATATCCGCCATCACGAAAGAACGGTTGTCCCGATAATTCACGATTCCGAGGTTCGGCACCAAAGTCGTGAACGGATAATTGGCAATTTCCGGTTTCGCGGCAGACACCACGGACAACAAAGTAGATTTCCCTGCATTCGGGAAGCCCACCAATCCCACGTCAGCAAGCACTTTCAATTCCAGAATCACCGAGCGTTCCACCCGAGGCTCTCCCGGTTGCGCGTAACGAGGGGTTTGATTAGTTGCCGAACGGAAATTCCAGTTTCCAAGACCACCTCGTCCCCCTTGCACAGCAATCGCGATTTCTCCATCACTCGTGATCTCGCAGATCGTTTCGCCCGTGTCGGCATCCCGTGCCACCGTGCCGAGCGGTACATCCACGATCATATCCTCGCCATCCGCTCCCGTGCATAAATTTCCACTTCCACTCTCTCCATCCCCCGCAAACACGTGGCGTTGGAATTTCAGGTGAATCAATGTCCAGTAATTACGATTCCCCCGCAAAATCACGTGACCTCCGCGTCCACCGTTTCCCCCGTCGGGTCCTCCTTTAGCAGAACGCTTATCCCGATGCAAATGCATTGACCCCGGTCCCCCGGCTCCACTGCGACAGAAAATTTTCACGTAATCGACAAAGTTCGTTGATGCCATCTTATTAATTTTAGATTTTAAATTTTAGATTCCAAATTGAAAGTGACATCATTTCCCTGTCATTTTCAATTTTCAATTTTCAATTTTCAATTGTATACAGGTCCGGCAAATTACGTCCCAGACCGTCGTAATCCAAGCCTCGCCCGATCACGAAATCTTTCTCCAGGGCAATACACGTATAATCAAGAGTCAAATCATACCGCAACGCATCCGGTTTGTAGAACATGGCAGCAATCTTTATCTGCTTCGGGTGTTTCTCCTCCAACATTCGCTTCAAATATATCATCGACTCTCCCGTATCGACCATATCTTCCAGTATCACCACCGTGCGCCCGGATATATCTTCTTTCAACCCGATCACACTCTGCACATTTCCCGTGGAAACGAGCTTATCATACGAGGCGATCTTCACGAAACTGATTTCCGTTCCTTCCACGGTGATCTGTTTCAACAGATCGGACACGAACATAAAAGCCCCGTTCAAGACACCTATAAACAGAGGTGATTCTCCCGCCAACTCCTCGTTCATCTGTCTGGCGACCCGCTCTATTTCCCGATCGATCACCTCTGCCTCTATCAATAAACGGAATTCCCGATCACGTAACCTGACTCTCTTCATATCACAAATATTTCCCCCGACTGACGACTTTTCGTCCCCCGGATTCGTTTTTTTATTTAACTTTGCACAAAAGTACAACTTTGAATTTAAAATCCGGTAAAAATATGGATCCAAAAGTAAGTATTATCATGGGTAGCACCTCTGATCTACCCGTTATGGAAAAAGCTGCAAAAGTATTGAATGACTTCTGCATACCTTTTGAAATCAACGCCCTCTCCGCTCACCGCACGCCGGCTGAAGTGGAAACGTTCGCCAAAGGCGCCTGCAACCGGGGCATTGAAGTTATCATCGCCGGAGCCGGAATGGCTGCACACCTGCCAGGTGTAATCGCCGCCATGACTCCCGTTCCCGTTATTGGTGTGCCTATCAACGCCACCCTCGACGGCATGGACGCACTTCTGGCTATCGCACAAATGCCTCCGGGCATCCCTGTTGCCACCACAGCCATCAATGGAGCCATGAACGCTGGAATCCTCGCAGCCCAAATCCTTGCCGTGGGCGACAACTCGCTAAAAGCAAAAATCGTTGACTTCAAGGAATCCTTGAAAAAGAAAATCGTTGACGCCAACAATGAATTGGCAAAAGTAAAATACGATTACAAGACGAATTGATTCAAAAGGCTGCGAGAGCAGCCTTTTCTTTCTTTCATTTATATTCAAATATAAGTCATACTTGATAAAACATCCATTTTTCCCACATTTATAAGTTATGACTTATAAAAATACTGGACTAATTTTATAAAAGAAAATTTATAAAAAGGCAACTTATATTACAAATATTATATATCTTTGAAAACATAGCTACACAGTTGCCGTCGTGCATTAATAACGAAAATTTCAAAGGATGTGTAAAACGTTACTTTTCGGTGTGTTACTTGTATTCCCGTTTTTCCTCCACGCACAGGAAATCACGGACATCGAGAAGTTATTGCAAGACAATGACGTGGAGGCTTCCGAAGGCTATTACGAGGACATCGTGGCAACTTTACTGAATCTGGCTGCCCATCCTATAAACATCAATTCGGCTCCTTTCGATAGCTTGAAAATGCTCTTTTTCCTATCAGACGCTCAGATTGATAACCTACTGGAATTTAGGGAAAAGCATGGTGCATTCATGCACCCGAACGAGGTGCTATTAGTTACAGGCATCGGTACAAGGGATTTGGAGAACATCAAACCTTTTATCCGCATCGGGGCATACACTCCCGGAGCAACCCGTTTCCCACGGTTACACCACGAAATACTAGCCCGTGTCAAAACAACTCGTCCCAAACAGGCAGGCTACAAGCGATACAGTCGGGATGCTTTCCTTTATGAAAAAGATTACCTCACGAAAAAGCGTAATCGCTTTCAAGGACCACCCGTGAGTACACTACTGAAATACAAAACGAATGCCGGTACCCGTTGGCAAGGAGGCATTACTCTGGAGAATGATGCCGGGGAGAATTATTTCACGAAAAAACAGAAAACCGGATTCGACTTTCTCTCCGCCCATCTCTGTTTCACGCCGGGCAAGATCATCCAAAGAATATGTATCGGGGACTATAAAATACAATGGGGACAAGGGCTAATCGCTTGGGGCGGATTCTCTTCCAGCAAATCGTCAGCCTCGCTCAGCAACGAAAAATCAGGCAACGGCATCATGCCTTACTTCTCCACGGACGAAAACCGTTTTCTCCGGGGAGGTGCTATCAGCCTGCACCCCTCGCAGGATATGATAACAGAGATCTTTGTTTCCTGCAAAAAGACCGACGGCAACCTTCTCGATGCGGATACCCTCACCCCGGAAGCCTTACAGACAGCCACGCTTTACGAGACCGGCTATCACCGCAACACACTGGAATTAGGGAAGAAACACACGCTAAAAGAATTCACTACCGGACTATCCACCCGCTTCAATCATCGTTATTTCCGGGCAGGAGTACAAGTTCTACACTACAACTTTTCCCCGGCACTCGCCATCGGGAAAGCCGCCTACCAGCAATACAACGACCCGGGACGCCATCGCACGCTCGTCAGCATAGACTATAAAACGGGAGTTCGCCACTTCTTCCTGTTCGGGGAAACGGCACGAAGTGACAATGGCTCGTGGGCAACGATCGACGGCTTGCGTTACACGGGGTTCCTCCCGGTAGCACTATGTATCCTTTACCGCCGCTACGACAAGCGTTTCCGCTCTCACTACAACAGCGGGTTTGCCGAATATTCCAATACCTCAAACGAGGAAGGCGTGTACGTGGGTGTTGAAAGCTCCCCTTTCCGGAATCTGAAATTAAATGCTTATTACGACTATTTCCGCTTCTTCGCTCCCCGTTATCAAGCAAGCCTCCCCGGAAATGGAAATGAATTTGCCGGAGAACTCACTTACTCCCATTCCCGTTGGGAATGTAACTTTCGCTTCAAACACGAGGGCAAACCCGAAGACTACAAGGCAGAAAAACTCATTTCCGTCACACGGGTCAAACAAGAATACAGGCTTCAATTTATTTATACCTTTCCCCGTCATTTCAAACTGCAAAGCAGAGCCACTCACGCCCGCTACACCAAACAAGAAAAGAAAGAATCCGGATTCCTCGTCTATCAAGACTTCGCGTACACGTCCTTGAAAGAAAACTTCAAAGCACAATTCCGTTTCGCCTATTTCGACACCGACGGTTATAATGCCCGCATCTACGCCTACGAACACAACGTCCTCTATGGCTATTCCTTCCCCGCCTATCAAGACCGGGGAATCCGTTCCTACGTGAATATCAACTGGAAGCCAAATCGCAATATCACGCTCTACTTGAAAACAGGCATCACGTACTACCCGGACAAGACGCTCATTAGTTCCTCGCTCTCGCGAGTGGACGATAACAAGCTATTCGACCTTACTTTCCAAATAAGAATCAAGATTTAGCCCCTCTCTTACTTGTGCCGTTTTTCCAGAACACGTTCCACATCTTCCAACGTGTACCCTTTAGCGATAAGCAATACAATATAGTGATACATCAAATCTGCCGCCTCGTTCAAAAACAATTCTTCATTATCATCTTTTGCCTCGATCACCAACTCAACGGCTTCCTCACCAACCTTCTGCGCAACTTTGTTGATGCCTCGACCTATCAATCGTGCCGTGTACGACACCTCCGGCGAATCATTTTTACGCTTCTGCAAATAGCATTGCAAATAATGCAGGAAATCACTCGCCCGGTTCACTTCCCCCCAGCACGTGTCGCTTCCCGTGTGGCAAGTGGGTCCGGCAGGTTCCACTTTCACCAGCAACGAATCGGCATCACAATCGGCAAGTATCTCTTTCACGTACAAAAAATTCCCGCTTTCCTCGCCTTTCGTCCACAAGCGTTGGCGGGAACGGCTGAAAAAGCAAACCTTCCCCGATCGCAACGTTTCGGCAACCGACTCGGCATTCATGTATCCCTGCATCAACACCACCCGGGTGTTAGCGTCCTGCACGATCGCCGGGATCAACCCGGCAGCATCAAACTTCAATTTCTCTATCTCGATCATCTCTTTTATATTTAACGTACTACAATTCCTTTTTCTTTCAAATAACATTTCAATTCCGGTATCCCGATCTGCCCGAAATGGAATACTCCCGCCGCCAGCACGGCATCCGCCTTTCCCCGGACAAACGCCTCGTAAAAATCTTCCATACACCCCGCCCCCCCGGAAGCAATCACGGGCACTCGCACCAGTTCCCCCAACCGGGCTACGGCATCACAAGCAAATCCCCGGTGTGTACCGTCGTGATCCATCGACGTGAACAGAATCTCCCCGGCACCTCGATCTTCAACCTCCCGAGCCCACGAGAAAAGCTCCCGTTCCGTTTCTACCCGACCACCATGGCTATACACCCGCCAGCCTCCCTCGCTTTGCCGGGCATCTATCGCCACCACCACACATTGCCGTCCGAATGCCGCCGCCAACCGATCAATCAACCCCGGCTCCGCCAACACGCTCGAATTCACGGACACCTTATCCGCTCCCCTCCGCAACAACGCCTCGACATCCCTCTCCGACGCTATTCCCCCTCCCACGGTAAACGGGATATTCACTTCCCGTGCCACCTCCTCCACCCACTCCAACATCGTTCGCCTCCTATCGCTACTCGCCGTTATATCCAAAAATACCAATTCATCCGCCCCCTCTGCCGAATAGCGCCCGGCAAGCTCCACGATATTCCCCGCATCCCGCAAATTCTCGAAATTCACCCCTTTTACCGTTCTCCCGTCCTTCACATCCAGACAAGGTATTATTCTCTTTGCCAACACCATTACATTTTAGATTTTAAATTCATACAAAGCCTTTCCCACGATCACCTCTGCAACCCCGATTTCAGCCAAAGCCTCCACGTCCTCCTTTGAACTCACACCACCGGAAGCGATCAATGTCAATTCCGGGAAACGAGCCAATAACTCCCGGTACAACGGCAATGCGACTCCTGCCAACATCCCATCCCGCTCGATATCCGTACACATCAAGTATTTTAACATCGGTCTATACCACTCGACCAACTCGAATACCGTCGTTTCCGTTTCCCGTTTCCACCCGTTGATATACACCTTATTATTCCGGATATCCGCCCCGACAATCACTCGTTCACGCCCATAACGTTCCAACCATTCCATCGTTTTCCACCGATCCTGCTGTGCCATACTCCCAAGACAGACGAATGAAGCTCCCGCATTGAATACCCGGCAAATATCATCATCACTCTTTATCCCGCCACTAAAATCCACTCGCAACCGGGTATGTTTACATATCCTTTCCAACACCCCGGCATTCATCACCCGGGAAGCCGCCGCCCCGTCCAAATCCACGAGATGCAATCTCTCCATACCCGCCGCCTCGAAACGCAATGCCGCCTCCAACGGGTCGTCATAATATACCTTGCGGCTCTCGTAATCCCCCTGCATCAACCGCACACACTTCCCCTCGATAACATCTATTGCCGGGATAACCGTTATTTTCTTTTCCATATCATTCACCATTTTAAAAAGTTTTCAAGTATTTGCATTCCAACCCCGGCAGACTTTTCCGGGTGAAACTGACATCCCCAGAAATTATCTTTCCGAATGGCAGCACTAAACTCCCGTTGATAATCACACGTGGCTATCGTGCCCTCGCACACCGGAACATAAAAAGAGTGAACGAAATAAACCCGTTCTCCTCCCTCCACGCCCGCGAACAACGAATCCTTCAACCCGTGTATCTCATTCCATCCCATGTGTGGCACCTTACTCTCCCGTCCGAATTCCCGCACCCGCAACGGAAAGATGCCCAGCCCTTCCGTGTCCCCTTCTTCCGAGGACTCGCACATCATCTGCATACCCAAACATATCCCCAACACCGGGACCTGCAAAGACGGAATCACCGTATCCAATCCCACCGCTCTCAACTGCCGCATGGCAGCCGCCGCTTGCCCCACTCCCGGAAAAATCACCCGATCCGCCCCCCGTATGACATCCGCCTCGGCACTGCACACCGCCTCATACCCCAATCTCCGTAAGGCAGTCTTCACCGAAAACAAATTCCCCGCCCCGTACTCTATTATAACAACCTTTTTCATTTCAAACCTAATCGTAAATCACTAAATCACCTAATCAATTACGTTTTTCGTTGACGGCAACTCGCCTCCTTCTCCTTGCTCTACGGCAATCCGCAAGCAGCGCCCGAATGCCTTGAAGATTGCCTCTATCGTGTGATGCGTGTTCTCGCCCTTCGCCGTCACGTGAAGATTGCATTTTGCCCCTTGACAGAAGGATGCAAAAAAATGCTTTGTCATCTCCGTCGGAAAATCACCCACATACTCCCGGGCAAACTCCGCGTTCCACTCCAACCAACACCGTCCCCCGAAATCAAGCAGCACCTCGGCTTTCGCCTCGTCCATAGGCAAAGCAAAACCATATCGCCCGATACCTTTCTTACTCCCCAGTGCCTCGGCAAAACAATTCCCCAGCACGATGGCAGTATCCTCTATCGTGTGATGCTCGTCAACCTGCAAATCCCCCTTCACGGCAACAACCATATCTATTCCCCCGTGCCTCACGACCTGTTCCAACATATGATCGAAAAAAGCCAAGCCCGTCCGTACATCCCCCTGCCCGGAACCATTCAGATCAAGCGCAATCTTCACCTCCGTTTCCGCAGTCTTTCTCTCCATCGCGGACTGCCGGCATCCTTTTTTCAAATAACGGGCTATCTTTCCCCATGACACGGAAGAAAACGCCACGGTTTTCCCCTCGGGAGCCTTTTCGCCGAAATAAATTCCCCGTATTCCCATATTTTCAGCCAACTGCATATCCGTCCACCGATCACCGATCACGTAAGAATGTTCCCTGTCCAAATCCTTACCGAGATACTTCTCAACCATACCCGTCTCCGGCTTCCTCCGCGGAGATTCATCCTCCGGCATACTCTCGTCAATCAACACCTCGTCAAAAACCACTCCTTCCCCCGCCAGCGTCCGTAACATAAACTCGTGAGGCTGCAAAAACGATTCCACGGGAAAACGCTCTGTTCCCAAGCCATCCTGATTGCTCACCATCACCAACCGATAATCCGTATCCCTCGCCAACTCCCGCAATGCCCCGATCACTCCCGGCACGAATGCCAGTTTAGACATACTATCCACTTGAAAATCACCGGGCGGTTCTTCTATTATTGTCCCGTCCCTGTCTATAAATAATATCTTCTTCATAAATCATGTCATCTAAAATCCTTTAATCTCCGAATCAGCAAATCATTTTCCGCTCTCGTCCCTATCGTGATTCGCAACCCACCTATCAAGCGAGGGGGAATATGACGTACCCGGACAACAACGCCTCCCGCCAACAAATACTCGTACAACTCCCGGTAACGGGGAGTACACGCCAAAAGAAAGTTCGCCTCCGAATCATACACACGCTCAAAGCAAGGCATTCCTCGCAACGCAACCACGACACGTTCTCTCTCCCGTTTAATTTCCTGTACCTTCGCCCGAAACGCTTCTTCCTCCCGCAAAACCTCCAACGCTTTACGCTGTGTCACCGAACCGATATTATAAGGCGGCTTCACCTTGTTCAAATACTTCACTAGCCCCGGGTCCGCCATACATATCCCCACTCGTAACCCGGCAAGTCCCCACGCTTTCGATAGTGTCTGCAACACCACCACGTTCGGACATTCACCCCACAAACTTGTTGCCGAGGGACCTTCCGCGAAATCTATATACGCCTCATCGACCACGACCACCCCGTCAAACCGCAAAGCCACCTCCCGAATCTTCTCCAACGGCAACACGTTCCCTACCGGATTGTTCGGGGTACAAAAAAAGATAATCTTCGTCCGCTCGTCCACCCGTCCCCACAAACCTTCCCATTCCGGCATAAAATCATCATCCAACGCCAAGTCCCGCACTTCCGTGTCATTCACCCGGGCACTCACCTCGTACATCGAGTACCCCGGAGAAAACACCACCACGTTATCCCGCCCCGGCACGCAAACCGTCCGTATCAACATATCAATCAACTCGTCGCTCCCGTTACCCAACACCAAACGGGACACGTCTATTCCCTTCAATTCGGCGACCCGTTGTTTCAACTCCCGCTGGTACGGATCCGGGTAGCGATTATATTCTGTCGCATAGGGATTCTCGTTCGCGTCCAACAACACGGCATCCATCCCCTCGAACTCCTCCCGTGCACAAGAATACGCTTGCAATTCCCGTATATTATCCCTTACTAAATTCTCAAACTCCATCTTCATGCCTGTTTATAAAGTTTCAACCCTAATTCGTACAGCATTCCCGTGCGCCGTCAAGTTCTCGTTATCCGCCATGATCTCTATCGTCTTTCCCAAATAAGCCAATCCTTCGGGGCGAATCTCTTGAAAACTGACCTTCTTCATAAACGAATCGATCCCCACCCCGCTATACGCCCGGGCATACCCGTTCGTGGGCAACGTGTGATTCGTACCCGAAGCATAGTCCCCCGCGCTCTCCGTCGAATAATTTCCTAAAAAGACAGACCCCGCGTTCCGGATTTTCGGCACCCATGCCATATAATCCTCCACACACAACATCAAGTGCTCCGGCGCGTAAAGATTTGCCATCTCCACGCATTCCTCCCGATCGCCCAACACCACGTATTTCGAGCACTTCAATGCCGCCTCCGCGATCGCCTTCCGGGGCAATACCTCCAATTGTTTTTGCAATTCCTTTTCAACTTCTTCAACCAATCCCTCCACGCAAGTCACCAGCACCACCTGGCTATCCGGTCCGTGCTCCGCCTGTGACAATAAATCCGCCGCCACGAAACGGGCACAAGCCGTCCCGTCCGCCACGATCATCAATTCGGAAGGACCTGCCGGCATATCAATCGCCACTCCATAGCGTCCCGCCATTTGCTTTGCCGCGGTCACGAACCGATTGCCCGGTCCGAAAATCTTATCCACCCGGGCGATCGTCCCCGTCCCCAGCGTCAACGCCGCGATCGCTTGTATCCCACCAACCTTATACACCCGCTTCACTCCACAAAACCGAGCCGTCCACAAGATAACCGGATTCACCCGTCCATCCCGTCCCGGAGGCGTACAAACCACCACTTCCCTACATCCCGCGATACGGGCGGGCACCGCTAACATCAACACGGTCGAAAACAACGGGGCACTCCCGCCCGGCACGTACAACCCCACCCGGTCGATAGCCCTTGCCTCCTGCCAGCAGCGAAAACCATTCTCGTTCACGTATTCACTCACTCCCGGCACTTGCGCCTCGTGAAACCGCTCTATATTCTCTTTTGCCAAACGGATAGCTTCCTTCAAATCCGTCTGCACTTCCCGTTCCGCCTGTTCGAATTCCTCCTCCGTCACCTCGAACCCCTCCAATTTCACCCGGTCAAAATACCACGTGTATTTCCTCAAAGCCTCATCCCCGTCACGTGCCACCTCGTCGAACACCGCCCGACATACCTTTTCCAAATCTTCTCCCTTATTTACCGGACGTTCCAACACTTTCGCCCAATCTTCTTTCCTCGGATACAATATCTTATTCATCATCTTACATTTTTTTAATCACTTCATCATCAATCTCTAAATCACAGAATTACTCGATCATCTTCTCTATCGGCACCACCAGAATCCCTTCCGCCCCCGCGGCTCGCAAAGCCCCGATCGACTCCCAAAAACGATTCTCGTTCACCACCGAATGGAGCGAGTACCATCCCTTCATCCGCAACGGCATCACGGTCGGGCTCTTCACTCCCGGCAGCACTCGGCAAATCTCTTCCAGCTTCTCCTCCGGTGCATTCAACAAAATATACTTGTTACACTTTGCCGCCAACACCGCCTTAATCCGGAAGATCAACTGTTCCAACAACGCCCGTTTCTCCTCGTCCAAATCAGGATTAGCCACCAACACCGCCGTCGACTTAAACAGCGTGTACACCTCCGTCAACCCATTCTTGAACAGCGTACTCCCCGAACTCACGATGTCACAGATCGCATCCGCCAACCCGATCCCCGGGGCAATCTCAACCGATCCCGTGATCACGTGCGCTTCCGCTTGTATATTATTCTGCTGCAAAAAATCATTCAACGTATTCGGGTACGACGTGGCTATCCTTTTTCCACGTAACCACTCCAAGCCCGTGAACTCCTCCGACTTCGGTATCGCTATCGACACCCGGCACCCCGAGAAACCCAAATCCAACAACTTCGAGACATTCGCCCGTTTCTCGATCACCGTGTTCTCCCCGATAATCGCCAAATCTACCACCCCATCCTCCACGTAATGAGGAATATCCGAATTTCGTAAATAAAGCACCTCCAAAGGAAAATTAGAGGCTTGTGCCATCAACTGGTCTTTCCCGTTATTAATGGAAATACCACACTCCTTCAACAACTCGAGGGAATCCTCGTTCAAACGTCCTGACTTCTGAATCGCGACTTTCAATTTTATCATCTCTACTCGATTTTATCGTCGCTCTGAATCCGGAAAGGCTACATGAATCGAAAAAAACAAAACGAGCCCGCCTGATCCAGGCGAGCTCGTTTATACTTTCTTTATCTCTAATTACAGCACAACAGCATCATCTCACCTGAATACAGTGATGGCAATGATGATGCATATGATGTAACGTACTATTCATATTTTTGTCTTTTTCGTGCTGCAAATATAAGAACTAAAAATTATTTTGCAAATTTCATGAATAAAAATTCAATAAAATATTCGAATAACAAATCTCAAATTATTGAGCAACTAAATCAAACCCTAAGCCAAATTCTGTTGTCCCTACCCATGTTCCAGATATCATTGTCAATAAAGCTCCTGCCGCTTCCATTTCTTCTGGAATCATGTTAGCCGCCACTAACGCATTCCAAACTTCCAATAAATCGGAAGTCATAATTGGATCCCCCCAAACCTCATCCACTTCACCGGAATCTCGTCCTGCCACAAAGGATTCTAGAGAATCTTTATCCAAATAAATATAAGTGTGCCCATCTTCATTTTTAACATTCATAGGTATTCCATTTTTTACCCAATCTAGCAATATATTAATACTCTTATCAGTAACTTTACTCAAATCGATCTTAAAACCTTGAGCTAATTGCTTAATTGTTGAGGCATCCCCATTCAAAACACCAGAAACAATCGTATTTATCATAGCATTATTTGTACCATCATCAGTCATTGATTTAGCAATAATGGCAGGTATATTCAATTTAATATACATCTTATCACCCTTCTCAAACCAAAACGCAAGATTCTTAGAAGATTTTTCCCAGCCATCTATAGGAATCAAACTTTGAATTTGCTCAACAGTAGGAGCTCCACTACCAAGGAATATCCCCATTATCATAGATTGGTCAAATTGAATATTGGGGTCTTCAATATAATTAGCAGTAATATTCCCATCAGTTTCCAAATTTATCATTTCTATAACTTGAGGCAAAAGAGCTGCTCCTGCGACTCTCAATATTCCTGCAAGCATAAAACCATAATGACCTTCTTCTTCTCCTTTCCAATCACAATACAAAGCACCACTATACGCCCAATTAGCTAACGGTGCCCCTAAATATTCCGCCGGACCACAAGTATACTCGCTTAACCCGTAAGTCTTAGCCCATCCTTGATCATCAGGCATGTTAATTGTCAAATTCAAAGTTAATTCGCCCTTTTTCACAGAACCACTATAAGCGATACTACCTTGAGTTGCTTCAGCACGGCTAAAAGAAGTCGAACCTTCAAATTTATACATATCGTTATCCTCGACAAGTTGAATTCCATCAATTATAGTTTCCGCTTGTCCGGGAACAACATCCAGCAAAGTTAATGTAGCAGTTTTGCTATCTGTCGTGTTAAACTTAACCTGTTTCCCGACTAAAGCAGTACCACCATAAGTCATATTCAACATTGTTTCTCCTTCACCGAAAGTTGTGTTCAAATCCGTTGGCGGAATCATAGGATCATCATCATCACTACACCCCGAGAACAATGCAACTCCCAAAAACATCACTAAAAATAATAATTTGTTTTTCATCATAACTTAAATTACCGATTGTTTATAACCTTCTTTTCATGTATAGATTTTAATTATACAACAAAAATTAAGCCAAAATAATCAAGACACAAAACATTTCATTAAAATATATTTTTCAAAAATGGCTATCAGATTTCATTTCCATCCGACAGCCATATCCATTATTAATTAAAATCACACATCTTCAACAATTTAAAGCCTCCTTCATTCAAACAATCTAAAAAGCTACCATGAATCACAAAAATAAAATGAGTTCGCTTGAATCAAGCGAACTCATTTATACCTTCTTTATCTCTATTACAACATAAAAAATTTCAAATACACAGCTTTACTCCGCCGCCACTAAGTTTAAACCAATTTCCAATCGGGTTGTTTGCTCCAATACTTCCGGCAAACTCTCTACTAAAGATTTTACCTTAACAGATAAAAAACTAATGGATATTACAGCATCATCAGGAATCAATCCGCTCACTAAAGGAAGAAGTGGGACCAATTTATCTACTAATTCCTTATCAATATAAAGATTCAACTTTCCTTCCTCTGTTTCTCCTTTATGAACGGGAATTCCAGCAGACAAAAGTTGTTGAAGAACTCCTAATGTAGGATCACTACTATTATTGGCTCGTCCAGCCCCGTCCATTTGTACTTGACGCATAATCATCTCTACATTAGGAAAAACATAACACACATCTTCTTGCATTTTATAATGTGCAAGATTCAATGCAGACTCTTTCCAATCAGCTTCTGGTTTAGGAGCTTCTTCCGTTGCTACTGCCGCATTATATGTGGCAATAATATTACCATCCTCCTTAAAAGTTACATTTTGCAAATACTCCCTCAATTTTGCAGATAAAATATTTTTCCCAAAAGAAGTTACCAAAGAAATAGGAAGATCATATGTTTTCCCATTAGCCAATTCTACTGGCAGTTTCAAACCACTAGGTTCCCATACCAAATGTACCCCCCCAGTCACAGGGACATTCCATTTTCCCAACAACTCATTCTGTGCAAACTTAACATTCACATCCAAAATCAACTTCCCTTTCTCCACCGAACCTTTCAAATTTACCGTACGAACTTCATTTTTATCTTCAACCGTAAAAGAATAAACCTCACCCTCGCCTTTTACCAACTCCATATCAGAAACAACAGTTTCCTTCTCTCCTGGAACAACTCCCAATAACTTCAAAGAAGCTTTCGCCCCGTCGACAGAATCAAATTCCACGCTTTTCCCCACAAAATCTGCTCCACTGTATCTTAAATTCAACACATTATCTCCCACGCTGGAATAAATTCCATTAAAATCTTTTGGGCTATTATCATCATCATTACAAGCAGAAAATAATATTCCCCCAAAAAACATCGCTAAAAATAAAAATTTGTTCTTCATCATAACTTAAATTACCGATTGTTTATAACCTTCTTTTCATATAATAGATTTCCACTACACAACAAAAATTAAGCCAAAAATTACAAACTAATTCTTTTCAGTCGTGAAAATGTTTGTTTTAACATCCCTACAATAAAGCACCCCCGAACGTCAAATAAACATTCGGGGGCGCTTCAAAACAAATACTAAAATTAAATCAAATTATTCTCCTCCAATAACTTCCAAATTCTTCACCCACAAAGTACTTCCCGGGGCTCCGCGATAAACGTCACCCTCGCTACTTGAAGTACAAACAATGGCTAATTTATATTTCTTGCTAGGGTCATACGTTCCCTTACCCGTTTCTTCAAATTTCAGTTCCTTACTGGTAAAATTCGCCTCTCCCGCGCTAGTCAAGGAAGCCACCATGATAATCTTACTTTCCGGGTCTTTAATCGTGTGACCGTCTAAATAATCATCATACGAATCCACCTCGAACAAATAAGCTGCTATCGAACAGTTATCCACTACATCCGGTAATTCATTAACAGTAACTTTCGCGCCAAAACCACTTCCTGAAATAAGTGTTTCATAAAATTTCGGTCCTGCCTCGTATTTATATGTCACGTTTAGAGTTGTCGGCTTCATCCGGTAAGGAATACCGAAATGCGTACTCTTCAATGTATTCGTTGCGTCCAAAACAAACGAACCGGTAAACATCGTCCCCGCCGTAGCTTTCGGAACCACGGCAATAATCATATTCGTACCCTTCGTATCTTTCGTGTCGATCTTGGCCGCACCTTCATCTTCATCATATGTCACGAAGAAAGAATCGATCATACTCATAAGAAACACGCCAGCTTGATTGGATGTTGCCATAAATAACGGTTCCTGAAAAGTATATTTACCCGAAGTCACGTCCACCCATTGCGTCATATCAAAACCGAAATAATACTCTCCAGTGAAAGCGACTGTTACCTTCATTCCCAAGGCATCAATATCCAGATTCATCGTCAACATGGAACCATTGATAGCACCCTTCACATCCAAAGTCACTTCTCCTACAATATCCAATTCAATCTTGCATCCTTCCGCGCTGAACCCGTACACGTCACCACGTTTCACGAGAGCCACTCCGTCCAACTTAATATTTCCCAATTGAAGATCCTCCCCAAGCCCGAAATTATCAATATTCAAGCAGAAATTATTCGGGTCTTCCGTCTCTGTCTTCGTGATATACACTTGCTGTTGCACCGTCACGGGTTCCGGTAAATTCCCGGCAGTAATCTTCATTTCACCTTTATACCTGGCACCGATAAATTGCTCCGGGTCTGCGGACTCTCCCACGATCTCCTTAATCGACACGGTCGCCGTCAAAATCTCGTTATCCACGGTTCCTTGCACGGAAACCTCGTAACCACTCACGTTATCGACACGCGTACCGCTCACGGTAGCGACATACGAACTACGGCTAGCCGTGCTAAATTGGGCATTGGGGATAATAAACTCTTCGACACCGGGCACAATATTCGTCAACTTCAAAGAAACCGTGTTATCCGCTTCCTTTAGAACATGGATTTTTGCATTTGCATCCGCATCTTTCCCGTCCACCTTCACGCTCAACTTATCCGATGCATATTCTCCGATAACATCCTCAAGGACTGGCGGAGTATCCGGAGTCTTTTTATCATCACTACATGACATTATAAAACCCAGTACACTCACGAATGTGCATAAAAACAAAAATTTTCTTCTCATAACTGATTATTTGTTTGTTAATAACTCTTGGAATCATTCCTGAATCATTGTTTACAGCAAAGACCACGCCCATGTTTCACACATCAGCCTCTATCTACGCAACAAGAAAAAATTTAACATGTCGATTCCCGCAACAACAAAATCAAGTGCCCTCCCCCACTCGATTTACTCGAGAATATACCGATATAAAAGCATCTTATATCATTTTCGCACTATTACTGCACAACAATAGCATGGCACTATACCTCCTTGGCGTACGCCACAACTGTTAATAACCGTAAAAACGTGGGCTAACTGTAGGCTAACTGTAGGCGATACGTGGGCAATGCCGCCCAAAAGCCGCCTAAAAGTCACCCAAAAGCTACCCAAAAGCTACCCAAAAGCTACCCAATGGCAGAGAATATTCCGGACGCCCCCCTTATTTAAAACTAACTCCACGAATTGACGGATTGATTTATTTTTATAAATTTGTCACTCCTATCGTATATAAAGAAATAATGGAAGAACTAGAACTCATATATAAAGCTTTCCGGGAAGGCAGCCGGGTCACGACAGACTCGCGGGAAGTCAAGGAAGGGGATATATTCATTGCCTTAAAAGGTGAGAATCACAACGGCAACACGTTTGCGGAAAAAGCCATAGCACAGGGAGCCCGACACGTCGTTATCGACGAGGCCGAGTATAACATCTCCCCCCGATGCGTGCTTGTACCCGACACGTTGCGTTTCCTGCAACAACTTGCCCACCATCATCGCCAGCAATTAAATATCCCGATTCTAGGCATCACCGGGACGAACGGCAAGACCACCACGAAAGAATTGTGCCACGCCGTGCTCTCGAAAAAATACAAAACCGTTGCCACCAAAGGCAACCTGAACAATCATATCGGCGTGCCCCTCACCCTGCTTAGCATGGATGCCGACACGGAATTCGGTATCGTGGAGATGGGAGCCAACCATCCCGGCGAAATCAAAGACCTGTGCGAGATTGCCGAACCGGATTACGGGATCATAACCAACATCGGTTATGCCCATTTGGAGGGTTTCGGAAGTTACGAGAATATTATAGAAACAAAAAGTGCCCTATACAAGTCTGTCATGTCAAAAGAAGGCATTCTTTTCGTGAACAGCCAGGATGAATTGCTCTGCCGTCTATCCGAAGAAAGCAAACGATTTACTTACGGGATGGAAGGTACTTTGGCTAACGGGGAAATTGCACAAACAACCCCTTACCTGGTGTACACGCTGAAAACCCGGCACGGGCATCTTTACATCCGCACCAAGCTGATCGGCGGGTATAATTTCGACAACGCGATGGCGGCTTCTGCCGTGGGAACGTATTTCGAGGTCGACCCGCTGCAAATACAGGCAGCAATGGAAGCCTATACCCCTTCGAACCTTCGCTCTCAACTATTAAAGACAGAACGGAACACGATTATTCTGGACGCTTACAACGCTAATCTCAGCAGTATGCGAGTGGCAATCTCCAATTTCGCAGAAATGAAAGCAGACGACAAACTCGTCATCATCGGCGAGATGCGCGAACTGGGAGCCATATCAAACGACGCGCACCGGGAAATCATGGACTTGATCGCCAGCCACAAATTCCCTAAAGTATTTGTCGTGGGGCACAATTTTGAATCTTTCAGAAATAAATATACATTTACAACTTATTTCCCCGATACGGAAGCGCTGATAGAGTATCTCAAAACACACGAAGTGGCGGATTCATTTATTCTGGTAAAAGGCTCCCGGGGAAACAAACTGGAACGGATTATTGATTATTTATAAAATATATCGTTATGAACGACAGAGTTGTCATCATACCTACCTATAACGAAAAAGAGAATATCGAGAATATTCTCCGGTACGTTTTTAAATTAACCCCGGCATTTGACGTGCTCGTTATCGAGGACAACTCTCCTGACGGGACTGCACAAATCGTCAAACGCCTGCAAAGCGAATTCCCGCAACTCCACATGATCGAGCGAAAAGGGAAACTAGGATTAGGCACGGCTTACATCACGGGATTCAAGTGGTCGCTGGAACACGGGTACAATTACATTTTCGAGATGGATGCGGACTTCTCGCATAACCCGGACGATCTGGTGAAACTATACAATGCCTGTGCCACGGGAGAAGGCGATATGGCTATCGGCTCCCGCTACGTGACCGGGGTAAACGTTGTCAACTGGCCTATGGGACGGGTATTGATGTCCTACTTTGCCTCCAAGTACGTTCGCGCGATTACAGGGATGAAGGTACACGATGCCACCGCTGGATTCGTTTGCTACACCCGCAAAGTACTGGAAGCCATCGATCTTGACAAAATTCGTTTCAAAGGATACGCTTTCCAAATCGAGATGAAATTCACGACATGGGTACTCGGGTTCAAGCTAAAAGAAGTTCCGATCATTTTCACCGATCGTACCCTGGGCACCTCTAAAATGAGCGGAGGCATATTCAACGAAGCTTTCTGGGGTGTCATCACCATGAAACTCCGGAGTATCGGGAAACGTAAAAAGAATTAATATGGAAAAAATCAAGATGCTTATTCACGGCGGAACAATTATAAACGAGGGAAAAATATTTAAAGGCGACATTCTGATTCATGGCGACCGGATAGAAAAGATCATCGAGAACGGGCTCGACACGATTCCCGAAGGCGTCAAAGTGATCGACGCGACAGGGAAATTCGTTATGCCCGGCGTGATCGACGACCAGGTGCATTTCCGCGAACCGGGACTGACTCACAAGGGCGACATTGCCGAAGGAAGCCGTGCCGCGGCAGCGGGGGGAGTGACCTCGTTTATGGATATGCCCAACGTGAAACCCGCTACCGTCACGAACGAATTGTTACGGGAGAAGCAACAGATCGCCCGGGAGAACGCCGTCGTGAACTATTCTTTCTATCTCGGGGCTACCGTGGATAATATTGACGAAATCAGAAACGCCAACCCACGCACGACTTGCGGGATAAAAGTATTCATGGGTTCCTCCACGGGGAATATGCTCGTGGATAGCCCGGAAGCACTGGAGCGTATATTTGCCGAATCGCCCACCCTAATCGCCGCGCACTGCGAGGACACGCCCACGATCAACCGGAACTTGGCACTTCTTCAAGAGATGCTTGGCGACGACATTCCCACGTACTGCCATCCCATGATACGTAGCCGGGAGGCGTGCTACAAGAGTTCGTCACTAGCGGCATCCCTCGCGCACAAGCACAACAGCCGCCTGCATATCCTGCACCTTAGCACGGCAGAGGAACTGGCACTACTCGATCAAGGGAACAGAAAAGAAAAACATATCACGGGGGAAGTATGCGTTCACCATCTTTGGTTCAACAGCAAAGCGTACCTCACGAAAGGCAGCCTCGTGAAATGGAACCCGGCAATCAAGGCTGAAAGCGACAGAAAAGCCTTGTTGCAAGCGTTGAATGACAATCGCCTGGACGTGATTGCCACAGACCACGCACCTCATCTGCCGGAAGAAAAAGCCGGTATTTACACGAAATCTGCAAGCGGAGGTCCTATGGTGCAACACTCGCTAGTCGTGATGCTCGAACTCATGGAACGGGGAGAGATCACGCTGGAAAACATTGTCGACAAGATGTGTCATGCCCCAGCCGACCTCTTCCGCGTGGAAGGAAGAGGCTATCTGCGGGAAGGCTACAAAGCAGATATTGCCATCTTTGAAAAACATCCCTGGACGGTGGAAAAAAACAACTTACGTTACAAATGCGGTTGGTCGCCCTTGGAAGGCATGACATTCACCTATAAAGTGAAAACCACCATCGTGAACGGGCAAATCGTGTACGACAACGAGAAAATCAACGAGAACATTCGCGGAGAATTACTAACATTTCTATAAAATCGTTACAACACACGCGACTAATAACAGCACAAACAGCACGTTTCCCAACCAGCGGGTGCGATGCGAGATAAAATACTGGGAAAATAAATAAGATAACGGGATAGCTAGTATCAACATGATACCATGGCAATTGAAAGGTACAAAAAATAACGTACTTCCCGCGAACAAGAGCATGGAAAGCATGGCGAATATTCCCCTTCGCTGAGAAACGATAGCCGTCGGGTAATTCACGATCACGTTATGCAACGATATGACGATCAATATACCGAACACGACATATGCCGCCAATTTATCAGGCATGAGCTTCCAGAATCCTTCTCCGGTTTGCAATGCCTTCATGAATATGTCTGGAGCTTCGGATAGTTGGTCTGTCCAAAAATAATACGCGGCAGTAAACAATAATGCCGTCAGAAAGCCTATCAGCAAAGCGCTCAAATCCTTGATATTTGCCCTCCCGGAAAATGGCAGCACCACGATAGCCCAAAGCAGTAACATGACCAATTTGGGACAAAGCAATACCGCCAAACACGTAAATAAACCAAAACCAAAAACAGGAGCATTCGATTTCGTGTGCACGATAGCCGATTGCAAACGAGAAACCGCCAATACAGAACAAAACGCGGCAAGAAGATAATTATTCACCCCATAGCGACAGACAAGCCCTGCCGTTAGCAAGGCATAAATCAACGCGGGCAAAGCAGTAATCCGTGACAGGAATTTGTAACGATCCGCGATAAAAAAAATCAAAAAAGCCAAGCACAACAACCCGAACATTCCCATTCCCCTCAACCAAAGAAGATGTTGGTTCTCGTTCAGAAAAGGAAATGAGATGATGCCGTCTTCCCTGCATACAATCCCCTCGTCCATCCCGAAACTAAAATGCAAGAATGCTATTGCTGCCAAAATAAATGGCAGCAAATACAACATATACAAGTTTTTAGACTTTAATATCGAGTCAAATCCCATTTCCTTCCCGTGCTACAAATCAAAACCTATATCACGTCTGAAATTCATCCCGTCGAAATGAATCTTTGCCACGTTCTTGTATGATTGAGCCAAAGCCTCTTTCATGGTATCACCGTACGAGCTGACAGCCAACACGCGTCCACCGTTCGTCAGGACTTTCCCGTCAGCAAACTTTGTTCCCGCGTGGAACACAATACTGCCTTCCACGTTTTCCAGCCCGTCGATCAGCTTGCCTTTCTCGTAATCACCCGGGTATCCTTGCGATACCAGCATAACCGTCGTGCAGAAACGAGCATCCAGATCAAAGGCTGCTTGTTTTAATTCCCCCTTAGCCGTAGCCTCGAATAAAGACAAAATATCGGTTTTCAATCTCGGCAACACGACTTCCGTCTCCGGGTCACCCATACGCACGTTGTACTCGATCACGTAAGGATCGCCCCCCACGTTCATCAACCCGAAAAAGACGAATCCCTTGTAGTCGATACCTTCTTCACGGAACCCCTCGATGGTCGGACGCACAACCCGTTCTTCCACTTTCCTGTTAAACTCCTCGTTGGCAAAAGGTACCGGAGAAACAGCCCCCATGCCTCCCGTGTTTAACCCGGTATCACCTTCCCCTACACGCTTGTAATCTTTGGCAGAACCCAGTATCTTGTAATCTTTCCCGTCCGTCAACGCGAACACGGAAAGCTCTATTCCCTTCAAAAATTCTTCAATCACAACTTGGTTGCCCGCCTTGCCGAATTTCCCGTCCAACATGAGTCGAAGTTCGCTTTTCGCTTCTTCCAAATCGTTTAATATCAACACGCCTTTACCGGCAGCCAAACCGTCAGCCTTCAACACGTAAGGAGGCTGCAAAGCCTTGAGAAAATCGATGCCTTCCTCTATATTTTCTTTTGTCACGGTCAAATAACCCGCGGTTGGGATAGCATGGCGATTCATAAATTCCTTGGCGAAATCCTTGCTTCCTTCCAATATCGCACCCGCCTTTCCGGGTCCCACGATCATCAAGTGAGAGAAACGGGCATCCGCTTCGAAATAATCCCGGATACCTTCTACCAACGGATCTTCCGGTCCAACAACCAACATTTCGATACCGGTATTCTTGATAAACGTAGCCAATGCCCCGAAATCCGTGACTTTAATATTCACGTTTTCCGCTATTTCAGCCGTCCCGGCATTTCCCGGTGCAACATATAATTTCGTCAATCTCTTGCTCTCGCTTATTTTCCACGCTAACGCATGCTCGCGTCCACCGCTACCCAATAATAATACCTTCATCTTATTTATAATTACAAGTTTACAAGTTACAGGCTACAAGTTACAAATTGAGTTTCCTTACAAATTATAACTCAGTTTCGCCGAATCACAAAGATAACGGTTAATCACAAATCATAAATCATAATTCTTAAATAAATTTGGTGATATTGACAGATTTCCATAACTTTGGAGCAAATCGAACGCCATGAACAGATATTCGACCAATGGTGAAGAAGGAGAAATCCTACAGAATTTACTCGGACTAACTGACGAAGAAGCAATTCACAACGCCGAGTTCGAAGGATTCCTGACGGCTGAAATTTTGTTCACTGAAAATTTAACTTCCAAAACAAAGTTCACTGTAAAATACATTTGCGACATTCACCGCACGGCATTAAAAGAGCTCTACTCTTTCGCCGGACATTTCCGTTCCGTGAACATCTCGAAAGGCGGGTTCGTTTTTCCGGCAGGACGTTTTATTCCTGATAATATGCGCATTTTCGAAGAAGAGATATTATCACATCTTCCCGATTATTATGCAAATCGTCAAGGATTAATCAAAGACATTGCCAAAGTACACGGGGAATTACTTTTTATCCATCCCTTCCGGGAAGGGAACGGACGCACCGCACGAATCCTTGCCAATCTGATGGCTCGTAAACAAGGCTATACAGGTTTGAATTTCAGACGAGTAAATTTTGATGAATATATTATTGCCGTTCAACAAGTCGCCCGCAAGGACTACTCTAGAATGGAGGAAATTATCGCTTACGCGCTTTAAGTTTCAAATCTACCCGTTCTAAAATAGTATATGCGGTTTCTTGGGAAATCTTTATCCCTTCCAATTGAAACGAGGCAATCATTCCC
Source organism: Butyricimonas sp. Marseille-P2440 (assembly GCF_900091675.1). Classification (NCBI taxonomy): domain Bacteria; kingdom Pseudomonadati; phylum Bacteroidota; class Bacteroidia; order Bacteroidales; family Odoribacteraceae; genus Butyricimonas; species Butyricimonas sp. Marseille-P2440. The sequence goes on along the minus strand of NZ_LT594610.1, from coordinate 512,219 downwards.
TGCAAAATCTCTTCCCGAACCGTGGCGTTTTTTACAAGCTGCGGCATTTTTTCTTTTATTTTTTCCATACTACAAATATACAACTTTCTCCCTTATTATCAAAGTGATTCGATGGGAAAATCATACAAAAAACGTTCCCTTTCTCCTATCCGGAAAAACACGTTCATTTTCCATTTTCAATTCTCCATTTTCAATTATTCCACGTTTCTTCCACCGTGTAATTCAAGAAATGATTAAACGGTTTCATCAACGCAAAACGTTCAACGATCTGCTCGATCGCATCATCACGTTCTAAAAAAGTATCGGGAATATTATTCGTCACCGTGTATGATTTATACTTTAGCATTTCTCCCTCGGGAAAGTCCTTCGGGAATGGCTGGGGCACGGTTTTCAATTTTTCCCCGTCTAAAGTATAATATTTCTGAAACTTCTTATCTCGGATAATGCCCGTGAATTCATCGATGTTATCGTACACGTCCTTGCGCAACGCCTTCAACAGAGAGGGTTCCGGACACCAAATACCACCTGACAATAAAGAATTTCCCGGTTCTATATGCACGTAATACCCTGCCCGGGGACTCTTTTTCCCTCCTTTTACCATATACGCCCCGATATGTGTTTTGTAGGGTTCCTTGTTGGGAGAAAAACGAACATCCCGATAGATCCTGAAAATACAATCTCTTGCCGTCAACCCGTCAACTTCCGGGTCGACCTTAGCCAAAGCCGGGATCAAACGATTAACAAACGCCTCATGTTCCGCCTTCACTGCCAAATACCAATCTTTATTCGCATTAAACCACTCCCGGTTATTATTCTGCTTCAATTCTTCTAAAAAACGATATATTTCACGCATAGATTAATTTTTTAATTTCTGTGATTCTGTCATTGAAGATGGTTCATTTTCAATTCCGCATTTTCAATTTCTCGGTATCCACTTCACCTCTTCCAGTCCGCGGTCTTTTGCCAATTTGCGCCCCAACACAAACAAGTAGTCAGAAAGCCGGTTAACATACCGCACGATCACGTCTTCGACCGCGATTTCCTCGCTCATATCAATGATTCGACGCTCTACCCTACGGCAAACCGTGCGAGCGATATGACAAGACGATACGGCAGGATCCCCTCCCGGCAAAACGAAATACTGCAAAGGAGGCAATTCCTCGTCCATCCGATCGATTGCCCGCTCCAAGAAAGCGACATCTTCCTCCGTGCAAGGTAATTTCTGCTGCATATTACTCACTGACGTGTCCGTTGCCAAATTCGCACCCACGACAAACAACACGTTCTGAATCTCTACCAATTCTTTCACACTGACCTCATCAATGGGATACGACCGAATCATCCCCAAATAACTGTTCAGTTCATCCACCCCGCCATACGCTTCCAAACGTACGTTATTTTTCGGCACCCGAGTTCCCCCGATCAATGCAGTCGTTCCCTTATCTCCTGTTTTTGTATATACCTTCATCCTGATTTTCAATTAAATTATCATATTGTACTTTCCCCTCTGCAATCGCTCGTCGAAAAAGACAATCCCGTACCACATCATATCGATCGATACTGTGCCTTCTTGACGAAGGTATCGCCATACCCGGGAATTAAAGCGTCCCTTGTAAATATCTTTTATCACGATACACAAAGGTCCTTTCTTGCGCTCCCGCAAACCTTCTTCCCATGCCTCATTCCAATCCGCCTCAAATGCCCGTCCCAAAAATATCAGATCGACCTTTTGTCCTTTCATTTCTTCCGCTGTCACGCGCCCCGTGTATTCAGATCCGGGACAATCACATCCCCCGTTCAACACGTTCTCCTGTTTGGAAACTGCCCTTAAATAACGGGACACCCATGGACTCTCCACCCCGATACATAACACATCCCGAAATGATAAATACTCCGCCAGACGAAAAAGCAACCGATACAATTTTCTTTCTTTCTCCCGGATATTTCCCAATGCCTCGATACGTGCAAAATCATAATACTCCGCTTTTTCCTTTATCACATTCGTGATTAAATCAAAAACAAAGGGCGAATGTACCCCGTACCCTCGCTTGTGACGAAATCGAATAGCGTGCTTAAACCGTTGTTTTAAATAATTATACATCTCCCGACGAACAATCAATCAATAATATTTATCCTACGAAATTAAAATTTATTCCCGATATGCTCAACTAAAGTCACCGATTTTTTTTACTTTCGTTCGAGAAATCCGATATCACTAAATTTGATCGAGTATTTTGGAACTAGCTGGACTGAATATAAAATTTATCCCGGGCGTCGGGGAAAAGAGGGCATCGTTGTTGGAACAGGAAATGGGCATCCAGAGCTACGAGGATATGCTTTACTATATCCCGTACAAATACATTGACCGTACCCGGATATACACGATCGGAGAATTGACGTCCGATCTCCCGTACATACAAGTCAAAGCCAAAATCATGAACTTATCCACCGTGGGCGTCGGTAAACAAACCCGCATGGTAGCCACGGCGTATGACGGCACGGGAGAACTGGAACTCATCTGGTTCACCGGGTACAAATACCTGACCAGCCAAATCCTGCCCGAAAAGGAATACCTGATATTCGGCAAACCGTCCGTGTTCAATCACAAACTGAACATCGTGCACCCCGAGATAGACCTCTACGAGGCAAACGTCAAGCAACTCGTTGGTTTTCAAGCCATCTACCCGACTACGGAGAAGATGAAGAAAAGCTATCTGACCTCCCGGGTAATCAATAAAATACAGGCGAATATTTTCAAGGCGATCAACGGACGAATACAAGAAACCCTACCGGCATGGTTTATCAAAAAATACAACCTAATTTACCTTCACGAGGCATTATATAACATCCATTTCCCGGAAAACCCGGATATGCTCCGCAACGCCCAATACCGGCTAAAATTTGAAGAGTTATTCTATATCCAACTCAATATTTTAAAACTCAAATTCAACCGGAAAGCGGCATTTCAAGGGCACCCTTTTACCGTGGTAGGCAATTATTTCAATGATTTCTATCACAAGCATCTCCCTTTCCCCCTGACAAACGCGCAGAAACGGGTAATCAAAGAGATTCGTTCCGACTGCGGCTCGGGCAAACAGATGAATCGCTTGCTACAAGGTGACGTCGGGAGTGGAAAAACGCTAGTGGCTGTGATGTGTATGTTGATCGCTTTAGATAACGGTTTCCAGGCAACCATCATGGCTCCAACCGAAATCCTTGCCACACAACATTACGAAACGATCTCCGAACTCTTGAAAAATACCCCGATCAGCGTGGGATTACTGACCGGATCGACGAAAAAGAAAGAACGGGATATTTTACATGAAGCCTTATCCGACGGTCGTTTGCAAATACTGATCGGAACACACGCTTTGCTCGAAGATGTGGTCCGTTTCAAGAATATCGGGTTAGTCGTTATTGACGAGCAACACCGCTTCGGTGTCGCACAAAGAGCCAAACTATGGCAGAAGAATACGATTCCGCCCCATATGCTGGTCATGACGGCAACCCCCATTCCCCGTACCTTGGCAATGACTCTATATGGGGATCTGGACGTATCCGTGATCGACGAACTACCCCCGGGGAGAAAACCGATCACCACGCACCACGCTTTCGAAAACAAACGCTTGCAAGTCTATAAATTCATCCACAAGGAACTGGAACTCGGGCGACAGGCATATATTGTCTACCCGCTTATTTCCGAATCGGAGAAAATGGACTATCGCAACCTGGAAGAAGGATACGAACACGTGATGAGTTATTTTGACCCGCTCGGGTACAAAGTGGGCATCGTGCACGGGAAACTGAAACCTGCCGATAAAGACGAACAGATGAGACAGTTCGTGTCCGGGGAAACCCGGATATTAGTAGCCACGACGGTTATCGAAGTTGGTGTAAACGTCCCAAATGCTTCCATCATGGTGATAGAAAGCGCCGAACGCTTCGGGCTCTCCCAACTTCACCAGCTACGGGGACGCGTGGGACGTGGAGCCGACCAGTCTTACTGTATCCTCATGACCTCGTATAAACTCTCCAACGAATCCCGCAAACGTATCGAAACCATGACTTCTACCAATGACGGTTTTGAAATTGCCGAAGTCGACTTGAAGCTACGCGGTCCGGGTGACATCGAAGGGACTCAGCAAAGCGGGCTTACCTGTAATTTAAGAGTTGCCAATCTCGGGAAAGACGGACGTATACTGAACGAAGCCGCCCAAGCCGCCACCCTCATTCTGGAAGACGATCCCTTCCTGCAAAAAGAGGAAAACCAAACTTTCGCCGCTCAGGTTAAACGCCTCTTCAAAACAAAGATCAACTGGCGATATATCAGCTAATATTATTCCCTGATTTTCACCCATTTTATCGCATCTGCCGCCATCACTTGCGGTCTGAACTCTTCATTTTCTGGCGTACACTCCCGTCCCCTATCACTCAAGGTCACTCGTGCTATCCCACGGAAATCAAAAACACCCAAGGATACCCACTCCCAAGTATCCTTATCGAGCGAAAGCTCTACTTCATGTTCCTCCTCCCCGTCAAATACGGTGTAATAATATGTCCGTGCTGCAGCCGCATAATACATCCTTCCCGCATCACAAGGCAGATAGCAAAACACCTCATACTTACCTTCCCGGGGTAAATTGGTTTCCCACTGTACTTTCTGGTTGCCCTTGCCCGCCACTTTGAAATACGCTCCTCTCACGGGAGAACCTTGGCAATCCCATCGGAGTATACGTCCCCAGTGATTAGCAGGGGGCACACGGTAACATTTCGCCCGGGTTTCGACCTGACCGAACAGGGAAGCGACACTAAATTTTTTTGTTTCTTGAATAGTAAATCCCGGATCCTCGTTGTCCACGATAATTTCATCCTCATTCATCGGAAACGACGAGCCATCGAAGGGCAAAAACCACTCTGTGGTATCGGTATCCGCATCTCCTCTCTCGTGCGACAATTCCATACCCGACGGAAGGTTCAACGACAATATTGTACTTACAAAAAAATTGGTTGCCCCTTTCACTCGCTTCCTGATGCTTCGTCCCTCTCCCGGGGGAATGATCCATCCCGTTTTTTGATCACTCAACATGATAACACCCGGGGCTTCACCCCGATTAAACACCTTGAAATCATATATTTTTTCTGCTCCATATTCTCCAACTGAAATACCGTGCCCGACTACTTGAAAAATGGGCAACCTGTTGCTCCGGTACCACGTTTCTACAATGGTATCCAAACCAACCCCGAAACGGGTAAACAACTCCCGGGAAAAATCTTCCATGTCAGCCTCCTCGAAAAGATGCCGTCCGAGAAAATCGTGGTAAGCCTCCATGAATTTCTTATTACCAATTCGAACATTCAAAAGAGCCAACAATTCATCGCACTTTTTATAAATGATGTTATTCAATAACTCCGGGGAGAGCGAGTCATCTAACAAAGCATCCTCTAAACTGTGATTTTTCAGGTAATCCACAACAAGATACTCGGCCACCCCATCAACGAACATTACATGAGACAAGGAATTAAAAAAACACTTCAGTACATCGTTTAACAAAGGACACTCATCGGAATAAAGAAAACCCGTGTTACCCACGCAACTCGACCTCAAGTCACAACTTCCTTCCGAGAACAACTTCAATTTCTGACCCAAGCGCACACGAGCTTCTTCTGCTTTGTCGTCAGAAAAATAGGAATACTCGTCTACCGAATAGCTCTTTTCCGGCAAGAACACCATTCCTCCCTGCACACGCTCACCTCCTTGCAACGACCTTCCCTCAAATGCATGAAAATTACAAGGAGTTTCCACAAGGGTAAGCCAACTGTAAGGATATTGTAAAGTGGGATCGTAAGCTATCTTATTCTCGAGCCGTTTGTAACTATAATTAGAATAAGAACTATAAAAATCCACCTCGTTTTTGACACTTTCAATTACTTCCAAGAAGTCCAATTCAGTAATGGCATCATAAGAGTCAAGTATAAATTCATGCTCGGGCAAATAGAAAAGTTCCACTCTTACCGGATGATCGTCTTCCACGAATTCAATGGTTACTCCCGCAGAGATTCTCATTCCCGTCAAATCATTGGATACCAACATTTCCCGTTTCTTGTAATTACCGATACAAAGGCTGATTCCCGGCATATTATGATCGAAACGGAACTTCGTCTTCCCGGCAGTTTCCCGATCCGCCTTTCCCTGGGATATCGCCACAAGACTTGGATCATGTTCCACCTCCAACGTGTAATGGGTGAACATTTTTTCCCGGAAACCCTGTGAATGGTAAAGAGGTACACTGACCGGATACCAGACACATTCCGGGGGAAGCAATTTGTACTCTTTCTCGCAAAAAGCGGGGGAATAACCGAAGCGGTAAATACCTATCGTATTCACTTCCGGCGAAGCGTATTTCTCTTCCGGGGTATCGAGAAAACAGAAACTATTGTCGATTTTCCCCTCGTATTTCACGACAACTTCACTCGTCTTGCCGGAGGACACCGTTTCGTCCACGAGTATCACCTGTTGCTCTCGTTGGAAAGAAACCGTTTTCCCATCTACGATGATCGAGGAAACGACAAGCCCGGGATTCAAGTAGAGTACCAACGGGAGGACAACACTATCCCTGTTCTCAACCGTCATTCTACTCGTCACGGAGATTCCACCGTTCTCGGTTTCTTTCAACTGGAGATAGTTCGCAGCAATCTTGAGTGGCTTTTCCCGATCGTACTTTGCGTAAGCATCACGAAAGGCTTCCCGCTTTTTGGAAACAGTTTGAATGCCGCAAGTATACACAACTGCTAAACTGCCGGCAAAGAGCAAAGGAAGCAGAGCCACACAGACCAACCGGAAGGGTGCCCGCGAATTATTAGGAATTCTGGGATAATGGATTACCGACAGGATTGCCAACCCAACCCCGGAGAATAGGATAAACACCCGTTGTAGCAAGTAATTCCCGGGATTCACGTGTCCCGTGAAATCGGAAAACATGTTGGGAATGCCCGTAGCCAAAGGATCAAATAACCCGTTTAACCAAACAGAACCCGGGAGGGTCAACACACCGAGAATAACCGCAAGGAATAGCATACCCAACCCTTGGTTGCCCGTCAGCCTCATCACATAGGTAGAAAGACAAATACAGAAGACCGTGGTCGGGAGGTTCTGCGTCAACCAATAAAAGAAGTAATACCCCACGTTGAACACCTCGGGATAGAAAAGAAGGTTCAAAAGGGCACAAAAGGTAAGGAACGACACGTTGACCAGCGTGAAAGCAAGAATTTTACCGATGACGTTCCCCGTTGTAATCTCCGAATTCCCTTGGGCGTGAACGCTCAACGCCACCGTGGAATCCAAACGGAACCGCCTGCTATCGTTGCTCACGAGAACCACCGAGAAAAGCAGTTGCAGTATGTTGAACAAGTAAGCACATTTAAAAGGAATGGACGAGGATAGCGACCGGGAAAACCAATCCATCGCCGGTCCCCGGAACAACTGCCCGAGATTTCTAGCAGAACCTAAACCGGATAGTGGCGTGAACACGTAAAGGATAATCCCCACGAGCCCGAGAAGAACAAATATCCTAAAAATTACATTCCGACGGGAACGCTTGTACCCGTATAAAGCTTCGGTAAAAATATGATTACTATTCATCACGCTTGTCCTTTATTATTAACACCAGAACTCAAATATACAGATTCCCCCGCAAGACAACAACAATCATCAAAGAATCACGCCAAAAAATTCTTGACGTGATTTTTCGGATAACTGCAATAATAAATTATCTGGCTTCCAATTTTATTCAGTAACGTATAACCTCGCACTAGAACGAGCCTCTCCCAAGGCATTAGATATTTTAAGCGTATATACCCCGGCATCTTCTGCATACACGGGATTTATTACTAATGTCGCATATCCATTCTCTAGATAGGTTCTCATACGACTATTATCTGGAAGTGGTTTTCCATTACAAAACCATTCAGCAGTGAGATTCGGATCCCCAATTGGCTCATATCTAGCTTCAAATACAGCTATCCCCCCTTCTTTAGCCGTAAAATCCCTAAGCTTTACAACTATAACAGGAGCTACACTTACATCAGAAACACTCTCAAGAATTTCCATACTACCTTGTTCCACAACTCTTTCCTGTTGATTGAATCCTGTCAACACGAAAAATAATGCACAAATAAGAAACATCATTTTTTCATAATATTGCGTTTTAAATTGATAATTGCGTGAAGCTAACAAAACAGCCACACTTTTGCAAGAATTTATTCTACTTTTTTTTGATTTATTAAAAAACTCACATATGGCAAAAATAAAATAAGGACGTCTTTCGACGTCCTTATTTATCACTTATATCCCGAAAAATTAGTGAAGAGCAACCACAGCTTTCATCATCTTTCTCGTGTTTTTCATCAATTTCTGTTTTTCTTGACCGTCCATCAGGTACCAAGCATCCTCTTCCGGATAATATTGGAATTCAGCGACAGCATCAGATTCCTCGCTAGAGATTGCCATCTTGTTCAAAGTTTTGGTCACAGTATAAGATTTTCCCGCAAACATCACTTGATCTTTCTCGATATCTCCAGCTTTCATGGCAACAGGATTGTTCCCACCCCAGAATTCGATAGAGTTAAAGATCAATGCATCACCCAAGCAGCACAATTCATATGCCGGGAGAATACACAACCCCAAGAACACCAACTCGTTCACGAATTTAGAATCGGATACGCTGCCATTCCAATTATGCAATTTAGAAGTCAATGCGAAAGAACCGAAACATCCGCTAAAAACAACTGACGAAGCAGCAATCAATGCTACCGCTACAAACTGATTAAAACCTTTCTTCATAACTTTATATTTAAAATTAGTCTTGCTAAAATATGACAATATCTACGAAATTAAAAAAAATGGTTACTTTTTCTTGTAGAATTTTTTCGGAGCAATCATTAATTCCGGACGGAGTACGTTATCCAACTCCTCTTTCGTCAACAACTTTTCCTCAAGTACCAAATCGTAAACACTTCTGTTCTCCTGCAAGGCTCTCTTGGCTATACGAGAAGAATTTTCATATCCTAAAGTCGGGTTCAATGCAGTCACGATTCCGATACTGTTCATTACCATTTCTTTGCAACGATCAGCGTTAGCCGTGATTCCATCAACACACAAAACTCTCAAGCGATCCATAACTTTTATCAACATATGCATAGAGTTGAACAAAGCGTACACGATCACCGGCTCCATCACGTTCAATTCCAACTGACCGGCTTCGGCAGCCATCATCACGGTCGTGTCGTTACCGATTACACGGAAGCAAACTTGGTTTACCACTTCAGGAATAACCGGATTTACCTTACCCGGCATAATTGAAGATCCCGGCTGCATCGGCGGCAAGTTGATCTCGTTCAACCCGCATCTCGGACCACTGGACAACAAACGCAAGTCATTGCATACCTTAGACAATTGAACGCAGAAACGTTTCAATTCGGAAGAATAAGAAACACAAGCACCCGTGTCAGGAGTTGCGGCAATCAGGTTCGGCGCCAAAACGAATTCCTCACCACTGATAATACGCAATTCACGAGCACAAATCTCGGCATATTCCGGCTCAGAGTTGATACCTGTACCGATAGCCGTGGCTCCCATATTCTCAACCAAGAACAATTTGGCAGCCTCGTTCAATCGCTCGATATTCTCTTCCAAAGTATAAGCATAAGCCTCGAATTCCTGACCTAAGGTCATCGGCACCGCATCTTGCAATTGGGTACGTCCCATCTTCAACACGTGCTCAAATTCTTTTGCTTTTCTACGGAAAGAATCAACCAACAATTTGATCTCTGCAACCACTTCTTTATTGGTTAAGATGATAGCCAAATGGAAAGAAGTCGGGTAAGCGTCATTTGTTGATTGAGAAAGATTCACGTGATTATTCGGATGGCAATATTGATATTCACCTTTCTGGTGTCCTAACAATTCCAATGCACGGTTAGCAACCACCTCGTTGATATTCATATTCGTGGAAGTTCCGGCACCACCTTGTACCATATCTACCGGGAATTGGTCGATCAATTTACCATCAATGATTTCCTCGCAAGCAGCAGTAATGGCATTCGTGATATCCGTGGGAATCAATCCCAACTCGTGGTTAGCTTTTGCTGCAGCCCATTTTACCATGGCTAGAGCCTTCACGTAATTCGGGTACATTCCAATCGTGAAACCACTAATCCCTGCGAAATTTTCGATTGCTCTTAAAGTCTGAACACCATAATAAGCATCCATTGGCACCTCTTTGTTGCCGAGTAAATCATGTTCAATTCTTGTCTTCATAATTCTTTATAGATTAATTATTTCCAAATACGTTTGAATCTCTTTTCAAGTTTCACCCGATCGTTAAAAACTCACGAAACATCTCTCCTTCAACCAAACGACCCGGAGAAAATTAATCCGGCAAAGGTAAAAAAGTTAATAGTATAAAGCTAATTTTAGACAAGAAATTACACGCCTAGCGACAAACACATATATCACTGTATACCAACAATGTATGTCAAATTTTAACAAAATAAAGTGCAGCACAAGGCTTTTTCACAAACGTTTCCGCTCGATAAAAAGCCTTTTCCCGCATAATCTAAACAACCGCACCACAAACTCAAGGTTGGTTATCAGCCATATTGATAACAATCTTCGCCAACGAGGAACGGAAACTATCACCGGCATAAGGATCATATTTACCCTTAACATCATACATGATAGACGCTTCGCCCGTGAAACCCTTTATCGGGAAAAACATCATTTCCGCCAAATCCGGGTTATACACCCACTTGCCTTGCCCGGGAGCCTCGTATTCAAACACACCCGTCCCGAGGCAATCTTTTTCCTTCTCACTCGTCCATATACGCAGGCTTGCCGGATCGAGATTACCCTTGTCGGCACTGATTACGCCGCCCTCACTTCGATATGCCCAGTCATTATCCAAAGGGCGCACAGTAGCCGATCCCCGGCGGTGTTCATAAATATCATCTTCTGAATGAGCGGCATAGAGAGGTGTGATTCGCAAATTTTTAATAATATTCGTGTGCGCCGTGAGCTGTCCCGTCGATGCCATAAAACCGATAACCAATTTTTGCGGCGTGTTAAGGGATAAATTTGTTGCCGGTGGGTTCTGATACCACGAAGGAGTAGGTTGTTCACCTCCTGATATTCTGATAGGTATTCCGTTTTCCACGTACGTCAGTGAAGAAGGGTAGGTGTATTTTTCGATCACTACGGTTTTCTCCCTTCCATGTTGTATAGTCACCGTTATGATAAAACCACCATCTTGAAGATTAGGCTCAAGAGCAATGATCGCCTTCCGGTATGCCGCCTCGTCAGCATGATTAAACATTGCCCCTCCCGAGATATTGAACGGCTTATCAATCCTCGGGCTAACGTGTTGCTCAAATTTACCGCTTGCCGTATTCAACTGGAATCCGGCTTCATTCCTCAATCCATTGATACTCTCGCTTTCAAGCCCCTTGTCTATACTCCATCCCGTGTGGCGGGTTATAAGTACCGGAAACCCCCAGCTTCCTTCATATAGGGTATGCGTTCTCGTGGAAGTTGTTATTGTTTTAGTATTACGTCCGGCAGCTCCCCGAATCGTAACATTACTTCGGGTATCATATTTTTTAGGTTGTACATTATCTATTTTAGTCGGGTTATCATCATAAGGAATCCCGTTTCTCATCTCGTAATCCTCGAAACGCCAATTTTTAAAATTACCCTGATCCAACGCTACCGCCAAATACCCGCCTTTCATACCGGTAATAGGCAACACGCCTTTGCTAATACTCGTGTGTACTGATGATCTATGGGTATAACCGAATCCTGCCCCTTCCGCCCCGTATTTCAGGTTAGCACCGATATAGTCATTCGAGGTTGCATCCACCAAAAACATACAAATACCATCGGTCACCCCCTTTTCTGTCGAAACGGTATATTTCATAATATACTCGAACTCGATTAAAAGCCCATCCTTCGTGGTAAAGATATACTCGGGTAAATAAAAAGCACCCACCTCTTCCTTTCCGCTCGTGAGCTGCAATCCCACCAAATTCACCAAACCTGCCTGATTTTTCCTTTTATACCTTCCCTCCTTAGTCTTCCCCGAACCTTCAAGTTGATTGGGTGCCGGGAAATCTACTCCCGTCAAATTATTATCCAAAAACGACCTGAAGAAAGGAAATAAATCCGCCGTTTGGGCACACACGTCGGCACACACGCCCGACAGCGTCAATACAAGCAAGAAAAAAGATAATTTCTTCATCATATATTTATATTATCATTAATAATCTTTGATACAACGTATCGGGAAAGCATACGAACGGTCGGCATCGTAAAACATGACCTCGCCTTCACCACAAAAGAGATAATTCACGGTATATCGGCTGTTCACCGTGTAGGGCGTCGCCGACCAATAATACCCGTACGCCCCCGCGTGATACACGTTTCCATAACCATTCGGGTAACGTTGCCCCGCGACAGGTAAGAAAACCGTTCCAGAAGGTGGTGTTTTCATATTGCTTTCCGTTGGCGTAGAAGCCGTCACCTTTACACCCAAGAACTGCCCGCTTTCCGGGTTAAATGTACCGCTCCGGTAACTGCCGGGATTCACGTCAAGAATTTTCATCTTATCGGTAAAAGTCCCGATTTGTGCCGTCTTCACACCCGTTTCGTCATACAATTGCTTCAACTCGGTATAAGTCGGCATACGCCATTTCCCTTCCACCCAGCCTTTTCCGCCCGTCCCGCTTGAAATATAGCGGCATATATCACCGACACCCGTTCCCTCATTGAAACCCGTGTTACCGGAATACTCCTTGAAAGCATCCGTATCGTCCCCCGACGGCGAAGGCGTAGTAAAACTGAAATTCGGGTGGGCATAAGGGATTCGATCCCATCCCGCCAGACTATCTCCCCAATTGGACGGATTCAATCCGGAAGGGTGATACACGACTTGTGTCGTCGGGTCATAAGGATTGCCCGCAGGAGCCATAGCCACGAGCGATCCCCACTTGAAGAACACGCCCTGCGACCACGCGGGAATCGTTCGGTTATCCTCCTCCGTAACAGCAAAAGTCAATACCCCGGACTTCTGCACCACGTTGCTTCGTGCAAACAGATCGGCTATCGGAATTCTCCGGACAGTCAAAGTATCACAGAGTCGCCCGGCAGTAAACACGATCTTACCATTCACGTAATTACCGCCGCCAGGAGCGGAAATCGCCGTTATGACAAGTTCCAATCCCGTTTGGTTTATATCCACCCCATCCATCTCTGACTTATTCCCCGGGAACTGTAACCAGGTCGTTCCACCCGGATTAAGGACCTTTGCTTTCCAATTCCCGTGATAATCGGAACTCACCCGATGGTGCAGTTGCCTGTTCACGCCATACGGCATATCGAGTAACCTACTTTCCGTTCCCATAAAAAACTGCCCATCATAAACGATATTGTTTATTCCCGCCATATCCACGACAAGAATCGTGGTCTTCAAGTTCGACAACACGGTAGATGAATGGAGCGCAGACTCGAAGGTTTCATACCCGATTCCCTCGACACTCGTGATATTAACCGTATATTTATGATTACGATACAAGGGCATAAACTCCACCGTGGCAGATGACTCCATTTTTTGCGTGAAGTCAACACGATAAAAATAATCCGTTCCCAAATACTTTCCCTTGAAAATCAAGCAAGTTCCATTTTTAGAATCATCCTTCGTGGTCTTAATTGCCTCGTAAGTATATATTTCTCCAGCTAACAAAGATCCCGCATCCTGCTTGTACTCGTATTCCATCGCGGCGTCCAGCGAGGCATCCTGCTTACCCGAGGGATTCGGGATCATCGGATTCTTATTATCGAAATAGGGATTCGGCACCAATATCCCATTGGAAACATCCCAGGCGGGAGCAACGAATCCCGAAGTATTGTAGCTTACCAGATAAATCTTTTCAAGCTTGAAGATACTCCCCTTCACCTTATTTTCCACGTCAATACGTGCCAGCATCCGAAGCAACTCGGCATTGACCGTTCCTCCCGGTGCGATCCCGTCCACGGACACCTCCCCGTACATGGGTATCGGGGTATAGCCCGGCGTCGACACGTTCCACTTGTAAGAACCATCTTTGCCTGCCGCAGTAGAGAATTTCAACGCTTCTAATACAGCTTGTTTTTCCGAACCGACAGGATGCTTTACTAGAGCGGCATCCACTTCACCCGATGCGTTTGCAACAATCACGACGGCCCCCGCTTCATTCTGCGTGAGTGCCAACCTGTATTTCACCTTATATTCGGAACCCGACGTTTCCGGGGTAAAATCCGTTACTTTAATATTCCGGAGCAATTTGGCAGAGGGAGTCGATTTATCAAATATCAGCATATCCAGCGTTCGTACCGCCGCCTCGCCCTTGCTACCTTCAATCGAGCGGGTTACGGGTATCTCGAATCCGGGTACTGTCATCTCTATGATTACCGACTCCCTCGGCACGTCCGGCATATCCAATTTATCCGACACACAACCTGTGATACCTATCAGCAGCACAACGGTCATATAAAATATTTTTGAAAACATTCTGGATCGTCTCATCATATATCACATTTATTATGTACTACGAACGGATTATCTTAATCTTCTTAATCAGATTCCCCGCCTTCACCTCCACCAAAGCATAAGCCCCGGCAGGAATACCCGTCAAACTCCTGCTAGCCGTAGATATCACATTCCGGGATAAATCGCCATTTGCACCCGACATCGAGACATTCAGCCAATCGCTTTCTCCACCGGAAGCCACTCCCCCATTCTTGTCGTAATAATCGATTATTCCCAATTGAATCCCCTTGGGATACCCCCGGTCGCTTCTGTCATAGTTCGTTTCTGCCGTGATCGTTGCGGACTGTGCGTTATCATTGATATAACGTTTGTCATAATTTACCCGCAAATAGTACTGCGGATCGATGATAATACCCTGCCCCGCATCTTTCCACGGGAGAACTCGATGTTCAAATTCCACCGTTTTCTCTTTCACAACCGCCATGATACGGTAAATATTATTGCGTCTGATCTCGGTCAGAACTCGCAAAGCTCCGCCCCCTTCCGGTAAAAAAGACGATAAAACTGCCCGTCCCTCTCTTGCCCCGTCCGGAGAACTTACCCCCTCGATATTTAAAATCAACTTATCGGCATCATTAAAAGAAGAACAAGTACGTTCCGGGGTATAAAATGCGGCAATCAATTGATAGGTATCATCCAATTCCAACGGAGCCGCCCCTCCATAATTCCACCCCACGAACGAGTAATCGTTATCCGGTATCAACATATGTCCGAAATTATCATCGGCATCCGCTCCCATCTGGAAACGAGTTTTATCAGTTTCCGTGCCCACCACCAGATATCCCTCGGCATAAGAATTTTCCAACGATACTTTCGTGGAACTCGTGACCCGTGCAAAAGAAACCGCATCCTCTTTTTTCAACCAAAGTTCCACACGAGCCACCCCTCGCTCGATATTAATTTCTTCCCGTGTAGTGAGTCCCTCGGCAACAACAATATCCCGTTTCACCCCAGTCATGGGGATTCCCGAAGAAGAAGGCGACGAGTGATTCGGGTTGAAGACATCATCCATGCGAAATATCATATCCTCCAATTCTGCTCGGGATATCACGGCATTCAGCGAGGCCGTCATCGCCGCCGGCTCATTCACGACGACCACCAGCATTTTGTCCGAATTAGTGCTCACCTCCAACGTGGTGCTGAACTTTTTAGTCCCCTGCTCTTCCGTACTGAAAGCGACCACCTCATTCACGTCTACTGCAGGAGAAACCGAAGCATTATCAAACACGATGAAACGGGTGGTATGAATATAATCATGTTCATCAGCCCCGTCCGCCAGCACCTCTATCGCCATCAAGCTTCGCGCTCTCGCCAACATACCGGTATCATCTCCCGAACGCTCCGCGATACAAGAAACGAGAAAAATGAAGCTAAAAACTATATTTAAGATGTTATTTTTCATAAATTCTTGATTCTAAAATCAGACACCTATATCATTGAGCCATATTATCCAACCGTTGATCTCTATCGCGATAGCAACAAAACCGCCCTTATCCTTGTACCGGATCTTCAAATCCCATTCACTCTGACGATCGAGAAATTCCTGCATGGATAGCGTGCTACCCGGGTACAAACCATTTTTGATCTCTTCCAGCAACTCCATCAAGTCATATTCCCACAAGGAATTCCCGCCCGGGACATCACGCACCACGAGCTTATAATCATAGTCATCCCCATACATCAAGCGATTCGTGTTCAACCTCCCTTCCGACAGTTCTCCTGGCTCATCACCCGCCACGAGATCATAAGGCGCGTACGTCACTTTTTCTTTCAGCCTCGGGGAATTATCATATCCGTACACTGCCCCCTCGGGAGTTTCCACGTCAAAAGTATAAACAGGAGTTCCCGCTCGTCCGCCTGCATTTTGCTCCGTTTCCACGAGCGACACGTTGAAACGGTTCGTGTTCTTCACCAAATTCACCGACCACACCGACAAATCCGCCTTGTAATCCACCTCTATCGTTTTCCCCACCCACAGGGGTGAGAATTCGTGAGACACGACACCCGTCGTCCGTTCCAATGCGATCCGCACCTCATCCAGCATCGTTTGCCCGGGCGAAAGGACGTTCCCGTTATGGTCTGAAACCCTGAAATGATCCGTCAATCCGCCCACCGTCAATATTTTATATTTCCCGAAATGAAGATCCCCTCCCAGAAACATCCGGTTCCCTCGGGTCAATTCCTCCCGCCGGGCGTGTTTTGTAAAAAGATACTTTCCCCCCTCGTCGAACACGAATACATCGACCGTCGAAACGTGCGGGTCAAAAAAGTCTTTATACTCCATGTTATAATCATAGACAAATTCGAGATATATCCCGCAATCATCCATATTGTCCTTGATTCGCTCACACGACAACAGAAAAACCGGAACGATGGCTATCAAAACCAGATCGATCAAATTTCGGTATGTATTCTTCATGTTCATATTCCCGCATTTTAAAGCCCGCCTCCGGCTTCTGATGTTTCTGAATAAAAGGAAAAACAATTTCGGTTCTAGTGATTGCCGATCGAGTGCTTGCAAAGTCAATCCGTGTATGGCAAGAATCACGAAATCAACAATCACGCCCCCGAAATCATTTAAATTCCAATCTCATTCTCCCAAATAATCCACTGCGAAACACTCACCGTAACTCCCAGATAACCTGTCGTTCCGTCTATCGGGTCTGTCGGGTCAGGATCACCTGGACCGGGATTATCAATATCCGGGTACCAGGGAGTGCCCGCTCCGTTGACAGAACCCAGCGTCAATTTATACCAGTTGTTCCGCACGACCCCGTATTTACCGAAATCCATATCCTTCGTCGTTTCATTATCATGCCGGATCTCGTAATAGTAATAAGCCCGCCCGCCTTGATACCAGCGAATCACGGGAGTCTTACCCTCCTTGATAACCTCGCCTCCATTCGGGATTTGTGCCAGATCGGTTTCTTTCAACGTGGCAAAGGTCGTCCCGACAAGAGTGACACCAGAATGTGTGTTCGCGTACGCTTTTATCTTACCGAACATCCTGTCACAAGCATCCTTTAGATTCGGTCCGGCACTAGCATCATTGTAAGCCGTTTGAAGTGCAGTAAGATTAGCATGATTCTTACCCGCAAAACTAAACCAATCCCCTTGTTTACTATGTCCGGGAGGATAATAGGTACCCTTAATCACCAAACGAGTGGCATTCCCAAATTCTTGCTTGACGGCACTCATCGTATTCTCGATACAATAAATCTTGTTCGGTGCCGTCATCCACGTGTAAGGAGCTGTCAGCACGGGTTCGTAAGTCACGCTATTGATCGTGGCTTTGGTAAGTCCTACCCCATCCGTGAAATTCGGGTCTTGGGTATAGAAACTCTTCGTGTAACTTCCCCCGGAGGTATGAGTAACCGATAGTAACGTTTTCTCGGCGAAAGGATAGAACGTACTATTTACAGCGTCAGGCACCCAACCGACAAAAGAGAAGGTCGCCCCAGCAGGCAAGACACTTATATTAGCATCATCATCTCCTTTAATCTTAAATTCAATCTTGGAAGCCAGACGTTCAATCTTAATCGTTACCCGGTTATCATCCAGCTCGGCTGCTTTTTTCGCCGCAGTCTCGTCTACATCTTCCGTCACCTTTTGAATTTTATCACCGATAGGAATCAGCGGGTCGGAAATCTTATCCCCCGCGTTCTTTCCACTTTCGTCACCGCTATTAATCATGGTGAAACCTCTCGTTATGGGAACAACCTCATCCGTGATCTCGCCTTTGGAAACACTCTTGATTGCCACGTTGAGCGTGGGGAAAGTTGTCAGTGAATTAATGTCATCGAAAATTTTCACTAGTTCGCTACCCGGGTTAGCAATCATCAAAAGTTTTGTTGCCGCCCCCGAAATCTTGATCGCGTCCGGCTTGGATGAAGCATTCTGAATTTTGATAAAGTACTCCGTTGTTCCCGGAACCCCGACGACATTACCTGCGTCATTGAAGACAACCACGTAAAGCGTTTTCAAGTCACTTTCATTCGCACCCGCACCCTCGCCCGAAGAACGAGCCGTCGTGCTCTCTGTTTCAATCTTGATGGAAACAAAAGCCATATCGGCATCCCTCGCCCCAAGCTGCCCATCGTGCTCTCCATCTTTTTCACTACAACCAGTCAACGCCGCTATCGCAAACATCGACACAAGAATCATCTTAATTTTCATCTGCGTGTTTTTTAATAAACTATAATCATATTCTTACTATCGCAGGATTTACTCAATCCCATACATTTCCCATTCTTTCATCTTTTCCTGAAACACCCCCTCGTCCACCTTGTAGCGTTCTATCAACCGCAGGAACTTGACAGCCTCAGGATTACCCGCCTGTCCCGCTCGCTTCGCATATTGCTCTGCCTTATCCAACTCCCCGTTGAGCGCATGAAATGAAGAGAAATAAATCCAGGCATCCGGATCATCCTCCAATCCCTCGAGATACTCCAATGCCGCCGCAACATCATTGGACAGGTAACTGAACACCGCCATCGAGATTCGGCTCACCTTCTCCTCCGGGAACATCCTTGCTGCCGTCGCTATGACATCCATAAATTGCTTGCTTCCCGGCTCATACTCGTTGGCAAGCAGATAGAACTCGTAGAGTGACAACGCACTTGGACGGGAACGGAACACTTCCTTTATCGTTTCCTGCGAATACTCTGGCACCGTGAAATCTATCCGGTAAGCACTCCGCCGAAGTTCCGGGAAAAGATTAGCAAGCACGTGGCGATACGTCCGTCCGTCATTCAACAATTTCAATTGTCTTTCGCGCTTGTCCAAATCCCCGGTATCTTCAATAATCCGAAGAATACTTTCTTTCTCGATAGCCGTCATACCCGTGTCCTCCTCGACAAGAGCTTCGAATCCCGTCCAATCCTCCCCGAATCCCCGTGCCGACAATAACATCCCGGGGAACTCGTGATTCCTCCGAAGCCATCCCAGCAGGGAAGCGGCACGACGCTCGGACAAATCAAAATTGTATTTCCATCCCCCCTCCGGCGACGCGTAAGAAGAAATCGTCATCGAATTGATTTTCACCCCTTGCAGCGTTTTCACGTCTTCCAGACTCCGGCGTATCTTATCCAACTCCGCCTGATTATCAGCCAATGCAGGCTTTATCTCAGCGTTTCCCACCGTGTAGATAATCTGAGCTTCCCCTGATTCCGACCTATATTTAATCTCTTCCCTTGGTGGCACGGGTATCGTCACGGAAAGATCATAGATACCCCGCACCGGCTTCTCTATAAACCGGATGCCCTCGGCTATCATCTCCATCGAAAGATGATGGAACTCGCACCGGCAATTACGGCGTTCCTGCCCGATAGCCACGTTGGCATTCCGCATCCAGTCCTCGATGGGAATCGTCGCGCTATACGCAATTTTCTGGTAAAAAAGTTTATTCCCCTTTGTTGTAAAAGAAGCATATACAGGCTCTACATACCCGGAAAGCCTTTCCGTCCTGTCCGCCACGGCTTGCTGAATCCTGCCATTGATAACCACGGGGAGCATTTTCCTCTCGTTCTTGCCATCACGAATCACCGGGAACAAATACATCTGTTCCCTCGGGGCAACCGATATCCCGATAGCCTCGATTTCCAGTATAGCACGTATACTATCCCGCTCCTGCCGAACATCTCGCACGACCACCCGCACGTCCGACGCCTTCTGTTGCGCCGCCAAGGTACCCGGGGCAACAAAAAATACAATTCCCCCTACCAGGGCAACCATCTTACTCTTTATTTTATCATTCATTCCCATAATCCACATCATTTTAGCAGAAATACCAACGTTAATCCCAATTTCGTCAGTCCGAAATAGTGTGCTTTCTTGTGACCGACAGAAGGCTGGCATTTCCCGCACCGGTACTTGTCATGCGACATATAAGCGTAACCTATCCCTACTGTGGTTTCCAACGACCACCGGGGGGCGATCAACCAATTGTAACCGTAGCTCACCCCGGCACCAATCAACCATCCCTCGTACCTGTTATCCTTTATCGTCTTGAAAGGACCGATACCTCCCACGTTGTAAGAAGCATAATGAGCGTGAATACCCAGAAAATGTCCCGTGAAGGGTTCGCATTTCCACCAGCGGAACTCCGGTTGCACGGCGAAATGCTTAAACTTCTTGCTGTCGCTGAAACTCCACAGGTTCAGGCTCGCGGGAATATCCACCGTGGTTCGCTTCCCGACTTTAAATTCTGCGCCAAAATTAACGGCTGCCATAGCGTCCATGAACAGATTATTCTTCAGTGCTACCTTTTGGGCATTAGCAAACGTGCAAACCAAAACCGCTGTTATTAATAATATAAAACCTTTCCTTTGCATACAGATTCAATTTTCTACAACAAAGGTAAACCATTGCTATCACCTGAAAAAGACAACTTTATCCCCTCTCACTCGCAGGAATTAGACCATACGGAGAAATTTCCGACAAACAGGGATTTTATTCCGCAGAATGGTCGGAAACAGGCAACCGACTTCCTCCAAAATAGAGGAAACAGCCCCCTGCATTGATCCAAAACAGTGAAAAAAAAATGAAGACACTCGATTATTATACTTGAACGCTTTTTCATGCAATATTTAGCAAATTCGTTTGAAATTATAGTTATTTTTGATAATAGAATTAACATATTCTATCTTTAAATAAGTATTAAACAATACCACTATGAACAAAAAGGATCTCCACGACGAATTCATTGATGAATTGTGCAGGAAAATTCCCAAAAGGACAGATTTGATCAACCTGGTATCGGATATCTTGAGATTAGAGAAAGAATCCATTTACAGGAGATTAGCAAGGAAAGTAAACTTCTCCATCCGGGAAATGGGTATTCTAGCCAAAGAACTGAATATCTCGATCGACAGGCTACTGTACAAGGAAGAGAGCCACCAGTGGATGCCCGTCGTGCTGGAAGTACCCGCAAAACTCCATTCGATGAATTCGCTTGCCGACATCATCGAGCAGAACTTCAACCGTGTCAAGCGCATCAACGAGGATGCGCCCGGCGAGATGGGTAACGTCTACCACACCCTGCCCCTCGAATTTTTCCTCCACTCCCCCCTGATGACAAAGTTCATGTTCTTCAAATGGGGCAATTATTTCGTGCAATCCGAAGAGTTCAACCATTTCACTCAATGGGAACTTCCCTCCCGGTTATCCGCGATCATTGAAAGATATACCGAAATATTCAATTTTAGTGAAGTTTTCTACGTTTGGGATAATTCTCTAATCTGGGCTCTATCCAATGAAATAAATAATTTCCACAAGATGCACATCATCACGACACAAGAGAAAGAAGATATTAAAAATGAACTCCACGACATTTTATCAAAACTTGAAAAGACATTGAACGGGACTTATGTGCCCAATATTCCTCTGCCTTCCGAAACAGCCTTTTATGTTTCATCCATGAACATCGGTTTCACGAGTTGTTACTACGTGTCCGGCAGCAGGCACTTCGCCCTGTTTCAATCCAATTTCAGCTTTTCCATGATAGAAAATTCGCGGGAAGATTTTGGCAAGATAAAAGAGTGGATTCAATCTTTCTGTAACATCTCCACCTTGCTCTCCAAAAGCGGACGCTTTGAACGGCGGCTGTTTTTCAACGCCCAGAATAAAATAATAGATGACATTCTGGAATAAAACAATTGAAAATACAGAATTGAAAATTAGAAATGAGCTTCACTTGCAAGGACTATTCCAGCTCCCCCTCTGTTTATAGAGGGAGAGCAGAATTACTCTCCGGCTTCGGTTAGCTTTTCAACCCTTCAATTTAAAATCTAAAATCGAGCGGAAGAGTAGTCCTTTTTGAATATTTACTCGAATTCTTCGGTATTCGCCTCCATGCTACCGAGAGGTTTCAAGTTAGAGGGGATCGTTTGTTCCGCATCATCCGAGAAATAAGGGAACACGTCCATGATTGTCGTGTCGGCAAGAGAAGCTATTTCAAAAGGCACCACGTAAGTAGACAAGCTCTTTTGCAAATTAGCCAAAGCACGCTCCAAGTCAGAACCCGCCACCAAGAAATATTGTGCAGACTTTTTCTCTTTCCCGCTGATCTGGTCGGCATCGATGATGTTCACTTTCGCCTTGAACCATTTATCGTCGTTCCCGTCATTCGACTCTACCAACTCGGTAACGTTCGACTTTTTTAATCCGGCAATATAGAAATCCCCCTGTATCATCTCTCTCAAACTCTCTGTGATTCTACTCTCCGCTTCCGTGTAAGACATGGCGTCCAACAAGTACGACTCGGACATTTTTCTCTCTTTTCCGTCCTCTCCCACTTTCACGTATTTCACTTTCGCTTCAAACCAATTTGCTGTCATTTCTTCTATTTTTAATTTGTTTTATCGGACAGCAAAAATAAAATAATTCTGCCCAAAACGTACCCTCCCCTGAAAAATAAAAAAAGAAGGTGTATCGCACCACACACCTTCTCCACTCTAAAACTTTTCCTATGCTAAAAATCCAACTTTGACAATTGTTCCTCTAAATCTAAGCTACTATGACCAGAGAATACAACCTTTCCGGCAGGATCGATAAAAAAGAACGTCGGGATCCCACGCAAATCATACAACCCAGGAAGGGTTTTACTGAATTCAGGCGACCCCCAAAATTGCGACCAAGGCAATTTTTCTTCTTCCATGGCTTTCGACCAATCTTCTTTTTTCTGGTCGATAGAAATACTCACGAATTTAACCTTATTACCGTAACTCCTATACATTTCTCGCAAATGCGGGAAACTGGCCCTGCAAGGACCACACCACGATGCCCAAAAATCGATAAGCGTGTACCCGTTTGAGTTCAATTGAGCAAGCAACGACACTCCGTTGCCTTCCACGTCACTAATTTCACCATCTTGCAAGGGAGTTTCTTTCACGAAGCGAATCGCATCATGCAAATACTGGCGGAAATTTTTTAAGCCGGCACAAGTATCTTGAGTGGCTGCAAAAAGTTGTCCCAACTCGTCAAGATAAGCCTGATCATACGTGAATGCGGATTTTTTCAATCCCTCCACAATATAAAGATTAACGGCGATATTAGAATTATCGCAAATAAACTTTTTGCCGATTTCCCGGTATTCTGTCAGCAAATCATTCAACTGACGGTTATCATCCAAGGTGAGCTTTTCCTTTTCCCTAATTTTGAATATATTATAACGCACCGGTATCGTCTGTTGCTGGTAATGGCAATAAACATCTTGGGCTTTCGACCCTTCTACTTTGTAATTTTTCTCTTTACGTATATCGTATTTCCAGAAAGATTCCGGCAAACTGTCAAGATGAGGCGCGGTAAAAGTGAGTTTCCCGTTTTCAACAAAGAAATCAATATTAACCCGACGTCCCGACTTCCATTCTCCTCCCGAACGTTCCAAATAATCATAGTTATCCAAAACTAACTCGCAACGCGTGGGTACGTCCAACTTCCCGCTCAATTCAAATTTCTCGCCAATAATATAACCCGTGATCGGTTTGCTACGACCGTCCAGCTTTTTCAACGATACCGTGGTACTGTCCATTGCCCCGGGCACCGTACCTCGCAAGACAAAGTAGTCGACAGGTTGTTGAGTACAGGCAACAACACCCAATAACAATAAAAAGTAAATT
This sequence comes from Butyricimonas sp. Marseille-P2440, assembly GCF_900091675.1. Taxonomy (NCBI): domain Bacteria; kingdom Pseudomonadati; phylum Bacteroidota; class Bacteroidia; order Bacteroidales; family Odoribacteraceae; genus Butyricimonas; species Butyricimonas sp. Marseille-P2440. The sequence continues at coordinate 487,966 of NZ_LT594610.1, read as the reverse complement.
TTTCTCATGTGCAATTATTTATTTTCTTGTTCAATTACTCGACGTATATCATCAAACATCCGTTTCATACCCGGCAATCGCTCATCATCCGGTAATACCGGCAATACTTTATCGCCCAACACGACTAAACGACGACACAACTCAATGGGCATTTCTCGCTGGAAACAACTTAATGCCCCGAAATACTCTGACAGATCCGACGAACTAAGATTCGTACCTTGTTCCTCCATTTTATTCACGGTAAGTTCCGCTAACCGACTTCCACACGAGCTGTAATTTTCCGGCACATTAAAATCATGTCCCCAGGAAATACCCTGAAAAGCATCAGCGTAAAAACGTACAGCTTGTGAATTTCCCTCCGGCATTTTCTTAGCAATCCAATCCGTCAACGCCTGCACTTCCTGGTTCACCACCCAACCGGCCAATACTCGCATTTCATCTAATCGAGGCAAATTCAAACGTTCCACCTGACTGCACAAATCTTCAAAAGAAATACTATCGCGGATCTCAAGCCCTTTTATCCATTTTTCCAGCATACCACCGTAACGCATCAACAAAAAGCGGTCCACCTCTTCCTGTCCCGCATTAGCTCGGATTTCATCAAGATGGGCAAGCATAAATTCACACATCGGGGAATCAAACGTGCAATAATTATCCGTGTACAAACGCCAAAACTCTTTTTGAACCCGCTCTTTATCCGAAAGGCGTCCCCACAATTCCCGGTAAATCCCGGTAGCCTTATCGCAATCGAAAGCATCCGCCAACACCGCTTGATAAGCCATCAACCTGACATTACTCATCCCCCCCCGGACATATTCCTGTTCCAACCCCCAAAGATTAGTCGAGTCATTCAACCCCGCTTCCACGCAAGGAATAAAATAATTCAAATCACCGGCTCCCGTCTGCTTATGCAGGATCGTCCCATCAGGACGGATAATAATAAACGTCGGGTAAGCAGCAACCCGGAATTTCTTATTAAGTTCCACATTTTCATCCTTCGTCATATCATACTTCACGCAAACGAAACGGGAATTAAAATAATCTCCCGCCTCTTTCCGGGGAAACACCTCTGTCAGCATCCGATGACACGGGCCACACCAGGGAGTATAACAATCTACAAACACCAATTTATCTTCAGCTTTCGCCTGTTTCAATGCCTCCTCGAGAGAAATATTCCGGAAATTCACTCCCTCTTGAGCGACAGACACACTTTGCACAAATAAGCAAATTACAAACAATAACAATATCCTTTTCATTTAACAGCAATTAAAAATATCGGTACATATTCTCGTTCCATTATTATAATAACTTCTCAACGGTCAATCGCAAAGCATTTACATCATGTCCGCTGAACACGACCCGCCCGTCTGGAGCAATAAGCAACAAGCGAGGAATCCCGGTAATATGATAAGCCCTACTTACAGCAACCAGCATGTCATTACCATCCACGCCCAATTGAGGCCAAGGCATATTTTCCCGTTTAACGGCTTTTTCCCAATCCTCCCTCTTTTGGTCAAGCGACACACTGACAACCGCCAATCGATCATCCCCGTAACGTTTGTAAAGCTGTTCCACCTTGGGAATTGCCCAACGGCAAGGACCACACCACGATGCCCAGAAATCAACCAATGTATAACGATCGGAATGCACGAATTGCGACAACTTCACCTTTTCCCCCGTCGTGTTTATCAATTCAACATCTTTATAAACAGCCCCCTTGCACAAAGTCTGGGTTATATCCGCTATTTTCAAGATATAAGGACGACGCACCGTATCCTCGATCTGCCCGACAACACGAGTCAACTCTTTCACCTCTTCCGGGGCACGCGTGAAAGGGGTCTTCAACAAAGTTTCCGCGATATAAAGCGTGAGCAATGAATGCGGATGAGCACGCACAAATTCCATTTTAGCTGCATCTATTGCAGCTTCGGCAGCTTGCTTTTGAGGATACTGCTCGTCAAACAAACGATTGTACTCTTCCGGGGTGTAACAATTCTCCCGCAAGCTCATCATGGCCAATGAATCAGATGCCTTTTGCGCAACTAAATTCAAGGGCAGCAACGCTTTACGATACTCGTAAAACTCCTGTTGTAACGGACTCCCTTTCAAGTAATCTTTCACCTCAGCGGTTTCCGCCATAAACTGAGGCGTAAACGACATACTATCGAGATGAGGTACTTTCAAGGTCAACTCGGAATTATCAAGGAACAAAAAAATATTACCCACCTTCACGTCTTCAAGACGAGAAACAATATCCTGATTACTAAATAACAATTCACAATACATCGGGGTTCGCACCACACCCCTCAATTCAAACTTGCCATCCCGTGCAACTCCTTGCGCAACAACACTATAATTCTCGTTCTCCATACAACGAAGCATCACCGCCATACTATCCTGCAAACCCGGAAAACTTCCTCGCACGACAAATCCTTGGTTACGGGAAGCGCAAGCGCTGCATAAAAGCAGCGCCGCAACAAAAAAGAAAAATCTATTCTTCATAAAAAACATCTTCAAATTCATACTACTTTTGAGCATCCCGACAACAACGCACCCGCATCAGTATGTCCAAAGGCGAAGTCCCGCGATAGACGGTAGATTGCGTCGCAAATATTTTACGAAACCAAACCGTAGATACAGCCAGTTCATTATCCTTATCTTCCGTTGATGTCCAAAAATAACCGTATTCATTAACACTATTCAGATGAATATACTTATCATAAGCACCATTCTGCCAAGCACAACCGGACAATTGAAGCGCAAACCCCGTTCCTTCCTCTTTTTGCATCATGAGCGTGGCGACATTGCCTCCTCTCCAACCCTCTTTATCCGCTTCTTTCAATGACATGCCCAATGCCTTTTCCAAGTTTTTCCAATCTTCATCCGAGGCGACACGCCAACCTTCCGGGACGATTTCTTCGATTTCCTCCCAACTGTACAAATTGCCGTATTTCTCGAAATCCCCGGCTAGATCTAACGGCAGATAGTCAAGTCCCAAAGTTGCTACACTTTGCGGATTTCCCTCTGAATCCAAAAAGATTCCCCCGAAAGTTCTCTCGTAATAAGGTGTACCGTATCTCAAGTTGGAAGTCATCCATTCCAAATCACCAATTCGAATCCACCCGTAAGCATTCCCATCACGCTCATCCGTAAATGTCCCTTGGGCATCCAGTTGAACGTTCGGCAACTTATCGTCATCACTGCACGCAACAAGAGCAGCGCAACAGCACATAATACATACAGCTATCAAATATTTTCTCATAATCATTTGAATTTAATTCCTAATTTCTCAGCCTTTTTCTCTGCCAACGGTTTCATGATTTCGTATTTCTGCATAACCTGGTAATACATTCCATACTTTTCCCTAAACTCCTGATCTGTCATAAGTAAAATTGCCTTGATATAAGCGCAAGCGTCCTGAACGGCTGTCGGAAGATTATCCCCATTAGTATCGGCAATAAAACCATTTGGATACAAATCTTCTAAAGTGGTAACTCCATACCAAGATTTCGGATAACCATAATCCCACATATTAACATTCAAGAACTCGATAGCCTCACTTCCTTCCCAGTAATTTGTTTCACTTCCCCCGAAACTACCGAAAATAATGGCACAACATAAATCCTGCGCGAACTCCATTGGCTCTACATCACCGAAAAGTCCCTCGATGGCTATCGCCAAACACCTTGAATTCATATCAAACGTTTGTGGGACCCACGTTCTTTCCCCCGTGTAAAAATCTTCCACACTCAATTCCATCCTATTCACGACTAAAATCGAATAAGGCATCGTTTTAATGACATCATACAAATCATTAACCAAAAAATCGTACGCCTTCTGTTGCTGCTCCTGATTCAAATATTCGAATCTCAACGTATGCCCACTCTTTACGGCACCCAAATCCCAATCCATGGCCAACAACTCCGTGTCGTAATAAGGTTCCCCAAAAGCATTCAATCCCTTGTACTCGTGTCGCAAAGTATCATTGAACAAAAGAAAGCATCCGGTTTTCTCGTAAAAATCCCGTCTTAACTTAGAGGTTGCATCCGTTGCTTCCGGATCAGGAGCAAAAGGATTACGGGCTTTACTGGGTGTCAGTTTCTCTTTTTCACAAGAGAAAAGGCATCCCGCCAATACCATCCAAATAAAAATATTCAATCTCATAGATTCCGTTTTTAAATTACATATAACCACCTAAATATTTCAAAGCATCTTCCCAACCGTCTTTCACTCCTTTGCACCACAAGTTATAATTATTCGAATACAGTTCGTAAGGACATTGATTATAAAATGTTTCAGGACTTCCCTGACCATTCAAAACGAAACATCTTCCCCCTCCGAAAAGGAATCCTTCATTATAAATCGGGTTGCTCTCCAAGGAACTGTTCGGAGGAGTAACTTCAGGTGTAGCGGGAACCGTATAAACACTTCCCTGCCGAACAGGACGACTATTACTTCCCAAGCTGGGTTGGAAATCCAATACCTCCTTCGGTAAAGCCAATGTATAAGCCGGATCATTTTCTTTCAACTCGTAACTCCATGTTTCCAGTGGCACATAAACAAAAGCTCTACTATCATATTTATATTTCGTGTAAGTATGCATGATAGTCTTGGTATAAGGATATTTTTCCCGCACGGTATAACGCCGCAAATCAAACCAACGGTGTCCGTCCAAGCAAAGTTCCCGTTGACGCTCCAGACGAATCAAATCAATCAACGCTTGTCCACTTTCCGTGATAGGTCGACTAACAAGAAGACGATGGTCTCTCAACGTTTTCAGTAGTGAACGTGCCTCCGTCTCATCCCCGGCAAAAGCTGCAGCTTCCGCCCCGTTCAAATAAGCCTCTGCCGTACGGAACAAAAAGTTATCGGAAAGATTTCGGGAGGAGGTTACCCATCCCAGCACCTTACGGAAAGTCCACGCCTCGGTATAAGGAATAGGAAGCCGATCCAATCTATAACCTACTGTGTCCTTACTGATGTAAAAACGGGTTCTCAGATCATTCTTTCCTTCGTCATCAAAAGCTTTCACCAAATCATCCGAAATCACATAAGCGGGACAATTTTTCCAAATATTATTCGACATACCCCGAAACGTTTGGATAGAATACGCCAATACATATCCTCCCATGGAAAAAATAATTTCCGGAGAGGATTCCTCAAGCACCTCTTCCCCAGAGAACGATTTCAAATCCAACAGGTTACCATTTACATTCAATGTCTTCCGCGCGTACACCAAAGCATCTTTCCAATTCTGCATGTAAAGGAACACCCTGCTCTTCAAGAGATAAACCGCCGCAATGTCCGCCCTATACGGGAAATTTTTCTTCGCAGTTTGACTCAAACACTCTTCGGCAAGTTTCAAATCTTTCTGAATCTGGGTATACACTTCCTCCACGGTAGCGCAAGTATAATCTTTATCCTCTACCATTTGGGACAATTTAAGAGGCACACCCAGGGAAGAAAGATTGTCCGCACAATAAGGCTTCCCGTAAAGATTAACCAATTGGAAATAATACAAAGCACGCAAAAAAGCAGACTCTCCCTTAATACGCACGATTTCCAATTTTTCTCTATCAGATTCCGCTACCTGTTTGTCTATTTCTGTCAAAATCGAATTGCAGGCATTGATGGATACATAGGCTTGTTTCCAATCACGATTTTCCTCCACGTGTTGACCTCCTTCAAACTTCAATCCCACCACCTGTTGCCACGTGTGCCAACCAAACATTTTTTCCTGCAACCCCGCGGGATCATTCTCGTGAATAGGAATATACTTGGATAGTTCATCCGACATATAATGGACACATTGAAAGTATTCGTTTTCAATTGCACCCTGGCTTGTTATACGGGCATAAGGCAAATATCCCTCGCCCAACAAAATTTCATCCAAATCTTCATAACTTTGTATTTTTGCCAAATCCTGGGAATACTCTTCCAAGAAACCGGAACATCCCCCCAAAAGCAAAGCGAAACTAAGTATATTAATTATTTTTTTCATAAACCGCTCGTCTTAAAATGAAACATTCAAACCTACAGAATAAGTCGGCCGTTCGCTCAACTGAATGGTAGAGAAACCACTCTGCGTGGGTGTCTGACCTTTTAGTTCTTTAGCTGAAATCGTGAATAGATTCATGGCAGAAACCGTTAAAGCCAAACGAGATATGCGCAAACGACTCAATATTTTTTCGTCAAACTCATACGTCAAACTCAAATTGGAACACTTCAAGTAATTTCCACTCACTACCCGATGATTTCCATAATCATACATATCCCAAGACGTCGAAGCTATAGGCGGCATCTCCCTATATTTAGGATCGCTGCTCCAATGGCGTTCATATTTCCCATAAGCCGGATTGGAAAGAGAAATAATTGCCGGAATATCAGTACAAAGTTCATCTCCGGGATATTGCCAACGCTTCAACAAATCTTTGCTGACATTATTCTCGGGGTATATTCCCCGTACATCCATAACCGCATCGGCCCCGTTATACATGCTGAACAAACGGACTTTGTTACCTAAACTATAAGCAAATACGCCACTAAAATGGATATTTTTCCAACGGACACTGGTATTCAGGTTTCCGGACATGGTAGGATCGCGCCTCCCTGAAGCCTGTAGGATACGGGTGTAAAAATCATATTTGTTCAATTTCTGTAAAACAGTTTTATTATCCCCTCCGTCATCAAATATAGGACCGCCGTCCACCGGGCTCAAACCCAAGAACTTGAAAGAATAGAACGTACCAACGGCTTTCCCTTTCACAAGAGCCCTTCCATCCAAGAAATCTTCCTTTTCATACTGATCGGCGGCAGGATTACTTTCCAGTTTATTGAATGTCCTAGAGAACGAAGTTGACAACGACCAACGGAAATCTTCATTGTTAATCGGCGAAACTGTCAAAGACACGCTATATCCATGGTTATCCAAATCTCCTCCATTTACAATATAAGTGCTATTACGAACTCCATTAATGGAAGCAATCATCTTATTCATGAAGGCATTTTCCGTGTGTTTCCAATAATAGGATGCCTCCACCTGCAATTTCGACTTGAACAGTGAAAAGTCCAACCCCAAATTATACGACGTAGTCTTTTCCCACTTCAAATCCGGATTAGGATAACGTTCTATCGTGGAGGTGTATTCGGAAAAATGGTCATTCAATGCGCCTTTCTTGATAATCATTATCGGGGACTGGTCTGTCGGCATATTACCCTGGTAACCGAAAGAAGCTTTCAAAGAAAGGAAATCAAGCCAGTCGTATTGCATCCACGAATGTTCGGCAAGATTCCAATTGGCAGAAGCCGACCAGATAGGCAAAAGTTTGTCGTTACTCTGGTCTCCGAACTTATTCGAACCATCGACTCGGGCATTCGCATTAACCGTAAAATAATTAAAGTAGCTATATGACACGGATAGATATGCCGAAAGCGTGTTTCCCTTCGTATCTCTCAACGTGGGCGTATTTTCCGACAGCCATCCCTCGTAAGCAGGATAAACCGATAAATCAACATCTTTCACGAAACTCATACCACGGTCTTTGAAATAACCGCGCATCACGTTAGTGAACGATTTTACACGAGAGGCATTCGCTTCAAAACCGGCACTCCCGGAAATATTGTGCTGCTGTTTCTCACCGAAATACTTGCTGGCATTCAATTGCAAACGAACCGTATAATTTCGGTTATTCGATTCCGAGCGGCTCAATTCACCTCCATACGGAAGAGTACATCCGGTTCCATCTCCTTTCTCTGCCTGAACACCGTTTTCCGTTTTTCGTAAACAAGCGGCATGATAACTTTTTTCACCCCACCACCCTTCAATAGTCGTGTGGGAAGCCGTGTAAGCCACGATGGCATTGGCATTCAACCAATCCGTAAACCGGAATTGCAAATTAACATTGGCAGATACGCTCGACCCCTCTTGATCGTAAGAACTATTGTCCAATTCATTTAAAATATTATAATTGAAAAAGGTATTGAGCAACACATCGTCAGCCTTCTTTTTATAATAATAATATTCTCCATTATCATCAAAAGCGGGAATCGCCCGGCTAGTCCTGTAAGCGTACTGCATCGGAGCCAACTCCTCTTGATAATAAGCCCGGCCGCTCACGTTTCCGGTCAACCCGAAAGATGCCGTCAACCAAGAAGCCAAATTGGTATTAAGATTCAGATTCGCCGTGTAACGCTCGTTGTGGTCACCCTTGATCACGTCATTATCCCGGGTATACCCCAAAGACGCATAATAACGGGCTGTTTCCGACCCTCCGGAAACGCTCAAGGTATGGTTGTGCGAAAAACTGTCTTCTGTCAACAAGTCGAACCAATCCGTATTGGTCGCTCCCAATTTCGCAATTTGCGTGTCGAACTCCGCTTGAGAAATCTCTTTGGAATACAGCTTCTGCAACCAATACTCGTAACCGATGATCGTCATATTTTTGGGATACTCGTAATGCAAAGCCGTCAAATCCCGGGAGAACTGAATACGTTCTTTGGAATTCATCACATTGACGGAACGGTCGGAATAACGCGGACGCTGACGCATTGTGACCGTGGTATTATAACTGATAACCGGTTTGCCGACATGTCCCTTTTTAGTCGTTACCACGATAACCCCGTTAGCGGCACGGGTTCCGTAAAGAGCGGTCGCCGCCGCATCTTTCAAGACGTCTATACGCTCGATATCTTGCGGATTGATACCGGCAATAGCGTTTCCGATACGGTTGATATAATCCGGATCATTCAATTCTTCGGGAGAAATATCCACCGGGTCCTGCATGACAATACCGTCAAGCACCCACAACGGTTCGCGGTTACCGATAAGCGTGGAAGTCCCCCTGATTCGCAATTTAGGCACCACGCCGACTTCCCCGGAGTTTAACGAAAACATCATATCCGGGATACGACCTTGCAACATCTGGTCGATGGAAGAAACTCCCTGGATATACAAATCTTTCATCTTCACGGTGGTAACGGCACTCGTGTTCTTGCGTCTATCGATATTTTGATAACCGGTAATCACCACCTCTTCTATCTGAGCCGCTTCCTCGTGCATGATCACCCGAATACTGTCATTCGACTGGTTGAAAGCCACATGCTCGTCACGGAATCCGATAAAAGAAAAATCAAGCACCCCCTTTTTCTCGACCAACTCGAGAGAGAACTTACCCTCACCATCCGTGGCTGTACCAATCGTCGTGCCGGCTACCCTTACCGTAACTCCCGGTAATGGATTTTTATGCTCATCATACACGACTCCCTTCAAGCGGATCCCTTTCACCTGGGGAAGTTCCTTACTCTCGTAAATCACGATTATCTGACCGACATTTCGCCAACAATACTTGTCTCCCAAGGTGCATTTCAACACATCCTCCACTCCCATCGTCAATGCCGGGAATTGTACCATCCGCTTCACGTCAAGATGATCGTCACTGTAAAAAATATCATACTTCAACTGCGTCGTTATAGCGTCAAATACTTGCTCCACGCTCAACTCCTTTTGCTGGAAAGTCACCTTCCCTACTTGTGCAAAAGAACTCGCCTGCACGTGCAAAAAACCTACACACATGAAAAAGCCAATCAGTTTCATAGGCAAAAGAATTTTTTTTATTCCATTTCGACAATGGAATAGTCCTACATCATCATTTTTTTTCATAGCTTTGTAAATTATTATTATTGATTTCCTCTATCGATGAGGAACCACAAGGAATAGGAGCCGCAATCTCCTATTCTTTTTTCCCCTCACCGATAATATACTTACTTTTTTTTGCTCACTATTATCGTTTTACCATTCAACTCAAAACACACGTCGGAAGTCATCTCCAAAAACTCCAGCATCTCCCCCAAAGGTCTGTATTTATTAATCACACCGGAAAAACGCCGTTGCCGAATCCCTTCGTCACGATACAACACATCAAAATCATACCAACGTTGCAATCTTCTCACCAGCTCCTCAAAGGTATAGGCTTTGAAATAAAACTTTCCCCCCACCCAAGACGTATACAATTCCGGATTTACCTCCCTCAACTTGCATTGTCCGCTATCCGTGTCGATACAAAGCTGTTCACATGGCGACATCCGGATCTCATTCCCGATTCCCCCCACTGCTATCGCACCCTCCACGAGAGTCGTGTACCATGTCTTATCTCCAGAATAGGCACTGACATTGAAACTCGTGCCCAATACCCGGATACAATATTTATCCACATGCACGAGGAAAGGCTTCAGCGAATCCTTTGCCACCTGAAAATAGGCTTCTCCATCCAAGTACACCTCCCGTTTATCCCGAGTAAACTCTTCAGGGAAACGCAACGAAGAACCGGCATTCATCCACACCAAAGTTCCATCCGACAACTCCAACGTATACTCGCCCCCTTTAGGAACGACAAAAGTATTCATCCCGGGCCTCTTCACCACGGCTCGCTCTGTCACCTGATAACGTACGCGGGTTTTTGCCGTGTCATTCGTGATAACGACACCTTTCGTCTTCGAGGCATGCACCACTTCACGAGCGTTGACTTGCAACCGCTCCCCGCTAGCTAATATCAACTCGGCATGTGCCACCCCGGGAACAAACGATGTTTTGGACAACACGAAATCTTTTTTATCCAGTACATGCTCCTGCCACATCCACACTCCGGCAACAACTCCCACCCCGAGCACGATAACCGCAACGAACCTCTTGATAGATTCTATTCTTAGAAATACTCCGCGAGGCTTAACTTTCCTCCATCCTCTCTCTATGTCATACTGCCTGCACTGTACACCCTGCATCGCTTGTCGAATTTTAAACAACAATTCGAGCTGCCTTTTATCTTCCGTATCTAGCGGATGATCGTCTTTACCCGAATCCGCATCCTTGTCGCACCACAATTCGGTCAATCGTTCCCACCTATCTGTTGAAAAATCGTTCATAGCATCTCTGTTTTTATACACGACAACCAAGAACCCAAAAAAGGTGAGTCAAAAATAAACTTTTTTACAAAAATATTATTTATCTATTGATTTACAGGAAATAAAAAACAAAACAGGAGAAATATTTTCCCCAACTCGAGCACGAATATCTTTATAAGCTTTCATTACATGCGATTTCACCGTGTTAACCGATATACCTAACTCATTCGCGATATCCTTGTATTTCTTTCCCTCCAGGCAACTCATCGTGAATACGACACGGCACTGGGTCGGCAATTCCCGCAAAACCTTCTTGATTTGCTCAATCTGTTGTATCTCCTCCTCCGAGTAATCCGAACGTTGCAAGTCCTCGATAAACTCCGTCAACAAAGCCCCGTGTTTACGTTCCACCATTTTATGCTTCAATACATTCAAAGCCCTGAAACGCACTGAAGTAAACAGATAAGATTTCACGGAATCCTGTACCTCTATTTCCACACGATTTCTCCATATATGCATAAAAAGATCCTGCACGACATCCTCTGCTTCCGCCTGCTCCCCGAGAATCATCGCAGCATAATCACACAACGGTACATAAAACATCCGAAACACTCGCTCAAACGCCCGTTGATCTCCGCTCTTAATCGCAGAAAAAACTTTCTCTATGATCTCATGTCTATCCTTCATGCAGACAAATATATAAAGTTTCTTCCAAATGCTATCCATATCAAATTAAAAATTGTACACGAACAATTATCGCTAAAACAAAAAAGAGGCTTGTTACCAAGCCTCTTTTCTGTATCATATCGATAGATTAGTATCTTCTGTTTGAATTATAACCTCCGCGATTACCGCCTCTGTTAAACCCACCACCGCGGTTACCACCACCGTTTGATCTTTCTTCTCTCGGTCTGGCAACATTCACGTTGATTACTTTACCATCATATTCAGCGCCGTTCAATTCGTCGATCGCTTTTTGTCCCATAGTATCATCAGCCAATTCAACGAAACCGAAGCCTCTTGATCTTCCTGACTCTCTATCCATAATAACTTTAGCAGAAACCACTTCACCGTAATCTGCAAACAAGGTGTTCAAATCAGCGTCATCAACGCTATAACTTAAATTTGAAATGTAAATGTTCATCAAGTACAAATTTTAATTGATTAATAAATAATGATTGAGAATTGCCATTGAAAAAAGTCTACTTAACGATACAAATACATTGATAGGAAAGTGATTTAAATACAAATAATTCAATTCAATCTGCAGACAAAGGTACTACTATATTTTAAACTAGCAAGTATTTATTGAAATTATTTTATTGAAAAAGTATTTTATCCTCCAATAATCCCAAAGTTATCCCACCCTTATATTACCTCTCGACCGTTACAAGCCACTTTCAACCTACTTGCATCCCCGTTCTCCAGCGGCGATACAAGTAGGTTATATCCGATCTGCAAGTAAGCAGAAGTAGTATTACCCAAGGATTACCCCGGGATTACAAGGGATACACGGACAACACGGGCTATCATACTCCCCGGCAAACATTGCCGGATGGAGATTTTTCCTCCTCCGGCAGCATTTTACGACTCAAAATTTCAAGATTAAACACGTATTTACTAATTTCGTGAAAAATTTAATCAGAACTGCATCATGAGAAATCTACTTATCATTACAGTCTTACTAATGGCATGGATATCGCCCTGCCTGGCACAGGAAAAATATACCCCCTCGCGAGAGAACCTGGAAAACCGGGAATGGTTCCGGAACGCTAAATTCGGGATGTTCATCCACTGGGGAATATACAGTATGTTGGGGGACGGCGAATGGGTATTAACCAACCAAAGCCTGAACGAACAAGAATACCAGAAATTGGCGGAAGGTTTCTACCCGTCGAAATTCGATGCAGACGAATGGGTACGGATCGCCAAGGATGCCGGGATGAAATATATCTGCTTCACCTCACGCCACCATGACGGATTTTCCATGTTCGACACGCGCCAATCGGACTACAACGTCGTGAAGGCAACCCCGTTCAAGCGGGATGTCATTAAGGAACTTGCAGAAGCCTGCCAAAAACACGGGCTGAAACTTTTCCTCTATTACTCACATATCGACTGGCACCGTCCCGACTACGCCCCGTGGGGACGTACCGGACGCAACACGGGACGCACGCCGTCCGGGACATGGGAAGATTACCTGAAATTCATGGACGCCCAACTGACCGAATTGCTCACGAACTATGGTTCCATCGGAGGCATCTGGTTCGACGGCTGGTGGGATAAACCGGACGCTGACTGGCAGCTGGAAAGACAATATTCCTTGATCCATCGCCTGCAACCGGGTTGCCTTATCGGGAACAATCACCACAAAGCCCCCTTCGAGGGCGAGGACTTCCAGATGTTCGAGCGTGACCTGCCCGGGCAAAACACGGCAGGATACTCCGCCGACGCGGAAATCAGTTCCCTCCCGCTGGAAAGCTGCGAAACGATGAACAACACGTGGGGATATAATATCAACGACCGGAATTTCAAATCGACCAAACAACTTATCCACAAGCTGGTAGGAGCCTCGGGCAATAACGCCAACCTCCTCCTCAACGTGGGTCCCCGCCCGGGGGGCGACTTTCCCGAAGGCTCGGTGACTCACCTGAAAGAAATCGGGGAATGGATAAAAACCTACGGCGAAACCCTCTACGGCACCCGCGCGGGTATCATCCCACACCAGGAATGGGGTGTTACCACCCAGAAAGGCAATAAACTATACATTCACATCCTTAACCTGGACAAAGCGAAACTTCTACTTCCTATCACGAACAAAAAAATAAAAAGTATCGTACAATACAAGGATAAACAACCGCTGAAATACACGAAAACCAAGGAAGGAATTTTACTCCAACTAGGAGAAGTCCCCACGGACATCGACCTCGTGATTGAGATTGTTTGGCGATAATTCGCTTTTTCCCTCCTTTTTTCGTAATTTAGCGCCGTATAACTAAAAAAACAGGACTTATGTTTTCACAAGACGAATTCAAAAAGTATGCAACAAAGCATAAAGGCATCAGCAGCTTGAACCTACATCGTTTCGAGTCGGCTACTGCCAGCTATATATCCCCGACGATCATCGAGGAGCGCCAACTAAACGTGGCTAGCATGGACGTTTTTTCAAGATTAATGATGGACCGTATCATTTTCCTCGGCGTGCCGATCGACGACACCGTGGCAAATATCGTGATGGCTCAATTGTTATTCCTGGAATCCGCCGACCCGACCAAGGACGTGCAGATCTATTTCAACACCCCAGGCGGTAGCGTTTATGACGGGCTGGGAATCTACGATACCATGCAATACATCAAATGCGACGTGGCTACCATCTGTACCGGTATGGCAGCATCCATGGGAGCCGTGTTGATGACGGCAGGAACCAAAGGAAAACGTTCCGCACTGCAACATTCCCGCATCATGATACACCAACCGATGGGCGGCGCCCAAGGTCAGGCATCCGACATCGAGATCACAGCACGGGAAATCATGAAATTGAAAAAAGAACTTTATCAAATCATAGCCGATCATTCCGGCAACCCGCTGAAAAAAGTGGAGAAAGACTCCGACCGCGACTATTGGATGACAGCCGCGGAAGCGAAAGAATACGGAATGATTGACACAGTATTAACTCGGGATCATAAATAATGCAAGATAAATGCTCATTTTGCGGAAGATCACGTGACGAAGTGGATCTTCTGATTGCCGGGATGGACGGTTTCATCTGCGAGATGTGTGCCCAACAGGCATACGACATCGTGCAGGAGGAACAACGGAGCCATTCCGCTCCTTTAGACATGGACCATATCGAGGTCAGAAAACCGATCGAGATCAAGGAATTCATGGATCAATACGTGATCGGTCAGGACGAGGCAAAAAAACACCTCGCCGTGGCTGTTTACAACCATTATAAACGCTTGACGCAAAAGTCCACGAATGACGACGTGGAAATCGAGAAGTCGAACATCATCATGGTCGGTCGCACGGGAACGGGAAAAACCTTGTTAGCCCGCACGATTGCTAAGATGCTGCACGTACCCATGACGATCGTGGACGCCACCGTGCTGACAGAAGCCGGATACGTGGGCGAAGACATCGAGTCCATATTGACCCGTTTGCTCCAAGCCTCCGACTATGACGTGGACGCCGCCGAGAAAGGCATCGTCTTCATCGACGAGATCGACAAGATCGCCCGCAAAGGCGACAACCCGTCCATCACCCGTGACGTCAGTGGTGAAGGAGTGCAACAAGGGTTACTGAAATTATTGGAAGGTTCCGTCGTGAACGTTCCCCCACAAGGCGGACGTAAACACCCCGACCAGAAAATGATTCCGGTGAACACCAAGAATATCCTTTTCATCTGCGGCGGAGCATTCGACGGTATCGAGAAAAAGATCGCCCAACGCATGAATACTCAAGTGGTAGGATTCACGGCAAGCAGAGAAACCTCTTTCCTCGACCGGGACAATATGTTGCAATATATCGCCCCACAAGACCTGAAGTCTTTCGGGCTGATTCCCGAGATCATCGGGCGTCTTCCCGTGCTGACTTACCTGGAACCCTTGGATCGCCAAGCCTTACGCAACATCCTCACGGAACCTAAAAATGCTATCATCCGCCAGTACATCAAACTATTCGAGCTCGACAACATCGCATTGAGTTTCAACGAGGATGTCTTCGAATACATTGTCGACAAAGCGGTTGAATTCAAATTGGGCGCCCGCGGATTACGTTCCATATGCGAAGCCATCATGACCGACCTGATGTTCGAAATTCCCTCTCAGAATTGTGAATCCATCACGGTCACTAAAGAATATGCCGAAAGCAAACTCAACCGGCTTACAGCACAGAAGTTACGAGCGTAAATTTTGAAAGAAGCTATAACGAAAAAACGAGATTCGTAGAGAATCTCGTTTTTTCGTTCCTTACTTACAAGCGCTTAACTTGCATATCCATCTTATCTTTCAGAACGAAGTCCATATAATAAACGTAAGCGTGTTCCAAATTCGGTTCTATTGACTTCACGTCTGCATATCCTGAAACTTTTTCTGCCACAATTTGAATTCTCATTCCTCCTTCCTCTGGAATGGTCATAATTACAGGATACTTCCCTTTAATTTCCTCATATTCATTCTGTGTGACAAATAGCTCCCACACTTTCCCTCTCGCCTGCCCGATCATTTCCCCCGGAGTCCCCATAAACTTCAATTGCCCGTGATTTAATAAAGCGACATTTTTACAACTGCTGGAAATATCCCCCACGATATGTGTCGATAATATGATCGTTGCATCCTTATCACTTATATCCGACAAGATATTCCGGAAACGGATACGTTCCTCCGGGTCGAGTCCGGTAGTAGGTTCATCGACAATAATAATCTTAGGATTTCCGATAATCGCTTGCGCTATACCTAACCGGCGTTTCATTCCGCCCGATAATCGATTTGCCCAACGGTCACGTTCATCGAAAAGCCCCACTTTCCTCAACATCTCATCCACCAACTCTCTTCGTTTACTCTTTTCTATCCCCGCAAGTCCCGCACTATAATCTAAAAACTCCCAAGTCCGTAACCTTTGGAAAGTATTGAATTCCTGTGGTAAATACCCTAGCATAGACCGAATCGCCTTCCTGTCCTTCGACAAATCATAATTATCAAAAAATATCGTGCCCGAAGTCGGATTTTGCAGTAACGTCATAATGCGCATCAATGTAGTTTTACCTGCCCCGTTCGGTCCTAGCAGACCAAACATACCGGATTCTATTTCTAAATTCAGATCACTTAAAGCCTCTTTACCCCCGGCATATATTTTTCCAAGATGTTCTATTCTTATTTTCATAGCTATATAGTATTAGTATTCATATTATTTCACTTTAACCCACTTCACGGCATCCGCCACGATAGATTGATTGGGCTCCGCACCCTGTCCGGACAAGTTAATCTTTGCCATTCCGGCATTAAATTGATGTACGCCCATCGAAACCCATCCATCTTCCTCTTCCAACGGGAATAATTCTATGGTTTCCTCTCCTTCGGCATGAGCAAACCGATACGTTTGTACCCGGGGAGCTTTTATCCGTCCGCTTTTTACAAGACCGGCATCCACGGAATTATCATTATAAACAAATAATTCGTACTTCCCGGATTCGGGTAAATTTACTTCCCATTCAACAGCAGAAACACCATCTCCAGATCTTTTCGTTAAATAACTTTTTACCAGTTCCCCGTACGAATCACCGGATGGCGATTCACGCCAACGAGTCCCCTTGTAACTATACTCACTCTTGGCATACACCTTATCAAGGACACGCCTGTCCTCGACAACACGGCATCCCGGATCTGTATTATCCACGATATACACTCCTGCTTCCGGCGCAAAAACAGTAGTATCCGCATCAAAAATTCCTTCAATCGGTTCACGGAGCCTCCTTTCTTGAGGAAAATCTTCAAAAGAAAATGACGAAGGATTATTCATCGCGAAGTTCGTACTCATCCTAATCCCTTCACTCACCCCGAATTCATTATAATATTTAATCTCTTTGCAAGCATTTGCCGGAATGATATAATCTCGTGATTTTCCCCTGTAACTACTTATCGAAACTATTCCATCAATATTCCCCTTGTTCCATATTTTAATACTAAACACATGACCTTCTTCACCTTTTGATGTTTCCACCACGTCCAATCGCGCATCTCTAAAATAAAAAGCGGGTAAACCTTTCTCGCTATACAATTGCCGAGTCAAATCAAGAAAATTAATGCCAAATCGTTGCTTCACCTCCTCGCAATACTCCTCGTAATTAAAGCATTGGAAGGCGTGATTCTCTATAAAATCGGTATTAAAACTTTCAAATTCCTCGTAAGGGACAGAACACAAAAGATGCTTTAAGAAGTTATACCCTTTAAGATGTATCGCTAGACTTAATCTTATATCCAGACTTGGCTTCCGTAATACTTCTTCAAGACTATAATCATCGAAACACCTAACTACATAGTTATCACAAAAATTATCAAATTTATCTCCCAATCCTTTCTGCATCTCGTGAAACAAAAGATCAATTCCCTCGAACTCGGAAGAGAGTACATTATAATGGTCTTTTTGTAATAAAGAAGAAATATCATTTACATTTTTCACGAAATCCCTTGGAGCACGTTTCACCAATCGCCCAAAAAACATATCGCCTGTCGGAATATCCACCATTACACTATTATCCAAAAAAAGTCTGTACATCCTCCCAAACTCCTCGGACGGGTTAAAATCATCTCTCTCATCATGCATAGGTTCAAATGGCAACCGGAATAATGGCTCTCTTTCCGGACGGTACACGATTTCCGGCTGTACATATTCACTACGACTCTTCCAATCCCTGCTATACGCGCAAAAATGAACCGGAGTTTCAACGAGGTTCAATTTATCATATACATATGCTTTATTCTTTTCAAATATAAATTCTAAACTCCACTGTTCTAAAAGTGTTGCCATGTCCAACTCCTTGAAAAGAAGATACTCGTGTCCCGGCAACAAAAAAACTTCGCAGAACACATCTCCATTCTGAATTCCCTTTCGGATATAATCACCTATACAAAGTGTCAACCCGGACACCCCGAATTTACCGGTAAAACAAATATTATTCCCATCCTTACTCTCTTCTCCCGGGGCTACCGGTACTCGTTTATCCTCTCCACTTACAGTCAACTTGAAGCGAGTGAATTCCTGATCCGTGAGGTAAGGCAAATTCACGTTCACCGTGGGTTTACTCATCGGGTACCACAAACATTCCGGGGTCAACAACGTGTAATCCGGGCGGAGGTAATAATAATCACGCCCCATGCAATACATGTAATAATCACGTGAACGTGCAGCGAGAGAATCAATATTTACGACCTCAGCGTAACAAACAGTGGGAGAAATACCTCCCCGGTAATCCACCTCGATTTCTTTCGTTTCACCCGGCTGCATTGACATCGCCAGAACAATCACTTGCCTCTCCCGACGATAAGATAAACTCTCGTTACCGGAAGCAAGTTTCAACACCTCCAAATCTGGGTTCAAGTACAACACAACGGAGTCTATTTTCCGCTCGTACGGGTTGTACACCTTCAATTTACTCGAGGCAAGATAAGCATATCCCTCTTGCTTGAATTTCATATCATGCCCCAAGACGTTAACCTTAGGAATATCTTGGTATTTCACGAATACTTCCCGAACAATCTCACGTTCCTTGTCCCTTTGAACATATTTGCCGATATAACATCCCGATACAACACACCCCACGACAAGCAACAATATTCCAAACTTCCCGGTAGCAAAATTAGTCTTGGCACTATTGGAAATCCGGCAAATGAAAGCAATACCCAGAATAATAAACCCGCACCCCCATGCCAGAAACGAGAACCTCTGCAAAAGGAAACTATTCAATCCTGCAAATCCCGTGACATCCGAGAATGCGTTGGGCAACCCCAGGGTTAAAACATCAAAAGCACCATAAAGTACTCCTTTACTGGAAAATACTCCAAAATAAAGAAAGGCAAGTAACAAGACGCAAGCCAATGCAAAATTACGTGCTATCCCTTTCACGCATATCGTGAATCCCGTGATGAAAAAGAGGGTCGGGCAAGTCAGGGTAAAAAAGTAGAAAACATAAGGAGAAAAAGCAAAAGGAGAATCACTTGCCAACAAATGAATGGACAAAGCGATGATCCCCAGCAAAATATCCAGACACAAAATAACAAAAATAAAACCCAACGTTTTCCCGAGTAACAATTCCATGTTAGAGAAGGGTCGTGCCGAAACAGACGAATTAGAATCCAAGTATTTATCCTTCCGCAGAAAATTACCCGCCCAGAAAATAACAATAATAATTTGCAGGATATTTACCAGGTAAGCATTGGCAAAAGAAATCGCGGAAGGTAAAGATATAGCTATCCATTCCGGTTCTTTGATGCTACTTTGCGTGATGACATGAAGGAAGGTCACAATCAATATACTTAATACTGTAACAACCCTGAAACTCCACTCTCTCGCAATGGCTTTCACTTCGTAACGAGCGAACAAGCCGATAGTTCGATAGTTCATAGTTAATTTTTTAGTAACACATTCACAGACGCATGCCTCCAATAAAATCATAGATGGTTATAGTTTGCAGCCTATAACAAGAATTTAAAGCAGACATTCACCCTATCGCAAACCTATGCATTTATAATGTGAATTGCAAATAATTTTTTATAAAAAAATCCATTTAGAATGATTCTAAACGGATTCCTTGCAATAAATATTAACTTACTTGCTACTCACTATCACGGTCTTCTTCCGGTAAGACATTTCCTTTTTCATCATAACGAATATTATAATGCCGGGTAAAACCAGCCGCATTCTTGCCTTTTATTCCGACATCATAAATATATTTTCCTTTTACAAATAGTTTGTTTGCACCTAAGATCTTATACCCCTCGTACTCTTTTTTTATATGTTGAACAATAACTGCCGGAATATCCTTGATTCGGATATCTTCTTTCGAGTATTTCAACACTCCCTCGGGAGTAAGCTTGAGTTCGTATTCCAAGTCATCAATCCGAAAATCGACCTCGTAAAGATCGCTATCTTCTTCATAATCCCATTCAATTTTCGATGCCTTCGGGTAATTTTTCCCAACATATTCTTTCACAGCCGCCGGAACAGCCGACACCGGTATATCGCATAGTGTTGATCCCCAAACAAAACCAACTACACACGAACAAAAAAGGGATAAAATAATTTTCTTCATCTCTACATACATTTAAATATTCAAAATCAAGCAAAGATAGCTAAATAGGGATATAAAGCAACTCAGTATTGCGACAAGTATTAAACTACAAATTATCCCCCTCTTGTAGCGATTCTCTTTTTCCCGTCAAATCCCGGATAACCACCGAAGCACAAAAACAGCCGAACACGGGAGGCATGTAAGAAATTGTCCCCACGTTCGATTTTTTATTCTCACTCTCGCTTAACACGATAGCCTCGGGATCGACCTCTTCGGGGGAAAAGACAACCTTCACTCCCTTGTAGACACCCAATTTATGCAACCTTTTGCGGAGCATACGGGCAAGATTGCAATTATATGATTTGGAAATATCCGCAATACTTACTAGCGTCGGATCCATTTTGCCCCCGGCACCCATGGAACTCACGATGCGATAGCCCTTTTGCAGGCTGTGGTAAATCAAAAAAATCTTGGGAGCTAGCGTATCGATAGCGTCTACCACGTAATCGTACTTCGCCATTTCCAGAATCTCAATCATCCGGTCGTCCTTGATAAAATCGTTCATCACGTGAAGACGTATGTCCGGGTTGATGTCCCGGAAACGGGCAGCCATGACCTCCGCCTTTGCCTTCCCAATATTGCTATCTAAAGCCGGCAATTGGCGATTCTTGTTGGTCACATCGACACTATCCCCGTCAATAATCGTCATCTCTCCCACTCCCGCACGACACAATTGCTCTGCGGCATACGCCCCAACACCGCCCAATCCTGCCACCAGCACGTGTGCATTCTTCAACCTCTCCAATCGCTCTTTTCCCAAAAGCAATTCCGTTCTACTCAACCAATCCATCATTTTATCGCAAATACTTTTTTATAATTTTCCAACATCATTCGCTTCAACTCTTCCACGTCAAGACCCAGAACACCGGAAGCAGCCCGATAAATAACACTGATCTCAATTTCTTTGTCATCATTTTCCAGAAACAACCTGTCCGCGGGAACTTGCCGTATCAAATGAAAGGCATTCGATCGTGCATTCAAGAGTGCCGCCCCAACAGAAACGTGAAAACCGTAACCCAATAACTGTTGCAATATCTGTTCATTGTTATTAAACCCGTGAATGATCCACGGAACCGTGGACTTCGTTTTTCCCCGGATGGCAATCAATTCCGAATACGCCTTCACGCAATGAATAATCAAAGGTTTCCGGTATCTTTCGGCAAGGGCAACCTGAGCCTCCAGAATCCTTCCCTGTTCCTCTATACTAAACGGAGAGCGACGGTCTAAACCGCACTCCCCGATAGCTATAACTTTATCTAATTGAATTGTATCCTCTATACACGCTAAAGCATCCTCGCCGACTTGTTCCAACTTCATCGGGTGAATACCCACGGAATAAAACACTTCCTGACCTTCTTCCCGCTCCCGCTGATTCTCCCTGTCAATCCATGCATTTCCCTCTCCAACATCCTGGATATTGATTCCCTCACCGGTATGGTGCGTGTGTATATTCACGTACGGATTCAAATCCTCGAATTATTTCGTTTCCTTGTTACACATGATATTCAAGATCGTCTTGTCCGTTTCTTCCATTCCCTTCGTACCGATCAATCCCACGTTACGGATGGTACGCTCGATATCCTCCTCCACGATCCCGTCATTGTTGGTTTTGATGCCCCGCATAGATAGCAAAGCAGCCTGCACGGCAGCAGACACGCCGGAATACACTTTCAAGGCACATCCTTGTTTAGCCCCGTCACACATCATTCCCGTCAGGTTGGAACACATCGTTTTGATCGTGTTCACCATATTTTCGTATGTACCGCCCATCAAGTAAGTGATAGCCGATGAAGCCCCTGTCCCGGCAATCAAAATACCGCAGAGAGCCGAAAGATGTCCCATGTAATGATGGATATGCACGGCTATCAAGTTACTCAACGCCAACGCGCGAGCCAATTGCTCGCGGGAAGCCCCGAACGTTTCGGCAGCCACCACCACGGGCAAGTATACCGTGATTCCTTGATTACCGCTACCGGAATTGGTCATCACCGGTTTCGGGCAACCATCCATACGAGCATCCGAAGCTGCCGTCGCACGAATCAACGTGCGGTTCAGCAAATCGTCTTCCAACAATCCTTTATCGATATTTTCTTTCAGCGTCTTGCCGATCTGCAAGCCATACTCGGTTTGCAACCCTTCGGCTGAAATCGCTTTATTCATCTCGGCACCTTGCAACACGAACTCAATATCCTTCACGTCCACCTCGTGAACGAAATCCCAAATACGTTTCACGCTCAATTCCGGTCCTTTATCTTCTTTCTTTGTCGTATCCAACTTGTATTCCCTCTTGAAAAGTTCCTCCCCGTTCTTTTCCACCAGGATGATATTCGTGTGCGTGTGGGCTATAATCACCTTCACTTTGTCATTTCCTTTCGTTGCCAACGCCTCGGCATACAACTTGTCCGGCGCATCCATTTTCAAGGAAACCGTAACATGACTCAACACATCTTTAGCACGTTGCAGGTTATCTCCCTCGTTGACATCCTTCAACACTTCCAGACCGTACTCGGACTTCCCGCATACTGCCCCCAGGGCGGCAGCGATAGGCAAGCCTACCATTCCGGTTCCGGGAATCCCGACACCCATACCATTCTTGTAAATATTGCCACTAACCAGTACGTCCAAATGCTCAGGCACACCCCCTAATACTTCTTTACACTTAGCACAAGCCAGAGCACAGGCTACTGGCTCAGTACACCCCAAGGCGGGAACCGCCTCTTTCTTCAATATTTCAATGATTTGTTGATCTGTTACTTGATTCATCTTTTCCTATTTTATTCATGTAGAATGTTTCATATTCACGGGTACAAAAATAGTGTTATTTATCTATTTTTCTACCACAAAAAGACAATTTATACTATCTTTGTCGATTGAAGTCGAATTAGTTGTATCACGATAGACATTTATTCATGAAATCAATACTTATTGTTACAATCCTTTTTATCGCCAATCAAACTTGGGCACAAACAGACTCCATTACCCCGGTAAAACCGGCTGTTGACTTTTTGCAACAACTCTCTCAAGCCGACTCGGTCACGGGCGGGCAAGTCACACTCCACGGGGACCCGAAGATTGAACAACTATTGAAACTACAACTTTCGATCAACAAAAAAGAGCAAGCCTTCCAAGGTTATCGCATCCAGATATTATCATCGAGTTCCTACAACGTGAACATCGACACGCTGAAAAGTTACACGCAACGGTTCGAGGAAGAATTTCCGGATATCCGCGCTTACCTGCAATACACGGACCCCGATTTCAAAATCCGTGTCGGCAACTTCCGTACCCGTATCGAGGCGATACCCGCGCTAAAGCGTATCCGCAAGAAATACGCCGGGGCGTATCCCGTGAAGACCACCATCTACCTGCATGAACTGAATCCCGTGCAAAAGCAGGACACGATACCTACCCTGCCACCAATTCATTCAACTTCCTTTCCTCCTCGCTGAAATCAATAGACGGGAAAGAACGGGATATAGCGGCAATTTCTGTCAGCAGATTCTTCACCAAACGTTGGTAATCACCGGAATGCACGTCAAAAGGACGATGTGCTACCGCCTTGTTTATCCGTCCGATACGGTTCATTAAACCCAGCACCTCGGGACTGATAAAACTATAAAGGAAACGTTCCCACGTGTAATCGATCGTAAGGCTCGACATATGCAGCATATCATCCGCGTAGAAACGGTAATCCCGCAACTCGTCCAACACGATCTCGTAAGCCGGGAAATAATACACACCCCCCAGCTTCTCCCGCAATCGGTCGATCGCCAACAGTAAAGTCGCCTTACTCAACTGGTTCCCGTGCGCCCCATCCTTCCAATGCCGGATGGGGCTCACCGTGAACAACACCCGGATCCCGGGATTCACTTCCCGCAAACGCCCGATCAACCCGGTGTACTCTTCCACGATCTCATCCACGCTCAAACGATAACGTTCGAACTCCTGCGAGGGAATTTTATGGCAATTCGACACCACCACGCCCTTCCCCGTGTGCCGGTATACCCAAGCTGTTCCCCACGTGATTACCAGTAAATCCGCGGAACGAATCTCCACCGTGGCACGTTCCAACCTCCGGTTAATCTTATCCAAACACTCCCCCGCGTCCGTCGACGAGAAAGAACCATGGTGATACAGGCTCACCCATTTATCCCCGACCTGTATCAAGTCCTCCTGTTTAAACTCCTTTCCTTCCACGATCAAGCGCAACACGTTAGCCACCGAACGGGGATTATACACGATCCCGCAAGGATTTACATCGACGCCGAACTTGTAATATGAAAACTTACCACCCATATTCTCCGCGAAACATGATCCCAACATCATCAGTTTGGAATTATAATCGATCATGAAATCGGGAGTATCAATATTAACCTTCGTCTGCAAATTCATATCTAATCTTATTATAAATAATCTCTCCTTCTCTACAAAGTTACATTTTTTACGCTGATTTTCTCCATCATTTTTATACTTTTGTCAAAAATTTCACGCATGGGTATTATCTCCGTCTTAATGATCGCCATAGGGTTGGCAATGGATAGCCTCGCGGTAAGCATCAGCGGGGGAATCGTCATGCAACCTTTCCGCATGAACCAGTCTTTGCGCCTGGCACTTACCATGGGAATATTTCAAGGAGGAATGACCCTGCTCGGTTGGTTACTCGGGGTCAGCTTCAGCTCGTACATCACCGCTTTCGACCACTGGATCGCGTTTATCCTGCTCGGCTTTCTCGGGGGCAAAATGATTTACGAGTCCTTCGAGGAAGAGGAAACCACCATCTCGTCCTTTTCCAACAAGACCCTCATCACGCTTGGTATCGCCACCAGCATCGATGCCTTAGCAGTCGGGGTCAGCATGGCATTCCTGAAAACAAGCATTTATTTCCCGGCATTCATGATAGGCTTCGTGACCTTCACGCTCTCCCTGCTCGGGGTGATCTGCGGTTATCGTTTCGGCAAAATCAAGGGCATCAACGTTGAACTCTTTGGCGGCATCATCCTCATTGCCATCGGGATAAAAATACTTGTCGAACATCTCATGGAATAATTTTCAATTTTCAATTCTCCATTTTCAATTATATTCGTATCTTTGTACCTGCATACCGAAGGGGCAGACGTGGATTTGACAGCATGATGAATAGGTATGTAAGCATGTCGGGCGTAGTGAAGCCGGCCCGTTAATCCCGGACGCAAAATTTTAATTGGCGAAAGAAATTACGCTCTTGCTGCCTAATCGAATCATAGTAGATTGAGGCTTAATCTCCGCTCAAGGTAGTGGAGACAGGACATCCCGCTGGCGGTCCCACCTTGTACCAACCAGCATCCGGGGTGCAGGCAACACAAGGTTAGCCAACGTCCCGCTTCGTAACGCTGGCGAAAATTTAGAAGCTAAGGTATAGTTTGGGTGCTTTTTTCCGGGCTATATTCGAAAACCAATAAAAAGCTATGCATGTAGAAAGCATATTGATTCCGTGTTTGGACCAGGGTTCGATTCCCTGCTGCTCCACCCCTTCAAGAAAAAACGACTGGTTGCCAGTCGTTTTTTTCTATCTATTCCCACCCGCAAATCCCAGAAAATCCCGGAGTAGTTCGGGGGAAATAAGGGTGAGACAAGGGATCAACTTCGGTGCAAAGTCGTTTTAATTTCGGTGCAAAGACCTTCGGGAGCGTTTTTATCACGATTTTAATTCAAGAATGATAGGGGAATATACGCCTATTTCCCCATTATTACACCGTAAACACCCCTATTTTTCTCTATGTACACCGCACCATCAATAAACCTCAACACACCCGAACCCCTGGCTATTAATACGCCCTAACCCGGCATAATACGCCATCTTCAGCAACTCGGGCGCCCCCGTGAGTTCCAGACGGCACATATATCCCTTCAATTGGGTAAACTGGGGAGTAAAACTCTTGATAGCAATGGTTTTTGCCTTAGGCTCGGACAACAACCTTACCCGCGTGGGTTGCCACTCGGGCGATGGTTCCATTTGGTAAAAGATCCGGTATTTCTCCAACAAATTATAGTGAATCAATTCCTCGAATACCGGATCGGCAGGCGAAACATGACGGGAAGGGAGATTCTCGCCCACCCGTTCATCCAGGAATATCGGTGACAAAGTCTTGAAACGCATCGTGCCAGAAAATTCAATACCCGGGAGCCGGACAATGGAGTCGACAGAAAAAGCAACTTTCGAGCGGCGATCACCCAACGTAAAATGCCGATCCCGGAACAGTCCCATGACAAAAGACTCGATCGCCTCGATCGGGTAGAAAGAAACTACCAGAGATACCTGCCGGCTTAATATCTCCATCCGGTCGCCGATAATCTGATAACGGGATACCTGCAAATTAGAAAAGGTGAATAACTTGAATTGCTTCTTGTCCCTCGTGTAACCATGATCGTGTAACCAACTCCCGAAATCGGAGTTTCCCTCGTTCAGAACCCGGTAAATCCACGAGGACAACTCATACTGGTAATTCAGCGGAAGCACGGCTCCGCACTCCTCTCTCTGCACGCTCAATATTAATTCAAATCTCATTCGTTCAATTATTTACAATATATAGAAAAATAAATCTCCACTTGTCCAAGATAGTCAAAAATCTTTATCTTTGTTCCCGATCAACATGAAGAATATGAATATTGAAGAATTTAGAGAATTGTGTCTTTCTTTCCCGCACACGACGGAGGAATTCCCGTTTGACGAAACGACATTAGTATTCAAGGTTTTCAACAAAATGTTCGCCTACGGTGACATCATGCCGTTTGAAACGATTGCCTTGAAGTGCGACCCAGACAAGGCTATCGAATTGCGGGAAAAATACCCGGAGATCACCCCGGCTTACCATTCCAACAAGAAACACTGGAACGGAGTTTACATGCATGGCAACCTCTCTGACAAATTTATAGAGGAACTCGTGGAGCACTCGTACAGGGAAGTTATCAAGAAATTATCCCGGAGTTTCGTGCAAAAGAACTTCCCCGAATTTTCTCTGACGGGGTCAAACAGGAAAGATTACACTGAAAATCACGACTAGCGTTGCAGGTTCACGGGAAGAACACGGAAAACGATAATCCCGAGGCAAATCAACTTTTAGACTACCTCGGGACTTTTATCGTAATTTTTCCATTCTCTACACTCTATTCCGTCTTCGGTTTCCGGATGTAATGAGGCATCTCGAAAGGAATCTCCAACGAGAATTCCACCAATCCCATGAACTCCCCGTTCTCGTACCAGGGCGTCTGGTAAATCAATTTCTTCACCCCACCTTTTTCAATTGTGTAGACATTCGTGGCATGTTGCTCCATCAACTCGACTAATTTCGTACGGGCTGGTTCGGGATGACAATCGAGCACGTTTTGCCCAACCAGATCACCATTATTTGTCTTCTGTGATTTATCGTTCATCTGAAGTATTTTACCTTCTTTATCACATACCGTGATTGCCACGTTCAATTCTTTCAAGTAATCCATAGCTGTTATTCTTTTAATTGATTCGGCAAATCTACAACTTTTCACCGGTTTCGTCGCCTAAAAACACGGGTATTCTTACCTGGACAACTTTTTCGACCTAAAATATCCCAAAGCTATTCTCCTGACTATAATGGACATCATCCGACACCCCGTATTTTATTTACATTTTGGGCATATTTTTTTGCCAAAATATTTTGCAGATTCCCCGGAAGGCTCTATATTTGCACCACGATTTGAGAAAATTCCTTAGTAGCTCAGTTGGTTAGAGCGGCGGACTGTTAATCCGTAGGTCGTAGGTTCAAGTCCTACCTGAGGAGCCAAGCCTGTAACAGAGTTACAGGCTTTTTTCTTTTCCCGCAATCCCATTCGTCGATAAAATCATCTCTTTTGTCGAGTCGCTTCCCCTAAACATCTAAATGATTTGCGCTCCTTTACCAGATGATTTATGTTTGCATCAAACAAAACGAGTAAAGACTATGAACAGAATAACACATACTTACCTTACAACCATCCTTTTTATAATCATTCCGTCCTTGGTGGGCTTCTCTCAAGAGGAAAAGCCCACCTCTTCTTGGACTCTCAAGGATTGTATCGATTACGCCCGGAAAAACAACATCCAAGTGCAATCGGCACGAGTGAACCAAAAAAGTAGTTCCGTGGATTTACTGGAAGCAAAAGCGCAACTTTTTCCTTCCCTCACGTTCAGTAGTTCACAAGGATGGGGACACCAGAAAATAGAACAAACCGACGGCAAGTTCAAGTCCCGAAGTGCCTACACGGGCAGCTATACTTTAAATAGCGGTCTGACGCTTTATAACGGGGGCAAACTGACCCGTTCCATCCGCAAGCAGGAGATCACGAGTGAAGCTCAAGGATACCAGGTAAACATGGCTGAAAATGACATCGAGATTGCTGTCACGGAGGCTTATTTACAAATTCTTTACGCTAACGAATCATTAAAGACAAATCGTCAGACTCTTGAAACCTCTGCCGCCCAATTGGCTCGCAGCAAAGAATTACTTGACGCGGGTTCTATCGCCAGCAGTGATTACGCCCAGATCGACGCTCAATACAGCAACGACCAATACAACGTGACGATGGCAGAGAACACGCTCGCCTTAAACAAATTACAATTGAAACAACTTCTGGAATTAGAACCAACTGACAGCTTCGACATATACTTCCCGGAACTGGACAATTCACAAGTCCTTAGCCTCGTCCCCTCGTTGGGAGAGGTTTACCGGGTTGCCCTTGAAACCATGCCCGAGATGAAGAACAGCCAGTTGAACGTGGAATCCGCCCAACTGGAAGAGAAAATCGCGGCAAGCGATCGTCTGCCAAGCGTGTCTTTCAGTGCATCGGTATCCACGAACCATGACTCGGATTCGGATCATTCTTTTTCAAAACAAATAAATAACCGATTGAACGAGAACTTGGGGATTAATATAAGTATCCCTATCTCTCGCAACCGACAAACCAAATCGGCGATAGAAAAGGCAAAACTACAAACCGAAACCGCCCGTCTGGAAGAACTGAATACCCGCAAGGAGCTGTGGAAAACGATAGAAACATTACACCAGAACGTGACCGCCTCCCAAAGCCGCTATCTCGCCGCCACGAATAGCGTAAAATCTGCCACGATGAGTTACAATCTCGTGCAGGAACAGTTTAACGCAGGTATGAAGAACACGGTAGAATTACTCACGGAAAAGAATAATTACCTCTCTGCCCTGCAAGAGCAGATACAAGCAAAGTTTGAAGCCATACTCTCGCTCAAACTGTTGAATTTTTACCAAAATCATCCCATCGAATTATAATACAGAATATTAACAATAGAATAGAATGAAAAAGATTGTAACTATAATTATCGTCTTGGCTGTCATTGTCGGAACCTTTTTCTTCTTCCGGTCGGGAGATAAAAAAGCGACAACGTACGAAACCGTAGAATTGAAAAAAGGTTCTATCAACAACACGGTGACCGCCACGGGAACCATTGAACCGATCACCAAAGTGGACGTGGGTACCCAAGTTTCCGGCACGATCTCTCGCATTTACGTGGATTACAACTCGGTCGTGACAAAAGGACAACTACTTGCCGAACTTGATAAAAAACTATTACAGGCGGAATTGAACTCTGAAATGGCAAACCTGCGCTCCACGAAAAGCGAATACGAATACCAGCAAAAAAACTATACCCGTCTACGTCAATTGCATGACAAAAAATTGATCAGCGACACGGAATACGAGGAAGCATTGTATCAGTACGAGAAAGCCGAACAAGCCTACAAAAAAGCCCAAGCGACATTGGTGAAAGCCGAATCAAACCTAGATTACGCCACGATCTACTCGCCAATTGACGGTGTTGTGTTGTCGAGAGAGGTAGAGGAAGGACAAACCGTTGCCGCCAGCTTCGAAACTCCTACCATGTTCACGATTGCCAACGACTTACGCAAAATGCAGGTTATTGCCGACGTGGACGAGGCAGACATCGGGCAGGTACTGGAAGGACAACGCGTGACTTTCACCGTGGATGCTTTCCCGGATGATACTTTCGAGGGCGATGTGACACAAGTCCGCCTGAACCCGACCACCGAATCAAACGTGGTTACTTACGAGGTAGTGATCGACGCCCCGAATCCTGACTTGAAGTTGAAACCGGGACTGACGGCAAACATCACCGTGTACACCATGGAGAAAACTGACATTCTGCTTGCCCCGCTAAAAGCTTTCCGTTTTACCCCGGAAGCCATACCCACACCGGAAGCCGGAAGAGGAGAAAAAGTGGTATGGTTGCAAACAGCCGAGGGACTTGTACCTAAAATCATCAAGACCGGAGTTAGCGACGGTATCTACATGGAAATAAAAGAAGGTTTGCCGGAAGGCTCCCGTTTGGTCGTAGGCGTTCAACGAGCACGAGTTGCCGCAGCTGCCGAGGGAAATGGAGGAGAATCCAACCCGTTCATGCCGCCTCGTCCGGGACAGAAAAAGAACAAGTAAATCGAGAAATATGACAAACGATATTATAAAAATAGAGAACCTGAGGAGGGATTTCACGGTTGGGTCGGAAATCGTTCATGCCTTGCGCGGTGTAACATTTTCCATTCAACCAGGGGAATTCGTGACGATAATGGGTACCAGTGGTTCCGGGAAATCCACGTTACTCAATATTCTGGGATGCCTCGATACCCCCACCTCGGGTGACTATTACCTGGATGGCATTGCCGTTAGGGACATGGGAAAAAATGACCGTGCCACGTTACGCAATCGCAAGATTGGTTTCGTGTTCCAATCATACAACCTGCTCCCGAAAACAACAGCCCTGGAAAACGTGGAATTGCCGTTGCTTTACAATCCGGCTTTTTCCGCCAAAGAACGCAAGGAAAAAGCCACGAAAGCTTTGGCAGAAGTAAGCCTGAGCGACCGAATCAACCATCGTTCCAACCAGATGTCCGGGGGGCAACAACAGCGTGTAGCAATTGCCCGGGCTATCGTGAACGACCCGGTGATCCTGCTTGCCGACGAGGCAACCGGAAACCTGGACACGAGAACCTCTTTCGAGATTCTCACGCTTTTCCAGCGTTTGCACTCGGAAGGACGAACCATCATATTCGTTACCCACAACCCGGAAATCGCTCAATTCAGCAGCCGAAATATCGTGTTGCGGGACGGGCATATCACGGAGGACTCAATCAACCCGAATGTTGCCTCCGCAAAAGAAGCTCTTGCCGCATTGCCAAAAGAAACCGACTAAATAATTCAGAGATTTCCGATTCAACGATTAAGTGATTAATTAAATTAGAATAAATCACTAAATCGGAAATCACTAAATCACAAAATAATTATGAACTACGGAAATTTAATACGAATCGCATTACGAGCCCTTGCTAATAATAAATTCAGGGGATTTCTCACCATGCTGGGAATCATCATCGGCGTGGCATCCGTGATCTCCATGTTGGCTATCGGGCAAGGTTCAAAACGTAGTATTCGTGAACAAATATCGGAAATGGGTTCCAATATGATCATGATACACCCGGGTAACGGACGCTTCGGGGGGGTACGCCAGAGTGCCAGCAGTATGCAAACCCTAAAAATGGAAGACTACGAGTCTATCGTGCGAGAGGTTGAACTGATTGACAAATGTACCCCCTCCGTGAATTCCAGCGGTCAAGTGATCTATGGAGCCAACAATGCCCCGACCACCGTTTACGGGGTAAACCAAGATTACCTGGATATTCGGAAATTCAGTGTCGGGGAAGGCGAAATGTTCACGGATCACGACATTAAAACCTCAGCTAAGGTTTGTATCGTGGGGCAAACTGTCGTCGACAATCTATTCACGAAAGGCGAAGAACCACTAGGCAAAACTATCCGGTTCAACAAAACCCCTTTCCGCATCATCGGAGTGCTAACCCCCAAGGGCTACAACTCCATGGGGCAAGACCAAGACGACATGATTATCGCCCCGTACACCACCATACAAAAACGTTTGCTGGCTATTACTTACATCCAAGGGATCTATGCATCAGCCATCACGGAAGAGGATTCGGAAGCGGCAATCGAAGAAATCAGTGCCATTCTGCGTCAAAACCATAAACTAGCCGCGGGGGACGAAAATGACTTCAATGTTCGCTCACAAGAAGAACTCAGTTCGATGATGAGTACCACGACCGACTTGATGACCGTGCTGCTCGCTTGTATAGCGGGAATATCCTTGCTGGTCGGGGGTATCGGTATCATGAACATCATGTACGTTTCAGTCACCGAACGCACCAGGGAAATCGGACTCCGTATGTCCATCGGGGCAAAAGGACGCCATATCCTGTTCCAATTCCTCATCGAGGCTGTGATTATCAGTGTCACGGGTGGTATTATCGGTGTCGTACTAGGAATAGGCTCTTCTCTAATTATTAAATACATGATCGGTTGGCCTGTATACATCCAGATGTATTCGGTAGTACTCTCCTTCCTGGTTTGTACCGTTACCGGGGTATTCTTCGGATGGTATCCAGCTCAAAAGGCATCGCGCCTCAACCCGATCGATGCTATAAGGTACGAATAATTCTAAATTCTAAATTAAATTTTTACCTTTGCAAACAACCAACAATAATATAATGTCCAGAACGATCAACAAGAACGTTTTACAGGTTGCCATCCACGTGATCGGATGGGGTATATTTTTTACCCTTCCTTTCTTCATGTATCGCGGGGAACAAGCCATTACCCTAAACCGGTACCTTGGATATTGCTTTATGCCGCTTTCCTGTATGATCATCTTTTACTTTAATTTTAACAAACTGATCGACTGTTTATTATTCCGCAGAAAAATCATACAATTCATATTGACGAATCTGCTGTTTATCCTGTTTCTGGGCTTTTTACTTCATAGCTGGCAAAACTTCCACCGGACACACTTGAGCGAGCCAATGCCGGAAAGTTTGAAAGCCCTCAAAGACGCACTGCCAAAACCGCCCGTGATGCTTTTTATCAGTCGCGACCTTCTACTCATGGGACTTACCGTAGGGCTTAGCGTGGCAATAAAAATGACAGGCGGCTGGTATAAAACGGAAAATGAAAAACAAGAACTCCAAAAAGCCCAAGCCGAAGCAGAATTGCAAAATCTGAAAAGCCAGCTTAACCCCCATTTCCTGTTTAACACGCTGAATAACATCTATTCCTTGATCGCGATCAATCAAGATAAGGCACAATATGCAGTGCAGGATCTGAGCAAGATGCTCCGTCACGTGTTGTACGAGAACAACGACAACCTTGTGCCTATCGACCGGGAATTTGAATTCATGCGAAGTTACATCAAGTTAATGAGCCTACGTCTTTCAAAAAACACACATCTGGAAGTTTCTATCCCCGAAAGCGGCAAGGGAGCCATGATCGCTCCCCTACTTTTCATCCCGTTGATCGAAAACGCTTTCAAACACGGGGTGAGCAACACGCAGGACTCTTTTATACACATTCAATTGGAATTACACGAGGACCATTGGCTGCATTGCCTGGTCGTGAACAGCAATTTCCCCAAAAAAGATAACGACCGCAGCGGCTCCGGCATTGGGATAAAAAACCTCAAACGCCGCTTGGAACTACTCTACCCGGGTAATTTCGTCTTCTCCCCCCGGACGGAAGACGACCGCTTCATCGCGGAACTTAATATTCACCTTTAAATACCAACACTCATGACATTAAATTGCTTGATCGTGGATGACGAACCTTTAGCTCTCGAGTTATTGGAAAGTTACGTGAGTCGTACACCCTTCCTCCATCTCGTTGCTAAATGCGACAGTGCTATCCAAGCCTTATCCGTCATCGAGAGTGAACCCGTCGACTTGATATTCCTCGACATACAAATGCCGGAACTCAACGGACTGGAACTTTCCCGCTTGGTGGGCAACAAGGTGAAAATCATCTTTACCACCGCTTTCGAGCAATATGCCATCGAAGGTTTCCGGGTGGATGCCCTCGATTACTTGTTGAAGCCGTTCAATTACACCGAATTCCTACGGGCAGCCACCAAGGCTCTGCATTGGATAGAAATGCTGAAATCGGAAGCAAGCACCCGCCCTGTCCCGCAATCTATCTTCGTGAAAAGCGACTACAAACTCATGCAAGTCCAGTTAAAAGAAATTCTTTACATAGAGGGGCTGAAAGACTATATCCGCATTCAGACCGAGGACGGACAAGGTATCCTTACCCTGATGAGCATGAAATCTATCGAGGATTTCCTTCCCGCCGACATCTTTATCCGGGTACATCGTTCGTACATCGTCAACATAAACAAAATCAAGACTATCGAACGCAATCGGATCATATTCGGGAAGGTCTACATTCCCATCTCCGATTCATACAAGGAACGTTTCACGGAATTGCTCGACAAACGAGCAATTAATTGAAAATTGAAAATTGAAAATTGAAAATTATACCTAACTTTGCAAGCGAATGATAAGTCAGTACTAACATCAAGATAATTTGAATCCTTGAAGATGAATATTCACGGGAACAATTCATTTTCAACTTTCAATTTTCAATTTTCAATTGTTATGAGAAAAGACGAAAGGTATAATCAACGGGGTGTATCCGCATCCAAAGAAGACGTTCACAACGCCATCAAAAACATTGATAAAGGAATATTTCCAAAAGCATTCTGTAAAATAATCCCGGATTATTTGGGAGGACAGAAAAGCTATTGTAACATCATGCACGCCGACGGTGCCGGAACCAAGTCATCACTGGCATACATGTACTGGAAAGAAACCGGTGATCTCTCCGTGTGGAAAGGCATAGCCCAAGATGCACTCATCATGAACATCGACGACCTCATCTGCGTGGGTGCGGTAGATAATATCTTGCTTTCCTCTACCATCGGGCGGAACAAGCAAGTGATCCCGGGAGAAGTCATTGCGGCTATCATCAACGGCACGGAAGAACTGCTCGAAGAATACCGCAAGTTAGGCGTGAACATTTATTCTACGGGAGGCGAAACGGCTGATGTCGGCGACCTCGTGCGTACGATTATAGTGGACTCCACGGTGACTTGCCGCATGAAACGGGCAGACGTCATTTCAAACGACCGCATACAGGCTGGCGACGTGATTATCGGTCTTGCATCTTA
This sequence comes from Butyricimonas sp. Marseille-P2440, assembly GCF_900091675.1. Lineage (NCBI taxonomy): Bacteria > Pseudomonadati > Bacteroidota > Bacteroidia > Bacteroidales > Odoribacteraceae > Butyricimonas > Butyricimonas sp. Marseille-P2440. Next base: position 452,129 of record NZ_LT594610.1, on the reverse strand, counting down.
CGGACAAGCCACTTACGAAACGGAATACAACGGCGGAATGGGTTCCAACGGGTTGACCTCCGCACGCCATGATGTATTTTCTAAATACCTTGCCCAAAAATACCCGGAAAGCTACGACAACTCTTTACCCGAAAACCTCGTGTACTCCGGGGAATGCAAACTGACCGACGAAATTGCAGGTTTAGGCATCGACGCCGGGAAATTAGTGTTATCGCCCACTCGTACCTATATCCCGGTTATCAAGCAAGTGCTTGGCAAATACCGGAAACAAATCCACGGAATGATACATTGTTCCGGTGGAGCCCAAACTAAAGTGATGAACTTCGTGGAAAACTTGCATATTGTAAAAGACAATATGTTCCCCGTTCCTCCCCTCTTCAAACTAATTCAAGAACAATCCGGAACCCCGTGGGAAGAAATGTACAAAGTGTTTAACATGGGGCACCGCATGGAAATTTACGTGAACGAGGAGATTGCAGAAGACATCATCGCCATATCCAAAAGTTTCAACATTGACGCCCAGATCGTCGGTCGCTGCTATGACAACGACGAGGGACAAGGTAATAAGCTCACGATTATCAGCGAAAACGGAAGGTACAATTATGAAGGTTAATAAAGACCTATCAATCATTAATTAACAATACAACGTCAAAGATAGTAATATTTTTGGCGTTTATTTCGTAAACTTTATATATAAATAGAAACGGAGACTTTCCGTTTCTATTCCTTTTTGAATACCTTCTTTAAATAAAAAAACATCTACCCGTAACGAGTAACTGGTTTATCCATGTAAATGTATTATATTCTTATTTATCAGGTATCTTTTGGTATACCTTACCATTTAAAAGATGTCCGTTTGCCTCTTTGCTTCGCTTCACCCCGTCACGACCCCACGTTCCCCATTGCTTGAAAAAGAAAGCCACACCTTGCGCATTTGCCTGATCCTTGATGTTCATTACCCATTCCTGTTTCATGGGTCTTGCCCTACTTCCACTCTCACCACCTACTATTACCCAATCAATACCTGTCAAATCCAGTTCTCCCAGATTCTCTACAAGAGGTTCACAGGACAGGAATTTAAAAGAACGCTTTATTGACCTCAATATATCAACACGGTATTTGTATTCTGCCGCCTCTACCGTTGTTCCTAACCATGCATTCTGGTGAACTTCACGAGTTTGAAAATACTCTGCCATTCTTTCTGGTCTTTTGGTTAATATTAGGTATTTGTGCCAAGGTGTTCTATCAATCGTTTCCATTATCTTATCTATAAATTCAAAAGATACGTCTTCATGAAACAAATCGCCCATAGAACACACGAATATCCTGCATGATTTCAATTCATGTAAAGGTTCATCCAAGGAATCTTCATGTAAAGTAACCTTGAACCCGTTTTTATATTTTCCCTGTCTGCCACGAAAACGGTTTGCCATTGCTGCGGCATAACAATTCATACATCCCCTTGATACTGGAGTGCATCCCGTTACTGGGTTCCAAGTCTTTTCAGTCCAACTAATACTCGTCCTTTGCATATCTTATTTATTTTTGAAGGAAGCGTTTTCGGAGGAAGCCTTTGGCTTCCTCCGGTATTTACATTTCAATTCCTAAGCACCGAATTTGGAGTTATACAACTCGTTTAGCTTGTTAAGGATAACCTGCTCCTTGGTAATGATACCCTTCGAGCCTTTGGCTTTCTCGATCTCCTCTGCTTTACTCCTGTCAATTCCTGAAAGGAACTCTACCAACTGGTTCATGGTTTCAGCTTTTTTCTCGTCGTCTGCATTTTCATACTTCTCAATCAACAAGTCAACCAGATACCGTTTCCCTAAAAAGTCATTGTTAAATGATTTCTGGGCTGCTTTCAAAAGCCGTTTACCTTTCTCCAAGTAAGGAGTTTTCTGGAGTTTCTCGTCAATCTTACCGTTCATGGCTTTTGCCAGAACCTCCTTGGTAATACCTGCGTTTTTAAAACATAGCCATTTTTGTACAGTGGCTAACGGGAAACCTTGATTAAGCAATTCAACTATTGCTTCCAGAAGGGGCAGGTCTTTATCTGGGTTCATCATTAACGCACCACTAGCAAAGTCCTTGCCGTCCCACATCTTGGTAGCGATATTCGCCTCTGACAAGATTTTTTGAAGGGTTATCCCCTCGTTTAACGGGTACATGAAATAGAACTCTCCCTTGTTCTTGTCACCGTTCTGGATGTAGGCGGTGTACCTGTGCTGCCCGTCCAGTATGACTACATATTTGTCGTGGTCTTCTGGTACGACAGGTTTCCCCGTTTCTGCATCCACGATTTCCAAATCTACGGATTGTACCTCTTCACCGTCTACAATAACGGCAGGGATGATTTGACCGTTCTCCATTAAAGAAGCCCGTTTAGCGTTTACGTTCTTCTCTTGTACCTGACGATTACCTTTAATAAAAGCAACCTTTTTACCTGTAGCCTTTAGGGCTGCTAGGGTAATAATACCCTTTTTAGTTAAAACATACTCTTTCATAAAATCTATTTTAAAATTAATATTTCACTTCCAACTGGGTTGGAGTTTGTTCTCAATCTTGGAAGAGGTGCGCGCCGTCATTCTTGATTGACGACACAAAACTATAGAAGCAATAAATGAAAATTCGCAGAGAAATAGTTCCAGTATTTTTACTATTCTCTGCGAATTTTTCAAGAAAAAAATGTATGACGGCTAGTGTTGTTACCAAAAATAAAGTTTGGAAGGGTTATTGGGGGAGATTCTATAATTACCTTGTGATGCGGGAACCCATTGGGGTTTGTAATCGCCTTTTTTGAAATATTCAATCACGGATTTTATTGTTGCATTAACTACATCACCTTCTTCTATTATACACATGTACTCGTAGATAAAATCATGTATTTTGCTATCCTTTAACTGGGAATGTTTTTTTAATAAACGGTATATCCCCATTATTACAAGGTTTCGTGCTGGGTTATCTGCCTTACGCCCTTTCTTTGATGAATAGACTTCTTTCAATTCTTCTTCCGCTTCTTCAATAGAATTTACTCCCAAGTATATATGAAGGTAAGAATCTAGGAGATTGCTAAACCAGCTCTCCATGGCATTATTAATGGTAATCTTTTCTTGGTTGTTACTTAAAGTGATTGATTTATCTTTCTTCCTTTTATCCCTTTCAAGGAACAGGTAGAGTTGTAGCATTTCAGGTCTTACTTGCTGGAAATAGGTATCCATGTTATACGTTTCTTCCAGTAATTCAGGGTCGAGGATAGGTTTGAACGCTTCATGCTTCTTGTAGATAATGGCTAGTATCCAGAGGACGTGAACCATGGCAACTTGATGTTCTTCTGGGATATTATTTCCCTCAACTAGTTCCTCTATCTTTTTCTTCAATCCATCATCTTTAAAAAGGATACCTTTTATGTTGTCTGTCATGTAAGCTAAGGTATCAACCACTTTTGTCATCTTTGGCTCTCTAGGAGCGTAACGTTGCCAATCAAACGGGTTATCACTTGTTGCCAGTTCATCTAGCATACTAGGAACTTCTACCCTGTACTTGTCTTCTGGTTGTATGTTATGTAATCCTGCTGGGTGAGTTGCTAGATACATTCTTTCTATTTCAGGGTATAACATCGCCCTGTCATAAGCGAAGTATTCTTTTAATGCAGGTTCAATATCTTTCAACGTTTCTATTAAAATCATCTCGTTTGCTTTCATAATCATTCTTTTTAGTTGGTTAAAAGTAAAATATATTTTTATCACAGTAAAAAAGATTCTCCTGAAAATATCACCATTAATCAATGACTTTTTTGTGTTACAAAATGATTATATTTGGCTTATGATTGATAAATATTTAATCTATGTTGCAAGCTTTACTTAACAATAAATTTCCTGATATAAATATATGGAAGGAAGATTTAAAAACATCAACAGTTTTAGGAAATTTGATCTACCTTCCTTCTTTTATAATTTACAAGATTCTTAAACGTGCGTGTGCGATAAAAACACCTCAAAATGTTGGAGAATTATGTTCATATTCGTTTTGGTCTAAATATAGTGCTGATGATGAAAGTATTACTAACAGTAGATACGTGGAACCAGATGTAGTCTTTCAATTTGATCAATTAGATATGATAATTGAAGCAAAAATGAGTGATTATTGTGGGCAGTACGAGGAACAGTGGGACAAGGAAGTATGTTCTTTCTGTGTAGAACATGGGTATTCAAAACCTATCATTCTTATTGCTTTAGGAGGTTGTACAAATCTTGATCCGAAAGATCGAACAATATTATTTAATAATCAATCAATAAATAAATCAATAAATTATAGCGTTTACAAATGTACTTGGCATTCTTTACTCTCCACGTTAGATCAAGAATATCATGAAACACAGGATCGAACTCATGCCAGAATACTTGAAAATATCATTTGGGGCTTAAACATGTTTGGAGTACATAATATCATTTGGTTGGAAACATTGAACAAGAACAATCTATCTATAAATCAATCTTCGATATCAATATTTAATTCTTCAATATGGAAAAAATAAATCAAGCTGATATGGAAAAGGCTTTAGTTGATGTACGTAAGGCTCATCGTTTATTATACGAGTATCAACATCGAATTGTGGATATCATGCATTTCGTGCAAGACAAACTAAAATTTTCCTCCTTAACTGGCAATAGACTTTTTTTCGATACAATCCATTCGGTTCGTGGTAGCTATGGAACTCTTAAAGTGGATAATATTTGGGCATGGGATTTTTTATATTGCTATATTTTTGAATTTTATTTAGGTTACAAGGAGTGTTCTCAAGAGAATCAATCTTGGGCATATGATTTATCAATAGTTGAAGTTAGCGATACTGGATATTTTGAAGCTCAATCTTCTGATAAACATTTTTGTAATATTAATTCTTATATTACTTCAGAGGAAGCTTCAACTATTCTAATTTTTATGTTACAAATAAAGCCTAAAGAAGAAAATAGGAACATCTGGGATAATTCAGAATTTATAAAAAATCAAACGGAAGAAATGTTGAGTAATTCAAAAGAGGAATTAATTAAAAAAGATTCTGGTATTATATTCCTTGCTAAAAAATATAATGTACTAGATTTTTTCTCCCAAGTGTATGCGGAAAAAACTTTGACAGAATATATCGAATTCGTAAAAGATAAAACGGGTATTGATTTGAATTACTAAATAAAACAAGAATCGAAGTTACTAATATATTAAATTGACAGGCAAACAAGGTGAGAGGGAAATATTTTTTCTTTAAATAGTTATTTACTTTGTATTTTAAGAATACCTATACTCTATTTGTCGGTATCCCAGATGTTTAATATCTTTGTATCATCTTAAATATCAAAGCATACCATTTGAAACAATTATATAAAAGATTCCTATTACTCCTTGCACACCAACCTGTAAGGAGTAATTTTTGGTCTTCAAGTGGCACTAAACTAGATACACCATACTAACTAATCAAACTATTAAATCATGTACACTTACGAGCGATTAAGGCGATTAGCCATACAATCAGGTATTCCAGATAACAAGGTATCCATAGGATTCTGGATAAAGTCTAAAGGGCTGAAAAAGATTAAAAAACAGGTAGATAAAGTAAGGAAAATATACTACGTCCCAGATGAGAATACCAGAATCCAGATACTACCACCTTCTAAAGATTAATCTATAAAGCTACATGATACAAGTGTATTTCATGTAACTAGAGATTCCAACCTGAAATAGAGAGATTATCCCTCCATAAAAATTAATATTTAAAAGTTGGGGATTTGACAGGGCTTCATGATTGCGGGTTTCACGGGGTATATACTATTAACTATTAATACTAGTAACTAGTATGGTGACACGGACTTGTCAGTCCATCCCACTAGGTTAAAGCCAGTGCCATTTTTATAAATGAAGCCTCTTCCCCAAATCACGTAGATAGCTTATTTATAATTGTTTCAAGTGGTATTAAAATGGATAATGAAGAGAAACAGGGCAGGAAATGTATTATAACAAGAGATATAGCGGGTAAACTGAACCTAGATGAAACTTACGTGTTCATGTGTTTACTTTTTAAATCAGATTATAGAACGGGTGAATCCCATGTATCGAGAAAAACACTTTGCAAGGTTACGGGGATAAAGGATGAAGACACTATTACCAAGTACACCAGTAAATTTCAAGAATTAAAGTATTTGGATAAATTCTCTGTTAAAGGGTATAACGAGGAAGCGAACAGGATAAGCACAAGTATTACTTACATGATTGATATACCTGTCACGAACTGGGTAAGGTTTGATTCCAAGTTACTGGCAGAAGATATTCCAAACAAGTTGAAAGCCTTCCTAGTATTGCTTAAATGTTTATGTCTTAATAATACCAACGTAACCTGTTACAGCAAGAGTAAAATCGCTGAACTTCTTAACATGGACAGGGGGACGGTTAGCAAGTATATTAAAATGGCGATAGAACATGATAAACTGGTAGAGGGAGATAAATTATTCCTTATCACTGATGAGAATATAATGGTAGACCTACCAGAACAAGTGATAGAAGAAACAAACAAGGTGTACGGTATTATTAGGGATTATTGCATCAAGCAAAAGGTTATCCCACCTCCTTATGATGCCAAGTTAGCTTCTCATCTACTTCAAATGAGATTCAATGTTCCAGAGGATGTGTTAAAGAGGGATATGGAGAACAATAATTACAGGAGTGTTGAGGATTACAAGTATTATTCCCTAGAGTATAACTTGCCCGTTCATTGTAAGAATTTGCCCAGACAAATCAACAGTTTACAATACTTTATAAAAGCATTCTTGGGTAAGAAAAAGGAACTACCTGCAAAGTGTAAGGTAGACATTATCTTGTAACCCACCCTCTCTAAAACACCCCCTCCCTTTCAATTTCAGGTTGGCATTATATATTGAAGAGTGTTCCACGCTAGGGTAGTGTACCATTTACATCCCCCACCCATCTCTGGAAAAAAATCAATTAATTAAAAACAAATTATCATGTTAAAAAAAGATTTTGAAGTGAACAAGGTTACCATGCCCAAATGTTTTTCAGACATTAGTAAATCCAAACTGGCGGGCAAGCTGGTCACGTTACCAGCACCTCCAAAAGTGGGTGATATTCTAAAAGTTATTGGATTCAAGGGTGAAGACCCAACAAGTATTTCCCTCTCCTGCGTGAAAGGGGATGAAAGGGTAGATATTAGAATCCGTAACATGGTGAAAGGTTCCAAGCAAACGGGGATAACACCCGATGATGTCCCGTGTGATCCAGTTATAGAGGAACAGTATAAAGACAGGCTACAATACATTTACCCTCTGGCAGTAAATACCAGTTACGAGGATTTGTTTTCTATCCTAGACGGGCAAACTATTATTTGCTGTGGTAGCATGGAAACACCAGCCAGTTACAACGGGAACGAGTACACGCTAACGGTATGGAAATTCGCCATACTGTTTGATGAAGAGTAGAGAGTAATCTCTACTTTTTTTGTAAAAGCATTATTCTACTAAAATAATCCTTTAGTGGAGAAGGAACAGGGACAGGGAGCGCGGTGGAAAGGGGGAAGATATTGTTATACCAAAGTGAAGGAAGTATCACCTTTCTAAACAGGCAGTATAAACAAGAATCTTTCCTCTCCATTGCCAAACCTGATAAACTTACAACTCTCTAAATTTCATTACCATTAATGTATTCAAATTAAAAATCAAGTAAAACAATATCATGAAAGAAGAATTGATAAAAGTGCCAGTGGTGGAACTGGTGTACAGGAATAATACCAAACCTTCTAAAAGGTATAAAATAGTAACCGCTAAAGATGTTCACGAGTTACTGGTTTCTCCATTTAAAGATACCGTGGAACACCATATCTCAACTAGAGTTATCCTGTTAAATGGTAGGAATCAAGTGTTAGGCATATCTACAACAAGTGAAGGTGCGTTATCTTACAACATCACGGATATAAGGTTTATAGTACAGCTAGCGGCACTCTCTAATTGTAAAAGCGTGATAGTTTGTATAAATCAACCTTCTGGTGATATAGAACCAACTAAACAGGATGATGAACTGGTACAACAAGTAAAGATCGCACTTTCATATATAGATGTAGAGTTACTGGATTATGTCCTATATTATGAAGAAGGTTATTACAGCTATTCAGCTAACGGTAGGATATGAAAATTTAGGTTGGTGAATTTATGTCTGGATTGGTATATATAGCCAATAAGGACAATAATTCTCACCACCAATAGAAAGTAAACTATAAATATATTTCCAGTTTTATTTTTTAACTGGCATAACGCTAGAGAACAAATGAATCAAGTAAAAGTGATAATGAACATTATAAATCAAGGTTGGTGGAGAATTTATGAATTGTATATATAAACTGAAATTTCAAATATTTCCACCACCGTTAAATAGACTAGATTATGAACACGTCAATATTAATTCCAAGCCAGAATGAAGGATTGTTGCCAGTTTTATTTGGCAGTAATAACGTCAAGCAAGAAGAACCTACTTACACTCCTTATGAAGTGGTAAATGAACCCACCAAGAAGGAAAGGAGAAAGCATTTCATAGAGGCTAACACCACGCCAGTAGATATGTTACATTTAAAGAATGATTGTATCGTGCCAGTGTTCAGCAAGGATAACGAGATGACAATATCCCATCCAGCATTTATTGAAACAGTTCATAAGGTAGCCAGTGAATTGTTTAGAGGGGAAAGCATAGATGAACCTGATATAATGGTTAGCCATGTTATAAAAGGTAGGATTCCAGAAGCTATACATAAACCAGTGGCAGAACTGCTAGAAAGTGACAAGACCATCTATTATGAAAGAATGGCGTTCGCTTTCGAGATTCCAACTATTTATGAATCTATAAACGGTAACAGGGTCAATCTATGTGTTACAGGTGTGAGGGCGTATAACAGGGAGAACCTCTATTCAAAGAAGACATCAGAGAGATTCAGTGTTGCTATTGGATTCCAGAACAAGGTATGTTGTAACCTGTGTACGTTTACAGATGGATTCCAGACTGATTTAAGAGCGATGAGTTACCATGATTTATTTAGAGGTGTGATGAAACTATTTCAGGCTTATGATGCGGAAAAGCATTTAAGGTTGATGAAGAGTTTCACGGGTTCTTACCTCACTGAACATCAATTCGCACAATTCTTGGGTAAAAGTAGGTTATATCAATGTTTACCTGCCAGAGAGAAGAAACGTTTACCATACATGGAGTTGACGGATAGCCAGATTAACATGGTGGCTAAAGCGTATTACAACGATGACAATTTCAAGAGGGAGCATGGAGAGAATGAAATAAATTTATGGAAATTCTACAATATGTTGACAGGTGCGAATAAAAGTAGTTACATTGATAATTTTCTTGATAGATCGTTAAACGCCACGCAATTAACGGAAGGAATAGATAGGGCGTTACATGGTGATAACACCTATAAATGGTTTATAGAGTAATTAATCTAATTCTAAATTACAATAGAATACCCGTTGTCTGGCAGCGGGCGATGATTAATTCATAAATTTGTTACACGGCTACCCCGTAGTGGCGTTTGTAGGATGCTAAAAATTATCTACCTTTGTATGACACTGGGCAGGGTAAAACCTGTTTGGTAACATGTTAGATAATAGAAGCGTTTAGTTTTATCCTCACTTTGGAATCTGGACAATTTCAATCATACAGGGATAAACAGTACAAACGCTCATGCTTGCCATATATACAATCCAATTATATATACTGGTTTAGCGTGGGGTAGCTGTTTATTTGTATGAAAGGGAGTCCAGACCCTCAAAGTGAATAAACTGACAATTCCCACGCTTCTTTTTTGTGTTAATACTTCTTGGGGGATTGGGGAGTTCAATAAAGTAATGGAATATATTACAAATTAAAAACATATTACTATGAAACAAATTATCAATACCGTGGTTATGATTTCATTAATAATCATTAACTATCCTTTAGTTGCACAACAAGCTTACATTTATCAAACCGTAATTAAAGATGGAATTATGGCATACCTTCGTCCTTCTCCAACAAGCATGGATGTCATTCAAAAATGTAAAAAAGGAGAAACGGTTTATGTTTTAGACATCAATACTGGAAGTGTATATTATAAAGTAAAGGTTAATAATACCATTGGATATATTACAAAACTCTGTTTACAACAACAAGAACCTACCCAAACAGTAAACAACCAACACGATTTCAGGGAGAGGACTTTTGAATGGGCTGGAAAAAAATACAGCGTGGAGAAATTGAAGAACCTATTTATACAAGAAAGAGAATCGTGGTTACGCAGAAACAATTATTCTAACAAAGAGAGAGAGCTATTTGAGGAAGGTTTTAAATTAGTATTAAAAACATTAGATTCTGAAGGATTTGGAAGAAATCCAGACGGTTCATGGACTAATTCTGCTGGCATTACCAGTAATGGTACAAGAGAAACAAGTATTTTAGGTTCCATGAAGAACACTACCAACAACGCAGTGGGTATTGCAACTCAATTATTAAATTACGTGATGGAGTTTCTTCCCGCAGAGCCTAAAGAATCTTCATCATCTTACGGTAAAAGCGATATCATTGTATGTTATGTGATTGGAAGAATCAGTATTCAACATGAGAACTATTCTATAACAATGGAAAACAACGCAGTATTAATAAATGATAACCAATTTGTATTTATCAACCCCGCAACAAATGAAACACTTGCTAAAATTGATATAAAAAATAGACAGGATAGTGATACTTGGCATTTGTATATATGCTCGGATGATCTTGGCAAAGAATGTGGTGTTGCAATTCCCAAATATATTGACATGGGACAGCAACTACTTTTTGTGCAAGGTGATCAAAAAACTATATTTGTTTTGTATACAGCAGGCGATGAAAAACTAAGCAATGATAGCTATAGAAAACAAAAATTTTCAGAGGAGATGGGACGAGTATTACAGTATCATCAATTGTATAATGATGCAATAGAACATTATTCAAACGCAACATATTTAGGAGCAAAAAGTAAAGGCGTTTATTCAGCTATGGCGAAATGTTATCTTGAAAATCAACAATATGAAGCGGCAATTAGTTTTGCGAATAAGGCTTTAAACGAATTACCTGACCAATATTGTGATCGTGATGAGTACATTTATAATGTTAGAGGATGTGCCAAATATGTACTTGGGATTGCTTCATATAAAGATGATTTAAATAAAGGAGGTGTTGCAGGACAAAACATTCTAAAGGGAATAAATGCTAATCCTCAATCTCGTCCTCAAGTGACAAACAAATTAAAGAAAGACCCTAATTTCAAAATTAATTGATATGAGATATATTTTTTTATTAATTGTATCACGATGGTATTATTACAAGCGTGTACTAAAAAATTATCAGACATAATATCAGAAACAGAAAACGCTACATTCACAATATATACTTACGATGAATTTGGAGCACCTAAAGGCTCTGGATCTGGCTTCTTTATTGACCCATCTGGTATGGGAATATCGAATTATCATGTACTAGATGGTGCGGTAAAAGCAATAATAAAAACTGTTGATGGAAAGGAGCACGAAATAAAAGAAGTTGTGGCTTCTGATAAAAAATGGGATATTGTAAAATTCAAAATCAAACCTTCTAAAACTCAACATTCATTTTTGAAATTTGCGACAAAATCTCCACAGAAAGGTGCAAAAATATATAATATTAGTGCTCCACTTGGGTTGGAAAATACTGTTTCAGAAGGAATTGTTTCTTCTTACAGGGAAGATCAACAACATGGACAAACGGTACAAATTACAGCACCAATTTCACCTGGTAGTAGTGGTAGTGCCATATTAAATGACAAAGGAGAATGTTTTGCCGTTGCTACTTTTCAAAAAACAAGAGGACAAAATCTTAACTTTGGTGTGTTATTAGATCAAGATAAAATTGAACAACTAAAAAAGAATGACTTTGTTAAAAATAATTCCTCTTTTAATCGAGGGGATAAATTTATTCTTTTAAATATACCTTCAAATCAAGGGGCTGAAATTATGTTACATGCCCTAGAGTTTAAAAATAACATGACCATTGGTTATTTTTCATATACAAATCTCAATCTCAGTATTCCTAATGCAGTTATATGGTGTGAATTAAATAAAAAAGATGCAGGTTTTTTAATCCATGATAAAGATCTAGACATAAAACACTATCTAACGGCATCTACAATTGGTGTAAATAAAGCCGATGGAACTCCAACACCTTTGGCTTCTTGCACAAGATTTAAAGTGTTTTTTCCAGCAATAAAAAATAAACTTAAAAATATTGATATTGTGTATGGTTACACTTCTAGGGGATGGCAATTCATGAATATCAATTTAGATGAATACAGGAAAAAAATATCTGTAAATGTTGATAATTATTTTAGAGATTTTGCTTATGTTTCCATGCAAGAAGGTGATTTAGAATATTCTGCATCTGTATTTTCCAATATATTAGAAAATAATCCAGATGATGAATTAGCATTAAATGCAATGGGTATCATTTCTTACGTGATGGATAATAACAGTGATGCACAATATTATTTTTCTAAAGCAATTGAAAGTAATCCAAGTAACACTACTGGACTTTTAAATAGAGCTCAATTGTACAGGAATCATCAAGAATATTCCAAAGCATTAAATGACTTGAATAGAGTGATTGCTATAGATCCCGTACAACCAGATAACTATTTAACTAGAGCATACCTTTATGCTGATATAGAAGAATGGAGAAAAGCCATACAAGATATGGATGAAGTTATTAAATCTGAGGATTTTAAACGGGATGCTTATGCTTATATGTATAGGGCAATATTTAAAGCCCGTAATAAAGATCGAAAGGGTGCTTGTAAAGATATTCAAGTTGCTTATAACCTTACAGATGACAAAGAACTCGAAAAACAACTTGAAGGATTATGGGAACAATGTGGTTGTAAATAAAATAACTAATACAAGAAAGAGAATCTAATACTTGTCAATACAACAAAAATGAAATTATTAATAAAATCAATGACACACTAAAATGAGCATGGATTTATTTGTTGCGTATATTTTATGATTACATATATAAATATGTAAGAATTTAGAAAACAAGTGGAAAGATTAATCACCAGTAAGTGAGTGATTATCGTGGAATGGCTATATACCTATCATGATAAAAACTCACTTTTTATAGATACGACAATTGTTTGTATATACCAACTTTTCTAGCCTATAAGGAAACAAAATATATATTTAATTATTAATAAATTATAACATGAAAGGATTGAAGTCACTATTTAACAAGAAACAAGAAAAAGCAGATAAAGATATTGTAGATTTCCTAGACGATTCAAATTACTTGACCAACGAGTTACGATTCCAGCATCAACCAATGGAACTACAAGCCAGAGCGAGCGAGGACAAGAAAGTAACCTTGGGAATGCTGTTAAATAAAACCTATGATGTTAGGAAAGAAGAAGTGTCAGACATGGGAATCGTTTCTAACTATTTTGATAAACAATTTGAACTTGTTCGTGATAGAGAAGCCATCTGGAATTATGACCTGTGTAAAGCAATACTAAAAATAGACGAACAAGGAGAGATAGGTTATAAACATGGCGAGAATGTGGTATTAACCATATCGTACAGAAAATACGGGGCGGTAGATGTAGACACGGATAAATCCATTAGTCGAAGTGATGAATCAATTATAGTTCATTTAAGAGGAACAGGGGGAGGTCATGATTCATGGTTTATATGTGCAACAATCTTGATGCCCGTACCTGCTTACGAGAAAGACAAGACTTATGCGATTAACCAGAATAAACCTAGAGTTTTAAGCGTCACGTTCGCTTACGATAAAACTGACCCTAAAGAGAGAATCGCTCGTTACAACTATTTGAAAGAAGACGCTTTTGAGAAACTGGAACAAGAGAAATACAACGAGATCACGGAAGAACAAGAATGGTTATTAAACCAGCTAAAAGTGAACGTGGGACAAGATTACTGGTGGGGTAACAAGGTATTCCAAGAGAAGCGTTTTTGGGATGCCATCATCTATTTTGAGAACGTGTTCCAAACACTGCGAGATGGATGGAAAAGAAAGCTAACAGAAGAGAAAGCGGATATATTTTTCAAAACGTGTTATCGTTTAGGATATTGTTATAGTGAATTACAACTATACGAGAAAGCATTATTCTATCTTTCTATCATGTGTCCAAGTTGCGACAAAATTTCTTACAATATGGAATACATAAATTGTCTGGTAAACAGTAAAGATTTTAGGGCAATGATTATTATTTGTGATGAACTTGATAGAGTAGAAAAGTTGCCTAAAGAAGAGGTTACAGAAGAGGTTTCTCTTTATTACAATTTTTTGCGTAGACGTTTTGCATACACTTATGTAGACATGGGAAAACTGGAAGAAGCAGAGAATATATTTAAAGAGATGCTAAACGAGGAGGCAAATAAAGATTTCGCTTTACATGAACTTGCATATCTACAAAGTCTGAAAGAGAGAACAAATAATAACAATTAATTCTGGACACGTGGTAAAATTTTTCATGTAATATGTTTGTGGATAACAGTGTTAAATGATATAACAAGAAACAAAAACATGAAAGAGAGGAAGCCCTCATGGTTAGCCAAAATAAAGAGGCAATTTACAGTATCTTTCACGGAAGACACGAAACGTGATACCTCTCTTGTTGATGAAGAATTAACAAGGGAAGGTATTCACGTTGATTTATCTCCTAACTGTGAGAAAGAAGCAGGGGTATTAAAGAAAACAATAGAGATTTCTAAAGATACTATCGTGATTGGTAACAAGATGTTTAGTAACAATTTTGAATTACATACCGTCACGATACCTAACCACGTGGATAGAATTGGCAACTATGCCTTCTGGAATTGCGTGAACCTAACATCTATATTTATTTCTAACGGGTTATATAGAATTGGCGAGGGGGCTTTTAGTGGTTGTACCAAGCTGGCTTCAATAACGTTACCTGATAGTATCATGGAAATTGGTACTAACGCTTTTTGGAATTGTTGGAGCCTAACGTCAATCACTTTGCCAAATAAATTAACTGAAATAAGGACTGGAATGTTGAAGAATTGCTCTAGTCTTACAAGTGTTACTATCCCTAGTAAGGTCACTCGCATCTGTAAAAATGCTTTCAATCATTGCGAGAAACTAAGCACTACTATCGTTCCTGACAAGGTTACTTGCGTGGAAGAATTTGCTTTTTGGAGTTGTGAAAGTTTAGTAGCGATCACTTTATCTTCTAGCCTAGAAGAGCTAGGGTATTTTGCCTTGGGTAATTGTAACTCTTTAATCGAGATACATTCCAAGAATAAAATACCTCCTAGCGTGAGAGATAATACATTTAGTAAAAAGAACTACATGGAATGTAAATTGTTCGTTCCTGTTGGTTCTTACAAGGATTACAGGCAGGCTATGGGGTGGTGCGAGTTTAAACAAATAATAGAAGAATAACATGGATGTACTGACAAAGATATTTAAAGAGATAGGAATAGCATTTATTCTGACTTTGATTGCACTTACAATAGGTTACTTGCTATTTGAATTGGTTGTTTACTGGGATCATCATTTATGGACGATTAAAAATAGGGTAGGATATGTAAGTAATATCAACTCTTTTATGGTGTTAGTATTTATCCATTCCTGTTATTGTATCGCTTACGAGTTCATCCCCAAAGGTAATAAACAGCTATATTATTTAGGATGCTTGTACGTGTTATCAATATTAATCCCTGCAATCTTCCCAAGAATTAACGAATCAACATTTGGGATGATGCTGCGTTTATCAATCATTTCTGTCCCATTTTTAGTACTTGCAAAAGAAATGATAAAGAAACTAATTGATAAAGAAAGATTAATACAGGTTTGTTTAAACTGGAAGACCATGTATATAATATGGTTCATCTATCTACTTGTAATAGGAACACTACAAAATAACTGGAATTTATTCTTCTCTATAATAGAAATATTATTCATTTTAAAGATTATTGGTTGTTGCGTCTTTGCTATATCTGGATGCTATTGGTTACGAAAAAAGCAGTGGTTAAATGCTGTGATGTTTTTTATTCCAATCTGTTTTAAAGAGATAATTTCTTTAATTTACAAATTATGAAACGGTTACGCTTTGCTTATCTGAACGATATTAGAATACCAATCATCTGGGTATTTACGATTTTCTTTTTACTTGATTCTTGGATTCGTCCAGACGGGTGTTACTGGCTTAATTTCAAACCTGTCATTAAATTTGGAGATTTTGAGTTGGGGCAATTATATATAAATGGAGGATTATATTATCCATGTCTAGGTATATGGATAATTTTACCCTTCATATATTGCTTGTACAAAAAAAAGTGGAAGGATGTGGGAATGTTACTTGCTGCGTTTTGTATTCCCATGTTTATACGTGGAACATCTATTTCTTATGACTTGGTGGACTACAAAATGAATATAGGGAAGCATCTTGAGCCTCGCACTAAAAAAGACAAATTAGGTTGGTTATTGCTAGATCGTGATAAACAGGTCATATCTGGAATATATTCCCCATGTCCTATCCGTTTTAATCATAATAGGGCTATTGTAAAAATTAATAATAACTGGACTACTAGTATTTCAGATAATGATGTAATGATTATTCCAGACACGAATAGGCACACGTACAAAGGTGTTTCATATATTTATATTGATACTCTGGGGAAACTTGTTAGTCCAAAAGTATTTTCTAGTGTTTCTCAATTTAATAATTACGGCATAGCAGTATGTAAAGCTTCTTTTTACGGGATTATTGATACTAGTGGAAGAGAGATTTTACCATTTGAATATGATGAAATCTCGCCTAATCCAATGGGCATGAACAATTACCACTGGCTAGAGAAGGATATGCAACGTGGTTTGTTCTGTGATTCAACTTTATCAATCTTGTTAAGTCATTGTTCTGAAATGTATTTTTGGAATAGAACCGAGGATTCTTGCGTGTTTACCAAAAATGGTAAGGATTCTTTACTGCTTCTACCTACTAGAACAAAGCTTCCATTTGAATGGCATAAACTGGAGCAACTTCGATATGGGGAGGACACAACACTAATAGATACAATCATGTTTTCTTTGAAACAAAATGTAAATACGATAAGAGAAATTATAATAAATCAACAAGATACCTTACCCAAATTTCAAATTATAGGTGATTACTTGTACTATGACCATTGGGGAGATTCATACATGAATACAAGCAATCATTGGAGAGATCAATTTTCACAAGATTCCAATAATTTTTTAAGTGTTGATTTTCAAATAGAGAACAAATTGTATAACGAGTGGTGGAAATTTCATGATCATACCTTCTCAACCATTCATAAATTACAAAACTCAGAAACATACTACAATACTATTGAAGAATTAAACTTGCAAAAAATCTTACGCTTGGTTTATTCTTATCTCCTACTTTTTAATGAAGAAACTAACTTTGATGTAACAACAATAAATAAACAAGTTGAATTTTTCAGTTGGAATGATTCCATTATCGCTTGTTACAATGATCTTGTACAAGTACAAGGTTTGAGCCCCATAGCAATTCGCCATATCAATAATGAAAGGCACAAATGGGAGCAACT
The DNA here is from genome assembly GCF_900091675.1 of Butyricimonas sp. Marseille-P2440. NCBI lineage: Bacteria > Pseudomonadati > Bacteroidota > Bacteroidia > Bacteroidales > Odoribacteraceae > Butyricimonas > Butyricimonas sp. Marseille-P2440. The sequence goes on along the minus strand of NZ_LT594610.1, from coordinate 434,448 downwards.
AATCGAGTACAGGTTTAATATATTAAACAATATCAACAAAGGAGGTTGTAGGCTAAAACTTAAACGGTTACTAAACAATGAAACAAGGGATTTGCTTCTACTTCAAATGGAACATATGCGGCAATTCTATCTTGACGTGACAAATTACATGAGCGAATACCAGAATAATTTTAGGAGTACTGTTATTGATTCATGGCTACAATTACCAATGCCAAATATTGAGATTAAAGATACGTTAATGAATAGGTAATCATGAAAGAAAAATTAGAATCAATAATACTATCAAAAGAAGCCTCTTACTGGGGCTTCCTTGTTCCCGCAATGGTAAACTCTATTGCCTGTTTCCTGTATAGTGGTGGTAGTAACGCTACACTAGGAATTATAAACGGGATGCTCATGCTTTCCTTTACTGGATGCTATTATCTATTTTGCCTGTATTACTTCTGGGATAAGGAAAAAGCAAAAGGAGTTATAGCCTATTTCTTGTTTATAGCTATCCCGTTAGTTATATACGGGATATTTATTCAACCTTTAATAGTAATAGAAAACAGTGGAGTTGATTTCACTCTTACCGTTTTATATTATATGACATTCTACTGTCTTTTTTGTGTCAAGTATGAACCAATAACAAGCAAGATTATTCATTATTATTTGAACTGGCGGGCAATCTATTTATTCTGGGCTATCAGTTTTATAGTCTTTCTCGTCTTGTTCATTACATTTATAAATATGGATATATTAGCGATATGCCAAATATACTGGTGGACTTTAGGACTAATTACAACCTTGTTAGGGGTATATCTCATATATAAAAAACAGTGGATTAATGGACTTCTATATTTCTGTTTATTCCTGTTTCCCATGCTCACCTTTAAATTGGGAAGGTTGGTAAAAGAATTATTGATGCACGGACACTTTTTAAGATGATGATATATGAAATATTGGAAAGATTTACGTGTGTATGTCCTGATATTACTTTTATGTAATTGTATCTTTACATTCATTGCAGGACTAATCGTATGTCGTAAATGGGAAAGTTATAGTCTACAAACTTATCTGGATAAATGGCATATATCCCTTTATGATCTAAATTTATATTGTTTTCTACTACTCTTCATAATAATGATATTATTTCTATTAGCGACACTTGTTTTATGCGTTAGAAAGAAGAACAAGAAAGATATAGGATTAATATTATTGCTTTGGTTGAGCCCTTTAGCGATTACCATGATTGTTGGTTTACTATTGGATAAATTTATATGATGAGAAAAGAAAAATTAATACAGACAATTCTAAATTGGAAAATATTCTACATAATCTGGATGATTAGTTTTGTAATAATATTTTCCCTTGAATGGCTATTAAACTCAGATTCAGACTACTTTGGGATAAATCTTCGTTATTATTCGAGATATTATCATACAGAAGCCACTCTATCAGAATTGATATTTCAAGGATACTGGTACGCCTTGGGTGGAATAAGCATCATTATTGGTTGTTACTGGTTCTACAAGAAACAATGATTTTGTATATTGTGCAGTGTTCATAACCAATTATTTTAGCTAATTGCGAGGCTTATTAATCTCTTTTTGAAAATTTTCATATAACCATTCATAAGCAATGATAGCATTTTTAAGTTTAATAATATCAACGTTTCCAGTTCCTTTTCCGTGAAATAATTCGTTACGTAATCCATCTCTAATTTGGTTATATTGTTTAATAACAAATTTTTTATCTAAATCACAAGAGGCGATTTTAAGTGTTTGTTTTAATATTGAAAAAGGGCTGGCATGTGTTTTTACATCTGGCCAATTAATCTTACCTGCACAATCTGGCAATTGTTCTCTGATTATTTCTTCCGCTTCTTCAAAAAGACGCCTTTCATTGAAAATCTTTTCTTTGGTTGAAGAATCTGAAATTAAATTATCTACAAAATAATATATCAATGCTTCTATTGCGACATTAATCCAAAAAACAGACTCTTGTAATTGGCCTGTTTCCATAGACATTATTGCATGATAATAAGATTTTTCATGCCAATGTACTTTTTGAAGCTCGTTTAAATGAAGTTTATTATGATTTTGATTTCCTTGAATGATATAAATGTTGCCAGGAGGGGTCACACGTGTCCAAGCAATGGATTCTTGATTGGCATATTGTGTGTATTCCAAAGGCCCGATGTCTGTTGGGGTTGGAATCCATGAATTATTTACAAGATTTCTAATTTTTAAATTCCACCAAACTTTTTCAATTATTTCAAATGTAAATTTGAAACCTAATGGCCAATATTCTTGCATATCTGGATCTTGAATATGGTTTAATGGTAAAACACTTTTATACTCATCTAGTATTCCATTCAGTGTAATTTTTATATTAGATTCATAAGCTTGCCACTTTGTCGGGGCGGCAAAATCAACTTGAGCATTAATGACATTTAAGTGAGGATTGTTAGAATATTGATAATAACATTCAAATTTTATCTTAATTCCTTGATAGTTAAAAGTACAATCTAATTCATTATCACATATTTTATATGGAAGAGTTGTTTTTATCTCTATTGAATAGGTATCATCAATAAGACTTTTAATTTGTTTTTGTGTTTCAGATTTGAAATCATCAAATAATGAATTGAAATGTTGATCAATAGTACTTACTTTTAATGTGGCAATTTGTTTTACCAGCCTTTTCAAGTATTCTTTGTCTTCATCTGAAAAAGAAACAAGGTTATATTTACGGTATATATCCCATTTTATTTTAGATATTTCAAAATATGCGATACATCCTTTATTAATACTTTTAAGGCTTTCCATAAATAGAACATAATATCGATAAGAGTCATCTGTATATAGACTGGCGGGAGTAGCAAACCTATTAAAATGATTACATCCTGAGAAAAGAAATTGGCTAATAGCCTTAAGTATTTCTCCTTTAGCGTTTCGAATATGTGATTGAATACTATAAAATAATTCTATATATTCTTTATCAGATAAATTGTACTGTTTGTTTTCATACACATGTAAAAGGCGACTCTTCCAATCAATTGAGCTCATAATTTAATCTTATAAAAATGATCCTACAACTACAAAAATACAAATAAATGTGTATTCTTAAATTATAATATAATGCAACTTGTAGAAATAATATCGAATCACAATAATGTTCACTTCTACAATTAGTGAACGTTTCTCTCTTTATCAATCACTTACAATTTGGGGCTATTCTCTGGCTCTATAAAATATTCACTTACATATTTAATCTTACAAATTTGAACGTTATGAGTTTGAAGTATTCTAACACCACGGCAGACCGTCTGGATTGGGCTGATATGCTTAATCTAACTAGAAAACTAATACAGGACGGGAATTATAAAATCGCTTTGTTTATTACACTTGGCTCCTTTTGGGGATTACGTGTGTATGACATGAAGCAACTCACTTGGTTGTTGATTCTGGATAAGGATGAAATCATCATCACGGAACACAAAACGGAGAAGAAAAGGACTATTCCCATTTCTCCACAACTAAAGAAGTTCATCGCTGATTGTTACAACCACATTAACCCAGTTTGCCTTAATTCTCCTGTCTTTCTAAGCCAGAAGAAAACCGTTTACTCCACCCAACAGTTAAACAGGATTCTAAAGCAGGTAAAGACTAAGTACAGGGTAAATGTTAAAAACTTTTCCTGTCATAGTTTACGCAAAACTTTTGGAAGGCAGGTTTACAACCAGAATCCAGAGAATGCGGAAAGGGCTTTAGTTATGCTTATGGACATGTTTAACCATTCCTCTTTGGCTATTACAAGACGATATATTGGATTGAGGCAGGAAGAGGTTGCACAGACTTATGAATCTTTGTCTTTCTAATTGAAAAAGCCTATTCCTTCAATTTAGAGGGGATAGGCTTTGATTTTATCAATTTTTCTTCTCTCGCCTTACTGGCTGAAATGGTGTATATTCTCTATAACAACCATATTTTATTAAAATATTCCACATTTCATCAAAACTATACCCACCAAATATCATTTCATCAAAAACATTATTATTATTTGAACCAACATCAAATATTGGAATTTGATCTATTATTTCAGAGGGTAATGGTGTCTCCTTTCTAAACTTATCTGGATTTTGAAATGTAGCAACAGTGTCATCAATGAAACAATATATACAATTTACCTTTACCCTACGTCGCATCAAAATATTTACAACACGCCCATATAACTCAATTTGCAAAATTATTCTATCTGTACCACCTTTATAAACAGTAATAACATCAATAACACTATCTATAATGTTCTTCATTTGATTGCGATCAGCTTCAATCCTTTCTATAGCAATATTAGTCAAATTTGTATTTACAATTTGATTTAAACGATTATCTAATAATGCTAATTCAGAGTGTATTTTATTCAAATCAATATTGTAATTCTCAATTGTTTTGTCTATATTAATTTTGTCCTGAATAATATCCTCCATTTTAAAAGCACCACCACTATTCTTCACTAAATTTAATAAATTCTTAACTTTAACATTCTCTTCATCAACCAACTGATTAAACTTATTCTGTCGTTCTAACAACTCACGTCTTTTCTTATCTATCTCCTCAGTAATCCTTTCCTTCTCAGTCTCATCTATTCTTTTAAAATAATAGGAATAGTTTTTTAGATAATCCCAAACAACGGCTTCTGATTTCTCGTAATTAATTCTTATGTTATCACAATCTTTTGATTTAGAACTATACGTGGTACACAAATACACACTCCCTGTAATACCAACATGAGAATAATAACTACTACCACATTGCCCACAAACCACTTTTCTACCTAACAAATGAATATACTTCTTTGCTTTCTCTATTTTATTGGGATTTTCTCTAAAAAAAGTTTGAGCCTTATTGAATATTTCTTCATCTACAATTGCAGGTACTTTAGTTATCATATCTTTATATACCCGTTCTCCTATATACCTTCTATTATGGAGCATCTTGGTTATAACCGACCTACTCCATCTAACTGTCGAAGTATTTCTATCTATACCTGAATTTGTTCTAAAACTTCCTTTACGACTCGTTTTATTATATCTTGGTAAATAACCTGTTGTATTAGCATATTTTGTTAATGAAGCTGTACTATATTTGCCAGAAGCATATTTGGCAAAAAGATCTCTTACAAATTTTGCTTCCTCTTCATCTATCTCTATTTTATTAGTTTCAGGATCAACTTTATATCCATAATTCTGGAATCCACCCGTAGACAAACCATGTTCAACATTTTTCCGTTTTCCTCTATTAGTTCTATCTTTTAATGTTTTTAACTCCGATTCTGCTATATCTAAGTATAAACCAATAATCATTTTAGAGTTAATATCTTCCTCTAAGGTATCAGGATTCAATGTCCAAATATTCCTATCTTTAAAAAATATAGGAATTTTCATCTCGTTAAAATCTTGTATAAATTGTCGCCCTGCTATACCACTCCTACTTAATCTACTCACCTCCCAAATAATAATTACATCAATAATGCCTGTTTTGCAAAGTTCTTTCAGCTTTTTGATTGATTCCCTTTCCCCTTTTCTAATATCATCCTTACCCGTAATATGTTGTCCAAAAATCCATTCTTCTGAAACATTATATCCCATACTTTTAGCAACAGGCAAAAGAGCTTCTTTTTGCGAATCTATATCTTGTATATCTGTAGAAACCCTCAATAATAATGCTGCATTCTTCATAATCATATCTTTTAGTATGGCAAATATATGAATAAAAAATAAATATACAAAATAGTATAACCAGCGAACTCGGGAAGTTCATATACTGACCGTGGGTTTCTTCAATTTCAATTTATATATATTCAAGGGCTGTTAACACAGCCCTTTTTTTGTTTCCACCAGCAAAGTTCATCATTTTCTCGCTGTCTGCAAAACCTCCCGAATCCGTTTACGCACGTTAATCTGTGCGCTATCCACTTTCGCCTTGCGGGAAGGGATAAACAGATCCTTGTACTTCGCCTTCGTGATACGGAACTTCATTTTCTCCAATGAACCGGATATATCCACTCCCGCACGAAAAGGAATCGGGGATTTCAGCAAAGATACATGATAATTGAAAGTCATATCTATATGGTGTTGTCCCCCGACAGCCACCTTATAACGATCCATTTCCACCATAAAAGGGAATATCTCGATCATGCTGTTCTTTATCGTGAAATCCACGGATACGCTATCAATCAGATTACGTTCCTTATTTTTGAACATCAACATTTTCGAAATTTCAGAGAAAGTCTCTCCATCCATCAATACCAGATTCTTCCCGTCGATATAAGCGGCAGCCCGCAATGTCGGCAAATCAATCATCATCGCTGAATCCATCTCGGTTTCTGCCGCCATATGAAAATCTACCAATCCGTCAAATGACCGCAACATCGGCACGATCGAATCCAACGCGGGCATAAAATCAATCAAAGAACCGACGTGTATATCATCCAACTGCAGGTCAAACCCGGCATACGCCCTATCCGGCGATGACGCCCGGTACAACATCGTCGTCTTCACGTCTGCCGCCATGGAACGCATTCTCAAATCGGCAAGCTCTATACACTGATTCTTCATTGCCACCTCGCCATGAATACTATCCAATATCAACTTCCCGTACAGCACCCGGTTTATATCCGTTTCAAACCTGAAATCAATACCCGGGGGAACGACAAACACAGACATCGTGGAGTCCGCCACGTAAGTAGAATCAGCAGCCAGATTGACATCCGACAATTCCTCCTCGCTCAACTCCTCGTCCATGCCCCATTTCATATTCATCCGGTTTGCCTCCCCGACCTCCATTGCCTTCATCAACTGGTTGCAATCGATCATGTTCGACTTCACTCTTAGATTCGCAGACAGTTCCTCTTGCCGTAAGAATGCCCCGGCAAGATTATACACCTCCCCGGTCAGCAACACGTCGGATTTTCCCATCCGCAACTTCGCCCCATTCAGCTTGATATGTCCCGGTGTCAATGTAATTTTCGTTCCGGGCATACGCATACGCAACGGGAACATGGGCGTGTACATACGCAAATCCCTGAAACCGAGTATCCCGTTCACTTCCCACGGTCGCACGTCTTTCTTGCCCGGCACCGCGGACAAGTTAAATCCGGCAAAAGCCAGACGCAACCGATTTCCTTTAGCCCGTATTCGCAAACTATCCATGTCGATTCGTGCCGTCACAAGAGGCAATTTCTTGTTCCCCGGCGAGGGAGCCAAAGCAGCACTCACTTTACTATTTCCCATTCGGAATCGCACAGAATCTCCCACGGTAAGGTCTATCCACCCGATCTTGACATCGGCGGACATAGATGCCACGGCAGTAGTATCCCGCAACGGTGAGGTCTTCACCTTCACGTAAGAAGTATCCATATGAAACACCAGCGCCTCTTTCCATTTAATATCCACGCTGTCAAAACCGAATATCCCGTTCAACAAATTCTTTCCCTGCATGATCGTCGAATCCTCCATATTCGTCCCGAAACCCAATCCCACGGATTTCGAGCGTAAGGACAAACTATCTTTCTCGCTCGCCAATAACACGTCGTGCAGACGACATCCTCCCCGGATATCCAACTTCCCGTAGTTCTTGTTTTTCACGTCAGCCAACAAAATATGAGTTCTCAGGGCCGCACTCAAACTTCCCTTCATCGTCACCCCTTCCTCCAGCGGGAATATCTTTGGCAGAATAGAAAAATTCACATCTGCTTTTATCTTTGCATCCACCCGTGGATTCGTGATTAACTCATCCACACGTCCCTCTATATCCACGTCCACGTCAGTCCCTTTCATGCACAAACGATTCACCTGCACGAACGAAGCCTTTTCTTTCTGCAAATCGACCAATCCCTCTATATCCACGTCCAGTTTCTCCAAAGCGTATGGCATCCCGGTATATTTAGCCGCCCCGTCACGAACCCGGAAACGGGCTTCCAACACGGGCACCCGGTCTTTCCCGTATATTCCTTTCAAAGTGCCTTTACATGAAACTTCTCCGGCGATTTCCGCCTTGTCATCTCTTTTCAAGATAGTTTCCGGCACCAGATCAAGCAGTGTTTTCAACGACGGAATCTTCATCCCGAAAGTCAAGTCTACTGCCAACTGTCGATTTAACGTATCCCCTCGTAATTGTCCCCCGACACCGAATTTTATACCGTTCACGTTCATGACAGCCCGATCCAACACGTAGAGCGAAGAATCCCGATCCAGATGCATTCCGGTCTGAACACCGAATGCCAAACGCTTAACCAGTAAATTTCCTTCTTGCCACAACAACAAATTTTTCGCCTTCATCCCCAATTGCAAATTTGCCTTACGCCCCGAAAAATCCCCGTCAATCTTTAGCCCGAAACCTTCCACACGGGCATAAAGCTGATTCGCTCGGTCATCGAAAACCAAATAACCGTCCTCCACACGAATATTCTTGATATCGATCCCCTCAAACAGGCTTTCCGAGGTCGTATCCGCCTCCACCGTCAACGTGTCCGCTTCCACCGTTCGCATCACATCCCAAGCCGGCATCCCCTCCTGATTAATATAAGCATATATACGAGGTTTTTCTATTCGCAATTCTTTGACTACAATATCTTTTTTGGCTAAATAATCCATGGGATTTATCGTCAGACGACACAACTCGAAACTCATCAGGGAATCCGTCTTCGAGTAGACATTCTCCCCAAGCGTCGTGTCCTGGAACACTTTTGTCACCACGCTTCCGTTTCGGATTTCCAACCCGAAATTCGGAAACGTGGAAAAGAACGTCAATTCTATCGAATCGAAATGCACCTCTGCATTCAACAACTCGTTCGCCGTCTTCTCCACCACGGGAGTCAACTTCTCCGGGGTAAAAATAAAATTCAACACGATTCCGACTGTCGTGCAAACCAACACGACAACAACTAACACCGTAATCAAAAAATACTTCAAAAAACGCCACATAGCAATTGAAAATTGAAAATAATTAATCGTATATTAAATATTTTTCCCTTACTCCCATAAACTTAGCCACATCTTCCCGCCAACCCGCACGAATTTCTTCTTCTGTCTTTCCTTCCGTGATCTGTTGCCGCACACGGGTATTTCCCACGAGTTTATCAAACAAGGCATTAAAAAATGGCTCCTTCCCCTCGTACTTCTCGTAAGCCAGCAATAACCACACCAAATTCAATCGTTTCATTCCTAATATAGTGCCGTATTCACCTTCCAAATCCATTCCGTGGCAAGTCTTTCCGGCACATTTCGGGGTCATACTCATTCCCTTGATCGGTCGGGGAACATAACTATACGGCATATCCTTCAAGTCGGGATGCCCGAATACTTGAAAAGGACGCAACGTACCCCGTCCCTCGTTGACTGCCGTACCCTCGAAAAAACAAGTCGACGGGTAAAGCATCACGGAAACCGAATCCGGCAGATTCGGGGAAGGAGCATCAGGCAAAGCCACGGGTTGCTCCCGTTTCCATCCCTCGCAGGGGACAACGGTCAAATCACACTTCACTTGCCCCTTCAACCATCCCTCTCCATTAATCATTTTCGCGTACTCGCCTATCGTCATCCCGTACACCACAGGCACGGGATGCATCCCCACGAAAGACACGCACTCCTTTTCCAGCACGGGACCATCCACGTAGAAAGCATTCGGGTTCGGCCGATCCATCACCACCAACGGTATTCCCTGTTCGGCACAAGCCTCCATCACGTAATGTAACGTCGACAAATAAGTATAGAAACGAACACCAACATCCTGTATATCAAAAACCATCACCTCGATATCTTTCAAATCAGCAGGTTGAGGCTTCTTATTCTTCCCGTAAAGTGACACGATAGGCAAACCGGTAGCCGCATCCGTGTGGTTCTTAACCGTCTCTCCGGCATCAGCCGTTCCCCGGAAACCATGTTCAGGCGCAAAAACCCGAAGAACATCCACACCTTGTGCCCGCAAGAAATCAACACCATGTTGTTCTCCCACACGCGACGTATGATTTGCCACTACACCGACTTTCTTGTCTAACAGCAAATTCTGATACGTCTCGTAACACTCAATCCCATTCCGAATATTCACGGAAATAGCATCCGTACATGCGGATGCTATCACTAAAATTAAAATCAAATATTTCATCGACTATTTCTTTGTTTCCTGCTTCTGATCCTTTTCCTGGAAATCGATTACCATCGTGTTCAGTATAGCTTCCACTTGTTTTATCATATCCCGCTTCTTCTCATTCGGGTAATAAACGTATCCCATCATGTAGATCACCCGTTGATGTTCCTCGTCCAACACCACGTTCAACACGAAAGGTCCTGCCATGAAATCATTAACAACAGTCCACAATCCCCGTAGCAGCATGGCATAATGCCCGTTGTACTGGTATTGCACGAAAGTATAAGGGATCTCGGTGTCCAGCGCCATATACGATCCATTCCGAGGTCCAGGAATATACTTTTGCAACTCCTCGTTCACTCGATCCACGATAATGACATGATTAAACTGACTCTCGTCCTCGTACTTTTCCGTGAAGAAGATAATACCCTTACTATCCTTCTGCGTTTCGCTCGAAATCCAGACGAAATCCGTGGTATCTTTATTGACGTAATACCCGGTCGGACAATACAACAACATATCGTACTTCTTCTTGAACAAATTAAAAATACGCGTATCCGCCGTTCTCTTGTAAATAGAAACCAATCTATCCCGCTCCGCTTTCGCGTAAATACCCAATATCTTCAATTTGTTTTCCTCGAACAACTGTATCGCCTTTTTGTTATTCGGGGCAACAATTTTGATAAACTTCTGCGTCTTTGCCCACGGGCTATCCACGTACTGCACGTACGAGGAATCGACGGTCGGGGAAATCCTGACTTGCAACACGTTCCGGTGTCCCTTCATATTTTTGTCAAAATATATCTCGGGTAAGTTCAGCACATCCATGATCGGCTCTGCCTGCGGCAAGCCATCCTGCTCCTGCCCGAAGAAAGCCTTTATCGTATCACCGACGGGACCGTCCCACACGTTCTTCTCGGCAATCACCAATACCTGATTAATCTTACCTGACACAGCAGGTATTAAATTCTTCGTGGTATTCTTACAAGAACCCAGCGCAAGAAACAATGCCAATACAATTGAAAATTGAACATTGAAAATTGAAAATGAACGTCTTATCATAAACCAATCACTTAATCGTAAATCACTAAATCACAAATCACTAAAATTTACTGTTTGCCTCGTCCAAAATTCCCTTCACCGAACCCACGAGAATCTTTGCCTCGACCATCACGGGAATCCTGTACTCGTCGTTACTTACCCATACCTTCATATTCTCCCCGCCTTTGAATACATCCCCGGCAACAAGCAGGGGCGAAAACACGTAACACTGCCTGCGCCCGCTATCTGTCTTCACCTTTTCCAACCCGAGATAACGGATATACAAATCGTATATCTTATCGTCCAGCAATATGCGTATCGGGATCATATCCCCCTTCTTGTACTTGTCAAAATCCAGTTCCCGGGCTCTCCATGCCACGGACAGCATATTATACGTGTCCGGTTGCAAAGCGATCGTATCCTTGCGCTGATATTTCCCGATTTTATGGATATCGGCAAGAATCCGGTTACTGTCATAATCCCACACGTAGTCGAACGTCTTGTGATAATTCCCCTCGTGAGCTTTCCGGGAAAACTCGTAAGGCATATACGTCACGCTATCGTGGTGGGAAATCAATGTATCGCGCAACTTGAACACCCAATCCCATGAGGGACTGGAATATCCCACGGCAAACACCTCTTCTGCATCCGGGTACTTGTCGGAAGACTTCACGGACATCTCCACCGTACCGGCATTTATCCAGATAAAGCCCCAATTGTAATATCCCCTGTAAGTCAGTTTCTCTATTACATTGGGCAGCTTCCTCTGCGAAATGGCAGGCAGGCTAACGAATAAGGTCAATATCAGTATAATTATTCTCATCTATTGCTTCTATTTCTCCTGTTATCCTTGTTGTCTACATTCTTCTTTTTACTCGGGTCTTCTCTCTTATACGTTTTGCTCGCGTCAAATTCCTGCTCTACATCGAAATTTTTCTTTAAATTAATTTCCACGGGCAGATATTTTATTTCCTCGGGCTGAATACGCTTCATGTAATTACCCGTATCCCATTTCTTGTTACCGTTCCGGTCAATGATTCCCCGGATCATATATTTTCCCTCGTTCAGGTAATCGAACGTTACCTTTCCGTCCTTGTCTATCCATCTCTCGTCCAAAACTTTCACATCCTTATCTCCCTGGTAAAGCTGGATAATCACCGGAGTTTCGGCGTTCTTCACCTGCACGAAAATCTTCCCGTACTCCTCTTCTGCCTTCGTCTTGAACGTTTTCTCGATCTTGTTGTTATATAGCCCATAGATACTATATATTCCCATAGAATCGACCGTCAGCATATACTCGGTTTCCGGTTTCCACTTCTTCTCCAACTCGTACCTGCGAATCTTCAAACTATCGTGTTTCATCGTGAAGTCGGTCGGTGTCCATATCGTGTCCACCTTCTCGAACAACTGGATATTCTTCAACCCTTCCTCTCGTATCGGTCGGTCAAACTCGAATCGGATACCCTTGTTCAAATCAACCGTTCCGCCAACCCCGACATTCACTTCCATAAACTTGATCTCCGGGATCGAGTCCTGATCTTTCTTACGTTTACCCTTGGGTTCCGGTTTATCCTTGAAATAGAAACGAGTCGTGTCAACAAAAAGTTCCCGTTTCCCGAGAGAATCCGTACGTAAATAAGTTGCGAAAGCGGTCAACGAGTCAATCTTGTACACTAACGAGTCCTTTATCCACAACTGTATCGTGTCCCGTCCTGCCGAACGTTCTTCGATAAACCAATCGCCTTGATCTTCCTTGTCCAGCAAATGTACCCCGCGCAAACGCACGTTCAACTGGTTATCCGCGGGAATACTGAATATAAAATCCAACCGTTCCCTCTCCTTGCGGTCTTTATCCACCAAATATAATTGAGTCTTCTCCTCGTTGAACATCGGGATAAACAAATTACTTGGTCCGAAAGCCGTGTAATCCCTTCGCACAATCGTGTCTTTCGACAACACCTTCAACTCCATCCCTTTTTTCGTCCGGCGTCCTTCCACGACCATCGTATCCGGATGTATCGTATCATACACGACCATGGGGAATGATACGGTTGTCACCAACGAGTCAATAAAACCGACTTTCTCCTCCTCGGGCAAAAACTTATTATCCCGGTTTGCATCGTCGATAGCCAACACCCGGTAAGTCGTGTTCTTGATATTCGTCACCCGGAACATTCCCGCGCTATCCGTCCGAGCCACGTAGTTCGGCAATTCCGATATTGCCGCCGAATCCGCGTGATTCTCGTAGAACAACACCATAGCCCCCAACACGGGCAACTGCGATTCCATATCGATCACCTGTCCCGACAATTCCATGGAATCCAATTGTGGTCCCGTGGAAAACACGTAACGATAAAAACCTAACGGGTTCGCCTCGTTATTATCCACGATGGCATCCGCGAAATCCAAAGTGTATGTCGTTTCAGGCTTCAACGAGTCCTGAAAAGTCACCCGCACGTATTTTCCCCGCAAACTGACCCTCGCCTTCTTCTTCGCCGGGGGCGACATCACGAATTTATTGTTAATCTCCTTGAGCTGTACGTACTCGTTGAAATATATATCTATATACTTTCCTTTGAAATTCGTTGAGAATGATTCCGGAACCTCCTTGATTACCTTGGGCGGAGTCGTGTCCTTCTCCCCACCTTCCGGGTATCCCCGGTTCGCGCAAGCATAAATAACCAACGCTGTAACAACTGCAACAAAACAGAATCCATTCCAAAAAATCTTATTCATAGCTCTTCCAAATATTAACCTTACAAAACTAGGGAAAAAAAGCTAAAATCCTTTCAATTTTAAATTTAAGATTTCAGTTTTTTAGATTTTACCGGCTTTACCGAGACAAGCGACACTGCACCTTACCCCTTCCACTTTCCGCAACTCGGCTAAACAAGCCCTCGTGGTGGCACCACTCGTGAGCACATCATCCACCAACAACACGTGGCACCCTCGCAACCGCCCGGCATCTTTCAAGGTGAACGCCTTCTTCACATTATCGGCTCGCTCCTCCCGGTTCAATCCCGTCTGCGAACAAGTATTCACCACCCGTTCCAGCACATCCGGCACAACCTTTATCCCTAATTCCTCTGCAATCCCCGTGCCAATCGCCAAAGACTGATTGAATCCCCGCTCCTTTTCCCGTGCCGGATGCAACGGTACCGGGACAACACAATCGATCTCGTGTCCCGCGCCAATCCTCGTCCCCAGCATTTGTCCCGCCCAAACTCCCAATTCTCGCCGGGACTTGTATTTTATAGCATATATTAATCGATGAAAATCACTCTCCCGGTTGTAAGTAAACAACCAAAATATATTCTCCGCCCCCACAATCTCCTTCATTTTCTCGTCCGCTCCTTCATCCGCCCCCTCGTTCAACGGCATCCGACACAAACACCCTGAGCACATGAACCGTTCTCCACGTACCAACACATCACCACACACCACGCAAAGCCTCGGAAACAACAATCCGATCCCCGACCGCAAATAATCCAAAAATATCACCCAAAACCTCTTGATCACAAATCCAAAATCTTTCAATCGTAAATCATAAATCGTAAATCCCCAATTCCCTTCATTGTTTCACGAAATTATAAGTAATCGTCCCCGTCTGTCTCTCCGGCGCTTTGGCTTCCGCGTTAAATTCCGAACGCAACGCCGCTTCCACCGCCACCTCACGCAAATTACTATCCGTGTCGGAATCTTTATCCATCACTTCAGCCTTCACCACCCGTCCCCTTGGGTTGACCACCACGGCAACAACCACCTTCCCCCCGAATTCACACTTGTAAACCGGGATAGGCAAATACGTTTTGTAACGTCCCTTGATATTATACGACACGCTACTCTTCCCCACGTACACCGTGGATTGCAACGAATCCAACATCCGTTGTTGCTGATCTTTTTTAAACCGGACACTATCCTCCTTGAAATGTTTATTCTTCTCCGCCTTGTAACGATCCCCGTAATCTCCCCGCAATTCCTCCTGTATCTCGTTAATATACTCCTCAATCCGCTCGTGAGGCTCCGTCGCCTCACTCCTTTTCACCACATCCTCGTTCACCGCCATCGAGCGCAACATCCTGCTCACCTCCTCATCCGCCGCCTGTCGGGCGATTTCTTCTTTCTTCTTCATCTCCTCCTGCTGTTGTTGCACGATCTCCGGCTCCGGCATATCCAACTCGATCTCCATCTCCACGTGATTCTCCAACCGCGAAATCCCCATACTCACCAAGCAAATCGCCAGCACCAAGTGAAAAATCACCGTCCCCATCACCCCGTGGCGGTGTTCATCCAGCCACTGCAGGCAAACTCTCTTCGCAACATACTTGATCATATATCACATCATAATTCATTAATCTCATCAATTGACTCGCTTTCTTGGTTACTCTCGCTTTCCAGTAACTTGCAGATCGTGATTTTCTCCCCCATAAGCGTGGTCATAAGTCCTTCCAGTACAGAGAAGTTTGCCTTGTCGCGGAGCAGGCGCTTCATCGCCCAATCAAAACGAATATAATTTGCCATACCTGTCGTGTTTTACTACAAGCAAAGATACAATTTTTTTCCTATTCCGTTATCACCGCAAGAAGAAACATAGTTAAACAAGGCTCGTGAAAACAATAGAGCGAATATGCTTAGTTCAAAAGGGAATTTACATATCCTCTATAGATAGTCCTCTATAAATAATATCGTACCCCTTAAAAGAACCAACGGCTTTGAAGAACAATTCAGATTTCCCCTTTAAAACATTTTTATCAAAGTTTTTCGCTTGTCGTTTAACCTCAATAAATTCAATCTTGTTATCAAACTCATCCTCGGCAACAATATCAATCTCGTTTTCGCCTTTTCGGTCATGCCAATATCCAAGGCGAGTGTATGCTCCCGATTCTTTCAGTACTTCATTAAAGTAATGTTCAAGAGATTTCCCGCTCACCGTTGAAAAGTCACGCTCTGCTATCGCTCTCAACCTATCATTACCGCCAGCCTCGATAATATGCGTATATTTGTATATAAACCGGAACCAGAATTTCAAGAACTGGTCGTTGATGGCATAATGTACATTCTTATTGCTTGACTTCTCATAAATAGGCTGCATCTTACTTATCAAACCATACTCTTCACTTAGATTCTTCAAGTAACCTGACAGTTCTTTTATATTGAGAGCACTCTCCAGTTCCGAACGTGTATTTTTACCTTGAGCAATAAGTGTCAGAATCGAGAAATAGATACCATAATCTTTGCCAAATTCATCTACAAGCATATTCTTGCCCTCCGGCAGAAAATAGGAATCCCGTTCAAAGAACATATCCAACATCTTCTTTGCGGTAAACTTTTTCCTGTCGATAAACAACTCTACATACTTTGCCACTCCACCTGTCAACGTATAAAGAGCTAACAAGTCAGACTTCTTATAGCCGGGGCAATATTCAGACATGATTTCTTTAAGAACTGAAGGTTTGAAAGGTCGAACATGCATTGTAGCTGTTTGTCTGCCAAATAGCGGTTGCTTCTTTTCCTTGAATATCTTATTCATCAAGGTGTTCACAGAGCCTGCTACAATCAGGTTAATGCGGGCCTTGTTCTTATAGCTATCCCATATGTTTTGCATATCGGAATAAATAGATGGATTTACTCTATAGAAATCCTGAAACTCATCAATAAAAAGGTTGATATGCTGTGTCTGCGACAATTCCATGATGAATTTAAATATCGCTGCAAAAGACATCCCCTTGCTGTCAAGCATGGGTATGTTGAGTTTTGTGCGAATCTCGTCTATGAATATATCGCATAGATCGGCTTCCGCTTTACGAGCGACAAAAAAGTAAAGCATTGTCTTGTTCTCATAAAACTTTTTGATCATCTCAGTCTTACCAAGACTGACGTCTTCCCGTAATGATGGTAAATTGGGCTACTTCATGAGACACTTCCTCAATTTCTTTAAGCCTTTCAAACTCTTGTTCTCTATCAAAAAATCTCACACCTATAAGTTTTATCGTAATATCCATTACCGTAACGATTATTACGATAATACAAAAGTACAAATAAAATTATCATTCGTGCAAGAAATCCATGGTTTTTATTGATTTATCAGCAAATAAGTGCAATTTAAAGTTCTCCGACACCCTGAATGTCGGAGAAGTCAGGTATGCCATATCAATGAATGACATCTATTTCCCATCACTGGCGGTATATCGCGATGATTTCTTCGGGGTCGGAGTCCATATCGTTAGTTAAAATAGCGGATCATATATCACATCATAATTCATTAATCTCATCAATTGGCAGCCCGGTAAGATCTGAAATATCTGCCGCGAACATTCCTTTTGATTTCAATTTCCGGGCAATGTCCAACGCTTTCTTTTTCTCGCCTTTTTCCAGCCCTTCCTCCAATCCTTCCATCCGTCCTTCTAGTCGTCCTTCTAGTCGCCCTTCCAGTCGTCCCTCCTCTCGTTCCGTGTAAATGTTGCTCCGCAGAATTACCACGTTATCCAGGTGACGGTAATAGGCTTCCAGCT
Source organism: Butyricimonas sp. Marseille-P2440 (assembly GCF_900091675.1). Taxonomy (NCBI): domain Bacteria; kingdom Pseudomonadati; phylum Bacteroidota; class Bacteroidia; order Bacteroidales; family Odoribacteraceae; genus Butyricimonas; species Butyricimonas sp. Marseille-P2440. The sequence goes on along the minus strand of NZ_LT594610.1, from coordinate 416,765 downwards.
CCGCTTTGCTGAGTTTGTCGAGTTGCAAGCGTGCCCGTGCTTCTTGAAGTCCCGGGGCTGTTGCGTCGTCTGGAATTTCGCCCGTGTTCAGGAAGTAAATCCATTGCTCCAGGGGTACTTTCGACCACCTGTTGAAATCGTTTACCCGCAGGATATAATATTCCGGGTAAAGTTGGCTAACCTCGTCTACCTCGAATCTTTGGCGTTGAAACGGTGAAAGGCGCAACAACTCGTTGTTGTGTAACCCGCGGAATTCCGTTTTACCATGGTACACGAAATCAGTGCCGCATCCCAAGTTGAAATAAACGATGTTGATGCTATAAATTTTACGGATATCGTCGTATCCACCCCCTCGATTTATATATTCCGTGACCAGTTTCGAGGTTCCGAAAAGCATTCGTTGAAAATAAGCGTATTCCGTGTTATTCTGTATCTCGAATAATAACAAGGTGCCCTTGCTGTCCTCTGCAAGCAAATCCACCCGGTTGTACTTGTCAAACTCGCTTTCTTGGTTACTCTCGCTTTCCAGTAGCTTGCAGATCGTGATTTTCTCCCCCATAAGCGTGGTCATAAGTCCTTCCAGTACAGAGAAGTTTGCCTTGTCGCGGAGCAGGCGCTTCATCGCCCAATCAAAACGAATATAATTTGCCATACCTGTCGTGTTTTACTAAAAGCAAAGATACAATTTTTTTCCTATTCCGTTATCACCGCAAGGAGAAACATGTTTAAACAAGGCACTCGAAAACAATAGAAGCTGTGCCAACATTGTGACACAGCCTCCAAGCACACTACAACTAATTTTTTCAATTATACGGAATCACATCCGCGATAGCGATAGAGCTATACCCGTTTGACGCACGCACCTGGTCATTCACGATCACCTTCACATAGCGAATCTCCCGGGGCTCTGCCATGGGAATTAACGTCGTTTCCCCGACACCTTTCCCTAAGACCCACTCGTTCAAGTAAAGCGCATTCTTCCAAACGATCCCGTCTTCGGAAACCTGAATCTTGATCAACTCCGGCAGCATATACTGGTTGGTTCCTGTCTTGCGAGCTTGCACCACTTTGAAACCGCTCACCCTCTTCGCTTCCTTGTAAGTAATCGTGATCTCGTAATCCCGAATACCGGTGGTTGCCACACTACCCTCGATTGGCATCCACTCCGTGGTCGGGTCGTCATCCACCAATCCGTTCAAGTTAGAATCCCAGTCGATAGCTTCCTCCAAGGAACATTCCACTTTGTCAACTACCAATCCGGCAGGATTCAAAGCAGGCATCTCGGTTTCTCCCATCTCAATCAACACCCCCGGATTCAACAATCCGGCATCCGTGAAATAATGGTTGTTATAACGCTCCACCTTCAAACCCGTCAAACGATTTGCCTCATTCAACACCAACACACTCCGGTCCACATCTTCCAAAACACTGGCATCATAGCCGGAAGGATACACGGCATTCAAGAAACGATTTTTCCCCAACACGATTTTTTCCAAACTGGGACACAAAAGGACATCCTCGAACGTGTTCATATCGTAATCAAATTCCAATGTCCGTACGGTATCGATAAAATGCTCGAACGCAGCCTTTCCAGCCTCGGTCTGATCTGAAATCCCGTATCGTCTTTCCAAGGCCGTTTTGAAGTCCGTCGCAAAATTACGTTGATCTCCCAACTCGATCGGTGTGAAATGAATCACATCAGGACATCCCTCGATCTGTCCCACACGCGAGATCGTGATGGGCAAACGGCAATTCACCTCCTCCAACGTGATGTGTTTTTGATCAAATTCTGCCTTCGTCAGAGGATAATCCACCTCTTCCCCATCAGTGTTTGTGTAATGCATTTGAACATCTAAAATACGGTCATTCCAATTGTCCATGAACAACAACAACGCATTCTTGGCTTCCATCTTATAGAACTTTGTCACCACATTTGTGAAGGTGCGTGCCACTTCGTGCGCCTCCGTGTAGGGACGACCATACACGGTTTCCACCAACGATTGGCTTTTGTCTTTTCCTATCGTACACACGTCAATGGCGTATGCCCCGTCTTTCAAATGCAATAGGTCTACGGCAGAAACCGCAGCATCCAGCAACGTATCGTGTTTCACATCCGACACCGCCCAAGTCACCTTGATACTGTCCACTAAAACATCTTGGCTGTTATTCCATTCCAAACGCAATCGCTCCCACCCGGGAATCACCTTGATATCGGTACAATTGTTCAGATAACGTATCGCACCGTCGCCTGCCATATTGCTATACGTGTCCTCCAAACTCTCACCGCAACCTGCCGCAAACACTCCCGCTGCCAGCAAGCCCATGATATATTTTTTCATTTTCATCATTACAACTCTTTTTTCACGTAAATTTCCAACTCGTGCATGGTCACGTATTCATCCCGATTATCTCCTTCCATATCAGGATCTGTACTATTAAACACATCTTCCACCACAATCTTCAGATAACGGTATCTTTTTTCCGAAGCGGGAATCACAACCTCCAAATAAGCCGGATCCACCTCTTCCAGTTCTTCCAACGTTTCATACCATATATTGTAATTTCGTTCACAACGGCTGCACCAACGATCTTCGATGTCAGCATAAGGATCTTGCTCGAATTTACCCAACTTCACCCACGACGAAGCATCCGGGTCACCATCATTGCTCCCGTATACGCTCACGACGCAAGGTAATTTGTTCATACATGCTGTTTTCCAGATCCCTCCTAACTCGCCCTCTCCCCACGCATCATTAGAGAAGAATTCACCGGTCCATATAATCCCGTACATACGCAACTTCGCAGGAATTTTTCCCTCCTTCATATCTACAATAAAAGGCGCCCCAACGGCGTGAGGCCCGGCAAGAAAGGTGAAGTTTTCAAAATTCTTTGTTGATATTTTGCGACGAGTCCCTTTCGTGTCCCCGTCGAACAGGTATTCCACCCCGGTAGCTTCCGCCTCATTGGTGATCGAAAGATTACATACATCTTGAAATTCAAAATCTTTCGGATCCATCTTGTCAGCAACATACGACACGACATGTTCCCATACTTTCTGTTTCACCCGGTAGCCGCAATAATCTTGCGTACGCACGATGACCGTGTTTTCCGCCGATTCCTGTTTTAATTCGAAAGAAAGCGTATCACCACCCTTCATAATCGGAGAACTTTTCAAAAAAAGCGTATCCATCTGCTTGGTCATAGGGTTTATCCCCAAATAATAAATATGTACCATACCGTCCACCTTCCCAGGTGCCTCGTAAATCATCTGGAAACCACCCCAGGAAGGAACAATCTCCGCCTTTTCAAAGAAAGCATATGGAGCGGAATCCTCCGTGTCGAAAGTAATCTCCATAAAGGTAGACTCCATGCCTTTAGGATCAGTAAAAGTCACCCGAGCCTTCACTCCCTTGCGGGCCTCATTAAAACCATCTAGCACAAGCGAATCGCTACCGAAGCCGCTTGTTTTCAACACCTCTTGCTCGTGTGCATCCTTATAGCGCACGTTCATGGCATATATCCGGTTGTTCTCCGGCAAGCGGGGAGTATCGCCCCTCCCGGCAAAGGTGTGACAGAGCGAATCATTTCTTCCGACGGCGTCACGTCGAAATGCGAGTCGTCATCTTGACAAGCGAAAAAAGCGACGAATATAATCGTCAAAAATAAAGTATATTTCATGATCTAAATTTTTAATTATTTCTCTTTCATTTTACCACCCCGGATTCTGAACCACCCCGGAAATCAAAACTTCCTCCGCCTTGATCGGGAACAGGTAATCACGCAGAGCGGTGAACTTTCCCCGACTCCAAACCTCCACGGGACCATTAAAATTATTGTAGAACGACTGGGCATCTTCTCCTAATATATTCCACCCGTACTGTTTCTCGTTCAACACCTCATGGGCGATTTTCCAACGGCGCAAATTCCAAAAACGTTGTCCCTCGAAAGCCAATTCGATATTCGTTTCCCGCCGGATAATATCACGCATGCCTTCCTTCGAATCTACACGTCCCGGATCCTTCGAGTAGGATTTCCAAGCCGTCACCACATCCGGGATTCCAGCACGTTCACGGACTACATTGATGGCATCATACACCTTTTGGCTCGGTCCCTCGTATTCATTCCATGCCTCTGCCTGCATCAAATACAGTTCCGCCATCCGAATTAAAGGAATTGTTTTATTGTTACCTGCTGAATAAGTCCTCGTTACCTGCTCTGGATAAAGATTCTTTTTCAACCAGTAGCCGGTAATATTCTGGTATTCTCGGCTGGAAATAACATCCAACGTCGTACCGAACCGTTCTCCCTTGTACGCCTCTACGAGCAAATCATTCCGCGTGTAGGCTCCCCGGGGACCTCGTTGCCAAATCGTCCGGTCGGCGGCGATACTTGCGTAAAAACGGGGTTCGCGGCGCAAATGCAACTACAACACATCCGTCTTCAGGGGCACCACGTTAGTGTAACGGGGGCTGGACTCCTGAGCCATCTGGTAGCGTCCGCTGTAATTCCACGTGTTGTCGACGTCTATCGGCAAACCGTTTTCCGTATAATACATCTCGACCATTTTGATCGTGGGACATATCCCCCCCTTGGCCCTTTGATTATAATGCTGGTCGGAAGAAGACAAGCGAGGCAATACCAAATAATGATAGTACCAGTCAGAATTTCGAACTACCTCCTTCCACTCCAAAATCATCTCGGGATTGTCGAACTGGGAAAGCACGCTATGCGACAAATCATACATGGTGTTCAAGAGGACGGATCCCTCGCTCGCCGTTCCATCGTACAATTTATGCTGTCCCGCTTCACACACCTCCACCGCCCGGTCGGCAGCCTCCGCTGCCAAACGCCATTTCTCGGGATCGTACTCGCTACTGAACAACGGCTCTCCGTTTTTTCCTTTAAAATTCGCATAATATTCGTTCCCGTTGAATAGTGGGGATGCCGCATAAAGCAACACTTTTGCCTTGAGCACCAACGCCGCTTCTTTGGTGAAGTACGCATACCGCACGGAAGACTTCTCGCTTTTTAACAACAAGTTCGGTTCCGCCTCATCTAACAAGCGCACAATTTCCCGAAAACAGGTATCCACGTGTACCCGATCGACAGCCATGTCCGGCACGCTCGTCTCTACCGATATATTCTTCGGCACCAATGCGATAGGTCCGTAATGACGCACCAAGTCAAAATAGAGAAACGCTTTCAACGCCAGCATTTCGGCTTTCCATTCCCGTTTCTCCCGCTCCTCCATATTGTACACGCCATCAATATGCTCCAGGAATACGTTTACATTGCGGATAGATTCATAATGCGAGCACAAGGCAATAGCATTTGTACTATTCAAATTATCATCCCACAAGTTTCCGTAAGGTTCTTGCGACATTTGCAGCCCCTCTGCGATAAAGAGTCCGTTATACGCACTTCTATCTCCATCCTTTTCATTCCGGAAAACATCGCACATGATGGTTTCGTCCGCCCCGAAAAACGCCGGATTACGCTCAAAATGAGCAACCTGCTTCATTACTCCTGCATATACGCCCTCCAACCATGTATCAGCATTCGCACGCAATTCAAAAATAGACTCTATCGTCTCAATATCCCTTTCCGGCACCACGTCCAAGTAATTGGAACAACCGAATAGCCAAGTGACAGAACACAAAATAAGTAATATATGTTTCATCGTTCAATCGTTTAAAAATTAAAAACTGACATTCACACCAAACGAGAACGTACGTTGTATTGGGTAATTAAACCCGCTCTCGCCCAACTCGGGATCCCATGTCTTGAAATCGGTAATAATGAAAGGATTATTCACCCGTGCGAACAGTTTGAACGTTCCCAGCTTCATCTTTTCTCGCCAATGTGCGGGCAAATTATAAGCCAATTCAATGGCTGTGCAACGCAAAAACTTACACTCGCGCATAAAATAGGTACTTTTCCGCACCTCCGCTCCCGAATACCAATCCTCTTGCGGATTGTGCTCGCTAATTGCCGACGTGGAAAGCCGCGGCCAAAAAGGACGCCTTGCCATATTGCTCTCGCTCCAGTGGTCTTCGTAAATCTCTTTCAACATCGCCCGGTCACCCTCAAAAGGATTGATTTGCATCGGATTCAGGAAGAATCCCCGTTTCCCCGAACCCTGGAAAGCCATATTGAACTCCACGTTTTTATAGGAAACAAACGCACTCAACCCGTAAATCGTGCGCGGCGTTTCCGGGAAGCCGATATACGTGGCATCGTTCACGTCTATCACCCCATCGTTGTTTAAATCGCGATAACGGATATCCCCCGGCATCACATTTCCTCCCTGCTGCGGCGAGTGGTCAATCTCCGCCTGGTCACGGAACAGCCCTTCCGCAATATACCCGATCGCTTGCGAAATCTCGTGCCCTTTCCTCAACTGCCATGCCGGTTTATTGGGAGCTTCGTCAATCTCCTGGTAAATCGCCTTGTTGTAGGTAAAGGTTCCATTCAATATCACCCAGAAATCAGGGCTGAAAGCATGTTGGATCTTTCCCGAAAGATCAACTCCACGGGAACGCACCCGTCCCATGTTCGCCAACTGGAACTTCTCCAACCCCATGGTTGCCGGTACCGTGGTGCGATAATCGAGAATGTTCTTACGGATCTCCTGATAGATATCAGCATTCACCTCAAAGATACCCCCGAACAACTTCAACTCGATACCCAAATTCACTTGATCAGCAATCTCCCAAGAAATCTTACTATTTGCATAAGATTTCACATAATAACGCTTCACATAATAACCATCAGGTTTCGGTGACTTATCTTGGTAATACGAAATATTTGGAAGGTATGCGTAACGCGGAGAAGAGATCACACCGTCATTCCCCACCTGTCCCCAAGAAAGTCGGAATTTCAAAAAAGAAATCCATTGGGAAATGCCCTGCATAAACGGCTCCTTCGAAGCAACCCAAGCACCTCCGACTGCCGGGAAAAATCCCCACTGGTGTTTCTTGTCAAATCGCTCGGAGCCGTTATACCCGAAACTGGCTTCCACAAAATAGCGGCCCTTAAACCCGTAGGTCCCGCGCATGGAGAAACTCACGTTCCGATGCGGCAAAGATTCCAATACATCGTCTGCTCCGGAAGAAGAATTCTCCTGTAAAGAGAGTACTGCCGTCAGACTCGTCTGGTGTTCATCCCAAGCCGCCGTGTGCAACCCGCGCAACTCATAATTCATCTGTGTCGTTTGCACACTAGGCCGTTGATCATAATTAAACGGTGTCTGTAACGTACGCCGCGCATCATCCGGGTTCAGTGCCTGCAATTTATGTTCTCCGGTCTCGAAATCATAATTCGTCAACGAATAACGGAAGGGTTTCGTTTCCAAGGGATTCACGTAATAACCGGTCTTCTGCATCGCCACGATCCCGCGCAACTCCAAGCCTTTCAACAAGGAGGAAAGATTGTGGATGTATTCGGCACGGATCGTTGCCGAGTAACGGCTACGCTCGTTGTATCCCTTTTGGATTTCCAAATAGGGATTAATGGTTCTATCGGTAAGACTTCCAAAACGGATATGTGGCCAGGAAGAATCCTTATCCCCCGGATACGTCGGTGCGAAATCAACCGGTGACGCTTGAAACGCCATCCCGTATGCCTGGCTTACATCGCATCTCGGACCGTGGTATTTATCGAGCGATGCAGAAGAATTGATCAACAATTTGATTCCAGCATTCAAGTCGATATTTAAATTGGTTCGGAACGTGAAAGCATGGTTTTTGATATTACAGTCAAACTGGTTCAACTTATCGGTTTTCAACATTCCCTCGTCATAAGTATAATTGATGGAAGTGTAATATTGTATTACCCTCGAACCTCCCCTAATATTCAATCCTGCACGATGGTTGACGGAATAGTCATTGAACAATATCTTGTACCAATCATTCGCCGGGTAAACCCAAGAGGGATAATTCTTCGATCCCGTCCGTTCAATACGTTCCAAACTATACTGCGGCATGGCATCCGGGTTCCGGGCAAGCAACGCCTCGTTGTACATCTTCATATAGGTAACGGGATCCACCACATCAATCTTCTTGGTCGCACTGGAAGCCACCACCTCGTAACGCACAGAGGTATAAACGGAACCTTCTTCCCCCTTTTTGGTGGTGATCAAAATCACCCCGTTTGCACCACGGGCACCGTACATAGCGGTCGCCGAGGCATCCTTCATCACGTTAAAACTCTCGATGTCCTCTACCGGGATTCGGGATAAATCCAACTTGGAAGATTCCACCCCGTCAATCAGGATCAAGGGGTCGATATTCGCATCGCTTTGGAAAGAAGTGATACCCCGGATGTAAAACTTGGTATTCATCTCCTCCTCCGTCAAAGCGGCGGGAAGCCCTCCCGTCTGCCAAGCGATCATTCCCGGAATCCTACCGGCAAACTGAGTCGTCAAGTCGCTACTGGAAGATTTCAAGGTCCGGGTATCCACGCTCGTGATGGCCGACACCACGCTCTCCTTCTTCTGTTCCCCGAAGGCAACCACCGTCACCTCCTCGATATTCTCGGCAGTAGGATTCAACGAAACGTTCAATTTCGTTTTGCCCTTCACCTCCACGACACGCGGCTCGTAACCGATAAATGAAAACCGCAAAGCATCAGTCGGCAACACGTTAATCACGTAACGCCCTTCCGCGTCGGAAGCGACACCCCGCGTAGTTCCCTGGATCAACACTGTGGCTCCGGCAATCGGGTTTCCTTTCTCGTCGGTTACGCGACCGCTCACCTCGATCAACTTCGATACCTGTTTGGCACCGATCAGGATCCTCCCGTTCGCCTGTTCCGAACATTGCAAGCCCGTGCCTTCCAAACAAGCTCTGACCACCTCGATCACAGCGGTTTTCTCCCGTTTCAACGTGATCTTCTTGGTTTCCTTCATCACGACTTCTTCTTGGAAACTCAAAAGATCCCCACTCAACCGGTTAATCTCGTGCAACGCGCGCAACACACTCACGTCTTTAAAATCAACCGATATCACTTTCGCCTCCTTCTGCTGGGCAAAAAGCGATGTCGAACTAAAAAGTGACACGCCTAAAAAAAGAAACGCGCACGAAAGTTCTAAAAAAACTTTTGTCTTCAGTCTTTTTTTCATAGATTTGTAATTAAATTGATACTATAACCTTGTGTTCCAGACAAGGTTTCTGAAATGGAGCCACCTCAAGGTTGCTCCATTTTATTTTTGATATACACGACGTTTCCGTCGATCTTAAACTCCAACCCTACCGTGAAAGTAAAGATATCCAATATGGATTGCAACGATTCATCTTTATTAAAATAACCGTTTAACGTGTACCGTTCGCGATGCTCCAGCTGGTAAACAAATTTCACGCCGTACCAACGTTCAATTTGCCGCATCACCACCTCTATATTCTCTTTATGAAACACGAACAAACCGTCTTTCCACGCCCTCGCGTGCTCGAGATTCGCCTTCGTGACAGAGAATTGCCGTCCCTGGGTATCCCAGTCAGCCTGTTGCCCGGGAAGAAGCACGACCTCCCGGGTCGTGTCCGCCAACGAAACGACCTGTACCTTTCCCGTGAAAAGCGTCGTTCTGACACAAGGCTCATCCGCGTATGATTTGATATTAAAGGAAGTCCCCAGCACCCTCGTGCGCATCCCGTCCGTTTCCACGATAAAAGGGCGTGAAGCATCCTTCGACACCTCGAAAAAAGCCTCTCCCGCCAACCGGACAACCCGTTCCCCCTGCCCGAAAAGAACCGGAAATTCCAATTCACTCTCCGAGTTCAACCACACCCGGGAACCATCGGAAAGAACCAACGAGTAAAACCCTCCGGTAGCGGTAATCACCTTATTCATCTCCAACCACGTGAACTCGGCGGTATCCGCTCCTACTCCCGCGGAATCGTACACCAGCCGTCCCTCCTGCCCCATCACCATCGCAGTTCCCAAACGCACACTATCCCGTGCTATATGGGTCATCCCGACTTTCTTCCCGTCGGACAAAACCAAAATCACTTTATCCTCCACCTTCGCCCGGGGCGGCGTATCCGCACTCACCACCACACGTGGTTCCGCTTGCTTATCCTCGTGGAACCACATCCACATTACCCCCGCCAACAAAGGAATGGTAAGAATCGCCGCATAGCGCCAAACCGTATTTATCCAAGACCTGCGCGTCTTGTTCCGGAATTTCTTGTAAGCCTCCAACGCATTCAACTCCCGGAACACCTTCCGGCGATCCGGCAAACTCTCTCCCCGGCACACGCGTTGGAAAAACGCCTCACGCTCCTCGCTTCCCTCACGCCACACGCGCAACTCTTCCCGCTCCTCCGCGGAAAGGTCATCCAGCAAGAAACGCCATACCAAATCAATAATCCTATAATTCTTCTTGTCCATTTTTAATGTAATTTCAATATGAAGACAAGAAGAGCGCCAAAAAGGAGTAAAAAAATGGAATCTTTTTTTATATTTTTTTACATCAAACTGAAAATCAAGGGATAAAAACGATCGCTATTTCATACAATTTTCCCAATTTCTTTTTTAAAATTTGCGTCCCGATATTTCGCTGTTTTTTCACGGTCAAGGCGGATATTTTCAGGTTCTCCGCGATCTCTTCATTCTTTTTCCCTAACAGCACCTGCTCGAAAACCTCCCGGCAACGCGGCGGCAACTCGCCTATCGCGTGCAACAACAAACGATAAATCTCCTCTTCCATGACACGCAAATCCTCCGCCTCCCCCGTCTCCGTTTCCCGCTCCCGGACATACTGCATATACTTTTCCTCCACCTCTTTATGTTTCAACAAATTGATGCAGGCATTCCGCACGGAAGTGTACAGAAACGTCTTGAAACTCGTGTAAGAAACATACTTCGTCTTGCTTTCCCAAATCTGCATAAACAACTCCTGCACGATATCCTCTGCCTGCTCCTTCTCCTTCACGTATCCCATCGCGAAATAAACCAAAGCATTATAAAAATTCATGAACAACTCGCGAAAAGCACCGGGATGCTTTTCGTGCAATTGCTTCATAAATGTACGTTCCTCTTCCGGGTTCATACTCAAATTATTTATACATAAAAATATAGTCACCAGACACTCCCCACGTAGATTCTACCAGCAAGTGCAAACTTAAACAATAAATTTGAAGAACTCGTATACGGGAAAAACAAAAATGAAGTATCGAGAAATTCTTGGGCTCTTTTAGATGAATCACTCGAACTTGATCGCCTTCACCGGGCTGATCCGGGAAACCAGCATCGTGGGAATAACCAGCATCAGCACCGTCACGGCTATCACCCCCGCATTCAGCAGAATCACGTACCCGATACTGAAATGAATAGGTACCGTATCCATATAATAGGTAACCGGGTCGAGGTGTATCACGTGAAACGCTGCCTGCACTCCTGCCAAAGCGAACGCCAGCACATTTCCCCACAACATTCCTCTCACGATCAACCCGGCTGAAATATAAAGGAACAACTTACGCAAGGACACGTTCTTGTATCCCAACGCTTTCATGATGCCTATAAAAGTCGTTTTATCCAAGATCAAGATCAACAAACCGGATACCATATTAAATCCTGCCACGGTCACAATCAGAATCAAAATCACCCACACGTTCATATTCAACAATGCCAACCAGTCGAAAATCTGCGGAGCCTCGTCCGTCAGCGTTTGCACTTCGCAATAAACGCCTAATTCATCGATCTTATCCTCCACCTTCCCGGCTATCTCGTTCACCCGCTCCACGTCATCCAGCTCTATGGCAATCTTCGACACCTCTCCCGCCTTCCAACCGTTCAAACGGGCAAGATGGCGGGCGTCCGCCACGACCATCACGTCGTCGTATTCCTTGAATCCCGTGTCATATATCCCCGCCACCGTGAACACCCGTGCACGAGGTGGTTCCTGCACGAAATGAGAGGTTATCCGGTCACCGATACCCACGCCCAACATGGAGGCTACCGACCGGGAAACCAATATATCATTCGAGGTCGCCTCAGCCGAGAAATCGGGGAACTCCCCTTCCACTATATTCCGTTGAAAAAAAGTAGCGTCGTACCCAGCGCCAACACCCTTCAGCACCACTCCATGAATCTCCTCCTTGCTCTTGAATATCGCGGGCTTCTCGATGTACCCGTACACATCCTTCACGCCCTCGATCTCCTTCAATTCCGCAACCAACGTGTCCACTCCCCGAATGACGCCCTCCCCGCCCATCGAACCTGGCATAAAAGGCTGCACGTTCAAGTGCGCCGTGAATCCCGACAATTTCTCGGTGATCTCCCGCTTGAACCCCGTGATAATAAATAATGACAGCAACATCACGCTCAAACCCAACGCGATGCCCACGATAGCGATCTTCACGATCGGAACAGACACAGACCTCGTTGCATCTCCTTTCAATAACCTACGCGCAATGTACCATTCCAGATTCATACGAACTCACCTCAATATTTCAATTAATTTACGCGAAACTACGAAAACAATACAATATTTCCATAGGATAACCACAAATTTACCCTTTATCTACCCCAAGTCTACCGTTACGCTAGCCCATGAACCAATCACGAACCAATCATGAACGTAGCATAAACGTAGACAAGCGTCCATGCTTCGAAATTAATTGGTTCATAAAAAGTCTTTAAGGTAGGGATAGGAGCAGGAAACCATACGCCATACAAGGCTTTCCTTTACAGAATCAAACTAAATTACTCCGGAGGCTTCAAATTTAAAACGATTCCGACCTATTAAATGACAATTTTTTATTAAACTCGCGTACACGCTAAAAGAATGAGAATAAATCATATAAAATATAATCATGCAAAATAATCTAATTGACAAACAAATCGTTGACCAGAAACTGCAAACATGCGGAATCAGTGACATGGAAGATGCCACGATACGCGATATCGTGAAAGTTGTGAACATGGTCGAGGCTGAATGCGGAGAGAAATTCATCCGCATGGAAATGGGTGTACCGGGATTAGCTCCCTCGAAAGTAGGTATCGATGCCGAGATCGAGGCATTGCGTGCCGGATGTGCCCAATTCTACCCGATGCTCGAGGGACACAAGGAATTCAAGGAGGAAGGTTCCAAGTTCGTGAAGAACTTCATGGACATCGACATCAAGCCGGAAGGCATCGTTCCCACCGTGGGCTCCATGCAAGCCTGTTTTGCCGCCTTCATGGCTGTGACGGAATGTAAAAAAGAGAAAGACACCGTGCTCTTTATCGATCCCGGTTTCCCCGTGCAAAAGACTCAGATGCAAGTGATCGGCAAACCGATCGAGTCGTTCGACGTGTACAATTACCGCGGGGAGAAACTACGGGAGAAACTGGAAGAACTTCTTTCCAAGGGAAATATCGCCGCTATCCTGTATAGCAACCCGAACAACCCGGCGTGGATTTGCTTCACGGACGAGGAATTGAAAATCATCGGGGAACTTGCCACCAAGTATGACGTGATCGTGCTGGAAGACCTCGCTTATTTCGCCATGGACTTCCGCCGTGACCTTTCCGTACCGGGCAAAGCTCCATTCCAACCCACAGTGGGAAAATACACGGACAATTATATCGTGATGATTTCCGGCTCCAAACTGTTCAGCTACGCGGGACAACGCTTGGGTATCATGTGTATCTCCGACGCTCTTTATAACCGAAAGTACGACAACCTACACGACCGTTTCGGGGGAATGGGCACACTCGGGTACACCATTGTAAACCGCATCATCTATACCTTATCCTCCGGGACCACCCACTCGTGCCAGTACGCCATGGCAGCAATCCTAAAAGCAGCCAACGAGGGACATATCAACATTCTGGACGGAGTACGGGAATACGCCAAACGGGCTAACGCCATGAAAACACTCTTCATCAAGTACGGTTTCGAGATCGTGTACGACCGGGATTTGGCGGAACCGATTGCCGACGGATTCTATTTCACGCTGATCTACCCGGGTTTCACGGGTGGCGAATTGGCAAAAGAAATTCTGTATTACGGCATATCCGCTATCCCGTTGCGGGACACCGGTTCAAAGAAACAAGGCTTGCGTGCTTGCGTTTCCCAAACAGGACTCGAGCGTATGAATGACCTGGAAGACCGATTGAAACGTTTCGCAGCAGACCACAAGAGATAATTGAAAATGAAAATAAATTTACCAGACTGAGAAAACTTTAAAAAAGCAATCTTGAATTAAAAGATAAAACAATGTTAAAATACAGGTAAACTATTTCAATATTCAATTTTAGTTTATAATTTTATCCCGTAAATGCGTTACAGAATAAAAGAGAAACGAAGAATTTATTTATAAATCATAACCTATTATTCAATTATGGCAAAATTTAGAGGCGCTGTCGTCGTTGACAAAGAAAAATGTAAAGGATGCAACCTTTGCGTGGTCGCGTGTCCTACCAAAACCCTCGATCTGGCGAAAGAGGTGAATGGAAAAGGATACCACTATTCCGAGATGGTAAATCCGGAAGCATGTATTGGATGTGCCAGCTGTGCGTTGGTATGCCCTGACTCGGTAATCACCGTTTACAAAATGAATGTAGAATAAGAATAAAAACTACCTAAAATGGCAGAAGTAAAATTAATGAAAGGGAATGAGGTAATAGCCGAGGCCGCTATCCGTTGTGGATGTGATGTTTACTATGGTTATCCTATTACCCCGCAATCTGAAGTCATGGAGACTCTCATGGCACGCAAACCGTGGGAGGAAACAGGAATGGTCGTGTTGCAAGCCGAGAGTGAAATATCCTCAATCAACATGGTATACGGTGCCGCCGCTTGCGGTAAAAAAGCGATGACATCATCATCCAGCCCCGGTATCTCGTTGATGCAGGAAGGTCTAACCTATCTGGCAGGTGCAGAACTTCCCTGCTTGGTTGTTGACGTTGTTCGCGGAGGTCCAGGATTGGGAACCATCCAACCGGCACAAAGTGACTATTTCCAAGCCACGAAAGGCGGAGGTCACGGTGACTATCACTTGATCGTGCTCGCTCCCGCTTCCGTTCAAGAAATGAACGATTTCGTAAGCCTAGGTTTCGACTTGGCATTCAAATATCGTAACCCCGCCATGATTCTTGCCGACGGTGTTATCGGACAGATGATGGAAAAAGTTCAATTGAGCGAATACAAACCTCGTTGGACAGAAGAAGAAATCGAGAAAATGTCTGATAGCTGGGCGTTGACCGGAAAGAAAGCACACCGCTCTCACAACACGATCACCTCTCTTGAGTTGGATTCTTATAAACAAGAAACATTCAACCACAAGTTGCAGGCAAAATATCACGCAATGGAAGAAAATGAAGTCCGTTTCGAAGAAATCCAATGCGAAGACGCCGAATACTTGTTCGTTGCATATGGTTCCGCTTCACGTATTTGCCAGAAAGCAGTGCAACTTTGCCGTGAACAAGGCATCAAAGTAGGTATCCTACGCCCGATCACGCTGTATCCTTTCCCGACCAAGGAAATCGAAAGACTTTCCAAACAAGTGAAAGGAATCCTGACCGTGGAAATGAGCGCCGGACAAATGGTAGAAGACGTTCGTCTTGCAGCTAAATTCAGAATCCCGGTAGAACACTACGGACGTTTCGGAGGAGTTATTCCCACACCGGAAGAGATCGTTGAAGCACTTAAAAAACAAATTATAGGAGCATAAGCTATGTCAGTAGAATTAAAAGATATAATAAAAGAGGAGAATATTGTTTACAAGAAAACTCCCGTGCTTACCGACAACGTGATGCACTACTGCCCGGGATGTTCCCACGGGGTAGTTCACAAAATTATTGCGGAAGTAATCGAAGAAATGGGTATCCAGGACAAAACCATCGGTGTATCCCCGGTAGGATGTTCCGTACTCGCTTACAACTATTTGGATATTGATTGGGCAGAAGCGGCTCACGGTCGTGCGCCTGCCGTTGCTACCGGTATCAGCCGTGTTCACCGCGATCGTTACGTGTTCACTTACCAAGGTGACGGAGACTTGGCATCTATCGGATGCGGTGAAATCATGCACGCTTGCAGCCGTGGTGAAAATATCGTGGTTATCTTTATTAACAACGCAATCTACGGTATGACCGGAGGACAAATGGCCCCGACCACCCTTTTAGGACAGGTTACCGCAACCACTCCCTACGGGCGTGATGCCAAATTAAACGGATTCCCGATGAAATTAACCGAATTGCTTGCCCAACTAGACGGAACTTGCTATGTAACCCGTCAGTCGGTACACACCCCGGCTAACGTGCGCAAGGCAAAAGCCGCTATCCGCAAAGCATTCGAGAACACCCGGAAAGATAAAGGAACCTCTTTCGTGGAAATCGTCGGTACTTGTAACTCCGGTTGGAAAATGAGTCCGGTTGATGCCAACAAGTGGATGGTGGAAAACATGTTCCCGAAATACCAATTAGGTGACATCAAAGATATTTAATCAGTTCATAAAGTTCATAAAGTCCATAAGGCTCATAAAATCATTTTTATTCTAACCTTATAAACTTTATAACTTTATAACCTTATAAACTCAATAATTATGACAGAAGAAATCATTATAGCAGGATTCGGTGGGCAAGGAGTTCTTTCCATGGGAAAGATTCTCGCTTACTCTGGAATTATGCAAGATCAAGAAGTGGCATGGATGCCGTCTTACGGTCCTGAAATGCGTGGTGGTACAGCCAACGTGACCGTCATCCTGAGTGACGAGCGCATCAGCTCCCCGATCTTAACCAAATACGATACCGCAATCGTTCTGAACCAACAGTCCATGGACAAGTTCGAAAGTATGGTGAAACCCGGTGGCGTCCTGATTTACGACCCGAACGGTATCACCCACGAACCCACGAGAAAAGATATCAACATCTACAAGATCGAGGGTACGGCTATCGCCGTGGAGCAAGGTAACCCGAAAGTTTTCAACATGATCGTTCTCGGTGGATTCTTGAAAATAAAACCGATCGTGAAGCTTGAAAACGTGGAAAAAGGCTTACAGAAATCCTTGCCCGCACGTCACCACAAGATGATCCCGATGAATATCGAGGCTATTCAAACTGGAATGAACAGCGTTGAGGTTGTAAACCAACTATAAATTCTTTCATAATCAAGTAGGAGGTAAACGCAAATCATAAGCGTTTATCTCCTATTTTTATTATCTATCACTTTTATGCCGATCGATATAAATGCGAAGAGCAATATTCAAATTCCACAATGAAATTAATATTCCAACTCCAACAAGAATCGTAAAAAGTACAAGGATAAAATCCAATATATCCATCAATGACAACGCGATGGTCAAACAATTAAATCCATTCATTTCTTTAAGGAATTATGATTTACATTTCACATAATAGCAAACAATTCTTTTTTTACCCTAACAATTTAATAATTAATACTAAACTGTTAGGGTAATCGGTAATAGAATACTTGAAAAGCCACTTGGTACTATTAAAATAGTATAAACAAATAAACTTTTTTCATATTCTACCAGCACAAAGTATAGATCGCAGCCAAAAGGATGCAAATCACGTACGCACAGATATTAAATACTTTATCCGTCTTGAACATCTCGGATGTCAATGCCAATGCCTTCGGATCATCCTCTGTCTTGCAAGTAGCAAGGCTTACCATCCCGATGGTTACCATCGTTATCAAGGAGGTGTACATCATCTGATCAAGGAACGGCATCCCTATCGGCAAGAATTTTAACAATAAAGCTACCGGAATGGAAACCAACACGCCGATAATTGCTCCCCGGTTGGTCGTTTTCTTCCAGAAAAGCCCCATTAGAAATACAGCCAAGATACCGGGACTTACCAATCCCGTATATTCCTGAATATAAACAAACATTTGGTCGAAATTCGCCATCAACGGGGCAATAAACCCGGCGATGACCAATGCCACTGCTGCCGTGATTCGCCCTACTCCGACTAACGTTTTATGCGAAGCATCGCAATTGATATAAGGTTTATAAATATCCATCGTGAAGATGGTGGAAGTAGAATTCAACATGGACGCCAACGAAGAAACGATAGCTGCCGCCAAAGCCGCAAGTACCAATCCTTTCAGGCCGGTAGGCACGAACGTCCCGATCAGCCAAGGATAAGCCTTATCATTCCCTCCTGTCATCTCGAACATGACTGTCACCGAGGGATCTTTAGTTTCCGTGTACATCACGAAAGCCACGATTCCGGGGATAACCACGATCAAGGGAACGATCAGTTTCAAGAAAGCGGCGAAAGCTATACCTCGCTGGGCTTCCTTCAAGGACTTTGCCGCTAAGGTACGCTGGATGATATATTGATTGAATCCCCAGTAATACAAGTTCGCAACCCACAATCCCCCGATCAAAACGGCTATACCGGGTAAGTTCTTAAACTCCGGATTGTCTTTCGAAATAATCATGTGAAACTTATCCTCTGCCGTATCCACCACGTGCCGCAAACCCTCGATAACGCCACCGCTTGGCAACACGTTATCCAAAGCGATCAAGGTAGTAATTACCCCGCCAATAATCAACAAAGCCACTTGAATCACGTCCGTCCAGGCGACAGCAGACAATCCCCCGTATATGGAATAAGCGGCTGCCACGAAAGCAAGACAAACAATGGAAGGGATAAACAAATCGCCGTTCCCCGTCCCGATAATCGTGTCAATCGCCTTCGCGCCCAAGAAAAGCACGGAAGTCAGGTTCACCAGTACAAACAAAGCAATCCAGAAAACGGCTAGAATTGTTTTCAGATTCGTGGAAAAACGTTTTTCCACAAACTCCGGGATAGTGTACAATCCCTGTTTAATAAAGATAGGCAAGAAGAATTTACCCACGATAATCAACGTGAGCGCCGCCATAAACTCGTAGGAAGCGATAGCCAGCCCCACCGCAAAGCCCGAACCGGACATCCCGATAAATTGCTCGGCAGAGATATTAGCAGCAATCAAAGAAGCCCCGATAGCCCACCACGGCAGGGATTTGCTGGCAAGAAAATAATCCTCCGTTGTCTTTTGCACGCCTTTCTTTCCCCGCGATACCCACAAACCCACGGCAATAATCATAAGGGCATACATCCCGAAAATGAGATAATCCCAGAATTCAAAATTCGTGTTCAACATCTTTCCAATTATTAGGTTTGTATTCTAGTAAATTTTACGCACTCCGTCGCCAATGTCTGCCACGTAAAACTCGGCACTCAAGCCGATCTTATCGTGATAAATTACGACAAGCCTCTCGATGAATTGTTGCACCTTATCTTCTTGCACAAGGCTCACGGTACAACCACCAAAGCCTCCGCCCGTGATACGGGAACCCAACACGCCGGGCAATTTTTGTCCTTCCTCCGCCAGAGTATCCATTTCCGTGCCGGTGACCTCGTAATCTTCTTTCAAAGAGCGATGCGAATCGTTCATCAATTGCCCGAAACGATTCAAATCACCTTTCTGCAACACCTCGATTGCCTCGTTCACCCGCTCATTTTCAGTCACGGCGTGGCGAGCCCTTCGGTACACCGTATCGTTCGGCAGCAAGGATGCTAATTTTTCAAATTCTCCAGAACCGAGGTCACAAAGGTTATTCACCTTCACTTTTTGATTTATCGCTGCCAAAGCTTGTTCACATTCACTTCGGCGTTCGTTATATTTAGAGGTTACCAGATCATGGTTCTTGTTCGAATTCGTGATTATTAGTTTGTAGCCATTGATGTTCAATGGAATCAGATCGTAATCCAACGTGGCACAATCCAATGCGATAGCGTGTTCCTTTTTTCCCATCCCCACGGCAAATTGATCCATGATACCGCAATTCATTCCCACGAAATCGTTCTCGGCATGCTGTGACATTTTAACCAATTCAATCGTATCGAGGTTCGTTTTCAACTGATCGTTCAGCATATATGCCGTCACCACTTCCATCGAGGCAGAGGAAGAAAGTCCCGCACCACCGGGAATATCACCAAAGTACAAAATATCGAACCCCCACGGGTCGATTCCCCGGTCGGCAAACTCCTTCATCACTCCCAAGGGATATTTCACCCATTCGTTCGGCTTGCCCGTGAAAGCGGCATCATCCAACACGCCTTGAAACGGCAGATTCATGCTGGCGAATCCGGTTCGGGCATCGTCACGACGGGCAACCAACAAATAAGTCCCAAAACTCAACGCGCAAGGAAATACCCGTCCTCCGTTGTAATCTATATGTTCCCCGATTAAATTCACCCGCCCGGGGGCAAAATAAAGATGTTCCGCTTTTCTCCCGTATATCTCTTGAAATCTCTGCTCTAGCACACTTGTATCCATGGTGTAGAATTTAGAATTTAAAATTTAGAATGCAAATAACAAGGCTTCAACAGCTTTTGTACTAGCATTACTTACAAAGTTAAACTATTTTCTTCAAAATTATAACACTGAATAACCGAAAATCGTCATCTATTACTTACTTTTATGATTCGAAAAAAATCACAAACCATGGAACTAAAAGAATATATTCTTAAAAACGAATGTCTTGAAATCCACGTCTGTAACTTGGGCGGGATCATAAAAAATCTATTTGTCCGTGATTACAAATGGAAGCAGACGGACGTAGTGCTGGGATTTGACAACGTGGAGCAATATGCAGCCCCCGCGTATTTGAACAATTACCCGTATTTCGGGGCTCTGATCGGACGCTATGGCAACCGGATAAAAGATGCCTCATTTGAAATAGACGGGCAAACTTTCTCGTTAGCCAAGAACGATAACGGGAATTGCCTGCATAGCGGGGCAGCTGGTTTTGACAAATGCGTTTGGAATGTGGAACAACCGGACGACGAACACTTGATTCTCCGCCTTTCCGACCAAGACGGGACTGGCGGCTTCCCCGGCAAACTGGACATTACCGTGAGGTACTCGATAGAACAAAACGTGTTCCGAGTTATTTACGAGGCGACCAGCGACAAAGCCACCCACGTGAACCTCACGCAACATCCTTATTTTAACCTCAACCCGGACGACGAGAATATCGGGAAACACGAGTTGCGCTTGTATTCCAAACGTTACCTTGAAACCACACCCGATTTGATCCCCACGGGAAACATTCTTCCGGCAGAAGGTAAGTATGCCTTCAATTTCAATAAACCGCTTTTCCTTGCCCTGCAGGAAGACGGGCTCGACGATTGTTATGTGTACAAAGATCTTGGGGAACCTCAACTCATGGCTGAATTATCGTACCCGAAGAACGGAATCACGATAACCATTTTATCCGACTACCCGGGTCTGCAAGTATATACCGGCAAGCATATCGATGTGGCAAACGGCAAAGGCGGCAAGCATTACGGAGCGTACTCCGGCATTGCCCTCGAAGCCCAGATGTTCCCCGACAGTCCTCATCATCCCTCTTTTCCCTCCACCTTACTCCAAGCGGGAGAGGTGTATCGCCACAAAACGGTGTACTCGTTCAACTGTTTTAGCGTAGAGAAAGAAGATTGGTTTGGCGAGGACTAGACTTTGACTCTAAACAACAAAAATTATCAAGGAATGATTAGGCTATATGAATTCCCACTCAACCGTCACCCTTCTTTATAGCCTTTCAAAAAAAATTGGCGCCCAATACTCTAATATTGGATTACAAATCATATAACCCAGATCACTCGTGAAACAGATCACCGCCAGGAATCTATACATCAACACAACACACTGATAATTGTAATATTAAACCATCTGTATTCATCATTACAAACTACGCAAATAATCTTTACTACAAGATATTTTTTATATATTGACAATTATTATATGCTTTTTGTTGCGAATTTCAAAAATATTTTATTTCTTTGTTATCCAACATTGGCGTTTTTTTTTTCGCCAATATACGTTCTTTGTTTATGACCATTTTTACACGAAGTCTCGCCGACCTCCTTGTTGCTTTCAAGATGTGTCACGGTTTTGACTCCATATAAAAAGCATAAATAAATGAATATCCACACATCAGACAAACTAGAATTTTCAAAAATCGGCGTTGGTGCTTGAATGGTGTAAAGCAAAACAGAGAGCGCGGTGGAAGATCGGTAGCGTCTTCCACCCTTTTCACTTGGATACTTACCCACTCTTACCTTATGCGGCATCTCGTAAACGTCAACGCCCTTTACCGCAACGAATCGGGTAATTCCGTCGACATGATGGTTGAGTTCATCCCCGCCTCGCATGACCCGAGGGGACAGGAACTTCCCGAACCCGGAGTCAATCGCATCTTTCATCCCGACCTCCCTATCAATCCCAACAAATTTCAGGACAATGAATACGGGGATGTCGCCGGGCTGTGGAATCCCCGCAAATACATCAATGTCTTTATCTTCCCGTTCAAGGAATCATTTGCAGCTGGGATATCTACCTTCCCTTATATGCCGTGGGGATACCCGCTATCGGGTCTGGTGGAGGGCGACCGTTATTTCTCAGAACTTCCGGACGACTACGTTGCTTGCATCGTGTGGAACACCGATTATATCTTCTATTCCTACCGGATGACTCCCGATAGTCCCCCTTTCGAATTCGGGGGAACATTCACTTTGGCTCACGAACTGGGACACTATCTCGGGTTATTTCATGTTTTCACGGCGCCTTCAAGCCCGGACGATTACTGTGACGATACCCCGACTTACATACACGAGGACCACTCGCTATACCTCGACGAACTCGACGAACTCGATGAACTTTACGAAGCGGGAACAATCGATATATTTGAATTATACAAGGCAGGCATGAAAAGAGTAGACATCCACGGTAACGAATTTATCTCCACCAATATCATGGATTATGAATATGGCTCTTTAGACCGTTTCACCCCCGACCAACGCCGACGAGTGCGTGCCGTGCTAGAATACAGTCCGCTTATACCGGGTCCCAAGATAGAGGTGCCGATAAACCCGATGAGAAATTCTGTTCAACACCGTACAGGACGTTCCGATTCGTCAACACCACCACATCGCCCAATCGGCTACTGAAATTTATTTTCGCCGAAAGGTTTATTTACCGTTCTTTTGAATTCTTGCCAATCTTTATTAGATTTGCAAGAAAGAGATCGGATATGAACATAGAAAAATTACATGGAACGTCAACCCGGTTGTATCAACTTGTGGCTCCTTTAGTCATGAGCCCGGCTATACTCCGCCAAAACAACAATTACCCTTTCAAAACTACAGACCATCACGTGTGGTTCGTGGCAACCGAGGGGGACAAAGTATGCGGCTTCATGCCCATCGAGATCAAAAGTACGTGCATATGCATTGATAACTACTACGTGTCCGGCAACAATACCGCATTATTATCCTCGTTCGCTCAAAAGGCGATCGATGAATTTACAGGCGACAAACCCATTTACGTGATTTCCCACACTTCCCACGCGGACACATTCCGCACGTGTGGCTTCACGGTCAAAAAGGAGTGGAAATTGTATATCAAAATGATACATGAAATCCATGAGAAAAGCTAGAAGCGTGTACGATGCGGTACAATCGCGTTTGGAACGGATATTCTCCGACTTCGATTACGTTTACGTTTCCTTCTCCGGAGGGAAGGACAGCGGGGTTCTACTCAATCTTTGCATCGACTACATCCGCGAACACAAACTCAAACGCAAACTCGGGGTATTTCACATGGATTACGAGGTGCAATACCAGGAAACCATTCGTTACGTGGATCGGGCTTTAGCCGCCAATTCCGACTTGTTGGAAGTCTATCGGGTATGTATCCCCTTCAAGGTATCCACCTGCACTTCCATGTACCAGCGTTTCTGGCGCCCGTGGGACGACAACCTGCGAGAACTGTGGGTACGGGAAATGCCCCAAGGATGTTACCGGAAAGAAGACTTCGATTTCTACACGGAAGATATGTGGGACTACGACTACCAAAACAAATTTGCCGAATGGATTTACCGTAAGAAAGGCGCCGAACGTGTCTGCTGCCTGATCGGCATCCGCACGCAGGAAAGCTACCACCGCTGGCAGGCGATACACGGTGCAAGAAACTACCATAGTTACAAGCACTTGAAATGGACCCACCGGATCAACAAAGGTATCTATAACGCTTATCCTATTTTCGACTGGCAGACGACAGATATCTGGACGGCAAACGGGAAACAAGGCTGGGATTACAACCACCTCTACGATTTGTATTACCAAGCCGGGGTACCGCTTGAACGACAGCGCGTAGCGAGTCCTTTCATTTCGCAAGCACTGCCGAGCCTCAAACTCTACCGGACGATCGACCCGGACACGTGGGGAAAGATGATTAGCCGCGTGAACGGGGTAAACTTCACCGGAATATACGGGGGCACCACAGCCATGGGATGGCAATCTATTTCCCTTCCCGAGGGGCTGACGTGGGCGGAATACATGAAATTCCTGCTCTGCACCCTACCGGAAGAAACCCGTCAGAATTACCTGAACAAACTCTCCACTAGCATGGAATTTTGGCGAAAGAAAGGAGGTTGCCTAGCGGAAGAAACCATCGCCAAACTGATCCGGATGGGCATCCCGATCACTGTCGGCGAAACCACCAACTACAAGACCGACAAGAAACCCGTGCGCATGGAATACCAAGACGACGTGAACATCCCCGAGTTTAAGGAACTTCCCACCTTCAAGCGGATGTGCATCTGTATTCTCAAGAACGACCACGCGTGCAAATACATGGGCTTTGCCCTGAACAAAAGTGAAAATGATCGCAGAAAACGTGTTATGGAAAAATATAAAGCATTAATGGATAGCTATGGAAAAATATAATAGCCCTGTCTACAAGGTGATCCCTGTACCTATCGACAAAGTGGTCGCCAACTCGTACAACCCCAATGTGGTAGCCCCGCCGGAAATGAATCTGCTGGAACTTTCCATCTGGGAAGACGGTTACACCATGCCTTGCGTATGCTACTATATTCCGGAGAAAGACATTTACGAACTGGTGGATGGTTACCATCGCTACAAGGTGATGAAAACCTCAAAACGCATCTTCGAACGCGAACATGGATTACTCCCCGTCGTTGTGATCGACAAGGACATATCCAACCGGATGGCGTCAACCATCCGCCACAACCGGGCACGCGGCTCCCACAGTATTGAACTAATGACCGAAATCGTGGCAGAACTCACGAAAGCCGGAATGTCCGATAGCTGGATCATCCGCAACATCGGTATGGACAAAGACGAACTCCTTCGCCTGAAACAAATCTCCGGGCTCGCGGAACTTTTTGCAGACAAGGAATTCACGCTGACGAAGGAAGACTGAAAGGATTAAGTGATTGACGATTCAGTGATTACGTGATTTCGCCGCTCGTCCCAACGCTACGGTTTGAAGTTGTCGGACAGTTTGTGCGGCAGGAATCACTGAATCGCAAATCACTGAATCACCTAATTATCAAATCATCAAAGTATTGCACCAGCTTCTCGTGTGGCACGGATACACAAACCCGGGCAAAGCGCTTGGCGTATCCTTGATTGGTCTTCGTGAAAAAATCGAGCCCCACGGCACCGATGTAATGGTCGAGTAATTCTTGTTCGCTACGGTTCACGATAACGAAAATTCCCCGGGGGCTTGTCCCGTGATAGAACTCCTCGGCAAGGAATCCCCGTTCCCGCAAATAATCGATATTCAAGGCAATATCCCGTGTAGTGCGTTCCTTGAAAGCAGTCACAGCGGCACGTCCTTCCGGCGTAGTCAACAAACGTAAAACCAATTCCTGCGCAAAACCGTTAATCCCGTTCGTGTTGTACATGACACGTACTTCTAGTTCGTCATGCAATTCCTTGTTACTCGTGTGGATAAACCCGAGGCGTTGCCCGCTCAATCCCACCGATTTGCTGAAACTCTCCGTGATAATCACGTTTTCCATATCCATCAAACGCGTATAATAATCATCGGAAGCATCCATGTAAAGGCGACGATAAGGGCAATCATAAAAGACCACCACCCCAGCATCATTCAACGCACTGATAATCGCCAACTGTTCGTCGTCGTCGTGCTTATCCCCGAGTGGATTACTCGGGTCACTGATTAACACGGCATTTCCCCGCAATTCGTCGATCATCTCCATCAAGTCGGATTGTCGATCATACCCCACGCTCTCGATATGACGTATTTTCAGCATCTTGAAATAACATCCCCAGTAATAAGTCGGCAGGTACAACCGTCCGATATTCACGGTTTGAGCCACCAGATCGAGGGCGTGCATCCCTCCCGCTGTCACCAAAATACGATCCGGGGAAGACTTTCCCATGAAAAACTCATCGTTGATTGCCGCCCGCAACTCCGGTCGTCCGGCACCATGCGGATACACCTGTATTTCCGGCGAATTAAAATTAATACCTTTCACGACTTCCGTCAAGTCGATATTCACCACTTGATTGACACCTCTGTTCAGCGGCAGATACTCTTTCCCATTCACCCGGGAAAGTTCTTTCAATGTTTCCCCCAATTGCACGATACGGGAAAGCACAGCCCCACTCTTGTTAATTTTCATTGCTATACTATTTCTTAAATCCTTCAATCTAAAATTAATCAGTCCTTCAATTTAAAATCATAAATCGTAAATCAAAACCTCCCCTCCTTCAGCCTCTCGTTAATCAGATCACGATACTCGTAATAAAGGTCTTCCAGCAACGGCATTTTCTCCGTGAAGAAAGCGTATATCCGCTCGTGATCCTCCGTGCGGTAAAGATTCACCCCCGGTAACTCGAAATAGATGGCACTCACCACTTGTCCCTCAATCCCCGTGTACTCCTCGTCCCACATCAAATCGTCGCCACACTCGGCACGGAACAACGTCTGATAAGACAAAATACACTCGTACACCTCGAAACGTCGCAATTCACTTTTATGGTCGATTTGGAACAACACCAGTGCCTTCTTCTCGTCGACATAGAATTTCAACTGCACCGACGGAATCTTTACCCCCGTCAGCACCCATTTCCGGTACACGTGCTTCCGCCGGCAATACCCCTTGAACCCCTCCCAGAACTTCATTCTTATCTCTTTCGCTTCTTCTCTCGTGAACATCTTTTCAAATTTTGACTGATTTACACGCGAATATAAGAAAATAGTCCGTAAAGTCTATAAAGTCGTTGACCCTGCGGATGCTTTGCTCACGGCAGCTTGAGCTGCCAATAGACTTTGTCCGAAGGACTCCCGTGACCTTATAGACTTTATAGACCTTACGGACTTTATAGACTTTATAAACCTTACAAACCATATGAACTTTATAAACTTTATAAACTTTATTTACTATATTTGCCCGAACGCTACTTGTAGCCTTTAACTTTTAGTAAACATATGCTGACATTAAAATACTATCAGGATAAGACAGAGGCGGGTTGTGACGAAGCAGGAAGAGGATGTTTGGCGGGTCCCGTCTTCGCGGCAGCAGTCATTTTGCCCGAGAATTTCCGCAACGAAATGCTTAACGACTCGAAGCAACTCTCCGAGAAAAAGCGGGATGAATTAAGAACGATCATTGAACGGGAAGCCCTCGCGTGGGCGGTAGCAGCCGTGGATAATGAAGAAATCGACAAGATTAACATACTCAACGCCTCCATTGAAGGGATGCACCGGGCTTTGGCTCAATTAAGCATCACCCCGCAACATATCCTGGTGGATGGCAATCGATTCAAACCTTACGGGAACATCGAGCACCACTGCATCGTGAAAGGCGACTCCAAGTACATGGCTATCGCTGCCGCCTCCATCCTTGCCAAGACTCACCGTGACGAGTATATGCTGCAACTCCACGAGCGTTACCCCATGTACGACTGGGCAAGCAACAAAGGCTACCCGACCAAAAAGCACCGGGCAGGGATCGCCGAACACGGCATCACTCCCTACCACCGGCGTAGTTTCACCCTACTAGACCCGCAACTAACCCTCGAGTTCAATTGAAATAACATCAAGGAATCACCTATGGCTATCATCAATTCCATCATATCCATGTTCTCGTCAAAGCGATTAGCGCAGATCGAATTTTTCAAGACGAATCCCATACAGGTACAACGTGACACGCTGGACGAACTACTCCGCGTAGCAGCCAACACCGAGTACGGGCAGAAATACGACTTTGCCTCCATCCTCACCGCGGAACAATACCGGGAACGATTGCCGATTATCCATTACGAAGAACTGGCTCCCTATTCCGAGCGCCTGATGAACGGCGAGCAGAACTTGCTGTGGCCGGAAGCCATCACGTGGTTTGCCAAATCGTCCGGCACGACTGCCGCTAAAAGCAAATTCATCCCCGTGAGCAAAACCGCCCTCGAAGAATGCCATTTCCGGGGAGGCAAGGATGCCATAGCCATTTTCAATAACCTCTACCCCGACTCCCAGGCTTTCAACGGCAAGACACTGGCTCTCGGCGGCAGCAGCGAGGTGTCCCGAACGAACAACAATTGCCGCTACGGAGACCTTTCCGCCATCCTGATCTCGAACACCCCATTTTGGGCAAACATGATGAAAACCCCCGACCAGTCCATCATGCTCATGAGCCAGTGGGAAGAAAAAATAGAGAAGATATGCGAAACCACCATCAAGGAGGACGTGCGCTGCCTGGCGGGAGTTCCCTCGTGGTTCCTGACGCTTATCAACCGGATCCTCGAGCGCACGGGCAAAGCCAACCTCCACGAGGTGTGGCCCAACCTCGAACTTTTCATCCACGGGGGTATCAACTTCACCCCCTACCGCGAACAGTACAAGCGGCTATTGCCCGACCCAAAAATGAAATATCTCGAAACGTACAACGCCTCCGAGGGATTCTTCGGCTTGCAGGACGACCCCGTCGACACGTCGATGCTGCTCATGCTTGACTATGGCGTGTACTACGAGTTCGTGCCCACGAGCGAACTCGGCAAACCCCGCCCGAAAGCGCTGTTGCTGGAAGAAGTCGAAACCGGGGTAAACTACGCCATCGTTATCTCCACCAACGGCGGGCTGTGGCGCTACATGATCGGCGACACCGTACAATTCACCTCCACCCGCCCCTACAAGTTCAAGATCACCGGGCGCACGAAACTATTCATCAACGCCTTCGGCGAGGAACTCATCATCGACAACGCCATCGAGGCGCTTCACCGGGCGTGCGAACAGACGGGAGCCACCGTGCTTCATTTCACCGCCGCCCCCGTCTTCATGCAGGAAAACAAAAAAGGTGCCCACGAGTGGATTATCGAGTTTGGCACACCACCCTCCGACCCGGAAAGTTTTGCCGACCTCCTCGACCAAGAACTACAACACGTGAATTCCGACTATGAGGCCAAACGCCTCTTGTCGCTCCAACGCCTCATCCTCCACGTTGCCCGCCCGAACCTTTTCACCGACTGGCTGAAAGAAAAAGGCAAACTCGGCGGGCAAAACAAAGTGCCGCAACTGTGGAACGACCGCACGCATATCGAAGAACTCCTAAAAATGCAGGACTGATACATCCCCCGGTTCACAAAATTCACGAACCGAGGCTGGCTCATTTTAACGAATTAGCCCTACCCAGTTATAATTTGTCGAAAATTATAGAATCTAAAACCATAAATTTTACTACATTTGCACTAAGTGAATGGATTGGATAAATTTCTGTACACATCAAAGCAGGAAAACACTCGCAAGAGTGCAATAACTGTGATATAACTAAAATTAAATAGTAAAATGAACAAGTTAGAATTAATTAAAACTGCCTCTGAGAAAAGTGGAGTATCACGGGCTGAAACAACTAAAGTTTTAGCTGCTATTTTGGAAACGATCAAAGAATCTCTGAAAAAAGATGAACCTGTACGTTTACAGGAATTAGGAAGCTTCAACGTAAAAAAGCAGAAAGCGCGGAATGGTTACAATCCATCATCCAAGAAAATGATGGTTATTCCTGCCAAGAAAGTCATCCGCTTTAACCCTAGCAAGAATATCGAAATTTAATTCAATTCAGAGTTTAAAGTAAACACCCCCTCTAATTTTCCCTGTGCCAGGAGAAATTAGAGGGGGTTGTTCTATTTCTAAATCCAAAATCATTAAATCTAAAATTAATAACCTCTATCTTTAAACTTTCCCAGCCTATCTTCGTATATTTGCGTAAAAATAACACACACATGAAAAGAACAACTATCCTAATGATGATCGCCACCGTCCTCGCTTTCGCGGGATGCAAAAGTAACAGTGGCAACAAAGCGGCATTGACCGCCAACGAGTGGCAACTGAAAGAGATGACAACGAGCGAAGGGAAAGTAGCCCTTTCCGAGAGAGTTCCAACTATCCTCCTTACCGACACCAACACGATGTACGGTTTCGCCGGGTGTAACCGTTTCTTCGGGAAATACACCACCGAGGGCAACACGATTAAGCTGGAACCGGGAGGAATGACCATGATGGCATGTCCTGATCTGAAGTTTGAAGACCAGTTCGTGAAAGCTCTTGCCGCCATGACCTCTTACTCTATCGAGAACGGGGAACTGACATTCACCGACAAGGACAAGAAAATGACTCTTGTATTCAAGGTAAAAGAAGCCGATCAGAAAGTAGGCGTGGCAAATGACGCCCACGGGTGTAACGCCGCAGCGGGCTTCACGTGGTCGGAGGTGAAGAAAGACTGCATACGCCTGTTTGAATCGGGTGTGCGTATGAACCCGGCAAACGATCCGGAAGCAACGACTTCCGCTTTTATCGTGTTCTCGGCAGACTCCGCACAAGTGGAAGTATTCCTCCCGAACGTGGAAAATCACCCGATCCTCGGCAGACGCAGCCTCCCGAAAGGCGGATACGCGTGGAACGTGGAAGATGACGACACCTACAACGTGCGCCAGGAGAAAGGTCTGTGGATCATCGAGCAACGAGCAAAAGTCCTATACACGGAAACCCCGAACAGCGTGATTAACGCCGTGTTCCAAGGCGGTGACGGCAAGACCAAAATGCTCTATCAAGTGAACGTCACCTTCTACCCGAACGAGGAACTCGCCGTGGTTACCCTTGACGACCAGACTTACGAGTTGCCGCAACAAGTGATGGCTTCCGGTTATCTCTACAAAAACGACCAAGTCAGCCTCATGGGCAAAGGCACCGAGGCAGAACTCACGCTTCCCGACGGGAAAGTACTGAAGTTGCAAGAAAAGAAATAAAAATAAAAGCCCCTGCGGGGGCTTTTATTTTTACCGTCTATTAACGAGAGAACAATAACTCCCGATACTTCGGCAAAGGCCAAATCTCGTCGTCCACGAGCAATTCCAGTTTATCCACGTGGTAACGAATCTTATCCAAGTAAGGGCGCACGTTTGCCGTGTATTCCTCGGCACGTTTCACCTCGTCGGTTATCGTGTTGGCACACTTGCGTGCCTCGGTCATACCCGACACCATCTTCTGAATCTCGCGGATATGGTGGGAAATCGTGCGAATCTCGTCGATCTGCACATCCGCCACTTCCTCGTAATCCGGAAGGATTGCTTTCAGGGAAGTCACGTTCGCCAATAGCGTGTTCTGGTAAGAAATAGCCGTCGGGATGACGTGGTTCAACACCAAATCGCCCAACACGCGTGATTCGATCTGCAATTTCTTCAAGTAGATTTCATTCTTAATCTCGAACCGGGCTTGCAACTCCCGCTCGCTCAGGATTCCGGAATCCACCAGCAAACGCTTTGCTTTCTCCGAACAATAAGCCTTCAACGCCGGAACACAGTCAACTTCCGTGGAGAGCCCGCGGCGTTCCGCCTCCTCCTTCCACTCCTTGCTGTACCCGTTGCCCTCGAAACGAACGGGCTTTGACTCGATAATATACTTACGCAACACCTGGAAGATTGCCTCGTCCTTCTTCACGCCTTTGTCAATCAAAGCGTCCGTCTCCCGCTTGAAAGCGATCAGCTGTTCCGCCACCGCCGCATTCAACGCAATCATCGGTCCCCCGCAGTTGGCGGAAGAACCCACCGCCCGAAACTCGAAACGATTCCCGGTGAAAGCGAATGGCGACGTGCGGTTGCGGTCGGTGTTATCGAGCATGATCTCCGGAATCTTCCCCACGTTCAACTTCAATTCCGTCTTCTCATCCGGGCTCATCTTCCGGTCGCTCACCTTCTCGACCAGTTCGTCCAGCATCCCGGAAAGATAGTTCCCGAGGAAAACGGACATAATCACGGGAGGCGCCTCGTCCCCTCCCAAACGGGCTTCATTCCCCTGCGACACGATGGACGCCTTCAGCAATTCGCCGTGCTCGTGTACCGCCTTGATGGTCGAAACGAGGAAAATCAAAAACTGCATATTCGACTTCGGTTTTCTACCCGGCGACAGGAGATTGACCCCCGTGTCGGTCATCAACGACCAGTTGTTGTGTTTCCCCGAACCGTTCACCCCCTTGTACGGTTTCTCATGCAGCAACACGCGGAAGTTATGGCGCCGGGCGACCCGCTTCATCGTGGACATGAGCAACTGGTTGTGGTCTACCGCCAGATTCGCCTCCTCGAAGATCGGGGCGCACTCGAATTGATTCGGGGCAACCTCGTTGTGCCGCGTCTTGATCGGGATACCCAGGCAATGGCACTCGTACTCCAACTCGTCCATGAAAGCCGTCACCCGCGCCGGGATGGAACCGAAATACTGGTCCTCCAGCTGCTGATCCTTGGCCGAGGAATGCCCCATAAGCGTTCGCCCGCACAACTTCAAGTCGGGACGGGCGTTATACAGGGCCTCGTCCACCAGAAAATATTCCTGTTCCCAGCCCAGCGTTGCTATCACCCGCTTCACATCCTTGTCGAAATACTGGCAAATATCCACCGCCGCCCGGTCGATCAACGCCAACGCTTTCAAGAGCGGAGTCTTGAAATCAAGCGCCTCACCCGTGTACGCCACGAACACCGTGGGAATACACAAGGTACGGTTGTTTATAAATGCCGGGGAAGCCGGGTCCCACGCCGTGTAACCGCGTGCCTCGAACGTGTTGCGGATACCACCGTTCGGGAAACTGGACGCATCGGGTTCCTGCTGCACAAGCAACCGCCCGTCGAAACACTCGATCACGTCGCCGTCCGGCAACAAATCAATAAACGAATCGTGCTTCTCCGCCGTCGCCCCATTCAAGGGATGGAACCAATGCGTGTAGTGGGTTACCCCTTTCTCCACCGCCCATGCTTTCATTGCCGAGGCAACCTGGTCTGCCAGTCCCCGGTCGATGACGCTTCCCTCGATCATCGCCCGCTCCAATTTCTTGTAAGCCTCGATAGAGAGATAATGCCTCATCTTATCCATTGAAAACACGTTTTCACCAAAAACGGCTGAAGACCTGGGACGCTCCCCACATTCGACGGGTTTGCGACGGGTGATCTCTTGTAAAGCTAAGAATCTAAATTTTGCCATAAATATTTACATTTTCAGAATGAACCCTATTTTTATCGGGGCAAATATACAAAATATCGTCTATTTTTCACGAATACCCCTATATTTTTAATACCATATCAATAAAAATAAGCTTATTTTCGAGAGATACCCCCTGATTAAATCCAGAATCAATGATTAAAAAACATATCGATTGCGGCAAAGACTGAATTTTATTACCTTTGGAAAATCAAGATAAACGAATGACATGAAAAAAATTGCCGCAATACACGACCTATCCGGTTACGGAAGGGCTTCCCTGACCGTAGCGATACCCATTCTCTCGCACATGGGATACCAGGTATGCCCGTTACCTACCGCCATCCTATCCGCCCATAGCGAATACAAGGATTTCCGTTCCCTGGATCTGACCGATTACATGGAAACATTCATCGAGCATTGGAAAGAACTCGATCTTCATTTCGACGCGATTTACACGGGATACCTTGCCTCCGTGAAACAAATGGGGATCGTCAGCAACTTTTTCGATTATTTCAAAGACGATCATAATTTCATATTGGTTGACCCCGTGCTGGGCGACCACGGCTCGCTATACTCCGGCATGACACCTGACATGATCGAAGGCATGAGAGACCTCTGCTCGAAAGCGAAGGTAATCACGCCCAATCTCACGGAAGCCGCATTCCTGCTGGGGAACAATCCCTTGAAGGAAGTTTCCTTGCAAGAGGCTATCAACTGGTGTAAACAACTGAGTGAACTCGGTCCCGAGCACGTGATTATCACTTCTGCGCCCGGCAACGACACCCGGAACGTTGCTACCCTGGCATACAACAAACAAGACGGGCGCACGTGGAGCGTGCAATGCGACTATGTTCCCGCCTCCTACCCCGGGACGGGCGACGCTTTCGCCAGCGTTATCACGGGTTGTATGCTCAACGGCGACAGCCTCCCGGAGGCTCTGGACCGCGCCGTCCACTTTATCAACATGGGCATCAAATCGACCTTTGGCTACAACCACAATCCCCTGGACGGCATGAACCAAGAGAAAGTGTTGCATTATCTCAACGAACCGTTGCCTTATTACAAGTATGAACTTGTAACAATTGAAAATTGAACATCTAAAATATGATCAGGGCTATCATCATCGACCTCGACGGGACCACGCTGCCCCGCGGCCGGAACTCAATCAGCAAAGAGAATCAAGAAGCGCTGGAAGAAGCCGGACGCCAAGGCATCACCCGTATATTGGCGACGGGACGTTCCGTCTTCTCTTTTCAAAACGCGTTACCCGAGGGACTTCCCATCGACTACATGGTATTTTCCTCCGGTGCCGGCATCATGCATTGGAATGACAAACGCCTGATCGGCACCCGGGAACTATCCGCGGAAGCAACAATAGAGATCGCTTCCATGCTGTGGAAATACAATATCAATTTCACGATCCAACAGCCTATCCCCGACAATCACCATTTCTATTACCGGAACACCTCACCCTTGCACGAGGACTTCCGCCGCCGCATAGAGAACTACCCGGGATTGGGCACCCCTATCCAAAGCATACAAGACATCCGGGGAGAAGCCACGCAATTCCTCGTGATACTGGATGCCAGCCAAATTCAACTCCACGGGGAGATTCAAGAGAAATTATCCGGGTATTCCGTGATTCGTTCGACCTCCCCGATTGACAACCAGGCAATCTGGACGGAGATATTCGCCCCAAACGTGAACAAAGGTACTTCCTGCCAGATCCTGCTCGACCAACTCGGCATCCGCTACGCCGAATGTGCCGGGCTAGGGAACGACTACAATGACATCGACTTCCTCGAACGTTGCGGGTATCCCTACATCGTCGCCAATGCCCCCGAACCTTTGCGGGCAAAATTCAACAACGTCACCAACGACACGGACAGCGGACTGGCAGAGTTTATCCACACGGCATTAAGCTTATAACCATGATTTACAAACCGAATTTCTTTGTTATCACCGGGGGACCCGGCGTCGGCAAGACTACCCTGCTCGAACAGCTGCAACAACGAGGTTACCGTTGCGCCCCCGAGGTAGCCCGAGACATCATCCGGGAACAAATAACCCGAAACGGGAACGCCCTTCCCTGGGGCAACATCCCGGCATATACCCGCCTTATGCTCACCCGCTCCGTCGACAGCTACCGGGAAAACATACCGGAAGAGGGAATCCTATTCTTCGACCGGGGCATTCCCGACACCCTCGCCTACACTCACCTTACCCGCCAAACGATTTTCCCCGAACTTCAGCAAGCCCCCCTCGATTACCGCTACAACACCCAAGTATTCATTCTCCCGCCCTGGGCTGAAATATACCACACCGACACCGAACGCAAACAAACTTACCAGGAAGCTGTCGACACCTATAACATCATGCGCTCCACTTACGAATCCCTCGGCTACACCCTCACCATCGTTCCTAAAGCAACTCCGGAAGAACGAGCGGACTTCATCCTGCAACAAATACAATTGAAATAAGGAAATTATATCCCATCAAAAAAGGGGTACATCCGCATGCACCCCTAATCATATTTCAAGAATAATTTCTTCTAAATTACGCCTTTTGCTGACAGCAATTCTACCATCTGTCGTTGCAACTTCACGGCTTCCTCCCGTGCACGGACGGCAAAGTTCTCCGTCTTATCCGCGAAGATAATCCCGCGGGAAGAGTTCACGATTAAACCACAGTGATCGTTCATCCCGTATTTTGCCACTTCCTCGAGGCTACCGCCTTGCGCACCGACTCCCGGCACCAGCAAGAAATGATTCGGCACGATCTCCCGGATACCTGCCAACATTTCAGCTTTCGTGGCACCTACCACGTACATCATATTCCGGTCGTTACCCCATTCCTGTGATTTATGCAAGACTCTCTCGTACAGTTTCTCCCCGTTCTCTTCCAAGAACTGGAAATCAAAAGCCCCCTTGTTCGATGTCAACGCCAACAGGATTACCCATTTCCCCTCGTATTTCAAGAAAGGGGTCACGGAATCCTCGCCCATGTACGGGGCTACCGTGATAGAATCGAAATCCAAAGTTTCCAGGAATGCACGAGCGTACATCTCGGAGGTATTGCCGATATCTCCCCGCTTGGCATCGGCTATCATGAAGATCTCCGGGTACTTGGACTTAATATACTTCACGGTCTTTTCCAACGTGGTCCATCCTTCAACACCCCGGCTCTCGTAGAAAGCAATATTCGGCTTGTAAGCGATAGCCACATCCGCCGTGGCATCCACGATCGCCTTGTTGAACTCGAATACCGGATCTTCGGCATCCATCAAATGTTGCGGGATTTTCTTTATGTCAGAATCCAAACCGACACACAAGAATGATTTCTTTTTCTTTACCTGCTCAAACAGTTCGTTATAGGTCATATTTATTTCACTCTAAATTTTAAACTCTAAACTTTAAACTTTTTAGAATCCGCTCTCCTTCAACTTCTCCGTGTTCTCCTCGATCTGCAACTTCTCGATGATCTCGCCGATATCGCCGTCCATCACGGCAGCCAGATTGTAAAGCGTCAAGTTAATCCGGTGATCGGTTACACGCCCTTGCGGGTAATTGTAAGTACGAATCTTTGCAGAACGGTCACCCGTGGACACCATCGTTTTCCGCTGGGAAGCAATCTGGTCTAAATATTTCTGGTGCTCGATAGCGTAAATACGCGAGCGCAACTCGGTCATTGCCTTCGCCAGATTCTTCAATTGCGATTTCTCGTCCTGGCAGGTCACCACGATACCCGTGGGAATATGCGTCAACCGAATAGCCGAATAGGTCGTGTTCACGGACTGCCCGCCGGGACCGGAAGAACAATACGTGTCTTTGCGTATATCCGCTGGATTCAACACCACGTCCACCTCTTCCGCTTCCGGCAACACTGCCACGGTAGCAGCCGAGGTGTGCACGCGTCCCTGTGTTTCCGTTGCCGGCACCCGTTGCACGCGGTGAACTCCCGACTCGTATTTCATAATCCCGTACACCCCGTCACCGGAGATATTTGCCACGATCTCCTTGTAGCCGCCGGAAGTACCCTCGCTATAATTCGTTATCTCCATCTTCCAACGCTTCGATTCGCAGAACTTCGTGTACATACGGAATAAATCTCCGGCAAAAAGACTGGCTTCATCCCCCCCGGTTCCCGCCCGGATTTCAAGAATCACATTCTTAGAATCCTCGGGATCGGCCGGCACCAACAACATTTTTACTTTTGACTCTATTTCCGGAATTTTAGCATCCAGTTCCTCGATTTCCATCTCGGCCATCTCTCTCAACTCCTTGTCCGTTTCCGACGCCAATATCTCTTGTGCCTCGTCATAGGATTTTACCGCGCTCTTCAACTCGTCACCCGCCTCCACGATCTGTTCCAGATCACGATATTCCTTGTTCAACTTCACAAAACGATTCATGTCCTGTATCACTTCCGGGTCGGTAATCAACTGCCCGATCTCCCGAAAACGAATATAAAATGCCTCTAATTTCTCTAATAGGGAATTGTCGCTCATATATATATAATTATAACCGACGCGAATTTAATAAATTATCAGGACAAAAAAAGATCATTTCCAAGGCAAGTGATAGAATCATGAGCTTTTCGGGAAAAGTTATTTGCCAATACAGGGTGATCTCCAGAATGGTGCACACCTACAAATCGGCGTGCTCAAACTTAAAGTCAAGCCAATAAGTAGCCCGCTTTGCCGTGAATTTCAACACGCAATAAGTCGGATCATCTTTTCCCCCGGGAAAATGCTCGATAAACCAATCCTGCCACAAAGCATCCTTTTCCGCTCTGTCGGTCACCATTTCAATCTCTCCCGTCAGCACGACACTATTGATTTCCTTCTGGAAGCATACTCCCGCTTTCGGGTTTGCAAGGAAATGCTTTGTCTTCTCCGAATAAGTTCCCGTCGAGAACCAAATTGTAGAAATACCCTCGTTTTTCACCTTAGACATGGGCACAGGACGCGGGCAACCGTTCTCGTCCACGGATGCAAGGATCACGCTGTCACACTGTTCCAATAATAATTCAGCCTTACGTTTCAATTCTTCCATTTTCAATACATTTAAAAATTACATTGATCGATCTTTATATCGGTTTCTCCAAAAACAAATCTACACAAAAATTCCGGTATTGCCACATCGTTCCACACAAATACTGGGGAGAAATTCCACACGTGAGGTCATAAATTCCCCATATTCCCCAACAAGATACAAAAACTTAATTTCTGATTATTAATATATTAACAAACAATACATACCCATGGCACATCCATTGCTTTATCTTAGGCATAGAATAAAACATCAAAAATATAAAAACTATGAGAACGTTTATCTTTTTAACGGTTAGTCTGTTTTCTGTTGCATTTCTAGGCAGTTGCGTGGAAAGCTCACAAAAATATAAATCCGCATTAGCGAAAATAGATTCGTTACAGGCTATCAGCAATACCCAAGGTGATGAAATGGAAAAATTGCTAGCTGACTTGAATGACATTTCTGCCGGAATGCAATCCATCCGTGAAGCAGAGCATATCCTTGCCGTTGAAGCACAAACCGACAGCAAGAGCAACAAGAGCAAAGCTCAAATCACATCTTTAAGAAATGACGTGCAAGCTTTATCCGACGCCATCGAAGGTTACAAAGCACAAATCGCTAAACTGGAAAAGTCTAACAAGACCCAATCGGCACAGTTCAAGAAACTGATCGCCGGGTTAAACGAAGAATTGGCAGTTCGTGACCAAAAGATCAACGAGATCAACCAAGTTCTCGCCGCAAGAGAAAAAGAATTGGGCATCAAGACGAAACAAATTGCAGAATTGAACCAGAACGTGGAAAACCTGCAACAAGAGTCAACCTCACAAAAAGAAACGATCTCACAACAAGATCAAACGATGAACACGGTTCACTACTTGCTGGGTTCCCGGAAAAACTTGAGAGACGCTAACGTGATTACGCGACAAGGCATCTTCTGCCCGCCAATCGTATCCACGCAAGCACAGAATGCGGCATTCGTGGATGGTGATATGCGCGAGTTGACCACGATAGCATTGAATTCCAAGAAAGCAAAAATCCTTTCCGTACACCCGAGTGATTCATACGCCTTGGAAGCCGGAAACGACGGAATGCAAACTTTGAAGATCACTAACCCGAGTGCATTTTGGAAACAGACCAAATACTTAGTAGTGATGATTAACGAGTAACTTCAAATTCACACACTCATATACACACAACACACACAGGCAAGGTGTCCAGGGTTCTCCGGGACACCTTTTTCTATTTGCATCTTTGCGCATTTTTTACTTAATTTGCATGAACCACGAAAAGAAACGCCTTATGAAAATGCCCCTCCTTCTCCTACTGTGCTTGTTCATGGAAAACAACCCGGATTTCGTGAAACAACAAAAGAATTATCCACGGGTGAGAAACGCTTACCAGGCAAAGGAAACTCTCTTGAGGCAACAACTTGAAAAAGCCGGGCTTTCATTCGACAACATCCACATCCTGATTACAGCATACAAACAAGAAGGAGTGCTCAACATTTATGCGAAAGCACCGGAAGATGCCCAATACAAACAGGTTACCACCTACCGCATCTGTGCCCGTTCCGGTCACCTGGGCCCCAAACGCCGGCAAGGCGATTGCCAAGTTCCGGAAGGCTTCTACCACATCAATCATTTTAACCCAACAAGTAATTATCACCTTTCCCTGATGATCAACTACCCCAACTCGTCGGACAGGCTAAAAAGCAAAGCCTCCAATCTGGGCGGCAGTATATGTATACATGGCAATTGTGTCACCGTCGGATGCCTCCCGATGACCGATGACAAAATCAAAGAGATATACCTTTACGCCGTGCAAGCCCGCCAATGTGGACAAAAAAACATTCCCGTCTACATTTTCCCCTTCAAATTCACGGATCAAAAAGTGAAACAATTCAAAGACACGTACAAGGCATACCCCTTTATACTTGATTTTTGGGATAACTTACGCGAGGGACACGACCTATTTATCAAGGAATTAAAAGAATTGAACGTTTCCGTTGACCGCCTCGGTAATTATCTATTCACGAAATAGGATAACCTATCTCGAAAATCATTACCTTAGCGTACTATTATAAAAAGAGAAAAGCATTATGCTATTTAACAAAAACGATCAAAAAATTTCCCCGGAGATCGAGGAAAAATTGAAATCCTATCGTCGTCAGGGACACATCGTTCCTCCCCGAAAGATCATCAAAAACGCAGAACAGATAGAAGGCATCCGGGAGAGTGCCAAAATTAACACCGCCGTGCTCGACCACGTGGCGGCAAACATTCGCATGGGAATGTCCACGGACGACATCAACACGCTGGTGTACGATTTCACCGTGGCGCACGGGGCTATCCCTGCCCCGTTGAATTATGAGGGATTCCCCAAAAGCGTGTGCACGTCGATCAACGAAGAAGTTTGTCACGGCATCCCGAGCAAAGACATTATCCTGCAAGACGGGGACATTATCAACGTGGACGTGTCCACTATCTATAACGGATACTTTTCCGACGCTTCCCGTATGTTCATGATTGGCAACGTTTCGGAAGCTAAACAAAGACTCGTGCAAGTCACGAAAGAATGCCTCGAGAAAGGAATAGAGGTTGCCAGACCGTGGGGATTCCTCGGTGACATCGGTGCCGTTATTCAAGCCCACGCGGAAAAGAACGGCTATACCGTGGTTCGGGAATTCTGCGGACACGGAGTCGGACTGAAATTCCACGAGATTCCCGAAGTGGAACACGTGGGACGGAAAGGCACGGGGATGCTTCTCGTGCCGGGTATGATTTTTACCATCGAGCCCATGATTAACATGGGAAAAGCGGATATATTCATCGACGAGGAAAATGACTGGACCGTTATTACCGAGGATGAACAACCTTCCGCCCAATGGGAAAACACCATCCTGATTACCGAAACGGGAGTAGAAATACTAACCTGGTAAGCACACGCGCATGGCTACCGAACAGATAGACTCTCCGCTCGTCGACTTGCTCCGGCAATACAAGCTATTGCAACAGGAATACGAGTTCGAGAAGGAGACTTTTTATCAACAGACTCAACGAGCCGGAATACCGAAACGTATCCGGCAGGGAGTTTGTTGGTATCCGGTAACAGCCAAACGCAGTTATTACAATTCATTGAACCAGCTGGTTGTCGAGATCAAGCGGGAGGAGAACGACGAGACGGAACACAATTTCGAATACGGTCGTCCAGTCTGCTTTTTCAAGTTTGATGATGCGGGACAACTCCGTTATTTCAATTTCGCTGCAACCATCAGTTACGTGCACGAGAATACTAT
Source organism: Butyricimonas sp. Marseille-P2440 (assembly GCF_900091675.1). Lineage (NCBI taxonomy): Bacteria > Pseudomonadati > Bacteroidota > Bacteroidia > Bacteroidales > Odoribacteraceae > Butyricimonas > Butyricimonas sp. Marseille-P2440. Next base: position 375,142 of record NZ_LT594610.1, on the reverse strand, counting down.
GCTGGTCGTGCTGCCGAACCCCGACGCCTTGTTGGACGTACAGAACGCCCGTGAACTAGGCGTTCAATTATACTTTGACGGCACTTCATACAAAACCATGTTCGCCGCCCTGACCGAAGTCATGGAGGCAAAAAACAACCGCTTATCACATTTGCGAGAAGTACTTCTGGGTAGCATTGCCCCGGAACAAAGAGATATCCAGGCAATACGCCTCATGTGGCTGAACACTTCTCAAGAGAAAGCCGTCAACCGGGTACTTCGAGCCAAAGAAGTCGCCGTCGTACACGGTCCGCCGGGAACTGGAAAAACGACCACGCTCGTGGAAGCCGTGTACGAAACGCTGCGACGGGAAAACCAGGTACTCGTGTGCGCGCAAAGCAACACCGCGGTCGATTGGATCGCTGAAAAACTTTTAGACAGAGGTATTAACGTCATGCGAGTGGGCAACCCTACCCGTGTAAACGATAAGATGCTCTCGTTTACTTACGAGCGCAGATTTGAATCGCACCCATCCTACCCGACCTTACGCGCCACTCGTAACGCTATCCGGGAAGCGACAACTCGCATGAAACGCCTGAAAGGAGGAAAACGGGAATCGGAACGGTCTCGTTTGCAACGCCTGCGGGACCAAGCCATTGATCTGGAGATCAAGATAGACGCCCAACTTTTCGGGGAAGCCCGTGTAATAGCTTGTACTTTGGTCGGTTCGGCAAACAAAATTCTGAACGGGAAAACATTTTCCACCCTCTTTATCGACGAAGCAGCCCAAGCACTCGAGGCTGCCTGCTGGATTGCAATCACTAAAGCCAACCGGGTCGTGTTCGCCGGGGATCATTGCCAACTTCCTCCCACGATCAAATGCATCGAGGCGGCACGAGGCGGACTGGATCATACCCTGATGCAAAAGATTTCCCGTCGAAGACCGGAAACCGTTTCCATGCTAGAGATTCAATACCGGATGCACGACGACATCATGCGCTTCCCCTCGAACTGGTTCTACCGGGGACGCCTGCAAGCCTCCCCCGAGGTAAGCCACCGAAATATTCTCGAATTTGATACTCCCGTTGAATGGTTTGACATGGCACATTGCGAACTCACGGAAGACTGTGTAAACGAAACTTTCGGGCGTATCAACAAGCCCGAGGCGGAATTGCTGGTACAACAATTGCAAAACTACATCGAGAAAATTGGCATGGAACGAGTCCTGGAGGAAAGCATTGACTTCGGGCTGATCTCCCCTTACCGGGTGCAAGTGCAGTATATCCGCCAACTCATTAAACGCAACCACTTCTTTCATCCCCTGAAACGCCTCATCACCATCCACACCGTCGACGGCTTTCAAGGACAGGAACGGGATGTCATTCTCATCAGCCTCGTCCGTGCCAACGAAGAAGGCAATATCGGTTTCCTGAACGATTTGCGCCGCATGAATGTCGCCCTCACCCGAGCCCGCATGAAACTCATCATTCTCGGCGATGCTCCCACTCTTACTCATCATCCCTTTTATAAAGCCTTGTACGAATATATCGGGGAAAGAGGGAAGATTATTGATTTATAACAATCGACACAAAACGGTCTAATTAACAAAAAGAGGGCTGATTCCACAGCCCTCAAATTCAAAAACAACAACTAGACTCAACAAATCACTTGTTTTAAATCACGAACCCAAGTATCTATTCTTTTATCTGTCAATTCCGGCTCGTTGGCTTCATCCAAAGGCAATCCCACGAAGCGACCATCCTTGCAAGCCACAGAGTCATCATAACTATATCCGTCAGTACCCACGCTACCAATAAATTTACATCCAGTTCCCTGAAGTTCATCGTGAATAATCCCAATGGCATCACAGAACGAACCCCCGAATGACATTCCGTCGCCACATCCAAATATCGCAACGGTCTTGCCGGATAGATTCTTTGTTTTCAACTTATCCAGGAAAACACCCCAGTCATCTTGTAACTCACCGATTCCCCAGGTAGAACTCCCCAATATCAAAACATCATATTTATCTACTTCATCCACGCTCGTGTTACCCACGTTATACACGTTCGTCGTTCCCAGTAGGGAAGCAATCTTTTCTGCCACGCCTTCTGTCGTTCCGGTCGTGGAACCATAAAATATACCTATCGTTTTCATCTTTGTCTATCTTTTTGTTCATGACAAAGATACACCCTTCCACCACGTCATGAAATCCCTATAAGTAGCTAAATTTTAACGAGCTTATCCCCACATGGAGGTACTGCACGGAGCTTCCCCCTTTTCTTTTTAAAGTAACAACAGACCATATTCACGAATCATTTGCATCTCTTTGCTATACCAGAAAGGTAAGAAATCCTCGTGGATTACAGCTTCATAATCCCGGCACAAGTCTTTCAACAGGTAAGGTTCCCGGTGATCTATTCCTACCCGGTTAAGAATGTCATGTATAAAATAAGCGCTTTCTTTTTGCATCTTTAAACTGACATCCTGCACGGAATCATGCAAGACCACCACGTTCTTTCCTTTCTTCACAATCTCCGCACCTAACTCGACTTCTCCCCCAATCCAGTAAAGACGGCGGATCAGCGAATCCTCCACGGTTTCCCTTTCCTCCATTTGCTGTTCCACGAAATGGGAAGACACGCTCGGGGAGGGTATCTTAAAATCAAACCACTTCTGTAAAGGTAAATCGAATCCCACGCCCCGCATATAATTATAGAGAGAACTGCTCAATCCATTCCCTAACCGCTCGTGATCGTCCCCCTTCAAATCTTCGAATGCTACGTCATTTCGGGCAAATCCACAGAAAGGAGGTTCCGTCACTCGGGTATCATACCGCTCCGGGGCTTGTCCCACCGGACTATGCGCCGTCATGGCAAAACGATGCCAAAAACCGGATTGAATCAGTCCCTGCTCGAACATTTGCCGCACGACTTCCTGCGAATCGATGGTTTCTCTCGTGGTCTCGGTCGGAAAACCATACATCAGATAGGTATGCACCATGATTCCGGCACAAGTAAAATGATGGGTCGTCCGTATCAACTGGGGTAAAGTCACCCCTTTATTAATCAACGCCAATACCCGCTCGGACGCCACTTCCACCCCTCCGGACACGGCAATACAGCCCGACGCTTTCAACAACCTGCACAAGTCAGCCGTGAAAGTCCGTTCGAAACGAATATTTCCCCACCAAACCACGGTCAGGCGTCGCCTCAATATCTCCAAAGCCATCTCCCGCAACAACACGGGAGGTGCTGCTTCATCCACGAAATGGAAGCCCCCTTCTCCCGTCTGCGCCATCACTTGCTCCATGCGGTCGACAATAGTCGCCACCTCGTTCGGCTCGTACCGCCGGATATAATCCAAAGTGCCGTCACAGAAACTGCACTTTCCCCAGTAACACCCGTGAGCCAAGGTTAACTTGTTCCACCTGCCGTCACTCCACAACTTGTACATGGGATTGACCATCTCGACCACGGAAACATACCGATCGAGCAGCAACCCGGAGTAATCGGGAACTCCTACTTCACCTTGGGGAATCATTCCCCAGGTTGTATTATCTTGATAAACCACTTTCCCATCCCGAACCGTAAAAGTACGCACCAATCCACTCTCGTTGACCTCCCCCCGCAGATGCTGGATCAAACGCAAAAGCGGCAACTCCCCGTCATCCAGCAATAAATAATCGGTAAACTCGAAAAAACGGATATCCGTTAATGAACGCAGTTCCGTGTTGGCAAAGCCGCCCCCCATGGCAACCTTCACGCCGGGATAATGCTTCTTAACCCATTCCCCACACCGCAACGCACTATACAAATTACCGGGAAAAGGAATGGTCACCGCCACAATATCCGGATGATAAGCCTCTATCTTTTCCGACAGTAACTTCACGAGATATTTATCCGTGAAACTCAAAGACTTTTCCAATTCGGTAGCCAACCCGTTAAACGAGGATGCCGAACGCCCTAAATGCTCTGCATAACGGCTGAACCCGAAGTTCTCATCCACAGTTTCTTTCAAGAAATCCGACAAGTCTTCCAAATACAACGTCGACAGATAACGGGCTTTATCGTCTATTCCCAACACCCCGAATGCCCATTCCGTATCTTCCACCTGCTCGAATCTTCCTGCCCTTGGCAAAAAACCTTCCTCGCATATCGAATAAGCTAATGTCCGATTACGCCCTTGCAAAAAGGCGATCACCCCGTCCATCGTGCGGATATATTCTTTCCTCAGGGCATAAACCCGTTTCCCGTTCTTTGACAAAGGTTGTTCCTCGACGGTATTAAAAAGCTCCGTCAATCCCCGGGAAGAAAATATCGCCAAGATAACCTCCAAGCTCAAATCGACCTGCACGGCAGGGATCTCCTTCGTGTTCAAGAAACCTTTCAAGTACATCATCGAGGGATAAGGTGTATTCAATTGCGTGAACGGGGGTGTCACCAGCAACACCGGGGAAGAATTATCCATAATCATCATTTTATACACGAGCAAAAGTACGCTTTTTTTATTCTAAGCCAAAATTTAGGATGTATCACATTTTTTTTATAATTTGGCAATCATAAAAATGACTAACAATTGAAACTATTATGGCAAAAAAAGAAAAAAGTATCGAACTGTTAAACAGAGCAGTGGGCGACGAGTTATTAGCAGTACACCAGTACATGTATTTTCATTTCCGTTGTGACGATATGGGTTATGACCTTTTATCCGGTCTTTTCAAACGTACCGCTATCCAAGAAATGATGCACGTGGAGCAATTGGCTGAACGTATCCTGTTCCTGAAAGGGGAGGTTGAAATGGTTGTTTCCGGCGAAGTGAAGAAAATCCATGAACCCAAAGAGATGTTGGAACTCGCTACCGCCATGGAAGTAGGCAGCGTGAACGATTATAACGCTTGGGCAAAAGAATGTGCCGAGAACGCCGACGCCGTATCCAAGAAATTATTCGAGGCATTGGTTGCCGAAGAAGAAGTTCACCAGGATCAATATGAAACCGAATTGGATAACCTGGAGAAATTCGGGGCAAACTATCTGGCATTACAATCCGTTGAGCGCAGTAAAAGCGTGGCAACAGGAGCCGCTCCCGCGGGAGAATAACTGACAGAAAAAGCGACTCAGAACGGGTCGCTTTTCTTTATTTCCGGTTTTATCAGAATCCGTAAAGACTGGTCGTAAGTAACATAACTCCACATCCAGTTGATCAGGATAAAAAGGCGGTTCTTCACCCCGACAATACTCATGAGGTGAACCAGCAACCACAGCGACCACGCAAAGAATCCCCGGAAACGTACTTTGGATAATTCCGCCACGGCATCATTCCTCCCGATCGTCGCCATAGAACCTTTATTCCTATATTTAAAAGGACGCAAAGGCTTCCCCTTGAGCATACTCCGCAAATTATTTGCCAGCAAGTGAGCTTGCTGTATAGAAGGTTGCACCACCTGAGGATGCCCGTTAGGATAATCCGGCGTCACCATCAACGCCGTATCGCCCAAGGCAAATATATCCGCCATCCCCTTTACCCGGTTGAATTCATCCACGAGCAAACGGTTGCCCCGTCCGTAAACCTCTTGCGACAAACCGGGTAAACTATTCGCTTTCACCCCGGCAACCCAAAAGACATTGTTCGTCACAATCTGTTGCCCGTCAACAAAGGTCAGCTTCTCCCCGTCATATTCCTTTACCAATTTTTTCAACAATATTTCTACTTGCAAACGGGTCAAACTACGGACAACCTCCAAGGAAGATTTCTCCGAAAAGGCACCTAGCAGACGATCGCCCCCGTCAACCAAAATGATACGCATCTCGTCCCAGTTCAACTCCGGGTAATCCTTCGGAAGCATAAACTTCTTCATCTCTGCCAATGCCCCGGCAAGTTCGATACCCGTGGCTCCTCCTCCCACGATAACAAAGGTCAGCCATCGCCTCCGGATTTCATCGTCCGTGCAGTTCAACGCTCTCTCGAAACTCTCGATCACCCGGTTGCGATTGAATAAAGCATCCGACGTCGTCTTCAACTGCATAGTACGCTGTACCAATGAAGAATCACCGAAGAAATTCGTACCGGCACCCGTGGCAATAACCAAATAGTCATAAGAAATCTCACCAATCGAAGTTTCCAGACAATTCTTTTCCGGCACGACCTTTTCCACCGTGCACATCCGAATATGAAAATCATGACGATATTTGAAGATTTTCCGGAAAGGAAAAGAAATCGCACTGGGCTCTATACCAGAAGTGGCAACCTGATATAACAACGGCTGAAAAAGATGGTAATTGTTCTTATCCAACAACACCACTTGAAAATCATTATCATTTAATTTACGAGCTAACTTCAACCCTCCGAAACCACCACCCACGATTACAACCCGTTTCTTTTTCCCTTGTCCCGGGATATTACTTATTGCATCCATAATAAACAACCTATTTTCAGGGTTGTACGAATAGATGCAAAGAAACGTTGCATTATTGACTGAATGAAAAATCCATCCGTTTAAAACGAATGGATTTTCCTATATTTTCAGGCTATATCCTAAAACCGATAAGCTAAACCAATAGAAGGTGAGAATGCCGTAGATTTATATTTTCCACCAAACGACTCATCCTGCCCCGTCACCACGTTCTTGTATGGATATTTCCCGTCCCTGTCAAATCCTTGAATATACAAGAAGGCTACATCAATCTGTAAATTCTTGTAAGGCTCGAATGTCAACCCGGCAGAAATACCCAACTTATTCATACCCGGAGTTTCCGGATTATACAAGTTTTTCCGAATCGGGGATTGGTCAAAATAAACTCCCGCACGAACATCCAAACGCTTCGTGGCTTTATAGCTGGCACCCAAACGATAAGTCATCGCATTCTTGTAATTCTTCTCCGCCTTGATCGGGGCTATTCCCAATTCTGCCTCGTTGAAATACACGTTCAATGAATCATAAGCACTCCAACCCACGTATTGCAAATCCAACGCCAATTCCCAACGGTCTGTCGGACGGTAACTTACCCCCAATGTTGTGTTGGAAGGTAACGGAAGCTCTGCATGGAATGAGCCTTGGTCGTATTTTGGAATAGAGATATTCGGTATATTTATACCAGCTCCAGCTAACGCTTCTCCATACTTTGCCATCAATAACTCCATCTGACCAAACATATTCTCGATATTTCGATTAGAATAACTCAATTCTGCATCACCCTCTTTTACCCGCATTTTGATTTTTGAACGATAAGATAATCCGATAGTCACCTTATCACAAACATCATACATGACTCCCACGTTAAACCCTGCTCTCATATGAGCATTCCCCTCCAACCGAGCATAAGCTGGAGGAACGGTTGTATTTTTCATCAACAGCACCATATCCTGTAATCCTTGCTTCTCGGTGTCAGTTAAAGGAAGACGATCTAAATAAGGCAACAAACCTTCCAAAGTACCACCTAATCCTTGAAAATCCTTTGCCCCCATCAATCCACGAGAAAGATTCACGTTACCCCAAGCCAATTGCAATCCGACACCGATACTCAATTTATCGGTAATCTTGTAAGAAAGCGTAGGTTGTATCACGTAAGATTTCAAGCTAATATCTTGAATCAAATCAGCACCAGCCCAATGCTTCGGCCATTTTAATGAACTCCCGTAAGGAGTCGTCAAGCTAATACCCGCTGCCAAATTATCGTAAATCTTGAACCCGGCATAAGCGTATAACGGCGTACTCACCGGATTATCTGTTTTAACAGAATATCCCGCATTACTATATTTTGCTTTCGCCATTACTGCCGAAATCCCAAGTGAAAAATCCATATTTGTTTTCAAGAACACCAATCCCGCCGGATTGAAATGCATACTCTCCGCACCTAACTTCATACCGACACCCACGTGTCCCATTCCGGTCTGTTTCGTGCTCAACAAATTTACCTGATATCCCTCGGCAAAAGCCGACAGGCTCAAAATAGAAGTCATTACTAATACGACTAATTTCTTCATACTATCTTCTTTACATTATTACTAAACTATCCCTTGATGAAATACAAGATAGTCATTTTTAAATTTTAAGGCACAAAAATAACATTCGCCCCCTCAAGTTGTTTCTACTTTACGGTATGCAACAAAAATTGGTTACCTTTGTGCCCAAAATAGACACACCATGATAACCTTTGAAATAGACACCGAATACATCGAGTTGATAAAACTCCTCAAAGCCACCCGTATCGCCGAAAGCGGTGCCATGGCTAAAATCCTCGTCGAAACCGGCGAAGTCACCCGCAACGGTGAACCCGAATTCCGCAAACGAGCAAAAATCACGAAAGGTGAAATCATCACCGCCCTCGGGCAAAGCGTGCAAGTGATATAATAAATAAGCCGGCTGTTCATTATAGTAGCCGGCTTATTTGTTATACTTCTATCTTTTATGCTTATTCCATTCCTTATTCTCATTCCCGAATGAAGAAACCCATCCCGAGAATTGCGAACAAACTTGATCTATTCTCCTATCTTTCTCACGTTCCAACGGGAAATCAAACAATTCTCCAATAATTTATGTATCGCAAAGGGGAAATTATTACCCGAAATGAAATAAGTACCCTTTTTCAATTGAGTCCACATCATTTCTTACATGACGCCATTCTATCAAACATTTATTTCACTAAAAAAGAAAAACGTTTGATAGTTATCGACTATCAAACGTTTCATGTACCCAAGACAGGACTCGAACCTGCACAGCCTTAAGGCCACTAGTCCCTGAAACTAGCGTGTCTACCAATTCCACCACTTGGGCATAGTATCGAAGAACTTTGGAAAAAAAACCTTGCAACTACCTGCTGCAAGGTCTCCCACTTTCATTGTTGTCCCACAAGGATTCGAACCTTGACTGACAGAACCAAAATCTGCTGTGCTACCATTACACAATGGGACAATCGTCATGTCAATTCAACAACCATTTGTTATTTTGACGCTGCAAATGTAGGGCATTTTTTTATTTCACCAAAACAAAATGCAGAAAAATTAAAAGAAAATTGCTATTTTCGTGCGGTTGAAAAGGAACAAATTTAGGATATCCTTGATTACTAACAAGAAATATAAATTCAAAGAAGGAGAAGCATGCGCAACATTAAAAATCACCCCTCGTTAAGTTACAGGTTCATCAATAATGTCACCGGATGGGTGGCGTTCATGATCGCCAGTATCACTTACATTCTTACGGCAGAACCGACAGCCAGCTTATGGGACTGCGGCGAGTTTATCACGACATCAGTCGGACTACAGGTAGGGCACCCTCCCGGGGCTCCCTTGTTCATGATTATTTCACGGCTGTTCGCTATTTTTGCCCCATCCCCGGAAACACAGGCTTATATGATCAACATCATGTCGGCATTATGCTCGGGCTTCACGATATTGTTCTTATTTTGGACAATCACGCATCTAGCCAAGAAAGTGGTGGTAAAAAAAGACGAGGATTGCACCCCGGGACAATTGTATGCCATCATGGGTGCGGGATTGATCGGTGCGTTATGCTACACGTTTAGCGACACGTTCTGGTTCTCCGCCGTGGAAGGCGAAGTTTACGCCATGTCGTCGTTGTTCACTGCCGTTGTGTTCTGGGCTATCCTGAAATGGGAAAACGTGGCTTTTCAACCTTACGCCAACCGCTGGTTGGTATTTATCGCTTACATGATCGGGTTATCTATCGGGGTTCACTTGTTGAACTTGCTGGTTATTCCCGCAATCGTGTTTATTTATTATTTCAAGAAATACGAAACAACGAAATGGGGTGTCATTAAGGCTGCTGCTATATCCTGCGTGATCCTCGGGGCTGTCTTGTGGGGCGTAATCCCGTACGTGATCATCATTGCCGGGTGGTTCGAGTTACTATTTGTCAATAGCCTTGGCTTGCCATTCAACTCGGGTGTTGCTGTTTACGCTGTTCTCCTCATTGGAGGACTGGCTTACGGAATCTATTACACGTTGAAACACAATCACACGGTAGTCAACACGATTCTGACCTGCTTCGTGGTTATGCTGATCGGCTATTCTTCTTACGCTATGGTTGTTATCCGTTCCGTGAGCAATCCCCCGATTGACGAAAATAGCCCGGACAACGTATTTGCGCTCCTGTCTTATATAAGCCGTGACCAGTACGGGCAAGAGCCGCTAGTATACGGACCTTATTATAACGCTCCTGTCATTGACATCGAGGAAGGCGGTCCGATCTATTACCAAAACGAGAAAACAGGGAAGTATGATGTTGTGGGATACAAGACCGAATTGAAGTACGATCCTCGTTTCTGCACCGTATTGCCGCGTATGTACAGTACGGCACGCGACCCGCAAGCCTATATCGAATGGGTGGGACAACCTGCCGGTCCGATGTACTCCGTGGACGGGCAAACCCGCCAAAAACCGACTTTCGGGCAAAATCTGAAATTCATGTTCCGTTACCAGCTCGGGCACATGTATCTAAGGTATTTCATGTGGAACTTCTCGGGGCGACAGAATGATATTCAAGGACACGGAGACCCACGCTACGGGAACTGGATCACGGGTATTCCCTTTGTCGACAATATACTCGTGGGTAACCAAAGCGTGATGCCCGACACGTTGAAAAACGACAAGGCAAACAACAAATATTTTATGCTGCCCTTCATTCTCGGGTTACTGGGTATGTTCTACCAGTACCAGCGAGGGCAGCAAGGGAAGAAAGACTTTTGGGTGGTCATGCTGCTCTTTTTCCTCACGGGTATCGCCATCGTGCTCTACCTGAACCAGTATCCTTACCAGCCGCGGGAACGGGATTACGCTTATGCGGGATCGTTCTACGCTTTTGCCATCTGGGTCGGATTCGGGGTACTCTACCTTTGGGAGATTCTCCGCAAGAAGATGGAACCCCGCAATGCCGCTATCGCGGTGACGGCTGTCTGCCTGCTTGCCGTACCGGTGAACATGGCTGCACAAAACTGGGACGACCACGATCGTAGCGGGCGCTATGCCGTGATCGCACACGCTAAGAACTACCTGAGCACGTGCGCCCCGAACGCCATCCTGTTCACATACGGGGATAATGACACCTTCCCGTTGTGGTACGCCCAAGAGGTGGAAGGTTTCCGCCGGGACGTGCGCATCGTGAACCTGAGTTTGCTCGCCGGTGACTGGTATATCGACCAAATGAAACGGAAAGCATATGAATCCCCCGGTGTACCGATCTCTTTCACGAAAGACGAATACCATGCGGGAGTACGCGATTTCGTGGCTATCGAGGAGAGAACCGAAAAACCGTTCAGTATCGCTGAAGTGATGGATTTCGTTGCTCAAGACGGCGCAGAATACAAAACACGCCGCTACCAGGGCGAACCTTTGAATTATATCCCGACAAGAAACCTCTATCTCCCTGTGGATAAAGAGAAAGTACTTGCCAACGGCACCGTGCAACCGGAGGACGCCGATGAAATCGTGGACAAGGTAGAAATTAAACTGACTGGAAACTCCCTGAACAAATCGCAACTCATGGTGCTAGACATCCTGGCGACCAACAACTGGGAACGCCCCGTGTACTTCGGTATTGGAATGGGACAAGACAGCTACATGGGCTTCGATAAATATTTCCAGCTGGAAGGAGCGGGCTACCGGGTTGTTCCGATCAAAACGGACGAAAAGAACGCTTACTACGAGTTCGGTCGCATCAACTCAAACGTGTTGTACGACAACCTGATGAATAAATTTATCTGGGGAAATATCAAAGACCCGCAAGTAAACATTGACCATTTTCACGACAACACGATCGCAGTGATGAAATACCGGAATACCTTCTTGCGCCTAGCCCAAAAGCTAGTAGAAGAAGCCGTGAAAGAAACCGTGATGCTCAAGGACTCCGTGGTGAATGAAATCATCGATTCATCGAAAATGCAAGAAGCCGTGAAGGTTCTTGATAAATCGCTGGAAGAAATTCCTTTATATCAAGTTCCTGCTGATAACTTCTTGTTGTATTATATCCCGATCTATTACACGGCGGGAGAAAACGAAAAAGCAAACGACCTGGCATGGGCTCTTGCCATGGATAACGCCCAAACGTTGAGATACATCCAGGCGCAGTCAACTAACCGCAGAAAAATGCTGGAAAGAGACGAACAAAATAGTATGTATATCCTGCGTATGTTGATGGATTGGGCAAGAAGCAGTGGTGAAGACGCTTTCGCACAAGAAATACAAAGCATGGTGGAGAACACGTTGACCGGAAAGCCCGTAACGAGTAACCGGATAAACAAGAACTTCCCGATGAATAGTAAAATGAATAAAAGATAAAAAGGGGGATCCCCCTTTTTACAATCTATAAAGTCCATAAACTTAAAAACACAATGATCACAATCGACCACATAAAAGAACTGGCAGAAAGAGGTGAAGCATTGAGGAGGTATCTTTGACATCGACGGGAAGAAGATACAACTCGCTGAAGAAGAATTAAGAACGCAAAACCCTTCCTTGTGGGACAACCCGAAGGAAGCAGAAACCCTGATGAAAAAGGTTCGGGAACTGAAATCCTGGATCGAGGGATACGAGCAAGTGACCGCCGCGGTGGGAGATCTGCAAGTACTGTTCGACTTCGCCAAGGAAGGCGAAGCTACCGAGGAAGAGGTGGATGCGCAATACAAGGAAACCGTACGGATTCTGGAAGACATTGAAATGAAAAATATGTTGCGCCGGGAAGAAGACCACTTTGGTGCTATCATGAAGATCAATTCCGGAGCCGGGGGAACCGAGAGCATGGACTGGGCAAGTATGCTCTACCGAATGTACGTGCGCTGGGGAGAATTAAACGGCTACAAGGTGAAACACGTGGATTACCAGGAAGGCGAAGAAGCGGGTATCAAATCGGCAACCATTGAATTCGAGGGGGATTACGCTTACGGTTACCTGAAATCGGAGAACGGCGTGCATCGCCTCGTGCGGTTGTCGCCTTACAACGCCTCGAACAAACGGATGACATCTTTTGCCTCCGTGTTTGTCTATCCCGCCGTAGACGACACGATCGAGATCACGATCAATCCCGCGGATATCAGCTGGGACACATTCCGAAGCGGAGGTGCCGGAGGACAGAACGTGAACAAGGTGGAGACCGGAGTACGATTACGCCACGCCCCCACGGGCATCATGATCGAGAACACGGAATCCCGTTCTCAGTTGCAAAACAGGGAGAATGCCATGCGGTTGTTGAAAGCTCAATTGTACGAACTGGAACTCAGGAAACGGCAGGAGGAACTGGACAAGATCGAAGGCACGAAAAAGAAGATTGAATGGGGTTCTCAAATCCGTAGTTACGTGTTTGACGACCGCCGGGTGAAAGACCACCGCACCAACTACCAGACATCCGACGTGCAAGGCGTGATGGACGGAGAAATCAACGAATTCATCAAGGCTTACCTGATGATGTTCGGCGGTGAAGAGAAATAAAACGATGCTGATTCTGTGATTTCCGATTCCATGATTTTGTGATTAAAAATCATAGAATCGGAAATCACAGAATCCATAAACTTTAAATTTCCATCATGGACTTCAGTAACTATAAAATATTGATCGTCGGGGATGTGATGCTCGACAAATACTATTTCGGAAAGGTAGAACGGATTTCGCCGGAAGCCCCCGTACCAATCGTGAATATCGTGCGGGAAGAATCACGGCTAGGCGGAGCCTCCAACGTGGCGAACAATATCAGCAGTCTTGGCGGACAAGCGATCTTATGCGGAGCCGTGGGGTACGATTTTTTCGGGAAGGAAATCGAACGGATGGCGCACCGCAAGGGAATCCGAACGGAATTTATCAAAACGGAACAACCCACGATCACGAAAGCCCGAATCATCGGGGGACGCCAACAAATCGTACGTCTGGATTACGAACAACGCCTGGAAATTCCCGAGAAGACAAAAGAGGAATTTAAAGTACAATTGGAAAAACTAATCCATGAAATTCCTACCCTCGTGATCTCCGACTACGGGAAAGGCATGGTTTCCGAGGAATTTTGCACGTTCCTAATCACAGTGGCAAAACAACACGAGGTTAAAGTTATCGTGGATCCTAAGGGACAAAACTGGGCAAAATACACTGGGGCTGACCTTATCACGCCGAACGTGAAGGAACTCGGGGACATCATCGGGCATCCCGTCGACAATGACGATCATGCGGTAGAAACTTCTGCGAAAGAAATCATCCGGCAATACGGGCTGGAAGCCATACTTGTCACCCGGAGCGAAAAAGGTATGAGTTTAGTCAACAAACAAGAAACCATACATATTCCGACACACTCGCAGGAAGTGTTCGACGTGAGCGGAGCCGGGGACACGGTAGTTGCCGCCTTGGCATTAGCCCTGACCGCAGGCAATGGCATAAAAGAATCTATCCGTATAGCTAACATTGCGGCAGGCATCGTGGTACAAAAGATAGGAACTGCAACCCTGACAGCTGAAGAACTGGAAAAAGCGATGTAAAAAGAGTTTATAAAGTTCATAAAGCCATTCCATAGAATGATACTTTATAAACTTTATAAATTACTTTATTTTGGAAATGAAGTACTTCAAAAACGTAAGGTCTTCGGTAAGTTCCGGGTGAAATGAAGTTACCAGCATATTTCCTTCTTCTGCCGCAACCACGTGCCCGTCCACTTCACACAATACTTTTACCCCATTCTCGACTTTCGTGATATAAGGAGCACGAATAAATACCAACTCTATCTCTTTTGAAGAGACAGCCGGAATCACTTGTTTCGTGGAAAAACTATCAATCTGGCTACCGTAAGCATTACGCCGCACGGCTATATCCATAACACCCAAGTGGGTCACCGAATCATTCACCAGTTCTTTCGCCAACAAGATCATGCCCGCACAAGTACCCCAAACCGGCAGTCCCCCGATGATCTTTTCACGCAAAGGAGCCATCAGTCCCGTGCGATTCAGAAGTTTACCCATGGTCGTACTCTCCCCTCCCGGCAAGATTATCGCATCGATGACATCCAATTGCTCCGGGTATCTCACGATCACTGGTTCATGCCCTAACGCTTCAATCTGACGCTCATGCTCGATGATTGCACCTTGAAATCCTAAAATACCTATCTTTTTCATTGCCATAAAAATTACAAAATTCATTCGGCAGGCAAAATGCCTGCCGAATGAATTTTTTAACCTATTATTACCAGCCTCTCTCGGCGTATTTGTTCTCCAATTTGGAAATCTCTAACCCGGACATCGGTTCGCCCAAGTTCTCGGATAATTCAGCCAATTTAACCGGGTCGTTGTAGTAAGTCGTGGCTAAAACGATAGCTCTTGCTCTCTTGGCAGGATCACCGGATTTGAAAATACCGGAACCCACGAAGACTCCCTCGCAACCCAATTGCATCATCAAAGCAGCATCGGCAGGAGTGGCAATACCACCGGCTGCAAAGTTCACCACGGGCAATTTCCCGTTCTCATGCACGAATTTCACGAGATCGTAGGGAGCTCCCATTTCTTTGGCAAGCGTCATCAATGCCTCTGCCGGAGCAGCTTGTACCTGATGGATATCATTGTTCAACTGACGCATATGTCTTACAGCTTCAACCACGTTTCCTGTTCCGGCTTCACCCTTAGTACGAATCATGGAAGCACCTTCACCGATACGTCTCAAGGCTTCGCCCAAGTTACGGCATCCGCAAACAAAAGGCACCTGGAATTGAGTTTTGTCCACGTGATACAAATCATCAGCAGGCGTTAATACCTCACTCTCGTCAATATAATCGATGCCAATGGCTTCCAATATCTGGGCTTCTACGAAATGACCGATTCTCACTTTAGCCATTACAGGAATAGACACGGCGTTCTTGATCGCCTTAATCATTTGCGGATCTGACATTCTGGCGACACCGCCATCTTTACGAATATCCGACGGCACTCTTTCCAGTGCCATAACAGCACATGCCCCGGCAGCCTCGGCAATCTTTGCCTGTTCAACATTGGTTACATCCATGATAACCCCACCTTTGAGCATTTGCGCCAAATTCTTGTTTAATTCATATTTTCCCATAAGGTTCTTCTTTAGAAGGTTAAAACTTATAATAAATAATTGAAAACTAACTTCTTAATTGGGAGATTGATTTAAATGCAAACGTTTTTCCCCGCTTTAAGTAGTTTTCTCAAACGGGGAACAAATATACAATATTTGATGAAAAGAAAAGTATTTCAAGAGACTTTTTCGGACAAATACATCTTTCTGATTGTTACAAATTATAATCTAATCAGTTACAATTTACAACAACCGTCCATCCATAAGTTACGACCTGTAACATTCTGCCTGTTAACCAGGCTTATAGATAGGTTTTCAATCGTTTACAACGATATGTGCTCTTTAATTTTCTAATAGACTTCGATTTAATTTGACGTACTCTCTCGCTGGTGAGCCCCACCCGATCGCCGATCTCTTCCAGGGACATGGCAGTGTAACCGCCCAACCCGTAGTACATACGCAAGATCGTGGCATCCCGCTCATCCAGTGTGGATAGATAACGGTCTATCTCCGTTCGCAACGAATCGGCATTCAATTCCCTCTCCGCCTCCGGCACGGAGTTGTCGTTGGTAATCATCACGTCGTACAGGCTGGACGAATCCTCATCATTTGTCAAAGGAGCATCCATCGACAAGGGACGACTCGCTATCCGCATACTGTCCTTCACTTCTTTTTCCGGTATATCCATCTCCTGGGCGATTTCCTCGGCTGTCGGCTCCCGTTGAAACTCTTGTTCCAGCCGGAAGAAGAACTTGTTCACCTTGTTGATATTACTGATCTTATTCAAAGGTAAACGTACCAAACGCGAGTTTTCGGCTATCGCCTGCAAGATGGACTGGCGAATCCACCACACGGCATAAGAAATGAATTTGAAACCTTTCGTCTCATCAAAGCATTCTGCCGCTTTGATCAAACCAAGATTCCCCTCATTAATTAAATCACCCAGGCTCATGCCGTTGTTTTGATATTGCTTCGCCACAGAAACCACGAAACGAAGATTGCTCTTCACCAGAAGCTCGCGTGCGGCTTTGTCCCCGGCTCGTATTTTCTTAGCTAGCGCAACCTCCTCGTCCGGCGACAACACGTCGATCTTTCCAATCTCCTGCAAATACTTTTCGATTGAGAAAGAATCCCTGCCAGTGATTTGTTTGCTGATTTTTAACTGTCTCATAGGTCTCTTTGTAAATTGGCTTAAAGTTAATAATCTAATTCAATAAAACAAATATTAGAGTATGTTTTTTCATATCTTCCTCGAAAAAGTATACGACAAAATACTAACTTTGTTGTGATAAACTTCAAATTAACCGAAGATAATTTCCCGATTTTCTTTGGCACAATAAAAAAAATACCTAATTTTGCAGTCCGAAGTGAGAAAATAATAACATAAGATGATATCATAATGAAACGTACATTTCAACCATCCAACAGAAAGAGAAGAAACAAACATGGTTTCAGAGAAAGAATGTCTACCGCTAATGGTAGAGCAGTTCTAGCTAGAAGAAGAGCTAAAGGAAGAAAAAAACTGACTGTTTCTGACGAGCGCAGACACAAACACTAATATAAAAAAGCTGCTTTCAAAGCAGTTTTTTTTATGTCATTTCCCTTCCTGTTCTTTTGCCGTTTCCCCGGCGTTAAATACAAATTTTTTTTCCCTCCCCGCCGTAGTTCCACAACTACAACAATCGCCGCATCCGCCTTTCTTGCGAGCCGAACGAAATAACCGATAGACACTTCTCCCTGCGAAGACCAACGCCACGGCAATAATAATATATGTCAATATAATTTGCATCACCTTTACATCAACAAATCCAATATTTGTTTTAGCACGAAACAAACGACCCACGCCAGCACGGTCGTGTATCCCATGACGAAGAATGCCCATTTCGCCCCGATTTCCTTCCCGATTGCGATCAACGCCGCAAAACAGGGAGAATAGAGTAACACGAAAATAATAAACACGATAGCCACGACAGGTGTAAACCCATGCTCCCGCATACGCATCGCCAGTGTTGAGTTCGAGGCTTCATCGTCCTCCATCACTTCTTCCCCTTGATAAAGCACTGCCATCGTACTTACCACGATTTCCTTGGCAGCGACCCCGGTCAGCAAACTCACACCAGCCTTCCAATCAAAGCCCAGAGGTGCCCAGATGGGTTCCATAGCCCGTCCGATACGGCTGATATATGAATTTTCCTGACGCTTGGTCACTTCCTGCCGATGCAGGCTTTCCAGCTTGTCTTCCCGTTCATTTTTCAATCGCGCAACATCACCGGTACCCGAAGCAATCTCGACCTCGTAGGCTGCAACGACCTCCGCTTTTTGCCGATCGTATTCCGTTTCCAACTCCTTGTCCACCGGGAAATATCCCAAAGCCCAAATCAATATGGAAGCAAACATGATGATTCCTCCCATCTTTTTCAGGTATTGCTCCCCTTTACTCCACATATGGCGAACCGTGGTACGCAAAGTCGGCATACGATAAGGCGGAAGTTCCATCACGAAAGGCACTTCCTGTTTATGGAAAAGCAACCGCTTAAACAATTTCGCCATCACGATTGCCGCAATAATACCCACCAGATAAATCCCGAACAATACCAACGCCGCATACTCCTTGAAGAAAGCCCCGACCAGTAAAATATACACCGGAAGGCGGGCGCTACAAGACATAAAGGGATTAATTAATATCGTCAAAATCCGGTCGCTACGATTCTCCAGCATACGCGTGGACATGATTGCCGGCACGTTACACCCGAAGCCCATAATCATCGGGATAAAACTCTTCCCATGAAGGCCGATCTTGTGCATGATCTTATCCATGATAAACGCCGCACGCGCCATATATCCCGTATCTTCCATAAAAGAAATGAACAGGAACAGAATTAATATATTCGGCAAGAACACGATCACACTGCCGACTCCGCCGATAATTCCGTCTACCAGCAAGTCCTTCAGCGGTCCCGCACTCATGTGAGTATCCACAAATTCCCCCAAGGCTCCCACTCCCGCCTCAATCCACTCCATGGGGTAACTCCCGAGGCTGAAGGTGGCAAAGAATGTTGTAAACAAAAACAACAGGAATATCGGGAACCCGAATAATTTATGCGTCACGATAGCATCTATATATTCCGTTTTACGCCGCCGATTGACGGGACTTTCCCGGTAAGTTTCTTTCAAAGCCCCGGAGATAAAGCCGTATTTCGTGTCGGTAACCACCGCCTCCACGCTCTCGCCGAACGTGGACTCTATACGGCAGACATTCTCTTGTACTGTATCCATCAATTTTTCCCGAAACTTATCCTGTTGCACGAAACGCATGATTTCTTTATCGCCCTCGAGTAACATCAACGACATGAACCGGGGTGACATATGGCAAGTCAATTCTTTTTCCTTCTCCAATTCGGCTCGAATAGCAACAATTCCATCCTCAATCTCTTTCCCATAATTAATATGGATATGCCGCACGGTCTCGCTTCTTCCCTCGTACACCTCGATAACTTCTTCCAGTAATTCCTTCACGCCTTTTCCTTTCGAACCAATGGTCGGCATCATCGGCATCCCGATCATCTTCCCCATCTCCCGGTAATCGAAAACCGCACCCGAACGTTCCAGCTCGTCGTACATATTCAAGGCGATTACTCCCTTTACATCCATATCAATCAACTGGGTAGACAAGTAAAGATTACGTTCCAGATTAGAAGCATCGACCACATTGATCACCACGTCGGGAGCGTGGTTCATAATATATTCCCGCACGTATTTTTCCTCGTTTGAATATGCAGATATGGAATAAGTACCCGGCAAATCCACCACGTTAAACTCGTAACCGTTATAATGGAAACTCGCCTTTTTGGCATCCACAGTCACCCCGCTGTAATTCCCGACGTGTTCTTGCGAACCGCTCATATAATTAAATAAGGTAGTCTTTCCCGCATTAGGGTTTCCCACGAAAGCCACATGAATATGTTTCTCCCGTCCTTCCCAGTGTTTCGCGAAAGCTTCTTCCGCATCCCTTGCCGTTGCTTTGATACCAACAATATCACGGGCTTCAGCCAAAGAAACGATCTCGACAAAAGTAGCCTCCTGCCGCCGCAACGAAATCTCGTACCCCATGATCGCGTACTCGATAGGATCGTTCAAAGGGGCATTCTTTACAGCCTTTACCACTTTCCCCCGCACAAAGCCCATTTCATTCAGACGTTTACGGAAAGCCCCGTATCCTTTTACTTTCGTTATCACGGCGCTCTCGCCGGTCTTCAATTCTGACAATAACATATCTGCATCTTTCTGGTTTCGCGGAACAAAGGTAGGATATTATTTTTATTTTTTCTAAATAAACACAGAAAAATATCGATACACGAAAAAGGAGCCACGAATATTCATGGCTCCCTTTTCAAATCTATTTATAATAATCGTATGAAAATACTATTTTTTCAAAGTTTCTAAAGCAACCAATAGAGCTTGGTAATGCGGACGATCATCTTTATGGGCAGTAAGAACCTTAGATTTCACCAAATTAAGCACTTTAACATACATCGTCATACAATGAGCTAACGACTCGTCATACAATTTTGCGTTCACTTCCTTTTGGAATCCATAACCATAAGTGTCACCGAATTGATGCAATTTCAATTGCTCCATAACAACTCCATTGCCATACTCTTGCTCGAGGGCCGATAATTGCTCTTTAAAACAAGCCAAGAATCCACTTTCGTCCAAACCATACGCGAACACCTCTTCAATAGAAGGCGTGTAGGCTGCCACGTTCGTCAATTTTTTGCTAGTTCCTTTCAACGTCTGCACTTGTTTTGCAAATTCAGCTAAAATTCCGCGTTGCATAGTCTTTTCCAGATCTGTCAACTTCTTACCCTTAATCGTGTTGGCAAATACGGCAGAATACAAGTCATTATAATAATCAGCTTGCGTGTAATCACCTCCGGCTACATGCGAAGAAACAAGCACTTTCTCATCTGCCTTCAGTATATTCTGCATCACCAATCCGTATACTTTATCGTTTGATTGAGTAGCAGATAAACCGAATTTAGAAACCACATCTTTATTTTTCAACCATTCGCTATCACACAATTGTTTTACTACCCATTTCAAAGAAGCACTCTGGCATTTTGCATCCACGGCTTGATAACGAGCTCCCGGAGTTCCGTCTTTCACTTCCGTCAGATAAATACCTCCCACATTATACAACACGTTCATCAAATAACGATAATATTGCGTAACAATGCCTTCATACAAGAACTGACGATGGGCGGTAGAAGCGTCATCCTCGATCCACTCGTTCAAGTGCTCCATGATGTACTTCAAGTTCTTGATACCATATTCGCTGGCTTTCATCGGGTCGTCACCCAAATCTTCCTCCACGGCACTCGGATCATAACGAGCATAAACTTGCTGTTTTCCATAACGATAACGAGGATCTCCGGCTTTTTCATCTACCCATGATTCCAAGATTTTAGCCTCTTCTCTTACATCCAAATTACCGGCAATAGGAGAATACAACCATTTTATAGCGTATTCGTCATAGCAACCAAGTACAGGAGGTGTTAACTTCAGACCTTTATCCCCGGGCTGTGACACATAGTTAAAGCGGGCATAATCCATAATTGAAGGAGTCGTTCCATATTTCTGTGTAAACGATGCACTCCGCAAAGAATCCACTGGGTAAGCATGGGAAGCTGACATATTATGCATCAATCCCAACGTGTGTCCGATCTCGTGAGCTACCACGTATTCCAAAGACTCGTCCAACACTTCTTTAGGCAGTTTTTTAGCCCGCACGCGAGGGTCTATTTGCGCCGTCTGCGTGAAACGCCACATGTTATTCAATTTCACCACGTCGTTATAAACCAACACGGAAGCGTTTATAATTTCTCCCGTTTTCGGATCTACCCAAGACGGTCCCATGGCATTCATCGTTTTCACTGGGGAATAACGGATACAAGAATATTTCAAGTTATCCGGATCAAAATTAGGGTCTTCTTCTGCCGTCGGGAAGTCTCGCACTTGAAGGGCATTTTTAAAACCGATCTTCTCGAATGCTTGGTTCCATCTCAAAACAGCTTTGCGAATCGGTTCTTTCCACCCTTCCGGAAAAGTATTGTCAACATACCAAACAATAGGTTTCACCGGTTCCACTAACTCTCCTCGTTCCCATGCACGCATATCCTTAGGCTCCAAACGCCAACGATTGGCAAACGTATAGGATTGAATTCCATCCTCCTCGGTTGAAATACGTTGCTTTCCTGTCAAGAAAATACCGATACGGGAATCCGAGATTCTCGGTTTCATCCGATCCTTGTCTTCCGGCAACAACAACACGGTACGAGTCACCTTGTTAGAAACATCTCCTAAGTTAATTGTAAAAATAAACAAAGAAGCACTCACGGAATGGGTCGTGTTGGTCGCAATGGATACATTGTCCTCGAATGCTTTCATTTCTCCTAAAGAAAACAACTCCGACTTAGGGGAAGCACTGATAGAAATCATCCCGGAAGACATTTTCGAAATAGGAGCCAACTCGGGTACATTATCCACGAACAAGGGCGACACGTCGAAGACAACGGAAGAACTGTCCGCATTATAAGCCTCAAGGGTAAACTTCTTCATGTAAGGATCGATATAATTTTCCTCTACGGCTTCTTTCAAATTAGCTTCTTTTTCGTTGTATTCCACTAGAGAATTTACACTCCTCAGGAAAATAGTACTATCCTGCAAATCAAACCTCACGTGTAACGGATCAGAAGGCTTATACCCTACCGTGCACAAGGTCGGGCTACTCGTTTCAGAAATGGTAGAAGCAATCAACAATTCCCGTCCCATATATTTTACCGGATATTCGAAATACACCTTATTCCCGACACGGTGCAACGTGATAAAATCCCCCTTCACTGTTTTCACACCCGGCTTTTTCAACAACTTGTCATACTTGCTTTCTTTCTTTGCCGGGGCTGCTTCCTCTATTTTCCCTTTTTCTTTCTTCTTTTTCGAAGCTGCATACAGAGTGCCCCCAAGTGGCATCAAAAATAACGCCACCAACAACAATACAATACTTTTTTTCATAATTCTATTTTTTGTGATTTACTTTGTGTATAAGCATGATTGTGTTCATCATGCTTATACTGTTTTTATTGCATAAATAATTAATTCTTTAACAAATACCCCAACTCGACCAATTTGTTCCTCATCATCCGGAACTTTACCATCACCGGTTCAAACTCCCCGTACTCCTCTTCAAACTTCACTTCCGTATAAATCAACACTTTATCAATATAAGAAGAGAGATCTACACTTTCCGTGGGTATCGATTCCACGCCACTTTTGCTATTGCAAGAAACGACAAAACCCAATTCCTCCTTACGCGTGAATTTCGTCCCTTGCAAAGCCTCTACTAAAGAGACAGCCGCATAAGACTCCATGCTAGAAGAATACTCTAACCCCTGCTTCAAACTTTTCGTTACGTTCAAAAATGCACTCTTCCAACCAGATTGGGCAGAGGATGACAACAAACCGGTAAAATAAGTCGTCAACGTTTTACTCGTGAACTTTTCTACTCCCAAAAACGGCAACGAATCCAAATTCACCGCGAAGGTGTTATATCCATAATAAGACTCAACTCTATTATATTCTCCCCACAAATTAACAGTTCCTATCGAATCTGCGAAGAAAAAAGCAGGCAAACGAGTTCCTTTTTCAAAACGAGCGAATATCTTATCCCTAAAACTCTCCAACACCGGAATCAATACCGACTCACGCACATCCTCGTCGACAAAATCGAGGATAGCACCGGAATAATTCGACGAAGTAGCCCCTCCCGGATAATAGAAGATTTTCAAACGTTCATAATACGTGTACGTGTTTCCCAACATATCCACTCGCTCCTCACTCCCGATCGTGTCGTTATAATACGTGGGTACCCCATAGTCCCGGAATATCTCGTAACGCAATTTATCCAGCGGATCATCCGAATCTTCAATAATCATCCATTCTTTCTCGTGACCGGAGGGCGTCAAATCATCTTCTTTGTCGCATCCCCAGATCAAGAGAAACATAAAAAACAATCCTATATAATACAACTTTTTCATCATATCAACACTTAAAAATTAATAACGTACCATTTCTCGTTCCGGACGAGCCTCGTTTTGCTCCAATTCTCCCTTGTTAAAAATAATCTCTTTCTGAGGCAACGGGAAGGCAAACACCACCTGATCTTTCTGCGTATCGATTTCGTAATATCCCACGGTGGTATAAAATCCCGCAACCGATGCGGCACCTTGCCACTCTCTCACGTCATGACGGATAACCTTCGTGAAAGGATATTTTGTGTTTACCGCGTAACGGCGCAAATCAAACCACCGGTGCCCCTCGTAACAAAGTTCCCGACGCCGCTCACCCCGGACGAAATCCACCAAATTCTCCCCGTTGGCAGCCATCTCGCTCTCGATCGTCGGCATACTCCCCACAGTGAAACGTTTCTCCCGCAACACATTTAATGTCTGCTTCGCTCCGGATTCATCTCCCAAAATAGCTTGGGCTTCAGCTTTATTCAAGTAAGCCTCAGGCAAACGGAACAACATGTAATCACCAATTCGTCCCGATGTTTCACGATTCTTCCAGCACAGGAATGCCGTTTTATCCCAATGGGCTGCCGTGAAGAAAATCTGCCGGCGTAAATCGTTCGCGTGATAGCAATTCAACAAATCTGCGGACGATTTGTAAGCGGAAGCCACAGAATATTTATAATCGAAACGACCGGCACTATCCGGCTGGTGTATCTGGTTCATGATATACCCGCCCATCGTGAAGACCGTTTCCGGGGAACTCTCGTATGTAAAACTATCTCCCGCTTTCAATCCGTTAATGTCCAGAATCGAATGACGTCCCCAGGCAATAGCAGAATCCGCATAAGCAATAGCATCCTCGTACTCCTCCATGTAAAGGCTTACCCGGCTCATCAATATACAAGCTGCCGTATAATTTGCTTTATTCGGACGGGCAGGTGCCTGGGCATCCCGGAACGCCTCGACACTACGGCGCAAATCAGCGCGTATCTGGTCATACACCTCTTTCACTGAATTCCGGGAGAAGTATTTATCTTCAACCACTTCCGAGATCTTCAGCGGAACTCCCAACTCCCTTGCGGCACGCTCCTTGTTATAAGGTTGGGCGTAAATATTCACTAACCAATAGTAGTAATAAGCCCGCAGGAATCGAGCCTCTCCTTCCACCCGGTTCGCCAAAGTATCCTGAGTCCCCTCTCTCACGTCATCCAACTCATAAATGACCGAATTCAACACGGCAATACGCTTATATGCTTTATTCCAATCATCCGCCGCATACTCTACGGCATCTTTATTTACAAAAGGATTGGGTTGCCACGTGTAGGCTGAAGCGGCATTTGTCCGTATCCAAGAAGCACTGTTATAATGATATCCCTCCGCAAATTCCGTTACATCATCATCCAACACGTGAATCCACGGGAAATAGCGACTCGTCTGAGACATGACCCGATTGGTGCTTCCCCCGTAATACATACTTTGAGAGAAACCCTCTTCACTAATATACGCTTCTCCTTTCAGCAATTCATCCAGATCCACTACACTCGACACGTAAGCTTGATTTTGAGAGGTCTCCTCGAAAAAATCTTCACAAGCTGTCAATGCACATCCGACAATCAACGCAAAAATAAATATTTTTAATGTATTCATAATTTCCAAATTAGAAAGTTACATTCAAAGACAAAGAATAGGTCGGGCGGACAGACAAGTTAATCACGGATGAACTTCCCGATTGCGACGTCACATCCATGCCCTTCGCTTTTTTACTTTGCCAGGTAAAGAGGTTCGTTCCGGACAAATTAATATAAGCGGACTTCAACCCCAACTTTTTACAAATCTTATCCTCCACATTATAGCGCAACGACAAGGATTGCAATTTCAAATAATCCCCCTTCACGACGCGGATATTCGAATAATCGTACATAGCATATATATTATTACCTGCAAATTCATAAGTAGCATCCCATTGATTCTTCCACCACGGGGAATTGAAACCATCGCTAGCGACCAACCCCGGGATATTGGTTTTTTCTTCGTCACCCGGACGGCGCCAACGGTTCACGAACTCTTTACGCATATTTTTCTGCGGGTAAGGACGGATATTAAAATCTTCACACAACTTCAACATGCGGATTTTGTTTCCCAAGCTATAAGTAAAATTAAACGACAGCCCGAATTGACGATACCCGAAATAATTGGAGAACCCTCCCTGCAACACCGGAATCCGGGTTCCACTCGGTTCCATCACCGCCAAAATCACATCCTCGTTATTCATACTATTATATTTGGCATGCAACTCATCCGCGTTCTCCTCTTCCATCCCGTAATAAATAGGACTTCCATCCACGGAACTCAATTTTTTGAAACGATACGAGAAGAACGTTTCCAAGGGTTCACCTGCCACTTCCACGTTACCATTAAGAAAGTCTTCGTAAGTCACATCATCCCGCAAAATATTATTCTGATTATTGATCGCCTTGTTCACCAGGTTATTCACAACCTGTCCGATCTGCGGGTCGAAACGCCACACGAAACCGCGTTTCCCGCTTGCGGTCAACTGCTGGTTGAATGGCATAAAACTCAACGTCACCTCCACACCTTGGTTTTCCAAGCTTCCCTCGTTCACCGTGTAACTACTGCGACCATTAATGACGGAAATCGTCTTTGTCAGGAAAGCATCGGTCGTTTTCTTGTAAAAGTATCCCACGGATCCCGATATCTTGTTCTCCAATAGCGAGAACACCAATTCCGCGTTATAGGAAGCCGTGGTTTCCCATTTCAAATCAGGATTCGGGAATGCATTCACTGTCGACTGGAATCCACCCAAGTAGGAATGAGTCGATCCTTTATTGATAATCATCTTGGAAGTCTGACCGTCAATCATGTTTCCTTGGTGTCCATAAGACAATTTCAAGGCAAACTCGTTCACTTTGCTATTCCCAGCCCAAAACTGCCTGCCGATATCCCAACGTCCGGACACAGACCAAATCGGCAACAACTTCTCCCGGCTGCGTGAACCGAACTGGTTGGAAATATCCATACGGGTATTGAAATTAATGGTGTACAAATTATTGTAAGTATAACTTGCCGAAAAATACAACGAACCTAAATTCGTTTTACTTTGCGATATCGTGGGTACATTTTTCACCAACCACTTCCGATAAGCAGAATATTGGCTCCAATAACTACTGGCGATCAAATCCTCGTCTTCCAACGTTCCGAAACTCAACCCCCGGTCTGGATAATATCCCCGCTGCACCATCGACACGTTATTATACTTTTTAGAAGAAAGCTCACCTCCCAAAGAAGCCTTCAGAAAATGCTTATCCTCCAAATACTGTGAATAATTCAATTGCAAACGAGCCAGCCACGAGTTCTGACGCGTGATTTTATTATTCCATTCCCCTCCCACGGGACATTCATTTTTAGGAGCCTCTCCGCCATTTCTCAACTTCTCGACATAATACGATCCCTCTTCATAAATCTCATCCTGGTTGGTCACGCTGGATGAATAAGATGCCGTTCCCTCCACGGCCAGTACGTTCCAGAACGTGTATTTCACGAGCCCGGTCAAATTAACCGCGTTACTCTCTATCTCCTGGTAGGTCTTATCCATTTCGTTCTCCATATTAAACAGTATATCACTATACAAACCGACCTCACTAAATTGGTAAAAAGCACGAGACCCGTCAGGATTATAAGCCGGTAACGCACGGTTTGTCTGGTAAGCATATTGTGTCACGCTCACCCCATCCACGCTCGGCGTGTAATGTTTCTTGGAATTATTGAAATTCATGTTGAACTGGAACTGCAATTTATCATACGTCCCGTTCAATTTCATATTGGCAGTGAACTGGTCATTCTTTTCCTTCCGGATCACACCTCTTTGATCATTATACCCCACGGACGCATAATAACGAATATTTTCACTTCCCCCGCTCAAACTCAACGTGTGCTTGTGAGAGAACGAATTTTGCAACAACACGTCAAACCAATCCGTGTTCAACGTTTCGTAATAATCCGTCAAACGGTTGAACTCTGTGAAGTCTATCAAACCAGCCTGATAATCCAAATAAGCTTTTTCGTATCCCACGAAATTCGTTACATTATTATAACCGATCTGACGTTCGAACAACTCCCGGGAAGCCTCCACCCGCTCCTTGGAATTCATCAAATTCACCGTCTTGTCCGAATAATAAGGACGACGGGAGAAAGTTCCTGTAAAGGCGTACGAAACGGTCGGTTTTCCAACTTTTCCTTTTTTTGTCGTGATCACGATCACCCCATTGGCTGCCCTTGTTCCATATATAGCCGTGGCTGCCGCATCTTTCAACACGTCAATCCGTTCGATATCCTCCGGGTTCAATCCGGAAATAGCATTCCCCAGCAAATTCACGAAATCCAAGTCGTTCAACTGAGCCGGATCCACGTTTACCGGATCGCTCTGCACGATACCATCCACAACCCACAACGGCTCCTGGTTACCGATCACCGTGGAATTTCCACGGATCCGCACCCGCGGTGCCGCACCAACTTGCCCTGAATTTTGCATAAAAATCATACCCGGAATACGCCCTTCCAACATCTGGTCCACGGAACTAAAACCGGGTACCATAATATCGTCCATATTCAAAGAAGTTACCGCACTGGTTAACCGACGGCGGTCCACGTCACCATATCCCGTGCTCACCACGGTAACTTCATCCATAGCCACCATATCATCCTCCATCGTAATGGTCCACACGCCCTTTTTAGGACGGTCCATATATTTCATTGTTACAGACTTCATCCCCACGAAAGTAAAAAGCAACTCGGCTTTCGTGGTATCTGAAATCACGAGAGAGAACTCCCCATTCACATTCGTGACACTCCCGATCGTCGTTCCCTTCAACATCACGGTCACGCCGGGAAGAGGCAACTTATCCTTATCCACGACAAGCCCTTTCGCCACAACCGGCTTCTTGTCATCCTTCTTCTTCTCATCTATGAACAACTTCGGAGAAATCAACACTAGTTTATCCTCAATCCGGAACCCCAACTTCGTACCCGCTAAACACATCCGTACTACATCCTCCAATTCCTCATCTTTCACGTTCACGCTTATTTTTCCGGCTCTTTCACATTCATTATTGCTATAAACGAATTTGTAGTCCGTCAACCGCATAATTTCATCAAATACTTCTTTCAAGGCGACCTCTTTCATCTCCAAACTCAAGCGAACCTGTGCCGATGAATTAGCAAAGACCGAAGACAAAGACAAGCACAACAAAAGACTAAAAATTTTCATAACCCTAATCATTTTTTTTATGACATAAGATTCTCTCCCGATGTCATAATCTCGTTTTTTTTTCATAGATTTGCAATAAATATTATAGTTACTAAATAATGTCATACTAGCAATATGACGTTACTTGACACCACGGGGAAATGCTAGCAACATTTCCCTGTTGTTTTTTATATCACTCTTTCTTCACACTCAAAACATTTTCATTTAACTCGAATTTCACGTCGGTTGTCATTTCCAACAAATCCAATATCTTTTTGATATGTTCGTATCTTGGCAAATCCGCCGTGAAACGAACCTCCTTCAACGAAGGATTCTCAATGCAAATTTCAACATCATACCAACGCTGCAATATTTTCAACACCCCCTCTAATGGCTCATTATCAAACACCAACCGCTGCTTTGTCCATGCCGTGTAAGAAGCCGTATTCACCTCCCTCACCCGGAAATCATTTCCCTCCCATACAGCTTGTTCTCCCGGCATAAGTCGCACCTTTCGCTGTTCGTTCGCCACTTCTACAGCACCTTCAACCAACGTGGTCTGCTGCGCCTCTCCCCGGTATGACTTCACATTAAAGGATGTTCCCAACACCCGGACTTCCGCCCCCCTCGATCTCACGACAAACGGATGCCCGCTATCTTTAGCCACCTCAAAATAAGCCTCACCCTCGAGTTCCACCCAACGCTCCCTGCCAGTAAACCGGTCCGGATATTGTATTTTCGAATTAGCATTTAACGTAATCTTCGTTCCGTCAGACAAACACAGCGTGTATTCTCCTCCCCGCGGAATTTGCAACGTGTGAATCTTAGCCTTTTTTTCCTCCACACCGGAATAGATCAACCGCTCCCCGTCATTCACGAAACTCTCTCCCGT
Source organism: Butyricimonas sp. Marseille-P2440 (assembly GCF_900091675.1). Lineage (NCBI taxonomy): Bacteria > Pseudomonadati > Bacteroidota > Bacteroidia > Bacteroidales > Odoribacteraceae > Butyricimonas > Butyricimonas sp. Marseille-P2440. The sequence continues at coordinate 344,925 of NZ_LT594610.1, read as the reverse complement.
CACGCCTCGTGTCAATGAATCCCGTTCCCGTCCCAGAAAAATCGTCTCTCCTGATTCCAACACCAGTATAGCCCGTGAACTCCCCGGGGCGATATCCTCCTGCAACACGGTATGCACCACCGAAGTTTTTTCCCCACGTTCCGAAAACACATTCCAAGCGATGATTCCCACCCCGAACAAAATAATTACAGATGCCGCATAACTCCACCTCACAAGTAATCTCCGGCGCCGGACACGGATCCTACCTTCCACTTTTTGCCATCCTTCCCGGGAATCATATCGCCGAAATTCTTCCACCCCCTCCTGAACATAACTCTCGTCATTCAATTGCTCGAATAAAACCCTGTTCTTTTCATCCTCACCCAACCAATTCTCCAGTATCTCCCGTTGGCTTAGATCTCCTTCCCCGGTAAAATATTCTAACAACGAACGCACAATCTTGCTCCGATTCCGTTCTGCCAATTTATTCTTCATCATTCTCATCGTTTCCTTCATTTTACAAATCAATCAACTGTAATGAAAATACACGATTTTAATCTCTTCATGTACTAAAACAGATAAACTTGAAAAAGGATGACAAGAATTAGAAAAAAAATTAGAAAAAAATAAGTGACGACAGTAAATAAAGGTGTTGCAAGCGCTCTTTCAGGTATTTCTTTGCCCGTTGTCGTTGGGTTTTCACGGTCGACTCCGCCACCCCCAGCCGCTCGCAAATCGTCTTTATGTCCAAAAATTCAATATAACTCATTTTAAAAATACGCCTGCATTCCTCGGGCAACTCCTCTATAGCGACAAAAATTTCCTCAAATACATCCGCCTCCACCTCGAAACGAAATACATCTTCCGCCTCCTCAACCGACAATCCCAATTGCTTCCCGACGTTTTCCCTCACACGCAATTTATCCAAATAATTCAACGCCCCGTTTTGAACGCAACTATACAAAAAAGATTTTAACGCCACCCGATTCTCGAAACGCCCTTTAGATTCCCAAAAACGGACAAACACTTCTTGCACGATATCCTTAGCCATATCCTCATCTTGCACGAACTTGTTCGCGAAATAACATAACGATGCATAATATTCATGAAATATTTTCTCAAATACCTCCGGTCGTTTTACATCTAGCATTTCCATCGTCTATTCTATAGATTATCAGACAAAGCACATACAAGTTTCCGTGTCAAATATAGCATTTTTTCTAAAAAATACCCTTTTGATATCGGCAAAAAACAAATTCAAAAACTTTAAGACCTATTTAAAAGAGCCAAGTCCCCGTGCAGATAGCACGTGCCCCCGTTCGTTTTTAAAGTACCGTTAGCGAGTAAAACCGCAAATAATGATGAATTCCTATCCATAACCTATATAACTTTAGAATGAATTCCGTATGAATTCCGCTATAATAGCGTTTAAAGTATTTTAATTATGCAATGATAACCCTTTATGAACGCTATTATATATAGGGTTCGTATAGCGTTCCTATAGGGTTCATATAGCGTTCATAACGGGAATGATGTGGAATTAATACGGAATTGAAAGCGGATTTATATATGTAATTATCTAGTATTGGCATGGTTTAGAGGCCTATTTAAAACGTATAACCGCATCTAACAAGGTATACATATTGCCGATAAAAACTTTTCTTTTTTAATCCGTATAATCAATAAATACCTTATTTTTGTCATATGAAAGCAGAAGATAAAGAAAACCAAGACGAGCAGAAATGGAGTAACGTGAACGAGTTTTTAGCAAAAAACGCTTCACAGCTCAACATTATGGAAGAAGAAATTGACGTGGAAGTACAACACCACTTCATGGCGCTTCTTGAATTTTTGATGAAAGACAAGATAAAATTCAAAATATTGACAGAGGAGGCTCCTCTATTGGCAGATCAATTATATGAAGATTCCACCAGCGAGGACAAAAAAAGGAAACTACTGGCAGTATTAGCCACAATTAACGATATTGCCATATATCGTAAAATAGAGGCATTCCAGAAAGAAGATACCCCGTTGAAAAAGTGGGCTACCGTGGCATTGCAACAATCGCGCATGCTAATACAATCCTCTTTGCTGGACGAGTCCACGGTATTTGTGTCTACCGGTTTAGGAGGTCATGGTACTTTGTTACGTTACTTTTGCGTTTACATTTCCAATGACGGAATAGTCATGCAACCATTCCAATGGGATATCGTCAAAAAGGAAACAGAATTGGAAATCACGAAAGCCAAAGGAGAAGTAGAGAGTTGTGAGCATTTCGAGAAATACATCACGTTTACACTCTTGTTGCCCATTGATGCCGAATTGAAAGATATATTCGAGACGATTATCAATGAATGTAATACCTATGGTAATTTCTTAAAAGAAAATATGATCATCACGAATGTGAAGAAACTCAACATCGAAGAGATTGAAGACATCGTGAATTCAAAATCCTCCAAGAACCGGAAAATCAATCCAACATCAGACTTATAAAAGGATGGAAGGACTTGAAATAAGAAGCTAACCCGGGGAAACGTTGCGGATAATAACCGAACACCAACTGGGTTAACTCTTGCACGGTAAGTTCCACGGCAAATTCTTCCGAGTTTCTCCGGGTACAACCGCCTTCCCCGACAATGTATATCCCCGTGTTTTCCGGGATCTGTTCATCCGTCACTTTCAGTACAAAATGCTGCTCGGGATAACGAACAGCATACAACTGCAACACTTGCTCCACGTCCAATATTCTCGCCATTCCCCGATGCTCGTCGTTCTTACCCGTCGGCAAGGATCGACATTGTATTTCCGCCGCATCCAAGTGCATCATCACTCCTGATAACAATGCCTGTTTCACGTCCTCGGTATCGAACAACCAATCCTTTACCAACACGTGATTGCCTCTAGGTTCGGCAAATGCCATACCTATAATATGATCCTCCCCGGCATACACCACGATCAAGACACCCCCGCTAATCCGCAAATCTTCCATGATCATATCAAAATCTTCTCGGTCATGCTGAACACAGTAGGGACGCCGAAGCATAGCACGCTCGAAATACCGGAACAAATCGTCCGTCAGCAAAGCCTCGTCCCGTACCGCCTCCACCCGGAAATGTCCCGGAACAGGACGATCCAAAACAGTATATTGTTCCGGCGAGAAATCAAAAACTGTGGCGTATCCCATCTTCCCGTAATAACCGTACAACCGATCGTTCGCCGGGATCAACGTGCTCAACGGAATGCCTCGTTTCCTCATCACGCCGAAAGCCTCCTGCAACAATTTCGTCATGACCCCTTGCGCCCGAGCTAACGGATGAGTACAGGCTCCCGAAATATATCCCGCCTGCACCAAAGTTCCGGCAAAGGTAATCGGATAGAGCGGCATTTGTAACGCCGCAATGACATCGCCCTGCTTATCCCAGTAGACCAAAGTATTCTCCTCCTTGTACTTCTTGCTAAAGTAAAAGCGAATAAACTCCTCCGTATCCTCAAAACAGAGCCGCCACAAATCCATTACCTCCTGTTTCATATCATTTTCAATTTTCAATTAACTGGGCATAACCTTTCTCCAACAAAATCACGGGACGATAGGATAGCTTTGCCTTACGCAACCCCACCAGCCCCAAGTCTTCCTCCCGGTTCAGATAAATATATTGCTCCGGCACATGCAAGGCAAATTCCTGATTCAATATATTATAGGCTCCATCGATATGATTATCCGCCTTTTCAATATGAACGGCAAACGTATCGCGATTCACGGGAGCACCATAAGTAAAACCGACAATCTCGTCATCCACCCAAAGCGCACCTCCCGTCAACTCCAACTCTTCAAAGTGATGTAATGCCGAATTCAAGGCTTTACGCTCGTTGATCAGGCTCTCCTCCTCGTCACAGCCGTGCTGTTCACACCACTTCTCCTCCAATTCCAGACAATGCGGAATCATATCCACCGTCAGCGGGGTGTAACGATAATCATATGTCCGCTTGAACTTGTTGACATGATTCCGCTTGGCTTGGAAATTTTTCCCCTTCAATGCCGCTAATTCTTCCCGCAAATAAATATAGTCAAAATAATCCCGATCCAGACGGTAGTCAAAACGCCCGGGAAATTCCCGGTTGAACCATTCCTCCATCTCCGGGAACACACCATGAATCCGTAGGACGTGTCCTTCCTCCCGAGCCTGTTCTTTTAACAAATGGATAATACCTTTCACGTCCCCCGTCCCAACGGGCATCGTGTACACGACACTCTCCTCGTCCAACGTGAAACGCACGATCAAGCAGTTATCCACCACGGCGTAACAACTGTTCGTCAGGAACTGCCACGTGTATAAATTCACGAACGATAGGTTGCAATCCCGGTTGCCACAAGCTAAAAAATACGATGTTATTAATTCTTTGTCTTCAATTCTGATCGGTTTAAAATCTATCATATATTATATTATTTATAATACAAAGATACTATCTTTCGTCTTACAGCACTTCTTTCATGTGCCTGAAATTAGAAGCAATCGTATCCAATATTTCTTTCGTCCGCCCGTTGATCATCAACTTGTACATAGACTGCGCGAATCCCAGCATCTGGCTCCATTCCACCTTGGGCGGCATGGCAAGGGCATTCGGATCGGTCATCACGTTCACCAGCACCGGACCGTCAATCTTCATCGCCGTTTCCAACGCAGACTCCACCTTATCGGGATCGGTCACCGTGATTCCTTCCATTCCCATAGCTTTTGCCACAAGAGCGAAATCAGGATTCTCCATATCCGTCTGCCAATCCGGCAAACCGGCTACTTCCATTTCCAATTTCACCATTCCCAAAGAACGGTTATTGAATACCACGATCTTCACGGGTAATTTATATTGCACGATCGTGGAAAGATCTCCCAGCAACATAGACAAACCTCCATCCCCGCATAACGACCATACCTGTCTGTCCGGAAATGCCAACGAGGCGCCAATTGCCTGCGGAATGGCATTTGCCATAGAACCGTGGTTAAAGGAACCTAACATTTTCCGTTGTCCCGTACCATGCAAATAGCGGGCTCCCCACACGCAAGTCATTCCGGTATCCACCGTGAAAATAGCATCCTTCGATGCCAACTTATCCACAACAGACATGACGTACTCCGGATGAATCTTATTCTCCTCACCCCGAGCCTCCACGTAAGCATTCAGATTTTCTTTTACCCGCTCGTACCCTTTCAATTGTTTTTCCAGGAAGTCCTTCTCTTCTTTTTGTCTGATCCGAGGGAGCAATGCCTGCAAGGTAGCCTTCACGTCGCCACAAAGTCCCATATCGACTTTTGCCCGCCGTCCCAAACGTTCCGGCTTTATATCAATCTGTACAATCGTATTATTCTCCGGCATAAAAGGAGCATAAGGAAAATCCGTTCCCAGTATCACCAGCACTTCTGCCTCATGCATACTGTCGTAACCGGAAGGCATTCCCAACAATCCGGTCATCCCCACTTCGTTCGGATTATCGTATTGTATCTCCATTTTGCTCTTGAAAGAATAAGCCACGGGGGCGTTCAATCGTCGCGATAACTCTACCACCTCGGCATGGGCGTCTTTCGCTCCTATACCGCAAAACAAGGTGATTTTCGTCTTGCCATTCAACAAAGCTGCCAGCTTTTCCAATTCTTCATCGGAAGGACGAATGGACGGGGTGGTCACAAAAACTTGCCTGGAAGTATAAATCTCCGCCGCATCTTTTGCCGTTACATCTCCCGGCACTCCAATGACTCCAACACCATGTCGGGACAAAGCCGCCTGCATAGCCGCCTGTAACATACGAGGCAATTGGGCTGGCGTAGCCGCTACTTGATTATAATAACTGCAATCATCGAACAGCTTCATCGTGTCGGTCTCCTGAAAATAACGGGTCCCGAATTCCCCCGTCGCCATGGTAGACGCAAGAGCCAACACGGAAGCCCCGGAACGGTGGGCATCGTACAAACCGTTAATCAAATGCACGTGTCCCGGACCACTACTTCCCGCACAACAAGCCAATTGCCCGTTAAGTTGAGCTTCCGCTCCCGCCGCATATGCCCCGACTTCCTCGTGACGAACGTGTATCCATTGAATTTTACCATTGCGCCGAACGGCATCATTAATCTCGTTCAAACTATCGCCTGTCACGGCGTAGATTCGTTTTATACCGGCTTCCACCAGCATATCTACTAATTGTTCTGCTACTTTTTTCGCCATACCCTGTAGTTTTAATTATGTGCTAATTTCTACAGGTAAACGTAAAATGAGTTCATAAAGTTTACTTATTTTAAATTTTAGATTTCAAATAAAAAGCTCAATAGAGCTACTCAAAATAAAAAGAGAAAGCAAAGGCAAGTCGAGTCCGTTTATCAGACTCAATCTTAAATCATGAAATCTAAAATTGATAAAATTATTTTATCCGCGGAGCCAGAAACGCCCCAACCCGGGATATATTCGCGGCACTCCGGCATTCATCAATCGTTACCCGAATAGCATCGGCTTCCACATCCGGGAAACGCAGCAAACGTTTATACCCGATTGTAGTACCTTTCGCGATGACTTTCCACTCCCCATTCACGTGAGCCTCTACGGTGAATGCCTCCACCCGCTGCCCGCGGCTGATGTCCTCCTGCAACATCACCGTATTCACCACGGCTTCTTTACTCAACGTGTATTCTTTCTTCTCTCCCGTTTTTGCCGTCCACGGGCGAGCCCAGCGAGAAGTATAGTCTTTCGAGAAAGTCTTTTCGATATACTCTCCGAACTCTTTCAGTCGAGCCACGTCGTTCTCGTGCAATAATCCTCGCTTATCCGGCGGCACATTCAATAACAAGGAAGAATTGCAACCCACGGATTGGAAATAAATATCTACTAGCTCAGCCAACGACTTCACCTTATGATCTTCCCGCTCATGATAGAACCACCCGGGACGAATAGACACATCCACCTCGGAAGGGTACCAGAAAAGTTCCGCCACTCGTTCCAACACGTGCCGGCTCCCCAAATCCCGGGTATAAGGACTCAAACGTAATTGCTCATTTTTTCCCCGGGCATTCGGGTAATTCTCCGGCACTAACGCCGTGGCACTCCATTCCGTTTCTCTTCCTTTCCCCCGCTCGTTGCCGACCCAACGGACATCATCCCCGCAAATTGCAGTAACGGCATTGGGTTGCAACTTGTTTATCGTTTTTATAATTGTCTCCCAATCATACTCTTGCTTTTTCCCGTTCGCACCTTCCCCGTTTGCCCCATCTAACCACACCTCATCCACTTTCCCGTAATCGGATAATAATTCCGTCAATTGCCGGATAAAAAACTCGTTATATTTCACGGAATCACCATAACAAGAAGCATTCCGATCCCACGGGGAAACGTACACCCCGAACTTCATCCCATTGCGGTCACAAGCTTTTTTGACTTCCCTCACCACATCACCTTTCCCGTTTTTCCAAGGGGAAGAAGCCACCGAATGCCGGGTGGTCTTCGTGGGCCACAAACAAAATCCGTCATGATGTTTTGCCGTAATAATCACTAGCTTAAACCCACCTGCCTTCAAAGCCCGCACCCACTGCTCCGCATCGAGAGCCACGGGATTGAACATCACGGGAAATTCCTTACCATTTCCCCATTCCTGTCCTGTAAAAGTATTCATCCCGAAATGGATAAAAGCCGTCAATTCCAACTGCTGCCACGCCAATTGCTTTTTCGAGGGAATTAGCCTCGACGCCATATCCACTTTTTCCTCTAACGTCGCTTTCTCCGGAAAATGAACTTGTTTCTCGTAATACTTCCCTTTTTGCCCTTCCGCCGACAACACACAAACACACAACAATAGCCCTAATATATAGATTGATTTCACCATGATTACCAATGTTATTTAACGAATGTAAAAATAAACTTTTTTTCTCATTTAGACAACATATTCTTCCACTTTTACGTTTCACAGAGAATAACGTAAAACTTTATCATATGAACACAAACAAAACAATAGAGATTCTTGGAGATCAAAGTGACTTCCTTTTGAACCACACGTGCAAAACCATAGACAAATCTTTACTCCACGCCCCATCGCCTTCCACGATTGACAATATATGGGTCGCTTCCGACCGAAACATCCGCACGCTAAACAGTTTACAAGCGATCTTAGGGCACGGACGTTTGGCAAACACGGGATACGTGTCTATCCTACCCGTGGATCAAGGCATAGAACATTCGGCAGGAGCCTCATTTGCCCCGAACCCGCTCTATTTCGACCCGGAAAACATTATAAAACTCGCTATCGAAGGCGGTTGCAACGCGGTAGCTTCCACGTATGGCGTACTCGGCTCCGTGGCTCGCAAATACGCACACAAGATACCTTTTATCGTGAAAATCAATCACAACGAGTTGTTAACTTACCCGACCCAATACGATCAAACCCTGTACGGTACGGTAGAAGAAGCCTGGAACATGGGAGCCGCCGCCGTGGGAGCAACCATATATTTCGGTTCACCGGAAAGCAGACGGCAAATACTCGAAATCTCCGAAGCCTTTGCCCACGCCCACGAATTGGGAATGGCAACCATTCTCTGGTGCTACCTTCGGAACGAAAATTTCAAAAAAGACGGCACGGATTATCACTCCGCGGCAGACCTTACCGGGCAAGCCAACCACCTGGGAGCCACAATTCAAGCCGATATCGTGAAGCAAAAACTTCCCACGGTCAACGGAGGCTTCAAGGCATTGAAATTCGGCAAGACAGACGAAAGAGTATATTCCCAACTCTCCTCATCCCACCCCATAGACCTGTGCCGTTACCAAGTTGCTAACAGTTACATGGGACGGATCGGATTAATCAACTCCGGCGGAGAATCCAAAGGTGCATCCGACCTGCAGGAAGCCGTAATAACAGCCGTCATCAACAAGCGAGCCGGAGGTATGGGACTTATCAGCGGCAGGAAAGCATTCCAAAAGCCCATGAAGGAAGGCGTGGAATTATTGAACGCTATTCAAGACGTTTATCTGGATCAAACGATCACGCTGGCATAGTTCGTCAATAAATAACTACTAACTCCAAGAGGCTGTTTCCAAAAGTTCTAATCATTATTCAAAACAAAGTGAATATTCCTTCTCAAGCCGTTACCAGCAAAAAGAACGATCGCTTTGTACAGATGAATAAAGAAAGAAATATAACTTTGGCTACAGCCTCAACTCATTTAGCTATCAAGTTATCTCGTCCTTACTCGCGTTAGAAGCCCTCATGCCGAACAAATAATCCGGTATCTGATATTATCCCAACGCAATTTTTATACTTAAAAGGCATCGCACAAACGACACATCTATAAGAAACAAAATAAAATATCATGCCAAATATCACAATCATCCAAGAAATAGCCATGTAGCTAAAACATTAATCATCATTACTCACCAATAATTTATTTCATTTAACATAGTGTTTTCCATTTTTATACAACAAAATTTGAAACTTCCCCAAACAGATCTTCGTTTTGGTACATACAAATAATCAACAGAATGAAAACACACGAGAAAGGCATTTCGGACTTAAACTCTATTTCCAAAATAGACAGAGAATACAGATCTACAACATATATTCTTTTATTCTCATTTGTCTTGTTATTCTGTACTTCTTGCTTGAAAGAAGAAAAATGTCCACAGACATACACTGTCACTCTCGGTGTAAAAGATAAAAATTACTCGAATATCCATGACATTCCGGAATTAGCCGTCACCAATGAACAGTTACCATTCAAATCTTACATAAGCAACCTTTCTTATCATTTGATTGATTTGGAAACACAAACAAGTATTCAAGTTGTACCCCAATACTCGATCACAAATAACGACACGCTTCAAACACTTGATTTTTCTGAAATCAAATCAGGACGTTATATACTGAGCGTATTTGGAAACATTACCCAACCAATCATAAGAAACAACGCTTTACTAACATACAATTTACACCAACGGGAAGAAGAAAACCAAGACACTTATTTAATTGCCGATACTCTCACGTTATTACCCGAATCTCCAAATCACAATTTGGAAATGAAACGCACGAAAGGACTTTTATACATTATAATGGAAAATCTTCCGGACTCAATCACCAGAATAGATGAACAGATTTTTGCAATATCCCAGGATATAGACCAGAATTTCACGTACTCACATGAAACTACGGTAAAAAAATCCTCAACAGAAAATTTACAACCGACCACTCCCCTTTCGGTTTTATTATCTCCAACTCTTCCCGGAAAACAATCCACGATACGTCTTTCTTTATTCAGCCGGGGAGCATCTACGCCATTCATGTACATTCCTGATTTTACAACCATAATTAAACGGAACGAGGTGACCATTTTCAAAATAAATTTCAAGCCGGAAGGTGGTTTGGAAATTCTGATGGCAGCCGAAGGAAACTGGATAAAAATTCATGATATAGATATTATGATACAGTGATTATTAAATTAAACTAAACTAGATTGAGATTATGAAAAAAACTATTTTAATGGCACTAGCGAGCACTCTGATGTGCGCGTGCTCAAATGAAAAAAAAGACATCGATACGTTCATTCCCGAGGAAGGTCAAGTATTCGAATTGTCAACAATAAATGAGGCGGCAAACGGACTAGAGAGCCGAACCCGTCCGTTATACAGCCAAGAAGCCGTACAAGAGGTTGAAAGGGTGAATATCCATGTATTCCAAAGTTCCGGTTCCGATTATCTTTACAAAAAGACTTACAACGTGCCGAATTGGTCGAAAGGCAGTACGTTCATGCGCTATACTGTGCCGGATAACAACAAATTGACAGCTGGTAATTATAAGTTTCTCGTTGTCGGGCAAGAAGCATCGGATAGCTATACCATCACGACTCCTACCATTGACGGAACAAAAATTGAAGACATGATAGCTAAAGTTTCGACTCCCGGAATGGAATCTGAAATATTCGCGGGCACCCAATCCGTAACTGTTTCTTCCGAGGGAGTACGAGTAAATCTGCAAATGACTCGCAAAGTAGCCGGTGTTCTCGGTTATTTCAAAAATGTCCCGGCACAAATAAATGGTACGAACGTGAAATACCTGCGCTTAACCGTATCGAATGCCGATACTTCCGTTCTATTGATTAATGGTATCGGTGCAACTCCCACGGGAAAAACTTACAAAATATTTGATGCAGACCTTTCCAATCAGACGGTTACCGCCGAAGGTGTATATGCGGGGAATGATTTGTCAGCACAAGGAGTTATCAAATTAGACAAGTCGCAACTTTTCGGTAAATTCTTATTACCCGTGGGTACCGTCACCATGACTCTCGGACTCTATGACGTAGACGGTAACACACTAAAGACATGGGCTGTTTTAGACGGGGGAAGTCCTACACTAAACATTATAGCAAACCATTTCTATTCTTTAGGAAAAAAAGTCAGTAAAACCGACACGACCGGAGGCGGAACGTCAGATCCCGGGGATGACGACTCGGCTATTGATCTATTGAAGGACCAATCAATTACAATCACGATTGATCCCGCATGGAACACATTACACAACTTAACCATACAGTAAACAGACACGCGAATGTCCGAAGTCTATAAGGCTTAAAAACCTTATAGACTTTACAAACCAAATCTATCAGACATGAAACCCGGGATACAATATATTTCATCATTGGGGATTGTACTAATAATTTTGCTGTCTTGTACCCATGACAAAGAATCAGAATTACAGGAATACGATCTAGCCCGCATAGATCTATCGATAGGTAACGAAATACAACTCTCCCCTGAAAGTCGAGCCCAGAATTATTCGGTAAACAGGATACTCGTGTTACCTTTCCAAAAATTAAACGCGGCTTTACCCGATAGCAGAGCGGACAATTTCATCACGGCTTGGAATTTTGCCCGCCAATGGGATATTAATAGTTTTCCGACACAATCCTTAACATTAGGATTGCCAAAATCATTTACATACAAAGTACTAATCATCGGATACAAACAAAGTGATTACAACTATTACAACCGGAATGCCATTTCCAATCTGATAGAATTAACCTCACAACCTACTCCGACGAGCCTGGCAAACTTCCTACTCGCCCCAAAATCCCCGACAATCGTTCCGGAATTTTATACTTGCCTATGTACTGCCACGAAAAACGGGACAGCCATTGGTACGGTTTTCACCCCCGACAACACTTCAAACATCAGTTTAAGCGGACAATTAAAACGATTCGTCAGCGGATTGACCGTTTCCATTACAAATATTCCGGGATACGTGAAATCAATAACTTTAGTCGCGGGGAACCTGGTAAAAGCCGTGCAAGTAAACGACACGATAGCGACTGCCGTGCAAGTTCCCGGAGATAACCAAAGCCGGAAACTTCAAGAACAAACTCCTTCCGCCCAAACCGTCAATTTCAACGTATTTTTACTTCCTACACGAAGTACAAACAAGACAACGTTTTCATTGATCGTGAAATACGATTCCGTAACCGAAACTTACCTGATAAAAGTTCCGGACTCCCCGGTATCTCAAAACAACAATATCATATTACGTCCCAACGAAATAGTCAATATCAGCGGAGATTATTCAAAGATCAATATCGGTTTTGCAATCGGTAGGACAATTGACCTAGACGACGACAACTGGGACGGTTTTAACTAACATCAATATGAAAAGAATAAAATACTATTCCTATATATGCGGCATCATCATCATGTTTCTCGCGAACGGATGCCATAAGGTGTTAGAGGAAGAGGCCCCTATCACTCCCGACATCATTGAAGACCAACAGCATGACAACATACCCGAAGGCCATTTCGTCGTTTCATTTTCAGGCTCCATGCCGGAAAGTCGAAGTGCCGTAAGCGGTCCGGACACACGAGTACAACACGTCAGGTATCTAGTATACAAGTCGACCGGAGAATTTGTCAAAACAAAGGAAATCTTACTCCCCGGCACAACGGCAAACTGGCCATTAGGTGTCGTCAGAGACACCCTGCCCCGCGGTTCGTATAAAGCCGTTTTTCTCGGTAATGTAGAAAAAACATTGTTTCCTTACGCGTTAGCGGGAGCTCCCGTTAATTATAACGAGGTATTACAAAATTACGACGTAAACTACAATAGCGCGCGTATCGTACTCCCCAACTCTCCTTTTCAAAATAACTCGGAATATTACCTGGCGAAGGCCGATTTTTCAGACACGAATCCCACCCCGACAATATTATTGCAACGGATCATCGGACTTGTCAAGGTACACCGCAATTTAGTGGATGCCCAAACAGCCCTGAACAAACTGGTACAAAACATTGTCACCCAAGTCGGGTACAAGAATATCATACAAACACAAGCCCGTGGCCTATTAAAAACGGCACTGGACTCCACGGTCCGTCGTAACGTTTCTTCTATCACGATAGGTTTACTGGGAGGAATCGATGCCATCGTGAATCCTCTCGTAGACAAACTTGTCGCCCCGGTAACAGACACATTATATAACCGCTTTCTGAAACAATTGACAAATCAAATCGGGAATGCATTAGCCGCGAATGAAAACCAAGGCGGATTACTCGGAGTCTTGGGCGCATTGCTCAACCCGTGGGAAGCCGAGGACGCCCATACCGCTATTGTCAGCATAAAAGATTTTCCCAAATCCGTGGATTACAACCTAGTAGTACAGGAAAAATTCAACGGGATCAATCAATTCCGATATGAATTCACCACGAGGGACTTTATGGCTCAAAAAAGTATCGCCATCAAAAACTTCTCGGGCTTATTCAACATCCAAAAGATTCACGTCATAAAAGAAGGGTTAATCAGCGGACTTCTCTGGAATGGCATTATCGACAATTCATTACTACTGGAAGGGACATTCGTGGACATTACCGATTCTTTGAAATATACCCCCTTGACCAATCGCAGATACGCTTCGAATTATTCTTTCGTCGACCTCGGTTTGAAAAGTTACACGCAACAAACAGACGGCAATCACTCCCTATCCGTTAGTGTCAAACTACTGGAAATCGGAAACATCGATGGATTACTGGGAAGTATTCCCATTTTAGGAACGATACTCAATTTAATAATCAGTCCTATCAAACAAATCACAATCAGAGTCCCATTGAATTTACCCTTACTCGGGGTCGAGAACCTATCGCTAAGTGGCGGATGGAGTACTCCCACTGCTTACTAAAACGTTATTCATTAAAAAGATCATGATGAAAAGCATTTTAATATCCATACTCTTGCTCGTGACGACAACAACTTTCGCGCAAGAGTTCGCGCTAAAAACAAATGTAGCCTATTGGGCAACAACAACCTTAAACCTGGGAGCAGAAATTGCTATCGGGCATAAAATGACCATCGACCTGGCCGGACAATACAACCCTTTCAAATTCGGTTACAACAAAAAGATTACGCACTGGGCTATACAACCCGAATGGCGTTATTGGACTTACCAGCAATTTGCCGGACATTTCTTCGGGATACACACCCATTACGGCAAATACAACGGTGGTCTCAAAAAATATCGTTATGACGGGTGGTTCGCGGGAGCCGGTATTTCTTACGGTTATCAATGAATTATCGGGAAACAGAACTAGGGATAGGATACGCTTATTTGGACTTCGACAAATACTTGCGTAATAAATGTGGAAAATTCATCAGTCCCGGACATAAAAATTATTTCGGACCGACGAAACTGAGTATCAGTTTCATGTATTTTCTTCGATAGTAGTTAGCTTCCGCCACTCACGTTAAAGGGACATTCGAGTTTTCCAACATTTTCTCAACGACATCGTTTTATAATGCAAATCAATCATATTACATTTATTCGACACAAATATTCAAAATTTACACTCTAAAATAATCTTCGGTTTTCCGGTTTTATCCCTATCTTTGTGAAGAAGACATACCCCCGTTCGACATGGATGAAAGCGTACTTAATAAATTAAAAATTCTCGCTGAATCAGCGAAATACGATGTATCATGTGCATCCAGCGGAACCTCCCGTTCTCACAAAAAAGGACAGATCGGAAGCGCCGAGGGATGGGGTATATGCCATAGTTTCGCGGAAGACGGACGCTGTATCTCGCTGCTGAAAATCATGCTCACGAACAACTGTATCTACGATTGTGCCTACTGCATAAACCGCAGGAGTAATGATCTGCCCCGGGCTACCTTCTCGGTGACGGAACTGGTCAACCTGACCATCGAGTTCTATCGCCGCAATTACATCGAGGGGTTATTCCTCAGTTCCGGCGTCGTTCGCAACCCGGACTACACGATGGAACGATTGGTTCGGGTAGTGAAAGACCTCCGCCAAGTGTACAAATTCAACGGGTACATCCACATGAAAAGCATCCCCGGAGCCAGCCAGGAATTGGTAAATGAAGCCGGATTATATGCCGACCGGATGAGTGTAAACATCGAAATCCCGAATGAACAAAGCCTGCAACTTCTTGCCCCGGAGAAGGACTTTCAAAGCGTATTCACTCCCATGCGTTTCATACAGCAAGGAATGTTGCAAAGTGCCGAGGACAGGAAGAAATACCGGCACGCCCCCCGCTTTGTTCCGGCAGGACAGAGCACGCAGATGATCGTGGGAGCCACCCCCGACAAAGACAAAGACATTCTGCACCTTACTTCTGCCCTATACAAGCGCCCCAGCATGAAGCGGGTATATTACTCGGGATTCGTACCCGTCAACGCTTACGATCATCGCCTACCCGCCTTGAAGCAGCCTCCCCTTGTCCGGGAAAACCGACTGTATCAAGCTGACTGGTTGCTTCGTTTTTACAATTTCAAAGTGGACGAAATCGTGGATGACTCCTACCCGGACCTCGATTTGGAGATAGACCCCAAACTCGCGTGGGCACTGCGTCACCCCGAAGCCTTCCCCATCGATGTCAACCGGGCAGATTACGAGATGCTGCTCCGGGTTCCCGGTTTGGGTGTAAAATCAGCCAAAATGATTGTCACGGCACGCCGTTACTCCCGTTTAGGGACAGCACAACTCAAGCAAATAGGCGTCGTGTTGAAAAAAGCACAATATTTCATCACCTGCCACGAATTGCCGACAAAAACCGTCAACGAACTAAAACCCGAAAACGTGAGGCGCATCCTGACACAAAGAACAAATCGAAAAATAGATGACGGGCAACTAATCATTCCTTTCGACTTTATCAATTGATATCGCACCATGGTTATTTTCATCTACGACAAGACATTCGACGGGTTACTAACCGCAGTTTTTGACGCGTACAGCAACAAGAAATTCCCGGACATCCTGCTCGGGGAAGGAGAAACCTTGCCTTTGTTCTACGATGAATCGTTCACGGTAACCACAGGCTCGGAAAGAAGTGGACGGGTATGGAAAGGACTCCAAAAAAAGCTATCAGTACCTGCCCTCTCTCAACTCACGACGTGCTGGTTATCGGAATTACCTGAAATAGACCTCTTGCTATTCCGCTATATCCGCAAGGCAATCGACGCACCCCGTTCTATTGAACTCAATTTCGGGGATCCCGATGTGCTCGAATTATCCAAAGTATTCAAACAAGTAAAAAACGAACGCCTTCGGGTCATTCAGTTCCTCCGTTTCCAAAAAGCCGCTGACGGCACATACTTCGCCGCCTTGAAACCCCTGTACAATGTTCTCTCTTTAGTTATCCCTTACCTGCAAGATCGTTTTGCAGACCAAAAATGGTTGCTTTATGACTTGAAACGGGAGTATGGTTACTATTATGATTTAACCACTGTCACGGAAGTACATTTCGAGCAAAAGGAAGGACATCTCTTGACCGGATTCCTCGACGAAAGTATCATGGATCAAGACGAAAAGCTATTTCAACAACTCTGGCAAACCTATTTCAAGACGATTGCCATCAAAGAACGCCTCAACCCAAAATTACACCGCCAAAATCTCCCCGCCCGTTTCTGGAAATACCTGACAGAAAAAAGAGGATAATAAATAGAAATTATTCTATAGACGAACCGGGGAGATTCCGGTGTGAACCCGTGGAAATAAGGGGAAAATCCCGGGTTAATTTCGGTACAACTTCGGATCAACTTCGGTGCAAAGACCTTCGGGAGCGTTTTTAATACGAATACGAAACACGAGTAAAAAGAGAGAAACATTTTATTTCCCCCTTTCATCCACGTGCAAACAACGCTTTCTCCCCGGATGAAGTTTAATCTCTTAGGTTGTCGGTTGAATATCATCCCAATCCGCTCCCTCGCTCGCCCCGATCAGCCAATTGAAAGCATAATGTCGTTCCATGACAACACCCCCGTCCAACGAAACGGGAGCCTCCTGTCCCTTGATACGGGCATCCACGCACGCCCAATCATAACGCAAAGTCAGATCCGCCTCATCCAATATTTCCTTCTTACCTCGAATCTCACCTAGCCCTAAAACAGTTCCATTCTCTTGGTTATCAAAGAAAAGCCGAGCAATAAACGGAACATCACAAATCTCCGAAGGATAAGGCAACTCCGTTATACCAAGTGCCCATAGCAACACGGCACAACACTCGTACCGCCACAGGAACTGAATACAGTCATGCCGCTCCGGCGAAGGATTATCCAAGTATGCCCTCTCCGCGGGCGTCAGTGCGTCCATGATATGAAAACCAGCATCCACCCGCTGCACGAACCCCAATCCTTCTTCCCGATCGGGATTCTCGGACAACATGACTTCCGAATACAATGCCACGGCAAACAGAGCCGCCGCACGACAGGCTATTTCTTCCGGATCACGGATAACCGCTTCACTATCCAACACCTCGCAAGGCAAATGTTCGATATAAGGCACTCCAGCCTCCCTCAAGCGGGCAAGAGAACGCTCCCGGCGAAATAGATCCACCTCTCCGGGTTCGGGACGCCCGACTTCCAACAAATCAGAATTTGCCACCGGACGGAAAGCCTCATACTCGCTCTCGCCCTGCACGGAAAAAAGCAACTTCCCCTTACCATCATACAGACTCATACTCGGGTAAAGCACGAAACCGTTTATATCTGCCGCCACGTCAAAAATAGTATTCACGATATAATTCGTCCGATCCCGGTTATCATCCGTCTCGAACTCGATACCCACGATACAATTAAAACAAGTAATCTGACGGACTACTTCTTCTTTAATTTCAGACAATTCTGTTTCCACTCGTGCGAAATAATTCGCCATCCCGTTCGTGTGTTCCGCCACTTGTTCCGGCTCGTTCTTAGCTTGCATCATCGAACAGCGAATAACCGAATCATCCTGCAATACCAGCATCCAGCGGTCGTCCCCGGGCGTGAACATTTTTGCCACTTCACTAAACCGCTTTTCCATAGATTGCGCCACCCGGTCGAAATCCCCGATTACCGTGTAAAGAGTCAGATTTGCTTTTTCCATAAAATTATTTTTATAATTCACACAAATATAGAAACTCCTTTTGACAATGCAACCGAAGACCCTCTTCAAAACCCGCTCTAAAAAGCAATATTTTCTATTTTTCCAAAGAAAAAGAGTAAGGCACATCAGTATCAGTAGTTCCCCTCGACCTATTCGGTCGGTCACTCATTTGAAACTCGATTCGCCCTCCTCCTTGTAAATCCTTATGAGTAATGTAATTCTTCGTGTAAATTCGTTTATTCAGCTTCATCCGGTCTATATAGCGGCAATCATCATTTATTCCCGGGGCAAAGATTTTCATCTTTTTCCCATTCTCAAAATGAATCGTTGCTTTCGGGAAAAGCGGCGTACCCAGCACATACTGATCCGTTCCCGGACAAACAGGATAAAAACCAAGAGCCGAGAACACGTACCATGCCGATGTCTGCCCGTTATCCTCGTCCCCACAATAACCATCCGGTCCGGGCGTGTACATTCTATTCATCACTTCCCGCAACCAATATTGCGCTTTCCATGGCTGTCCGGCATAATTATACAGGTATATCATGTGCTGTATGGGTTGATTCCCATGGGCATAATTTCCCATATTCATGACGGTCATTTCCCGGATTTCATGGATTACTCCCCCGTAATAACTCTCGTCAAACAGGGGCGGCACGGCAAAAACCGAGTCCAACATCTGCACGAAAACTTCTTTTCCCCCCATCAAGCCGATCAGCCCGTGCGGGTCGTGGAATACCGACCACGTGTAATGCCAGCTATTCCCCTCCGTGAAGGCATCACCCCATTTCAAGGGTGAGAAAGGCATCATAAAAGTTCCATCTTGATTCTTTCCCCGCATCAATTTGGTTTCGGGATCGAACAAATGTTTATAATTCATTGCCCGCCGGGCAAATCGCTCTATTTCCTCCGTCGGACGTCCTAACTTCTTTGCCAATTGATAAATACACCAATCATCATAAGCATACTCCAAAGTACGAGCGGCACTCTCGTTTATTCCCACGTTGTAAGGCACATACCCCAATGTATTATAATACTCGTGTCCCCGACGTCCCGTGGAAGATACTTTGGGGTGCACGTGTTCCGTGCCGTGTACCAGTCCCTTGTACAACGTTTCCACATCTGCAACCTGCACGCCTTTCAAGTAGGCATCCACGAGCACCGAAGCCGAATTATTTCCTACCATACATCCCCGGTGTCCCGGGCTCGCCCATTCCGGGAAAAAACCGCTTTCCTTATAAGTATTAATTAACCCTTCCTGCATTTCCTTGTTCCGAGAAGGATAAACCAAATTCAACAGGGGAAACAAGCAACGAAATGTATCCCAAAATCCTGTATCCGTGTATAAATATCCCGGTAAAACCTCTCCATTATAAGGACTGTAATGCAATATATTTCCTGCCGCATCTATTTCATAGAATTTACGGGGAAAGAGTACCGAGCGATAAAGACAAGAATAAAATATCCTGGATTGATCCAACGAACCACCTTCCACTTGAATAGCCCCCAACACTTCATTCCATGCTGCCTTACCCCGTCCGACCAATGTATCGAAATCATCGTTTCCCAATTCCTTCAAATTCAATTCCGCCTGTTCCGGGCTTATAAATGAAGATGCCACGCGGGCGTGTACTTTTTCCCCCTTTTTTGTTCGGAAACCGATCACGCTTCCCACGTGCCGGGATTGTTGTGCCAAATCGTCACTCAATTCCCCGTCGGCAAACGTGTGTTTATACACAAAAGGCTTATCAAATTCTATCACGAAATAATTCTTAAAATTCTCGGGTACACCTCCGCTATTCCGGGTCGTGTATCCCACGATCTTATTATCTCCCTCGATACGAACAAATGAACCCCGGTCAAAAGCATCAACGACAATATACGAATGTTCATTTTCCGGGAAAGTAAAACGGAAAAAAGCCGCCCGTTCCGTCGTCGTAAATTCAGTCACCACGTCGTGTTCGGCGAGGTAAACCTTATAATAATAAGGCTTTGCCACCTCTCCTTTATGCGAGAACCAACTGGCACGCCGGTCTTGGTCGAACTCCGGTTTCCCAACCACTGGCATCAACGAAAATTGACCGTAATCATTTATCCACGGACTCGGCTGATGCGTCTGTTTGAATCCCCGAATCTTATTTGCCGTGTAAACGTAAGCCCAACCGTCACCCATTCTTCCCGTCTGGGGCATCCAAAAATTCATTCCCCACGGGCGGGCGATCGCCGGATAAGTATTCCCCGTCGACAATTCAAACGTGGATTGCGTACCCATAAGCGGATTCACGTACTCCACGGGATCAAAAACAGTTTGAGCTTGCGCGGGGATACCCACGCCGAGCCACAAACAAACTAAAACACAAACATAATATCTCATAAACACAACACATTTTGTTACACTTCTCAAGTTTCCCGAACACCTGCCCGCATTTACTTGTCACCCATCGCAACCATGTATTCTTCCCAAAGTCGATCTATATCATATTCCTCTCCTAGAGAATATTGAATCGCACCTTGAAAAGACCAAGGAATGACATCTAAAGTACTGCGGTTAAATTTACGCAAAAAATCCGGATCTTTCGTCTGCTTCAACCAAGCCAGGAAGAAACCTGTCGTGCGATACCCATCCGTGTAATGCCCTCCCTTGGGGCGGTCGTCCAAAGTAAAACCGCCGTTCACGTAACGCACTGCATCCGCCATACCCTCGATGAAAGCCCAAAATGTCTTATTTGTCCCATAAGTTCCTATCCCTTGCGGTTCCAACTGAAACCCGTGTGTCAATTCATGCCAAAGTACTCCCCGGTTTTCCCGCACCAACGTATCCATGTTTCCCTTATAACTTTTCTCCACCCAATCCGTGCTGTAAGTAATCGTGATTGAAGGCGGATTACCGCTTTTCGCCGATACTCCATCATAAGACTTTAATATATATGTAATTAATTTGACAGCCGGGATACTATCCACGGGTGAAAAATAAAGCGTTTCCAATACTTGTCGGGCACATTCCTGTATAAACTGTTCAGGACGAGGAACAATCTGAGCGTATAATTTTGCCCCATCCGTTTCCGGTGACAAATTTTGGAATTCAACTCTTCCCACGTCATAGGTTGACCAGTCCGCAACTTTCCCCGTTTTCGAGTTATTCTTTTTGTATCCGCAGGAACTCACCATTCCCAAGATACACAACATATACAATATCATTTTTATATTCATCGTGTCAGAGAGTAAGGTTTATTATCATCCGTGTATATTCGATTCCGGTTGGGACGGTTACTCATCTCGAATTCCAACACTCCTCCCGCCATAATATCCCGTTGCGTTATATAAGCCTTGTCATAGAGCTTTCCGTTCAACCGAACTGCTTTCACGTATCTGTTTTTGTCATTCACTTTCGGCGCACGTACCTCAAACGTGTTGCCGTTCTCCAAACGTATTTTCATGTAAGGCAGATAAGGAGCACCCAACACGTATTGATCCGTTCCGGGGCAGACAGGATAAAATCCCAAAGCCGAAAAAATGTACCAAGCAGACATCTGACCGCAATCGTCATTACCGCATAACCCGTCAATTTTATTCCTGTACATACGGTTCATCACTTCCCTCACCCGGAATTGGGTCTTCCAAGGTTGAGAAGTCCAAGCGTACAAGTACAACACGTGATGACTGGGTTCATTCCCGTGCACGTAATTTCCCATTAACCCCTCTTCCGTGATATCCTCCGTATCGGCATAATATTTTTCCGGAAGATTCATCGTGAACAAACTATCCAACCGTTCCGTGAAACGCTTTTCACCTCCCATCAAACGAATCAACCCGTTCACATCATGCGGCACGTGCAACGAGTAATTCCACGAATTTCCCTCGATAAATCCTTCGCCGTGCGTGCCCAACGGATCAAATGGCTCTTTCCAGCTCCCGTCGGACAAACGGGGACGGGCAAAACCCAAACGTTCGTCGAACAAATTCCGATAGTTCAAAGCCCGGCTCTCGTACTCATGGACCATGTTCTCGTTCCCCGATGCTTTTGCAGTTTGGTATATCGCCCAATCGTCATACGCGTTCTCCAGTGTGATCGAAGCACCATTCCCGTCTTTATCCACGGGCACGTAACCCTTTTCCACGTATTCTCGAGTATGCTGGTAATACGGGACATTCGAACTATTCTTCATCGCTTCCAACACCAACGCCGTATCCAGCTGGATACCCTTCGCCACGGCATCCGCCACGACAGCCACCCCGTGATAAGCGATCATACACCAATTCTCGTTACCCATGTGCGACCACACGGGCAAAGCTTTGTGTACACTCTGCCGGTAATGTTCCAGCATAGACATAACCATATCCCGGTTCCGTTCCCGATTGATAACATTAAACAACGGATGCAAAGCCCGGTAGGTATCCCACAAGGAAAACACGGTATAATTGGTAAAACCCTCCGCCCGATGAATCATGTGGTCGACACCCCGGTATTGCCCGTCTACATCCATGTAAACAGACGGGTTTATCATCGTGTGATACAACGAAGTATATAACATACTCAACTCATCATGGCTTCCTTGTGCCTCGATCACCGAAAGTTCTCTGTTCCATTTCTCCCCGGCACGTTCTGCCAACGTTTCAAAGTCAACGCCTGCCGCTTCCATCTGCAAGTTCCTCAACGCCCCTTCCGTACTCACGCATGAAAGAGCCACTTTCACTTCCAGTTCCGGCATATCGCGTAAGTCGAAATCAAAATATGCCACGATACCCTTACCACCCATCTCCGGGAAATTTCTTTTCTCATCAAATCTACGCCAAAAACCTTGGTAATTCACCTTCTCGAAATTCTCGTGTCCGTAATCTTGTATCGGTTTAGAGAATGTTATCGCGAAATACGTGTAATTCGTCCGTGCCCATCCCCTCGTGATCCGGTATCCCGTCAACAAAGTATCATTTTCCACCCGAAGATTCGCCCACAACACTTTCCCGTCATAATTGTATATCCCGTGCAATAAATCCACGATCACATGACCTTTTTCCACTCCTGCCGGATAGGTATATTTATGTATTCCAACCCGTTCCGTTGCCGTCAACTGCACTTTCACACCGTAATCCTGCAACATCACCTCGTAATAACCGGGCGAGGCTTTTTCCCGCTCGTGCGAGAATCGGGAACGATACCCCTCTTCCGGTCGATCCGCCGTCCCGGGCACCAGTTTCAACTCCCCGACTGTCGGCATCAAAAGGACATCCCCCAAATCCGAATGCCCCGTTCCGCTCAAATGCGTGTGACTGAACCCGACAATTGTCGGATCATCATACTGGTATCCGGCACAATACCGATAAGTATTTTTTTGGTAAACACCGTCAATATTATGCGGCACGTTCTCCGTATCGGGACTCAACTGCACCGCTCCATACGGGACACAAGCCCCCGGGAAGGTATGTCCCATACTTTTAGTTCCGATAAAGGGATTCACGTAATCCACCGGATTCTTTTTTTCTTCTTTATTTGTCAGCATAGCACCCAAACACAATAAAAGTACGCTCAATTTCATCTTGTCAGCATTAATTAAAATTTTCTGTTATCCGATTACTCTAAAAAGGCACTTGAAGCCCCTCAAAGGGTGAAAAAAAGTTGTAATATTTTTGACATATTACAACTTCCTTCATGAAACAAACTTCTTTAATGAATACCCTTCACGTCCAGGGCTTGTCTGATTTTATAATGTAAATACTCGTAATAATCCTTCATTTCCCCCGTACTCATTTTCATGGCATTATTCACCATGGCATCGATTTTCAACAACATTTGATAAAAAACATGAGAACGTGACAATGTATTTACCGCAATCCCTCCCTGTGCATAAAAACCACTGATATTCTCTACCTGCATCCGTTCCAGTTTCTCACAAGCAATAGGGTCATACTTTTGACAACCTTGTCCGGTAGCACTTATCCCCTGCACCAAAGCCCGCGTGTGTGCATCCAATTGCGTGGCATCTTCCGTCACGGTCGAAGAAGCAATCACGGCAGCTAAAAAAGCCATCTGAAAATCCCTCTCCAACGGATCCAATTGTTTGCGCTTTATAGTACCGTCCCAAACCATCCGATACAATTCATCCATGTACTCGTCCGCGGTATATCCTCCACTTGCCTTGCGCGAACTCATGATAACCATATACCAACGGGAAAATAACAAGTTAAAAATCTCCATCCGTTTTTGTTGTACGGCAGAAGAATTCACCCGCAAGTCATACCTTAATTCCCGATTATCCAACCAATCCAAATCTTTAGCCTGTCCCAGCAAAAAATTCACAGCTTCTTGTTGTTTGGCTTTGGGTACAACCGTGTAATGCGGTATCTTCTCATCACTATTACCGTCATTTATATACATTCCGCCAATGTAAGACGCAACCCGGTTCAACCCGTCCATGTACCGCCCTTGTATAAAACCATACAATTTATTCTGAAGTTCCAATGTTTTATCCTCTTCGGCAAACCATTCACGACAATGAGCCATTGACTTTTTCAGATTCCGTATCAGATATTCCCCTGCCTTAACATGATCGTTCCCCAAATCCTCGCTCAATACACGCGGGTCATAAACACTGGAAGTAAAAGGCGTATGCCCGTATGTTCTATAAATATCCCGACGGGATTCTTTAATCCAACGATCCAACGTATCACGTTCCTCGTCCGCACTCTTCACTCCGCGAATCGGTTTATACAACCATTCAATGGCATAATAATCGTATTCACCCAACTTGTCTTGCACTAGCAACACTCCGTTTTTGACATCTTCTTCCTGTGCTATATAATTACATGGCACCATATCCATTATCGAGGGTGACAACCCGTGTTCCCTCGTGAAGGTTGCGGAACGCAATGAATCAACCGGATAAACAGAAGATGCCTGAAAATTGGCTCTCAACCCCAAACACGAACCGATCTCCCGTATCATTTGACTCTTTATCATTTGCCCCATCACCTCTTCGGACAAAGCAGCCTTACGCGCTTCCGGATCTGCCGCCATCGTGTAAAGAAGCCTGTCACGATGCAGTATAAACAAGAAATGATGATGCAAATACAAAGAGGCATTAAGAATCTCCCCACTCCGGTAATCCACCAGCATAGATTGTTGGGGACGATACATATTCGGAGAAGTCGGAGAATAACGAATCACAGAATATTGAATGTTTCCGGCATCAAAATCCGATGTTTCGGGAAAAGGCACAACCCGAAGCACATTTTTAAATCCGATACGTTCAAAAGCCTTGTTCCACTCCTCTACCCCCTCACGAATATATTTCGTCCAACTCTCGGGCATCAACGTATCCAAATAAAAAACAATCGGTTTCTTTGGCTCCACGACCTGTCCTGCCCAATACGCCCCTTCATCACTCGGCTCCACTCGCCAACGTTTAGTCAGATAACTCCTTGCCAATGCCGTCTTCCCTTTTCCAATCTCGGGCATCGTTACGAAACTTACCCCTATCCTCGGGTCGGCATAACGAGGAGTCATTTTATCTTCAGGCAGAAGCACCAACATTTTATTAAATGTAACCGAAACCTTCACATTCTGCCTTGCCAAAGCACCCATCACGATATGGTCCACGTCATACCCCGATTCACAAACCACGGTAACGCTCCGTCCATCCGCCTTGACATCTTGAAACAAATTCCGGTTCGCTTTATACTTGTGCTTCCGGTTCACGAATCCCCATATCGAATTGGCAGCCTGAACGGAAAACGGATTCGTGAACGCCGTATGCTCCAAGAAAAAAGAAGTCATATTCAATACCACGGCACTATTATCCGGCGTGTAAGCCTCTATTTTAAAAGTAGAGTACACTCCCGGCATAAAAGATTTCTCCAAGGCTCCCGCTACATTTTCATTCCCACTACCGTTAGCGATAGGAACACCTTGCCTCAAACGAGCCTGTACATAATCTCCCTCTCTCGTGAACACGAATACCTGAGGTGTTCCGGCAAATTGCCCTACAACACCCTCCCCGTTATCACTCGTGTTCTCTATCGACGAAGCGAACAACATATCCTTACCCAACAAATCCAAAGGAAACTCCACGTACACATTCCCCCCCGTGTAATGAATCGTCATTACACCTTTTGCCGTCTTTACATTTTTACCGTTAAAGAGTTTCTGGTAAGCCGAATTTTTATTTTTCCCCGTATCCTTCTTCTCCTGTGCCATCCCGTTTCCTACAAACGGACATAGAATTATCGAAAGAAGAAATACTACATATATAATACTTTTCATGACAACTAGTTTACTATTAATAATCACTCGTCTCAGTTATTCTTAAAAACCTTCTCCAATTTATAAACCAACAACTGATAATGCAATCGAGTATCTTCCGTTGCCGTATTCATCCGGCTTTTCAACAAAGCCAAGGTCTTTTTCAACATCAAGAAACAATCGGTCCCGATAGAAACATTCGGTCTGCTCAAGTTCGTCGTTCTCCCGAAACCGCTAATTTCCTCCGGGGCAAAACAACATCCCCTGTCAGCGAACATACCCAAATACTCGTCAGGCAACTCGCCATAAATATTCCGGCTATTCTCTTTCACGTAATCCATAACCTCAATCATCCCGTCCTGGGAAAAAGCAAAAGGAGAACCGCCCATACCCTTCACTTCCACACCGGAAGCAGAAACCAAAAATGATAAATATTTAATTTGCAATCGTTTTTCAACCTCGGACAGCGAATTTCTCTTTTTTGTCGGAGTCATGATGAATTCATACAAATCATTCATGTACTCCCGTGTGGAATACACATCCTCTTTCGACTGTTCCATCCCCACGGCCAACGCATTAAGCCGAGATAACAATCCCCGGAAAATAGCATTTTCCATATCTCCCGAAATATCGCTCATCAACGGCAAACCATCCTTAAAATCCTTCGCGTCAATCCAAGACATCTCTTTCAACTGATCCAACAGAAACGCCAGAGCCTCCTTTTGTCGGGCTTTGGGGACCAAAGCATAAGCAGGTATCGGATCTCCCGCATATTTTTCATTCAGGTAAATACCGCCGATATTAAAAATAACATTATTCAAATACCTGAAATACTGCATGATGATCTCGTTATAAATCTGTTGACGGAAGGCGTAATCTTTATCTTCCTCTCCCACCCAGTCGTTCAGGTTCGCCAAAATATATTTCAAATTCTTTATCCCATACGCGGATGATTTTATCGGATCATCACCCAAATCCTCCTCGAAAGAACTCGGATCCCAACGAGAGTTCATCTGTTGCCTACCATAACGATATACCGGATCTCCCGCTTTCTCGCTAATCCAACGATCCAAAACGGGTACTTCCTCATCCGTGGTCTTCTCTCCTAACAAAGGCGTGTACAACCATTTTATTGTAAAATAATCATACAACCCCAAATGAGGTGGTGTCAATTTCACACCTCTCTCCTTATCTCCCGGCTGTGCCACGTAATTATTCCGGGCATAATCCATGATCGAATGCGTAGTCCCGTACTTTTGGGTATAAGAAGGCGAACGCAAAGAATCCGTGGGAATAGCGGCAGAAGCACTCATATTATGCATAAAACCCAAACAATGCCCCACCTCGTGGGCAATAGCGTAACGAATACTCTCCCCTAACAGATCTTCCGGCAACTGCCTTCTCCGCACATCGGCATCTGTCTGCGCGGTCTGCACGAATCGCCAATTCTGAATCAATTGAGCTATATTGTGATAAAAATACACCGAGGCATTAATAATCTCTCCCGTCCGGGGATCAGTCCACGAAGGTCCCATTGCGTTAGCCGTCCACGAGGGAGAATAGCGTACACAGGAATATTTCAGATTTTCCGGATCAAATTCCGGATCATCCTCGGGGAAATCCCGGGCAATAATCGCATTCTTCAAACCGATCTTCTCAAAGGCTTTCTGCCATTCCTCGACTCCTTGTTTGATATATTTCTTCCAACCTTCCGGGAAAGCATTATCCACGTAAAACACGATAGGTTTCTTCACATCCACCAGTTGTCCGGCACGATAAGCCGCTTCGTCCGCGGGTTCAAGACGCCAACGATTCGCGTAATAACGAAAATCGACCCCATTCTTTTTAGAATTGAATTCATATTTCGCCTGATAGAATATAGCAATACGGGGATCCGCCATACGGGGACGCATCGGTTCTTCCGGCAACAAAACAAAACTACGTGTCATCACCGTCGTAAAAGGCACTTTCTGAAACAATACCCGTTCTTGATCCCGCACGGTAACCAAATAATTCAAAGAAGAACGTACACTAAAATTATCCTCGAAAGCCTTAATCTCGCCGATAAACGAATTCTTTTTCACGAACTCCTTTTCCAACCTACGCCTGCCACCCATGATAGGTGCATACAAGGAAAAAGGAGATAACCCCTCGTTATCACTCAACAGGAAATCGGTCAAATCCAGCACAACCGCCGTACTGTCTTCCGAATACACCTTCACCGGCAGATTCAGGATGATAGCAGGCTTAAAACTCTCTTCCAAACGTTTTCTTATCCCCTCCTCCGTGGTATAATACACCGCACTCACCTCCCGCAGGCTGACTAACGAGTCCTGACGGGTAAACACCACATGCATCGGCTCCTTGGGCTTTTCCCCCACACTCCCGAAATCATTATTCGTGGTTTCACTGATCGTTGAACCGAGTAACATCTCTTTCCCCAACAAATTCAACGGTAACTCAAAATAAATCTTCCCATCCATCTTGTGCAACGTGATTAAACCTTTCACCGTTTCACACGACTTCCCCTTAAAAAAGCGCTGGTAAGCACTTTCCGTTTTCACCTCCTTGGTTGCCGTTTTTTTCTTCCGCCCTTTACCTTCCGCCGACACAACACTCAAGGAAAAAAACATAAATACAAATACAATTGATTTCAATATCATAACTTCAAAATTTAAACATCCCAATTTTCACATAACAATCCCTGCTGAAATAGAAATACCATTCAGAGTAAAAATATAAATACCTGTGTTTCAACACCGGAATAGTTTTCTAAAATCGATTTATTCGATTTTAGAAAACTACACTGCGATCACAAATCCCGTCCCGAAAATTTATATTTGAAAATCACATCAACTATCCGACCGAAACCACCCTGTTCATACAACACGACAGGCTCACCCGCTTTCAGCACCGCATCCTCCACGTTGAACAAAATAAACGTCCCGTCTTCCAATCCTACCCCCAACTCTTTATTTCCATCAGCAGGATGTATCGCCACGATAGCACGCCCACCCAACGAAGCATAATGATGCGACTTCCCGGTACTTAAATCGAAATAATACAACTCGTCATTATTCACACCCCCGGAGAAGAAAATATAAGTACGGTTTCTCAATATTCTGAAAATACTCTTATCCGTCACATATCCCTCTGTCTTTCCCGAAAACGCCTGGCACTTATCCATTGCATCTAAGGCAATCACTCCTAAGGCTCCGCTAGCGATCCCAAACGTTTCCACTTTCCAATCATCCCCATTCCGCAAAATAAGGGCATACTTCGTGCTTCCAAATATCGCACCTCCGTAAGCAGCACCATAAACCAATTTATAATCACCGAAATCATTCACCGGAATAAAACCGGCAGGATAATTCCCCGTGTACTGCAATTCCCGGTACTCTTCAGCCGTCGTGTAATAAGCACTCCTCACGTGGATCAACCGACCGTTTAACTCGTCATACAAAAGGAAATGTTTCAAATACTGATGTTCCGTTTCAATAATCTTTCCGATTTTATATCCTTTATTTATATATACCGGAACATTGTTGTAAGCAGCCGAATGATACCCCATGCTCTTCGGGTCATTGAAAAAACGGGTATAAATTTTCCCGTCCTCGCTCAACACAATATTCATGTAGAACGGGTAGAATGCCGATACCAATTTAAAATTCTCCGGGGGATTTCCTCCCACGAACTCCTCTCGGGTCAATACCTCCTTCTCGTTCGTGTCACCATTCAGCTCCACGGGTCCCTGCCCGCCATGCTGAATGACCAACAATTCAGACCACTTGCAATAATTAGTTGCATTCCAAAAGAAATGCTGCACCAGTTTCACCGGTTCCGCCCCCATGTCTTCCCCATTTGCCGCCCGGTACAAATCATAATAAGCATGGTATTCTCCATCTTGAGAAGCAGTCGGTAAATTAATATGTCCCAGTTTCGACACCCCGCCTTCCTCGTACAAAATAGAGAATCCCGATTGATATACCGTCGCCGCAATAACAGACATCGTATTGCTATACACTTTCCCGTTACGATTATCTTTCAGTGCCAAGCGGCAAGCATACGTTTTTGCCTGTTCAGGAGTAAATTCCAACACCCTCTCCGTGGAAACGACGTCATAATCAATACGCCACTCGTACGAGAAATCAGTAGTATCACTCCCGCCAAACTGAATCTTAGGCTCTACTTTCACTTTATCATGTACAAAACAATTCACAACATAAGTTTCAAATGAAACCCTCGCATCCCGAATCGCTTCATATTTATAATTCCCCTCATCTTTGATACAGGAAAACAATCCCGCCATCATCAACAAAGACAGATATATTATATTTTTCATCTTCATACTGCTATTGATTTATTATCCAATTACTGTTACCGTCATGGCCACACCATCATCCAACACCGGCTCTCCCCGATCTTCCATTTCACGCAAATAGTACTTTAACTGTAACGCATAAGCTCTCCTCGTCGATGCATCCAGATTCGTCCAATCCCCTTCCCCGGTCACTTCAATTAACAACTGATATTTCGCGGGCGAATAAGTACCGAGAAAAGATTTATTAACATCCTCATCCCACCATTCCGGTATCGTCACCGTATTACTCAAGTTAATAATCTTATACTGATAATTAGGTTCCCCCGGCAAAATATCACTCCCGTTTCCCGGGATAGCTAACACGATCCGCACACGCTCATCCCCGGGATTATTCAACACCAACGAGATCGTATCCCTCACGTACCCCTTGTGAAAAACATAATACTCCGGAAGTTCTATATGTTTCTCCGTTGCCGTGGACAAATCTTTATCCAATACGACAGTAAACGGCTGGTCTTCCAAAAATAGATTTCCCAACATCTCCACGTGTATCGGCACCTCGATCTGTTCCGCATTTCCGTAAAAGAAAAACGAAATCTCCATCGAATCCTTGTAAGCATTCGTGAATTGAATGTAATTCACGGTATTATACATCGGGATATCCTCTTTCGAGCACGCCCCCAACAAGAACACACTTAAAATAAATACATATATCTTTTTCATAACTCGCCTTTTTTTTTACTAAAATACCTTTTCATCATCCGGCAAAGGAAGCACAAACGAATTACCCAACACGTGAGATTCACTTCCACTCAACACGGGATGATTCAAACGTTTAAACATGAAAAAAGTCTGCCCTTCCGTGAGATACTCTTTCATTCCTTCCCAAATCAACTCTTCCTTAAAAGAAGTTGCTGACACGGTTTCCGAAATATTACGTTTACATCCGCGACCTCCCCGCACTTCTTCAAGATACGCCACTGCTTCCGCATTCCCCGCGGCAGAACCATACGCCGTTTCCGCCAAGATATAACATATCTCACTAAATCTCAATGCTGGAATAAGGGTATACTGCACCTTTAAAAAATTCTCCGAGGCTCCCAGATCCAACCATTTCTGCGACCGATTAGCATCAAGCGTCCAATCGATAAGATATTGACGGTAATCATCTCCATCTCCCCGATCACCAAACATCGTACTGGCATTCTTCAACAACATCTTGGGCTTTCCCGACTCTTCCGTAAAATCCTCCACGTCTTCCGTCAATTTCTTATTATAAAATGCGAACAAAATATCATCATACGCCTTCACGTATTTATTGTTCCCGGAAGTATTCAGATCCGACGAATATGTAAAATAAATATTCCATAAATCGGTCTTGGCTTCCACCAAATCATACACGTGCGATGCGTACCGGTTAGCTTCCTCATTCTCTCCGGCATACAGGCACAAACGAGCCAATGTACCGCAAATTGCCAAATAGTTCATACGAGTTCCCCGGAAACTGAAAAAACGATTTCCCGAATCATCTGCAAAAAAACGGTTAGCATACGCAAAATTATCATACAACGTATCATTCCACGCAACAAGATCCTTTGCCCGCAACAAATCTTCCTTAGCAAGCCTAAGAATCTCCGTCGTGGGCTGTGCAGACTCGTAATGCGTCGGGTAAACTGTCACGTAAGGAATATACGCCCCGTCATTCCCCGTGGTCGGAGCCGGTGCAAACATCCGTGCTAAATCAAGATGCAAATATCCCCTCAAAGCCAAAGCCTCACCATAGATCAAATTCCGCTCGCACTCTCCCAAAGGAAAAAACGAAGCATCTTTACTTTCTATCTCGGCAATCAATTTATTACAATTAGCGATTGCATTATAGGCACCTTTCCAAATCTCAGAAATCAATTTTTTAACGTCATTTGCATTATAGTCATAAACTACTGCCGCTTTATAAGCATCATTTTGACTGACATCCGCAGCATCATACGTCTGAGCCAAAACACTCAAGAACCCCCATGAAAGTTCCCGCCCGTACATCTCCGGCTCTGACAATTTATAATACACCCCATTCAAAGCACTCCGGAATCCCGTGTAATCCTTAAACATTTTCTCGTCACTCGCCTGATTATCCGACTCGACATCTAACCAAGCATTACATGCTGCCAGCCCGAACAGCATCATAAACAACAACAGATATTTATATCGTATCATAACCATCTCTTTAAAAACTTGCATTTAAAGTGAAATTAAAAGTTCTCGCGAAAGGATAATTCAATCCCCGTTCCTGCTTCACGCTGGAAATCGTGAATATATCTTTCATATTAAACGATAACCGCAACATACTCATCTTCCATTTCTTCAACAAATCTTGATTGAAATCATACCCCACCGTCAAAGAATTAAAATTCAACATATTATAATCCTGCACGAAACGAGAAGTTGGCAATGTCACACTATTCCGGTCTTTAATCGACTTCAAGCGAGTCACTTCCCCCGGCTTTGCCCAACGCTCCGTGAGCACCCGCTTGTCTGCATTCATATCATACAACTTCACGTTCTCCACTTTATCCACCAAAGTCTGATTATACACTTGTCCCCCGAACTCATACATGAACGTAGCGAACAAAGTGAAACGTTTCCACTGGAAGTTCACCCCGAAAGATCCCGTTGCATCCGGTTCCGTATCGCCCAAAATAGCCTGTTGACTAGACGTCCAATCCCGAATAATCTGTCCGCTTCGGTCCAAGAACAATTCTTTTCCGTTACTCGGGTTGATTCCTAAAGAACGCATCCCGTAAATAGATGTCAAAGAACCACCCTCCTCGTATTTCAACAAAGGCTTGCTATACTTCAAATCCTGTTGGTTGAAAATGTTATCGAAATATTCATCAAATTTCTCGTTCACCCGTTCATTATACGCCTTCAAGGATTCCGAAATTTTCAATATCTGGTTCCGGTTATGCGCCAAATTACCAAACACGGCAAGCATCCAGTCTTTTCTTTGGATAATATTAAAGCGAACATCCAACTCGATCCCCTTATTCTCCACCTCACCCATATTATCCTTATAAGAAGTAAAACCGGTATGAGTTGGAATCGTCACATCCGTAATCAAATCTTTGGTTGTCTTGTTATACCACGTGAACTTCGTGTAAATCGCATCATCCAACAATCCTAACTCCAATTTCAAATCCCGGGAGAAAGTCCGTTCCCACTTCAAATCCTCATTCCCCATGTAATGCAAGAAAACACCACCACCCGTGGAATAATATGAATTAGTCACATCATAAGTATGTTTGGCAGCGTAAGCAGGGAAATTAGTTTTACCCAACACCCCAAAAGTCCCCGTGACTTTCAACAAACTCACCACACTCTGCCCTTGCATAAACTGGTAATTATGCACGTTCAGTCCCGCACCTCCAGAATAAAAAGGAGCGTATTTCTTGGCAGCCCCGAACTCGGACGAACCATCCAAACGCCATGAGGCATCAAACAAGTAAATATCATTATACGTGTAATTTAATGAAACAAATGCCCCGAACAACCGTTTCTTATTATCCGAATACGTCGGAACATCATCCACGTTCTCGGCAAAAGCCGGAGTATTCAATTCTCCCGAGGGAAATCCCAAATATTTCTCTACCGAACTATTCGTACTCTCCGTGTTCGTGTTCAATCCCAACGAGAAATTCATATTATGTTTCTTTATCGTCTGCACGTAATTCAACACGAAATTGGTATTCCATTTCACCAATTTCTTCTTGCTCAGATTCAACGAACCTTTCTTGTCATCATCCACGTTGTAAAATGAAGAAGAAAGCGGATCTTTGAAAACTTTTGTTTCGGTATCCGTCAAGGTCACCGCTACCTGTCCTTTAAAATAAAGGCTCTTCGTGATATACCAGTTCAAACTCAGGTTATTCGTCAAATCCTGTATTTTACTTTTATCGAAACTTTCCAGCATCTTCGCCTCGTACAACGGGTTCTCCCTATCACTCATACCATTATGCCAAAGTTTTGTCTGCTCAACATAATTCCCGTCTGCATCTTTCAACTCGTCATACGGCAATTTCTTCGTGTAATCACTGAAATCACCATAAGGAGAATTTTCCGATTTCGTGACCGTGTAAGCGATCTGATTCTTCAACTGCATTCCGCCGATTCGATAATCCAAATAAAATCCGGCACCCAAACGCTCACGGAAAGATCCTTTCATCACTCCATTCTGGTTATCGTAATTCAAGTCCACGTTAAAACGCATATTCTCGGAACCTCCCTGAATAGCAAGACTATGCTTATGATTGAATTCATTCTGTAAAGGCTGTGACAACCAATCCGTGTTCACACCCCGAACAATGTTCGACAACTTCGCCTCGTACTCGCTCAAAAGACTATAAGACTTGTTAATTTCTGAAGTCGGGTCATAATATCCCGCCAAACGTTCCGCCTCAAGCAACTCCTTAGCATTCATCAGATTATAATCCGATAAATCCGGAGCCGTAAGCGCTCCCGTGAAATTATACATCACGTTCAACTCTCCCGGTTTCGGAGCCACCGTTTCGATCACCACGACCCCGTTAGCAGCACGGGAACCGTAAATTGCCGTAGCCGCGGCATCCTTCAAAATCGTGATACTCTCTATACGGTTCGGGTCGAAATCATATACCTTCTGTACCGTCACCTCGAAACCATCCATAATAAAAATAGGAGAATTAGGATTATTACTCAAGGCTGATTCCGAAAGATTCTCCTTATCCAAATCCATTACCCCGATACCGGAACGTCCCCGGATATAAAACTCCGGTAATGTATTGGGGTCTGCCCCCATTTGATTATTCTTCATGATACGCAAGGAAGGATCGAATACCTGCAACACGTCAATCACATTGGTCGGCGACACCTTGAACAACTCCTCTTTTTCTACCTTCACCGAATTTCCTGTAAAACTGGACTTTTTCACGTTAGCGTATCCCGTCACCACAACCTCTTCCATCTGCTTCACGTCCGGTTTCATCTTCACGGTCAACTCTTGCGTGCTATCCGTTACCACCACTTCCTGAGTTTGGAAACCGATAAACGAAAACACCAAAGTCACGGGCAACTTTATCGTCAACACACTTTTGAACTTCCCGTCCGTGTCACTGACAAAACCGGTACTTGTTCCCTTAATCATAATCGTTACTCCCGGTAGCGGTTCATTCAGATCATCATACACCACGCCACGCACCTCCGGCACTTTCGTGTCCTTCTTCAATTCCCGAATTTCCAAAATCAACACGAAATCCTCCTTCTCCTCAAACCGAACCTGCTTTCCCGCGAACACCTGTTTCAGCGCTTCACCAATAGTGGTATTCACCAGCTTCACACTCACCTTTTCATTCATATCCACTTGCACATTGCTATAAAAGAAATCCTTTCCGAACTCTTTTCCCAGCATACGCAACACCTGATTGATAGGAGTATCCTTCACTTCCAAGGATACTCTACGTTCCTGTCCATGTGCTACTTGCACGCTAAACGCAAGACACAACAAACAAAAAAAACTAGCCAAACGCATCATCGATAACATTTTTTTCTGTCCTAACCGCGTAAACCGGTTAGGCTCTCGATTTTTTTTCATATATTTGCATTTAAGGTTATACATAGCTTTGTTCTCTCTCAAACAGAGACAAAGCAATTACCACTCAAAATTGAGGAAGTCTAGCCACTTCCTCGATTTTTATTTTCTAGATATTATAATATTTTCTCCTTTCACGCTAAACCGCACAAAACTTGTAGCCTCGATCATCTCGATCAAATCACTCAACGGACGGAATTTCAACATTGCCCCGGAAAAACGAATCTCTTTTAAGTCATCATCCTCAAAAGATATTTTCACGTCATACCAGCGGGAAACCTGCCGGGCAATATCTTCCAGACGGGAATTATCAAAACTGAATTTCCCTTTCACCCAAGACGTAATATACGACACGTCGACATCCTGCACCTCAATTTCCCCACCCACAATCAACGCCTGTTGTCCCGGTTCCAATACTACCGACTCACCTCCTCGGGCATCCACCCGCACCGATCCGTTCACAAGCGTCGTCGCTACATCACGATCTTCCTCGTAAGCCGAAACATTGAACTCCGTACCCAACACACGCACATCAACACGTTCCGTTGCCACGTAAAACGGTCTTGACGAATCTTTTTTCACCTTAAAATAAGCCTCACCTACCAATCGAACCCTTCTCTCCCCCGCGGCAAAACGTTCCGGTATTTCCAGCGTAGAAGCGGAATTTAACCAAACAATCGACCCATCTTCCAACACCATTCGATACTCCCCTCCATTCGGAATCACCAATTTATGTACCCGTTGCTCCTGTCCTTCACTAACATCCCGTCCCTCGTAACGCAACACCCGGTTGGAATCCACCCGTACCATCGCCCCCCCGTCCCCGGTCAGCAAAGTATCTTTCATCGTTTCATCGATTGCCACCTGTACCCCGTTCGCCCACACGATATATGCCTGTTCCTTCCCGGGCACCGCCACCTTCGCGAAAACACGATGTCCCTCCTCTTCCTTTTTCCCATCATTCCACAACAAGTACCCACCCACGCTCACGAGTAAAATACCGACGGCAACATAACGCATCCACTCCACGACAAACCGAACCCGCCGTTTTTTATGCTTCTTAACCGACTGCAAACGTCCTTTCACGTCCGGGTGAAACTCTTCCCGCAACACGGTCAATCGCTGCCGCATCGCTTCAAATTCCCGCAGGACTCGCCCGTGAGCCTCCGACTCTGCCAACCACCCGGCTAATTCCTTCTCCTCCGCGTCAGAAAGCTCCCCGTCAATTTTTTTGACCAATAATTCTTCTATTCTCTCGTTCATAAAATGACTCGTTAAGTTCCATTTTTCGAGAGAGGACGCAAAAGAATAAAAAAAGGGTGAAAAGAAAACAGAATATTTTTCAAAAAAATAGGCAACTACCCGTTAAAAACCTCTCCCACATAAAAATAATAGAATAAAACAGAAATCTCTCCCGACGTAAATTTCTTTCTCAACTCCCGGTAAGCAATCTTCATTTGCGTTTTAACCGTGTTGACAGAGATTCCCAGTTTCTCTGCCGCCTCCGCGTACTTCATATCTTCCAGTACTACCAATTTCAAAACAACACGGCACTGCTCCGGCAAACTTTCCACGGCATCCCACACGTACTTCCAATCCTCCGTCAAAATTTCTTCCGTTTCCATCCCCGACAACGCCTCCAACCCTACATGAGGTTTTTGCTGGCGTGCATAACTGACACAACCGTTTCGCACCGCCACGTAGAGATAACTATCCAATGAAATATTGCTGTTAATCTTCAAGTTATTCTCCCATATCCTGACAAAAACATCCTGCACAATATCCTCCGCCACATCGTATGATCCCACGAAAGCCCGTGCAAAACGGCACAAGTCCTCGTAACGGGTTGTAAACAGGTAATCAAAAGCCGGTTCATACCCCTTTTTCAAATCCTGTACCAACTGATTTATATCATATTCTACTCGCTCCGTCATACTAGCAATCTAAATTCCACATCACAAATTTAAAGAAATATATCAATCATCTGCCATTCTCACATATTTAATATTTTCTATCCCGCTTTCTTTTCGGGAAATCACATACACGATCTTTCCCTAAAAAAACAGATACTTTAAAATGATCCGAAAACAATAAAATCCACCGTATGACGGGAGAAATGCCCCTCGTGTACCAAACGGATTATTTCGGCAATATCTCAATCCAATAACCGTCGGGATCATTTATAAAATAAAGTCCCATATCGGTATTCTCATAACACACGCAGTCCATTTGCTTGTGGTAAGCCCGCACCTCATCATAATCACCTTCCACGCGCATACACAGGTGGAACTCACCTTCTCCCAGGTCATAAGGCTCTTTTCTATCCCTCAACCAGGTTAACTCCAACAAGAATCCGGTATGCCCGTCCCCCATGTACACGAGGACAAAAGAACCGTCTTTGGCTTCCTTCCGGCGGACTTCCTTCAGTCCTAAAGCCTGCTCGTAAAAACGAATACTTCTATCAAGATCAAGAACATTAAAATTGAAATGATCGAAATGACTTTTAATTTCCATATGTATCTATAATTTAGAATTTCACGCAATCACAAAATCGGCAATCGTAAATCGCCTAATCTTTAAATCATAAAATTTTCTCCTTTATAATTCAATTCCACGAAACGGGCATCCCGGTTTTCAGCGTATCCCTTGAAAGCATTTGCCTTGTCGTACGCATCGTCAAAATGCATCGGGACAAACCTATCCACGCGGAATTTATCAACAAACTGCTTCGCTCCCAACATATAATCCTCTCCCAAACGGGGATCGACAGGGAACATCACCAAATCCATACGCTCCGTTCTTCGGGCTAACGCATCCAGCTCATCGAAATAAGCCCGCTCCGCCTCCCGCACCTCCGCCCCGGTCGATTCCTCCTTCCAGTGCCAGTTATTCAAATCACCGGCATGAAAGATAATCTTCCCGTCCCACCGCAACAAGAATGATATTCCCGCATCCGTGGAACCGAAAGCCTCCACTTCCAGCACGCCGTCCGTCCACACGTTCCCCTTATCCAAGTAACAAGCATCCAACAACCCGGCTTTCCCGTTCTCAAGAATATCTTTCGAGAACAAATATTGAATATCGGAACGCATCTCCTTCCACGCCAGCACTTCCGGGTTAAAATGATCCGCGTGGACATGGGATGCCAAGACGTACAACTTTCCCGGACGACTCAACAACTCTCCATGCACGACACCCGTCAACGGGCGGTCTGCCGAATCCTTATAATAATCAATAATCACAGTAACACCCTCGTCCAAAAAAGCAAAACCGCTATGATAGATATAAATTCCTTTCATACACTTTCCTTTCTTTTCCGGTGTATACGCTATCCTTGTTGTCCGGGTTTTCTTTTTCTAAAAATCAAGTGTTCCAAAATCAACACCGTAACCACCCCCATCACGAAACCGTTTCCCACGATCGGGCGGAACAAAGAAGGTATCGAATCCAGCACTGCGGAAGGAGCGAAAGACAACAACAACGCTACCATCAAGGGCAACCCGACCACGACGCCGCTGTCAAAATCAGTGATCGCCTTCTCCCGAACCAGCATCTGCATCCCCGCCGCCAACTGCGTAGCCATCAAATAAAGCAATATCGCCCCCATCACCACCCCCGGCAACATGACCAACACGCCCACGACGGCTGGGAAAAAGGCACATAAAATCAAACCCGACCCCGCCGGAATTAAAGTATAGCGAGAAGCACATCCCGTGGCGGCAATCACTCCCGGGCTCATGGAATAATCCACGGGACCGATGACACCGAACCACCCGGATAATACATTCGTGATCCCCACGACTCCCACGCCCCGGGTCGTACGGCTATCCAAATGATCGGCTTGCAACATATATCCCACGGCTTGAATCGACCCCAGCTCGTTCACGATCAGCGCCACGTAACAAAACAAGAAAGCGAGAATCGTACCGGGTTCAAAATCCAACGAGAAATTGAACAAAGTACCCTTGACAACTTCCTCCCCTCCCGCCGAAGCCAAAACGGGAAAACCATGCACAAGGCAGTACACCAACGCCCCACCCACGATACCCCACAGGACCGTGGTCGATTTCCATATCCCTCTCAAAAACTTATTCCCCACCACCAGAGCCAACACCATCAACAGCGTGAAAAACAAATTAAACAACGCATGATCCGTGTTCCCCAGCACCAGATTGAGAATCACCGGGGTCAGCGTGAAAGCAATCAGTATGAGAATCACGGTAACGATACGGGGTGTAAAAATAAACTGCAACTTCCCCAGCCAACCGCTGTACGCCAACACGACCAGCACCAATCCCCCGACCATAATACCCGTGTATATCGCAGAAATCCCTGCCGAAACGGTAGAAAGAATCCCGATCAACAACACGGATGCCGGACCGATCACCAGAGGCAACCGATGTCCCCACAACACCTGCACGATCATCGCCAGCCCCATGATCCCGAATAACTTCTGCAAATAAAAAGTCTGCTCCGCCACCCCCGTGTAATGCAGTTTCGACACGATAATTCCCATAATCACCACGCAAGGCAGGGAAACCACCCACCACTGCAACCCGTACATCAACATCGGCAACAGTCCCGGTTTATCATTCAATCCGTATTTCATCTCGTTCAATATTTACAACTGTAAAAATAGTACATTACAAGGTGATTTACGACATTTATAAAAAAAAGATGACCCTATTTTAAAATATTCTTCCCTCTCATTCGTCTACAACAATAGAAAGGATTGCAATCCGACAATAACTATAAAAACAAGTAATATGAAATACAACTCTAAAATAATAATCCGGGAAGCCAGGGCGTTGGCACCCTTCGTCGTTACGATCGGCGTCATCGCCCTACTTTATTTATCCATCCACGTCTTACAAGACTTCACGAAAATATATTACATTTATACAACTTATTAAGATTAAATACCATGAAAAATAAAAGACACAGACGAGGCTTACACGTGCTATTCATGCTTTTTGCCCTTGCCGCCATTTCGGCGATTATCATGCTGTTATGGAATTGGCTGATTCCCTCCATCATCGGCTGGTCGGCTATCAATTACTGGCAAGCCCTCGGACTCTTCATCCTGGGCAGACTATTCTTCGGGGGATTCGGTCACCGCAGTTTCGGTCATCACGGCTTCGGCTTCCCGCACGGGGGGCATGAACACCCGCACCTTTTCCGGGAAAAATTCAAGAATATGTCACCGGAAGAACGCAAGGATTTCATCCGTCAACGTTTCGAGGAACACCAGGAATTATTCAATGACCGCTTTTTCGGCAAAAAAGAACAAACCGACGGGCAGGAACAAGTTTGAACAGATATATACCCTTTTCCGAAATGGACGTATCGACAATCTTCAAGAAATACCAGTCGCAACTAAAAGGTTTCATAGCCAAACGGGTCGCCGGCAAAGAAGACCGGGAAGACATCTTGCAGGACGTGTTCTACAAACTCCTTCAAGCTGACCCCGTGGCTCACCCAATCGAGCAGGTTTCGTCGTGGCTGTACTCCGTCACCCGCAACCTGATCATCGACAGGAGCCGCAAACACAAGGAAGAAAAGCTGACTACCCCGTCCGGGGAATACGAAGAACACTTACTATTAAAAGAGGTATCCGAATATCTGTTCAATTCGGATACCTCTCCCGAGAAAGAATACACCCGCACCCTCGTGTGGGAGGAACTGGACAAGGCTTTGGCGGAACTCCCCGAGGAACAACGCACCGTATTCGAACTAACCGAATTACAAGGCTTCTCTTTTAAAGAAATCTCCGAAGCGACCGGAATCCCGGTCAACACCCTCATATCCAGAAAAAGATACGCCGTACTCTACCTGCGGGACAACCTGTACGAACTATACAAAGAGTTGTTGAACGACTAAAGCGGCAAAAGCTATGAATCTTCAGTAAAAAAATGTATGTTTGTCAAACAAGTATTGACAAACATTCACGATATATGAGTACGGCAGAAAACAAAAACGAAGTGTTCAAACAAGATTTAGATACAAAAGGAGAATTTCAACGCATATTCCAAATCCATCTGTTATTCAAGGAAAGAGGAACCCGTCCGCAAGGCAAAGTAATACAAGAAACTTTAAATGACCGCTTCGGGAAAACAGACATCGTGGCAGACGTGAAAGATTCATTGTCGACTTTCGCCGTGTGGAAATTTCTTGTAGAATACAAGGACAACCAGAAAGTACCCGCACAAGTACTCATGTCCGACTTCGAAAATTTTGACGCAAACGCTATCGACCAGATGCAACGCAGCCAATTATGGGATTGCCCGAACAACGAAGAAATACTGGCAACCTGCAAATACAAACTCATGCTTTCCGACTTCCTCGCCTCGGGGCTGGAATATAAAGAACGCTGCGAACTATTGACAGGCTGGCTGGAAACAACTCTGGAACTATTCCCGGATTGTATCGCCGTGTGGGTTCCTTCAAGCGGCAAACTACTCACCCGGGAACAAGTACTGGATAACCCGTGGAACGAAGAGTGCCGGTTTCTCCATTTCGGAATAAATGTCCGGTTCTTCAACATTCAGGGAACAAACGATATGCTGGTCGACTCGCTCGGCTTGTATGCCATCGGTCTTCCCGACGTTCAATACCACTTCCATGAACTTGACCCCAATGCCGTGGTTGACCACGCCTATAACGTAGCCGCTTACATCTTTACCCAAGACGACCCGATCCAAGACGACGAAACGATAGCCGGACTCAACGGGCAAAAAATGGATGCAGAAATCCGATGGAAATGTCAACACGAATCGGCATTAATCCAACCCGAACGGGAAGTCATGGATATATGCTCGGGCGAATATGCCTCGGGAGGCAGGGAATAACCCAACATTTACCGGGAACACACGTAAAAAGACACACGAACAACAAAAACTCGAACAAATGAAAGTAATCGCGATTAACGGGAGTCCGCACCCGCAAGGCAACACGTTTCAAGCCCTGAAAGTCATCGGGGAGGAACTAAAGAAAGAAAATATCGAATTTGAAATACTTCAAGTCGGAAGTCAAAAAATACACGGTTGCATGGGATGCAATATGTGCTTCAAGAATCACAACGAACGGTGCGTCATCACCGCGGATACCCTCAACGATCTGTTACAAAAAATAAAAGATGTCGACGGGCTCATTCTCGGTTCTCCCGTTCATTATTCGGGTATCGCCGGAACCATGAAGTGCTTCCTCGACCGGGCTTTCTATGTTTCCGGGGCAAATGGCAACTGGTTTCGCCACAAAGTAGGGGCGGCAGTGGTGGCAGTCCGTCGTTCGGGCGGTTCCGCCACCCTCGACGGCTTGAACCATTACCTCACGTACTCCGAAATGCTCATGCCCACCTCCAACTACTGGAACATCATCCACGGGCTGAAAGCCGGAGAGGTCATTCAGGACAACGAGGGACTCCAAATCATGCGAACTCTCGGCAAAAACATGGCTTGGTTGCTGAAAATGAGAGAACAGACCAAAGATACCCTCACCCCACCCGAGGGCGAGAGCAAAATCATGACGAACTTCATCCGGTAAAAATATCTCCCTCGAACCTCCCCTTACACAAGAAAGAGAAACCGCCTGGTAATCACCTCTCCCCCCCGTGTAAGAGCGAGCCGGAGGGGATTGTTCAGATATAAACCACTCCCATGAAAGAAAACAAATACGACGACGAGAAATTCTTCAACCAATACAGCCAAATGTCCCGTTCCGTGGACGGACTTAAAGGCGCAGGCGAATGGCACGTTCTGCAAAAAATGCTGGAAGAAGCCAGGAAACGCAACAACTCGCCGCAAATCGAATATCGATGCATGGCTATCGAAGATTTTGACTACACTCCCGAAAGCTACGACGTGGTAATCAGTTCCCTTACCTTCCATTACCTGGAATCTTTTCCGGATATTTGCGCGAAAGTAAAACGTTGCCTCATCCCCGGCGGCACATTCGTGTTCTCGGTAGAACACCCCGTCTTCACGGCTTACGGCAGCCAGGACTGGTATCACGACGAACAAGGCAACATCCTCCACTGGCCGGTAGACCGGTATTTCACGGAAGGGAAACGGGAAGCCATCTTCCTCGGCGAAAAAATAACGAAATACCACAAAACCCTTACCACCTACGTGAACGGGCTCATCCAAAACGGCTTCGAGATCACGGGACTTATCGAACCCGAACCCGACATGGCACTCCTCGACACCATTCCGGGAATGCGTAACGAACTCCGCCGCCCCATGATGCTGCTCGTGTCCGCCGTCAAAAAATAATAACACAACCCCATTACCATACAATTATGAAAAAAAACAAAATCACAATTTGCCTGCTCGCAGTCATATTATTCTATTCTTGCAGTATTCAAAAAGATATACTAGAACTTGCGCAAAAAAAGTCATTGAAATTTCAATCCTTCCCGGAAGACTATTGTAGCTTATTCCCGAGTTCA
The DNA here is from genome assembly GCF_900091675.1 of Butyricimonas sp. Marseille-P2440. Taxonomy (NCBI): domain Bacteria; kingdom Pseudomonadati; phylum Bacteroidota; class Bacteroidia; order Bacteroidales; family Odoribacteraceae; genus Butyricimonas; species Butyricimonas sp. Marseille-P2440. Next base: position 299,949 of record NZ_LT594610.1, on the reverse strand, counting down.
GATATACACCTGTGGGATCAAGACTACAACAAATTCAGGAAGTACCTGACTCCGAAAATCATGAAAACCCAATTAGGCTTAAACTTAACTGATGAAAACGGGTACAAAAGTTGGTCTTGCCGTCCTTCTGCCAGTCCTCATGTACAACTAGATACAGCCACATTCATTTATGACAACCAAAAATTACAAGGAAACTGGAGAATCATCACCAATCGTCAAATCCAATTCATTGACTCCGCTGTATATGCAGATCAAAAAATTTACAGAACAACAACAACCCTTGACAATAACACCCAAGATGACGTTATCGCCTCGATAGATGAACAAAAATTCAAATTATACTTCAAACCAGCTAATAAGCCGAACTACAAAGCCGCGGTCAATAAAAACTACTCGATCGAGAGTAAAAGATATCTTTTGATTCACGGTCTGTCAAAAACCACCGCGGGAGTATCCCTCGTCGGCATGGATTCCTCGGGTAACCTAATCATCAATAACTACGGTGTACACGAGCGACAAATACGAGGTATATACATTGTTTATGAAACAGTCATGAATCAAATGATATTCAAAAAAATGGAATAACACAATATAAAAACATTTTCACACAATCCGAACAAAATCATTGCCAATCCACCAGAATAATATAACTCTACAACATGATCATCAGTGCCAGCAGAAGAACGGATATTCCCTCTTTTTACTCGGAATGGTTTGTCAACCGGGTAAAGGAAGGGTACGTACTCGTCCCCAATCCGTTCAACCCGAAACAACTCGATAAAGTGCGGCTGACCCCGGACGTGGTCGATTGCATCGTCTTCTGGACGAAAAATCCAGCCCCGATGCTCCACAAGCTGGAAGCCTTAAAAGATTTCAAATATTACTTCCAATTCACGTTAAACCCTTACGGGAAAGAAATTGAAGGCAACCTCCCGTCACTCGAACAACGGATAGACACCTTCAAACGCCTCGCCGACAAGATCGGGAAAGAAAAAGTAATCTGGCGGTACGATCCCATATTAACGAATTCCCAATATGACACGGCATTCCACAAGGAAGCCTTCGCCTCCATTGCCACCCGTCTGAAAGACCACACGGAAAAATGCATGATCGGCTTCATCGACCATTACACGCACGTCCGTAATGCTATCGGACAACAAGGCATAAACCCTTTATCCTCGAAAGAAATCCGGGAAATGGCGACCTCTTTCATACAAACCGTTCCCCGTTCCATACATCTCGACGCGTGCACGGTAAAAGTCGACCTCCGGGACATGGGTATCCCAGCCGGAATGTGTATTGACAAGGGACTCATCGAAAGAATCATAGGTAGCCCCATCACCACAAGGAAAGACAAAAACCAACGGGACATCTGCCGCTGTATCGAGAGCATCGATATCGGCACCTACGACACCTGTCGGAACGGTTGCATCTACTGCTACGCCAACACGGGCAAGACAAAACTATCCCGCAACACGCTACTGCATGACAGCAACTCGCCCAAACTCATCGGGTTCGTGCAGGACGACGGGGTGATAAAAGGGCGGGAAATGAAAAGCCTACGGAGCGACCCGACCCTATTCTAGATGCAAAACTTACAAACGCCCTTTCAACTCGGGCGATAATTCCGGCATTGCCCCCTGACACGTGCAAACATAAGCGGACACCTCCACCGCCAGACGGTGAGCCTCCCCGAGCGAGCGTCCTTTCAGCAGGGAAGCACAAAAAGCAGCCGTGAAGGAATCACCCGCCCCGACCGTATCCACCACCTCCACCCGCGGGGTCGGCACAAAGGACTCGAATTCTCCCGAAAACACGTAACTTCCGCAAGCACCAGCGGTCAGAATCAATATTTTCAAATCATAATCATCCAGCAACTTCCGACACCTTTCCTTCAAATCCAGACCGGAACACCCGAACATCTGCCCGATCACCACCAACTCTTCATCATTCAATTTCAACACATTACTCCGGGAAAGAGATCGACGCAACACATTCCCAGTGTAAAAATTCTGCCGAAGATTGACATCAAACACCCGATATGTCCCCTCACCCTCCGGCATCGCATCCAAAAAACGGTCTATCGTGGCTCGGGACACTTCTCTCCGTTGTGCCAAAGAACCGAAACACACGCAACGAGTGCGACATGCCAAAGCCTTCAATCCCGGGGTAAACGGTATGTTATCCCACGCCACATCATTCATAAACTCGTAACAAGGTACACCCCGCTCATCCAACGACACTTGTACCCTTCCCGTCGGGTAGGGCACCCGTGCGATATTGTAACGCAGATGTTTACTGTCAAAATTAGACAATATCTCATTCCCCCATTCATCATTCCCTATCGCACTGACCACTCGGCTATCAAAACCGAATTGCGACACGTGATACGCGAAATTAGCGGGAGCACCCCCGATCTTTTTCCTTTCCGGGAAAACATCCCAAAGAACTTCACCCAATCCGACAATAACATCATCCATACCGTTTATTTTAATCATCGAACATACTCTTTATTCAACACATAAATATACGGCAAAATTAAACACACCGACACAAAAAAATACCATTCCTTTCACTACCTTTGCAACTTTAATAGACTGCAAAAAACAATTAATCATGAAATCCCATACCCCGGCTCCACGAAGCAGAAGCTTCGAGATCAAAGAAGATTGCACACTGATGCCTTTTCTATTGCAAGCCATGCAGGACCAAAGCAGGAACTCCGTGAAATCCCTGTTGGCACATAAACTGGTGCAAGTAAACAATCGACTGACCACACAATTCGATACCCCGCTGAAACCAGGGGATACTGTCACCGTCGGCATGAACAAAAGCGCAGCTCCTTTTCACCATTCCATGCTAAACATCGTATACGAGGACAACGATCTGATCGTCGTCGAAAAAGCAAGCGGTCTGCTTTCCATGGGAACAGAACGGGATAAAACGAAAACAGCCTACCATATTCTGAACGACTACGTGAAAAGCAAAAACCCTCGAAACCACGTGCTCATCCTGCATCGCCTGGACAAAGAAACATCGGGCATCATGATGTTTGCCAAAAACTTGAAAACACAGGAAATACTACAAAAGAACTGGAACGAGATGATCCTGGAACGAAAATACGTGGCAATCCTCGAGGGATGCCCGCAAGAAGAACGGGGACAAGTAAAATCGTATATCACCGAAAATAAGGCTTTCGTCGTTCATTCCGCCCGTGATGAAAAATTAGCCATCACAAACTACACAGTACAAAAACCCAACCGCCAATACTCGCTTGTCGAGCTGAACCTGGAAACCGGGCGCAAGAACCAAATCAGGGTGCATATGCAGGAATTAGGCAATCCGGTTGCCGGGGATAAGAAATACGGGGCGACGAAAGACCCAATACGCCGTTTAGCCCTGCACGCATTCAAACTTCATTTCACCCATCCCATCACCGGAAAAGAGATGAAATTTGAAACGCCCATCCCTTCCAAATTCACATCTTTATTCAAACAACCGAAAAAATAACATCCGTCGCAGAACTTTGCCATGACAGAGAATCAAAAAAGAAAGGGGTTGCACGAACAACCCCTTATCCATAAATATCATTTCATTTAAAATAAAGTATCGATCAGCTTGTCATCTGCCAAGTTTGGAAGCGTCACCTTCAAATTAGGGTTTACCTCCATGGCACGCTTGATAGCGAAAATAGCACCTTCATTACGAGCCCAGCTACGACGGGAAATTCCGTTATTCACGTCCCAGAACAGCATACTCTTCAAACGTCTGTCGCTATCGGCAGAGCCATCCAGCATCATCCCGAAACCTCCGTTAATCACTTCGCCCCAGCCTACACCACCACCATTGTGGATGGATACCCAGGTCGCCCCGCGGAACGAATCGCCGATCACGTTTTGGATAGCCATATCGGCAGTAAATTGGGATCCGTCATATATATTGGAAGTTTCACGGTAAGGAGAATCCGTACCGGACACATCGTGATGGTCACGTCCCAAGATCACGGGAGCAGAAATCTCTCCGGCAGCAATAGCCTTGTTGAAAGCCTCGGCAATCTTGATACGTCCCTCGGCATCAGCGTACAAGATACGCGCTTGAGAACCGACAACCAGATGATTTTCCATAGCCGCCTTGATCCAACGGATGTTATCGTCCATTTGCTGTTGTATCTCTTTCGGGGAGTGAGTCTTGATCTCTTCCAACACCCGAGCGGCAATCTCGTCGGTCTTTGCCAAATCTTTCGGGTCACCGCTGGAACATACCCAACGGAACGGTCCGAACCCGTAGTCGAAACACATCGGACCCATGATGTCCTGCACGTAAGACGGATATTTGAAGCCCCCCTCCGGTTTCATGATATCTGCCCCGGCACGGGAAGACTCTAACAAGAAAGCATTCCCGTAATCGAAGAAATAGGTATCGAAACGAGCCACGCACTTGTTGATAGCAGCCACGTGGCGACGCAAAGACTCTTGTACTTTTTGTTTGAACAATTCCGGTTCTTCCGCCATCATGCGGTTAGCTTCCTCGAAGCTGACGCCCACGGGATAATATCCACCAGCCCACGGGTTGTGCAATGAAGTCTGGTCAGACCCCAACTCGACGGGGATATCCCCTTCCGCAAAACGTTCCCAAACATCTACAATATTCCCCTGGAAAGCGATAGAAACCACTTCTTTCTTCTCCCGAGCTACTTTCACACGCTCTACCAATTTATCTAGATCGTCGATCACCTCGTCCACCCAACCTTGAGAATGACGGGTATGTGTCGCTTTCGGGTTAACCTCGGCAGTGATACTGACACACCCGGCAATATTCGCAGCTTTCGGTTGTGCCCCGGACATACCGCCCAACCCGGCAGTGATAAACAATTTACCCGCTAACCCTTCGCCATGCTTGGAAATCTTACGACCGGCATTCAACACCGTGATCGTCGTCCCATGCACGATACCTTGCGGTCCGATATACATGAACGACCCGGCTGTCATCTGCCCGTACTGGGAAACACCCAATGCGTTGAAACGCTCCCAATCATCCGGCTTGGAATAATTCGGGATCACCATACCGTTCGTCACCACCACCCGGGGAGCATCCTTGTGCGAGGGGAACAATCCCATCGGGTGACCGGAATACAAGACCAGCGTCTGCTCGTCCGTCATCTCCGACAAGTACTTCATCGCCAAGCGATACTGCGCCCAGTTCTGGAACACGGCACCGTTTCCCCCGTAAGTAATCAACTCGTGGGGATGTTGCGCCACGGCATAATCCAGGTTATTATTCATCATCAACATGATCCCCGCAGCTTGCAAACTCTTGTGCGGGTAATCATTAATATTGTGAGCAAACATCTTGTAATCGGGACGGAAACGATACATATAAATACGCCCGTATTTTTCCAACTCTTCGGCAAACTCCGGAGCCAACACGGCATGATGCTTCGGGTCAAAATACCGCAGTGCATTACGAATTGCTAACTTTTTCTCCTCTTTCGTGAGAATATCTTTCCGCTTGGGAGCATGGTTTATCTCCGGCTCGTACGGTTTGGGAGCCGGTAACTCCGCCGGGATACCTTCCCGGATGGATTGTTGAAATTCTTGTAATGTCATTATAATATATTTTACTATCTATTATTATTTCAATCATCGCACGGCAAATCGATTTCGCTCGATCACCTTTCGGTTTGCACCTCTCATCTTTTAACTTGCCTATCAGCTCGCTAAATTAATACATTCCAACGATTCTTTTCACCTATTGGGGCATTTTTTTACGATATAACTTGAAATCATTCATCCCGATACCTCGTAATACAGAGATAAAACACTACTTTTGTACAGTAAAAACAAAGGAGTATTATGAACGTAAGAATAGGAGATATCGTCCGGTTTATATCCGAGAAACTGGAAGGAAAAGTAACAGGAATCATAGACGATAAAACGGTAAACGTGTATTGCGACGAATACGGTTTCGAGATTCCGGCTTCAGTAAACGACCTCGTGGTAATCCACTCGGATTCCGCCCCGGCGAAGACTGTCAAAGAATCGCCCGCAGCACAACAGAAAAACGTAGAGATGCAATCAGCCGACACGCTTTACATTGCGTTCGTGCCTGAGAAATTCAATGACCTCACGGATAGCCGTTTCGACCTTTACCTCGTGAACGATACCACGCAGACAAGCCTGTACGCTATCTCTTTTTATGACGGGGAGAAATATACCGGAATCACAGCTGGCAATAGCAACCCGGACACCACGTACCTGATCGGCAATTACTCGCTAAAAGAGTTAGATGGCATCAAAGCCATACACGTGCAATCCGTCTTCTACCAGAAAGGTGTTCACCCGTTGAGAAATGCCGTCGACACGCAAATCAAGATCGTACCTGCCAACCTGTGCAAAACCGGTGCTTACAAGCACACTCGTTGGTTCAACGCTATCACGCTACTTCGCCCGCTCGACAAGGAGAACATCGTCAAAGAAGAAAGCCTGGAAATCATCCCGGAACAATTCTTGCAACAGGCATCTCCCAAAGCGGATGATAAACAACACGAACGCCCCCAGAAGCAAATGGTTGGCAACATCCTGGAAGTAGACCTCCATATCAGCCAATTACTGGAGACAACAACCGGAATGGATAACAAAGATATGCTGGAGTACCAAATGGACGTTTTCCGCAAAACCCTGGAAGAATACAAACTACGCCGGGGCATGAAAATCGTGTTCATACACGGTAAAGGCGACGGCGTGTTAAGACAGCGCCTGCTTTGGGAACTGCAAACAAAATACAAGAGATACAACCATCAAGACGCTTCATTCAAGCAATACGGCTACGGAGCCACGATGGTCACTATAAAATAACTAGATATATAAAATAGGAAAGCTGTTTGAAGTGATCTTTAAACAGCTTTCCTATTTTATTTCAAGACTATACTTTTAAAAGCCTTGTTGAAACATATTCACGAGTTCAACTCACCCAGGTAACGCTCCACATCAATAGCAGCACGGCAACCGGTTCCGGCAGCAGCAATACCTTGACGATACGTCGGGTCCATCACGTCCCCCGCGGCAAACACCCCTGGAACATTTGTCTTACAAGACTTACCCTCGGTAATTATATATCCTTGCTCGTCCAACTCAATATATTTCTTGAACACGTCCGTGTTCGGGGTATGACCGATAGCCAAGAAGAAGCCGTCAATCTTGATTTCTTTGGTAACCTCTTCCGGAGTACCTTTCTTGTACACGAGGCGAGCACCTTCCACACCCATGTCAGAGCCTAATAATTCCAACGTGTTGTGCTCGAATAACACCTCGATGTTCTTCGTGTTAAACACGCGTTCCTGCATAGCCTTGGAAGCTCTCAAGTAATTTTTACGCACGATCAGGTAAACTTTACGGCACAACCCGGCAAGATAAGTAGCCTCCTCGCAAGCGGTATCACCACCACCAACCACGGCAACATCTTTTCCGCGATAGAAAAATCCGTCGCAAGTAGCACAAGCACTTACCCCTGCCCCACGGAACGCCTCTTCTGACGGCAATCCCAAATATTTGGCTGTAGCACCAGTAGCAATAATAACAGCATCGGCCTCGATTACTTTCTCCCCATCAACGGTTACTTTATGAGGATGCCCAGAGAAATCCACCTCCGAAACAATACCGAAACGAATATCCGTACCGAAACGTTCAGCTTGTTTTCTCATATCTTCCATCATCACCGGACCGGTAACTCCTTCCGGATACCCCGGGAAGTTCTCTACCTCTGTCGTGGTTGTCAACTGCCCTCCCATTTGTATCCCCGTGTAAAGTACCGGGTTCAAATTAGCTCTTGAAGCATATATTGCGGCAGTGTATCCAGCAGGTCCTGAACCTATAATCAAACACTTCACTCTTTCTATTGCATTTTCTGTAGACATAAACTATTCCTTTTTTAATTTACAATTATCTATTCCACGTAATGAATCGCAAAGTTACCAAAAATAAATTACACCTCCAATCTTTTCCCCTTCCACTCTTTTTACTCTTCTCAAATCCCTGAAAACCTATGCCATAAGCGATATTTACATTTTTTTTAGCACCAATTGGTATCATTACAAAAATTCTTACTATATTTGCATCCGAATTCGGGATGTAGCTCAGCCCGGTAGAGTCCACGTCTGGGGGGCGTGTTGTCGCAGGTTCAAATCCTGTCATCCCGACTACTGAGCATCAGTCAATTAGAGAGGTTTAAACAACCTCTCTTTTTTATTGCGATTACATTTTTATTACACTTTTCGGGCAACTTAATACGAACGAATACCAACCACCACACAAAATCTTTTTGGTATTTATTAGGATCATCACCCGGCTTTATTCAATTTATGGATTACCGATGACAATTTTTATTGTACCCGTGCCATACACTATCCACGCTTTATTACCCCGCCATATTTTCTCTTTACCATAACACGCACAACCAACCATCCACTCACCCGTTTTTACTCTCTAATAACCTCGCATAGCCAATAATAATTGTAGCTGGCTATTATTACCAGCTACAATATTATTTTATCTATTAGACCTGTAAACTCGCTTTATTGCGATAAAACAGATTCACATAATACACTCTCAATAATATAAAATGCATGAATACAATTTAGATTGTAACAATCACAAAATCACCTAAACCAAATTTATCAATCACCTCATCCATTGAACACCCACTAAATGAAGGCGAACTAACAGGTATTGGCGCTCCTTTACCCGGAAGTTCCAACAAACAGAGCATTTTCACTTTCCCTATTTCAGACAATTGCGCTTTTTCAATTTGACCATTGTATCTCACATAATACACATTAGTCGTTTGATTTTTTACTATTTTCATATATTGTATAAATTAGAATTCGATCTCCTCGATAACATCAATATTATTAGAAAATGCCTTCATGTAAGCATCTTTACAACCGATAGAGACGGCAACATACCTCAAGTTTTTATAATAAGTAGGAAAAGCACTCGACACAGAAGAAGGCGGGATCATCCCTTTAAAATACACTTTAGCAAAAAGTAAAGGAAAGTGCCTATAAGAATTAGGACTATTCTCTAGGTAAGCAAAAGCATATGTATCTAAAGACGTGACACTTTTTCCCACAATCAAGTTTCCTCTCCATCCCTTGCAACCATAAAAAGCTTGCTCGCCGATCGTCTGTACCTTATCCGGTATAACAAGATTTCCTTCAAACCCCACACAATCACTAAAAGCATATTCCTCAATAGATAATAAATTCTCGTTCAGAGTCAATTCTGTGAATTCGGAACAACTCTTAAAAGCATGATCCCCGATTTTCTCAATATTCAAGGGTAACACCAGTTTTCCCGTGAATTTACTATCACTGAACGTGTACTCCTTTATTTCCTTCAACTTCAAGCTCGATAACGTTAATTCCCCATCGAACGTGCAATCTTGAAAGGCATAGGCCCCGATACTCTCCACGTTACTTGGAATCACTAAATCTCCACGTGTTTGTTGACATTGATAGAAAGCGTACTCCCCAATTTCAATAACAGTTTCCGGTATTGTTATTGAAGTGATTTTACTTTGGTAAAACGCTCTACTCGGAATAACTATTAAATTTTTAGGTAACAAAACGGTTTGCAAGGAACTACCGGAGAAGGCACTCGCTGGAATTGTGTTCATGTCCAAGTCCGACAAATCCACTCCTTTCAAATTCCCTGCTAATTTCAAGTAGTCGTAATCAAACGTGTTTAATCGTCCCGTAATTTTGACGTTCTCGTAACCATTTAACTCTTCCGTGGTAACTAACGTTTCCAACGTTCCCGCTGTTTCCACGTGAATCTCCTTAACAACAGCCGATTTCTGGGTGATAGAAATTTTCTCCAGCACGAACCCGTCATTATTCACCAGCTCCACCGTGGCGTAACGGAAAACCGGGTCTCTGTTTGGCTGAATAGTCAAGGTGAATCTTCCCTTGTCAAGCGGGTACGTCTCACAAGTGATCCACGATTGATCCCCCGTGGCTACACTCACCTCGTAATCAATGCTGGTTTCCACCTTGACATCTATCACCTCCCCGCCAGATTCAACCGTGTAACTGGTCTTCTCCACAGATATTTTACCCTTCAAGAATGTTACCGTTTTCATCAACGTGTTACCACCATTCTCGTCAGAAACAAGAACGAGCACCTTGCTATCCGTCACGAAAGAGGGTGTTGTCACAACAATTTTCCCGCTCCGGTCATTAGTTCTCTGAACAACAGCTTTCCAGTCAGCCGGGGCGATAATTTCCACGTTCGAGCGTTGGCTTTCCTCCCCCGCTATGGTGTAATTCACCTCGTAAGAGGTAGAGGGAAGCACGTCCGAAAAACGTGTTTTATCCAGCGTGATCGAGAACACTTGTTGCTTGGGTAATTTTATCACCGTCCCGTCCTCCAGTTCTAGCGTTAAATCCTTCTCGCCATTCACCATGCTCTTGAAAAACGAATCTCCACAATCACCCTTGTCACCCTTGGCTTTCCCAAGGTTTTGCCACGTTTGACCGTTATCCACGGACAACATCCAGTTATCATTCTCTATTTTCAACTGGGGCGTGATCCCATCATTACCGTTTTCCCCTTGAGCCTTTACTCCCGTGTCTTGGGAACCTATCCACCAGTTTCCGTTAGAACCAATGACGGGCGTTATCTCATTCTGTCCATCTTCTCCTCTCGCATTAACACCCGTGTCACTTGTACCAATCCACCAGTTTCCATTCGAGCCAATATATGGAGTTTGTCCCGAATCTCCCTTTTCTCCCGTAGTCTTTATCTTCTTCCCTTCCGAATCCAGTATCCACGTGCTCTCGCTATCCCCTACTTTCTGCGTCCAGTAATAAACCCCATCCACATCTTGTTTTACGCCTATCACGGGAGTTACACCGTCTTTTCCTGCTTCTCCATCTTTTCCGTTTTCACCTTGCGCTTTTATACCTGTATCACTAGAACCTATCCACCAATTCCCGTTAGAACCTATTTTAGGGGTTTCACCTGCCTGTCCGTCTTCCCCGGCAGCCTTTACCCGTGTATCATCTTCACCTATCCACCAATTACCATTTTCTCCCACGTAAGGAGTTTGACCATCCTTACCGTCCTCACCTTTTTCCCCGTGGTAAATCGTTATAGATGGATGTACATGAAAATCTATCTTGTACCCGATCTCTACCCCATTTTCAGACACCACTGTAACATTAGTAACGTAATCATTACTTTGTAAAACATCAACTATAACCTTCATAGATTCGATGTTCGTGTTCATCTCTTTACATTGCTTTTCAAGTGCGGTTAGCCTTGCTTCCAAGTTGTTAATATTGTCCCATAGCTTTCCATCGTCATACTTGTCACACCCTGTAAACAATCCAACCGTGAAAAGAATCAATAAATATTTTTTCATTGGACTAATTATTAATACCCCTAGCCCCAACAGGATTTTATACAAAAAAGAAAGCGTGGAACTGCAATATATGTTTTAATTGCGAATTTTGAAAGTCAAAAATGAAAAGAAAAGCATAACAAGAGAAAATATAATCACTAATATACAGTATTTTATGTGGTATCACTTTCGGGACACGCTCTTTAATTTGTCTTAATCCGCTACAAGTTTTTTCGGGATATATGGGAACATATACGGGAATTTATTTACCTTTGCAATGTGAATCAAAAAACGCATTGCCGATGAAAGTTTCCGTCTATCTGAAAAAGAGCAGTTCCTCGACCTCGAACATCTGTTTCCGTGTCCGTGAGAAGAATGTGGATATAAATGGAAATTCCAATGTAATTGACCCCTAGAATCCAACTTAAATTGCCCCCCTGTAAATTTTTCCCAGAAACGGCTAAATTATCTCGTTGTACGCGCGCATAAAATTCTACCGGTATGCCATTATTATTATTAAATTTTATTCACAAATATAGTAATTTTATCTTTTAGCTTGCAATTTTCTAATAGAGTCCCCGTGTAATTCAATTCGAATAGCCTGGTGAACAATCCTATCCAGGACGGCATCTGCAATAGTTTTTTCCCCGATAATATCGTACCAGTCTTTCACGGGGACTTGTGAAGTGATAAGCGTTGATTTTTTCCCGTGCCGGTCTTCCACGATATCCATTAAATTCATTCTTCCCCCGGCATCAAAAGGTTGTATCCCGAAATCATCCAACACCAGTAAGTCCGCCCGTTCTATTTTTTTTAGTTCTTGTAAAATTGTACCTTTCGCTTTAGCCATTTTCAACAGGCCCATTAACCTGGCCGTGTTAGCGTAAAGTACTTTCATCCCTTTCTGGCAAGCTCTATATCCTAGCGCCGTGGCTATGTAGCTTTTTCCCGTTCCCGAGCTGCCCGTGATGAACAAGTCCCTGGATTCCTTGACGAAAGATAATTCCGCGAGCCTTTCTAGCAGGTTGCGCTCGAGCCCTCGTTCCAGGGAATAATCCACTTCTTCCAGGGATGCCTTGTAACGAAAAGAAGCTTGCTTGATCAATCTTTCTATCATCCGGTTACAACGGTCGTCCCACTCGTTGGAAACCAGCCACGCCACGAATTGGTCGGTTGTCATCGATTCCGTTTTGAAACTCTCCATGCTTGTTTTAAAAGCGTTATACATGCCTAGGAGGCGCATCTGGCGCATCTTGTCCAGCGTTTCTTGATTCATTTCCATTTTTCTCGTGATATTTAGTTATAATATTCTTTTCCCCTTATGTTCTCGTGCGAGGGCATGTCCGATCGCTTGTTATCATCCTCGTTTTCTTCCAGGGGTAATTCATCTTGCCTGTTTTTCAGTATTTCTTCTATGGCCGGGTAATTGTACAATCCATGGCTGGAAGCCCACCGGCAAGCGTTAACCAGTCTCTTCTCGCCCACTCGTGAAGCGAAATTCAGAATCCCGCGACAGGACTTGCAAGCTTGTTCCGGGTGAACTTTCACCTCGATCACGTGACGAATGTAATCTTCCACGTCCGGGTGCATGGAGGCGGCTTCCGAGAGGTACTTTCCCGGGTTCCAGTCCACCGGGACCCGTTGGCTGGGGGCCAGGTGATCCACGTCATGGGTGTAGCCATACGGCTTGTATCCCCTTTGATGAACCGCGACTTTCTCGTATTTTAGATAGATCTCCACTTTCTCGCTATTATACAGGATGTTCACCTTTTTCCCGATATGGCGGTACGGCACGCTATAATAATGACTTTCCAGTCGCACGTAACCGTTCCTTTGCACGGTTGCCACGTGACGTCGCTTGAGTTCAAAACGGATCGGGTTTAGCGATCCCATGCAATCTCGCTCTATTTCCTCGTATTGTTCACGACGGCTATAACTTCGCCCGGTTAACAGGCTATTGTTGTGTAACTCGAGTGCCACGCGGATCGCGGCATTGAGAGATTCCAGGTCATGAAACACGCGGCCTTCAAGACGAGTGTAAATACCCCGGTAAACGAGCTTGACCGCTCCCTCCACGAGTGCCTTGTCCCTTGGCTTACGCACCCTGGCGGGAATGACAACACACCCGTAATGCTCGGCAAAAGCCGCGAAATCCTCGTTCAATTCTGCCTCGTAACGACTCGGCTTGTTCACGGCTGATTTCAAATTGTCCGGAACGATGACCGCCGGGGTTCCCCCGTAAAAAAGCAAGGCGGACTCGCAAGCGTGAATCAAATCTTCCTTGCGCTGGCTCATCACCGCCTCCACGTAAGTTAGCTGGCTACACGGGAGGATGGACACGAACACTTCCACGGGTATCGTTTGACCAGTGTCGCGATCCACTAGCGCGAGCTTGTCCCCGGCGTAATCAATGAACATCTTGTCTCCCGCCTTGTGTTCCAGGTGGGCAACCGGGTGAGATAATGCCAGGTAAGCTTGAAAATAATTACAAAAACGACTCCGGGCGTAACCGTCAGGATGACTGGAGCGGTATTCCTGGAATAGTTGCTGGCGAGTTACTCCTTTCTTTTTTAGGCGTTTAGCATAGCCAGGGAGGAGCGTTTGCAATTCCTTGTAACGGGCGGGCGGTTCTTCCGACGACTTGTCTTTCTCCTGGAACAGGCTACAAAGAGAAGAATCATCCATGGAAAGAATTGCTTCAAGTGACAAGCCGCTCTTTTGATAAACCTGTAAATACTTCTTGACCGTGTTGCGGGACATGTTTAACATGCTACTGATACTCCTTGTTCCGCTACCAGAGGCATAACATCGTAATACTTGACGAATTTTGTTCATGCTTATTGCTTTATTGGGCATATATCTGTTTTTTTATTTATTTAACAGATAAGGTAGTATTCTCGCGCGTGTAAAACAAATATTTGATCATTTTCTGGGATCATTTTCCCTGGGATTAACCGGGTCAATTTCCCGTGGATTTAAGGGATCTATTTATATTGGAAAAGATGGGGCAAATTAGTGCGGATTTTCCACCCATGAGGTTAGTAAGCAGAGATCTGTCATTGAATTTCTCCAAAAAAATCTTAGCAAACCGATGACGGAAAGAGTGAGGATAAACGACCTTCTCATTCCATAAGATTTATCTTCGCTCTTTTTAGTATAGTTCCATAAAAAGTTCATTTCTATTGGAAAAGAATATAGTATCGTTTGTAATCTATGAAATTAGTTCTTGCGGGAAGTATGCTTTTAAAATAACCCGACCAGTATCTTCTTCTTTTAAAAAAGATAATGCTTTTTCAATATAATCTTTCTGTTTTGTATATCTAAACTCTTGAGCAACAAGACTTACTAATCCTTTGTGGTTAATAATTTTAATGAGATTATCATAATCCTTATCATAGATTATTTTTTCTATTTTCTGTTTTTGATCCGTGTATAGATTCTCTATATTTATGCTTTTGGTAAAGGCTGCATAATTTTCGGCAACTTTCGCTTTTGTATCTGCTCGTTTAATATGGCTCTCTGCGAAAGTGTAATTGATAGCACTTGCAATATATGCCGCCAACTGTAATTCCATATTATCATTTGCAGCCTGAATTACTTTGCTTTTAAGATTATCAATGTCTATTGTCTCATGTTTATATTGAGCAAACTTAACTATAAAATCCTCTATTAAAAACAAATTCTCTATCTCTGCAACGGAATACGAATAAACAGACTCACTCTCCAACTTTTTTAATTGCTCTTCACTACGAAAATCTCTGTCAATTAACCCATAAGCTTTTGCTGGAGCATTTCCCAATTTATTGAATGCTTTTGTATATGCTATCACAGTCTTGCAAGATTCTACTGGTTGTATTGTGTAATCTGGAAAAAGTATTTCAAATACAAATCTATCAATACTATTTTGTGTATCGCCTTCACAAAATAAAATCTTCTTGCGACTTCCAACTAATTTTAGTTGCAATTCTTCAGGAATAACATTTTCTTCTAGCAGTTCAATGTGCCAATTATTAGGATATTGAAATTCTTTGATCCACCCCTTTTGTGCTATACGAGAGGATGCAAAATCCAAATCATGAGTAAAGTAAATAAAAGTACAATCTTTACGCCGTGCTTCAAGATCATCCCATAATTTATTTGCAATTGTTTTATGTAAATGTATTTCTGGTTCATCTACTATTATGAGCGAATTTTTAGGAGCGAGTAAAACTCTACCTGTATGGTAAATAATCACTCGCTCACCATCGCTCATCTCGTGCGCATCATATGAGTTGCCTTCATATTTTATTTTCAAGGAATTATTTTCATCACAATCCAATTGTCTGTGTTCAATTAATCCATTCCATATAACCATTACGTCATCAAGTGTACTTTTAATATCATCAAACACAATATTATACCCTTCTTTGACTTTGGTAGCCCCTTTATTTATCATTACTTGTCGTTCTCCAAGAAGAATTCCCAAAACTTTTACCATCTCAGAGCCGTATTTTTTTGTTAATGTATACTCAAAGTCGTCCATCTGTTTGGCGTCAAAAGTAACCTTGTCGGTTAAAATATCATTTTGATATTGTTCAAAATGAGTCTTGGCACTAGCAAGATTAGGCGTATTAGAAAATTTAGGTAATATCAGTAGCTTCTGTGCTGGTATTACAATTCCATCTCTAACATCTAATTTCCTTTTCAGCAAATTTGCTAATGATGTTTTGCCACAACCGTTGGCCCCAACTAAAACTGTATTTCTTTGTGCAAATCCTAATTTTTTATAAAAAGCATATGCTTCACATAACTCTTTTATATTCATTATTTGTTCAGCAATAGTCTTATATGAAAGAAGTTTGGATTCTCTAGGTCTAAATTCCGTAGGAAATTTGTTTGGAAGACTATGCTCTATATCATGTTGCAGATGTTCATAGAAAGTTTCTGGCACAATAGAGCGCTCTACATCATCAATAATCTCTTCTATCAAATTATTAGCACATGATATGGCTTCTTCTAATAGTTTCAAGTCAATCTCAATAGACACATTATGATCTTTTTCGCACTCTGAATAAAAAGAACGCATTATATCACAATGCTGCGACAAAAAACTTTGTAAATCTATGGAATTCATATTGTATATGGTATATTTTTATTATAATGGTACTAATTATTCTTCTTATAATTCTCTACCTGCTCCAGAACTTTTTGGAAGACCTCTTCATCCCATTGAGGAGGATAGCCTTCTTTGTAGAGAAGATATGTAAGTTGGCTGGCAAGTTTGCTTTTTAGGTTGTCATTATTCAACCAATCGGCATAAACTGCCGTATCATCAATCAGTGTCTTGATTTTCTTTGCCAATTCAATACACAGTTCATCCGCATATTCAAAACCGTGTTTGTCCCTAACTTCGACAAGGACATCAAAGAATGCTTTCTCCTCAAAAGTAATCCCCAAAACCTTGAATTTCTCGCTGTCAGATTTAAGTTCTTTCAGGATATTCATCAGCTTGTTCGACAGTCCGTTGATTTTGTATGAAACGATGTCACATACATCATTCACCACGTTCTGTGTCACTTCATTGGTGAATATCAACTTGTCCCTTGTATTATAGGCATCTATCGTATCTTCAAGCATTTTCTGGAAATGTTCAGCCTGAATCTTGTTTGTCCGGCTGTATGTTCTGATGGCTTTAGCGACAAGTTTACACAGAATCTGGAACTTGGTGAACGGCATTTTTATTTCATCGATCTCTTTGGCAAATGAGTCGCTGAAAATATTTTCTTCAACACCTTCATTCATTACCCGTTCTACACCACTTGCAAGAATCGCCTCCTGAACCATCTGTTCCACGTGCCTGTTCATGTTCTCCGTATCATGCTCCGTGGTAGTCATTTTGTTCACGTATGAGCAGATACCCATAAAGCATTGACTCCATGTTACCTCTCCTTCTGTCAGAATGCCGGCCGGGTTACAGATATTATAAGCAGAGCGCAGCCGTTTGGCATGTTCCTTGAAAAGTTTGAGGAAGGAAACCTCTCCTTTCCGTTCAACACTGTTGGCAAGAATATATTCTGCCGCCTCCTGAATAAACTGAAGTCGGGCAAGGTCATTGTTCCCGAAAAAACGGTCAAATACCAATCCAGACAATCGCTCTCGCAAAAGTTGCAGTTCGTTCTGCAACACTTCATGTGCAACCTCCAAATCTTCCTGGGGTCCAACTTCACCACCATATTTTTTCATGGCTTTTTTCATCTCTTCGCGAATACCAATGTAGTCGATGATAAAGCCACACTCTTTTGTGCCGAATTTACGGTTTACACGCGAAATAGTCTGAATGAGCGTATGTTTCGATAACGGTTTATCGTTATAAAGCATTGTCAGGCATGGCACATCGAATCCCGTAATCCACATATCTACATTGATGGAGATATGGAAATTCGATTTTTCCGATTTGAACTCTACATCAAGGAATTTACGATATTCCTTGTCGCCAAGCAGATTGTAAATTTCCTTTTCATCGTCCTTATCCCTGGTCATGACCATATTGACAAATGCAATGTCATGCAGTTTGTTCTTTTCGTCTGCGGTCAATACAAGTTCATTCAATGCTTTCTTCTTCTCGAACCAGTCGGGCTGCATCTCCCGCATGATTTTATACAACCTGAATGCTATTTTGCGGTCGGCGCAAGTAATCATGGCCTTTTGCAGACGGTCTGTTGTCTCAGTCCGACGCTTATAATCTTCGATAATGTCTTTGGCAACACGATGAAGGACATCTTCATCACCGATAATCACCTCCATACTCGACATGGCGGCTTTGCTCTTGGCAATATCCTCCGGCATTGCCCCTTCGTCCGCACATAGGCGATAATATTCTTCTACTTTCTCTGCCTGTTCTTTATTGAGGAATACACGAGCCAATCGAGGATCATATTTGATTGGGACAGTGATGCCGTCATCCTCCGACTCCTTCATCGTATATTGATCTACAACCTTCCCAAATACATGTACGGTTTCGTCAATGGGTGTTCCTGTAAAACCTACATATGTGGCGTTCGGTAATGCATCCCGCAGATATTTGGCAAAGCCGTATGTGATTTTCGCTCCTATCTTGTCGGCATCTCCTTCGGCTTGGATGAACAGTTTAGAACCTATATTGTTTTGGGAACGATGGGCTTCATCACTTAGGCAAATGACATTGGAACGTTCTGTAAGCAATCCTGTAGTCTCTGCGAATTTCTGAATTGTGGTAATATAGACCCCGCCAGTCTTGCGCATACTCATCTCTTCTGCAAGTTCCTTTCTTGTTTCAAAGACTTTTACAGCTTCGTCTTCAAGATATTGTTTCGAGCGGCAGAATAGTTTTCCGGTTTGTGTCTCCAAATCCTCCCTGTCTACTATGATAAGAATAGTTGGGCTACCCAGTTGCTTCCTGCATCGTAAAGCCAGTTGGCGGGCAAGGAACAACATGGTATATGTTTTTCCACACCCTGTGGCTCCGAAATATGTACCACCCTTACCATCACCCCCGACAGAACGCAAATGATTCAGGATATGATCCCGCAGTTTGCGTGTAGCAAAGAACTGCGGATAACGGCATACGATTTCAGTCGTGTCGTCTTCTTTTGTAGGATCGGGAAAATAGACATAATCCCGTAATATCTCCAATATGCGTTCTGGAGAAAGTGCTCCGCGAATAAGTGTACGAAGTGTGTCAAGTCCCTTTCCGGCTTTGTCCTCATTCTCAATCTTTTTCCATTCGTAGAAAAATTCAAATGGCGTGTATGTCGTACCCAAAGCATTCTTTGCTCCATCGCTGATTACCGCCAATGCGCAATATTTCAGCAATGCCGGAATATCCCGCATATAGCGCGTGCAAATCTGCGTATGTGCATCACGTATAGTAGCGTTTTGTTTGGTCGGATTTTTCAATTCGATGATGCAGACGGGTATGCCGTTTATGAAAAGCAATATGTCGGGACGGCGATTCTCACGACCTTGCTCCATGACGAACTGATTGACACAACGGAAAATATTATGATCGGGATGCTCGAAGTCGATATATTCCAAACGGAACGGATTATCCCGACCATCGCTATATGCAAAATCATACCCGTCACGATAGAGCAAAAAAGCATTCCGAAGAGCATAATAGTCATTCTGTCCGCCAGTATTGCGCAGGTTGGCGACGATACTGTCCATCTCGGAGGTGGTCAAATTCTTGTCTTTGTATTGAACGGCGAGAAAATTCCTTAAGTCCTCTTCAATGAGTGGGTCGGTATATTTCCTATGAATGTCATCACCAAACGCATATTGCCAGTGTGCCTCTCGGAGAAGCTCGATGGTTGCTTCTTCGAATTGACTTTCATAATATTTCCCTTTGTTTGTCATAATCGTTGTTGTTTAAGAATGTATGACATGTTGAAGCAATACCGGACAAACTTCGCGTGAAAGCCGGTCGGCTTCCTCGGCTATTTGCTTTGCTTCGTTTGCACATTTATAGATGTTCACGATAGCTTGTTGCAACTCAATAGGAAGCAACGGAATTTCAATATCAATAAATCTATCCCAATCAAGATTTGCCCTAACGCTTGAATCACTGTAAAACCAACCTAATCTATCCATTTCCGGATTTTTGAATATCATCATAAAATATTCAGGGAGAATAGGTTCATTTTCATCGAGAATAAACGTTGTATAAGCAGGCGATATTAGAGCGGGAAAATCTTTATCATATAATGCTATACGAATACATTTATCCCTACCAGTCTGCATACCACTAAATGCAAACTCTCCTTTTTTAATAACCTTATATTTGTTTGTATTTATAGTATCCATTGAGGCGATTGTCGGCATAAATACTTTATTGTTATTCAATCCCAAAACATCATAGGGATAGCCTTCTTTGTTTATTGCATCTACAACTTTTATGGCATTACCAATACGATATTTATCTACATTATTCTTCTTTGCCTTTTGAATATAACTTTGGCAGACCTGCATAAGCGGAGCAGCCTTAGCCTCGTTTTGTTCTTTGATTTCCCTGAATACACGCCATACATTCACCACCTTCTGCTGTTCGTCAGGAGATGGTAACGGAATCTCAATATCAAGAAAACGATTTTCGCGCAGGTTGCCTCGAATGGAACTATCTGTATAGAACCATGTTAAACGATCTATTTCTTTATTGCAAAATATTATATATAAATACTCATTTAAAATCTCATCACACTTATCTTTCTTGACATGGAATACATAATAAGCCGATGTAACTACAAGATTTGTGCTTGTATTATTATAAGCTATTGGGAGTCTTTCATCACGTCCAATATGCATAAGATTACAGGCAAAAAAAGTTGGAGGAACGAGATAATACCCAGATATATCAATCCCTTCTAAGTTTGCTCTTGTTGGAATAAATTGCTTATTGATATCAACTCCAGAAACAATCGCATCATTATTGGCACATTTATGTCTGAATTGCTCGATATAATCTCCCAGCCGAACCCATCTTACATTACTCGCTCCCATATCACTCCTCCATTCCGTGTTGTTCCAAGAAGAAACGTTTTTGCTGTTCTATCTCTCGGCTCAACTCTTCCTCCGTCGGCATATAAGCCATATATTTAGCGGCAAAAAGTTGCTCGCTACCGTTAAGTACGGAGTATTTAGCCAAGACTTTATCGGTCTCGGTGCAGAGCAGTATGCCTATTGTCGGGTTATCATTCTCATCTTTTACAAGGTCGTCATACATTCGTACATACATATCCAATTGCCCCACATCTGCGTGTGTCAGAGGATGTGTTTTCAATTCAAACAACACGTAACGTTTGAGTTTGATGTTATAGAACACAAGGTCAATGTAAAAATCACCTGTGTCCGTTGAAATGTGTTTCTGCCTATCGACAAATGCAAAACCACGTCCCAATTCCATGATAAATTGTTGCAGGTGATCTATTAAGGCTTGTTCCAACTGGCTTTCGTCATATTTGCTATCCTTGCGGAAGCCTAAAAATTCGGCAACCACCGGATTTTTTATATATTCCAATGGATCATTAGCTTCAATATCAGGAGAGGGTAATGCCAATCCTTCCCTTGCACAAACCATACGGCGGCCATAGTATTGTGTACCGATGTTACGATTGAGTGTCCTTACACTCCACATCTGTTCCGATGCTTCTTTTACATACCACTCTCTAGCTTTAGGGTCTGCAACCTGTATAATCGAGCGGAAGTGCGACCATGTCAGATTGTGAACACGCGTGTTCACAATCTCCAGATCGCTGAAACATAGATAAAATTGGCGAAAGTAATCGAGATTTCGCTTGCTGAACGTATTGCCGTATTTAGGCATCAGCTGTTCTGCCAATGTTTTAATCAACCGAGTACCATACTGCGCACGAGCTTCTCCATGCTGTTCTTCTTCCACTATTCGCCGCCCAATGTGCCAATAAGTAAGTACCGCTATCTGATTGGCTGCCGCGTATGCTTGTTGACGGCCTTGCTCGATAATACTCCGAATATCAGAAACCAGTTTATCGGTTGTCACATGTTGCAGCTTATTCTTCTCCATAACCTAAAACTTTGAAAGCGTTTATAAGTTCCGTTTCGTTTGCATCCCATCTTTTCTTCAATTCATTAAATTTACAACTCATTTCTGAAAGGGCAGACTTATAGTCTATTTCCGTATCACGGTCTATAAATTCAATGTATCTGGATGGAACAAGAGAATATCCCTTTTCTTGAATTTCGTCACGATGTGCTGCATAATATAATTCCGGCTCGGCATACTCAACAAAATTCTCAGTTTGCCAATCAAGGTATATTTGACGCACTCTGTCTATTTCTGTTTCCGACAAGCGGACGTATTTCTTTTCATATATGTTATTGTTCCATGTTCGCAAGTCAATGAAAAGAATTTCACCTGTACGGTCGCGAAGTTGTCTGCCATGCCATGGACCGCCTTTCTTGTTGTTGTTTAAGATCCAAAGAGTGACTGATATGTCAGTAGAATAGAACATGTTTCGCGGCAAAACGATAATAGCCTCCACTTTGTCGCTTTCGATTAGCTTTTTACGTATTTCCTGCGTATCACTGTCATCCAAAGCACCATTGGCAAGCAGGAATCCCGCGACTCCACGACTGACATTCAATTTGTTTAGGATATGAAGAATCCACGCATAGTTGGCATTGCTGGTAGGAGGGATGCCATAGCCTTGCCATCGGGGATCAGTCTCAAAACCTCCGTATTCGGCATATTTTTTCAAATTGAACGGCGGGTTCGCCATGATATAATCAAATTTAAGTTCCTTATGCTGGTCATCGGAGAAAGTGGAGATAGCTCTATCGCCCAAATGATAAGAGATGCCTCGGATAGCCAGATTCATTTTTGCAAGGCGATATGTTGCCGGTTCGGATTCCTGCCCATACACATTGACGGCTTTTGTGTTTCCACCATGAGCCTCTATGAACTTCGCAGCCTGAACAAACATGCCTCCGGAACCACAGCAAGGGTCATAGACCGTTCCATCAAAAGGTTCAATAAGTGAGGCGATAAGCTCTACGATAGAATGTGGCGTATAAAATTCTCCTTCCTCTTTGTCGGCATTGATTGAGAACGCTTGTAAGAAATACTCATATACACGACCTATGAGGTCATGATCATTAAATTTCTGTGGGTCAATCTTATTTATTTCATCCACTACGCTTTTCAAAACTCCCGGTTCAAGGGCTGTTTTCGTGAAAATTTGCTGCGGAAGGGCATTTTTCAATTTAGGTTCATTGTCATCCAGAGTCTTTATAGCCGTATCGAAAGCGATGGCCATGCCGGTAGGCGATGTGAAAATCAGCTTGTCCCAAAATGTTTCATCTGTCAGGAAAAACACTCCGTCCTGCATATACTGATTAGGACGTGAAAGTTGCAGTTCAATGAAATCCGTATCATTAATGCCCTGCACTTCCACTATTTCATGCCTGATTTTCTCCTTTTGCTGTTTAAACCGTTCTCCTATGAATTTCAGGAATACAAGGGTCAACAGCAAGTCACGTTTATCTGTCATGGCTGCACGCCCACGCAGACTGTTACGACAGTTGAAAAGTATCGTTTCAAGGGTTTCTTCCTTTACAAGTTTATTTTGTTTCTTAGCCATTTTACTATTTTATCAATTCAGTATTCAACTTAAAGGCATTTGCATCAATTCCCATTTGGTAAATCTTAATATCAGGATTAAGCTTTCGTGCAACGCTTATTATTTTTGATTTCTCATCTGTACTCATATTGATTCCCAAATAGACAGACTCAAAACATTCTCCTCCGATTTCAGGAAAAGCCCGAACTTCTTTCCAATCAATAGGTCCCTTATCATCATTTTGCCCCGGCAATAAACTCATATATGTCGGCCAAGGGTCTAAAATAAACAGCCTTACCTCTTGTTCATGCTCCCAAGCCTTTGCCTTTGTGGACAACTGATAATGGAAAAAATCTTTTGCATCCCTGAAATAATCAGGCTTCTCTACAATATCCTTATATTGTACTTCCACCACAGAACAACCAATAATGATTTTTCCATATATTCTCGAAAGATACTTTTGGGCTTTCTCCATATCCAAACCAATACAGATACCTTTATGTTTGCTATAATAGCTCCACATCAAGATTGAATCATATATTTTGGAAAGGCTACATATCCACACCTCTTCTCTGGTTCTACGAAATGGATCTCTTCTTAATTCTTCGATTATTTCCGGAGTCCATCCTCCACACGCTTCTTTCGGAACATTGGAGAAATCAATTAACGATGGATGGCAATCAAACGGGTCGTTCAACTGCGTAGCATTGGTAAATTGAAGATTACTATAATGTAGCATCATCAATCCACCAGTAAAATCAAGATATTTATATAATTTGACTGCTCCCATAAACTTATTATTCCGTCCTCAATAAGTCATCCACAGTTACACCCAAAACTTTGGATATTTGAATTAAAGTCTCCACGTTGGGCTGTGTCGTATTGGTAACCCATTTGGAAATTATGGCAGGATCTTTATCTAATTGTTTCGAGAGCCATTTATTGCTTTTATTTTTCTCTGCGAGAACGACTTTGATTCGGTTCAGTAATTTACGTTCCATATTCGTATGTCTATCCAATGTGACTACAAAAGTACAAATTATTTATGAATATATTTGATGTTATAGGTTATATATTGCGGATAAAGCACAAAAAAGTGACTAAAACATCAATTTTAGCCACTCAAGTTTATAACATCTACTCTTTAGGGAGGGTAAACTCTATGTTTACCCTAATATATTAGGAACGATTATTTTGGAATTTCGTAATTTTATGGGAACTTAACGGTATCAAACCTGCTGAAAAACAATATATAATAGCTGTATATTAGATTGATACAAACTCTATTTCGGTTCAAGCGTGGGACTGTTAGGATTATCTGTTTTAGAGGTTCTGGACAAACCCATCACACGAGATAAAACGACACCCCACGCGAACCATGTATATAATGAATATATATACGGCAAGCATGAACGTTTGTATCGCCAATCCCCGTGTGATTCGAAATTGTCCAGATTTCTAAAAACGGGATAAAGCTAAACGCTTCCTAATAACCAATATGTCACCGACAAATTACTTTATCAGCACGACAAATATAGTTAATTTTCAACGTTTCACAAACGTTTTTAGGGGTGTCGTGGAACAAATTTATATAAAACTTGACACTCAACAAGATTTTAGGCAAAATACTCCGATGAGGTCTTCAAATTATTTACTTCCTCTTTTGCCAGCCACACCGTTATCACCATACCCCCTGTAACAAAACCGCTCACAACAAACTATATACCACACACTTGATACACTTCCATTCCTTTATTACACTAGCAACATGACGCACATTACCCGCCTCATCACCCACATTGTACCATTCATAGACTTGTACCCCAACCATTCTTTCTTTTTAGACACCTACTACAAAAGTATCCATCCCCTTTATTTCCTTGTTATTATAATTCCTCTTTTAGACTTTATTAGACAAGCATTTTATTCGGGAATAACAACACCATGATAATACCTGTTAATCCCTGTATCGCTCTATTTCGCACCTTGATTACCCCATAGCGTTAATGTCATCAAAGCTTAACACAACATTATTAGAAATATTTATGTAAAGATCACACAAATAGAATTAGCCGATAATTTATACAAATAGTCCCTTATGAATGATAGCACCCCCAAATAAATCACACGTTTTTAATCACGATCATTCATTATAAACACACGCCAAACTATCCCACGGAACCCACTTTCAAGCATAAAAATAGGAAGCCGCCCAGACTCCCTTTTTACACTTGTATTTCCTTTATTACCATTATCCATTTATCCCATCATCTTTTACATTTTCCAATTGTCAGAGTATCCTAGGCGTTTGTAGTCTATCATAGCCTGTTCGATCGACAATTCCGGGTCTTGCATCTGATCTAACCGCTCCTTAGCCACCTGTGCCATCCACAATTTAAACGGTTCTGCTTTAGGAGAGGGGATTGATTGTATCAACCGGAACAATTGCCCGGTATCAGCGACATCCGTTAATCTCATCTTTCCATCTTCAGCGGGTAATTTCAACCGGTTACAATTTGTAACCGTTTCATTTCCCTCCTTGGACATTCTATTTTTCAATACTTTTCAGTAATTTCTCGCACTTTGATGAGTAGGTTGTTCCGTTAATATCTCAATGACGTCCACGATAGAGAAATACCATTCTTCCTTGTCACTGTCCCACACTGTACGGACTTTCTTTTCCTCGAAAACCTTTATTGTGTTTTGTTTTACCATAACCCGTCTTTTTTATCTACCACAAATATATCTATTAGGAATGACTTATCCTAAACTTCCAGGCTCTCGTTTTAGACGATCTTTGCTACCGAATCTTTACTCGCTTTCAATATTATACTAGCCGTACCGCTCTATTTGACGACTGTTTTTATATAATTCAACCTAACAATAACTGAAAGGGGTAAAACGAACGTGCCAGCGTTTCACTTTTACATTTTTCAATCATTGCCAGGTTGAGTCCTCAAACAGGTCGTTGTAGGGATTCATTCTGCACTTCAATACGACAAACAATAAACAATTGATATTAATATTTTTAACAAAAATATTCAATTATCTCCCAGCAATATACTTATGTATTATTTTAATTCATTGATATTATTTACACTTTCAATATCACTAGATGTCACACTTCCCCTCGTTATAGTTTTCATACACACAACGAACCAAGTAAAACCATGAACGTCCTTTTTTCCAAAAACTCGTGAGCCAAACAGCTTTTTCAACACGTTCACGCACCCTATTCTCCTCCAATTCTAACCAGGCATTGTCTGAATATCCTATTCGTTTATAGCCTATTATTGCCTGTTCTTTCGACAATTCTGAGCCTTGCATTTGATCTAACCTCTCTTTGGTGTTATAGGGTCAATAAAGTCCGTATTTCTACCCAAATCACATGTAAATTCAGTATCAATAGTGTATGACTCTGGTATGACTTCCGTATATAAAACTTTAAATAAACTATATGAACCCTATACGAACGCTATTATAAATAGCGTTCGTATAGGGTTCATATAGGGTTCCTATAGCGTTCATAACGGAATTCGTACGGAATTCATACGGAATTTACCCATGATTTATACTTGACTCGAGTATATCTTCTCACTGAATGCCACGTGATAATTTCCTCCCGCACGTGAATCAGGCAACTCCAACTCTACAACACTTTTTAGCTCAAAGATATACGAAATTCAAGTTAGATATTTTATATTTGCAATCTATTATTCTTTGGATTAGAAAATTGTACACATGGATGAGAAGGAACTTTTGAAAATGCTTTCATCAAACCGAAATGAAGCATACGAGTATTTGTATAATAATTATTATACTCCTCTCGTATTGTTCGCAGATCATTATGTTTCTAATCAAGAGGTTGCCCACGATCTGGTTCAGGAAACTTTTATCGCCCTGCTAGATGTAAAAACAAAATTTGAAAACCTGTTGCACCTGAAGTCCTACCTGTACAATTCCCTCCGGAACAAATGCCTGAACCACCTGCGCCACGAGAAGATAAGACAGGAGTTTCTACAAGAAGCACTCTATCAGAGTGACGAGTTTTTCGAACAAAAAGCAATAGAAGAGGATGTGTATTCCATTCTCGTTTCGGCGATAGAAAGGCTTTCGCCACAAAGCAAGGAAGTGATGTTATTAGCCCTTGACGGACTAAGCAACGGGGATATTGCCGAACATTTAAATCTATCTATCGAAACCGTGAAATCATACAAGAAAAGTAGCAAAAAGAAAATAGCTGATTACCTCGCAACAAGAGAATATCCCACGTTCTTACTTTTCATGACGTTACTGGAATTATATCAAAATATTTGAATGAATAAAGAGGAGCCGTCACTGACTCCCCTCGCATTCGTAAAACAAAAAACTAATCTATCTCGGCCAGGCATTACCAGACTTGATCCTAAAACGGACATCCACGACCTTACCCACATTCACCTCCGACTCGTACATCACACGTTCATCCTCTGCCGGCATATTACTATTGTTTTCCGTTGGTATATTCAGCACATAGAACTTTCCATTCTCAAGTCCAACTCCCAAACGAGAACTTGTGTATGTTTCCGCATCCAAAGCTGTAATATTGGCATCGAAATGCTTATACAGGGTCACGAATGATGACATATTCGCATTACCGATATTCGCTCGGTCAATCATATACAGGTCCGCCCCGTGAGCAATCAGCATATAGCTGTTTTCCTTATAAGGAGCCACATAAAACAAAGTATTTTCATCCAAGATATTCCCGATATCGAATTTCACTTGTTTTTCGGGAGTCGCAATCACGGTACTCGTACCTGTCATTTTTGCAATCGTGAATTCATGATAATAGTATTCTCCTGCGGGATTTCTTAGCACGGAATGATACCTATTTGTCCCGCTACTATTACTTGAAACACGACTATATCCCGTGTACACCACTTCCATATCTCCCAAATCATCTAAAGAAGAAAAACCTGCCGGGTATGTCCCACTAACCGTCAAGGGTAATACCTTCCCAGCATTACTTTTATCTTTGTCTACCAATGCCAAGTAACGCTGATGTCCTTTCTCACCTTCCACCATCAACGTATAGCCGGGTCCCATGAATGGCGCTATCACGAAATCCGTCACGTACAAATCTTCACCCTCATACTGCAAGGGGCTATCCAAGAAGGATCCCGTGAAGAACGACTTGTCCGAAAGCTTGATACGCGTGTACACTTTATGATCGCTTTTATTGACCACAGCAGACACCCATCTCATTTCCGCCATCGCAAGCGGGGCAAAGTTAGCGGGCAAATGTTCATCCAAGAAACTTTCTTTCAAGGTTATATCACGTTTGAACGAGGTAGCACCCAAATCCACCGACTCGGCTCCATCCACTAATACCCAAATATTAGAAGCGTTTGAACCATAATAGAAATGTTCCAATAACCCTACCGGTTTTCCCCCAAGTTTGGCATTATTTTCCGACTGATAAACATCGGGATACTCCTCGTAAGTGTAATTACCCGGTACAGTAGCATCATAAACCTCTTTCATATAAGTCAGACACGACTCTCCGTCTTTTTCCGCCAAAATTAACCACCCCTGGTTATTGAATTTTTCCGTCAACTCAAAATTGGTATATGCCATATAAGTAATACCGCTTTTCGTGTCCAACACACGGAAATAGCAATTTTCCTTCAAGATGGTATCCACGTAATAAGACAAGTTGCGCTCGTTGGAGAGCAATTTGTTGCCCAACTTCCACTCGAATTCCAACCCGGTTTCATTGCTATCCCGCGCAAAAGTCAGCACCGGTTCAATATTTATCGTTTGTCCTGCTACTGCCGAATACTGCGTATTGCGCAGATCTATCGTGATTTCATTTGTTTCGGAATAATCATAATTCCCTTTATCATCGTAACACGCGAAACACGCGAACAACAAAACGAATAGCCATATTATATTTTTCATTTTCATACTCTTTTTAGCTTTCAAATTAATTCACTGGAATGATAATCTCTGCCCCGTTGTCTGTAATCCCGTTATCCTTGATATATTTCTTCAACTGAATAGCGTATTTTCGCAACACCGGTTCCTCAACGCCCGAGAAATCATTGATTCCGGTACACGCTATCAAAGCATCCAATTTTACAGGGGACCAAGGTCCGAAATAAATCCTAAAGGTGGCATCCCACCAGAGAGGCGCAGCATCTTTATCCCCGAAACGTATCGTGATGTAGCGTTTACCGACAAATCCCGGGGCAAAGTTTTCGTTCGCCGCCACGGCGATGACGAGCGTCTCTTCCGTATCCTTCAATGCCGCATTCTTTTTCAACGTTACCGATATCGTGTCCTTGTTCTGGTTCGCCCCAAAATAAGGAGCCGCATCAAAATCATATTGTTCCGGGGAAGCCGTTGTCAAGGAATCGACCACTTCCAGTTTAAAAGCCAACGGGGAAGTCAAAAGCTGCCCCATCAGATTCACTTCAAACGACAACTCATGAGCGTCCTTGCCGGGATAATTGGCAAACGAAAGGACTGTATCCTGTTCCTCGGTCATGGTGAAATAGACGTAACGCTCCAAGTCATAACGCCCGATCTGGTCCTTTTCGCACGAAGCCAAAAGAAGCGTCAAAAATATGCTGATTATAATCCACTTATTCATCTTTCTAAAATTTTATAATATTAAAGACCGATTTCATTTTGCGGTAACGGCAGCACGAAGTTCGTTTTCGAATTCGGCTTCACGTTGTACTTCTTGTAAAAATGGAAAAGCTGCCCTTCTCCCCAAAATTCTTTTTTAGCATCATTCAATATTAATTCATGCCATTCATCCATATCGGATGCACTGATACGTCCCACGGTACATCCCCGGGCGCCTCTCACGTTCTCCAATTCCTGCACAGCTTTACCGAAGTCTCCGAGGCTCGCGTAATATTCACCCCGGATGTAATACATCTCGCTCAAACGGATCACGGGAATCATACGCTTGTTTCCTTCTTTTATATCCGCACTATTATAATATTTCCGACTAAAGACGAGCTCGTACTCTTCCACGATACGCACCAGTCCTCCATCCTTGGACAAACGCCTATCCCCGGCATCCTCTTCAATCCAATCAAGCCAATCCCAATAATCTACTGCCAATTGCCCTTCACTGTCTATCGATTCGTCGTATTTCTCGACATTTTCCGTTAACTTACGCTGGGAAAGAGCAAAAATTAATTCATCGTATAACTTCGTTTTCACTGCGTATTCACTTCTCGGGGTAAACGTGAATATTTTAGCACCGGTATCATCCACGAAATCAATCACCTCGGTTGCCATTTTAGCGGCATCCTCCAAACGATCGGCATAAAAATACAAACGAGCCAATGCTGCCGTAACCGCCGTGTAATTCATCCGAAAGCCCCGGTAATTAAAAAATATATCCGTGGGACCGCCAGTACCTTCATAACGACATGAAGTAGGCAACAAATAAAGCATACCTTCCAATGTATCGGTGGTCGCCAATATGTCACGAGCATCCAATAAATCACGCTCTATCTTCTTAATCATATCCGGAACCGAAAGATATGACTCCATCAACGAAGGGAATTTATCGAAATAAGGCATATACAAATCATTACCCGCTTCTTTCAGGGACGGGGCAAAATAGCGTAATAGTTCGAAGTGCATAAATCCCCGGCAAGCAATGGCTTCCCCGTGTATCATATCTCGCTCGATTCGTTTTTCCTCGAATTTTACCGTGTCCTCCTTGCTGATATTGGCTATCAGGTTGTTGCAATTGGCTATCACGTTATATCCCGTAGACCAAATATTCTGGATCAGCGGCTCCAGGTTCATGTCATCATACAGATATTGCACCGCCCGATTATAAGGTTTGTTGGAAGCACCCAAGTTACTCCTGCTATAATATTGAGCCACGACATCGGCAAATCCCCACGTCAATTCCTGACCCCACAAGGAGGTGGAAGACATATCTTTATAAATGCCATTCAAGGCAGTCCTGTAACCGCTCCCGGAATTAAAGAGATCGCCTTCTTCCACTTCATTACTTGGTTGCACATCCAGCCAATTGCTACAAGCCCCCAGTAATAAAGGCAAAACAACGTACAATATTTTAATCTTTCTCATATTTCTAATCTTTAAACTTTTATCTCTGAGCATGATTTAAAAAGTCGCTTTCAATGAAAAATTCATCGTTCTCGCGTAAGGATAACTCAATCCTCGTTCTTGTTTCACGGTACAGAAACGAGCCAAGTCATTCGCGGCAACTTCAAAACGCAACATACTCAAACCCACTTTCTTCAATAACCTTTGCGAAAAATCATATCCCAAGGTCAAAGAATTTAACGACAAGAGGTTGTAATCTTCCACGAAACGAGTAGATGCACGAGTCATCACGATAGACTCCTTACCGCTTTCCAGTTTTTTAAATTTAGCCTTATCTCCCGGCTGTTTCCATCTTTGCGATAGTACACGTTTATCCACGTTATTATCATAGATGTCGGCATTTTCCACTTTATTCACCAAGGTCTGATTATAACGTTGCCCCCCGTATTCGTACATGAAGGTTGCATACAAAGACAGTTGTTTATACCTGAAATTAAAACCGAAAGAACCTTGAATATCTGGCTCGGTATCTCCATAATTGATCTGGTCGGCAGAATCCCACTTCGTGGTCAACGTTCCATCTCGTTTCTCCAATATCTCCACTCCTGTTGCCGGATCGATTCCATGGGATTTCACGACGGAAATCGCCGTGGTAGAAGTTCCTTCCTCGTATTTCTTGTACGGCTTGGCTGATTCGGGATTCGTCGCTTTCAACTCCTGGTACATTGCATCAACGCGAGCATTGTAATCCCTCAATGAACTGGAGATTTTCGTCAGTTTATTCTCGTTGTGAGCCAAATTGGCGAAAATGGAAAAGTTCATATCCCGCTTTTTGATAATATTACTGCGTACACTCACTTCAAAACCGCGATTCTGCATCTCTCCCACGTTATCTTTATACGTGGTAAAACCGGTTGAACTCGGGATGGTTACATCATTTACCAAATCTACTGTTTTTTTGTTATACCAGGAAGCCGTCACGTAGAACAACCTGTCAAGGAAACCGAAATCTATACCCAGGTCGGTTGAATAGGTAGTTTCCCAACCGAGTTTCTTATTTCCCATGGCAGTCATCGAGGCTCCCATTCCGGTCTCGTACCACTCCTCTCCATCCACCGTATACACGGTTTTTGCCGCAAAAGGTTCAAAATTCACTTTACCCGTGGCCCCGTAAGTCCCGCGCAATTTCAGTTCATCAATAAAACCGATATTCTTTATAAACTCATAATTGTGCAGGGCAAGACCGGCTCCCAACGACCAAAATAACCCGGTTTTATTGTCCGTCCCGAATTTAGACGACCCATCTACACGCAAAGAAGCATCGAAGAGATACACGTTGTTGTAGCTATAGTTCACCATTCCCAGGAATCCGAACAAACGACTCTTATCATCACTATTGGAAGGTTTTTCGTAAACATCCTGTGCGTAACCGGGAGCACTGAAATCCCCGGAAGGAAAACCCCGGTATATCGTCGACACGCTTTCTCCCGAAGTTGCCGTGGCATTAATACCGAGGGAGAAGTTCACGTTATGTTTCTCTATCGAACGATTGTATGCCAGAATCACATTCATATCCCAGCCTAAACTCTCGGAGGTTGACTCCGTCAATTGTCCCGATACGGAATTAGATATATCCAATTCTTCTTCATTCTTTTTAGACTTCGGGTCAATAAAATTCCGAGTTTTGCTTGATGACTTCGTTACAGTAAATTGCCCTTTTACCTGCAAGTAATTATTAATATACCAGTTAGCACTCAAGTTATTAATCAACTCGTGGCTTTCCGTCCGATTGAAACTTTTCAGATTAGCTTCATACAAAGGATTCCTCAAATCCGAGTCATCCATTCTCGTGTGCCATTGCTCCAATGACCTCATGTAAGTTCCATCACCATTTTTGTACTCGTCATACGGCAACTTGGTCGTGTAATCGGAGAATGTCCCATAAGGCGAATCGGCACTACGAGTTACCCCGTAAGACACGTAATTCTTCAATTGAAAAGATTTGATACGATAATCCAGATACAATCCCATACTGATTCGGTCGCGATAGGATTCTTTCATCACTCCGTCTTCATTATTATATCCCAGATCCACGCCGAAACGAATATCGTCCGTTCCCCCATCTATATACAAACTATGTTTGTGATTGAACGCCGTACGCAAAGGTTTCGATAACCAATAAGTATCTACTCCGCGTATCACATTGTCCAATTTCTTGTTATATTCACGATCCAAAAGAAATTGTTCAGACGCTTTGTCATCTTTGTAAATTCCGGCAGCCACCTCTGTTTCCAATTTCTCTCGTGCGTTCATCAGGTTATAATCCGTTAAATCTGGCATCGTCACCGTACCCGTCATACTATAGGACACGGAAAGTTTACCGGGAGTCGGAGCCACAGTAGTGATTACCACCACGCCGTTTGCCGCACGGGAACCATACATGGCAGTCGCAGCCGCATCCTTCAACAGGGTGATATTCTCGATCCGGTTCATATCCATATCGTATAGTTTAGTCACTGAAATCTCGAAACCGTCCATGATGAAAAGCGGCAAGTTCGGGTTGTCCTTCAAATTGGATTTTGACAAGGCATCCGCATCCAATTCCTTCACCCCAATACCGGAACGACCGCGAATATATAGTTCGGGCACGGCATTCGGGTCGGAACCCCATTCTGTGTTTTCCTGAATGCGAAAAGAAGGGTCAAATGTCTGTAAAGCAGCTAAAACATTGTTTTTAGATACCTTTAGCAACTCATCCCGATCCACTTTAATTGCATTTCCCGTGAAACTTTTCTTATTGATGTTGGCATATCCCGTGATAACCACTTCTTCCATCTCCTTTTTTTCTTCCTCCAAAGTAATAGCCAACGGTTTCTCGTCACTCTTGAGATCATTGCTTACTTTCACTTCTTTCGTTACCATACCCACGAACGACACTACCAAAACGGTAGAATCCATCGGTACGAAAGTAAGTTTAAATTCCCCATTAATATCAGAGGCAACACCCACGGTAGTACCTTTGATCATAATCGTGGCACCGGGAAGCGGTTCACCTTTTGCATCGGATACCTTTCCTTTGATCGTGCGCTCCTTGATTTCCTTTTTCTCTTTCTCATCCGGGGCTTTCAATTTTATCACGATAATATTATTCACGATACTATAAGTGTATCTCGTGTTCTTCAGGCAATAGTCCAGGATCTCTTCGACAGTCGCATCTTTAAATTCTTTCGTCACTGCCGGAATTCTGGCTATTTCCTCGTAGTTATACAGGACATCGTAAGACGTCCGGCTCTTTAGTACATCCAGCACCTGCTCCATCGTTGAATTCGTAAATTTCAACGATAATTGTTGAGACATCGCAGGCGCCACTTTCATCACACACACGAAACAGATTAAAAATACCCATTTCATCAAACGAGTGTGCAAAAAACATTCACGCATCTTTTTTCTAAATTTAAAATTCATATCCACAGGATTTTGTTAGCATATAATTTTCTGTTTTTTAGTAGTCCGGGAATCCCGGACTACTATTCCTATTATTAGATTTTAGGAACATCCTTCCACGAACGAGCCATCAGGAACAATAGATAGTCATAATGAGCACGTGTAGCCGCATCTCCCGTCAATCGCTGTTTCTTTATCAATTCTTTTATCTTATCATACACGGAATACCACAAATGTTTCTGGTTGTCAGCCGCAATATTTTCCACCACCCAGCGGTGCCCGAAAATGCGGTTCTCCAATGTCGCGGCAGCTTCTTCCTCGTCCTCCGGATTTTCATCCAGCCCGGCATTCACGTCCCGGTCTTGCAGGTAATATTGCCCGTACCATCTTGTCCGACCGTTAATATCCACATCATTACGCACGTTAGAAATAAATTCAGCCTGCATCACTCGTTCCGCATCGGTCAAAGCTCTACCTTCCATCGTGGGTTTAAACACCAGTTCATATAAATCCTCGATATATTCCTTCGGGCTATAAGATTGCGGATCACGATGATAAGTCAATGAAATACGTTTTGTCTGGTACAAATCCGTAATCACGTTTTTCTCTTTTACCACGTATGATCTCAAAATCTTCATTGCCTGGGAACCGTTAAAACTAAGATTCTTAATAACTTCTTCCTTATCCAGCCAGTCCAAATCTTTCAGTTGGGCAATCACGAACTTCAACGAAGCCCGCTGTATATCTTTAGGAACAACCGTGAGCACAGGATTCGGATCTCCCACGAATGCCTCGTTCAAATAGAATGAACCAATATTCCGGTACACGTTGAACAAATAGCCTTTCAGTTGCGCCACGATAAAACGATACATATCGTTCCGGTAAGAAAAGTCAACGTCTTCCCCATCCATCCACTCATCCATGTGCTCCATGATATATTGCAGATTTTTGATCCCGTAACCGCTCGCTTTTATCGCATCGTCACCCAAATCATAAGCCAACCCGGAAGGGTCGAAAGTCGTCAATAAATATTGTTCCGGGGCAAAACGATACATCGGGTCACCTGCTTTTTCAGAAATCCAACCGGAAACGACCTTGTATTCTTCTTCCGGGGTAGCAGCTTCAAACACCGGTTGGTAAGCCACCTTTATCGCATAATAATCATAAGTACCTAACTTCGGATCCAAAGCGACGCCTTTATCTTCGGGTTGAGCCACGTAATTAAATCCCACGTTATCCATCACGGAAGCCGTAATGCCATATTCCCGCGTAAATGAAGCAGAACGCAACGAATCTGTCGGGATGGCTGCCGACCCTGCCATATTATTGGTTAACCCCAAAGCGTGCCCAATCTCGTGACGTACTGCCGCCCGAATGGACTCGCCTTGCAACTCGTCGGACAATTTCAAATGACGGGCTCCTTCATCCACTTGCGAAGTCTGCACGAAACGTTGAATATTATTCCATTTCAATAAATCGTGGAACAAGAACAGAGAGGCGTTCTTTATCTCCCCGGAACGCGGGTCTACCCATGAAGCATCTTTCATCATCGTAACCACCCCCGAGGGTACATAACGAATCGTATTGTACTTCATATTATCCGGGTCAAATTCGGCATCATCCGTCGGGTATTCCTTCACCTGTATGGCATTCTTGAACCCGATCGCTTCAAAAGCCTTATTCCAATCACATACACCTTCCGCAATATAAGTCCTCCATACCCGTGGGAAATTCGAGTCTAAATAGAACACGATAGGCTGTGTCGGTTCCGTCAATTTACCTTGTTTGTAAGCCTCCACATCCGAAGGTTGCAAATTCCAACGCTCCATGTAATGAGTTTCCACGGAACGGTCAACTTTTGTCGTTATATTCTCCCGAACAGAAGTAGCAATCCCGATTCTCGGGTCTGCCAAACGGGGACGCATAGCCGGTTCTTCCGGTAACAACATGAACGTACGGTTTACTTTTGCCGTCAAAGGTTCATCTTTAGAGATAACATATTGCCCCCCGAGCACGAGGTCAAACCAGTATCCCAGGCAGGAAACGATAGAAACATTGTCATCAAACGCCTTGGTACTTACCAGATAGGACAACTCCTTCTTGAAATTCACGTATTGTCCGGCACGCCCGTACTCCTGGGCACGTTTTCCGTAGCAGAACGGGGTCATATCTTCATCATGTCCCACCAGGAAATCGGTCATATCGAACACGACAGCCGTACTGTCCGCATTATAAGCCATCACGGGGAACGACTTGATAATCGGGTGAATACTATTGATGCGAATAGCCTCCTGCACTCCATCTTCCTTTGAATCGGAATACAATGGTACTTGTCCGTTGCGGCTCACTTCCCGCATCATCAGCATACTGTCCTGCAACATGAACGTGAAATGCTTGGGAGCCGATCCCATCAATCCTACGATACCGCTCCCCATATCCGAGGTTTCCACGATCTTAGACCCCAACAGAAATTCCCTTCCCAACAATGCCACCGGCATCTCGAAATAGATCTTACCGTCCACCATATGCAGCGTCAAAAAGCCTTTCTTCGTGTCAACTTTTTTATTTTTAAAAAGCTTATCATATTTGCTCAGCTTTTCCGTTTTTTCCGCCTGCACCTTCTTTTTATCCTTTTTTCCGGCAGCAGAAACATCCATGAAAGCCGCCAGTCCAAGGACTATCATGAATAAAATAAAACCTCTCTTCATCTGTTTATATTTAATTTTCTGTTTTTACAATAAATCTTTACTTACTTCCAATTACGCACGTCTTCAATCTTTTCCAACAAAAAGCCATAGTGATTCCGGGTTTCGAACGAACTTCCATTCATTTTCGACTCCATCAGTTTCTGCACACGCACGAGTAAGGCGTGCCACAAATGAGCCTGATTATCGTTTGACACGTTCGTCACGTAATATTGGAACCCGAAACCTTGCACAGGAGCCAACGGGGATACCTCCTTTGCCAATGTCTCCACTTGCCTCGGCTTTTTTCCACGCCCGCCACCTTCCAGATGATTGGGAATCTTGATTTTCCTCATGATCTCGCACACGACCTCGTATTGCAACATTCGCTCGGCTTTTGTCAGATTCCTTCCTTTCAGCGTGGAAGCCCACACGTGCGCATATATATCATCCAAGTATTCCTTCGGGGAATAGCTGTTGTTATCCCGGTAATACCCTAAAGACACCCGTTTCGTGTTTACCAAAGCCTTGGCAAACATTTTCACGATCTTTTCCGACTTGGGCGTTCCCACAGTCAGATTCTTCGTCACTTCCGAGGCATCAATCCAATCTAACGTTCGCAATTGATCCATCACAAAAACGGCTGAACGTTTCTGCATATTTTTCGGGACCACGCTAAATGTAGTTCTCCCGTCCCCCACGAAGCTCTCGTTCAGGTAATACCCCCCGATATTCCGGTAAGCATTTTTCAAGTAGCCGACAAATTGGTCAACAATATTCTTGTAAATCTCGATACGATAATCGTAATTGTGATCCACTCCATCTAGCCAACCATTCATATGTTTCAATATATATTGCAAATTCTTGATCCCGTAAGTCCCGGCTTTCACCGCATCATCCCCCAAATCTTCCATCAGGGCGCTCGGGTCGTACTCATCGTACGGTTGTTGTTTCCCGTACCGGTACATCGGGTCATTTGACTTCTCCGCTATCCAACCTTGAACGACCTTCAACTCTTCTTCAGCTGTTTTGGCTTCCGGAACAGGTTTATATCCCACGGCAATAGCGTAATAATCATACACACCCAAATCCGGAGGAGTCAATTTCACTCCTTTATCACCTGGCTGAGCCACATAATTATAGCGGGCATAATCCATGATCGAAGGTGTTGTCCCATACTTTTGCGTGAAAGCCGCATTCCGCAACGAATCGACCGGATAAGCTGCCGAGGCTGCCATATTATGCATTAATCCCAGGCAATGCCCCACTTCATGAGATATAATATAACGCAGACTCTCGTACATCACATCCTCCGGTAGTTTATTCGTACGCACCCGCTCGTCCAACTGGGAAGTCTGCACGAAACGCATATCGTTCACTAATTTGATAATATCATGATATACAAACACCGAAGCATTCATAATCTCTCCCGTGCGAGGGTCTATCCAAGAGGGCCCCATGGCATTCTCGATACCGATCGGGGCATAACGCACGCAAGAATACTTCAGGTTCTCCGGGTCAAATTCCGGATCGTCCGTCGGGAAATCCCGTACTTGCACGGCATCTTTAAAACCGATCTTCTCGAAAGCCTGATTCCATACCAGAATACCTTCACGAATGGCTCCTTTCCAAGATTCCGGGAACAAATTATCCACGTAAAAAACAATCGGCTTTACCGGAGCCACGAGTTCTCCCCGTTGATATTTTTCCATGTCTGAAGGTTGCAAATTCCACTTGTGGATAAAATAAGTCCGGTTACTCCGGTCTATCTCCATCCCGAAATGCTGAAACGAGGAAACAAAATACCCTACCCGGGGGTCGGCAAGACGCCAACGCATCTTGTCTTTCTCCTCCGGCAACATGATGATCGAACGGGTAACTTTCATCGTCACCTGTTCCTCGTGCCGGTAAGCAGAATTTTTACGGGTCAACACTTCATGATAAGTCAACACGGAAGTGATAGAAACATTATCCTCGAAAGCCTTAAAAGAATCCAAGTAAGACAATGCCTTGTTCAGCGTTGCCTTCCGCTCCAGATTCCCGAACCCAGCAGTCAACCCATAAGGATCGAAAGGATCCAGCCTTTTATAATCCCCCAGAAACATATTAGTCACCTCAAACACCACGGTCGTCGTATCCCGGTTATAAGCCGCTATTTTAAAGGATTGCATGATCGGGGTCAACGTGCTTTTTTCCACGGCTTCTTTCATTCCGGCTTCATCCGCATACACGTTCGGGCGACTTGCGTTCGTCACCTCCTGCATGTACAATGTACTGTCAATAATATTAAATTTCACGTGCAAAGGATCAGATGCTTTCTGTCCCACCAGCACATTACCGTTATTACTGATCTCAGCAACAGCCGTCCCGATCAGAAATTCCCGGTTCAGCAAGTTCATCGGCAATTCAAAGTACAACTTCTTCCCGATCTTGTGAATCGTGACCAGTCCTTTTTTCGTTTCCACCTTCTTGCCCCGGAAAAGACGATCGTATTTCACGGAACGTTT
Organism: Butyricimonas sp. Marseille-P2440; assembly: GCF_900091675.1. Classification (NCBI taxonomy): domain Bacteria; kingdom Pseudomonadati; phylum Bacteroidota; class Bacteroidia; order Bacteroidales; family Odoribacteraceae; genus Butyricimonas; species Butyricimonas sp. Marseille-P2440. Next base: position 259,716 of record NZ_LT594610.1, on the reverse strand, counting down.
CCGAACCACGGGAGCCTCCGTCTTTCCCTTCTCTTCTTTCTTTCTTTCCCTAGCGGCAACCGTATCGGTTCCCACCCCGGCTGTCAGAAAAAAGAGCCCGATCGACCAGACTAAAACCCTGTATATATTTATCTTCATCTTCAAATTCTTAAAGAATTAATCATTCAAAAACAACACGCATTACTTCGACTTCATGAAATCATTCACAATAGAAAGCAGATAAGCGTAGTGGGCACGAGTTTCATACGAACCGCTATTCTTCCTTTTTTCCATTACGTCCTTCACCTTTGTCAACAACTGGTAATACAAATGATGATTATTATTCGTCGACGTATTGAATACATAGAAAATATAGTCAAACCCGGCACGCTCATTCAATTCTTTATTCCAACCTAACGTGTTGAAGTAATTCAACATATCTTTAGGGTAATTGCCAGATACGGCAGGGGTATTACCCAGCCAGTTGAACATATTCCATTGCTCGTATTTCGGCATTGGCAATGAGGCACAACAAGAACAAGTAGTCAACGAATGCATACTATGATCCATCTCGGCAGCCAACACCTCATCCATTTCACTTCTCGGGGTCAACGGATCGGCACCTTTTATCACGTTCTTCAAAATCTCCGTTTGCAGAATCCGCTCGCTCTCGGTCGGGTTAGTTCCCTTGATAGCCGAAGACCACACGCTCTCGTACAAATCCGTCAGGTATTCTTCCGGGGAATAAGCATTTTTATCCCGGTACACGGCTAACGACAATCGTTTCGTGTTCAACAGGGAAGCGGCTTGATTTTTCAAAATCAAACGAGCCATTGATCCATCCAGCGGAAGATTCTTCACGACCTCGATATTATCCAACCAATCCATATCTTTCAATTGCTCGAACACGAACTTGGCAGAACGTTTTTGAATTTCTCTCGGGACAACTGCCGAAGTGGAATAAGGGTCACCCACCATGTGCTCATTAATATAGAAACCACCGATATTAATCTTAGCATTATAAATATAGCGGGCATATTGTGATGCTATCGCCTTGTAAATATTATACCGATAAGTATAGTCCGTATCCTGTCCGTCCAACCACTCGTTCAAGTGATTCATAATGTATTTCAAATTCTTGATTCCGTACTCCCCGGCTTTTACCGCATCGTCACTCAAGTCTTCCGTCAAAGAAGTCGGGTCGAATATACCGTAATACAATTGTTGTTTCCCGTAGCGATACATGGGATCACCCATCTTATCGGCAATAATTTTATTCAAATAAGGGACTTCATCTTCCGATGTTTTTGCATCCGGGAAGAAACGATACCCCCAATCGATAGCATAGAAATCGTACACGCCTAAACGAGGAGGAGTCAACGCTATACCTTCATCTTCCGGTTGCGCAATATAATTGTAACGCGCGTAATCCATGATGGACGGGGTAGTCCCGTACTTCGCCATAAACTCTTTATCCCGGTATTTTTCCGTAGGAATCGAAGCCGAAGAAGCCATATTGTGCATCAGTCCCAGGCAGTGCCCCACTTCATGAGCCACGATATAACGCATACTCTCTTCCAACACGTCTTCCGGCATCTTCATCGTGCGCACCCGAGGATCCACTTGGGAAGTCTGTACAAAACGCATATCATTCACCAACTGAATCACATCATGATACACAAATACAGATGCTTGAATAATCTCGGCATTACGTGGATCGACCCAAGAGGGTCCCATGGCATTCGCAATCCCGATAGGAGCGTAATAAATACAATTGTATTTCAGGTTAGCAGGATCAAATTCCGGATCATCCGTCGGAAAATCCTTAGCAGCCATCACATTTTTAAACCCAATTTTCTCGAAAGCCTTATTCCACTCCAAAACAGCTTCACGAATCGGTTGCTTCCAAGCCTCCGGGAATTTATTATCCACGTAGAAAACAATCTGTTTCACGGGTTCAACCAATTCACCCCGTTTATACGCTTCCACATCTTTCGGGCGCACATCCCATTTATTGGCAAAAGTAATTGTCTTCACTTCGTCCGCATCTTTCGTCAACTTCTCTTGCGAAGAAGTAAAATACCCGATACGAGGGTCAGCAACACGGGCGTGCATGACAGGTTTTTCCGGTAATAAAACAAACGACCGATTCACTTTTATCGTCACGGGTTCCTGGTAAGCCACTACCACGATTCCCATGTACAACAAATCCTGCACGTAACTCAAACTAGAAGTAATAGACATATTATCTTCAAACGATTTAAGCTGATCGACATAGGATAAATCTTTTTTGAAAGTAGCCCGCCGGGCACAAGCCCCATACATCGCTTTCTTACCGTTCGGGTCAAACGGATCGAGCCGCTTGTTATCACTTACCAAGAAATCGGTCATATCGAACACAACCGCCGAACTATCGGCATTATACGCCATCACCTTATAGCCCTCCATCACGGGACATCCCACTCCCTGAGCCAAAGCGTTCAGCACCCCTTCTTCCGTGTAATCCGTGTATATCTGGCGGCGAGCCCTGTTGGTCACTTCCCGCATCTCCACTGTACTATCCCGCAACGTGAACTTTATATGCAAGGGTTGTTTTACCTTCTGTCCAACTAAAGCATTACCATTATCACTAATCTCCGAAACCGTAGAACCCAACAACATATCCCTTCCCATCAATTTCATGGGAAACTCGAAGTAGACCTTTCCGTCCACCTTGTGAAGGGTTACCATACCGCGTACAGTTTCCACCTTCTTCCCTTGAAATAGCTTCTCGTAAGGGGTTACTTTCTTCTCTTCTACCTTCTTCTTCTTTCTCGTTCCGGCATTCAGCGGCTCTGCCAATGCAAGAACAACAAAACAGGTAATAATAAAACCAAAAGTTTGTCTCATAACTTTCATCATTAATTTTATATTAAAACATACAATACTCCCACACAACGAGTTTTCACACTCGAGGCAATTACTTAATCATATAGAAACTATAATTTCACTCCACTAGCATCATTTGCTTTCCCTCGTACCATCCTTCATCACAACTACCGTATTTCCTTTTATTTGAAATTTAATATCCGTTGTCTGCTCCAGCAGACCTAAAACATCACTCAAATTCGTGTATTTTGGAAGAGTTCCCTTGAAATGATAATTTTTCACACTCTCGTTCATGTAAAAAATATGCACATCATACCAACGGGCGATCTTTCTTAAGATAACATCTATATTCTCTTTATCAAACTTGAATACATTTCCCATCCAAGCCGTGTAAACATCGATATCCACTTTCTTCACTCTCGTTTGATAATTCCTATAAAACGCCTGTTCCCCTGGCACTAACAAGACTTTCTGTCTATCAGACGTTACTTCTACCTTTCCGGTCTTTAACGTGGCATGAGAAAAATCATCATCCGCATAATTCATCACATTGAACGACGTCCCCAGCGCCCGCACAGAAAAATCCTTTGTTTTTACAATAAACGGTTTGCCAGGATTCTTCGCCACGTCAAAGAATGCCTCTCCTTCCAGATAAACTTCTCTCGTCTTTCCCTTGAAATTTACAGGGTATTTCAGGCGGGAACGAGCCCCGATCCATACCTTTGTCCCGTCGGAAAGTTGCATATAAAACTCTCCTTTCGTGGGAACATCCAATGTATTATAAATTAATTCCTTTGTATTATCATCAATGCCATTTTGATAAATCAACCCGCTATCCTTGCTTGAAATCAGCATCCCGTTCCGCTCATTCAGCATCACGTTCGATTTATCCAGGTCAACCGTACTCCCGTCAGACAAATGCAACACAGCTTTCCGCTCGCCATGCGAAATCACGGTTGCTATATCCAGCTCCTTCTTCTCCTCGAAAAGCAACTGATTCAAGAGATACACGCCCCCGACCAGCAAAGGCAATATTAAAATAGCGGCATATTTCAACACTCGTCCGAAACAAAGACGCCGATGTCGTTCCTCTAGTATTGCCTTTTCCTTCAAAAATTCGTTGAATGCAGCCTGTTTGTCAATCGTTTGGTAAATTCTCACCTTACGAGCCAATAATCCTTCTTCCTGCAAACGTCCAAACAATCGCTTGTTCTCCTCCGAAGCATTCAGCCACCCGTCCACCGCCTCACGTTCCGTGCCGGACGCTTCCCCTGAAAGCACACGAGAAATTGCCAAGGATATTTTGAATACTTTTCTATTTGACTGCTCCATAATTTTATTATTTATATCCATTATACACTTAATATCCCCAAAAGGGGGTATTAATTCTCAACTTTTTTTATCTCTCGAAGTTTTTTTTGTTTTTCCCTTCTCTGAATCAGCGAAAATGGCAAAAAAACTTATCTATTGAGATTCTACGCAACGCAAGTCACGCAATAAATAAAATATCCACGAACACGCAAAAACATTTGCAAGTATCGCAGTCAGTAAGCTTGGCTTCCACTCCCCAAAAGACAATTAAAGAGAATTAACAAGAGATATAGACCCAGGAAAATATTTTACAGATCCCGAAAGAATCGGGCTGTCTCTTCCAAAGTATGAAAACGAAAATCAGGTAATGCCTTCAATAATTTGGCACTCGAGTAACGGGATTTATTCTGGGAAGAACGGGCAGTTTCCCGGGTAAAGGCAGGCTTCTTTCGGGTAAACCAAGAAACGAAAGCCAACAAACGCCAGGCAAGCGAAGTCATCCAAGGCGCCATACGAATATAAGGCACTCGCTTTCCCGCAGCACAGGCGATCACCGTGAACAACTCCTTGTAAGAATAATTCCCCCCGCAAAGCACGAACCGCTCTCCCCGGATGGAAGAAGTTTCCGTCAAGCGGATCATTGCCTCGCAAACATCCCTCACGTCCACGTACCCGTTCACGCCATCGGTATAAAACGGCATTCCTTTCCGGACTTGTTCAAACAATTTGGCACTACTGCGTCCCCGAAGCCCCGTACCTAATATAATAGCCGGATTCACGATAACGGCATTCAATCCTCTCCCCACGTATTCCCATACGATCTTCTCGGAAGCCCCCTTGCTACCCGAATAGAGCGAATGCACGGAACCCGGAATCTCGGGCGTATTCTCGTCAATGACCACACTCTCGTCAGGAGCATCCCCTAGAGCAGCGATAGAACTCACGAAACACAAACGCACGCCCCATTGCAGGCAAAGGGCACATATATTCTCCGTTCCCCGAATATTTGTCTGCATCAAAGTATGCCGGTCACTACCATTAAAAGAAACCATTGCGGCACAATGGTACACGGTGTCGACCTTCTCCACGCACGAAAGTAAAGATCCCTCATCCAGCACATCACCGACAACCCACGTCACCCGTGATGCAGCCTCTTCCGGCGAAGAAAAATAACGAGAGAAGAGAGCCATAGTCTCCTCGATACGGCTCTCTTCCCTTTTTAATGCTATAATCGCCTCGCCCAGACGAGCCAGGTGGCATAACAAATGGCTACCCACTAACCCGGTAGCCCCGGTAACCATTACTGCCAATTAAATACGAAATTTTGTTTTACATCAGGATGCAAGCTCAAATGCACGGGACAAGTATCTGCCACACGCTCGAGAATCTTTTTCTCTTTTGCCGTGTATTCTTTGGCGGGGAAATTAAAAATCACATCAATTTCAGCAATACGGCGAGGTTCTGCCGCCATCTTCTTGGTAATCTCGATTTCAGTACCCGTCAGGTCAATCCCGTTATTCTTGGCATAAATTCCCATGATTGTCATGGCGCAAGCGGCCAATGAAGTTGAACACAAATCAGTCGGGGAAAAAGCCTCTCCCTTGCCATTATTATCTGTCGGCGCATCCGTGATAATAGTTGTTCCACTCTGTAAATGCGTGCATTCCAAACGCAAATCTCCTAAATATTTTGCTTTTACTGTTGCCATAATCTGCTTTTTTATAATTAATCTCCCAAAGGTAATAAATTCCCGACAGCTTTACAACGGGGAAGTCTTTTTATCTTCATCAAATCGGCAATTACAGAATCACGGAACAAGGGCTACCTTGCCGGGTTAAAATTCAATATTTAAAATTATAAATCCACACCTAATCTTTTCTCGATTAGATAATTTTTGAATTAATTCCCTAAATTATCAAGATTTACTCTACATTCTCGATTTCTAGCACAATTTTTGATATAAGGTTAATATCCCTATTGACACTTTTCTTATGCCGGGTGGCGTTCATATTCCTACCACACCACACACACGACAGAAGCCACCCGGTTCTTTCAAAACAAATCGATCACCTCCCGAACATACTCGATATGCATCTCGGCTCCCGTGACAAGCACCAAATCGAAACGTATTTCCCGTTGAATATTCTTTCTCGTGAGATAGGCAGCCCCGGCGGCTTGCAAACTTTTCTTCTTTTTATAATCCAATAACTCGAAAATATCCACTTTCTCGCTTCCTCTCGTCTTTACCTCGACCACGACAAGCACCTCCCCGTCCAGGCACACGAAATCCAATTCCCGGTGACCGATTCGCCAGTTACGTTCCAATACGGTATATCCCAAATCCAATAAATAAAAATATACCTTATCTTCTCCGAACTTACCAAATTCATTATGCCAAGCCATAGTGCAGTTTTTTCCCAATTTACAGGCTAAAAAGAGTTTTGCAATGTTATACAAATCTTTGAAAAATGCAAAATTTTTGACACGGAAAACCTTAAAAGATCGTTATTTTAGCATTTCAAGTGGTTTATTGTGAGCAAGATTTATCGAGTGTAAGTTTTGAATTCTAATCGGAAATGCCTACCTTTGTAAGGTTTTTGGGAAAAGTAGTAGTTATGGCTAAAAAAAGAGTTTTATTTATATCTCAAGAGATTGTACCTTATCTTCCTGATTCCGAAATGGCTAATATCGGAAGATATTTACCTCAAGGGATTCAAGAAAAAGGTAAAGAAATCAGAACGTTCATGCCACGTTACGGCTGCATTAATGAAAGGCGCAACCAATTGCACGAGGTCATCCGGCTTTCCGGAATGAACCTAATCATTAATGATTCGGACCACCCTTTAATTATCAAGGTTGCATCCATTCAATCTGCCAGAATGCAGGTTTACTTCATTGACAATGATGATTATTTCCAACGCAAACACACGATCGTTGACGAGGATGGAACATTTTTCCCCGACAATGACGAACGTTCCATATTTTTTGCCCGGGGAGTATTCGAAACAGTACGCAAGCTGAGATGGGCCCCGGACTTGATCTATTGCCAAGGATGGTTTACCGCGCTAGTTCCACTTTACCTCAAGAAAGAATACCATGACGATCCGGTGTTCTCCAAAACGAAAGTGGTATACTCCACCTACAACGATAAATTCGAGGGGAAACTGGATTCCAAATTCGATGAAAAAGCAATCACCGAGGGTGTTTCCCGCAAGGACGTGGCACTTCTGAAAGACCCGACGCACACCAATATCAATAAATTGGCATTCCAATACGCGGACGGAATCATTTTCAATCACAAGGACGTGGACGACGAACTTCGTAGCTTCGCCAATGATTTGAAAAAACCGACCCTGGAATACCCGGGAGAACAATGCTACATAGAGGCTTACTCCGACTTTTTCGACAAAATCATAGAATAAAATTAAAACAAGCGGCAATGGTTGTTATGCCGCTTATTTTTTATTAATAATCATATAAAACACGACAAACATTATGTGTGGTATTGTGGGATACATCGGACCAAAGGAAGCTTGTCCGATCTTAATTAATGGTCTGAAACGCCTGGAATACCGGGGATACGATTCTGCCGGGATCGCGTTGATTCACAACAACGACATCAAAGTTTACAAATGCAAAGGACGAGTGCTCGATCTGGAGCACCACATGGAACTCGAAGACACGAGTGCCACGATCGGGATGGGACACACGCGTTGGGCTACCCACGGGGAGCCGAATGACTCGAACGCCCACCCGCATACATCCATGAACGGTCTTTTCTCCATCGTGCACAACGGTATTATCGAGAATCACGCCCTCCTGAAAGAAAAATTGCAGGCAAGGGGCTACTTGTTCAAGAGCGAAACCGACACGGAAGTACTGGCAAACCTCATCGAGTACATTTACCTGAAAGGGCAGATTAACGCGGAAAACGCAGTCCGACTCGCTTTGACCAAGGTGATCGGCGCCTACGGGTTAGTGGTCTTGTGCAAAGAAGAACCGGATCAACTCGTGGTGGCACGTAAAGGCAGTCCTCTGGTAATCGGGGTAGGGCAAGGCGAATACTTCGTGGCATCGGATGCCACACCTATCGTGGAATTCACGAAAAACGTGATTTACCTGAACGATGATGACGTCGCCATACTGAAAAGAGATGAGATGATCTTGAAAACAATCAAGAATACCCCGGTCTCCTTAAGTATACAACACGTGGACATTGACATCGAGAAAATCGAGAAAGGCGGATTCCCGCATTTCATGTTGAAAGAGATTTTCGAACAGGTAAACTCCATTTATGATACCATCCGGGGACGCGTAAACGTGGATGCCTCGGAAATATACTTGGGCGGCATCTCGGAAATCATCCCAAAAATGGTAAATGCCCACCGGATCATCATCATCGGTTGCGGCACCTCATGGCACGCCGGACTGGTCGGAGAATATATGCTGGAAGAATTTACCCGCATCCCGGTGGAAGTGGAGTACGCTTCCGAATTCCGTTACCGCAACCCGGTTGTGAATGAAAACGACATCGTAATCGCTATCTCCCAAAGTGGTGAAACTGCCGATACCTTGGCAGCTATCAAGTATGCCAAAGCACACGGGGCAACCGTGATCGGCATATGCAACGTGGTCGGGTCAAGCATCGCCCGCGAAACAGACGCCGGAGTTTACACGCACGCCGGACCGGAGATCGGGGTAGCATCCACTAAGGCATTCACGGCACAAATCTCCGTGCTCGCCATGATGGCTCTGCAAATCGGTCACCGCAAGGGTACACTTGCCGACGAAATATACAAAAAATATATCCACGAACTGTACAACTTGCCGGACAAAATAAAAGCCATCCTGGAAAAAGATAATATTATCAAGGAAATCTCCGCCATATACAAAGACTCCACGAACGCCATTTACCTGGGAAGAGGTTGTCAATTCCCCGTGGCACTGGAAGGAGCGCTGAAACTGAAAGAAATTTCCTACATCCATGCGGAAGGCTATCCGGCAGCAGAGATGAAACATGGTCCTATTGCCTTGATAGACGAGAATATGCCGGTATTTGCCATCGCCACGAAGGACAATTATTACGACAAAATCGTTTCCAATATTAAAGAGGTACAATCCCGCAAAGGTCACGTCATCGCTCTAGTAAACGAGAAAGATACACAAGTAACCAAATTGGCGGAACACGTGATAGAAATTCCCGAAACCTTGGAATTCCTGTCCGCACTGCTAAACGTGATTCCGTTACAATTAATTTCCTACCATATCGCCGTGATGCGAGGTTGCAACGTGGATATGCCGCGCAACCTGGCAAAATCGGTTACCGTGGAATAATACACCAAGGGGCTGTGTAAAAACACAACCCCTTGTTTCTATCTTAAAGATTGTTGCCACTTCCAGACATTCTTCATGGTTTCCTCAATCGGGGTAGCAGCCTTCCATCCCAACTCTGTGTTTGCCAGCGTAGTATCAGCCCACACCTTTTCTATATCACCGGCACGGCGTCCCACGATTTTGTAGTTCACTTTTACTCCAGTAGCGTTCTCGAAAGCGTGAATAATTTCCAACACGGAAAGCCCCTTTCCCGTGCCGATATTAAAGAACTCGTAATTCGCTTTATTTTTCCCTTCCAACAACCGACGGATCGCTACCACGTGAGCCTTCGCCAGATCTACCACGTCGATATAATCACGCAAGGGAGAACCATCCGGTGTATTGTAATCGTCCCCGAACACGCTCAATTGCTCCCGGATTCCGATAGCCGTCTGCGTCAGGTAAGGGATCAAGTTATTCGGCACCCCGTTGGGCAATTCCCCAATATAAGCACTCGGGTGCGCCCCAATCGGGTTGAAATAACGCAAAGCCAACGCATTCATCTTCGATTCCACCTTCATCAAATCCCGAATAATATCCTCGCTCATCACTTTGGTATTCCCATAAGGAGACTCTGCTTCGTGACGAGGGGTCTTTTCCGTCACGGGAAGGACATCTGCCTGCCCGTAAACCGTACAAGAAGACGAGAACACCAGGTTCGGCACCTGGAACTCACGCATCGAGTCAAGCACGTTCATCAATGAATTCAGATTATTGAAGTAATACTCCAACGGCTTATGCACGGATTCCCCCACTGCCTTCAACGCCGCGAAATGAATCACAGCCTTGATATCCGAATGGCGAACAAAAAAATCCCTCGTCGCCGCCCGGTCGGTGAGATCGATTTCTTCGAATTCGGGACGAATACCCGTGATCTTCTCGATCCCGTCCAGCACGTCAATGCTTGAATTCACCAGGTTATCGGCGATAATCACGTCATAACCACTCTGCTGGAGTTCCACCACCGTGTGGGACCCGATATACCCAGTACCTCCTGTCACAAAAATTTTCATACACCAATAATTTTTTCTCAATTTATAACAATCTGTGTGTCTGTCATAGACAGAACAAAGTAAATAATAATAATCCGAAATGCCTAAAATGAGTTTGACAACCTTGCGTTTTTTCTTACCTTTGTTGCATGAACAAATACGTTGAACACATAGAAGAACTGCTCTATCTGCATGATTGCGTGATAGTTCCCGGACTAGGAGGATTTATATGCGACTATTCCGGTGCAACCATCAATGAGAAGACGGGAATGATTACTCCTCCCGCCAAAAGAGTCGTGTTCAACAAACACCTGAAACAGAATGACGGGTTGCTGATCGATTGGATTGCCCGTAAGGAACAGATTGATTACGAGAAAGCACAACGCCGGCTGGCTTTGTTCTGCGAAGAAGTGAAAGTACGGTTGAACCAGAAACAAAAAGTCGACTTCGGGAAGATCGGGAGTTTCAGCGTAGACCGCCGTTTCAATATCCTTTTCGAGTCCAGCAACCATAATTTCCTACCCGATGTTATCGGTATGGAAGCTATGCCCGTGGTAACGGCAAACAGTAAAAAGGCAAAAAATACCGACGGAGAATATATCAACACCGAATCCGGCAACCTCGTGACCCGCTTGTTTAAATTCGGACTCTCGGCAGCCATGATCGCGGGAATCGTGGTGCTCTCGCAACAAGACATTTTCCAAGGCGACAGCACTGCCAACCTCAGTAATATGCAACCCGCATCCATGAAAAGCAAATGGATCGAAACGAAAGAAACGGCAAAGATTTCTCCCTCCTGCGACTTCGTGGATTATGACCCCGTTATTGACTTGCCCGACCAGTCAATCTCACGATAATAACGATCAGACAGGCAGGCACGACCATATATAACGCCTCGATTCCCTGCAACCCGATCAGCACAAGTTGAATAATCCCAAACACCCAATTTATCTTTTTCCCAAAATTATAGCAGGAAATCAGGATATACACGGGTATCATACAAGTCAAGGCTTTCACACCCCACACGGCAAAGCCGATCACGACCATTCCCAGGAAACAATACAAAAGGCGATTCTCCTTCCACGAGAAATCAGTCAGTTTCAAAGAAAACATCGGCACCTCGCTAATCAAAAGAATTGCCAACACTAGGGAGCAAACCGCCAAAAGCCATGGATTACCCCACATCATCCTAAAAAACTCCGGCTGATAATACAAACAGAAGACGAGCATTACCCAAAACAAGGCATTCGAGGGAGTCGGCAACCCGATAAACGAATGCGTCTGCCGCACGTCGAGATTAAACTTCGCCAGGCGGTAAGCCGAAAAGGCAGGCACCAACAAGGGTACTCCAGACAGGATACGCTCCACCCAATAATGCGTTTCCCCGGCGTAGAACATACCAAACGATTCACATATCAGGAAATACGCCATCACTCCGGGCATCACGCCAAAACTCACCATATCCGCCAACGAGTCAAGTTCCTTTCCCATATCGGACTTCACGTGCAGAAGGCGGGCAGCAAAACCGTCAAAAAAGTCAAACACCATGGCGAGAATCACCAGCCATGCCGCCAAAAGCAAGTTACCGTTAAACGCCATATAGATAGCCAACGCCCCCGAAGTAACATTCAGGCACGTGATCAGATTAGGAATATGTTTTTTCATGGGTCATATTTTTACGATTCAAACACGAAAATACTTCTTTTTACAATAGGTAAACTACATTTTTATTACTTTTGTTGCAAAATAGTTTTCGACATGGCTAAATTTCTCATCATCAGATTCAGTTCCATCGGAGATATCATCCAATGCATGAACGTGGTGAACGGAATCAAGAATCATTTCCCTGACGCGGAGATTCACTGGATTGCCCGCAAAGACATGGGCTCTTTCCTCAACATGGACAAGCGGATCGACCGGGTATGGGGATTTGACAAAAAAGCGGGTTTTCGAGGATTGCTGCATATGGCAAAGGAACTAAAAGCCGAGAAATTCGATTATATCTACGACGCACATAGCAATATCCGCTCCAACATTTTGAAAGCCGTGTTGCTACCTTCTTTTTACTCGTTATTCCCCAGGGGACCGCACTACACGCTGCGGAGCAAAGACCGCTGGAAACGTTTCTTACTTTTCAAACTCGGGATTAACAAATTCGACAACCCCTTCCGGGGAATCATCTCCTACCGGAAACCTTTGGCAAAATGGGGTATCATGAATTTTGAATCGGACTACTCCGACTGGTATTTCCCGGAGGAATTCAAAGAACGCTTTACCCGCATCTTTACCCCGAAGACAATCACACTCGTGCCTTCCGCCAACTGGGAGATGAAACGCTGGCCTGTCAGCCATTGGCAACAAGTCATCCAACTCATGCCGGAATACCGTTTCATTATACTCGCCGGACCAACCGACACGTTCTGCGAAACAATCAAAGCCATCGCACCGGAGCGAGTGAACAACCTCGCCGGAAAGACTTCCTTGTTGGAATCCTGCTATCTCGTGAAGCAATCTAACCTCGTCATCAGCGGGGACACGGGTTTCCTGCACGCCGCAGACTTATTTCACTCCCGGTCTATCGCCTTGATGGGGCCCACTGCTTTCGGATTTCCCTCTGGGAAAGAAGCTGAAATCATGGAAGTTAACTTACCTTGTCGTCCCTGCACCAAAGACGGCAGAGGCAAGTGCAAACAACCTGTCTGGCAAAAATGCATGATCGACATCACCCCTCAAACAGTTGTCCAAAAAGCCAGAGCCATTTTAGATTTTAAATTTTAGAGGGGGTAGTTCGGAAATGAAAACTCATTTTCAATTATTCTCGTCTTTATCGTGCCTCAACGTCACGTAGAAAGTCGTCCCCTCGTTCTCCTCGCTCTCGAAAGAAACTGTTCCTCCCATACTCTCGATGATTTTATAAGACATCGCCAATCCCAGACCGGTACCTCCCGATTTAGTCGTGAAATTCGGTTCGGAAATCCTATCTTTTATACTTTCCGGAATCCCGCAACCATTATCCCGCACGAGTAAAATAATCTTTCCCAAAGCCGTCTTCAACTGTACGAAAACGTGCCCCTCCCGATCCTCCGGGATACTCTGCTCCGCATTCTTCAACAGATTCACGATCACCCGGTTCACCTGCTCCCGATCACCATACACGAAAACACCCGGTTCTATATCACACGTCATATTCGTCACATTCTCGTTAAACAACTTGGCACACCCGCCCACGAGTTCACTCAAATCAAACCATTCGTTATTCGCTACTTGCAATTTAGCGAAATCGGAAAATGCCGAAGCGATGGACGCCATATGATCAATCTGCTCGATCAATACAGAAGATATATCCTTAAAACGTTGTCGTACTTCCTCGATATCCCCCTTCTGCAAAGTACGCTGCATAAATTGCAAATTCAACTTCATCGGGGTCAACGGGTTCTTGATCTCGTGGGCAATCTGGCGAGCCATTTCCCTCCAGGCACTCTCACGCTCGGACTTCGCCAATTGCTTGACATTCGCGTCTAGCTTATCCACCATCTCGTTATACTCCTTCACGAGTAACCCAATCTCATCTCTCTGGTTATAAATAATTTTCTCGTTCCTTCCCCCCACACGCATCCGCCTCAACTTCTCGTTCACTATTTGCAGCGGCTTCGTGATTCGCTCCGCCACCACGCTCGACAGGATAAATGCCAATACCATCACGATCATCGCAATATTCACAGCAACAATCACGATCAGGAAAATATCTTTATTCAACTCCTCCCCTTTCGTGAAATAAGGAATACTCAACACGTACTTCTCCCCCGTCTCCAACACCAACGGCATATAAACCGCCATGTAGACCATCTCGGCAATTCGCTCGTCTTGCACGAAACTCATCTGTTCCTTCCGGACGATCTCCTTGAACGCCTCGGGATTCAACAACGTCCCGTCGAACCCTTTCTCGAAAATCATCGGTCGGGAAGTTGCTACCAGCTCCCCGTTCCAACCATAAATGTTGATATCCACCCAAAGCACATCAGCCATTCTCTTTAAAGCAGTTTCAATCTCGGGGCACTTGTCCGCATCCACGCAATTATAGCGTTCCAACTCGCTCGTGATATATTTCGACACCTGAATCACCGCCTCGCTATGCCGTCGCTCAAAACTCTTGGCGTTCCCCACGATAATCATAAGAGTCATGAGTATAAACAACCCCGCTACCAACGAGATAATATTACTCTTGATTCTGGACTTCAAGCTTGTTTGCCGGAAATTGCCCCACCCGCCGTCAAAGCGGAAAAACATCCCGTAGGAAGTCAGAATAGCACTGACAAAAATAGCGTACAGCAAATTCATGTAATACAACGAGAACACGTCATCCGCCAAGCTAACAATACATACTCCCTCATCCCCCACGGGCACGATCATGTGGGAATACCCGTCGATATTAACAGTACGAGCGTGCGCACGTGACCCGAAACGGTCTACCGTACGCGGGTAATTAAAACTTCCCTTGGCTTCGACCAACACTCCTTTCCGGTATTTGGCATAAGAATACGGGTAAACGAACTCGTTCTCGAGAGCCGTCTCGCGCGACAAAACCTGCACGTACCCTATCCCCTCGTGTCCTTTTTTAGAAGCGAAACGGATATACAGGCAAATTCCTTCATACGGCAGCATAAAACGTCCCAGGTAAACATTCTGCCCGTCAAACTGGTCAATACTATAGAAAGAGGTACTTCCCACCTGATTTCCTAACGTATCGATCATCCCGTCGTAATAATCGTAACAACCGAACTTCACGTACGGCGGCGTTACCAGTATCGTATCCCGCCCGTTACATATAATTGCCTCGCAATCATAGTAGAACCCGGTCATATCCAACAATTCCTCCGAAATGTAAGTAGCCAACACCTTCTCATTCCCCACCTTTACCAACGAATCGACCACCGTGCTCTTCTTGATCTCGTCGTTTATCTCTATCAACTTCTCCTCGAATACCGGATCGACCTCCTTCACAATCTCCACTACGTAACTGGAACGGATCTTCTGTTCCCGTTGCATCTCGCTACTCTTCGCCAAAAATATGATATAAACACAAACCACGAGAAGTGCCATCATGAATATACTCTTCTGGGTATCCATCTTCATCAAGTAAATTCCCAGGATAAACAACAAGAAAAGCGATAAGGTAAACAAACACTCGAGGGGCGTCAACGAGAAATTGAAGAAATAGCAAAGTGCCGCACAAAAAGCAATCACGACCATTACCCCCAGCAATGCCTGTTTCATCGTGAAAAGATTCCGGAAATACCGGACAGAACTATTAATCAGCACGATAAAACCCATCCCGGCAATAATCAGGGTGACAAACGCCACCACGGACGAAAAGTCGACATTAATCAACCGGGCAATATTCAAACTGACCGATGTACTCTCTATCAACATATTAATAGAGAAATGCAACATATTCGTGTAAAAAAATGCCGCCAACACGAAACCGACCAGGAAAACAAACCGATAACGCATCAGGCGGGGTTCATTGTATTTTATCCGCAACTTGTTGAACGTGATAAAAAGATAATGCGCCAGACAGAACATCGACACGAACAAGTCGCCCACGGACACGATGACTGAGCCACTCCCCCCGACCTTGCTATTCGCAAAAATCGACAAATGATACAACGTGTACGGCACCTGATAGCGCACCATAACATATCGCAAAAGGATCAGCAGGACAGAGAATCCCAACACGTACCACAATTGTTCCCTGAAACATGACGCCCGATCCAACGAAATCTCGTAAGCGTAAAACAAGAGATAAAGGAACACGAAGTAAAGTACCAACAGGAAATAATTCGGCAAAGTATCACCGTACCCCACGTTGCTCTCGATCTTGAACAAAGCCTTTCCGTCTCGGTTATAGATAGTATATCCCCCTTCTTCCCATACATTTTTAATTGTCACCTTGGTGGCATCATCCAGGTTTCCCCCGAACCGCGGGTTGAAATGATTCTTCACGTAAGTACTAGAATACGGGTAATCCTCCTTGATAAACAGGAGGGCATAATACTCCATATCCCCGATAAAACGTTTACGGACATCAAAATACAAATTATTCACCTTCACCAGCTCGCCCCCATCCCTCAACCGCTCGTACAAATTAGGAGATCCCGCCCGTTCGTCGCTCCAAAACACCAACTTCCCGTCCCTGAACCCCAGCAGGATAGAATTTCTCATTCGCCAATGCGTCTTGGGAATTTGATTATTCTCATCCAATTTCTGCAATTGCTCATCCAGGTATTTCTCCTCTGCGTGCAAACGCTCCTGAAAGAAACCGATCTGGGAATCCACAGACCAATCACTCAAAGAATATTCCCACAGCGACGCCACCAGGAGGCACCCCATGGCTAAGGCTAACACGAGCCAGAACTTTCTCATTCTCCTAATCCTCGTTTTACTCATGATGATAAGGTTCTCCTTTCAATATTGTCATTGCCCTGTACAACTGCTCCGTGAAAATCATTCTCACCATCTGGTGGGAGAATGTCATCTTGGATAATGATATTTTCATATTCGCACGTTTATAAACTTCTTCGGAAAACCCATAGGGTCCCCCGATCACGAAAACCATTCGTTTAATACTTGTCAGCATCTTCTGTGCCAAAAACTCCGCAAACGCCTTAGAAGTGTACTCGTTTCCCCGTTCATCCAGCAAAACCACGAAATCCGACGCCTCCAATTGCGCCAATATCAACTCCCCCTCCCGCTCTTTCTGCTGCACCTCGTTCATGTTCTTCGTGTTCCGCACATCCGGGATCACCTTCATCTCGTATGGAATATAATACTTCAACCGCTTCTCGTACTCGGCAATCCCCGCCCGTACAAACTCGGCATCTGTCTTTCCTATCACTAGCAAACAAACTTTCACACCACAATTTTTTTCTATTACACTAAAATGTTCATCTACACGCAAATGTAGATAAAAATACCATATCTACCGCGTATCGTTAAAAAAAAGCACACCAATATTTGCCCGAATTTCAAGAAAACACTATATTTGCACCCGTTAAAGCTAACCACTTTAGCACACGCAAGTGTAGGTCCTATAGCTCAGCTGGTTAGAGCACCTGACTCATAATCAGGGAGTCCTTGGTTCAAGCCCAAGTGGGACCACCCCTTAAAAATCAAGCACTTACGAATTGCTTCGCAAGTGCTTTTTCATTTACTTTGAACACAAATCTGAACACAACTCCGCGCCAACTCATTTCAATCGCCAATGGCAGCCCCCTGTGTTCACGCCCCGGTGTTCAAATTTTGTGTTCAGATTATTTCTTGAAAAGCTCGATGCCTGTGTTATCTTTTACAATTTTCCCGAAGTCGGCCAATACCTTATCAGCTTCTTTCTGGGAAGAAAAACGCTGCATGGGGTAGCGCTTGGTTATAGCCCAATATCCCTTATCATCGATGTAGATACATGAATCATTGGTTCCGGATAGGAATTTATGGAGGAACGCATCATAGTCATCTTCCTGTTCATCACGCATCCATGCCTTCCAGCCAGCAGTTAAAACCAAATATGAATTAGCTTCCTCTGCCGGGAGAAACGTCGAAATGTCAGTTTGAGATGGTTTGCTAGACATTGACTTATAGAAACCGTCATCGGAGACTTGGATTACCGACATATCAATGACTTTACGTTGGATCTTGACCTGACCAAAATAGTATTCAAAGATATAGTTATACATGAAATCCCAGGCCCACATATCACTATAGATTCTTAAAGTTGCATAATTATCTCCCGGACAATTTTTGCGAGTGGAAATCACATTGCAAAAACGTCTTAATCCCCACATATCAGTAAATGGAGTTTGCTCTCTGATATAATTAACTATATCAAGTATACGCGATTGATAACGTGCCAACAATCTAAAGGAATTCCTTACATCAACGAAGGCATTATCTAATTCTTTACTCATTTGAAATAGGTCTTAAGGGTTAGTATGGACTCTTGAGAAATCAGAGGCTTCGATGTCTTGATTTCATTAAACCAATGGATGTTGTAAACGCCATGTATATTGAAAGCAAGCTCTATTAGATTAAGCAATCGAATAACAGCTGATTGATTATTGCTTATCAATGGTAATGCTTCATAGTCATCACGAAGTTTTGTGATTTGAATAAGTAATGAGAGCCAAGTACACTTATTAGCAACTACATCCTTCACAAGAGATACACTCTCGGAGGCTTTTTCTGCGTTGCCGCCGACAGCTATAAAATATACCGGCTTATCCTTGCCATATTCATTTCGATAAGCAACTATTTCATTCTCCCATTGTTGTGAATACTGGCCCGAATGGTCATTGTACTTTGCCTCTATTATAACATCAAACGGTTGGAAGCGAATAAACACATCCGGCTCTACTAGGCTTGTGTTAGTAGTACGGGAGGGATCCCAATGAGGCCAAAACTCATATGCTTCAATCTGTCCAGAAACTAACGGTAGATTGTCATTGTCAAAACAAGCCGACCGTAATACACCCCAGAATAATTCATCCGGAAGCATAAGCATCGTTTCAAAGACTGACGAAGTCTTCGGATCCTCATAAGTATCTTTGTTATGGTAGGTGCTGTGAATCATATCTTATTGCGTAAGAACTTTACCAGCAAATGTTCCATAAGATTTGCCAGTTATTTCACCTATTTTATAGTAGTCACCTAGCATCTTGATGATGGAATCTAAATCAGCCTCTGTTTCGATTTGAATCTTGTCGTCCTTAATAGTTATCGGATTCCCATGGGTAAGTCCGATTTGACGCATCTTGTCTAGTGTTTGAGGTGTGAGTTCGGGAATACCGCCATTCTTCGCTATTTTAGCAAGTTTCTTATGAAGACCTGTACCGGAGTTTACCTTATCCTTCAAAATCGCCAACCCCTCGACTTTGTTTGTTTCTTCCAACTGAGAAACAATTTCAAGAGCTTTTTCTTTAAATTCCTCTTGAATACCAACAATCTGTTCAAAAGGAACCTTACGTAAAATGAAGAATGCCTCATCAACATAAACACAGTCAACCTGCCGATCTAGAGCAATTACTTCACCTTGCAACAGTTCCAGTTGATGGGTAGTTGGGTTAAGACAGGTATTAAACCAACCTTTCTTTTTTTCAGGATTTTCATTATCCTGCACTGCGACCTTAGCTTTAGAAACTTTGCGGAAAGTGAATATCGAATCACCTGATTCTTCTTCAAATCCAACACAGTATGCCCATAGCTCGATTTCGCCGCTCTGAAAGTCTTTTAATGATTTAACATGTTCAACTACTCTGCATAATTGGTTTTCGACCACATCTGCAAATGCTAGGCCCTTCCCTTTCATAGAGTAGGTGAAAAGATTATCGGTGTCTTCTGCTATCGGATCGTACTCAAGCATAGAGTAATCTTTTTTGCAGATTTTGTCCAAATCATCTATTGTTGAAGCATAAATGTATCCTCTAATTGTTTCATTAATATCGATTTGATATGCCTTATAGACATATTTACTCATTACCGACTGTTTTCTGAGTTTTTTATCTCTCAACATTCGGACAATAAAGTATAATTTAATGTCGCTCTGTAAAGTCTGTGAGATTCGCTCTCTCAAACTTTGCAACTCATTCACTGTATTAGTCTGCTGGTCTTCCATAAAATAGTTTAAAACCTATGGGGTAAATAACTAATTTCTCATCTTCTTCTATAGAATGTCCTTTAACAAGAACCAATCCATCACGTTCCTTATCTTGCTTTATTTTATATTCAATTTCATATAGAGAATATTTAAGATTTAGTATTGGATTTATCAAAACCATATTAGAGCGCACATATATGCCATAGACTATCAACATCATTACTATAAAGCATACGACATCTAGTCCAGTCGCCGAATCAGCAGAAACAAATGGAACTATATAAGTTGCAATATAACCTAATGCCTCATTATTTCTATTGTTAATTTTGAGAATCTGAGCTTTATGGCCATTCGATGACCTTTTATGTATGTTCTTTAAGAGCGTGCCTAATCCAACACAAAAAGCAATCGACAAAAGTATTAGGAAGATTGCCAATCCGAATTTACTAATTAAGCACTTTACGGATGCTATGGATACCCCTGCATAATTCAGATAATTAGCATTGTTTACAATCTGTCGCAAAGCAACAAGAACAAATAAAGGGGTATAAGAGGTTCCAAACAATACTAGCAAAGCACTGTTTTGCAAAGGATTATTTTTAGTTCCAATCTTCATGTCCTAAATATAGAATAATTTTATCTTGGTCCTAAAAACTTATCTCCGTTTAGATGTATCATGTGGTCTGGCATATCTGCAATCCATACCTCTGTCTCCCATGCTAACTGGTCAGAGAATTTTTTGAATGTCGAAAAGTCAAGAAAGGCTGAAATGTAAATTTTGCCAGCGGTGACATTTTTTGTCATAGTTTCTATCTCAACTATTCGCTTCGGATCCATAGGCCCAACAGAGGTTATGGATTCTATAAAATAAATCCAATTCTTATCCTCCCGATATAATACAACATCGGGCATTTTGTCATGAAGCGTAATCTCAAAGCCTAATTCAGATAGCTTTTCGATATTCTTCACCAAGTCCTTCTGTATGGTATCTCCAACATATAAGCATTCGGAATTTGGAGCAAATCGGGGAGCAAATTCTTCGATTATTGCTTTCTGGAGTTCATTATGCTTCCCGGGACTGAATGTAAATTCCTGTTGATTTATTCTAACAGGCATTTTCTGCATCCGTTTCTTGGAGGCATAAATCTTTGATAATGATTCGTGGTTGGACATGAACATCTGAAGTGCCATGCCCGGCTCTGAAGCAATTAAATCATCATCCGTCTGCTCTTGAATAACCTTAAGGAATTCATTTGTCAGTCGATAGCGATAGTTGGGACTATTGGTAGCCAATCCGTTGTCTTCAATAAGGGCGGCAGTGCGAAACGGATGAAGAGCTTGCTTACGGAATGTCTCTCTGGAATTTTCCGCATAAACTACGTTATAACACTCAGATGTAAACGCTATAATGTCATGAATACGAATCCACTCATTAGTAGCTTTGCACCAAGGCGTATCTTTCCTGACATTCGCCATTGCCAAAAGGGTGAACACACATATCATGCTTTGCTGTTTGGGAGGCATTCCAACCTGTGCAAGCAATATTTTAGCAGTTTCTAGTTTATCCATCGGTCAACGATTTTATCACAGTTTACTACAGTCAGTTCATGGTGCATCAACTCTCGTCCCATTTTTTCAATTACATCCCTTGATGGAATTGGAATCTGGTTAATTTCAGTTGAGTTTACTTGGGTAGAACCATTCAAGATGCGATAGTATGCATCGTATAGAGAGGAGTTAAGAAGCACGTAAAGCCCGTATGTAATACAGGGAGAATCACATTTAACGAAGTTTACCTTATTCTGTGTGCTTATATATTTGAACTGGCTATATCTTTGCTTTAAATATATCCCACACTGTAGTCTCCGCTTTTCCTCCTTAGACGTAAACCGTTTTACTAAAAGAAAATCGCTGTTCTCCTGAAGATAGGCCAGATGATCTGTTTGGATGACTTCACCCTCTTTCCCCAATGGCCATACTACACGTCCATCTTTGATATGTTGGGCGTAAAGCAAGGGGAAAGCACCTTCTTCTATATTATCACGCAAGACCTCTCGTGTTCTAAAGTCTACAATGATTCCAGTCTGCATTTTTAGCTGAATGTCCGGAAGAGTCTTAGGAAGATTGTTGATCCGTTCTATCACATTGGCATCATTTTCATCTGTTATGAGATATACATAATGATTTTTTGGCACTACGGTGTGATAGTAAGCCTCGAACTTCCTAATATCACTGAATTCGGAGTCCGAAGATGTGGTGATATTTATCGTATCAGGTTCTGTCCTTGTCTTTTTTACCTTAATGATAATGGTTTCTTGAAGGACAGACTCACCTCTAAACACTTTATCTCTGCTTTCAAATAAATGAATGTCGGTAATTACTGCATTCTCAAAAAGATATTCCCTGAATTTTTTAAAGTAAGCTCCGGATGTCCATGAACGAGGTATGATATAAACAAGCTCCTGGTTGGTTTTGAGATTATAAATACCCATAGCCCAGAATAGGAAATAAAGATTGGGTGCACCATGACAAACTAACGGCATTGACAAAGCCTCCGGAGCATCCTTTGAAACTTTGAGATAGGGCGGATTCCCTATTATGTAATCATACTTACAACTATCCTCATCAAGAAGAGTCCCTATGCCAAAATATTGACTGGTAATGTAATTCTCCGTCTTTATACAAAAGTTAATGCCATATTTTTCTTTTGCTAGCTTCAGATTTTGCTCTAAAACAGGGAGTACCACACTATCGGTTTCATAACAGGTGAGATTTACCTTACCGGTATATCCTAAACGATATATTCGATCCAAGAGGGCTGCTGACAGTATACCCGTCCCAGCTCCTGCATCCAAAAGAGTTAATTCCTCCTTGTCGATATCAATACAGAATAAGGCAGCCATATACATAGCTGTCTTAGCGGTTGTAAAAAACTGGCCAAATTTCTTCCGTTGAGATTTGGGGACACTCGCTATGAAAGCGTTGGTGTTTTCTACAACTGCATCTAGTATGTTATGATGAATTAACTCAGCCATTTTTAACACCATAAATAATCATCGGTTCTGCCGCTATACTCATATCCTCAGTGGAATTAAGTAATCTCCGAACATCAACGCCTAATAAGGTTGCTATAGATCGCAAAGTATATAAGTCTGGTTGTGAAGTATTGGTGCACCACTTGGAAACAGTGGTAGGATTAACCTTCAACTGTTCTGCTAGCCATTTGGACTTCACATTTTTTTCGCAGAGAACGACTTTTATGCGGTTGATATTTTCTGCCATACAAGATTTCTTTAATTTGAACGCAAAGTTAATGAAATTTCTTGGGAGCTGACTCATATAATGTTCAATAAAATGAGAAAACAGTAAAAAATACCACCGACAACTTAAAAAGCTGACGGTGGCATTAGTTTGGAGGGTAAATTGGATAGGAAATAGTAGATTAGGAGTGTGTCGACATCTCTATTTACTTCGTATTTGACCGTAATGAAAGTAAGATAAAGAGGAAGCCAAAATATAGTAGACCAATTAGAAGCGTCCAGCCACGAGGAAGAGTGAAGCTACCGGTGAGCTATGTATGGATACAGTTGTTGAATCGATGACGGAGTGCGGTTAGTTTTGGAAGGATGCCGGATGGGAGATTAGAAAAGAGAGGTTGGGATTTTGGAGACTCTGAATCGGTGGATGGCTCGTTGAGGATTTTCTGAAGGGCGATTTTGATGTCACGATAGTGGCGGTCAGTGAGTTTGGCTACGCCGAGCATCTTTTGAAAGAAGGCATCGTAGTCACGGGCGATGGCGGCACGCCATTCGTGGACATTTGAAAAGTAGCGTTCTCCTTTGGCTTCGCATTCCTGTCGGAGTCGTTCTTCTGCTTGGCGGTCTTCTTCCCGATGACGTTCCTGCCGTTGTTGCAGACAGTCGTGGCACGCTTTCAGAAACATTTCATAGATTTTGTCGGTGTCGATTTCGACCTGGACGTTTCCGTTGGGCATGGCAGACGGTTTGCCTTCCAGAATTAGAAGTCGATTTTTAATTTCGTTTAGCTCGTTGACATGCTGATTGTGCAGTCGGTCAACATAGTTCTTATCGGTAGTATTCATCTTCTGCGTTTGAATGGTCTGTAAATATACTGGTTGTCTTGAGCTTCCTGACGGCGACGGCGTTCATCGTTCCAGTCGAGGTCGTTGGTAGTGCCACCGCCGCCGGAAGATTGCACGACCGTGGGACCGACAAGTAAGTTAATGATCACAGACAATGGAACCAGACAAACTTCCGACGGTTCAGTGAGGGAGCTATTGGATAGCACGCCCTCTAAAAGACTTTTCGTTTTGGAACCCTCTTTGCCTGTAACCAGTTGATTCCGAGAGGGGGTCTGCGGAACATAGCCCCCCTTGCTTGAATCTCGATAGGGTGCGGTCAATTTGCCCGTACCCTCCTCAGAGTTCAACCTATGGTCTCGAAAGGGGGTGAACAAAACGTTCTCCCCCACACTTGGGGTTTCTCCGAACCGTCCTTCATAAAAGCCTTTGTTGGGGGTGGACAAAACAGCCACTCCCTCAACTGGCAATGCTCCGAACTTTGCGACGAGCTTGCCATAGGTGAGTTTCTGTTTGGATAGTTTAGAACCGGCAAACCTGTAACCGTCTTTGGTGAATGAAATACCTCGGATTTCTCCCGTGGAACGGTTGATACTGAAAGATGCTTCTATCCCATGAGCCTCCAAAGCATGTTGAAATTCAGCCCACGATGTCGAGCTGTTTGCCGCGGCGATGGCAACCGACTTTATATCGAATCGCAACTGCTGAATCGGTCGCAGTCTGTCACGGTTAACTTTCTCGCCTGTCGTGTTGCCGAATGTCAGTCCGTGACGAAGTTTGATTTTCTTGCATACATCAGCACTGCGCAACTGCTCATTGTATGCGGAGATCACGCTGCCGTCGAGGGCGATGCGACTATAAACCAGATGGCAGTGCGGATGCGCTTTATCGAAATGCCGAGCCACGATATACTGGGCGTTGGTGATGCCCATACCCCGAAGCCATTCATCGACGAGCTGCGCCATGTAGCGGTCGCCTTCCTCGTTATCGGGAAACAGATGGGCGTCCTCCGGCGAGAAAGAAATAGACACATGCTTTACCGGTTTACCGATGTGATGAATTTTTCCTTTGCTGTCCGGCCGTCGAAGTTGTGTATTGAAACTGTCGGCAATCGTCTCGTTGGAAACGACACAGACACCCTGATACGACAGTAGCCTTCCTCTCTTCTCATCGCTTTTGATGTCATTGGCATAGCTTACCAGGCCTACAAAATCAATTCTGTTTTTGAATTTGGCTATCATCACATACGGAATTTTGAGAGCAAATCGAGTGTTATTGTTAGCATACTATCAACCTTGCTTGCTACCGCATCGAAGCCCATGCCATTTGCGCATCGGATGAGCTGATTGAGATTGTTGGCGATACCCTGAAGGCTGCGGACCATCAAGTACTCCTCTTCAGTCAGAGCTTTTCGGATTGTTGTGCCCATGACGGCACGGGTAATGAATTTGTTGAGCGAGAGTCCGGCTTCACGAGCCATGTCTTTCACCACGGCATAGTTGCCGTCATCAAGATGCAGCTTGATTTCATTGCGGAGCCGCTGCCACTCCGGTTTGGACTTGCGTCCGCGCTTGGATTTTGGTTTTGTCTGTATCATTTTGAATTTGGTTGGAGGTAGAAATGGAGGGAGGAAAGATGTAGGAGGCAAGAGGTTGGGTGCGGAATCAGGATGATTTCAAGACCAGGGCGTATGCGGCAACCGAAAGGTTGACCGAGCTAATTTTTATGGGACATAAAAAACAACCTTGCAATCCTCCTCCATCTTCACTTCTGTTTCGATTGCGGAGTCTCGTAGCAGTCGGATGTATTGCCGGCTACGGCGTTCTATAAGTGGAATTGGCGAAGATTACCTTGCCAACCATATCGTTCAGACGATCGGCTATGCGGTCGCCGTATCTTGGACGGATCTCCTGAGGCGTAAGGTTGGTCGTGAGAATGGTAAACAGATGACGCTCGTAGCGAGTCATCAGCAGCTCGGGTAACGGATAGAGGACATTGCCGTAATCCATAACCTCAAGCGGTTTGGTCCCGAAATCGTCAATGGCAAGCATCCGTTTATAACAGAGACTGCGCCATTCGTCATAGTCCTCTTTGCAAACCCTCGCAAGGTCGCGGGCATTGACAATCCGGATGGAATATCGCTCGGAGTAATCATCATCAACTTTGACTTCAAATTTGTTGAGGATTTGCTGGAAGGCTTTCACAAAGGTGGTCTTGCCGTTGCCGCATCCGCCGCACAGCATAAGTCCGAATTTTGAGTGGTTGCCCGTGAGCCATTCTGCAACCTGTTCGGTCTGCGTCAACAAGGCTTCGTTCATTATAAAAGTTCTGTCGCGGCGTTCGACTTCCGCCTTCACTCCGGCGAGAAGTACACGGACGGTATCGGTCTTTGAGAACGGAAGCCTAAAACGCTCCCTCGTAGTCGCTGGCCGACTGAGCTGAGACACCAGCAGGTCGGCGAGCATCGTTGGCTGATTGATTTGTTGCATGGGTTGTCGGTTTAAGAGTCGTTTTGTTTTTATTGATTGGTTGTTTTTTAATCCAGTTTACGAAATATCTGCGGCAGTCATCTTCCTCCCTACCTTTCGTTCCCTGACATCTGAGATAGCGGAAGAAATTGCAGAGATACGATTTCAGTTCCGGCAATTCGATTTGACAGGAGGGAGAAAGAAGGAAAATGATTTCATTGAGCCACGGTTCGTCGTTAACAAGCAAAGCCTCAAGTTCATCCAAACTCAAAATCTTCACATCGCCTGTTTTATTTGAAGAATAATTTTTATCTTTAATATTTCTAACTTCTATATTATAGGGTGTCAAGCTGTCCGACAATCCAACTGTCGAACAATCCTGCAAGGTTTCCGTCAATTCATCCGAAAAACATTCCGTCAATTCATCTATCAAGACAAGTGAATACATCGGATGGGAGCCTTTGCCGGTGCCTTTGGTATAGGTGATGAAATTCCGCACCCTGAGTGATTCACGGGCATTGACAACAGTCTGTCGGGTCGTTTGGATTGCGGTGCTGATTACCGAAGTCGGACACTTGAACGGCATCTGCCATCGGCGGCTGTTCGCCCGGTTGATGAGGAAGAAGTACAGCGCAATCTCCGCTGTGGAGAATGGCTCATACTCGTTCTCTCGCCAGAACCGCTGCATGAGGAGATAGAGATTCACTCTCTTGTTCATCATTTCCTGCATGGGTAGGTGTAAATTTTTTAGTGTGTTACTGACAGCCTGGATTTTTCTTCGCGAGAAGACTTAGCGCGAGTTCTGAATCAACGATAATCTTGCGGCCACACTGAGTGATAGCCTTGTCGATCACGCCGCTCTTCTTGATTCGGTTGGCGGTCGGTATGCTGCATCCGAACAGGCGTGCTATTCCAGCCATTCCGTAAACATATTTCTTCTCTTGAGATTTCTGAGAACTTTCGTTTTCCTTTTCCGTTTTCTTAGGCTCGGAACTGCTTTGAGAGAGGAACATGAATTCCTCACCGGTCATTTGCCACAGAGGCTTGTTTAAGAGATCTTTGATATTCATATACTATGGTTTAATATTCCTTATGATAGAGGGATTTAACGTAGTTGGGTCGCAAAATTAAGTGCGATCTTGTGAACTGAAGAATCGTACACCTCTTAGCGCCGATATTTTCAGATTGTTTGGCAAAATCAATCAATCGGCACTTGTTTTTGGCACTCAAGTGGAAAATAAAAGCCGCCCGATAGACTCGGACGGCACCCAAAGCGGTTGTAAATAATTTACTACTTCAACTTAGGCTACAAAAGAGATGTTGAAGAGCGGGAGGAAAGAGACGGCAACTGTCCTAAAGGAATTGTCATTGTGTCTCACCAGGAGTATGAAAAAAACCACAACGCACACCACCTTATAGTTGAAGCACGTCAGCACTCATAAGACGCAAAATCTACATAGACTATATCGAGCTATCCTCAGAGGAGATAGCCGATGAAAACGTGAGCGCCGCAAAGATAAGTAATAATTTCTGATAACGAGAAATTTAAGGCTGACAATAATTTAGGGCTGACAATATATGTGTATCCGGACATTTTGCTCGCGACACGTATTTACTAATGAAGAAATTAGCCATAACATTGGAACGGCCTCTTTCTTTTGTGGGAAATCCTCTCCTTGTTGCAGCTTTTCTAGATAATCAGATAAGGTAGACTTGGATATAAAATCTATAATTATGTTCATCTCTCGCGTGAAGTTAGCACTTCTTTGAGCCATTTGCCACATGTTTATTGCATCAATAGCAGACTGTCCAGTTCTAATACGTGATATTCTTGTTTGTATTCCATCATTTCTATACATTCTATTCCATGTGGATTCCTTATCGGTTAATAATTTAGGTATTGGTGTGAATGTTCCTAGATTTTTTTGAGCCTGCCCAATTACTTCTTGAAAGGCAGAAGCAGAGAATCCTAATTTTTTATGTTTAGATACATAAAATGAAACCGAATGTGGAGTCAATCCTATATGATCACCCCATTCTGTTCCAAGGTCATCACATATGAATATGTCATGTTTGCTCTTAAATTTTTGTTCAACTATGTGGAATAAAGAATTCTCACTGAAATCTTCAGAGTTTATTGTAAATGACCCTTTTTCGCTAGTGGTCCAAGTGAGTTCATTCAAAGGTTGAAATATTTCGAGAAATGAATCAATATTTCCAAGCAATTGATTGTCTTTAAATAGTTTACGATCATTATATCTACTTATGCTATCTGCAAAATATACGATAAACGATTGTGTTCGATTAATATAACTCTCAAGATTCTCTTCAGTGCCGTCACCCATTGTTAATATACATCTGCCAAGAACATTGCTTTTTAATGAAATTGATTTCTTGTTGATCTTTAAGGCAATCTGATTTGGAGTGTTTTTCCCAATTATAAAATTTCCATCTCTATCATGCTCGATACTAAACGGCTTTGCTAGTATGTTTAATAATCGCAAGTATGACGGAACTATTATAATTTCACCCTTTTTGTTTATGAAAGATATGTGAGCAATTTTCGATTCTAAATCGGCGATTAGCCGTTCACGTGTGAAAAAAAGTGTAGACGGTGTTAATTGATCCCTTTGCTTTTCAAATTTAATAGGTGTTGCAAAAATTGACATGTATGTTGAATGCTCCACATAAGATTGTATTTTGGCACACACGATTTTACACCAGTGGATAAAACCAATCAATTGGTTCTTTCCGCCCAAATTACTTATTCTTGAAGTATTAAGAGATATAGATATGATTTCATTATTGTTTATTAAACGATATTGACTGAGGTTATATGTATTGGAGCCTACTGATGAGAAAGAATCTATCAAATTTTCTGCTTCTACTATTTTCTGATGCATTGCGCCTTTGGATGTGTCCAGATTTCTCATGCCCAATTTTTGTAGTGCGACCTTCTCATTCATAAAAACGTTCGCCAATATTTCATAATCAATAGGTTCAAATCTTGAAATAAAATCCGACAACCCAGAGACATACCGTTTTGATATTATTACGAATTCATCTATTTCTACGAGTAGCAGGTACGCAAACCTTATTTCAAGCCAATTATTGTCAATGACTGCTTCCTTGTGAAAGCAAGTAGGGCGACATTGTGTCTTGAATGCAATAAACGACCATTTCACGCCATCGGCATCTTTTCTGACTACTTTTTGATAATGTCGACCTACCTTATTTGCAGATATCGTTTTTAAAAGATTGTCTATTACACCATTCGTTATTTTAAAGTCTCCAATTTTGAGGAATATTGCATTTTGACTAAACTCAATATTTTCCATGGCGATAATTTATAAAAATAATTGATTTTGATTAATCTCATTTTGAGCAATAGAGGAATGTGAATTTTGTTTGATACCGTAAGGCGTTACAAGTGTAATATGAACTGCCTTTTTGGTTTGTGTGGCTTCAATGAAGTTGCCACGACGACGGCGGAGCTTCATTTCCTCGTCTTCGGTAATTGCGTACTCCTGAGCAGAGAATTTCATCTCGCACAGGTTGATTACTCCGTCATTGCGATCAATGAGTAGGTCTATCTGGGTTTTATCAATACCTTTATCCTCATCAGCCTCTGTCCTCCAACTATAAACATTGGACAAAACCCCGGATATTCCGAGGGCTTCTTTAATCTGTGAAATGTGCTGTAGGCAAACACGTTCAAATGCAAGTCCACTCCATGCGCGATGTAAGGGACTTCCAATATTGTTTGTCCAGAAATGGTTGTCGTTGTTTTTATTTCCTTGTATATACTGAAAATGAAATAGAGTGAAATTATCAATTAATTGATATATTGCATCTTTGGATTGTTTACCGATAATTGTGTATTTTCGTATAAAACCGCACCATTCAAGTTCATTGAGGTAGCGCGATAAATCTCCACCTGTAGGAATACCGCTATATTTAACTATTTCATCACGAGTCAATCCTTTGTTCTTCTTTGCCAATGCAGTCACTACCTGCATATATGGCTCTGGATTATTAAACAGTGAAGCGTATAGCTGTTCATATTCATGAGAAAGACCTTCTGCATCCTGACTGAAGAATAAAGAATCAATATTCTGAGCTAAACTAAGTTCTCGCTTAAGCAAACTCCAGTAAAAAGGGATTCCTCCAACTATCATATAATTCTCAACCATCTGATAACGGCTCAACCCTAGATTGTTCGCCTCGGAATATTGTTCACATTCGGAGAGGGTAAAGGGTTGAAGCAAAATTCTATTTGTAAGACGATTGTGGAGTCCCCCATGATTATTTATAAGTTTGTTTACAATCCAAGAGGTTGCCGACCCGCAAGCAATAAGAAGTATGTCTTTTCTTGCCGAGGCCCAGCTATTCCAAAAGTGCTCCAATCCTGATATGAAATTTGAGCGAGGTGTATCCATCCACGGAAGTTCGTCAAAGAATACAATCTTTTTGCCGTCAGGTAGAGAACCAAGCCATTCCTCCAATGCAAAAAAAGCCTCGTACCAGTTCTTGAATTGATTATACTTCTTTCCTGAAGCCTTTTTTAGAGACTCCCTGAAACTTAGAAGTTGATCCTTCATTTTTCCGCAAGCTAAGCCGGTATGCTGGAACGTAAAAGAGTAATTGAAAGTCTCGCGAATAAGAAAAGTTTTTCCTACTCGCCTACGTCCATATACTGCCACAAACTTAGAGTATTCCGAGTTTGCAGCATCCAATAGTTCTTTTTGCTCTGGTTTTCTTCCGATTATCATGATGATGCATCTAATTTCCAAGTGCAAAATTAATAATAATAATTGACAAAACCTTGTTATAATCCTCCAAAAGTGGGTCAAGCAACATAGTTTTGGAGGATTATAAGCGATTTTTCGGTGGAAAATTCACTGAATCGGTGGAACGATAAAGATTTTCTCATTGAAAGCCTGCATCATAGCGGGGGTTACATTGGATATGTAACCAGCGAGGAGTGCCGATACCTCCGATGTAGCATGTCCTACAGCATAATCGATGTAGGCGGTTATAACGCCGTGATGTGCCAAAGCTGAAATGAAGGAATTGCGGGCATATTGGGGCGTGACGCATTGGATGCCAAGTGACTCGCATACATCTTTGATGTTCTTTGAAATTCGGCGGTTGAAGTCGTGGACACGGATAGACTTCTGCTCATCTGTGATAGCATTGAGAAAGATGTCAGGGAAAACAAGTTCACCTGGGTTATATGGCGAGGCATACACATCAAGCAACTGCCGTAACTGCGGAATAATAGGTACAGACGTTTCATCAAGCTGCTTGCCGACAGGTTTGTTAGCCCTGTCAATCTTGGAACGGATAAAAACAAATTGCGGGAATTTCTGTGTGACTGCCGCCTTCTCTGTCCAGACAAGTTTAGCCATATCTATGGTATTCATGCCGTTGAGACAATAAAGGAGCAACCAGCGGCCCACGGCACGAGCGTACTTCGATTGTTTATCAGGAGAAGCAAGCCAATATTCCCACAACTTCAACACTTCTTCCACAGTCAAGGCGTTCAAGCGGCGACGGTTTCCGGCATGGATAAGACCTTTGAAATTGGGTGCCATCGTAGTATGACCGTCTTTATAAGCCTGATTGAACACGGCACGAGTGGCGCGGAGAATTACCATTCGCGTGTCCAAAGAAAGCGGCTGATCCGTGCCGTTGCGTGCTTTTTGTTCATCAAGCCATTTGGCGAAGCGTGTGATTATGGCGGTATCGACAGCTCCGAGCGAAATGGGCTTATCCTTTCGGAAGAGCTTGAACCAGTCAAGCGCAGAAGAATACATCGCGCGGGTCTTTACCTTTTCTTTCGATGCGCCAAGTGCTGCCCAATAAGAAAAAGTGTCGTCCGCCCTCATTGTCTTTTCCGTCATTTTCCCCTCGGACTTTTCAACATGGCTTTTGAGGTCGGCAACCGAGAACCGATTGAGCAAAATAAGTTCGTCTGTTTTGGCGCATATTTGGTCAAACACCTTGCGAAGTTTCTTTCGGGTCTCAATGGCAGCATTTGATTTGGAAAACAATGCTTCGTATTCTTTCAATGACGATACCTTTAGCCCGGTCGGAAAATATCGCCGCAACCGCTGATGAGTGACGCAGACTGACAACGGCACAGACTTGCCTGTGTCGAATTTATATCTGTTGTCCGGAGCGAGAATGATATATATCGTCGCTCCTGCAAACCGCCGGGATTCATCGTTAAAAAGAGCCTTGTTCATATAGCTGTGTTCAAAGTTGTGTTCAAGTTTTTATCAGACATGCCAGACCCTATAAAAAATCAGGGAGCGTATTCAGCAAATGGGATTTGAACACATTTTGAACACAACTCACCATTTTCAAGAGATCTTATGCAAAATTACAAAGTTACATCGACACACGCAAATATCTGATAATCAAATTACATGCCAATCATGGAATTTCATTCAATTTCATTAATAATCACCACTTCCACCTACTCATAATCAGGGGGTCCTTGGTTCAAGCCCAAGTGGGACCACCTTTTACACAAGAAACTCGCTGTAAGTCAGCGAGTTTTTCTTTTTGTGGTACGGTATTTGGTACGGTATTTATACAATTTCAATGACAAAAATCTAGGCTCAGAGTCGGAATTAAACCCATCTCCCAATAGACACTTTTCATCACTTCATTTACTTTTTCTGAGGAAATTGTATTATTCAAGACTGCAATCGCATCATGAATGGCAAAACACCTACCCCCTTTCAATTTCCACAATCGGGTTAAAATTTCTCTAAAGATTGTACTTTCTAGCTGCATTAATTTAAGAGGGAGTAATACAGAATCCTTGTCTTTGTGACCTCGTTTAGTTTGCTTACCTTGCTCGATGCCGGTGGAAATTCCAATGTAATTGACCCCTAGAATCCAACTTAAATTGCCCCCCTGTAAATTTTTCCCAGAAACGGCTAAATTATCTCGTTGTACGCGCGCATAAAATTCTACCGGTATGCCATTATTATTATTAAATTTTATTCACAAATATAGTAATTTTATCTTTTAGCTTGCAATTTTCTAATAGAGTCCCCGTGTAATTCAATTCGAATAGCCTGGTGAACAATCCTATCCAGGACGGCATCTGCAATAGTTTTTTCCCCGATAATATCGTACCAGTCTTTCACGGGGACTTGTGAAGTGATAAGCGTTGATTTTTTCCCGTGCCGGTCTTCCACGATATCCATTAAATTCATTCTTCCCCCGGCATCAAAAGGTTGTATCCCGAAATCATCCAACACCAGTAAGTCCGCCCGTTCTATTTTTTTTAGTTCTTGTAAAATTGTACCTTTCGCTTTAGCCATTTTCAACAGGCCCATTAACCTGGCCGTGTTAGCGTAAAGTACTTTCATCCCTTTCTGGCAAGCTCTATATCCTAGCGCCGTGGCTATGTAGCTTTTTCCCGTTCCCGAGCTGCCCGTGATGAACAAGTCCCTGGATTCCTTGACGAAAGATAATTCCGCGAGCCTTTCTAGCAGGTTGCGCTCGAGCCCTCGTTCCAGGGAATAATCCACTTCTTCCAGGGATGCCTTGTAACGAAAAGAAGCTTGCTTGATCAATCTTTCTATCATCCGGTTACAACGGTCGTCCCACTCGTTGGAAACCAGCCACGCCACGAATTGGTCGGTTGTCATCGATTCCGTTTTGAAACTCTCCATGCTTGTTTTAAAAGCGTTATACATGCCTAGGAGGCGCATCTGGCGCATCTTGTCCAGCGTTTCTTGATTCATTTCCATTTTTCTCGTGATATTTAGTTATAATATTCTTTTCCCCTTATGTTCTCGTGCGAGGGCATGTCCGATCGCTTGTTATCATCCTCGTTTTCTTCCAGGGGTAATTCATCTTGCCTGTTTTTCAGTATTTCTTCTATGGCCGGGTAATTGTACAATCCATGGCTGGAAGCCCACCGGCAAGCGTTAACCAGTCTCTTCTCGCCCACTCGTGAAGCGAAATTCAGAATCCCGCGACAGGACTTGCAAGCTTGTTCCGGGTGAACTTTCACCTCGATCACGTGACGAATGTAATCTTCCACGTCCGGGTGCATGGAGGCGGCTTCCGAGAGGTACTTTCCCGGGTTCCAGTCCACCGGGACCCGTTGGCTGGGGGCCAGGTGATCCACGTCATGGGTGTAGCCATACGGCTTGTATCCCCTTTGATGAACCGCGACTTTCTCGTATTTTAGATAGATCTCCACTTTCTCGCTATTATACAGGATGTTCACCTTTTTCCCGATATGGCGGTACGGCACGCTATAATAATGACTTTCCAGTCGCACGTAACCGTTCCTTTGCACGGTTGCCACGTGACGTCGCTTGAGTTCAAAACGGATCGGGTTTAGCGATCCCATGCAATCTCGCTCTATTTCCTCGTATTGTTCACGACGGCTATAACTTCGCCCGGTTAACAGGCTATTGTTGTGTAACTCGAGTGCCACGCGGATCGCGGCATTGAGAGATTCCAGGTCATGAAACACGCGGCCTTCAAGACGAGTGTAAATACCCCGGTAAACGAGCTTGACCGCTCCCTCCACGAGTGCCTTGTCCCTTGGCTTACGCACCCTGGCGGGAATGACAACACACCCGTAATGCTCGGCAAAAGCCGCGAAATCCTCGTTCAATTCTGCCTCGTAACGACTCGGCTTGTTCACGGCTGATTTCAAATTGTCCGGAACGATGACCGCCGGGGTTCCCCCGTAAAAAAGCAAGGCGGACTCGCAAGCGTGAATCAAATCTTCCTTGCGCTGGCTCATCACCGCCTCCACGTAAGTTAGCTGGCTACACGGGAGGATGGACACGAACACTTCCACGGGTATCGTTTGACCAGTGTCGCGATCCACTAGCGCGAGCTTGTCCCCGGCGTAATCAATGAACATCTTGTCTCCCGCCTTGTGTTCCAGGTGGGCAACCGGGTGAGATAATGCCAGGTAAGCTTGAAAATAATTACAAAAACGACTCCGGGCGTAACCGTCAGGATGACTGGAGCGGTATTCCTGGAATAGTTGCTGGCGAGTTACTCCTTTCTTTTTTAGGCGTTTAGCATAGCCAGGGAGGAGCGTTTGCAATTCCTTGTAACGGGCGGGCGGTTCTTCCGACGACTTGTCTTTCTCCTGGAACAGGCTACAAAGAGAAGAATCATCCATGGAAAGAATTGCTTCAAGTGACAAGCCGCTCTTTTGATAAACCTGTAAATACTTCTTGACCGTGTTGCGGGACATGTTTAACATGCTACTGATACTCCTTGTTCCGCTACCAGAGGCATAACATCGTAATACTTGACGAATTTTGTTCATGCTTATTGCTTTATTGGGCATATATCTGTTTTTTTATTTATTTAACAGATAAGGTAGTATTCTCGCGCGTGTAAAACAAATATTTGATCATTTTCTGGGATCATTTTCCCTGGGATTAACCGGGTCAATTTCCCGTGGATTTAAGGGATCTATTTATATTGGAAAAGATGGGGCAAATTAGTGCGGATTTTCCACTTATCATCAAACTTACTAAGATATATTTCTGTTGTCTTTATATCTTGGTGTCCTAATGCTTGGGAGATTAGAGCTATATTAACACCAGTATTCTTCAAAATGCTAGCAAATGAATGCCTAGCAACATAAGTAGTTACATCTGCATCTATTTCCAATTCCGAAGCAAGAAGTTTCAACTCCTTATTGATCTTGGCAAGCATCTTGTGGAGCCTATTTTTCTTTTGTACCGATGTTTTATGCACTCTATTATCATAGATTGGGAAAAGATAGCCAGCCTCCTTCTGGTAAGGGGCATACTTCTTTATTATCTCTTTTGCCTGCTCACATAACTTAAAATTAATCGCTCCATGAGTCTTCTGCCTGTGATAACGAAGTCTTCCCCTGTGTACATTATAGGAGGTCAAGTTAGCCATATCTACTAGAGAAATACCACCACTCAAGTAAGCGAAAGTAAATATATCACGAGTAAATTCCCTTATGAAAGTAGCATTTATGGTTTCCGTGGTAATAATCCTCATCATATCCTCTTTAGATAATGCCCTCTTTCTGGTTGAGGTATCAAATTTACTCACCTTATATTCATCAAAAGGATAGTATTTCTTATTTACAATTTTAGCCTCGATAGCCTTATTAAATGTACTCCGTAAAGTTCTAAAAAGTACACTTAAAGTTGTCCCCTTACACTTCTTTCCTACAAGCCAACTTTCATACCGTTTTAACCAAGCAACATCTATTGAACTAAAAGGAATATCTAAATTAGAAGAAGTGAAATCCTTTAATGAATTATAGGAATATTTATAAACCAATCTATTCCCCTCATTTCCAGAATCTCTAAAACTAACCAACAACTCTTTATAGAACTCTCCCACCGTCTTATTTACTAGCTTTACTTTCTTACTTTCCACTAGCAAAGCTGCCGTGTACTCCTTTTGCTCTGCTACAAATTCCAGTATCTGACGCTGATACTCAACTTGTTTATCCAAAATAATCTTCTCTATTAATTCCTTATTAGGACATCTAGGGGTTGGTTTATTCTTTTCAAAATCCCAATATTTAGGAAAGATAGCAATACCCAAACTTACATACTTTGGTTTTCTATCTTTTGTAACCCGAAGCATTAAAGGGGATTTTCCATTAGAAAGCACCTTAGATTTGTAACAAACCACTGATACTGAAGCATTCATACTAAATTTCTGGTTTAAACCTCAGTTTAAACATTTGCTCAAATCCACCCAAAAATCACGACAATAAAAAAACAGCTACTTTCGTAACTGTCTCATTTTCTGTCGGGGTGACAGGATTCGAACCTGCGACCCTCTGCTCCCAAAGCAGATGCGCTACATTTTTTCATGTGCATCTTCAAGGTAGCATTAAAACTGATTAACAGCTACATATAAGCTTCTTTAGTTTCTTTATTCCTTAACTTTTTTATCGTGGTTTAACGCTGAGTTTACTTTACACGTAAATCAAGAAGGATTAATACTATTAATGAACTCACTCTTATTTTATGCTCAAATATAAGTAACATATAGCTTATATACAAGTAACTTACCACTAAATTATGGTGGTTGGGATATGATTTTTATACACATACTTCCTGTTATTAATTGGTTATACATTAAATTCCAACTTAATTCATATCTCTAATTGAAATACGTAAGTTGGTGAATAATATTTCTATTGAGTATATATAACTAAATCTAATACAATTTTCCACCAAATAAAAAAAGCAATAGAGGTGAATCCATTGCCTTAATACTATCTCTGTATTTAATGTTACTTATTCCCGTAGTAATTGTTCCACTTCATTCTTCAAAAGGGGTAAATGGTTGACAACAATGCTCCAAAGAATATCTACTGAAAGACTATCGTAACCATGTATTATATAGTTACGAGCGTCCACAATCTTACGAGCGTTGGTAATCGCAATATCTTTGTTCTCTTTTAAAATTCTATTCATCGCCTCGCCTATAATTTCGATACACCTTTCTATCGCTCTTTGCAAACGAATATCTCGACAAAATTCTTCAAACAACTTCGGTTGCCCGTCAAAGAACGTTTCAATATCATCAATCGCATTAAGTATATCTTGCAGGTGTTTCTTGGTAAAGTTATCCATATATCAATGCTTTAGTTTGCTCGATATTTTCTTTTAAATAATGGTTACGAATAGCGTGTTCTTCCAGTAAATCAACTTCCCTCCCTAAAATATCTTCTAAAGCGTATTTCAGATCAAAGAAATTGCTGAAGTAATCCGTTATTTGCGCCTTGTCGAAGTTGACGATAAAATCAATATCGCTCTCCTTGTTGAATCGGTTGGTGAGAATAGAACCGAAGACAAATAATTTATTCACCTTATATTTTTTACACAAGGCAATTATTCTATCAATATTTAATTCTATTAAATTCATATAATTATTCTCTTTTATTATAAGGAATAGCGGTTAATATCTTTAGGCTTCTCTCTCATAGATCAATATTTTATCCTGTTCTGCCGATTCTTTAGCGAAATCTTTCAACTGTCCTTCTTCCACCAAATCAATTTTCTTGTACAGAAGAGATTGTAAAGCGTTCACGATACCAATATACTTGAAAAGAGTAACATTAGCATTCTTGTCAAAGCGTACAAGTATATCAATATCACTCTCCCTTGATTCTTCTCCACGAGAATAAGAAC
Source organism: Butyricimonas sp. Marseille-P2440 (assembly GCF_900091675.1). NCBI lineage: Bacteria > Pseudomonadati > Bacteroidota > Bacteroidia > Bacteroidales > Odoribacteraceae > Butyricimonas > Butyricimonas sp. Marseille-P2440. The sequence goes on along the minus strand of NZ_LT594610.1, from coordinate 220,780 downwards.
CAAACACCCATGCTTTCTCAACTGGTTGTAGCGTGAAGAACTCTCTTAGTTTATTGATAATAGCTTGTTTCATATTTGCTCTTTTTGCAAAAATAGTGAATGTTGAGGTGAAAACCATGATGTTAGGAGTAACTAATAGTTAAATATTTGAGTTGGTGACTTTTCCTCAGAATAGGTATATATAACTGAATCCATGATAATTTTTCACTTCTTAAAATGAATACATGCCCATCTTTATTAAATATGCAAGTGAATATTTATAAAGCCAGAGAATCGCCACAAACTACAAACATTTGATAATAAGAGAGATGACTGCAAATAAAGAAAGTATACATTTCTTGTGAGGACAAAAAAGAAGGCTCACCTGATGACAAGCCCTATTGCTAGATAAAGTCTAAACTATTGTAATGTTTATTGTATCTCAGCCCTGTATTTAATTAATCTATCGTATAGTTCTGTTTTAATATCATTCTGTGATTCAAATAGCATATCAAAACTGACAAATGTTTTAAAAATTCTTCTACACCCTTCCTTTTTACCAAAAACGGCTCCCTCGTTACAAGTTCCATAAAATTCATCACCCTCTCCCGCTCTAAATTGTGTGGTGGGATTAACTTTAAAAAATCTTTTAATCACGTCTATTGGTTTTATGTTCTCATCCTTTAGAAAGCGTGTCCTGTAACGAGAAAAGAAATGAGGTGAGTATAGATATAATTCATCAAAAGCCACAGAAAATGTCATTGCGTAAATACCATTGTTATCATATAAAGATACTATCGTGTATAACAGGTTTTCTAGCCAATTCTTTTTATCTCTTATTTCAAAGAATACAAGATATTTATTCTTCCTGTGGGATGTAAATGTTACAGGTGGAAAGTAAAGAGGAAATTGACATTGAGGGGTTGTTACAATAGTATGTCTATATCTTGGGACAATCTTTTCCATGTAATTATGAACTTCGTAACGATCACGTTGCACCTCTTTGTGAATTTCTTCGTCTGACATTGTTCCTGTTATCATGGCTTCATAGCTTTAAATACGCCACTAAGATATAAATAAATAGGATAATTTAAAAGAGCTTATCTCTCTCGAAGTAAACCCTATATGTAGATTGTATTAAAACTTCTATTTCATTATTGAATCCAGTTTATTAGCCAATTCAATAATATCATCTTTCTTTGCTAATACCTCCAACCATTCAGAGGGAATAGTATCATAACCGTATATAATCCCTGCTAATCCTCCTGTAATCGCTCCCACGGTATCAGTATCATCACCTAAATTCACTGCCTTTAAAACAGCATCTTTATAGTTTGTAGTATTGAAGACACACCATAAACTAGATTCTAGTGTATCTATAACATATCCCGTTGAACGAATGTCCTTCAATTCAATATTCTTAAACTCTTCATAAGATAAGCCTACTAATCTTTTAAAAGGAATATCTTCTTCAATAAACATCTCCTTTTTCAGAAGTTGTAGTATTGTTTGCTGCATAGCTTGGTAGGCTTCCTCTACTGATTGAGAATTTATATACTGTATGGCAAACTCACATAATGAGATACAAGCTAAAATACTTCTTGGGTGCCTATGAGTTAATGATGATACTTCCCCAATAATCTTAAATCTATCTTCTTCCTTCATGTTAAGGATATAAGGTACCAACGGAAGGATTCTCATGAGAGAGCCATTACCGTTATCCCTTTCTCTATCCATTCCTGCTAGATGTGGGGATGTACCACTTCTTAAATTCACAATGGCAAAGTAAGTTGTTTTACCTATATCGAATGCCTTGTTAAATGGTGTCCAGTAGCCTTCAAACATCCATTTTATGAAATTATTGCTAATATCATTTAAATCGTAACCATTGCATAGTGATTCTGCCAAACAAAGGGATAAAGAACTATCATCAGACCATGTACCTGCTGGTACATCAAATTGACCATATCCCACCATTGTAGTAACAGGATTCTTTGCTATCACTTCTCTATCTAAAAATTGAACTGGCAACCCTAAAGCATCACCAATGGCTATTCCTAGCAATATATCTTTGTTTAAGTTGTTCATATTCTATATGTTTATGAGGTCTATTTGATGATATAAATATATATAAATCCCTTTATTTGTGACAGTTTTCAAAGCAATATGTTTCTTTGGACTTTGAAATTTAAACACGGTGACTTTTCTCCTGAATTGGTATAATAAAATATTCTCACCTAATTCTTATCACTCTTCAATAATCGTTACAAACTCACACCATTCAATAGCATTTTTATAAGCCTGTAAAGAACCTTTGGGAACATATAATATAGCCCTTTCTTTACTGGATTTATCAAATGCTTCCACTAGTAATGGAGGGATAGAAGCCTTGCTATGAATTTCTTTTAAAGGTGATTTATATCTAAAGCGGTCTGGAATACCAAAGTACATTTCGTCAGTCCAATCCCAATTACCTAAATAAAAAGCATGATATTTTATTTCCTTCACGTTCATTCCTAAGGTGATAGAGGTTATATGCAGCTTCTCAAAAGCTTCCTCGTTAATATATTCAACATGATTAGGAATTGAGATTGCAATTTGATTACTATAAAACCCTAAAACATGTGGTTGTATCGTGTTACTTGTTTCTGGTATCATGTACGGCTTCTTTGTCGCTTTGGGGTAACATATTAATCGCTTCTTGTCTTTACTAACTAGAATACCGTCCACGGTTGCATATTTAGGATTGGAAGGTGACACTATAAATTGTTCTAGGCTATTAGCTTCATAAAGATTTTCAACTAGTATCACGCTTTCAGGAATCGTTATTGATGTCGTTTTGTTCCACATGAAGGCGCCACTATCTATTTCTAACACTCCTTCTGGCACGTTATAATTTCCCTCTATCCCACGGGGGCACCTGACCAAGCGTGTACCTTCCTTGTTAAACAAAACCCCATGAACTGTTGTATAAATTGGATTCGTTTCAGAAACAATAATCTGTTCTAGGTTTTCACAATCAAATTCAGGATAAAATTCAATGTTATCTGGTAAGAAAATAGACTTTAATAGAGAACAACCATAAAAAGCGTTGTTAGCTATCCGTGAAATAAAACTTGGGATTACGTATGAAACCGTGTCCTTTTTAGGTGGATACCTAAGGAGCATATTATTTATTTTATCAAAAAGCACCCCTTCAACGGTGTAATAATAAGGATTAGTACTAGAAATAAGAAAACTCTCTACCTGTAACATTTCTTCACTAACAAAATTATTGAAAGGGCTTCCATTATAAACAGGTGAAATATTTTCACATTTTACATGGGAAGCGCCTAGTAACTCATCTGAATCAGAAAGCACTAAATTACCATTTATTCCCCTGTAATAATAAGATAAATCGCTTACAATTAAAAATTCTCCTTCTTTCAAACCTAATTGTTTAGCATATTCACGTGCTTCTTCCCCTGTTCTAAAATTTAAACTATCATATTCAGGATTACTAATAATTTCTCCAAACTCATCAACGAGGGCTATACTTTTAGAGAATCCTTCTAATGCCCAATATGGTTTTTCTCTAATTACTCCATTATCATATACTTTCATGGCTGTTTTCATTATCTGACCAAATAGTTTCCACTAACTCATTCGTACTTATCTTATATACTTCAATTCTGTCTGAATATCCATATATACGATAATTTTCATTTATCGCTATATAGTTATGACTTCCTTCTTGTCCATAATGAATATGATATTCTAATTTACCATACTTCTTTTCTATCCCGTCTACAACTTCATCCCATACTTCAACTAAGTTTTCATTCTTATCATGTATTTCAATTCTAGATTTATTATTTTCATCTGTAAATACAGCATATGAATATTCATCATTCCAACCTATTCCCCAAGGACCTCCTTCTTCTGGTGGCATAAATGCATGAATAGGTGGCATAAATCCATATTTACAGTACATTTCACCTAGTTTAATATTTACTTTACTCATAGCTTACCTCCATTCTTTAATGACAAACTATTCATTAAGTTTAATCTCTTCTGGAAAAGGTATATCTACATGATGTATAAACACTCTATCATATTCTTCTTCCTGTAAATTATTCTCTTTTATATACTGTTCTAATGCTTTTGCAGTAGTAAAACTCACCCATTCTCCTGTTTCCTTAATTACTATCGACTTTAAATAGCCATAGTCATCCCATTCTTCTATTGTAGTCATTTTATTTCTTTTTATCATTTAACATTGTAGCTCCTCCAATAGTTGCAGGAACTGTAACATCGCTATAATTTCTTCCTATTCTTCACCGAAGTTTTATTATACAATTAATCAATCCGTCAAATCTCTTATCAGCTAACAACTTGTAAAAGGTTGATAAATCATTCAAGTAGTCTATTAGTAGATTATAGTTAAAAGAAACAATCAATTTATTACGTAATTTCTTTAATTCTTCCTTATCGTTTCTATGTTTAAAATCAATGTTGATTTTATGAATCTCTTTGTATTGAAGGTAAAATTCATCTATTATATCATCACTTGCCAATTTTCTAAGTATATTTAATGAAATTGGAATAAATGACCTACTGCAATAAGTATAAGTCATATATTGGCATATATTCCTATCCATAAATTTATTTTTCATTTCGCTGATAATTTTCTACTTAAAATCTCCCCAACAAAAATGTATTTTACGTTTCCATCTATCACTCCTAATACATATCTTTTCATGTGTATCTGGGTGCTCATCTAAAAATAGGCGATATACTTCATTGTTCTCTACCAAATTCCCTTTTAAATCATAGTAAGTACCATTTATTTTAGGGTCATTTACGTGTCCTATTGCTTCATATTCTTCATTATATACCTTCATAATTTTCCTCCATTCTTTAATGATAGGTTAATCAAACTCTAATTCCTTGTTAGTCCTTATAGTTGGCTGCGCTTTATTTTGTATATCTCCAAAGGATTCTATAAATACGTCATTTTTATACACTTCTGCATAACCATTGTAATCATACATTATATATCTTCCTGAATTGAAACGGAACACCAAACAGATATTATCGTACTTCTTATCTGGAATATAATTTCCTTCTCCATACTTACTTATAGTCAATTCATATATATTTATCATAACTTACCTCCATTCTTTAGTGATGTTTTATTCATTAATACTTCCACTCTACAACTTCATACTCATCTTCTTTTAAACCAATTTCATCACACAAATAAATAAGATACTACGGCAAGGTATATCACAACCAGTAAACACTTCCTACTATTTATGAGCATATAGATCACACCAAACACCGTATTAGCAAGTAACAAGCACATAAATGTAATGAGCATACCTGCCACATATACTGGCGTTGCATCTTCAATCGTAGTTGGTTCAGGTGGAGAGTAAAAGAGATCGTGTATAAAGATTTCTATACCCCATAATACTATTCCTCCTATAATACCCAATAGTACTTTACTAATTACTTTAAATACCTTCTTCATCGTTTTTCTCCCTTATAGGTGGATAAAATTCTGGACCCATTATACAACTAGTAATGTAATTTCTAGCGTCCATTCTATCGCTTGTTTCTTGGGTTGTAATTCCATACTTTATTCCCCACTCTGTAAGCGATTGTGCTAGTTCTCTATGCTTGTCAATAAACTCTTTTAGCTCTTTTACAGGTACAATATCTAACTCATCCAAGAAAGCGTTATCACTGTAATAATTAGGATGCAGATACCCACGGAAAGGAGGTCTATTTTTTGCCACTTCCCAAGCATCTTGCTCTGACAAGAAACAATTCTCGTAAGGAGAAGCAATATCCCACCTGAAACGCTCTAGGTTGTTTATAAAAGTGAACAAGGCTTTCATTGATTCATTATACAAATTTATTGTTGCTTGTTGATGTTCTGCTTTATATTTCGCATCTATCGCCTGTCGCTCTTCTTCGCTAATCTCATTTTGCCATTCTGTTTCCTTCATCTCTTTAACCTTTTCCTTTATACCTGAATCCTTTTCTTGTAGGGATTCTTCTTGTTGTTCAACAATTTCTTTTTCATCCAGAATCTTGTTCAATGGAGATAGAAGTTTATCAGTGAGAGTTGTTACAATCCAAGCGACGATTCCCCACACGCAAACAAACAGAACTGCATATTCAAAGCTTGTAGGTTCTATCCACTTCCAAATGAAATACCCAACCCCTAGTATTTCTACTAAAGTAACAACTGCATCTATCGCTATGACAAGCCCTTTCTTTTTGTTCTTCATATCTAAGAAGTTAGTGATTAATAGATATTTATTGAAACATGGAGTAAAGCTAAAGGACTTAACCATACTAATAGTAAGAATCCCACATTCAACCATTTCCTTTTATAAAGTTGATAGAACAGAGGTGGGATAATGTATGTGAATGGCAGCATGAAAAGTATATAAAATATTGTAGGGGTACCATGCCCAAACTTTAGTAAAAATACACGCCCTCCTAATAATCCAATAACTAACCAGAACACCCACCATGTTAATAAACTTATTAGGATAGGTATTCTTAAATCTTCCATGTATCTGGTTAAGTATTCCTTCATGATCTTCATTCCATAAAAGAGGTTACTATTGAGGGAAACAAAGACAAACAGAAATATAATAATGCATCTATCCAACATCTTTTGCAAGCATGATAGCATCCTACGATAGTCGTAATCATATTTAGTGCCCCCCAATATATAAGGAAGGGTAGTCTTGCAGGTAGATATATTGGGAAAACTACATAAATAATATAGCTGATAGCCCAAAATATATAGACAAACTTCCAGTTTAAAATGGCTTGTATTATTTTTTCTCTTCTCATCACATAAATTTATATAACAATTGATTTACAATGAAAGTAATCGCTAAAGGACTTAACCAGAGTATTAATATTAATCCAATATCTTTCCTGCTTTTCTTGATAGAACGTGATGAAAGTGTGATAACGAGAAATGACACCATTAAGCCTACCAATGTAATAAACACATAGTTACTAATATCATTCCACTTGTCATAGTTAAACATATGGCGTTCAATATTATTACAACTTGTTACCCCTGCCATAAACGCACATATACAATTACTTGAAAGCAACAATATAACGTACGCTCGTAAATCTTTCCAGTACTTCATGTATTGTCATTTTAGTTGTCCATATATCAACAATTCCTTCACTAGCATTCCCAACTTAAATGTGATCATTGGAAACAGGAACAAACAGAAATATAAAAGGCTATTTGTCCATTGTTTCTTGCAAAGGAGGTACAAGCCTACAAGTGTAGTCGCAATGCCTAGTGTCCACCAGTAGATTTTTAATATTGTAGTAAGATTAGTAGTGACTTGTACAGCAAATAACACTATAAAACTGATAGCCCAGAATGAATAGACTATTTTCCAATTTAGAATTGTTTGTATAAACTTCTCCTTGACTATTAGCCTTTCTGTAATTCCCCTTGTCAGTATTACAAATGGAATCGTGAAGGCTGATAGGCGTAACATCATACCATATGTTGATTCATCAATTCTTAGAAGTATAATAAAAACAAATACTATTAATGGATATAAGTACCATAGTCTGTATATCCATTTCTTTCCTCTAGAAATGAACTCGTAAGCGATACAATAACAGGAATGGATAAATACTAACACCATAAAAGAGTTGATATTACTTACATATCCTACTCTATTTTTAATCGTCCATAAATGATGATCCCAGTAAATAGCCAATTCAAATAGCAAGTAACCTATTGTAATGATTATCAACGTCAGTATAAACGCTATTCCTATGCCTTTAAATATTTTAATCATATTCACTATTTTTTGAGTCGAATGTTTCATTATTAGATAATTGTTCATGTAGGAGATGTAATGGTATCGCCACGTGCAAGTAAAGTGAATCATCTTTTGCCGTGTAACCATCAATGAAAAGCGTATTTCTCTGTAATAACATTTCTTGATTGTAAGGTTTCAAACGGCTGATAAAACAACCTCGTTCCAAGGGCATAGGGCTTGAACTGTATATATCCTTAACACTATCTATTTCCCAGTTAGCCAGTGTTAGATATATACTATCCACTTCTTCTGGAACCCAAATCTTCATTACTGCAATACTGTCCATTTCATTATTATCCCAGTATAGTATGTCTACTTGTCCTACCACCTCACCAGTTGTATCTGTTATAAAGGTTACTTTAGAGAACATACCAGAGCCATTTGCACACCACGTGCTTTCTGCTTGTTCAATCTTGTCTGCCAGATACTTCTTATCACTTTTAGACACTAACGTATCTCCAATAATATCATGCACGATTCCAAATGAAGAAGCTATCCTGTATTGTGCTTCCTCGTAAATATCAACGTCTTTACTATCATATCCTGCAATGATACTGTCTATCATTTGTTCGTATCTATGCAAGTATGAATTTATAGGCTTGTTTGAACAAGAAGCTAAGCCTGCAACCAGTATAAAGAGTAACAAATGCTTCATTGTAATAATATTAAGGTTGGTGAGTTTTTGTCCCAGTTGGTATATAATACCATAATCACGGTAACTTTTCACTCTTCCAGAATCTCTTTGAAATCTTTCCATCCTGTCGCTTCTTTATAGGCATCTAATACTCCCTTGGGAATATAAAGTGTACATTCCTGAATCTTTGTTGTTCCCCCAAATGCGGCTTTCATTACAGAGGGAGGAATTGGGTTCTTGCAATGAATCTCTTTCAATGAAGGGCAATCTTTAAAGGTTCCCACTTCTATGGTATCTACCTTGGATGATATTATTACAGATTCCAAATTTTTACAACACCCCCACGCTCCCTCTCCAACAAAGGTTACATTATTTGCCATTCTTACAGATTTCAGGTTGTCACAATAGAAAAAAGCGTACTCGTCTACTATTGTTACATTTTCAGGTATAATGATTTCCGTTAGCTTACCACAATCCTCAAAGGCTCCTTTACCTATTCGTTTCAGTGATTCTGGCAATGTTACAGAGATTAACCCGCTACACTTCTCGAATGCACTATCTTCAATTTCTTCAACCTTACTAGGAATAGATATGGCGAATAACCTTTTACAAGTGCTAAACGTCCCTTTCTTTACCCTCGTTAGCTTGAAAGGAAGGTCAACAAGAGCCAAACTGCCACAACGAGCAAAAGCGTACTCGTCTATCTCCGTGATGCTATCAGGAAAAGTTATTAAGGCTAACCTAGTACAGTATTCAAAGGCACCTTTACCAATCCTCACAAGGTTACCTGTCATGTTGATAGAATATAGACTATAACAATTACTAAATGCACTATCAGCAATAGTTTCAACAGTGTCAGGTAACACGTAAGATAGTTTATTACCCGTGTAGGATACTAGTATTGTCCTGTCTTCACTTAATACATGGTCATTCTCTATAACCCGTACTTCTTGCAGTTCTTCATTACTGGTTGTTTCTTGTTGCTCTATTTCCATGTTGTAATTTATTACTGGTAATTGTAAAAAGTGAGTTTTTATCATGATAGGTATATAGCCATTCCACGATAATCACTCACTTACTGGTGATTAATCTTTCCACCTATTCTCCAAGTTCTTTTGTTTCTTCTTTAAAGCATTGTGTACAAGTGCAACAACACCTAAAACTAGTAATCCTGCAATAATTTCCATTTGTTATTGATTTTAGTTAGTTATAAATTATTTGTCATCTGGTATGATAATAGACAAGGCTATTAAGCCTATACATATTCCATTTATATATATTCCAAGATTCGCAATATCTGGAAAATAGTCAACAATAAATGCTATTATTTCAAGATTTGTTATATCTGGGAAATAACCAACAATAAATGCCATAATGCCTAGTGTAACGATCGACACTTCTGCCATTAAGTTACTTATGTCATTAACTTTCTCTATAATGAAAATGAGAATTAGACAGGCAAATAATTTGGAAAAGAAAGCTCGTTGATAAAAACCTTCAACAGTTTCAACGGAACTGAACAAGGATAGCCCTTTTACAGTTAAACTTCCTATTGCAAAATAAATTCCAACACACACGAGAATCATTAACAATAACCTTCCTATACCAATGAGTATTTCACGTGCATGATATGTTTGCCCTTCTTCTTCACAATACTTGTCCTCTTCTTCTACCTCTTCCTTGTAGTATTCTTCGTTTGCATTCCCGTAATGTTTACACAAGTATTCATAGGCTTCTTGGACTTCTTGAAAACGTTCCGTAAAGAACTCGTCCCCGTTGTTTTTGTCTGGATGAAATTTTACCGCATATTTCTTGTAGGCTTTTTTAATATCCTCTAAAGAAGCGTTCTCGTCTAATCCTAGTACTTGATAGTAATTCTTCCTCATGATTTTGTTACATTTGACTTATCTTCTTTAATAACTTTACTAGAATTACAACTAATACCACAAGTCCAGCTATTTTGAACCGCTCCCAGATATTAGAATCACTTATCTTGAATGTTTGCCAAAAAGCATAATTCTTTTCAGGTTTTTCATACGGTTTAACTAGGTCTGTTTCAATTTTGCCATTTTCAAATCGTAAATCCTTAACGGCTATGATGTCTGTTTTGGACTCCACGCTAACATACTGGAAACCTTTCTCCTCTAAAGAAGTAAAAGGGTTATGCTTCCGTAAGCTATTTTCTAATGCTACTTGTTCAAGATGACCACGTACAATATTTTCCCCATATCTATCTTGAAGAACCGCTTTTAACCTATCTACTCCTTGTTGAATAGGCACAAAGGAACTTTTGACCTCAATCCATTTGTTTTCCACCTTCTTGGCAACAAAGAATACACTATACGAACCGTCAGTAAATTCTAATACAGTAAACTTTACATTTATAGGTTTATCTGTCTTAACGTCTAGTGCAAGTGCAACTAAATCTGAATGTATTTGTTTTACTGTTTGGCTAGGGAAGTGCTTTGTCAATTCCTCTACACTTGTAAATTGCCCGTAACTGGAACAAATTGCAAATAGTAATATAACGAAAACAATTATAATCTTCATAATATATTTAAATACCTCCTAATCCTCCAAGGAATATTGATAGATATAAGCATAGGGATTACCCCCAAACGGGTATGCTTATTACACTAAATCTCTTTTTATAACTTTAATGATCAAATGAATGTCCACATCCAGAACAATGGTAATGGTGTATTAACCTGCCATTAATCCTGTACAACGCTCCTGTTTTAGGATATACTTCTTTTCCACATTTAGGGCATGAAGTACGACAATGTTTCTTTCTCCTTTTGTTAGTAATAGAGTACAATGCTATCAAAATAACGACACCAACAATAGCGTATAAAGAATCATCACTCATAAATTACTTTAATTATGTACCTCTCAATCCCCCAAGAAGTATTAACACAAAAAAGAAGCGTGGGAATTGTCAGTTTATTCACTTTGAGGGTCTGGACTCCCTTTCATACAAATAAACAGCTACCCCACGCTAAACCAGTATATATAATTGGATTGTATATATGGCAAGCATGAGCGTTTGTACTGTTTATCCCTGTATGATTGAAATTGTCCAGATTCCAAAGTGAGGATAAAACTAAACGCTTCTATTATCTAACATGTTACCAAACAGGTTTTGCCCTGCCCAGTGTCATACAAAGGTAGATAATTTTTAGCATCCTACAAACGCCACTACGGGGTAGCCGTGTAACAAATTTATGAATTAATCATCGCCCGCTGCCAGACAACGGGTATTCTATTGTAATTTAGAATTAGATTAATTACTCTATAAACCATTTATAGGTGTTATCTCCATGTAACGCCTTATCTATTCCCTCTGTTAATTGCGTGGCGTTTAATGATCTATCAAGGAAATTATCAATGTAAGAAGATTTATTCGCACCTGTAAGCATATTATAGAATTTCCATAAATTAATTTCATTCTCTCCATGCTCCCTCTTGAAATTGTCATCGTTGTAATAAGCTTTAGCCACCATGTTAATCTGGCTATCCGTCAACTCCATGCATGGTAAACGTTTCTTCTCTCTGGCTGGTAAACATTGATACAACCTACTTTTACCCAAGAATTGTGCGAATTGATGTTCAGTGAGGTATGAACCAGTAAAACTCTTCATCAACCTTAAATGCTTGTTCGCATCATAAGCCTGAAATAGTTTCATCACACCTCTAAAGAGATCATGGTAACTCATCGCTCTTAAATCAGTCTGGAATCCATCAGTAAATGTACACAGGTTACAACATACCTTATTCTGGAATCCAATCGCTACACTGAATCTTTCAGATGTCTTCTTTGAATAGAGGTTCTCCCTGTTATACGCCCTCACACCTGTAACACATAGATTAACCCTGTTACCGTTTATAGATTCATGAATAGTAGGTATTTCGAAAGCGAACGCCATTCTTTCATAATAGATAGTTTTATCTGTTTCCAGTAATTCAGATACTGGTTTATGTATGGCTTCTGGAATCCTACCTTTTATAACATGGCTAACCATTATATCAGGTTCATCTATGCTTTCCCCTCTAAACAGTTCACTAGCCACCTTGTGCACCGTTTCAATAAATGCTGGATGGGATATTGTCATCTCGTTATCCTTGCTGAAAACTGGCACGATACAATCATTCTTTAAATGTAGCATATCTACTGGCGTGGTGTTAGCCTCTATAAAATGCTTTCTCCTTTCCTTCTTGGTAGGTTCATTTACTACTTCATAAGGAGTGTAGGTGGGTTCTTCTTGCTTGACGTTATCACTGCCAAATAAAACTGGCAACAATCCTTCATTCTGGCTTGGAATTAATATTGCTGTACTCATAATCTAGTCTATTTAACGGTGGTGGAAATATTTGAAATTTCAGTTTATATATACAATTCATAAATTCTCCACCAACCTTGATTTATAATGTTCATTATCACTTTTACTTGATTCATTTATTCTCTAGCGTTATGCCAGTAAAAAAATAGAACTGGAAGTATTATTATTGCTTACTTTCTATTGGTGGTGAGAATTATTGTTTTTATTGGCTATATATACCAATCCAGACAAAAATTCACCAACTTCAATTTCTAAAGTTTACCGTTAGCTGAATAGCTGTAATAACCCTCTTCATAGTAAAGAACGTGATCTAGCAAGTCTACATCTATGTATGAAAGTGCGATCTTTACCTGTTGTACCAGTTCATCATCCTGTTTAGTTGGTTCAATATCACCAGAAGGTTGATTTATGCAAACTATTAAACTCTTGCAATTAGAGAGTGCAGCCAGTTGTACTATAAATCTAATATCAGTGATATTGTAAGATAACGCTCCTTCACTGATTGTGGATATACCTAGTACTTGATTCCTACCATTTAACAGGATAACTCTAGTTGAGATATGGTGTTCGATGGTATCTTTAAATGGAGAAACCAGTAACTCGTGGACGTCTTTAGCGGTTACTATTTTATACCTTTTAGAAGGTTTAGTGTTATTCCTGTACACCAGTTCCACCACTGGCACTTTTATCAATTCTTCATTCATGTCTTTATTTTATTTGATTTTTAATTTGAATACGTTAATGGTAATGAAATTTAGAGAGTTGTAAGTTTATCAGGTTTGGCAATGGAGAGGAAAGATTCTTGTTTATACTGCCTGTTTAGAAGGTTCCTTCACTTTGGTATAACAATATCTTTCCCCTTTCCACTGCGCTCCCTGTCCCTGTATCTTTAACTACTCTTCCAAGTAGGCGAATTTCTTGATCTGCATCTTTGTTTTAGTTCCTGCGTAAACGGCAGGAGTTTCAACCTGACCGCATAGCACTATGGTTTTGCCTTTAAGCGCTAGGATAAGCTGGTCTAGCATCATGTTCTTGGCGAAAGAGTAAATGAAACGTAACTTGTCACCATGTTTCTGTTCTACGGTAGGGTCACAGGGAATATCATCAGGCGTGATGTCCCCTTTCTGGCTCGCACGGACTAGTTGAGTGTATTTGATCTCTTTCACCTCTTCCTCTCCCAAGGCGCAAACCAGTTGTAATTGTTGAGGTTTTTCCCCTTTGAAGTCAATAACGGTCATTTCATCACCAACCTTAACGGGAGTGGGTAATACCGCCACCTGATTTTTAAACTTTTCAATTAACTCTGGGTTGAGTTCAAGGGAATTGTTAGGTTGGGCAACCTCCAAATTTTGGTAGTAAGTTTTCAAGTTCATAATTGATGAGTTTTTTGATTAATTAATTTGATTTTCTTCACTCTTGGGGTGGGGGTATAAATGATTACACTACTCTAGCATGAAACACTCTTCAATATATAATGCCAACCTGAAATTGAAAGGGAGGGGGTGTTTTATAGAGGATTCTCTATTTTAACCACTCTAATTCTCCCTGTATTTAGAATATATTCTTAACTTTGTATAGTTATATCAATTAAAGGAGAAGCATGGAGATACGTTTTGAAACTAAAGCGGAAAGTCAAGCCAGACGAGAGAGGGAGGCACTGGAAAGAACCCCTAACGAGAGATTTATATTCTTTTTGCGTCTGGTCGCCGAGATCGGCAAGTTTCAAACTTTGAAGGAGAGAACAAGTAACAACTTTATTCTTGAACGGAAAAGATGAGCCTTAATTTCGAAGAAGATGTATGGATGTTTATATCCTTGGCACAAAAGTATCAGGTCAGGATGTTAATGGTAGGTGGTGGTGCTGTCAATTTTTACGGCTACCAGCGTCACTCTGCCGATGTCGATTTCTGGATTGATACCACTCCCTCTAACTTGCTAGCTTTAAGAAACGCCTTGAATGAACTTGGTTACGAGTTCGATGATTTTCCAGAGGACGTGAAAAACGGTCAACAAAATATATCCATAAAGATAAGTCCCGTTATAGATATAGAATTAATCACTTCCTTTAATCCAGGCAGGAGTTTTGATGAATGTTACGAGCAAAGATACTCTGCCACGAACACTGTAAACGGTGAAACTTTCTCTTATGACGTGATAGCCTTTAACGATTTAATTAATAGTAAAATAAAGGCTGGACGTCCTAAAGATTTGTATGACGTGATAGAACTCAGGAAGATTCAAGAGAAGAGCAAGTAAGTACTTATACATGCAGCACTGGCAACTTCACTTTTTCTTCTAGCTGGGCAACATTCTCTTTATAACATTTAGTATTTATCAATGAAGTAAGGAAATATTGTAAACTATGTATCTGGGGTGGCAGGTTAGGGCATAATTTAGGTAGGTTACATTTCAATGAATAATAGTTATAATGCTTCTTGGCGTTTCTATCTCCATTTCTAACTGCCGTTTCCAGTTCCTCTTCTGGTTGATCGTACCTGTGAATACATAACACTTCCATTAGCTTGAAATCGTATGGAGGTGGGATAACATTCTTCTCTATACAATAGTTATATATAATATCGTATTTCTCTCTGGCTAGTTTGTCAAAAATTCTAAGCCCAAAATTACTTTTAGTATGTGGGGTATCCAGTATGATATTATTATCCGTGATAAGGAAGAAATTATTAACTTCCACCAGTTTATGATGCTTTACTGCCAAATCTATATATTTCTTTACGGTTTTGGGAGATAAGTTTAATCGCCTTGATATTTCTGTCTTGTTATAGCAAGTAATATTGGTATTATTGATACATAAACATTTAAGTAGCAATAGGAAGGCTTTCAATTCATCAGGAATATCTTCCAGTAATAAATCTTTCTTGAACCTGATCCAGTTACTCTTTGGAATGTTTACATGATACGTAACAGGTGTGGTTAACTGTCCTTCATTGTTCCTGTAATTATACTCTTTACGCAGGAAACCTAAATCTTCAAATTTGGCAGTGTACTTGGAAATAGTATCCACGTCCTTTATTCCTGTAACTTCACAAAGTGTTTCCCTCAATACATGGGATTCTCCTGTTTCATAATCTGATTTAAAAAGTAACCATGTAAACAGGTGTGTTTCATTCAGGTTCAGTTTACCTGCAATATCTCTCGTTATGATTCTATAATCCTTCTTTTCTTCTTCATTCGCCATTATTAATTCCAGTTTGAAACAACCATCTAAAAATGATCTATGGATTCACTGGTTCTGCTTTTATTTAGTGGGATAGGCTGGCAAGCCTGTAACACCAGTACTAGTTATTAGTTTACTAGTTAATAGTATGTACCCTGTCAATTCCCTAAAAGCATACCCCATCAAATCCCTAATTTTTAAATATTGATCTTTATGGAGGGATAATCTCTCTATTTCAGGTTGGAATCTCTGGTTACATGAAATACAGTTATATCATGTAGCTTTATAGATTAATCTTTAGAAGGTGGTAATATCTGGATTCTGGTATTCTCATCTGGGACGTAGTATATCTTTCTCACTTTATCTACCTGTTTTTTAATCTTTTTCAGTCCTTTAGACTTTATCCAGAATCCTATGGATACCTTATTATCTGGAATACCAGATTGTATGGCTAATCGCCTTAATCGCTCGTAAGTGTACATGATTTAATAGTTTGATTGGTTAGTACGATGTATCTAGTTTAGTGCCACTTGAAGACTAAAAATTACTCCTTACAGGTTGGTGTGCAAGGAGTAACAGGGATCCTTTATATAGTTGTTTCAAATGGTATGCTTTGATTATTAAGATGGCACAAAGATACTAACTATCTGGCATACCGACAAATAGAGTATAGGTATTCTTTAAAAATAGAGTTGATATATATATAAAGTGAGAATATTGAAGATAAGGGTAGCTAACAGGCAAGTTTTCAAATTATAGATATACTTGTACTGGATATATTCAGGTTGGTGAGTTTTCAACGGATCGGGTATATAATAGTAAAATGCTTCAAATTTTTCACTTACCCAAGAATGAATTTCGTGCAAGTATATTTTTGAAATTTTCTAGTAACGTGTAACTTTAACCTGATAAATAATGATATTAGCGTTATGAATGAAAAAATCACGATAGAAGATGGTATCTTATTTTTTCCATTAAAGGTGTTTAGAAGGATTGAACCCCTTTTGAAAGAATGTTTTGGTTTCAGTAGAGAATTAATCAAGGAAGAAATAGAACATCTTGTAGCCTCGTTGCCGCTTTTAGAGAATGACTTTCAAGATTCAAAGTTTGCTAAATACTGGTGTAGTCTGGATTCAGACGGAATGAAAGGCTGTTACTTTGATCGTGCCGCATTTTTAATGGACACGAATTTATGTTTATGTTTTGAGGCGGGAGGGGATGAAACTAATTTATTCAGACTTGATCCAAAAGTTAAAAATGAACGGGACGACATAGAGTACACGCTTTTATTTTTGGGATTGTTATATAACAGGCTTGCATATGCTGAAATGGATAGAAGTAATTGCACTCTAAAACCTGATAAATATATTATCCAGTCATCTATTATTACAGGTGATAACAAGGAAATTGTGGAATCTTATGATTTTACTGAAAACGTGCGGATTAATAACATTCATAATCGCCAGCAAGATATGCTAAAGCTTTACAGGTTCATGCTGACGAGCGAACAACCTATCACGTTAAGAGGGAAAGATCACAAGGCGATCACGTTGACTTGTGCCCAAAGTTGGCTAGTGGAATTACTGGAAAATGAATTTATCAAAAACTGGGGATTGAACAGGAATAGAACGAGGCAAGAAATCCTGCAAGAAGTAGACGAGTTGCTTGAAGAATCAAAACGGCGAGTTAAAGATGTTGATGATAAAACCAAAATGCCAAGCGGGAAAGACCCTCTAGTGAATATCTTGGCGTACGGTACGTATAAACTATTACAACATCATCCCTCGTTCGCTTCTCCTGAAAATGCCCCAACAAGAATAACAGACACCCAAGTAGAATGTATTATTAGATATTTAAATTACTTGGAGATTCCGTATTGCGAGAACGCACATGATCTACAAGAGAGTCTTGATACTTTATTACGTAAATTGCAAAAACAGAATTTTCAACCAGACCTTCACTCTTATACTTTTGGAGCCTCCCCTGTCCATTTTTCCAAGTAAACCTGTTGCAAGTATTTTTTGTATAAAACCATGGAAGCCCATGGTTTATTTTTTTGACTTTCCCAAAATTGGATATTTCAATTTTAACATTTATGGGCTTTCTGCCTTTGAATTTGTAAGTTGCATTTTTGCATTGTCAATCAACAATGATTGATTTACAAACCTCTGGCAGTGACAGAGAAAATTGTAAAAACTAAAACTAATACAGTTATGGAATATATTACAAAAGAAGAAGTGGAAGAATACATGGACTTGCATTCTAATAGTTACAACCGTTTAGAAATGCTAATGGAGATGTGTTGTTGTGATACTTTTATTAAAGACGTGGAAGATTTTGCAGAGTTACTTGGTTACTATTATTCAAGTTGTGATAATTTATATTACTACCGTGGGGTTGTAAGAAAAGCTTTCACGTATGCCTCTCTACGGAAGGAAAGGTTAATGACCACGGAAGAATTAGAGTTCTTGAAGAATCTTCCCGATAAAGTGACTATTTACAGGGGAATGACAGTAGAGGAAAGCACGAAAGAACACCAAGGTGTTAGTTGGACGCTAGATAAAAAAGTTGCGGAGTTTTTTGCTTACCAGTACATACGCAACCAAAGTACTGCCAAGAAACCTAAAACCGTGGTTGAAAAAGTGATTGATAAAAGCGAGATAATCGCCGTTTTTCTGGGGAGAGAAGAACAGGAGATTATTTACATAGGAACAAATCCTGATGGCAAGGATTCCGATGAAGACTGGGAACTTGAAGAGGATGCGGAAGCCATGTTTTACAGGGAGGATTGGGAACTTTTATAGACTGGAATAATCAACGGGGGAATGGTGAGTGATAGCTTACCTACCCTCTTGATAAAATATCATATATAGTTAATAAAATAGAAGTAAAAACATGACAAAAATCGAATGGACGGAAAGAACGTGGAACCCAGTAACGGGATGCACGCAAAAATCGGAAGGCTGTAGAAATTGTTACGCCAAAACAATGGCTCTACGTCTTCAAGGTATGGGGCAAGCCAAGTACAAGGACGGGTTTAAATTGACCTTGCATGAAGATGTACTGGCAGAACCCAAGTGTTGGAGGAAATCAAGCATGGTCTTCGTTTGTTCCATGGGAGATTTATTCCATAAAGAAGTTCCCTTTGAATTTATCGACAAGGTGATGAACACGATCTGGGAAACTCCACGGCACACCTACCAGTTATTAACCAAAAGACCAGAGAGAATGGCAGAGTATTTCCGAGATCATTATATTCCAGAGAATGTATGGTTAGGAACAACGGTAGAGGCGGCAGAATACAAATACCGTGTTGATGTACTAAGACCTTTAACTCCAACGGTGAAATTCCTGTCCTGTGAACCTCTTGTTGGTGATTTGGGAGAACTGGATTTAACTGGAATAGACTGGGTAATTGTAGGTGGAGAAAGTGGTGGTAGTGCCAGACCCATGAAAGAGGAATGGGTAATGAATATCAAGAATCAGGCAGAGGCACAAGGAGTGGCTTTCTTTTTCAAGCAATGGGGAACGTGGGGTAATGACGGGGTGAAACGGAACAAGAAAGCTAACGGTAAACTTTTGAAGGGAGAAATTTGTCAACAAATGCCCAAGAAATAAAACGCGATTTAGATTTTATAGAGAAGCCAGTTACTTGAACAAGGTGACTGGTTTTTTATTATTCCTTTTTAGTCTTGGAATGCCCGAAGATATTTGTATCACCAGTAAGAATGGATAAAAATAGAAAGTGTCCCACCACGTGGCAGGACACCTTAAAAGGTTTGATGTACAACCTAGCTTTCTTGTTACACTATTCCTTACTATGTTTCAGGAGAGTTGCTTGTTCGATGATTAAACTTTGCAGGCAAGCGATTTTGTCATCACATTTGCTTTTCTCTATTTGCAATTTTTCGGTAGCTCCAATCTTTTTCAAGGCTTCCATGATGGTTGCCATGTCGAATTGAGAGATACAGGTATTAATTGCTTTCACGTAACGAGTTTGCTGGGCAGCCCTAACCCCGAACGCTTGAACCATAGCCTTGAATAAATTTTCAGCTTGTTCAAAGGTTCTGTGTTCACCCAGCAATGCAGAACTTTCCATGACAAGAGCCTTACTTTGCAGTAAAGACGTGTTGGCACTTAACCCGAAATAGCCTTGGGCGGTTGTTCCCCCGATTTCATATTTATTTCCAAACTGGCGAATCTGGATCAATAATTCATCCTTGGAAACGATTCCACCTAGACCTACCCAATCATCTTTTGAAGCCCCTTGCGAGAGGTAAGCCGTTGTGGCAACCTTCTGGTACGCCTCGGCAACACTTTCACAGGGGATGATTACAGAAGGTAACGGTTCGTTCAACAATCCGAACAAGTTCATGTTGTCCGCCTTATCGAGGTAAACCATCACGGGAATTTGAATGTCTTGCAGGTCAACCAATTCTCTACCAGTATAATCGTGCAACAGAATCCCCTCGTCAATGAAGATTCGAGATTCTGCGAAACAGAATAACGTCGGTAATATTTTGGTTTTATCCACGGACTTGAATAATTTATCCTTTTCAAAATTTTTACGTTTGAAAGAATAATCGGTGAAGGCGGGAATCACTTCCCTTGTTTCACCATTTACCGTGATCGTAATCACGGCATGAAATTTGGGAGTTTCTTCACTCCCGAAATTTATCATTTTGAACATATTATTTTTGTATTAGTTGAAACATTAAATGCTATTTCTAATACTGCTGTTCGTCTTCTTAATTAACCCTTATCATCATCAGGTGAAGCTAAATCGTACATCATTTCAAAGAACTCGTGTCGTTCTTTACAGAAGACCAGTCGAGGGATCTCAATGTCACCTATGACCTTGCCACCTTTTCGACACTACAAAGGTAAAAAATTACAATTTATCACTTGTTGCCAGTCCGAACATTTTAGAGGGGAAAACTGTATTTAGTTCGGAATATTGATAAATGTATAAATCACTTAACGTCAGCAAATGAAAAAAATAGATCATTTGCCCGAAAATGAAGATTCGGTGAGTTTTTTGCAGAATGTATATAAAAAGGAATTACATAGTATTTTTTTCACTTATACACGATGGGAATCACATCCAAATTAAAAAAAGTTAATATCTCTAATTCGATGAAAGTTGAAAAGAAATGAAAGACATCTATTGCAAACAGGGGATCGATTATGAACTAATTCTTATATTTGAAAACAGAATATAGGTATAAATATTTGAATTCTTTTCTTCATTTATACGAAATTGTGAATACTCCCTTATGAACATACTTGTCCGAAGAAGTACTACCTTTAAAATTGATTTATTCTTCTTTCCCAATATCTTTCCCTGATTTAAGTTCTTTCACGAACTCATTTATTTTTCTTGATGTGATAGCATCTTTTTGGTTTTTTATCATATAAAATAAAGTAGATAGAGTTGTGTAGTCATGGGAAGAAGTATTATCTTCTATTATCGAATCTATTAGTTTTCCTATTTCATCGTAAATATCAATTCTTATACTACTTTTGTAAAGCTGATTTGCACAAGAAATGACAATCATACCAGAATCTAATAATAATTTGTATTGATCAGGTGTAGAGGTCCTATTCCAATGACTTTTATTATTACTAGTGGATTCTGTAAGTGAATCTATCAATTGTTTATAATAAATTGGGATCATATGTTTTACTTTTTAAATAATTTTCAATTTGAAATAATATAGTTGAAGCTGCGGTTAAATTTGGTGTAATTTCAGATTTATCTATTCGCTCGGGAGATTCTATGTTATTTGATAAATTATTAATATCTAAAGATATATTTTTTAATACAGAAGAGATGTTCTTTGTGTAAATAGATGCCAATTCTTTTCTAGCTTCTATAGCAAGAAGCAATTTGTATATTTCTTTTAATCTCAAATTTGCAATTTCATATTTGTTATCACGAATATATGTTTCTATTTCTTCAATAATTCTTATTGCATTGGTAAATTCTGATACAGAAAGAACTTCTTTTATCCTATCTTGTGTATCCTTTACAGCATCAGATATTTCTTTTTGTGTATTTAAGGATATTTCTTTTACCGATTTAAGTTGAATTATTGTTAATATGAAACCAAGAGTAGTAACTAATGCACTAATAACACCAATTGATGTGTCTGTACTATTTGTAAAAAAGCCTTTATATACGATCCATATTAAGAATACAATACATACCAAAATGCTTTTTATTTTATGCTTGAAAATTATATCTAATATTGCATCCATAATTAGTTTATAATGAAACAAAGATATAAATAAGTTCTGAAATTTACAATTTCATTATGACATAGTTGCTTATTAAGAAAATAATGCAGGTTTTGATATATGCTTTCCAGCTTCCAGCTTTTAGAAATGTTATCCATTTTATATTGATAATTTCAGGTGAATAATAGTCAGAAGATACATTGTTATATACCATTCTGGCTAAAACTCACCTTACTTGATTTATCAACTTTAGATGCATCTAAAGTAAATTACTCATGGCTTCATCCATTTGCTTATCATCAAACTTACTAAGATATATTTCTGTTGTCTTTATATCTTGGTGTCCTAATGCTTGGGAGATTAGAGCTATATTAACACCTGTATTCTTCAAAATGCTTGCGAATGAATGCCTAGCAACATAAGTTGTTACATCTGCATCTATTTCCAATTCCGAAGCAAGAAGTTTCAACTCCTTATTGATCTTAGCAAGCATCTTGTGGAGCCTATTTTTCTTTTGTACCGATGTTTTATGCACTCTATTATCATAGATTGGAAAAAGATAGCCAGCTTCCTTCTGGTAAGGGGCATACTTCTTTATTATCTCTTTTGCCTGCTCACATAACTTAAAATTAATCGCTCCATGAGTCTTCTGCCTGTGATAACGAAGCCTTCCCCTGTATATATTATAGGAGGTCAAATTAGCCATATCTACTAGTGAAATACCACCACTCAAGTAAGCAAAAGTAAATATATCACGAGTAAATTCCCTTATGAAAGTAGCATTTATGGTTTCCGTGGTGATAATCCTCATCATATCCTCTTTAGATAATGCCCTCTTTCTGGTTGAGGTATCAAACTTACTCACCTTATATTCATTAAAAGGATAGTATTTCTTATTTACTATTTTAGCCTCGATAGCCTTATTAAATGTACTCCGTAAAGTTCTAAAAAGTACGCTTAAAGTTGTCCCCTTACACTTCTTTCCTACAAGCCAACTTTCATACCGTTTTAACCAAGCAACATCTATTGAACTAAAAGGAATATCTAAATTAGAAGAAGTGAAATCTCTTAACGAGTTATAGGAATATTTATAAACCAATCTATTCCCCTCATTTCCAGAATCCCTAAAACTAACCAACAACTCTTTGTAGAACTCTCCCACCGTCTTATTTACTAGCTTTACTTTCTTACTTTCCACTAGCAAAGCTGCCGTATACTCCTTTTGCTCTGCTACAAATTCAAGTATCTGACGCTGATACTCAACTTGTTTATCCAAAATAATCTTCTCTATTAATTCCTTATTAGGACATCTAGGGGTTGGTTTATTCTTTTCAAAATCCCAATATTTAGGTAAAAGAGAGATACCTAAACTAATATACTTTTTGCGATTGTCTTTAGCAATCCGAAGCATTAAAGGGTTTTCCCCATTAGAAAGCACCTTAGATTTATAACAAATCACTGATACTGAAGCATTCATCTCAATTTTCTGGTTTAACTCTCGGTTTACTTTTACCAGCTAAACCACCCAAAAATCAAGATAATAAAAAAACAGCTACTTTCGTAACTGTCTCATTTTCTGTCGGGGTGACAGGATTCGAACCTGCGACCCTCTGCTCCCAAAGCAGATGCGCTACCGGACTGCGCTACGCCCCGAAACATCTGCAAAATTCGTGGCGGAGAGAGGGGGATTCGAACCCCCGGTACAGTAATCCCGTACGACAGTTTAGCAAACTGTTGGTTTCAGCCACTCACCCATCTCTCCAATTGCGCTGACAAAAGTAGTGCTTTTTATTGTTCTTGCAAGCTTTTTGGGCGTTTTTTTTTCTTTTTTTCACGTAAAGTTGCTAACAAGCTATATCAGATACCCCGAACAGGCTATTTTTGTCCCGGTGCCGGCTTATTCTCCATCTTCTTCCATAGCTGGTGACGGAATTTTTGTTCAGCCTCGAACATCAACCAAACTTTCTTGGCGGGCAAAACTTTCAGCAATTTATCCGTGTATTCCTTTTTAATCGTCCACACGGTTTGCTCGGCATCCAGAACGGTTTTAAGATTCTTCTTCGCTTGTTCTTCCGTTACAACCGGGGTATCTTTCGCCTTTTTGCAAGTCAAATTACGAATCTTATCATTCTCAACCCGTAGTTTTTGTTGCATCTCGTTGTATAAAGGCCAGAACACAGCCGCTTCCTCGGGAGTCAATTCCATCTCTTGCGTGAAGAATGCTATTTTTTGGGCTTCAAACTCTTTACGTTTTTCTTCGCTCAATTTACCCGATTGTGCAAACAAGGAAAACGAAAATCCTATCATCAATATAACTAAACCAACTTTTTTCATATATACTCTCTATACATTATATTCTACCTACGTTCCGCGTACAAAAAATCAGTCACGTCAGACTCCTGCGACAGGTACTCGATGATCTCCTCACGGGAAGGATCGAAATCCGTATCGAAAATACTCTCTTCCTCTTCTTGTACTGCCGGAGCCTTTTGCACCTTCTTCGCCAGCATTCTATTTTCATCTATCAAACGAGGCAATAAAAGTTGCACGATGACCATTGCGAACACGAATACCCCCGCTAACCCGAGATAAGGCTTTAATATCTGCAAAGTACTCGTACGTTTGGGCTTCCCGGCTTCCTTAACCCGTTCTATCACCCGATCCCCAAGTGACTCAAAATAACCGTCCGGTACGGTGAACGGGTTCTTTGATCTATACTTTTCATCTAAATTATCCATATCATCCCTCTTTACATTCATTAAAATCAATCCAACATAGACAAGGTATCCGAAATCTTCAAACTCTCCTCGATCTTCTTCACGGCATTGTGATACGTTGCCTTGAGAGTACCGACAGCCACATTCAACACCTCAGCTATATCATCATATTTCATATCGTCAAAGTACTTCATGTTAAAAACCAAACGTTGACGCTCCGGTAATTTCAGCACGGCTTTCTGCAATTCACGCTGAATAGAATCCCCGCAAAAAAAACTATCGCTCTCCAACTGGTTTTCCAGTACAGGAGTTATTTCCTGTGAATTCCCGTAGGTCTTCCGACGCTTCTCGTTCAAGAAGTTAATTGCCTCATTGGTCGCCACGCGGTACATCCACGTGAATAATTTCGCCTCATAACGAAATTCCTTCAAGCCCCGCCAAATCTTGACGAACGTATTCTGCAATACGTCATCACTATCATCATGGTCGATAACGATTTTCCGGATGTGCCAATAAAGCCGCTCGCTGTATTTATCTACCAGCGAACGAAAGGCTCTATCCTCCCCGTTATCCGAATGAAACAATTTCACTATGTCTTCATCGCTCATTTCCTTCATTCTAACTCCTGTTTTTTAAGGCTTTCTACATTAAGACAAGATTTTATGTCAAAGGTTTATTCGTGTTTTACTAAAATTTCAAATCCGAGAACTTCTTTTTTCCCCGCAGGAAGTAATCCAAGATAATACTACGCGGGTATATTCCCGCATGCGACCCAGCTTCTGACGGGACAGGGTATCCTTTCTTCATTTTCCGGAATGCCTTGTAAGCTTGTATGATGGATCGGGTATTGGAAAACTCGCCTTTCAGCAAGAAAAGCATTCCAGCCATACAATCGAGCAACGAGCGGATGAAAAATACTTTCTCACGGGAAGCACCACCCAAATTCTTATGCAGCATCAGCAGATTATTGCGGTAATTCAAAAACAACTTCCGGGGATGGTTCATGGGCAGAGAGCCTCCTCCCAAGTGATATACTACTGACGAGGGAACTACTTTTAATATGTACCCGCTATTTTTCAAACGCCAACACAAGTCGATTTCTTCCATATGCGCGAAAAAGGCTTCGTCCAAACCGCCGGAAGCCATATATTGCTCCCGCCGGATACACAATGCCGCCCCGGTTGCCCAAAAGACTTCTTTTTCGTCGTCGTATTGCCCGGTGTCAAATTCAGTGGAATCCAGCACCCGACCGCGACAAAAAGGGAAGCCGAGATAATCAATAAATCCGCCGCTTGCCCCAGCATACTCGAATTTGCCTTTCTCCCGGTACGCCAATATTTTCGGCTGTACCGCCACCACTTGCCGCTCCCGATCCAACGCATCGACTAACGGCTCCAACCACCCCGGGGCAACTTCCACGTCACTATTCAACAACACCACGTATTCCGCCTCGATCATCCCGATTGCCCGGTTGTATCCACCCGCGAAACCGAAGTTATCTTCAAACAGCACCCGTTCGACTCCCGCAAATTCCCGCTCCAAACATCCCCACGAGTTATCCGAGGAGTGATTGTCCACCACGATCACCCGTCCCAATTCCGGATTCGTGTTCCGGATCACCGAAGGCAGGAACTCCCGCAACAACTTCTCCCCGTTCCAATTCAATATAACAACCGCGACACGCTTATTCATTTCAGACTTAATGATTTTAATTTCCACGATTCCGGATCACGGAATCCTTTCACTCTAAATTCTAAATTTAAAACTCTAAACTTTTTTCAGTTTTCCCTCCTCCCTCCTATGCTTCCATCTCCTGTGCGACCACAGCCAGTATTGTGGCTCTTCCCGGATAAAAGATTCCAGCAACCGGGTATGCTTCTCCGTCAGCACTCCCGGCTCCAACTCAGCCGGATGGGGGCACACGTCCACGAATTCCACCTCGTAATAACCGCGCTTCACTTTACGCATACGCACGGAAACAACCGGGATGTCATATTTCCTCGCTATCCTTTCCGTTCCGAGTAAAACAGGCGTATCCTGATTTAAAAAACGGGTCCAGAAATTAAGATTATGGACATTCGGGGTTTGATCCCCGATAAATCCGGCAAGAAACAAGCGTCCTTCCGAACGATAGCGGGCAATCACTCTCAACGTATCATCTTTAGCTACCAGCACGGCTCCGAACCGTGAACGTATTTCTTTCATCATCCGGTCGGTCATCTTATCCCGGATAGGTTTATACAGGGCTAAAAAGTCAGCATCATTCTCCCAAAGGCTATATGAAGACATCCATTCCCAGTTCCCGTAATGTCCCAGCACCCCGATCACGCTCCTCCCCTCGTCAAAATATTTCTGAGGCAATTCCGTATTCCGAAAAACGCAACGTTTCCGTATAGAAGCCTCGGACATATGCCACAACTTGTACAACTCGACAGTTAAATCAGCCATATGCTTATAATACTTCCGCTCGATGCCTACAATTTCCTTCAAACTTTTCTCCGGAAAAGAATTACAAAGATTCACCCGTACCACTCTCCGCCGGTAACGGAACACATAATACAGCAAGACATAATTCATATCTGCCACAACATACAGCATCCTAAACGGCAAGAAACTGATTAACCAAATAAAAACATACAGTATATACGAAAACATAACCATTAATAATAAATGTCAAAGATACGTGCTTTACGACAGAAAACCAAAAAGAAGCCTTTCCCGTTTTTTTAGTTAAGATAAATTGGCAGTGTCAGAATAAATCACTATTTTCGTGAGTTGAATGCGTAAAACAGGTATAGCTATGGAGCAAGAAAACTTACAACAAGCCGAGGAGTTGCAAAATAACGAGCCACTCACCTCGGACACTTTAAATGATGAAACACAAAACGAAGTTTCAGTTCAGGGTCAACCTACACCTATCGAGAAAACCCCCGAAAAGGAAATTCCGGTATGGGATTTCTCTAGTTTTAACACGGATGAGATCATCTCTCACATGAAAGCTCTGCTCGATGACTTTCCTGTGCAACGCCTGAAGGTGCTGGATAACCTACCACAAGTTTTCGAAGCTCAACACCAGAAGGAATATGACAAAGCCCTAGCCGAATACACGAAAGACGGTAGCCCGGCAGAAACATTCGATTACCAGGACAATTCCAAAGAACGCTTTTATAGCGTGTACAGAATATACCGTGAAAAGAAAACGGAATTTTACAAGAAACTGGAAGGAGAGAAAGAACAAAACCTGAAGGACAAACTTCAAATCATAGAGGAACTCAAGGATTTGATCCAACACGAAGAATCTTTGAATAAAACGTACCAGGACTTCAAAAACCTGCAAGAAAGATGGCGAAATATAGGCATGGTTCCACAAGCACAAGCAAGCAACCTGCTGGAAACATATCACCATCACGTGGAAAACTTCTTCAACTACGTCAAGATCAATAAAGAATTGCGCGACCTTGACTTGAAGAAAAACTTGGACGCGAAAAACGCATTGATCGAACAGGCAACTGCTTTACTCGAGGACAACAATGTCGGCAATGCTTTCCGGCAATTGCAATCGCTCCATGCACAATGGAAAGAGATCGGTCCCGTTGCCAAAGAACATCAGGAAGAAGCATGGAACCGTTTCAAAGAAGTAACCGATAAAATCAACGAAGCCTATCACAAGTTCTTTGACACGCTTCGGGAAGAACAGGAAAACAACCTGAAATTAAAAGAAGAAATTTGCCGGAAGCTGGAAGAATATGCCGTTCTCAACATCGAGAAAGCCACTGATTGGAATACCGCTTCGGATGGCGTACTTGCACTTCAGGAAGAATGGAAACACGCCGGGACAATTCCGATCAAAGAAAGAAATCGCCTTTACAAACGCTATCGGGCAGCCTGTGACGCTTTCTTCAACAAAAAACGCCAGTTCTTCCAGGAAATCCAATCGATGCAAAGCCAGAACCTGGCAAAGAAAATAGCACTTTGCGAGAAGGTAGAAGCAATCAAAGAGAGTACCGAATGGCGTACAACCACATCCAAAATTATCGAATACCAACGGGAATGGAAGACAATCGGTCCCATCCCTAAAAAGATATCTAACAAAATATGGAATCGCTTCCGTTCGGCTTGCGACTATTTCTTTGACAGGAAATCCGAACTCATGAAGAACGTGAACTCCGACCAAGAAAAGAACCTTGAACTCAAGAGAGCTTTGATCGAAGAAACACGCAACTTCCAACTGACGGGGAACACGGATGAGGATATTGAAACCTTGAAAGCATTCCAAGCCCGCTGGGCAGAGATCGGATTTGTTCCTATCAAAGAGAAAGATGCAATCCAGACAGAGTTCAGGAAATTGATCAATACACATTTCGATCAGCTTGATATTGATGAGTTTGATAAAAACATCGAGAGATTCAAATCCAAGATCAACACGTTTGACAACAGCGACGACAAGGCTAGCAGGATCATTCAGGAAAGAGAGAAATTGGTAAACAAGATCAAACAACTGGAAGCAGACTTGCACGCTTGGGAGAACAACATCGGATTCTTCTCCAAATCAAACAAATCGGAGGGCTTGATTAAAGAATTTACCGTCAAGATCGAGAATGCCCGCCACAAATTATCTTTGATGCAGGAAAAACTGAAACTCATCGACAGCATGATTTGAGAAAAATAAACAATCATAAAAGAGGCGCTTCAAAAGTGCCTCTTTTTATGTTTGTATTATATTTTTTCTTACTTTTGTCGATAAGTTTCGACATACTTGGTCATTTTGCTTGTTATTCAATGAATATCAAACAGTTCAAGTATTTTCAAGCCTTTAGATGTAGAATGTAGAAACAATTATAAAATATTTATATCGTGTCAACAAAATATGTATTCGTTACGGGTGGGGTTGCCTCTTCTTTAGGAAAAGGAATCATAGCCTCCTCGTTAGCAAAACTCCTTCAATCACGAGGATATAGAGTTGCTAACCAGAAATTAGACCCGTATATTAATGTAGATCCCGGAACCTTGAATCCCTACGAACACGGGGAATGCTACGTGACCAATGACGGTGCGGAAACCGACCTTGACTTGGGGCATTACGAGAGATTCACGAACATCCCAACCTCTCAAGCCAACAATATCACGACCGGACGTATATACCAAAACGTAATCACAAGAGAACGGCGAGGTGATTATTTAGGCAAAACCGTACAGATCATCCCGCACATCACGGATGAGATCAAAAGAAATATAAAACTTCTCGGGAACACGGGAGATTATGACGTGGTAATCACCGAGATCGGGGGTACCGTGGGTGACATCGAATCATTACCGTTTATCGAAGCTGTTCGCCAATTACGCTGGGAACTGGGAGAAAAATCTGTTTTCATTCACCTGACCCTTGTACCTTACCTGACAGCCTCGGGAGAACTGAAGACAAAACCCACGCAGCACTCCGTGAAAGCCCTTTTGGAAAACGGGGTACAACCGGACATTATCGTGTTGCGCACGGAACACGAACTGGGATCTGATTTACGCAGAAAAGTTGCCTTGTTCTGTAATGTAGACCCGAAAGCAGTCATTCAATCCATTGACGTGGACACCATCTACAAAGTACCCATCAAAATGCGGGAAGAAAAGTTGGATGAAATCGTGCTTTCCCAATTAGGTCTGCCCTTGAAGCACGAACCGGATCTCGAATCTTGGGAACGTTTCTTGTACAAGTTCAAAAACTACAATCGCAAGGTAACCATTGCGCTCGTGGGAAAATACGTTGAATTGCATGATGCTTACAAATCCATCGTGGAATCATTCATCCATGCCGGGGCAGCCAACGACTGCAAGGTGAATATCAAGTGGGTACACAGCGCACATGATATTCATGTGGACAACATATGCGAATTATTCAAAGATGTCGACGGTATTCTAGTCGCACCCGGATTCGGACAACGCGGTATAGAAGGCAAACTTCTGGCCATCGAATATGCCCGTACCAACAATATCCCGTTCCTCGGGATTTGCCTGGGAATGCAAATGGCAGTTATCGAATACGCCCGCAACGTGATGCACCTGGAAGGAGCCGACTCCACGGAAATGACCCCGAAAACCAAATATCCCGTGATAGACTTGATGGAATCGCAAAAAGAAATAACCGACAAGGGAGGTACCATGCGTCTGGGTGCTTACAAGTGCGTGTTGAAAGAGGGGTCCAAAGCGATGGAGGCATACGGCACGCAAGAAATCGAAGAAAGACACCGCCATCGTTACGAATTCAACGGAAAATACACCGATCAATTCGAGATAGCCGGTATGGTCACGACAGGAGTAAACCCGGAAACAGGCTTAACTGAAATCGTGGAAATCCCGAAACACAAATGGTTCGTGGGGACGCAATTCCACCCGGAATACAAGAGTACGGTAACCAACCCGCACCCCTTGTTCGTGGCATTCGTGAAAGCGTGCTTATCGTAACAGCTAAAAACATTGCAAACGCAATTTAAAATTTAAAATCATAACATTTAAAATCAGTATATGGATAAAAATACAATAACCGGTTTAGTTGTTATCGCGCTAATGATAATCGGCTATTCTTATTTCATGAGCCCATCGAAGGAGGAAATTCGGGAAATACACCGTCGTGACTCCATTGCACGGGTGGAAGCTCAAAGAGCTGCTGCACTGGAAAAAGAAAGACAAGCTGATTTTGCTTCCCAACAGCAAGAGGCAACGACCCAAGCCACGGCGAGTGTTTTCAAACAGGACTCTCTGGCTGTCGTGGAAGAATATACCCTGGAAAACGATAAAATCAAATTACATATCAACACGAAAGGTGGTCGTATTGACTACGTGGATTTGAAAGGATACCGGACTCACGATTCCCTCCCACTTGTATTATGGAAAGAGAACAAAAGTGCCATGGGAATGAACTTCTACGCGAAGAACAGGCAAATCAACACGGAAGACCTAGTCTTCATGCCCAATACAAACCAAAAAAACCTGATTGCCTCGAATTCCGAACAAGTGCTCACCATGCGTGCTTACGTGGATGAAGACAAATACCTTGAATTCGAGTATAGGCTGGCACCTGATTCCTATATGGTTGATTTTAATATCAACACGTATAACCTGAATGATATCATTGCTTCTAACACGAATTTCCTGACCTTATATTGGAAAGTGGATATGCCGCAGTTGGAAAAGAGCCGTGATTTCGAGAGCCGTTACACGGGAGTTTACTACAACTTCTCGAATAACGACGTGGAACATTTGTCCCTTACCGGAGATGAGAAAGCAGACTTGGCTACAAGCGTGAAATGGATTGCCTTCAAGCAGCAATTCTTCTCTTCCATACTTATTGCTGGCGAATCGTTCCCCAATGTACAAGTTTCCAATACCACAAACAATACCCCGGGATTCTTGAAAAACGCTGAAGCTGAAATATCACTCGCCTACACGGGTAAAGCCATCGAGAAATACGATATGCGTTTCTTCTTCGGTCCGAACTCCTACCCGGTATTAAGAGAATACGGGAAAGACATCGAACTTCCACAATTGATCAATCTGGGATGGAAATGGATTGCATGGTTCAACCGCTACGTGGTAATCCCGATCTTCAACTTCCTGGAAACACACGTGACCTTGAACTACGGGTTAATCATCTTCTTGTTGACCTTAATCATCAAGCTGGTACTCTTCCCGTTGACCTATAAATCCTATATGTCGCAGGCGAAGATGCGGGTGCTCAAACCACAGATTGACGAGATCAACAAAAAGATACCCGCCGACAAAGCCATGGAACGCCAACAAGCAGTCATGAAACTGTACAAAAAAGCGGGAGTCAACCCCATGGGAGGCTGTTTGCCGATGTTATTGCAAATGCCGATCCTGATCGCCCTCTTCTACTTCTTCCCCGGTGCCATCGAATTGCGCCAGAAGAGTTTCTTGTGGGCTACCGACCTTGCGTCGTATGACTCGATCGCCACGTTGCCATTCACTATCCCGTTCTACGGCAACCACGTCAGCTTATTCTGTTTGTTGATGACAATCACCAACATCCTGTACATGTGGTACAATAGTAAGAACCAACCGCAAAATGACCAGATGAAAGGTATGCAAGTCATGATGTACATCATGCCTGTCATGTTCCTGTTCATCTTCAACAGCTACTCATCCGGTTTAAGTTACTACTATTTCATCGCAACCTTGATTACCATCGTTCAAACTTGGGCTATCCGGAAATTCGTCAATGACGAGAAACTATTGAAACAAATAGAACTCGCTAAAACGAAACCCGTGAAGAAATCCAAATTCCAACAAAGACTGGAAGAGATGCAACGAATGCAAGAACAACGCATGAAACAGATGCCGAAAAAGAAATAAATAAAAAAAGTCGCTTAAAAGCGACTTTTTTTATTTGCCATTATGCCAAAGTTTATACGCTCGTGGCGTGAATGAATAAATTTTGTCGGGAAAAAGCCCCGGAAAAGAAAAGAACAGGTCTCGCGGATTAAATACCTTTTCACCAACATTCGAACAACAACAATACCCACGGTTGCTATTCAAATGTTGTGTAAATGTTGCACTGGAGTTGTAGCCTGTTCTCGACTCATCTTCTCCAAATTCTCAGCTAATTTTTTTCAATAAAGGAAAGAAAAATCATGAAATATCCACCAACGGGCATAAACACCGAAAAAAAGGAGGTGTGTCAACACACACACCTCCCATACACGCACCTAAACACTACTATTTTCTCTTACTCTCCTTGACAAGAGTGGAAATAGCATTCCGGAGATCTTTCCCGAGAAGTCCCTTGGCAACAATCTTATGTTCGCTATCAACGAGAACCGTGTAAGGCAAAGTAGTGCCCACCATGTACGCCTTGGCTACAGAAGAATTCCGCCCTTGCAGATCACTCACGTTAGACCAAATCAAGCCGTCTTGCTCGATCGCCCTGTCCCAGGCGAAGCGGTTCGTGTCAAGTGAAAAACTGATAATCTCGAAGCCTTTCGGGCGGAATTGCTGGTAAAGGCGGATAAAGTCAGGGTTCGCCTGTCGGCAAGCAACGTTTTCCGATTCCCAGAAAACCAGCAATTTTATCTTGGCGGGGACATTATACAACGAGATAGACTCCCCATTCGGACGATTCGCCGTGAAATTCGGGGCAACCTGACCGATGGTCAACGAGGCAAAACGTTCCAAGATGGAAGCAATTTGTTTCCCCGGCACGGAATTCTTGGCGTTGTCACCCAAGAGATTGTACTTGGCACGCAATCCCTCCTCGGTTTCATTGAATGCACCCAGGGCAATAACGTACGCCGTGGCATAAGCATCGGGGTTCGCCTTGATTAATCCCTCGGTCTTGTTCACGGAAGCCCGATAAGCGTTGTCTACGCGCTTTTGGAGGGCATCCATGTCCGCTCCCGGGCGCATGGATTCCTCCTGGATAGCAACCTGCTCGGCGGCATACTCTTGGGCAATCCGGTTGTAAGCGGCAAACAACTCCTGCTGTTTTCCCCCTTGAATCAACGCCCCGGACGGCGTTATATTAACCATGACATTGGTCGATTCCACGATAAGGGGCAACATGAACGCCCCCTTTGCCGTGGTCAAATACCCTCCCACCGGGGCTTTCAATTCCCCGGTAAGTACAAACACACCGTTTTTCGATGTTGTTGTTGCCAATGTATCCATCCGCTCTCCGTCATTTTGCACGAACATCAGCAGATCATCCTGCATACCGCTGATTTTCCCGCTAATCTGGTACTTCCCTTGCGCTTTCACTGTAACCGTATGCACGAGAACGGATAAAACGATAAATAGTATTCCTTTTTTCATGTTATTTATCAGTGAAGAATTATTTTTCTAATAACTCGGCTATCTTTTTTTCCAACTCCTTCCCTCTTAGATTTTTAGCTACAATACAATTATTCTCGTCCAAAAGGAAAGTACTGGGTATGCCCCGCACGAGATAAAGGGCAGCGATCGGGGAACGCCATCCTTGAAGGTCAGAAATGTTAATCCAGGTCATGTGACTCTCTTTCATCGCTCTCTCCCAATCATCCTTTTTCTCGTCCAATGAAACCCCGATAATTTCCAATCCCTTGTCATGGTACTTCTTGTAAACCTTGCACACGTTCGGTATCTCCGCCCGGCAAGGACCGCACCACGATGCCCAAAAATCCACCAGTTTCAATTTGCCCTTGGTCTGATACAAAGACACGGAATCTCCCTCAACAGTTACCCCGCTGAAATCCGGAGCCACGGAGCCGACTTCCACCCGTTTGAGCAATTCTATTTGCCGGGCAATTTTTATCCCGAAAGGACATTGTTTAGCATCATCTCCCAACCCCTCGTACATTTCCACTAATGAAGCGTAATCCATCTGTTCCATACTTGATGCAATCACGAAGGCGGTGACAGGAGAATCTTTATACGTGTCCATCAATGCTTTTTGCTTGGCTCCCTGTTCCTCCATCACTTTTTCAAATTGCTGCTGCAAGGCTTGCATTTTCACTTGATCCCGAGATGCGTAAGCCGCTTGAGCCTCTTGTCTCATTTTCATCTGTTCCCTCGAGATGGTTTGCTCTATTCGCTCGAATTCATTCAATATTCTTTGTGCCTCACCACCCCCTTGTACCTCGATACCGGTTTCTCCGGCAACAATCGTGTAGCCCATGTTTTCGAGAATCAAAGTGGCTATCAGTTGTTGTTTTTCGGTCAGCACGTATGCGGGCATGGTTTTCTCCACCTTACCCGTGAATTCAAAACTCCCATTCACCATCATGGCTTCTCCCAGAACCCGCAGACCTTCCACATCAATCCCCATCAACACGAGTTTCCCTCCCAGGGTTCCACCCAACGCACCTTTAACCGTGAAACCTTCTTGGGCGTAACCGCATGTAGTCATTCCCACGATTACCGTCAATATGAACAAAATCTGTTTCATAAATATCTTTTACTTGTTAAATGTAAATAGACGGGTCGGAAAGAATGATCTCCCCCCGACCCTCTATCTGATTCAAAATTCTTAATAAGGCATGAAATCTCCTAAACGTAAGCTAAATAGCGACGTACCGTCATTCGTTTTATCCACGTAGCGGTTTGCCATCGTCAAGCGGATATAGCGAACAGCTCTGGATTGCAACTCCTCCGGTATCTGGATAAAGGTAATTTCTCCCATGGCATTTCCGATGGTGATTCCACCACTCTCGTAAGTTGCCGGCTTCCACTCGTAACCATTCTCGGAAACCTCAATCTGTATCGAGGACAACAAATAAACTAAATCCTTGGTCGTGCCGGGATAAGGCTGTTGTACCTTGAAGCCGTGCAACGTTTTAGCTTCTTTCATGTCTATCTTGACTTCAAAAACAGAAGCCCCCACGGTTCGTCCCGGTTCAAAAGAGGTTGCGGCATCTCCGTCCAACAACCAACCGGCTCCGTCCTTGTTATTACCACTGTAAAGTTCATCGGAACAAGTCACCGACCAACCGTCCGTTTCCAATAACGTCACTTGAGGCATCAAATCCAAATTGGAACCCGCGGGTACTTGGATCAAATCCGGGGATATTTTCCCATCCCTTTCCAGAATTTTCTTGGTGTATGCATCGAAATAATGGTTATTATAGCACTCCACGGTAAATTCCGGGCGGGTATCTTTCAAGAACTGCAAGGTCATCAACCCCTTGTACGTATCCGTCTTACTCAAATTCTCGTCCGCATGATCCGCCATCATGAACCGATTTTTACCCAAGACAACCTTTTTCAACTTCGGTAAATACAACAGATCCTGGAAAGTAGTCATGTTGTAATCAAATTCCACCGTTTCAAGGTCGCTTAACACATCCGATGTTTCCCACTGGGGTCCGAAATTCTTGGTCAACCACCCCATGAAGGAGGCGAACATGGAATGTTCATCCAAAGACAATTCCTCCGGCACGAAAGTAATCTCGTCTATGCATTCCGGAAGACGCCCCTTCCTCTCCACGGTCATCGGTTTCGTGAAATCAATGCCGAGTCCCTCTTCCACGGGAATCAGTTGCATATAATCCCTCTCCCCGTTACTTAGCGACTCGTGCATCCCTTTCTGGATGTCCCACTCGTGTTCTTTCCCATCCGTTCCCCAGAAATGGAATATCATCTCTTTTAGGTATTCGCTATCCTCATCCAGCACGACCGCCAATTTATCACCCAGGGGATAAAAATTTGTAATTCCCCGGCTAAACGAACGCAATCCCTCGTGTTCTATCGTGTAAGGACGCACAAACCGAGTTTCCACGATGGACTCCATGCTGGTATCCGCTGTCACGTTGCTCACCGTCACCGTGTAAAGGGCATCCTGTAAATTCTCCAAGTAAACGGTATCCAACAAATTGCTCCCGGAAGTAACGGTTTCCCGTTCCAAGAACTGCACGAAAGGCTGACTTTCCTTCTCCGATTGCCAGGTAATTTTCGTGTATTTAACGGCAGCATCGGTGTTGTTTTCCCAAATCACCCGGATCCGGTTCCAGCCGGGGTGCATCTCCACGTTCATACACTTTCCCAAATAACGGATACGACCGTCACCCGTGAATTCGTCGTATGTATCCTCCAAGTCCTCGCATCCCACGACCATCCAAGCCGCAAGCAAGCAAATTATATAGTACAATTTATTTTTCATAACACGTCTTTCTGTCATTTGTTTTCCTCTTTCACGCATACTTCCAACTCGTTAATCGTAATGTATTCATGCAGATTCGCA
Organism: Butyricimonas sp. Marseille-P2440; assembly: GCF_900091675.1. Taxonomy (NCBI): domain Bacteria; kingdom Pseudomonadati; phylum Bacteroidota; class Bacteroidia; order Bacteroidales; family Odoribacteraceae; genus Butyricimonas; species Butyricimonas sp. Marseille-P2440. Next base: position 183,106 of record NZ_LT594610.1, on the reverse strand, counting down.
CCTAACTTCATTCCCCCGTCAAATGTATCTTCAACAACCAATATCAAATACCGGTATTTTTCACCGGAATAATTGCACAACATGTGCAACACGACCGGATCAGCAGTCTCAATCTCTTTTTGCGTTTTACTTTTCCAACTGTCCGACCATCCCCAAATATTGATATTATCCTGGGAATACTCATCCGTAAGATGGGCCCAAGATTCATAAAACTTTTTACCCGAATTCACGGTATGTAAAAGCGTACAAGAATTTAAAGATACCATATGGGGGTCTTCATTCGTCCCGTAAATCTTCACTTTCGACGGCAAACGAGAAGCGTAACTGCCATCCCACAATTCAACCAAATACTGGGGATCTATATATTGATATGGATACCAAGTTTTATAATATAAAAAGGCATACAAATTTATTGCGGCTGGCACCTTAGGCTCCCGTAAATCTACGATAAAACGATTCTGCTCAGGATTTTCCGCATGCCAAAATGCATCCGGACCCGCCATAAAAGTTGCGTACTTTTCTGCATCTCCTTTGCGAAGATTTCTCCAGTAATTAACTCCTTGCTTATCCCCATCCGAGAGATATTGCATCCCGAACTGGAACTCTTCACTCTCCACAATGTTTCCCGTGAATCGCAAATCGAAATCGGTCCCTCGCAAAGTATCCATACTCAAGCAAGGCAATTTTTCAACAACCCGTTGTTTCACGAATTTCCCGCTATACGAATCGGTTCTCACCACCACATCCACGAAATCCATACTTTGTTGCAGCACAAAATTCAACGTATCCCCCCCTTCGGAGATCGGAATGCTGGACAACAGGATGGAGTCTGGTTCATGGGTCAGGGGATTGGTCCCGATATAAAACACATGGATCATCCCGTTCACCATATATGGCGCATCGTAAACCACGTTAAATCCTCCCCAGTATGGATTTACGACCAACTCGTCAAAAACGGCCACCGTGGCGGATTTCTCCGTGCTGAACGTCACCTCCATTGGTTCGGATTCCTCCATATCCCGGTTGAAAAAAGTAACCTGCGCCGGCACAGCAGCTTGCGCTTCCGTGAATCCGTCCAGAACAAGCGAATCGGACAGGTAAGTAGCATTTTTCACTTGCTTTTCGCCCCACGCATCGGTGTAACGCACCTGTACGCCGAAAATATCCTTCTGGTCCGGCAAATAATAACGCATCACCGCTCCACCCGGGATGGGTTTAAAGTTGATTTCCCGGAATTCAGTGGGAACGCCAAAACGCGAATCGTCATCATCGTTACAAGCTCCCAAGCAAGCCATCATCAAGAATGCAAAAAATAATTTTCGTATCATCATGTTACATTTTTACTTTGTTTACCAACATTACCAACCTAAGTTTTGTCTACAACCGGAAATCAGCACCTCCTCGCTCCGGATAGGCCAGAAATAATCCCGCGGGGCAACAAATTTATTATCCGATTTCACCACGATAGGGCGGCCTCCATTATAGAATTTTTGAGCCGTGTTGCCGGTCACATTCCAACCGTACAACTTCTCGTTCAACTCCACCGGGGCCGTTTTCCACCGGCGGACATTCCAGAAACGGTAGCCCTCGAAGGCAAATTCAATATTCCATTCCTGCCGGATAATCTCACGCAGACCTTTTTGATCTTTGTATTTACCTTTATCCCTTGCCATCTCCCAAGACACTTCCACGTCCGGAATTCCGGCACGATGACGAATGACATTCAGGTTACGATAAGCATTCTTGCCCGCCCCCTCGTATTCGTTCCACGCTTCTGCCGCGATTAAATACAATTCGGCAACACGCATCATCGGGAAAGGGCTTTCGCCCAAAGCCTGAAATCCACTTTTATAATTAAACAAATCAACCTTGGAGGAGGTCCATTTTTTTATCCAATAACCACTTAGGTTCTCGGGCACAAGCGAAGTCACACGTTTTGCCTTTAACCCGAAATCTTCCCCTTGGTAGGCAGTCACTTTATAATTCTGGTTATTTCTTGATCCCAAACGCCAAAAACAACGGTCTGCCGCAATGGAGGCATAAAAACGAGGTTCCCGTTTCGTGTGCAGCAACAAAATATCCTCGTTCAGCGCTACCACATCCGTGTAAGCGGGATCCGATTCTTGTACCAAAGAATACCAGTTACTTGAATACGTGGGGTCTTGCTCCAAGGGCAAACCATTCGCCGTATAGAACATCTCGACCATCTTTAGGCTCGGGCTGATGACCGTCCCTGGCAACCTATGATATGAGTCTGAATTCAAATCAGGCAAGATCCACTTCCACATATAATTGGCATCCCCTCCCAAATTTTTCACCATCCACAACACCTCGTCACTGGTAAAATTGCAGGTCGCAATCGAATTTTCAATATTCAGCATGTGAGTTTGCAAATCCGTCTTTCCCGCCAAATTATCCACGAGTTGTTTTTTCCCTTGCCGACAGGCTGCGATAGCAGCTTCTGCGGCTTCTGCGGCACGTTTCCATTTCTCCTTATCCTCGGTTACGCTAAAAAGCGGTTCCCCGTTTTTATTGGTAAATGCCGCATAATCCGGGTTCCCGTTAAAAAGCGGAGAGGCTTGGTAAAGCAACGCCCGTGCTTTCAACGCCAACGCTGCTTCTTTATTGAAATAACTATGATGATCTGTTTCCTGCTCGTTAAAAAAAGGCAATACCAATGCCGCCTCGTCACAAAGCCGCACCACGGAAGCAAAACAAGAATCCACGTGACTACGAGGTTGTTTCAATACATCAATGCTTGCATTCGGGTCGATATTTTCGTCCATCAGGACAATTGGACCGTAATGGCGAATCAATTCAAAATAATAATATGCCTTTACAGCTTGCACTTCGGCTTTCCATTCCGCTTTTTCCTTGCGGTCCATGTTATATACTTGGTCAATTTTGTTGATAAAGATATTACACAAATTGATGGCGGTGTAATAATCTGAACGTCCTTCTTCGTTGTAACCGACCTCTTTGGCAATCCATCTATCTGCATAAGGGTTCAATGAATTTTGCAAACCCGTGGAAATGTATATACCAGGGAACATATCCTCATAATTGAACAGATAAGAACCATACACCGTCTCATCACAACCAACAACATATTCATTCCTCTCCACGCAGGCAATTGCCTTCTGTAAAAACACGTAACAACTTTGTAACCATGTATATGCTTGATCACGCGTTTCGAAGTCCGTATCAATCGTTGTCATATCCTCTTCCGGAACAATATCCAGCCAGCTATCGCAACCGGTAAACAAGAACAAAGACAACAATACACTTACTATTTGTTTTCTCATCGTATTATCGTATTTAATTAAAAACTAACATTAACACCCACCGCATAGGTCTTCTGTATCGGGTAATTGAATCCGTTTTCCCCCAGCTCCACGTCCCATAAATCGAAATTGGAAATCACGAACGGATTGTTTGCCCGCACGAAGAACTTCACGTTCTGCAACCGCAATTTGGTTTTCAGGTTCACCGGCAAGTTGTACGCCAATTCCAAGGAAGTACACCGCAAGAAACTGCACTCCCGCATGAAATAGGTTGACTTGCGGGTTTCCACGCTTTTGGCATCCACGCCCCATCCCTCCTGCGGGTTGTTCACGGAAATATCCTGCGTGGAGAGGCGGGGCCAGAAGGGTCGGTCCGCCATATTCTCCTGGGTCCAGTGGCTATCGTAGATCTTCTTCAACATGGCATGGTCGTTCGTAAACGGCGAAAGGGCGCTCGGGTTCATGAAGAATCCCCGGTTTCCGGAACCCTGGAAGGCAAAGTTGAACTCCCAATTCTTGTAATTGAGGAAACCGCTGAACCCGTAAACAATCCGCGGGGTTTCCGGGAAACCGATGTGCACGGCGTCCTCCACGTCAATGGAGCCGTCCCCGTTCACGTCCCGATAACGGATATCCCCGGGTTGGGCTCCCGGTTGGGCGGGCGCATTATCGATCTCCGCCTGATCGTGGAATAACCCTTCCGCAATATAACCGATCTGCTGCGACAGTTCGTGCCCTTTTTTCCACTGGTAACGCGGTTTGTCCGTGGCCTCTTCCAACTCTTTATAGACAGCCTTGTTATACGTGAATGTTCCGTTCAAAATCACCCAGAAATCCGGGGAGAAAGAATGCTGTATTTTAGCCGCCAAATCAATCCCGCGGGCGCGCACCTTACCCATGTTATCCAAAGGAGCGATCTCGATACCCATATTTGCGGGAATCACCGTGCGGCGTTCGATGATGTTGTGCCGGATCTCTTGGTACACATCCACGTTCAGCTCCAACAAATCCTTGAAGAAGCGGGTCTCCAATCCCAAGTTGATTTGCTCAGAAATCTCCCATTTCACGTCCGGGTCCCCGTAGTTCACAATTTGTTTACGGCTAAACGATTGGTTGATTCCGGGTTCCGGAAAAGCCCCGGAACCTATACCGGTTTCCCCAATCTGCGGCATATAGACGAAACGGGGTGTAGCGATGATACCGTCGTTCCCAACCTTTCCCCAAGATGCCCGCAATTTCAGGAAAGACACCTGTTGGCTGACTCCCTGCATAAAATTCTCTTTCGAGATCACCCAGGCTCCACCCACGGACGGGAAAAATCCCATACGGTTGTTCTTGGTGAACCGCTCGGAACCGTTATACCCGAAACTGCTCTCTAAGAAGTAACGGTCCTTGAATCCGTAACTACCGCGCATGGAGAAGGAAAGGTTACGGTGCTCGATACTGGAAAACAAATCCCCACTGGGTGTCGAACTGGATTGCATCGCTTGGAACACGGCGATCAATGAAGTCTGGTGGTCCGCCCAAGCAGCCGTGTGTTGCAAACGCCCCTCGTACACCCATTTCGACGTGGTTGCCGCACTACTATTTTTAAGTTCCACAGTTCTCCGTCCAGACATGCTTCCCGGGGTCTTGACCAAGGTGTGCTCTCCCGTTTCGAAATTGTAAGCCCCCCCATCAACATCAAGATAATAATAAAAAGGCATTGTTTGGTACAACGTTTCTTCGTTGGAAGTTTTGGAGTAAGAAACGCTTGCCCGTAATTCCAACCCTCTAAGCAAAGAAGACAAGTTGTGGATATATTCCGCCCGGGAAGTCAGGGAAAAACGTCCGCGGTCCTTGTATCCCAATTGTACCATGACATAAGGATTAACGACATCTCGCCCGGGACTCAACCCGAAACGCAAGTGCGGCCAACTGGTCGCTTTGTCCGCCGGGTACATGGGAGCGAAATTTACCGGGGAAGCGTTGAACGCCAACGAGTAAGCACTGGTCATATCCTGCGCCGGCCCGTGGTATTGGTCCACGTTAAAGGAGGTATTCACCAACAATTGGATCCCGGCATTCAAGTTCACGTTCAAATTGATACGGGAAGCGACCGTGGAATTGCTGATGTTCACGTCGAACTGGTTCAACCGGTCCGTTTTCAACATACCGGAATCATAGGTATAGTTCACGGAAGCATAATACTGCATCACGTTGGAACCACCCCGCACATTGATACCCGCACGATGATTCACGGAAAAGTTCTTGAACAGGATATCATACCAGTCATTGGCAGGATACACCCACGACGGATAACGGGGATCGCCCGTGCGCTCGATTTTCGTCAGGGAATAAGCAGGGCTTGCCTTCGGGTTCCGGCTTAACAACGCCTCGTTGTACATTCGCATATATGTTTGCGGGTCAACAACATCGATATTATCGGTAGGCATGGACCACACCGCCTCGTAACGCACGGAGGTGTAAACACTTCCTGCTTCACCTTTCTTCGTGGTGACGAGGATGACCCCGTTGGCACCGCGGGCACCGTACATTGCCGTAGCGGAAGCATCTTTCAAGACGGAAAAGCTCTCGATGTCCTCGGGTGCCATACGAGCCAAGTCCAAACGGGAAGATTCCACCCCGTCGATCAACACCAAAGGCTCCGAAACACCGCTGGAAGAACTGATACCCCGGATATAGAATTTCGTGTTCATCTCTTCCTCGGTCAACGCCCCGGGTAGTCCGCCGGTTTGCCAACCGATGATACCGGCGATCTTACCGGTTAACTGGGAGGTAAGGTCCGAGCTGGATGACTTCAAATCCATCGGGCGGATCGTGGTGATTGCAGACACCACGCTTTCCTTCTTCTGGGCTCCGAACGCCACGACTTGCACCTCCTCGATATTCTCGGAAGTCGGTTGCAGGGTAACGTTCATGATGGTCTTTCCCTTTAAAGGAATGGTTTCTTTCTTGTAACCGATAAAAGAAACTTCAATCACGCCATCCGGAACCATCCGCAAGGTATAACGTCCGTCAGCATCCGTAGCCACCCCCTGCGAAGTCCCGTAAACAACAATAGTAGCTCCCGCAATGGGTTCCCCTTTTTCATCCACGACCTTTCCCTTCACCTCTACAAGGTTCACCTCTTTTGTTTCTTTCTTCTTGGACAAAACGATAAATTCTTTCTCGAAAGCATAAGCCAATCCGGTACCCTCCAACACCTTATCCATAACGGCATTCAATGCGGTAGCCTTGAAATCGACTTTCAGGCGGCGCCCCACGTCAAGGCGTTCATTATTGTACACCACGGTGTAATTCGCCTGCTTTTTGATTTCGGCAAATATCTCCTTCACGGAATATTCACCCGAAAGCGTTATTGTTTTCTTTACCTCTTGGGCATGCGCCATCAATCCGGCAAAGAAAACGAACAATAATAAAAGGCTCGACCGCATTATCAAGCAACTTTTTTCCAACTTGTCGCGCACGACAAGCAACATTTTTCGTTTTTTATTCATAACTTTGTAAACGAATTAATTAATAAAAATTACGGTTAACTCACTCCCGGAACGTGTCGCAACCACTTTCCGGGTTTTATTTTTGATATATTTTAATTTTACCACCCAAATCAATAAATCGGACATCACCCGTTTTCTCGATAAGATCCAACACCTCTTTCAAGGGTTCGTGTTTTTTTACTGCACCCGTGAAACACATCCGCTTTGCCTTCTCCGTGGCAAAAAGAAAATCAACCTGATACCAACGTGCCAATTTCACGACCAATTCTTCCATCGGCATATTATCGAAATAGAAGTATCCCTCCCGCCAAGCCGCAACCAAAGCAACGTCCTCCCGGGTAACCGTCACCTTCCGATCATCCTTGTTCATACGAACCACATCGCCCGGCATCATTTTCAAACCTTCTTCCATCAAAGAATCCCTGAAATCCACCTTCCCAGTCAACAAGGCAACTTCCACCCGTGCCTCATCCACATAATTCATCACGTTGAACGAAGTTCCCAAAACCCGGATCTCCGTTCCCCCGGTCCTCACGATAAAAGGATAAGCTGTATCGGCTTTCACTTGAAAAAAAGCCTCCCCTTCCAAATAAATCTCCCGTTGTTTTCCCGAAAAACGAGCGGGGAAACGCATTGCCGACCCGGAATTCAACCACACAGAAGTGCCATCCGCCAACGTCAATTTATACTCCCCCCCTTTCGGTACCCGCACGATATTCATTGCCGTATCTGCCAACACGACCTTCTCTCCCGTTCCCAAGGAATCGACAGACAACACGGAATCCTGCTGAAATACCATCCCCTCCCCCAAATCCACTTCCAAAAAACGATCCTCGCGTAAAACAATCTCGGAACCGGAAGCCAGTTGTAATACAGCCACCCGCTCTCCGGATTTCACCCCCGACACACAAACTTGTTGCCCCGCATTCGTGTTTTCCATCACTCGCGTCGTCCAATAATACACCAGACCGCCCCCTAACATCACCACAAGCATGGCCGCGTAACCGAGCCAATGCAATACACGCCGACGTTTTCCCCGGGAACGGTTACAACATTCCCTCAACACCAATTCACGTATATGCTTCGCCTCTTCATCCATCATGACTAACTGCAATCGATGGCACACCCGCAACACCTTCCGGAAAATATCCCGGTGCTCCGTGCTCTCGTTTACCCAAGTTTCCAATTCACCTCTTTCTTCTTCGGAAAGTCTTTCCAAATAAAAAGCGATGATTTGTTCCACAATATGATCTGTCAATTTATTCATGTATTAAGATTTTACAACAAAAACGGGAAAAGCCGAAAACGGGTGACTCATTTTTCTATTTTTTTTCAAAAATTTTTATCCCACTCAAGCTTCAGAGTAAAGCCCAAAAAGAATTAACCGTAAAAAATTACAGCAACATTGGAATAAAAAAAGAGTGAAACGATAACATAACTAAACATTTCCTTGCATTATTCGGACGGACAACTTAATTTTGGTCACAAATATTTAAGACATGAACCCTGCGTTTTCAAACAATGACATAAATTATCTATTCAACAAATACGCCAAGCAACTCCATCTTTACGCCTTGACGTTTCTGCATACACGAGAAGATAGCGAAGACGTTGTTCAGGATATATTTATGCATTTTTGGGAGAAACACAACAATTACTTCACCGAAGAAAAAGCCGTCAAGTCCTATCTCTTTAACTCTGTCCGTAATGCCTGCCTCGACCGGTTAGAGAAAAAAAATGTTGTACAACACAATATTGACATCATCAAGCAAGACATATTTTTCGAAGAAACAATACAATACGATGAAAAAGTTTTCCAAGATGTACAAAAAGAACTATCCCTTCTCCCAACACAAACCCAACGCATCATCGTCTGCATTTTCAGTAAGAGCATGAAATACCAGGAGGTTGCCGACGAATTGCATATCTCCATCAATACCGTGAAAACATTACTACGTAAAGGCATACAACAACTCCGCCTTCGTTTCGCCAATTACCCCGAACTATTGTTTTGTCTTTTCCGAAAAAAATAGTTTATAAGGTTCATAAAGTCACTTATGACCTTACAGACCTTATAAACCTTATAAACTTTACGAACCTTTTAAATCTGCTTCAGCAAATTAATCATCTCGATAGCCGTGGTTACCGCCTCGAAACCTTTGTTCCCGGCTTTTGTTCCGGCTCTTTCAACAGCCTGCTCTATCGTGTCGGTCGTTAGGACACCGAAGATAATCGGCACTCCGGTTTGCAATCCCACGTTAGCGATGCCTTTGGTTGCTTCGTTTGCCACCATGTCGAAATGAGGGGTAGCCCCACGGATCACGGCACCCAAACAAATCACGGCATCATATTTTTTCGTTTCTGCCATTTTCTTTGCTACCAGCGGGATCTCGAATGCACCCGGCACCCATGCCAAATCAATATTCGCCTCGTCACCACCGTGACGCTTGAAAGCGTCTACCGCTCCGCCTAACAATTTACTGGTAATAAACTCGTTAAAACGTCCGGCAACAATACCGATACGTTGTCCTTCTGCTAATAATTTTCCTTCGAGTAAATTCATGTCCTTTATATTTATTGTTTATTTTCCAATTCTTCTTTCAATCTTTCCACCTCATCCCGTTCACGCACGTGAAGGATATGCCCCATCTTCTTGTACTTCGTGTACATGTAAAATTCATTCTTCTCGTTGCACGTCATCTCGATCGGTTCGCGCCCCACGATCTCGATGCCGTATCCCATCAGCCCGTTAATCTTCAACGGGTTATTGGTCATCAATACCATTTTCTTCACACCCAAGTCAGCAAGAATCTCCGCTCCGGTACCATACTCCCGCAAATCGGCTTTAAAGCCCAAAGCCAGGTTAGCATCCACCGTATCCATCCCCTCGTCCTGCAAATGATAAGCTTTCAACTTGTTTATCAACCCAATTCCACGTCCTTCTTGGCGCATGTACAACAACACGCCCCGTCCGCGTTCAGCGATTCTCCGCATCGCCTCAGCAAGCTGATCGCCGCAATCACAACGCAAAGAACCGAACACGTCGCCCGTCAAACACTCCGAATGTACCCGGCACAAAACAGGCTCACCATCCGTCACGTCGCCTTTCACCAAAGCCACATGATGCTCCCCGTTAATCTTGTTCACGTACCCGTAAGCCTTGAAATAACCGTATTTCGTGGGCATATCCGCCTCGGTCACTCGCTCCACCAGAATCTCTGTCCGCCGACGATAAGTAATCAAATCCGACACGGTGATCATCTTCATCCCGTGTGCCTTCGCGAACTCCTTTAACTCCGGGGTTCGCATCATCGTCCCGTCCTCCCGCATGATCTCGCAGCACAACCCGCATTCCTTCAACTTGGCAATCCGCATCAAATCCACGGTAGCCTCCGTGTGTCCCATACGTTCCAGTACGCCTCCCGGCTTTGCCTCCAACGGGAACATATGCCCCGGGCGACGGAAATCAGACGGTTTGGCATCATCCTCCACTGCTTTCATAGCCGTAACAGAACGCTCCAGAGCCGAAATACCAGTCGTCGTATCCACGTGGTCAATAGACACCGTGAAAGCCGTGCAATGGTTATCCGTGTTCGTCGCCACCATCTGCTCCAATCCCAACTTCGTCGTCAAAGCCTTACTCATCGGCATACAAATCAAACCCTTAGCGTAAGACGCCATAAAATTCACGTTCTCCAACGTGGCAAACTCCGCCGCACAAATCAAATCCCCCTCGTTCTCCCGGTCCGGATCGTCCACCGCGATAATCATCTTTCCCGCTCTCAAATCCGCAACCGCTTCTTCAATCGTACTAAACTTGAAATCTTCCATATCTTTATTTTTTATTTTAAATTTTCAAAAACCATTTGCCAACAAAAAATCCAACGTCAACCCGCCTTTAGGCTCCGCGGGTGCCGCCGGACGCATCAACTTCTCCACGTACTTGGCAATCACATCATTCTCCAGATTCACATCGTCACCAACCTGCTTCTTCACCAAGGTCGTTTCATCTTGCGTGTGCGGGATGATCGACACGGTAAAACCGCTATCCGTCACCGCCACCACCGTCAAACTAATTCCGTCGATCGTGATCGACCCTTTCTCCACGATATACCGCAACAAATCGGCAGAAGTAGCTATCGTCACCCATATAGCGTTCTCGTCCTTCTCTCTCCCCACGATCTTTCCCATACCATCGACGTGTCCCGACACGATATGACCTCCCAACCTTCCGTTCAAACTCAACGCTCTTTCCAGGTTCACCGGATCGCCCGCATGTAACCCGCCCAAATTACTGCGTTGCATCGTTTCCGGCATCACGTCCGCGCAAAAGCTACCACCGCTGAAGGAAGTCACAGTCAGACAAACCCCGTTCGTGGCAATACTATCCCCCACCTTCAAATCCTCCAACACCTTCTTCGCCTTCACCTCCAGCACCACGCTCCGGTTGCCTCGCTTAATTCCTTTTATTGTTCCTATTTCTTCTATTATTCCTGTAAACATGATATACAATTGAAAATTGGAAATTGAATACCTTTCATTCTAAACTTTAAATTTTAAACTCGAAACTTCACTAGCAGGTCTTGTCCCAGACATAACACGTCCGTTCGCTCCAGAGTAATCGCATCAGCCATTTTGTCGATACCGATACCTTCAACCGGGGTTTTGGCTTTCTCGCCACCCACGATTTTCGGGGCGATGAAAGCATAAACTTCATCCGTGAAGCCTCCCGACAGGAAAGAATAATTCAAACTTCCCCCGCCTTCCAACAAAATGGAATCAACCCCCATCTGCCCGAGCAACACGAGCAAATTGTCTACGTCAACCAGTCCCTCCTTCTCCTCGCAATACAAAGTTTCCACTCCGGCTTTCCGTAAAGCCTCCAATTTCTCTTCCACGGCAAAACGCGTATGAGCCACGATCGTCCGATACTCTCTTGCCGTTTTTACCAGCTGGCTTTCCAACCCTAACCGGGCATTACTATCCACGATAACCCGTATCGGCTGGCGCACTCCCCGTCCTTCAATCCGGCAATTCAATAAAGGATCATCCGCCACGGCTGTACCGATACCCACCATCACTGCCATCAGGCGATGGCGCAACTCGTGGACATACGCCCGGGCTTCCGTTCCCGTGATCCATTTCGAATCACCCGACCACGTGGCAATTTTCCCGTCCAGCGTCATCGCTGTCTTCAATGCCACCCACGGTCGCCGGGTTGATATATATTTCAAAAATACCTTATTCTGTTCCCGAATCGCCTCGTCTTCCATTCCCACGCAAACCTCGATCCCCGCTTCTCTCAACAAAGCAATACCCTTACCTGCCACCAAAGGATTCGGGTCACGCATCCCGACAAACACCCGGGCTATCCCGTGCTCGATGATCGCATCCGTGCAAGGCGGAGTCTTACCATGATGGCAACAAGGTTCCAAGGTCACATACATCGTGGCGCCCTGGGCATCTCCCGTACAATTCTTAAACGCATTCCGTTCCGCGTGCCACTCCCCATAACGCTCGTGCCATCCTTCACCAATCACCTTTCCCCCCTTCACGATCACGGCACCCACCATCGGGTTCGGATTCACGAATCCCGCTCCTCGCTCGGCAAGTGCTATTGCCCGCCTCATGTACTCCAAATCTTCCTGTTTCACCATACGTGTTCTCCTTTCTAAAAAACAAAATGCCCCGAATGCATACACATTCGGGGCACCTATTTATATTGTATTAATATAATATCAATTACAACTAAACATCTCTTCTATCATCCGGACTTTAACCGTCGGTTTCAGAATTTCACTGAATCAGTCCCTCGAAAGGGAGTCGCGGACTATTACCGCCGGTAGGGAGTTGCACCCTGCCCCGAAGAAACATTTCTTTGACGCAAAAATAGTAAATATTCTCACGCGAACAAAACATCAGACAATTTGTTTATCTCAAAGTACGAATTTCTTTTCCATGCGAGAAAGCAGTAACTTACTTATCACTCTTACCGATTTATCCCTATGCTTATTTTTCAATTCATTCAATCTTTCACCAAGCTCCTGCAATGCCTGTTTCACGACAAAAACGTACAAATCTTTCCCGGTTTCCATCTTTTCCATCAATTCCAGCAAAACATCCACGCACAAAACTTGCATATCCATTTGCCCACGAGAAACAGTATGCTCCATGTCAATATCGCCAAACAGCATCGAAACCAGTTCCTCTAATAATCTTTCCGCATCAGCGGCTCCTTTTATAACCTCCGGAGCCAATAGCTTCTGAAAAATCTTCTTTGCCTGTTGCATAAACACTTCCCGATGCCTTCCCAACAGATTTTCTTTCATTAATCTCGAACAGAAATAATTTTCACCTTTGAAAAGATATTCATTCAACACCTCCATAGCCTCATGTTGCTCATCGGCTGTACCCCCATTGCCTATATGCGCCACCACCTGCATTAAATACTCCTCGTACAACTTCATGCCCTCCGCATTCACCTCCGCAATACTCTTGCCGGAATCATACTTTTTATCCGGATACACGATACTATCCAATAATTCATAAAGAGAACGCATATTCTCCAATCTGTACTTTAAAGCGCTCAAATTCACGCTTGTCACGAACGAATACTCCGGTTGCTCCTTCCCCTGTAAAGACTCCCGATAGCCCCATTCTATCGCCCAACAATCATAATCACCGACTCGCGGGACGAACTCCCGCATAGGAAACCGGTTACTCGTTTCTTTCAACCCCAACACGCTCCCCACCGCTTCCATCACCTTGTCCCGCAATATTTCACCCGCCACCCCAGGGTGGAAACGGTCTTTCCGGATTCTCGCATCCGCCATTCCGTATTGCAACAAATAACGGGACAATTCCTTCACAAGGAAACCATGTCCCAGGTTAATACGACAAGACAAAATCTCCCCCGTTTTCGGGTGAAAAGTATGCCCTGCCTTAATCCCGACCTCTCCCAAATCATACGCTATCACAGCACGCTGTTCAACTAAACATGTTTTTGCATCTGCCATCTTCACCTGCAAAACATGCTTGAACCCCGCCCTCTCGAATGCTGTATTCCACGCCAGAATTCCCTCTTTTATATAAGGCACAAATGCACCCGGGAAGCAAGTATCCACGCAAAAAACAATCGGATTCAACGGCTCCACCAGTTCTCCGCGCCGGTACTTTTTCCGATCCTTTTCGGCTATTCCAAGATTCCATTTTTGAATAATAGAATCCCTTACCGCACGATAAGGATTTTGAGAATAATCCCAAAAGCTAACCACCTTATACCCGACTCGTTTATCCGCGAAACGTTCTCTCATCCCCTGTTCCGGCAACACCGTGATAACACAACCGATCTCCAATGGTAAAAAGCCTCTTGGGGCTAACATTCCCGCCACAACCTGTTCCGGTGCAAATCCATACATCCGATGTATCGTGAAACTCACGCCTTCAGGAAACGTATGCACGCCAAAGACCTTCGCCAAAGACGCATTCTGCTCCCTTATCCCCCTGCCGGATACTTTAAACCATTCATCCTTGGTCCTCAATATTTCGGTAATATCAATAATGTACCCATTCCCATCCGCCGGATACGCCTTTACCGGATACATGATATCGACAGGTTGCATATTCGATTTCTTCAACGCCTTATACAACTCGTCTTTCTCGTTTGAAACACGTTCCGAAAAAATTCGCCGTTGCAAATAAACAACATCATTCTCCACCTTTTGTATATACACCACCCCCAAACTCTCCAGCGGACGTGCCACCATATCAAACCCCTTGTTTATTTGAGCCCTGATTTCAATTTCCCGTCCCAGCAACTTCCCCGGAATCTCAAGATACACCCTTGCCGAATCTTGATACACAGATAAAATTCCCTCTTGTTTTTTCATCGTCCCATGAAAAAACTCATCAAAAACCATTGGTTTTTGTCCATACCCTCTCACCACAATCAAGCAAAAGAATAACAAACAAACCAGCAATCTATTCCCTCTTTTCATACTCAATCATTATTTTGTAAAGACTCCATACTTGCTAACAACAACGCCACCCGCATCCTCTCTTTTCCATCCAAACCGACCATATACTCCTTGCCTTCCCTCGTGATCCGCTCCATCTCTTCCTGACACGCCACAAGTACCTGCGAAGGAATATATTCCTTTCTAACCAGTAAAGATTTCAACTCTGCCACGTAAATAGACTGAATCATGTACCGGGCACTCGAAACCTCCACGTTCCCTTCCCACTCACGGAAGATCATCCGGTGCAACCCGTTTATATACTCCTCTAAAGCAAATTTCTCACCGGGAGCCTCTTCTTCAATTTGAGCAATCGTCACACTCTTTCTAACCAAAATTTCAATAATCGATTCATAAAACCTCTTCATCAACGCCCCGGCATCTTCATCGACAAGAGTTGCCAAAGAATCCCGGTACAACCAATCGCAAGGCGTCAACACGTAACGATCAAGAAAATCCATTACCTTTCCCATATACCCGACATCCACGAAATCATACATCCCCGTTGAATTTCCCTCCATGCTCAACCTTCCGCCAATATCCCCAAGAACATGCCCCACGAACAACGAATACTGCTGTACCACTCCAAAGAATCGGGATTTCACAATCTGGTACGACCGACGGTCGCCCACCTGCCACACCTCGTGCATATTCATCAACCGCTTCAAATGTTCTATACCGCGGGCATTAAAATCCACATGATCATTCCCCAAATCTTCCGATTGCGCCCTGCAATCCATTGCGTCAACAAAACGCTTAGCAGGGGTACGCTGTTCCTCGTCAACCCATTCATTCAACTCCTTATCCGTCCTACCCGGCGCATAACGATACCCCCACTCTATCGCGAAACGATCATACTCCCCGATTCGGGCAACACGATTTCTCAAACTAATCTTATCCCCGGCTTCCGCCACATAATTAAAACGCATATAATCCATAATGGAAGACCCCATACCGTTTTTTTCCAAAAACGCGTCATCCCGAAGTTGCTCCACCGAATAAAGACTGCTACCGAAAAAATTATGTTCCAATCCCAACGTATGCCCGACCTCATGGGTAATCACCATTTTCACCAATTCGCCCAACAATTCATCGGGGATTTCCATTTTTCGCCCAAGACTATCAACCGCCCCGCACTGCGCGAAATACCATTGCTGCACCACATCCAACACACTGCTATACACCCCCACGTGGCTCGTGATAATTTCCCCCGACCGGGGATCTATCGTAGACGGTCCGTAAGCATTCCGCACGGGTGACGCTTTCCATGAGATAAACGAATAGCGGGAATCATACTCCGAAAACTCAGGATTCTCATCCGGAGTCGGGGCTAACTCACCCCGGATTGCATTTTTAAATCCAATCCGCTCAAACGCCTCCTGCCACACATTCACTGCCTCAATAAAATAAGGCACCCAACGGGAAGGCGTTGCCCGGTCTATATAAAATACAATCGGCTTTATCGGCTCAACTAATTCGCCACGAGCGTATGCCTCCGCATCCTTCGGTTCCAATCTCCACCGCTTCACGATGGGCACGACAGATTCCGCATACGGATTCTTGTCCAAATTAGCTTGCGAAAAACTAAAATATCCCACCTTTCGATTTCTCAAACGTATTTCTAACGGCTGGCGAGGCAAAAGTGCCAAACAAACCCCGATTTCCCAACTTGTTGTATAACGTTCCCCTAAACCGGAACCAGATTCCCGGCTCCTATCTTCCACGGCAAAACTTCTTTTGGAGCGAATCAGTATATTCTCCGGAAATCCTTTTATCTCCTCTACACGATTCTTCTCGCTTTCGCTCATGCCCATGGTCAATTCCAAACTATAAGAATCCAAATTGAACAATGAATTATTCATCAGCAAGTCCGTCACCTCAACCAATACCGACCCCGAAGTTTTCACAGAAACCGGCAATACCTTGCAAAGCATGGCATCTCCCCGCTGCTGAGCTACACGATGTATTCCATCCTTGCCCCGCTCCACTCCAAACCGGTCACACAACGGCATTTCCAACAAAACCTTATCCCCCTCTTTCCGGAAACACACGATAGCCGCCCCCAAAAGATCACCCGAATACCCGTATCGACCGCTTTCCGTTCTTTGCTTCACGGCTGCCGCTTCCAATATCGTCGTCGTCACCAACATATCTCGCCCGAACAACGAATCCGGAATTTCCCAAAATATTTGTTTTCCCTGGCAATACGTCGTGAACATTCCGCCAACAACATGCAACGAATCCCCCGGCTGCCGGGAATCAAAAAAAACACCGATCTCTCGTTGTGCCGCAGAATGCAAAAACACGCCTCCGGTAAACAACAAAACAAACACGACCTTTTTCCACATAATCCTATTTCAAACTTCTCGCCTCCCAATCCGTCTCGACAAACAATACAACGAAGTCCGGGTAAACCGTTCTCCCGAACTTCGCCATATCTCTTGCAAACAAGAAAGATTGTCACAAGACGTGTACTTTACAATTTTACGCTATACCCGAAATCAATAATCTTCCCGAATCCTTTATACTCGAACACCTCACTATCACGCTCAACCTCTCCCGTAGAAGCTAATTTCAATTCAAGTATTCCCCCTTCATTTCCACCATAATCCAAAGAAATACCCAAACGATAAGGAGCGCCAAGCCATTCCCAATTTCCCTCATCATTATCATACCCCCAATCTGTATTTGGATTTCTAAATTTCAACCCGGTAATCTTTACAGAAACATTTTCATGTTCATAAAGTAGCGTCACCCTCGGCACCGTACGGTTAAAATCTACTTTATAAATTTTATTGCCCCCGGCAACAAACAACATCTTACCAAAAGCATAAGAAGCCGCAATACTCATCTCGTCAACACTAATACCTCCCGGCACATCGAATGTGTATTCTCCAACACATCTGGCAACCGTCGAGCCGACACTAAATCCATTTCTATCAAAATCATAAACATGAAGCTTATGGTCTGAGGTACTGAAAAGCGTTGCCAACACATTCGTGTAAACCCCGTTCATATCTATCATAATTTTATCACTTCCGATGTCATTCGGATCAAATACATTTCCCGCATTGGGATTCTCCCCGATCTCTACAATGTTCTTTATCACCTTAGACGGGGAAAAATACTGTTCACGCCCCTTTCTAAAATAGTAATTATAGTCACTATCATTCTCATTATAATATTGCTTACATCTCAAAAAACGATGATTTTGTTCATCATAGAAAATAAAACCGTAAGTCGCCATGTATGCTATCTTTGTTGCATTACACGATTCTTCGTGACCATCCTCCCATACAAGCGGATAATACACGGAAAGACCATCGGCGGCGGCGGCATACAATTTCCCGTTATCAGACACAACTTCTCCTAAACGTGAACTCGTGAACGAAATCAACCAATCTGGAGAGAAATTGTTATCTCCCGTCACCTCTTTAATATGAAGCATTTCCCGATACGTGTAAAGTTGTTCGAAAGAAACGGCACCCATCAAATGTACCTCCCGATCCGTCCCGACAAAAATCATGGGTTGCTGCCTACAATAATAATTATCCCATGTACCGTAAGCCCAATCCGTCAACAAAAATTTAGGAGTCCCCTCTACAGGCAAATCCTGTTTCATATCACTTTTGTAAGCATCCCGAATAACAACCCCGCCACTTCCTTCACCATCAACCACACCCAGGACAGATCTCCCGTCAACCTGTTGAAGCACAAACCAGCTACGACTATAAGGGACTATCGGTTTCACAGTCATTTCTTGATACCATTCAGTACCATCTTTCCGGTGGTCCGTAACAACTAAACGCACGGTACGGGTATTAACATCCGTGGGTTGAAACACCAATTCACACGTTTTCTCCTGCCCACATTCAACCCATTCATCCAAAGCTCCCGTTTTTTTTAACTTCTCTTCCCACCTGTAAGTCAAATTAGATTCCTCCTCTGCCAATGTCTGAGACAACTTCGGTTCTATCACGGCGACAACAGGCTTTTCTTTACTCAAACGAACACTCACCGAAGCCGGCAATTCTATACTTATTTCGTTTATATCATGATAGTCATAAGAACCTTTATCATCATAACACCCCGATAATAAAAGCAAACCACCTAAAAAGAAACTGACAATATTCACATTCTTTTTCATAATCTTCATTTTTTAGTCCAATCACTTAAAAATGTTTAAACACGATCTCTTCTCCATTCTCATCCAATAAAGGAGGATTATTCTTTTTATACTCCTCGTAAGCATCATAAAGCTTATTTCGATCCTCCTTCGTCGATGGTATGTCATCATACGTCGCCTTAAAATAATCCATCATAAAGAAATATTTTGCATCCGAATAATCTCCCCAATAATAACTATACCAATCATTGCGCTTTATCGTGTAATAAACTCTTATCGGTAAACTCGCTTTATCTTCACGCCCCGGGTCAAACTGGAACAAAGGATTATCCAAATCAAAGAAAACATCTGTCTGGCAAGACGATCCCCCGGTTAATTTCTCGGGACGGCGCACTTTTACCGTTACGATCTGACTTGACACGTTTGCAGGAAACACATACCTCTCGGCACAAGACACATCAGCCTTTAAGGTATAATCTTCATCCGGTTGTACCTTCAAACAAAAGGTTCTCTCCTCTCGCAAACTATCCCCCTGCAAACCGACTATCAGCTCCAACTCCTTCTCCGTGTGCCCTTTCACGTAATCACTATCCACAAAATGAACCTCTGTATTGCTATAAACAAAATTCAGACGGGGAGTCTCATTATACAAAGCGATATCATTCTCTTCACATCCCACGTACAAGAAAAACGATACCAATGCCAATAAAAGAAATCTATATTTTTTCATTCTAATCCATTTTAATTGTTATTACCAAAAGTCTTCTCGTTATCCGGTAACGGCCATTGATAGAATGCAGACATGTCTTCTTTTACACAATAAGAAAAAGTTTTATAGTTATGCCGTTTGTAAAAGTAAAACAGTTGCCCCTCAGAGAAAAACTCTTTTCTATACTCTCTCATCAATTCATTGATCCGCTTCGTATGATTTTGGTCATAATCTACCCTCGTGTCCAAACGGTCATAAGCATCATCGGCAACAAGCCCGTCCTCGTAAGCGATCCCGCGAGCCCACATCACCGTATTCAACGCCTCGACACTTTTCTCCTTATCTGTTTCACATTCTGCAATAATATAGTACATCTCGGGTAAACGGATTAAAGGCAAAACATTTTTTCCCTCGTATCTCGACACGGCAGAAGTATAAGCCGACTGGTCATATTTCAAACAAATCTTATATTCTTGACCGGTTCTTCCTGAAACATCTTTAAAAGCGGAAGCATTCGCCCGACGATCCAAAGTTCCCCTGCTTCCAGTTTCAAACTGTTCGTTAAAATTAGCTCTCTTACGCATAATATAAACCCCATCAGAAAGCTGTCCTTGAGGTATCTCTATCTTATAATTACCCTGTTCTTCCAACAACTTATCCAACTCATAAACATTTAAACCAAAAATATGTTCAGCAAACAAAACCGGATTAGAATTATCTTCATGCAAAGTAAAATAATTACTGTTTACAACCTCCCTCGCATAAGCCAACGCCTTCTGTTTGCTCTCGGCATCACCCTTATAACAATACGCCCGGGCTAACATAGCCTTTACGGCATAAGTGTTCATCCGCATTTGCCGGGAATTTTCAAAAGCGTTAATACTCCTGTTATATTCAAAATTCTTCGGGTCGGCAATCTCCAACAATGAATCGGCTTCATGCAAATCCGCCAACACGTGATTGATCACCTGCTCTGCCGGCAAAACCGGGGCAGCCTCCTGGTCAAAACTAATTCTATACGAAATGGCTTTCCCCGTGGGATTGACACTATACACGGGACCAAACAACCTTAGCAAATCAAAATGTAAAAAAGCCCTTAGCCCCAAAGCCTCTCCTTTCATCAATTCGTAATACTTCTCGGTCTTAACAACGGATTTATTCTTTTCTATATATTTCAGGAAATTATTGATATTCGCGATAACGTTATACATATTCGAATAAATATCATCCTTCACTTTCAACCATACATTATCGTAATCATACACATCTTTCCATTGAGACACTCCCGGAAATTCATCATAATTACCGGAAATAGCATCCAAATACCCGTATGTCAGATTCTTGGCGTACAATTCCGTTTTTCCCATTTTCAAGTAAAAACCTGTCAACACATCCTTAAATCCCGCTTCGCTCTCGAATAATTTATCCGCCGGAATAGCTGTTTTAGGCTGGACATCCAACCAATCGGAACAAGAGGCAACTCCTACCACAAGTCCCAGTAGCAATATATATAATCTCTTCTTCATATCCCAGTATTTTAATTAAAATGCAACATTTAAAGAAAACGAAAACTGGCGGGCAAAAGGATAATCCGTTCCACGTTCCCGCTTTACCGATGACAAATAAAATAAATCCTCCATGTTAAAAGCCAACTTCACGGAACTCAATCCCCAACGTTCGATAAACTTTGCGTTTGTCTTATCCATCCGGTAACTCAAAGAGAGTGAAGCCATCTGGAATGTATTCTCATCCATAACAAAACGAGAAGTCGCCTTCGTCCCGGAACCGCGAATCCCGGTATTTATACGCTTGAATTTTGCCTGGTCACCGACATCCTGCCAGCGTAAATCCAAAACCCGTTTGTCGGCATTATACATCAAATTAGCATTTTCAACCTTATCTACCAAAGTCTGGTTATATGTTTGTCCCCCGAACTTATAAGCCATACTTACATCTATCCCAAATCCTTTATAAGCAAAAGAAGAATTAATATTCCCTTGCCATTTCGGTTCTGTTGTGCCTATCGGAACCAAATCCACCACATCATACGTTCCCGTCATCTTTCCATTTCTTTTCACCAGAATCTCCTCTCCCGTCATCGGGTCAATTCCCAAAGATTTCACAACCCAAATCCGGTTAATGGATTCTCCTTCCTCATAATGCGGAAGCGGGCTATCCTCCTGTTCATTATAATTTTCCTCATTCATGTGGCGTAATGCCTCTGAAATTTTTTTCAATTTATCCTTGTTATGGGAACCATTAAGTGTAATCGTCCAATAAGCAGAATTTCCCGTATCCTGATAAGGAATAAAGGCAAAATTCAATTCCACTCCTTTATTTTCCAAGGTACCTAAATTCTCGGGATAAGAATCAAAACCCAAAGAAGGAGCTAAAGTAACTTGTGTCAATGAATTTTTTGTCAACTTCAGGAAATACTCGGCACGGGCAGTAATCCGACCGTTCAATGCACCCAATTCCACGCCAATATTCCAAGTATCGGTCTGCTGCCATTTCAATTTCTCGTTCGGCATGGCAACAATCTCTGCCCCCGTGCCATCTGAAGCCAAATACGGGTAAAGCAGGTTACTATAACTATAAAGTTCCCTTGATTGATAAGGTGCAAAACCTTGAGTTCCCGTAACCCCATAAGATCCCCTTAACACGAATTCTGAAATAAAATCAAACCGGGACATAAAATTTTCCTTTTTCACATCCCAACGTAGCCCGGTAGCCCAAAAAGGAGCGAATCGATTATCTTTACCGAACTGAGAGGAACCATCCAACCGCACGCTAAAATCGACAGAATATTTATAAGCATAAGAATATCCGAAACTTCCCGTCCAACCGATCAACCGGGAAGTATTTTCCGAGCCGGACATTTTCTCGTTATATTGCTTACCGAACAATATGCCATCCATATTCTCATTCGGGAAACCTGTTACATACGCTCCATAATTTTCATTCTTAGTTTCCTGAACTGACATACGGGCATTAGCCGTCAGGTAATGCACCTCTTTCAACAACTTGTTATAACTTGCCGTTAAATCCAATGAATACGAGAAACTTTCCCGCTGCGTGCGTCTAAAATCCCCCCGCTGGGTCGGATCCGTTATTCCGTCAAAAGCCGTATGTTGAGCCGGTCTGAAAACATCGGTTTTACCATTCCCCTTGGAAAGAGAAAAGGCGCCTATTAACCGGATATCATCATTAGGATTATACTCCACGCTAAACAGATTCCTAACACTAAAATTAGTTGTCCGGTTTTTCGTGTTCAAAGTTGCATTATACATCGGATTGGCATAATCCGTCGTTCTTCCCCCCGTGTAAGTAAATATCACGAAATTATCCAAACGTTTCAAGATTTCACCATTTTCCCCGTAAGGACGCAAATAAGGATTCAGTTTCGTGTACTCGCTAAAACTTCCCCAAGGCGACTCATCTCCCACGGTATTTTCCACCGTGACCTTATTTTTCAACAACACTTTATTAAAACGATACTGTAAATCCAACGCTCCGGTCGTCACATCTCTTTTACTTCCTTTCATGACACCCGGCGTATGGTTATACCCGACATACAAACGATAACGCAACGCCCGATCTCCTCCCTCCAACGTCACCGTATGCCGTTGCTGCACGGAAGTCCGCAAAGGTTTATCCAACCAATACGTGTTCACGCCACGTTTTACTTCTCTCAATTTATCTTGATAATTTTGAAGTATCTCTATACCGCCATTCCCTTCATACATACCTGCCAACACTTCAGCTTTTAACTTTTCCTCCGCGTTCATCAAATTATAATCCGACAAATCAGGAGCCTCTATCCGGACATTCCCCCCGTAAGTCACCCACAAACGCCCCTCTTTAGGTGTTTTGGACTCGATAACAATCACCCCGTTCGCGGCACGGGAACCATAAATAGCCGTTGCGGCTGCATCCTTCAACAAAGTAATTGATTCCACCCGATCCGGATCCAAATCCACCATCGTCTGCAAATCAATCTCAAACCCATCCATGATCAACAGCGGTTTATTAGGATACGTGTCATACTCCCCTTGTAAAGTCACCATCTCTGCCGAAGCCCCCGCATTACTTCCGCCCGGCAACGTGGCTTGCCCTCGCATTCTCAAATCGGGAAGACGATTCGGGTTCGAACCGTTCAACACATCCTCCATAATCCGGAAACTAGGATCTATCGCCGCCAACGCCTTGGCTATATTCGTCGTGCTAATCTTCTTCAAATCTTCACCTTTTACTGAAAGCGCCGACCCCGTGAAACCTTCTTTCCTACGATTAAACATACCGGTCACCACTACCTCCGACAATTCCTCCTCATTCTCCTCCATCACCACCACCAACGGCTTCATATCCTTCTTCAACTCTTTCAACACGATCTCCTTATCTCTCATTCCGACAAAAGAGAACACCAACACCACGCTATCCATCTTGGGAACTTCCATCGCAAATACACCATTGGCATCCGTCGCAGTCCCAATCTTCGTTCCCTTGATTAAGACCGTTACCCCCGGCAACACCTCTTTCTTCTTGTCTGTCACTTTCCCCGTTATCCGGAACGCCTCTTTCTCCGCTTCCCGCATAATCTGCTCGGCACGAGTCAATATAACCACGACATCTTTTTGGATATAATACCCCAACAACGTATGTTCCAAACACTTGTCCAAAATCTGCCGCACATCGTCGGACGTCACGTCTATCGTAACCTTCCCTGCTTTATTTACGACCTGTTCGTTAAAAATAAACGTGTACCCCATCTTTTGTTTAATCTCCTTAAACACGGATTTCAAACTTGCATCCGTCACCTTTATCGTCGTCTGCTGGGCAGAAGTAATAGCAGAAACTGACAAAAACGACATCAACAAAAAAACTGTTGTCAACTTCATAATCAGTAAAATTTTTTGCCGGACTTGTTTAAACAGTCCTTTCTCGTTCTTTTTTTTCATACTTTTGTATTCATTATAATTACACCATGTGCTTACAAAGCACTTACTTCGTGTCGAACGTGTAGCGACGTTCGACACTCTTTTATTTCACAAAGACATTATTTTCCTTTATCGTCATCCGCACACTTCCGGTACGCTCGATCAAACGGAGCACCTCCTCAAAATCCTCGTGGCGCCGCATATCCACGGAAAAACGCTCCTCCCGCACAGCCTGGTTTTCAAAAAATATATTTACATTATACCAACGTGCCAATTCATTCAATATATCCTCCAAGCGTTCATCCTCGAAAAGGAAATACCCGTTTTTCCATGCCACGAAAGACGTCACGTCCACCTTCTCCACCGACATCCCCCGCCCGTCATTCCTTCTCCGTGCCTGTTCGCCCGGTGTTAACTTAACATCAGTACCTTTGTCATGTATAACCACAGTCCCAGTCACGAGAGTTGTAGCAGAAGGCAAATTTTCGTAAGACCGCACGTTAAACTCCGTTCCCAACACCTCCACCTCGTACATACCTTCCACCTCTACCCTGAAAGGTGCTGTAGAATCCTTTACCACTTGAAAATAAAGCTCTCCGCTCACCCGCACCCGCCGTTCTCCACCGGAAAATACCGTCGGGAAACGCAACTTCGATTCGGAATTCAGCCACACGACAGACCCATCCGGCAACACCACCTGATACTCGCTTCCCCTCGGTGTCCGTACTTCATTATAAACCGCAACCCGCTCCTTCTCCACCGTATCTCGGACCGCAGTCAAAAACACGCTAATACTATCTTTCTGCAAATCCACCACATTCCCGTCCGGCAACACGAGCTCTGCATATGGTCTGCCGGGTTTTATTTTCTCTGCCACGACTACCGGAATTCCCTCCTTCCGGCTCTCCGCGAGCATCCAGATACCAAGAACAATCACCCCGAAAAAAGAAGCGGCAATAGCCATTCGCCCCCACGACCATCTTCTACGACCGTGTAACTTTCTTTCCAACCCACCCCAACTCTTTTGCCAATCATACTCACCCAAGCGTTCCATCTTCTCCATAATCCTACGCTTATCGACCAATCTGGCAAAAATCTCCTCGTTCCTCCCCTTCACCAACCATTCCTCCAATGCCATCCGCTCCTCTTCCGTCATCTTCCCTTGGAGATAGCGGAAAATCAACCTTTCTATATTACTTTGTTCCATGATACCTTTACTTTATATCTAGAACGACATTCCCTCTCCCAAGTGTGATTTAAAAAAAGTTAAATTACCGTTTATACTTCTCGATAACCTCCTTCAAATCTTGCATATCTAATTGTTTCATAATTCTTTCTCCGGACTCCACCACTTTCCGAGCCTGAACACCATCCACTTTATCTGACATATAGTCCAACAAAGACAAAACCAAACGCACATAACCTTTTTTTTCGCAAAACGTTGTATCTTCCAACATTAACACTATTTTCTCCGCATCTTTTTTCATACAATCGTTAGCTAACATATAAGCAGATTTTAATCGTTCGTCATCCTGCATTCCCACCATTTCTACTTCTTGACAGATTTTCCCCAACTTTTCCAATCCTTCTTTAGTTCTGAATTCTTCCCAGTACAAACAATCTTTAAGCCTAACGCCATAAATTGAATACAACCAAGAATTAATAGACTCTTGCTCTTTATAATTCTTACGCAAGGAAGAAAGGTTTTCTATCATATATTTAAATCTATCATCTCCATACTTTATTTCACCCAACAAAAAACTAAAATCCTCTCGTAGCCAATCCTTATTCGAGAGTTTTTCTGCCAACTTTGTCATTATCTCCTTGTCTTTTTCTCTAAAACCGGCATGATACAACGCCCAATGATAATCACGCAATTGTTTCTTTTTCATCTTTCCCGCGGCATACAATTTTGTCAAATAATCGAGCGACGTTTCTTTTCTTGCCCCCATCTCCACCCACGCGATAAAATCTTTCAAACTAGAACTTCCCCCTAGAATCCGGTGCTGCTCCGTACCATCGGGACGAATCAAAAGAAAAGTCGGAAAACCCTTAACACCAAACCTTTTTGCCAATTCAACACCCTCACCTACTTCCATATCACACTTCAAGCAAATAAAGCGAGAATTAAAAAAATCTCCGGCCTCCTTTTCCCGAAAGACGGTATTCAACATCACTTTACACGCACCACACCATTGCGTGTAACAATCCATAAACACTAATTTCTTCTCCTCTTTGGATTTTTTCAACGCTTGTTCAAACGTCAAATCTTCAAACTTAACACCTTCTTGAGCTCTCCCCACAAAAACAACCGACATAAAAACGATACAAATTACAATACTTCTCATAATTTCAAATTTAAAAATTCAATTTCAATAACACATCATAAAAACGACATCTCCCCTCCCGGGTGTGATTTAAAAAGTTAAAAAATTTGCATTAAGTCCGGAAAATAATACCTTTGGACTTCAATTGGTGTATAACCTTATTGACACGATTACATTTTGTTTGACAACAACTCCATATCAAAACTTCATGCCGGTGACGAAACGGTATTCAAGAAGATATTCAAACAATTCTATCTTCCCGTCAGGTCGTTCGCGTGGCGCTTCGTGAAAGATAACGATATCGCAGAAGACATCGTGCAAGACGCTTTCTTACAAGTATGGGAAAGACGCACCTCCTTCAATCTCCTTGCGGAAATAAAAAGTTTTCTATATATCAGTACCCGTAACGCTTGCCTGGACCATCTAAAACACGAGCGCGTAAAACAAAAAAACGCCGCAAACATCTTAACCTTCATGTCACCCGAAACGGAACAAGAAGCCATACTGGAAGAAGAAGTCGATTCATTAATCTACAATGCCATCAGCACCTTACCCCCGCAAGCCCAAAAAATTGTAATTATGACCATGGATGGCGATTCCAACCTAGAAATCGCCCAAAAACTAAATATCACGGTCAATACCGTAAAATCGACAAAATTAAAAGCCTATCGCATACTACGCAAACGCCTACGCAACATACAATGGTTACTCGCGCTCCTACTTGCTTAGGCTCTTATCTTGAATTAGATCCGTTTCTGTATCACTTTCCACGTGCCGGTTATCAGGAAACTTTCCTCCATCTGGTCGATCATCTCCATGAACTTCGTGATCGGCACGGCAAAAGACAACAGATTATCCGGGAGGCACATCCTAGCCGACGGGTCGAACATTCCGATCACGGCACGTTGAGTCCCCTCCAGCTGTTCCCGGTAGGGATAATAAATAATGGAGGTACATCCTGCCCCGAAAGGAGCGATCACGGCTTCTTGCTTGGCACTATCGAAGCCTGCCAGAGTGAAAAGACCGGACAACACGTCCGGGGTCGTAAAAAAGAATACCGCTTCCGGTTCGTCTTGTTCAGTCAGGAGATCCCAACGTTTAAATACCAGACAATCACCCTTTCTCGGCAAATTCGGCAACGTCTTCAACAAAGCATTCACCTGTTCCGGGGTACGTTTATACCGCTCGCAACGAGGCTCATTCTCCCCGTGCGACAAGAAATACTCGAACCCTTCACGCATCCCCTCGCTATAACCCAAATAATACTTTCCCCCGCCACAACCGACCGAATCCGGCAGGAAACAAAGCGATTCACCTCTTCTCACCCGCCCGAGTTGAGCGATAAGGCAAGTATGTCCCACGGCTTTTTTCACGATAGTCGCGTTATTATTCTCTTTCGAGTAATAAAAAGCGACAGGAAGTTCTGCATCATTGAAATATTTTTTCCAAAGTGCAATAAAACGATCTCGTTTAACTATGTCCATGACCCACAATTTTTAGTATCAAACAAATATATAATATTTGTTTGTTAAAAACAAGCCCTGCACGCTAAAATTGACCATAATCGGATTTCCGTCCCCTCGAAACCACCGAGCTATCCTTGGTCCATGGCTTCCCTACCACATGGACCAAGCATGGACCAATCACAAACGTAGCATGAACGTCGGTTTGCGTTCATGCTACGTTTATACTTTGAGAATATTTGCCTTATGTCATAGAGCAAGGGTAAGGCAAGTAGGAAGCAAGGATAAGCAATAAGGCTACCTTACTACCAGATAGAAGCTCTTTGCTCCACGGGCAAATACAATGGATCACCTTCTTGCACCCCGAAAGCCTCATACCAGCTTCCGATATGCGGAAGGGCTCCGTTTACACGCCAGCGTCCCAACGAGTGAGGATCGGATTTCGTTTGCAAGCGAATTTGCTCGTCCCGCACATTACCTGCCCACACGTTAGCGTATGACAAGAAGAAACGTTGTGCCGGGGTAAAGCCGTTCTCGTCATTCCCGAGCGGGTTTTCAGCCATCGCTTTTTGCAAAGCCACGTAAGCCACTTGCAAACCGCCGTGGTCTGCGATATTCTCGCCTAAGGTCAATTCCCCGTTCGCGTTCAGATCGGGTAATACCTTGATATTGTTGAAATAATCGACCAATACTTGGGCACGTTGTTTGAAATTCTCGGCATCAGCAGCCGTCCACCAGTCTTTCAAGTTACCGTCCTTGTCGTATTGGCGACCTTGATCGTCAAACCCGTGAGTCATTTCGTGCCCGATCACCACGCCGATAGCCCCGTAATTGCAAGCATCGTCGGCGTTCATGTCGAAGAACGGGTATTGCAAAATCCCGGCTGGGAAGCAGATTTCGTTCGTGGTCGGGTTGTAATACGCATTCACGGTTTGAGGAGTCATCAACCACTCGTCCTTATCCACCGGCTTGCCGGCTTTCGCAATCATCTCGTTATAGTCGAAATGATTGGAACGCACGATATTATTCCAGTAAGAATCATTCATAATTTCCAGGCTGGAATAATCTTTCCACTTGTCGGGATACCCGATCTTCACGTGGAATGCAGCCAATTTCTCCTGTGCTTTTGCTTTTGTTTCCTCGCTCATCCATTCCAACCCTTGGATGCGTTCGCCTAATGCTTTTTGCAGATTAGACACTAATTTCACCATACGTTCTTTGGCAGCAGCGGGGAAATATTTCTCCGTGTACATCTGACCGACAGCCTCTCCCAGCACGCCGTTCACGGAACTTACCGCACGTTTCCAGCGGGGTTGCATCTCTTTTCTTCCGGAAAGAACTTTCCCGTAGAACTCGAAATTCTGGGCTACAAAATCATCACTCAGGTAACTAGAAGCCGTATTAATCACGTTCCATTCCAGGTATGATTTCAACACGTTGAGGTCTTCCTTGTTCAATAAATCGGCAACCGTCTTGAGTTGTCCGATTTGTCCGGCATTCACTTCCTGCAAGTCTTTCAAGCCTGCCAAAGTGAAATAAGTATTCCAGTCAATGCCCGGAACTTCTTTCTGCAATTGGGCTACCGTGATTTTATTGTAGTTCGCGTGCGGGTCGCGCAGTTCAACCATAGACTTTGAACCTTCAGCCAAACGGGTTTCCACTTTCATCACGTCAGCGGCAGCCTTTTGAGCTTCTTCGGCAGTGAAACCTGCCAACTGGAACATCTTTGCCACGTGCTCCTCGAATTTAGCGCGGATTTCTTTCGTGCGGTCATCGTTCTCCACGTAATAATCCCGTTGCCCCAAGCTCAAACCGCCTTGATAAAGTTGGGCAATATTCATGGAACTGTTCATATCATCGGCTCCCACGTACATCCCGAAGAAAGGTCCGAACCCATCCCGGTGCATTTCCGCGATGAACGCCGACAATACTTTCCGGTCGGAAATAGCGGCTATTTTTTCCAACTCTGCCTTGATCGGGGCAACACCCTCGGCATTCAACTTCGCACTATCCATGGCAATATTGTACAAATCCCCCACTTTTTGGGCTACACTGCCCGGTTGGGATTGCTTCTTTGCCAATTCCTCGATCAAACTTTTAATTTGGGAACGATTGTTCTCTGCCAGCTGGTCGAAAGAACCGAAACGGGAATACTCGTCCGTCAGCGGGTTCGCTTTCATCCAACCGCCGCAAGCGTATTGATAAAAATCAGCTCTCGGGTTTGCCGTCGTGTCAAGGTTCGCCATCTGGATCCCCCCCTTTTGGACGGTTTCCTTTTTGGTATTGCAACTTGTAGCCATCAATGCCAATGCAATAAAAGGTAAATAAATTGTTTTTCTCATATTATCAGTTTTCTAGTCTTCTCTCTCGTTCAAGCACATACCCGGGAACAGGCTTCCCGGGTAATGGCTGACAAAAGTATAATATTTTAGGAGAAAAAGAAAACCGATCGGGCTATTTTTACCAGCCGTACCAAGCATCCTTCAACTCGCCAACGTTCACGTTATCCAAATGTTGATCATGCTCGCCGAACCATTTCTTCAAAACGTCCCGTTCCTCGAGAGTCACGCTTCCCCGCTCACGGGTGATGAATCCCCCACAAACGTCGGAATTCCATCCACCGCCCATTTCCAATCCCCGCTCGTGCAACAACACTGCCAATTCCTGCAACCATTCTTCCACGATTTTCAGATCGGTATCCGTTTTAAACTTGGCATCAAACGAGAAGCCGAGTTCTTTAAATTCTCCCTTGTGCAATTTTTTCCGCAATCTCTTTTTCATACGCTCTAGTATTAATTATTCGAGCTCTACCCGTATATCCCGCGATCCCATGTCGCTGTTTTTATTGGCAGGATGTGCCTGTTCCAGCGTGCAATCGTGGATGTTTCCGGGATAAAGCTTTATTGGATTCAAACGAAGTTTATACTCTTCTTGTTTCACGTTCGGGTTCATCAGGTAAGTCACTTCCTTCCCGAAGCGGTTATACAATTGCACGACCAACAAGTTTTTCCCTTTCCGCACGTGCAACTTCACGACCTGATTGTCACGGGGCACGCCACCCACGAACGAGCGCAATAATACTCGTTCGCCGTTCAGTATCAATTGTGTACCATCGGCAACAGCTATTTCCACAAGAACATCCTGTTCACGGTCGCTCGTGAACTCGTGTAATATTTCCACGGACTCTTTCGCTTCCACCAGAATTTTCACGCTCTCACCCGGCTTTAAATTAGGTTGAAGTTTCCAACCGTCACCAATCGGATCAAAAGTTTTTCTCAGTCCAGTGGCACTACCCGCAAAAGCCCCTCCCTTGCTATTGAACATATACACGTTTCCCCAGTTCAAGGAATTCGGATTCACGTTCAGCGATACGGGATTGCCGCCCGTTAAAGTTATATCATGAACTTGTCCGTCTATCGTGAGGCGAAGCACTTTATCCTGATCTCCTTCAGTATAAACGATAGTCGGGGTTACCGTCATTCCTTTCTTCTCGAAATGCCATGCAAAACCGACCGTGCTACGATAACTGGAATAGTAATCCATACTCGAGTGGGCATACACGGGGATAGCATTAGCCGTTGTCAGCACCTTAGTTCTCAACACCTGATCGGGTATCGCCCGAAATCCATCCTCAAACACAAGTTTTATCACGACAATACCTCGATCCGCTTGCACTGCCTGCGGGATATTCACCGATACGGTCTGCCCGTTTTGTTTCACATTCAAGATTTGTTCATTGACTAACAACACGGCATTTTTCACCTTTCCGATTACGCCTTTCAACTCCACGACCCGGTTTTCCGGCATCTTTTCAACAAACAAATAAAGATTATTTCCTTTACAGGTAATATCACCCCATTCCGGGGCACCGTCAAACGGGTTCGACGTCGTGCAATAAATCGCTTCCCCGTAACTCTTCAACCATTTTCCCATAGCCAAAAGGGCATCCCGTTCGAATTCCACGACAGACCCGTCTCCCCGGGGACCAATATTCAACAAATAGTTTCCGCCCCGGCTTACAACCTTAACCAAACTACCTATTTTCTCGTTGATTTTTGCATCCAGATCACCCCGGTTCTGCCAGGAACGATAGCCCCATGTCTCGTCAAAAAAAGAAGCCGCTGTCTGCCAAGGCACCCCGATTTTGTGGTCAGGCATTTTATTATCTCCCATCACGGCAAAGTCGCCCCGGTCATTCCCCAAACGTCCGCTCACCATACATTGCGGTTGCAAACGGGTGACCAGGTTATACAACTCCTTACTCTGCTCCGCAGTTAAAGAACCCATATCAAACCAAATCTCGGATACCGGACCGTAATTAGTCATGATCTCTTCCACCTGCTTCATGCTAAATTCATGATGCTTCGGTGAAATAGCATCCGCATTATGCGGAGTAATCCCGTTTCCCGGGAAATTCCAGTCGATCAAAGAATAATACACCGCAAACTTCACACCCTGCCGCAAACAGGCATCCGACAACTCTTTCATCACGTCCCGCTTGAAGGGGGTGGCATCCACGATATTATACTTCGTGTATTTGGAATGATACATACAAAAACCGTCATGGTGTTTTGACGTGAACACAATAGACTTCATCCCCGCCGCCTTCGCCAAAGCTACCACTTCGTCGGCATTCCATTTCTCAGGGTTGAACCGCTTCGCCACAGCCTCGTACTCCGCTTTCGGGATTCTCCCGAACGACTGAATCTGCTCACTATACCCCGCCCGTACCGGCTCTCCTTTCCACACTCCCCCCAGTTCCGAGTACAAACCCCAGTGAATGAACATTGAAAACTTCTGACTTACCCAATCTGGATCGGGCTTCTGCTGCCCAAAAGCAAACTGCACACCCAACAAAATAATAATTAAACATCCGCGCAATAACATAATAAACACATTTACAATTTAACGGTTGTAAATATAGTATTTAATCACGTTCGTCCGGTTATTTTTACAAATATTGTTTCCGCAAATGGTAACCGACAAGGGAAATTTCATTCTATCAAATCATATTTTTGATCTATTCCCCGTTCATCCAAAAGTATTCCTTCTTTCATCCAGCGAGGGAGGAAAGAATCCCTCAAATAATAATCAAAAAACTGTTTTAGCCGAATCGTCTAATTCCGCCGTGCAGCATCGTTATACAAGAAATGCCTCTCTCCCTTGTAATTAAGCAGCCAAGCCGGTTTATGCAAACGCCTCATCGCCAAAAACAAGTTCAACCCCTCGGAATAAGGTACGGCATCATCCCCATCGCAATGAAATATCAACAAGGAGTTTGTATTTTATCCGCATAAAAAATAGGAGAATTTTTAACATAGCCCTCGATATCTTCCCAAAACATCTTTCCCATTCTTCCCTGCGTTTCTTCATACATGAACATACCACTTCTTCCAGACAAATATACAGGACTTTTTCAAGAAAGCAATGCGGGCATGAAAAATATGCTAAACATCTTTTACATGATGAACCATTGAAAAAAATTTATGTCTTAGAGCGTTTGTGTCATATTTCAGGGTGTCTATAAAGTTATTTGGCCGTCTGTGTCATTTCATTGGTGATGAGGAACGGGGAATATATCTTTGTCGCATTGATAAAAAAATGAAAGATGATGAAAATAAAAAATACGACACGAGAGATTGGAGATACCCGATAAACTTCTAGAGAAGACAGGGTGTAATTCCGGTGAAGATAGGGAACAAAGTCCTTTTAAACTCCTTTCAAAGTCCTTTCAAAGACCTTCGGGAAGGTTTTTGAAAAGAGTTTGAAAAGATAGTAATATGAAAGTGAGAACTTATAATCCTTTATTATCCATTTAAATTCCACGTGACTCCTTATATGTCTGTCTTGACCTTCACCCACTTTACGGCATCGGCCACAGTCATTGTCTGAGAAGGAAAGTGAGGTTTATCCATTTCTTTCTCTTCCTCTTTCGGGGATCTATCATTCAACACGACGAATGATTTCCCTTGTTTCAATTCAAATTGACCTAAAGAAGCCCATTCCCCTTTTTCCCAAGGAAGCACGATTTCCTTGGCTTCCAATCCCTCGCCACTTACCGTATAGTATTGTACCTCGGGAATATAAAACACTATTATATCGGGGCACATCACGAAAATCTCATAAATTCCATCTTCCGGAATATCAGCCGACCATTCCGCTTGAGATGATCCGTTCTCGGCTCTCTTCTGATAAACACTCCTGTACTCATTCCCGTAGTATTTTCCTGCAAACTCTTTACGCCAGGGTCCCGTCAAGATCATTCCTCCATCATTTCTGCTATATGATTTCTTTTTAAAGAATAAATCAAACCATTTAGCTTTGGGAAGGATTAATCGGAAGCCGGGGTCTTCGTTGTCGACCACGATTTCTCCAAGCTTTGGTTCAAATACCGATGGGGATATATCCTGTATCCGTTCCATCGTGTCCCGGGTTGTTCCGGCTTCCGTGACACGCATTACCGATGGGAGATTACAAGAGATGCCAAGATCCAGTGTAAATGTGTTGGAATACCCTAGTAAATGAACTTCTTTGCATTCACCTGGCTGAAGTAAAAGATAATTGAATTCTCTCGGGTAAAAAGAATAAACAATAAAACCAGGGTACTTTCCCGCATTCCAAATTTGGAAATGAGCCATCGACCCGCGACCATATCCTAGTTCGACCCGTTCAACTTTTAAATCTTGAACCCGAAAACTAGTTGCGGCTTGCGATCCCCATGTTTGTAATACTTGATTGAAATCAAATCCCAAGCTCGATTGTATCGCATAGCACAACGTGTCAAGGGGAACTTCCCCGCAATGCGTGGTATAAAAAGAGCGCAAAAAATGATAAAACTTCCCTTGTGAAACATAAACTGCCACCTGATCCAACAAAGTCACCATTTTCAAATCCACCATTTTCTGCAAAACGTAAGGCGATACACTCGGATCTTGTGCCGCTTCCTCCAACGTGTGATCCTGTAAATAAAAGTGAGCAGCTAAATCGCTATTATCGGTTATTATTTCTCTTTTAATTCTTGAATAAGATTTTGTGCTATAATCTTTTCCCTTGGCAATGAATTGTTTTAATATCCGGTCAATCGTCCAGTAACGGGAAGAGGTGATTGTCACCGACGGTTCTAAAAAAAGAGGCAGGCAACAATACGGGTATATTATCGCAGAACGACTCGTGTAAGCCTTGGGATTAAGCCTTTCCCAAAACGGATTACTCATATTTTTGGCACTTGTCTGGCTTAAAAAAGGAATCGTTACAAAACGGGCACCCATTATCAGACGTATCGACTCTTCTGCTTGTTTCTCATCTTTCTTCAAAAAGTAAGTATAAGCACTCATATCCATTCCCACTCCCCGCTCACCTAACAACACCATTCCCGGTTGAATATATTCGCTCCGCCCTTTCCAAACCCGAGCATGAGAAACAAACGGGAGTGGAGTCTCCACCAACTGCAAGCGACTCCCTTCCCCCGAGTACCAATCCCGACGTACCATGAAATCTGAAATACTATCTACTTTCCCCGAGTCATAAATAGAAAAAGAGGCAATCTTTCCTAAATTCATTAGAACATCCTTTCCTATTTGCCCTAATAACTCTTTCTCATCAAATTGTTTAACGATAGGTGTTACAAAATCATGTCCTTTAAAATAATACCAATCTACCAGTATATCTTGTAAATTTATCGTCTTGTGCTCGTAATTCCCGGCACAAAGAGAGATGCCTTCCAAGGGGCGAGGCGGCAAAAACTGTAAAGTGTCGCCTTGTCGACGACGCTCCCCCTGAGACAACACTACCGGTTGAACGGGAGCCACCACCTGGAGGCGATAAAACGTGTAATCACTACCCGATAAAAACGGAAAGGAAGGATTGACGGGCGGGACGGTCACTGGATACCACATCACTTCCGGCACCAGTACCAAAGAGGCGTCACTCACCAATACATGGCGACGCCCCAGGTGGAAGAAGTTATTACCACGTTTCGTGTCATAATACGCCGCATCCTCTAAGTCCAGATAAGCTATCCGTCCATCCGGCACACCGGAATAACGCATGAACAAATGAACACTATCCCCCGCTGCCAGGGTACGTTCGACCACGACCACCTGGGCGTCACGAGTAAAGGCAAGCGATTTACCCCGCTCTTCCAAACACTCCACCTCTAATCCCGGATTCAAGTACAACACCAAACGAGATATCGGTTTATTGTTTGGGTTGCGTAACGTCAATTCACTGGCAGATATGATTCGATCACCGGCTTGACGGAACGTGATACTATGCTGCGACACCCGACAGGACTCTTCTACGTCATGACGAACAAAAGCAGCACGATATTCGGCACGTGCAGATTTTTCCCGCACGAAGCCACTAGCGTAAATACCTCCCAATAATATCCCAATAAACAACAAGATGATACCACTGTAACTAAATCGAATTACTATTCGTCGCTCATTAGGCAATCGCTCCTGCAAACGAATTGTCCAACAGATCAAGCCGATTCCTGCTAATAAATAAGCCAATCGGTGAAGCAAATAATTCCAACCTTCCACGTGTCCGGTCGCCACAGAGAAAACATTTGACAAAGTACTCCCGGAAAAATCAAACAGCCCGTGGAATACACCCGGTAAAATTGCGACCGAACAATAGAGAAACACTAATAATAGTAACATCGACAATGCCCGAGAACGGGTCAACCACGTTATCCATAAGGCAAATCCCGTGAAAAACACCAGCGACGGTATTGTCAACGTCAAGAAATAATACAAATAATACAATGGATTAAAAGGTGCCTGACTACCCCAAATATTCATCCCGCAACACACAAGTAGGGAAAAAAAGCCTACTGAAAGAAGAACAAAAATGATCCCAACCGTCTTGCCGAGAAGATACTCCCCGTTGCTCACCGGACGGGCATGTAACGACGCGATCGTTTCTCCCCGCCGTTCCCGAAAAAATAGGTTAGTCACCAGGAAGATGACAAAAAAAGCCTGTACAATATTGTAAAGATAAGCATTAACTAGCGGAAAAGAAAACGTTTGGTGGTGCATCAACCAACTCCAACTCGATAGGGTCACTTTCCCTTGTATCAGCCATTGCCATAAAGAAATTCCTCCCACGGCAAGTAAAAACAATATCCAAAAGTTAAACGAACGACACACCAACCTGGCTTCGTATGATGCGACCACTTTTACGTTTTTCAAATCCATGATATTATTGTATTTATAGTAATTAAAAGAGAGGCGTAATACTCTGTGCTATAGAAGTATTTATTCCCCCAAAAGTCATGATAAAAAAGCACATGACTACCATTAATATTTTAATTTTCATAATACTTATTTTGATGGTTAAAGATAAACGTCACTTATTTTTTCCTTGTTGCTTGCTCTTCACTTCTTCTTTTATTTCGACTCCATTTTTATCTGTCACCGTAATTTTACGAGAAGCTAATTCTTCTTTACCGTTTCGATAATAGTACTTAATGTTATATATCGTCGTTTTTTCCGGTTTAACCACGAACGTGTATTTCCAGTTTTTGATATCTCGAGGCGTGACTTTGTAGACCAAAGTATCAAAAACAATTTTTTCTACTAATTCCGGGTTCCAAGCCACCTCAACGGTAAGCGGGGTTCCTTTTTGAATTATAGACTCTTTAATTTTCATCATCTTACCCCCATTCAGAAAGATTATCTTAGACATCCATGTTTCTTTCGTAGAAGTTACTTCTTGAATTACTTTTTTTCGGGAAGTAGTATCCTTCGATTGAGCGTTTACTTCTGTTACCACATAGCACAATAACACTACAAATAATAAACTATACTTTTTCATAATACAAATTTTAAACGTGCAAAATGCAGAATCGAAATTCTTTTTCATTTTCAATTCTGCATTTTCAATTATTTATCATCTTCCTCTCCGGCGTACCCAGATAAAGATAGCGAAGAATGCCAGAATACCCGGCAGGATACCCATCAACACGATTTTCCAATAGTACATACCATCCATTCCGAGGCGTACAGCATTATCGGGAGGCGTGGGACGACGAACATCGATCGGCACTTCCTCCTCCGAAAGCCAAAAGAATGAACCGGAGATGAGAGAGTAATTGGCTGCCGGAACATCTTTCCGACCTATACTGATCTCCCCGTTGCTCAAACAATCAGCATCACCGAGGATAAGGATACGTTGTTCTTTATCCCCAACCTGACGGGACAATGCCAACACCGTGGGATAGGAACGTTCCACTTCTCCCACGGCAGGATTCATGCGGACAGTATCATCCAGAAAGTCGGTCGTTTCCACTTCGTTCCAACTGCCAATAGTGTCACTCACGAAAAGCGGAGTTACCTGGAATCCTTTATCCTCCGTGTATTCCAAAGCCGTACTTCCAGGCATAGTTACCACGTATTCCCTTCGATAAAGCGTTTCGAAAACATAAGCAATGTCCTTCGCCTCCTTTGTAGGGCGGGCAATGATGAAATCCGGATCGAAATTCTCGCTCGTTTTCACCAAACGTCCCGGTAAGAATTTCACCCCAAACGACTCGACAATCGGGTTCATGACCTCTTGGCGACGAGGTTCTCCGGCAATGACTAAATTACCTCCACGGGCAATATAAGCATCCAGATTCTCCTTTTCCCGTGTAGTCAACGCATAGCGCATATCGGCAATCACCATGATATTCACGTTCTCAGGCACGGGCTTGTC
The DNA here is from genome assembly GCF_900091675.1 of Butyricimonas sp. Marseille-P2440. Taxonomy (NCBI): domain Bacteria; kingdom Pseudomonadati; phylum Bacteroidota; class Bacteroidia; order Bacteroidales; family Odoribacteraceae; genus Butyricimonas; species Butyricimonas sp. Marseille-P2440. The sequence continues at coordinate 144,047 of NZ_LT594610.1, read as the reverse complement.
GAGGGTCAACTCCATGAAGTCGAAACCCTGATTTATCAACGAGTAGCGGTAAGGCTTATCCTGTGCGAAACGATTGTAATCCCGGTCGCCCTCCCGAATACAATCCCGTTCGCCGTGCCCTTTCACGAACCCAACCAAGGGTAACTCCATCACCAATCGCTTGAATGCTGCCGAAATCTCCGTCTCGAAAGGGAAACGCTGTATATCATCAAATATACGCAAGAAAGTTTTCTCCCCGTTTTCCCGTTCGAGCAGACGCACGAAACGATTACCCTCGGGCTCAAGGTCAACGATTTTCTTCACGTCCTCCGGTCGCATGAACAGGTTAGAATCCAAATCCCATATTTGGGCACGTTTCAACATCCGCTCCCGGTCGGACAGATTCGGGTAAGCCCGATCCAATTCAGGGTTTTTCGCCTTATCGTAATAATAAATATACTTCATCGTGATCTCCGGCTTGAAACGGGTGTACATTCTGAAACGCCGAAGATCGTCATTCACGTTCCGCGGTAACCCCGCCCAGTAATTTTCCTCCAGAATATTCACGAACGTGGTGATCGTCAGCTTTCCGTCCATCCGAGCCACGATATCCTGGCTATTAGGCGTCAGCGTGCGCATCTTCGTGTGGGTAGCATCGTAAAATGACATAAAATGAGGACGGGACGTGATGTACCCCATGAGCATCGCCGCCATAACGACTCCGGCATATTTTCCCCACGTCACCGCCCAGGAAGTTCTCTGACGCCGTCCTTGCAGGCGGATGATGGAAAGCATCAGAAAAAGCACGATTACAATTAAAAAATACAAGACATCTTCACTACATATCAATCCCCGGATAAATTCGTCCGCACGCCCACCGATCGCCAACCAGTAGGTAATATCCCGGACGAACTCGATATCCTGCCACATCCCTTTCACGTAGTTCAACACGGCAAGCATTGCCAGAGTGCCCATCGCCGCCACGACTTGATAAGAAGTGACACTCGACATAAACAACCCGATAGCGGCGTAAGCACACAATAACAAGTAAAGCCCCAGGAGTCCCGAAAGCATCGCCGGGAAATCGGCATTCTCCACCGCACAGGCGGCAAAAATCATGTATATAAACAATATCCCTGCCAGCACGAGCCCGTAAATCATCATAGAAAGATATTTCCCAAGGATAATCTGCACGTTCGTCACCGGCGAGGAGTACAGCAGCTTGATGGAGCCACTGCTCAACTCCCGGCTCATTAAACTCATCGTCAACAGGGGTATGTAAAGGTAGAGATATTGTTGCATCTGAGTGAACAATCCCCGCATACCGCCGAACGTACCCTCCGTCACGCTCCACAAGCGGTAGCCAAGTGACTGGCTACGGACGTAACTCCCGAGCATATCAGTAAACGCCATGCTCGCCTGGAAAGTAAAAATCACCAGGATAAGCCACGCCACGGGTGAATAGAACAGGGTTTGCAATTCCGTGCGGGCTATTTTATATATTGTCTTCATTTTCTTGTCTGTTTATTAAGTGATTTACTTCTTTGATAACTCGGCAAAAACAGTGTCCATCGAACTCTTCTCTACCTGGATACCCGTCAACCTCCACCCCCGCGCCACGCTGGTTTCCACGATACGTTCCGTAACCTCGGTAGCATCAGCAAAACGCACCCGATAATTCTTGCCGCCCAGCTCCTCGACGCCCAGTACCCCATCCAACGCTTTCAATTCTTCCGGCGCCGGTGCATTGACAAGGGAAACGATAAGAGTGTCAGGCACTATATAGTTATCGAAGTCATCCACCGTTCCGGCAAACACGAGTTGCCCTTCCTCAATCATCCGGATATAGTCGCACGTGACCTGTACCTCAGACAGGATATGTGTAGACAAGATCACCGTACGTTCTTCCGCGATCTCCTTGATCAAGTGGCGAATTTCCACGATCTGGTTCGGGTCGAGCCCGTTCGTCGGTTCATCCAGCACGACAAAATCGGGGTTATGGATAATCGCTTGCGCGATACCCAGCCGCTGTTGGTATCCCCCGGAAAGATTACGTATCAGGCGATGGCTAAAATGCAATATTCCGCAACGCACCATAACATCCCGAACTGCCCTGGGAATCTCTTTCCCCGGCATCAAGCGCATATTCGCGCAATGGATAAGGTACTCCTCAACGGTTAAGTCGGTATGCAAAGGTGGCTTTTGGGGGAGAAACCCAAGGTGCTTTTTCGCTTCCACCGGGTTCTCCCGCAAATTGATTCCCTTGATCCAAACATCTCCTTGCGTTTGCTTCAACACCCCGCAAATAATATTCATCGTGGTCGATTTCCCGGCGCCGTTAGAGCCGAGCAGGCCGTAAATACCATTCCTGGTGATCTCGAAGTTTATATCCCGTATCGCCCACTGGATGCTGTAACGATGGGATAAGTTTTCCACTCTAATAATTGGTTCTTCCATACGTAATTTAATTATTCATACAATACATTATTTGTTATCTAGCATCTTCTTGATCTTGTAGAGCAGATACTCGTAGTGCAGGCGGGTATCCCCGCTACTCTTTGCCACGGCGGTGTTCAGCAAATCCCGTACACGGAACAGCATATTGAAATAGTGGTCGACAGGCACGTAATTACCCGGCATGATTACCCGCGTATTGGGCGAGAACCCATTTCTCTCGCCTGTCAGCACTTCCTCCGGGAACCAGTAAGAATTTCGCATCATTCGTTCCACCTCTCGGCGGTCGATGCCCGGTAATTCCGAGAGTTCGCTCTCCACCAATCCCTTGCGAGGCGTAAAATTCCCCGCCGTGGTGGTTATCGTTGACGAGGCGACCACGCTTCCCAAGAAATCCCGCTGCAAATCCATCTCGTACTTTTTCAAGGGACGGTTTTTGATCGTACCTTCCCACACGGCATTATAAATATCGTCCATGTATTCCTTCACGGAATAATCCCCGCCTTTCTCTGCCCCTAGAGCCACGTACTTTATCCTGAAAGTCAACGTACCCAGGATAAAGCCGCGAATCTGGTCTTCCATCGAGTTCCGGATTTCCAATTTGCGCTCCACGTCCTTGTTATCGAGCCACGAAAGGTCTTTCGCCAATTCCACCATGTATTTCAACGCCGCTTTCTGAGTGGCACGGGGTACCACGACGTAAGCGGGTACATTCTCGTCAGAGAAAGCCTCCTGCTGGTAGAATCCCCCGAGGTTAACAGAAAGATCATTAATCCGTTTCCGCAACTGGTAACCCAAGGCATTATACATCAGTGCACGCTTCCGTGTATCCGTATCCTCATCGGCATACCACTCGAAGAAATACCGAAGGGATAATTTCAGGTTATTGACGGCATACTGCAAGGACTTCAGGTGATCGTCACCCAAGTCCCCGGCAAACGAAGTGGGATCGTAATAATAATAAGGCATTTTCCCGTAGCGGAGATTCGGGTTACCCCGTCCCGCCTTGATCCAACTATCCAGCGTCACGAGTTCATCCCACGGGGTATTCGCCTGGAAGATCGGCTTATACAGCCAACCGATGGCATAATAATCATACTCTCCCAACCCCTTGGGTGTCATGCGTACCCCTCGTTCCGGGTCTCCTGGCTGGGCAATATAATTGCAAGGCACGTTGTCCATGATCGATGGGCTCAAGCCATATTCCCGCGTAAAAGCGGGAGAACGTAAAGAATCAACCGGGTAAGCACCGGAAGCTCCCGCGTTATAAAGGAGCCCAAGGTTGATCCCCGTCTCCCGCATCACGGTAGTCCGAATCAGATCGCCTACCATTTCTTCCGGTAAAAAAGCCCGCCTCACACCCGGATCTGCAGCCATTGTAGTTAATTTCCGGTCGTTTTGCAAACCAGACACCATCCCGTCGTAGAGATAAAGGGAAGCATTCAGTATCTCGCCTGTCCTCGGGTCTATATGCATGGAACTCTGCATATCCAACCACAGGGGCGCATAGCGAATGGTTGAATACTTTATATTGTTGGCGTCAAAATCGGGGTCATCAGACGGAAAGTCAACGACACGCACTACATTCTTGAAACCGATAGCCTCAAACGCCTCGTTCCACGCCTCGACACCTTCTTTCACATACTTTTTCCATGCCCCCGGCATCAACGAATCCATGTAGAAGACAATCGGTTTCCGGGGTTCAACAGATTCTCCCCGGTTATAAGCCGCCACATCTGTCGGTTCCAGACGCCAGCGTTTCGTGTAATGGGTCTGCTCCAAAGGTTTCTTCTCGTCCGGGAAATGGGACACCCGTGTAAAAGCAACCCCTAGACGGGGATCGGCAAAACGGGGCTTCATCGGCTTCTCGGGCAATTGCAAAAGAATTTTATTGACCGTTACCGACACTTTCACGTCACCAGGTGTAATCTTAAAAGCCCCAAACAAGTATTGGTTCTCCACGAAACCCAATTCGCACTGCACGGCGATGTTATTGTCAAAGGCTTTCACGTCTTTCAGGAAGGAACACTCCTTCTTGAAATTGTGCTCACGGGCTATATACCCGTAGAATGAATTGGCAGCGTAAGGAGCAAAGGGAGTCGTATACGGGGAATACTCCATAAATAGAGAGGTCATGTCTACGACGATTGCACTGCTATCCGGTGTAAAAGCTAAAACTTTGAACATGGCGTAAATTCCACCGGCATTCGCCTGTTCAATCGCTTCGTCGATATTCCGCCGAGTGCTGTTGTTCAGAGGTTTATCGATTAACGAGATTCGAGCATGCAAAAACGAATCCAAACGGGTAAAACGAAGCGGTAAAGAATAACCGGCAAACTGCCCGACTACCCCTTCTCCATTATCGCTAATATCTTCGATAGAAGAAACAAGCATCATATCCTTTCCTAACAGGTTGACAGGAAATTCAACGTATACCTTATCCTTCCACTTATGCACAGTCATTATCCCCCGGGCGGTCTTCATCGTCTTGCCCTTGAAGAGCTTGTCGTAAGGGGTTTGTTGTTCTACTTTCCGGGGTTCCTGTTTCTTCTTCCTTGCCATTAACTGATTGCAAAAACCGAACAAGAAAAGGGATACCCACACGAGATATATGATTCTTTTCATACTATTCTTTTTTAATATTCTCTGATGGCAGATTATTTAAACGCTTGTTCCAATTTGTATAGTAACAGGCGATAGTGTTGGCGAGTATCCTCTGACCCCGTGTTCACCTTGCCCTTGATCAAAGACTGTATCTTCCTCAACATATCGAAATACAAATGATCCAAAGGTTCGACTACCATGTTAGTATTGACATTCACCCAGTAGCCGAATCCCTGCCGTTCGATATTTCCGGGCAAAGTTGTCACCGGAACCGCCTCCCGGCAAACAGCAACGGCTTCCCGGTTCGAGAACACTCCCATCCATTCAGCAGGCAGTATGCCATAGCGTTCCCGGCTATAAGCTTTCACGGGTTCGGGCACCTCGATCATCCGGCTAGCGGACACCACGGAGAACGGATCTCCAGCCATTCCTTTCTTCGCCACGCCGGAGAACAACATCACGTTAGATAATAGTTTCATTTGCAAGTTCTTCTCGGATACCGTCAACGTCCTTCCTTTCCGGGTTGGGGCAAACACAAAATCCTGCACGTCAGCCAAAAACTCCCGAGGTGTATATGTTTCCGCATTCTCGTCCTTTACGGCACTCAATGCAACCGATCCCAGGCGGGACATTACTGCCCCAAATATTTTATCTTCCAACTCGGTAGATATATTGCTCATCAATCCCCATTGAGCCTGCATTCCGGGAGCATTCAACCAATCCATATTCCCGAGCTGCCCCAGTAAAAAACGAAGAGCCCTTTGCTGTTTCTCTTTCGGCACGACGGCGTAACTCGGCAGAGCATCCCCGTCATAGCGTTCGTTGAGATAAAGCCCGCCGATGTTCAGCAACACGTGGTTCACGTAACGCACGTACTGGTACACGATTTCATTATACATCCCCTGGCGGAAAGTGTAATCCGAGTCATCCTTCTCTACCCAATCACTCATATTGGCAAGCACGTACTGCAAATTTTTCACCCCGTAGGTAGACGACTTGATAGCATCATCGCCCAAATCCTCCTCCACGGAACTCGGATCGAAACGAGAGAATATCTGTTGTTTCCCGTAACGATACACCGGGTCACCCGATTTCTCGGCAATCCATCGATTTAACGTAGGCACCTCCTCTTTGGCATTTCGTGCGTCCAACAAAGGAGTATACAGCCATTTGATAGCGTACAGGTCGTACACGCCCAAATCCGGCGGTGTCAGCTTTACGCCCCGTTCCTTATCACCGGGCTGTGCCACGTAATTGTTTCGGGCATAATCCATGATCGAATAGGTCGTCCCGTATTTTCGTGTGAACGACGGGGAACGCAAGGAATCCGTCGGGATAGCTGCCGAACCGGACATATTGTGCATCAATGCTAGACAGTGCCCTACCTCGTGAGCTACCACGTAGCGGATACAACTTCCCAAGGTTTCCTCGTCAAACATCACTTTGCGCACGTCGGGGTCAGCAGGAGAAGTTTGCAAGAAACGCCAGTCCTGTACCAACTTCACCAGATTATGGTACAGGTAAACAGAAGCATTTAATATTTCACCTGTCCGGGGATCAGTCCACGAGGGACCCATGGCATTCTGCACGGGAGAAGGCGAATAGCGCACACACGAATATTTCAAGTTATCGGGATCAAACTCGGGATCATCCGCAGGAAAATCTCTTGCCAAGATGGCATCCTTGAACCCAATCGCCTCGAAAGCCTTCTGCCATTCCTCTACACCGGCTTTAATATACTTTCTCCAACTTTCAGGGAAAGCGTTGTCCACGTAAAACACGATTGGCTGTTTCGGCTCAACCAATTTTCCTTGCCTGTAAGCCGCCTCATCGGCAGGTTCCAAACGCCAGCGATTCGCGTAATACCTCGTTTCCACGCCCTTGTTCTCGTGGCTGAAAGCAGACCTGTTGCTGTAAAATATTCCGATACGGGGATCTGCAAAACGAGGACGCATGGGCTTCTCCGGCAACAGGACAAAACTACGCGTCAGCACTGCCGTGAACGGCAATTTATATATATAATAATACCTCCCGTCACGCACGTTCACCTCGTAACTCAAAGAAGATTGTACGCTCACGTTGTCCGCAAAAGCCTTGACTTTTCCTAGCTGGGACTTATCTTTCTTAAATTCCTTCACGATCCAGCGTCCTTGTCCCAAAATCGGGGCATAAGGTGAGAACGGTGTCATCTGTTCATTATCTGCCAAAAAGAATTCGCTCACGTCAACCACGACAGCCGTACTATCGGGATTGTAAGCCAGGATACCGAAATTATGCATCACGGCAGGGCGGGTACTCTCGGCAATACGCTGCTGAAGACTTTCCACCTCTGTTTCGTACGGGATATTTACCTGTCGCAGGCTAACAATAGAATCCGTCCGGGTAAATACCACGTGTAACGGGTCGGTCGGTTTCTCCCCGACACTCCCGAACCAATTGCTCGTGGTCTCCGAAATCGTGGAGCCTAACAGCATATCCCGGTTCAATAATTCGAGAGGAATCTCGAAATACACTTTATTGTCTGTCTTGTGAATCGTCATCAATCCCTTTACCGTTTCACATTTCCCTTTAAATAACTTCTCGTAAGGAGTTTCCTTCTTTATCTCTTTGCCTTTGTCGGCAGTTTTCTTTTTTCTTGCTAACGCATCATTCCCACCCCCAAGAACACACAACACAACCAGCAAGAAAGAAATCCGAATTGATTTACTCATAATTCTTTCGTTTAAATTTCACACGTGATATTAATTTTAAAACACACAACACCCCTTAACTTGTTTTTATGACAAGTCAAGAACAAAAGTTGCCCGAAAAGCGTCTTTAACTCGTTTATCATTCTGAATGCGGTAACATCTCCAGCTCAAAGCCTTGCGACAAGAGATGCTTCGCAGTGCTTAGCATGACAAACGATACTTTTCGGACAGCCTCATTTCTAAATTATTGATAACGATCAAACACTAGATTATAATAACCACCCCACTTCCAACTAACACTCTTTATATCCCCAAGACCGTGTACCCGATGCAATATTCCCGTTTCTCCCGGATGTGCAGCTCCTAATATTTCAGGATTAATCGCATCACAGATATAAAATCTTCCGTCATTCAATGCCACTCCCACTCTTGTACAATCGGCATCTTGCATAATATGGGTAATTCTGGCTCCATTGCCGAAATCCGTGTATTCTTTCACAACTTTCGTATTCACATCGTAGAAATACAATTTACTACCTTCTCCAAAATACAGATAACCAGACAAACGAAGCCTCCAGTACACGGTATTATCAGAAACTAAACTGTTCCCGGCAAATACTTCCTGCGTAGCATCGATTATAGTACGCGTCTCGTAATTTCCATTTAATATAAATGACTGATATATATATTCTCCTGTACTTGCATTTTTGACTATCGTCACGAAATTCTTGCCATCAGTGTGGTCACCGCAATAAATCAATTTATTGTCTCCCAAATTCAACAAATCCATGAATGTATTCGGATCATTCGTGTTTATTATATCCAATTTGGCACCTAAATAACTATTCCCGGAACTATAACTGGTATAACACCCCACAAGCCGATTATTCAATTCATCATGCAACAAAATACAATTAGATTTATTTGTGCTCACATCAAAAACCTTTGATATTTTAGAACCTCCACCCGGGAAATACACCGGTATATCCATAAAATACGCCTCGTGATGCATTGCTGAAGAATTCTGATTCCGCCTCCAGTAAATATTTCCGTTCAATCCTATGGCAAAATCGCAATATCCCCCGCGACAAAAAGCCATGGGTTCAAACCCGGTAGGATAAGCAGCTCCCTGGAATTCATCCCGCAATTCAAGCACCTTTCCCAAATTATCTCCATTCAACACGGTAGCATATCCTCCCTCCTGTATGACAACAACCTCATCCTCGGTATTATCCATCGTGTACGCCGTAACGGATAATAAATTGGCATTGGGCAAAGGAGAGCCCGGTTGCAAATCCGAATACAAGTCTGGAAAATCCGACCAGAAATAATGTGTTTTATTATCATCATCTTTCCAAGAATCTCTCCGGATATAATTAATTGCCGGTTTACCGTCTTTCATACTACCAATTATCCAACCGACCATATAAGGCGATTTTATCGTAACATTAGCAGAATAACGACTTACCACCCCCGTTGCCTTTTCCGTAACAAAAAGATAATAATTGAATGTCCCACATTCGTCCGGTACATATATCAAATTTCTTTCCCTGGAAATAGTATCTCCCGACCAAGTCTGTTTCCACACAAATTCAAAAGCTGCATCCGAAGTATCCCGATCAGGATATTTCCACGTAAAATCCATAACAAGTTTCAACGTATCTCCCAAGATTATTGAAGATTTGGACAATGAACTCACCAATGCCATCTTTTCTATTTGGTTATAATCAACCAAATCGTAATTCCCTTTATCTTCATAGCAGGCCATTAACAAGCATATAAATGCCCATAATGAAATAATTATTACTTTCAATTTCATAACAAACGTTTTTAATTATCCACCAATTAATTTGACTTGCATCTCTGTCCCATCATCTTCCAGTACCGGAGTTTTATTATCTTTCTCCTTCAACAAATAATTCTTGAAGATAATCGTGTAATAGCGTAGTTCATTGGCATCACTCGGGTCAAGATCGGCTTTTCCGGTTTCCTGAATAAATAAACGATATTTCTTATCCGAGTAATCTCCCAAATAACTACTAGTCACAGTTGAATTCCACCAATCCGGCTTTGCAATCACGTTCGATGTATAAATAATATTTCCCAAACAATTGGATTGCCCCAACATAAAATCATCGGTTTCAGCCAATCGTATAGTAAGCTTCTTCGCTTGTTGACTAATATCCGGTGTTTTGATAAAAGTGATCCAACAAGTATCAATCACTGTCCCCGCTTTCATAATAAAATTTGTCGGTAAAATATACGAATCATCATTCGCATTTGTGAATTCCTCTGCCACAACGATCTTGTATGCACGATCTTGTTGTGAAGGTAACCCGATAACTTCCACTAAAACAGGAAAATCCAATTGATTATCATTTGGGTAAGCAAGAAAAGAACAAGTAGAAGAATCCACGAGATTTTTCACAAACTGTACGTAGTTGCCATCCCGATAAACCATAATATCATCCCGCTGGCATGACAATAGAATCAGGAATAAAGCAATCGCTAATAAATATACTTTTTTCATAATGTCCTAATTAAAATTGATAATCAGTTTCACTCTGTGGCAATGGCATTGTCCAATTCTTCGGCTCCATCGTGATATTAGAACTCCCGTTGTAAATATTCCGATTCAATCGTTTGAACATGAAGAATGTCTGACCGGAAGTCAAGGTTTCCCGAATAATATCATAGACCAATTTCTCTTTCAAATCCTCCGGATAGATGGTCTCAGGAAGTGCGGCTTTAGCCCCGCGATTACGTCGCAACGTGTTAAACAATGTCACCGCTTCCGGAATACGATTCTTGTCGATCAAATACTCTATCATAATATGATACATCTCCGGAAAACTGATCACCGGCAATAACGGTCCTTGATTCGTCGCAAGATTCGTCGCATTATAACTCGAGCCTACCGGTCTGATCCATGTCAGGTAACGCTGGAACCCATACCGGTTATACCACCCCACTTTCCGGTAATCATCCTCATCTCCGGCAAATAAATGATCGATATTTTTCATCCTGAACATATAGTTACTAGTTCCGATTCGTGCTTCCCACTGATCATAGTTATTGTTATTTGAAAAACACAACAGAATCTCTTCCGGTCTCTTGGTATGAATATATTCCACACTTGAAATCGAACCTTGATAAGAGGCACTTGTCCACCGAAACCAATTTCTGGTATGGAAACTATAAATAATCCGGGCATTCTCGTACGCCATATCTTCATCCCCGTTATACATATACATACGTGCCAATAATGCCGTAGCACCCCAGAAATTCATGCGACATCCCCGGTAACTCATAAACTCATTTGGCGGGGCAGACGACCACGAATTGCTTTGCCGAATCCGGCTTGTCATAGAACTACACCAGGAACGGCAAAAAACAGTATCCACTTCCGCCAGCATCGTCTTCGCCTTTTCCATATCCCGAATAATAAGCGACATGACTTCACTTGCCTCCCTATGCTTCGGCTGATAATCCGGGTACATTTCCACATAAGGCATTTTCCCGGATAATCCCGTAACGGGTGCCGGACAATAGAATCGGAACATCTCGAAATGCAATAAAGCGCGTACGCCGTACATCTCCCCTAGAATCATATCCCGTTCCGTCTTCCCGACCTCAAAAAAACTCGTGTCTTTGGCTTCAACCTGTTGAATGATGTTATTACACGTTGAAATCACGTTAAAAGCCTTCTTCCACATCGTCTCGGAAATCTCTTCCACGGAGGAATTCTCCCAGTTAAACTGGGCGCCATAATACAAACCCGTAGGTAGATAACTGGTTGATGAGGTCTGATAATTATGCCCCAAAGCACTGGCAAATCCCCACATCAAATTATACCCATATAATCCGCTACCGGATAACTCCCGATAGACTCCGTTCACAGCCATCCTCACCCCCTTATAATCCGCGAACAACTCGTCTTCAACAACAACATTATCGGAGGTAACGTCCAAGAAGTCATCACAGGCACTCAACAGTCCCATTGACAATAACAATATAATCCATATCTTTCTCATAATATTCCTTTCATTATTTTAGAAACCGGCACTCAGTGAAAAATTAAAGGTACGCGCAAACGGATAGGACAAGCCCATCTCTCGTTTAATCGTCGAAAAAGTAGCCACATCCTTCATGTTGAATTGCAATCTCAAAGAAGTGAACCCGATCTTATCGAGTAACTCGCGATTGAAATCGTATGACAAAGTCAAAGAATTAAAGGTCACGTAGTTATTTTTCTGCACGAACCGGGAAGTCGAACGGGTAATATAATACCTATCCTTCAATGCTTTCAAGGGGGTCACGTCACCTACATTCTGCCAACGTTCCGTCCACACTCGTTTATCAGCATTATAATTGTTCAAGTTTGCATTCTCCACGTTATCCAGCAACGTTTTATTATATTTATCTCCTCCGAAAGAATACAAAAACGTCGTGTATAAAGAAATGTTCTTGTAACGGAAATTCAAACCGAACGCACCCTCTCCCCATGGATCTTCATTCCCGATCTTCTGCTGTTCGTCCGAAGACCATGTATAGGTAATCGTTCCATCCCGTTTTTGGAAAACTTCCCTACCATTCGCCGGATTAATACCTAAAGATTTCATCCCATAAATCGTGTTGGTAGAATTTCCCTCCTCGTACTTCATAATCGGCGTGGCATACACTTTATTCGATTCGGCATAAATCAACAAGAATTGATTGGTAACCAGACTCTGGTCCCTGTACCCTTCATAAAACTCATCGATACGAGAATTGTACTCTTTCAATGATTCCGATATTTTCAATAGTTTATTGACATTATGGGACATATTTCCAAAAAGAATCACGTCAACATCTTTATCACTGTACACGCGTACACTCTTCAAAGCTATTTCAAACCCGCGATTCATTACCTCCCCGACATTATCCTTATACTTGGAATATCCTGATGACGACGGAATAGACACATCGTTGATCAACGACTTCGTCTTTTCATTATACACGTTAAATTCTATAACACCTCTATTCCCTACTACTCCTATTTCTGCCCCGATATTCCACGAAAACTTCTTTTGCCAAGTCAAATTAGGATTACCCAACGCCTTCGGTTTTACCCCGATACCCGTGGGATACCAGTCATCCAACATAATCTCGAAAGTATTCCTCGCCATATAAGGTTCAAAATTTGCGCTTCCGGTCTCTCCGATATTGCCCTTAATCTTAAGCATGGGAATCCAATAGAATCCATTCATAAACTCGTAATTGTGCAAGTTGATACCTGTACCGAGCGACCAGAAAGGAGCCCATTTTTTATCCGTACCGAATTGAGAAGACCCGTCGTACCGGTAAGAAGCATCGAACAAATAGATATCCTTAAAACTATAATTCAGCATCAAGAACATCCCGACCAAACGCGTTTTATTATCCGTGAATGTCGGTTTCTCCACGATTTCATAAGCATAAGCGGGTGAATCTCTTTTCGCATCCGGGAATCCGCGATATTTTGACTTCGTGTAATCATCTTTCGTCGCTTTAACGTTAAATCCCGCAGAAAAATTAAAATTATGCAGTCCCAGCGTGCGATTGTACGCCCCGAACACATTCATATTCCAATTCATTTCCTCTTTTCGTTCCTTCGCCAGATCACCTTTCTTGAACAAATCGATCCGACCGTACGTACCGGATTCCGGGTCCGTGAATTTATCCGTGTGCGAATCTTTATAACTAACTGCAAATTGTCCTTTAATCAACAGGTAATCATTGATATACCAATTCAAGGCCAAATTATTCGTTAACTCCGAATACCCATTCTTACTGTAATTACCGATTACCGCCTCGTATAGCGGATTGTCCGACGAGCCGCCATAATTACCCCATTGTGTCGTCGTTTGCAACAATTCTCCAGTATCCGGATCCCGCCAATAGTCATATGGCTGTTTGGAAGTGTAATCTCCAAAATCTCCATAAGGAGAATCTTTAGCTTTCACGACATCATATGAAACCTGATTACGAATCTGCACTCCTTTAAATCGATAGTCTAAAGTTACTCCGGCACCCATTCTATCCCGATAAGATTTTTTCATGACTCCGTTCTCATTGTCGTAGCGTAACTCGATCCCGAAACGGATATGTTCTGCCCCTCCCTCGATATACACGCTATGCCGATGATTAATTTCCGTTCTCAAGGGCTGGGAAAGCCAATAATTATCCACGCCAATTAATATGCGATTCCGTTTTTGAAGATAATTCCACATCAACGAATTCAATTCATCTTCTGCCGAATACAATCCTTCAAATCTCCACGGCTCGAATAACCCGGCAGCCACTTCCGCTTCCAGTTTCTCTTTCGAATGCATCAAATTATAACTACTTAAATCCGGGGCTGTGATTCCCAGGTTTCCGCTGTACGAGATTCTTAATTCCCCGGGTTGCGGGGCCAAAGTTTCAACCACGATCACACCGTTTGACGCACGCGAACCATAGATAGCCGTGGCTGCAGCATCTTTCAGTATCGTAATATCCTTTACTCGTTGCACATCAAAGTCAAAAATTTTCTCGATAGATACCTCAAAACCATCCAGGATAAACACGGGCAAATTCGGGTTATTAGTTAATGCGAATTCCGATACATCAGTAGATTCCATCATATCCAACTCCTTCACGGACGGTAGTCCCGAACGTCCCCGGATATATAGTTCAGGCAATGCGTTCGGATCCGAACCCAACTCGTTATTCTTGATAATACGTAATGAAGGATCAAACACCTGCAAAGCATCCAATAAACTACGACTCGAAACTTTTAATATCTCTTCCCGGGAAACTTGTGTCGCCGATCCGGTAAAACTCGATTTCCGAATATTCGCGTAGCCCGTCACCACGACATCCTGCAGTGCAATCTTGTCCTCTTTCATCACAACTCTCAAATCTTTACGAGTTTCCCCCTTCTTTAAAGCGGCTATTTTCACGTATTCCGTTTCCATTCCCACGAATGTAAATATCAAAGTAGCCGTATCCACCGGCAACGTTATACTGAAAACCCCGTCTACATTAGTGGCAACCCCGACACTTGTCCCCTTGATCACTACCGTCACTCCCGCTAACGGTCTCTTTTTCTCATCTACCACCGTACCTTTTATCAAACGAGCCTCCCCTTTGACCACCATCGTGTCTCGGGAATGCATTTCATTTGCTTTCCGAATAATAATCAATTTGTCCTCTACGGAATAAGTCAGCCCTGTTCCCTTTAAACACTCGCGGAGAATCTCGTCGATGTCCACCGCCTTAAACCGTTTGTTCAACTTGTTGATACCCGCCACTTCGCTGTCTTTGTAGATAAAATAATAATCGCTGTGCTGGCGAATCTCTTTCATTAAATCCTCAAACGTTGCATTCTTCAAGTTAAAACTGAACACAACATGTTGCGAATGTACTGCTGCAGATAAATGCATTGCCGTACAAAAAAAGAAAAGAGTTAAAAAACGCATAGTTAATAAAATTTTTCGTACCCCCGGCGAACGGAGATAGCATTCTCGATTTTTTTTCATACATTTGTACCATTATATGATTAAACAATACCCACCCGGTTTCACCCGGTTTGGATTCATCATAAGCGGTTAGAAGTTGCACCTTCTTTCCGCTTATTTACTTTACTCTGCCTCTACCACGACGATTTTCCCTTGCACCGTAAACCGCACCCCACCCAAACTCTCAAACACGTTCAGCAAGGTTTCCGCATTCTCGTAACGTTTCAATCTTCCGGAGAATATAATATCCTTTACCCCCTCATTCTGGTAAAATACCTTGACATCATACCACTTGGATATTAGCCTCATGACATTCTCCAAACGCTGGGACTCAAATAAATATACCCCGTCTTTCCAAGACACGAACAACTCGACATCCACCTTCCGCACGTCGTTCTTCCCGCTTGCCTTATTGTAAACCAACTGCTCCGACGGATTCAACACCGTAACTTTCCCAGAAAGATCATCCACTTGCACACGCCCTTCTACCAGCGTAGTCATAATACAATTCTCTTCCCGGTATGCCCGGATATTGAATTTTGTACCCAGCGCCTTGACATCAAGCTTTCCGGCATCCACGATAAACGGACGTCTGGAATCTTTGGCCACATCAATGAAGACTTCCCCACCTACTTGTATCCTGCGTTCTTCACCTAAAAAAGTAACCGGGAAACGGATATAACTCTCTGAATTCAGCCACACTTTTGTTCCGTCATCCAAGGTGACATTATACTCCGCTCCGCGGGGAACCTGAATCGTGTTGAATACTTCTTCCGCCACAAAAATCGTATCCTCTACATTATAAGCTAAACCTCCCCCACTGTTCACGATCCGCTTGCTCCCGTCCACCAAAGCAAAGTTCTCTTGATTCAACGGCTTCGTACTCCCGTCCGACAACGTCAGGGTTGCCATCGATTTCCCCGGCAATAAAGACATTTCATTCGGATATTTCCTGAGGGAAGGATCAATCCGCCATTCCAGCAACAAGAAAGCCACCAACAAAGGCAAGATAACCACTGCCGCTACAGCAGCTGCGTATCTCCATTCGATTCGTCTTTGTTCCCGAAGGCGTCCTTTCAATTGGTCAAAATCATAATATTGCTCAAATCGACGGTAAACAGCTTCTTTATCCCGAAATGAATCCGTTCGTGTCAACTGTTGAAATACCACCCGGTGTTTCTCGGAGGTAGCCAGCCATACCTTCAACTCCTCGAGTTGCTTTCCCGTGATTGAACCCTCGATATAAGCAAAAATAATATCCGCAATTTTTAAATTCTCTTCCGACATCTTTTACGATCTTTTTATCCCTATAACACGAAAAAGTATGTGCCATACTATTCCCTTCCCATTTTTTTTTGAAAAAATGAATCAGATCATAAATAAATCTACCGGAAAACAATAAAAAATCAAATTAATCGGGAGAATTCACATCGACAAAATAAAAAAGAAACAACAGGAATATCTTGTCTTTCAATTTTCCCCGGAGAATTTCACGGGCACGGGCGCGTTGGTTGCGAACCGTGTTCTCCGATACATCCAAAGCCTCGGCTATCTCCGTGATCGACATATCCAACAAAGTAAGGTTGAAAACTTTCCGCATCGCCTCGGGCAATCGCTCCACCTCATTCCGAATCCGGCGATGAAGCTCTTCCTCAATCACGAAACACTCCTCCTCCTCGACAAAAGTCTCCGATACCGTGTCATTCAAGGAAACCTTCTTCACCCGGGAACGGTCACGGTTATAATTCAAACAAGCGTTTCGAACGGACAGATACATGAACGAACGCAGGGAATAAATCGCCTCGAACTTTTCCCGCCGAGTCCATACTTTTATAAATACTTCCTGCACAATATCGGCAACGGCAGCATCATCCTTAACAAACCGACTTCCAAAAGCGCATAAAGCATGAAAAAACAAGCGATAAATTTCTTTTAACGCACCCTCTTTCCCTTTATTTAAATCTCGAAGTATACTCGTTTCAATATCTACCATTAGTTCCTTTCTAAGTCACACAAATATATAAAAAACCTAACACTTTTAATAGAATCAAAATAAAATACATTTGTATTCATATTTTTATAAATTCTATTTCTTTGATTTCTAAACACCTGCCAAACGGACAAAAATATTTTCAATTTTCTGGTAAATTTTCATCGAAATTATTTTGCACAATAGCACAAAACCCCTATATTTGCATCGCTTTTGAAAAAATTCCTTAGTAGCTCAGTTGGTTAGAGCGGCGGACTGTTAATCCGTAGGTCGTAGGTTCAAGTCCTACCTGAGGAGCCAAGCAAGAGAAGCCAGCAGAATGCTGGCTTTTTTCATTCCTGAGGAAAAGCAGGTGTAAACACGGTGAAATAAAGAAGAAAACAGGGAACAACTTTGCTGCAACTTCGGATCATCTTCGGTACAACTTCGCTCACGAGCGTCCACGATGCATAAATGCGACAAGAATAAAAGGCATATAATGACTTATTTGCACGGTTATACACCCTAAAATATTTGGGATTCCTCCTTATTCCGGTTTTCTATAAGGTATTCTAAAATAAACAGTCGTGCCCTTGTTTAATTCCGAAGTCAAACGAATATCTCCGCCCAGCAGTTCGACAATTGCCTTGCATATAGGCAAACCAAGTCCTGTTCCCTGTACAAATTCATTTACTTTAAAGAACCTGTCAAAAACACGCCCGCGTGATTCTTTAGACATTCCAAGTCCTGTATCTTCCACGAAACACTCGATCCAATTTCCATCATCCGATACAATTGCACCAACAATGATGCATCCCCGGGTAGTAAACTTTTTGGCATTTCTGATTAATTCAAAAATATCTTCGTCAGTTTCACTTCGTCCGTTATAACGAGTAATTCATTTTGTGGTCCTCTTTCAATAAATTCAACTCCTTCCACGGCATTCAAATGCCCAATATCCAACACCGAATGTACCAGAAAACGCATATCGTACACTCCCGAGTAAAATATTTCCTGACTTGCCTCCAAACGCGACAAATCTAACACATCATCCAACAAAACCAGTAAATCCCGACTATTATTCGATATGGTATCCTTGAACATTTTTTTCTCCTCGTTCGAGTATCCTTCTTCGACCATCAAATTAGTGAAACCAACTATACTATTCAATGGGGTTCTGATCTCATGCGAAATATTCGCCACGAAAGCGGATTTCAATTTATCCGACTCTTCAGCTCTTTGCAAAGCACGAGCCAATTCCTCCTACGCCTGCTTATGTTGATGTATGTTTACTGCCATCCCATAGAAATACCGCGTCACGTTCCCGTCTGCCATTTCCACGATCTCCATAATACCCCGGCTTTCCCACCAGCGGAAAACACCTGTTCCCAAGAAATCAATTCTACATTCAAACGCAAATTCCGTCATCGCCTCTTTCGATAATTGCTTAAAAACGGACACGAATTTTTCCCGGTCATCCGGATGAATATGTGTTACGAATTTTTCAAAGGTATTCAGACTTTCTTCTACCTCCTTGCTTTCCGTGAAGCCTTCGCCAAAAATCAAAGAATCATTCTCCACGTCATAAAACCAGGAGTACGCTTGCAAGACCTTGACCGATATCCGCAAAAATTTTTGTTGTTGCCATTCCCTTGTAATATCCCGAAACATAATTACCGCACCACAAATCTCGTTATCAGCATTCAACAAAGGCGAAAAACAACCGATACTGTAATCTTTCAATTCACATTTAACCCTATATTGCGGAAAACTCTCATCAAAATCATTGTTGTTTTTCAAATATTTATTATATTGCAAGACAATCTAAAACCAAAAAACATTATGACAACACTAGAAATTCAAGGAAAAACATTTGAAGTCGATGGTGACGGTTTTCTCACCGATCCTTCAATCTGGAACGAAGACGTGGCAAAATTGTTTGCCGAGGCGGACGGAATCGCTAATTTAACAGACAATCATTGGGCAGTTATAAAAATCATTCGTAATAACTTCGAGGAAAAGGGGAATGCCCCGATGGTACGGACGATCTGCAAGGAAACCGGATTGAAATTGAAGGATATTTATGAATTATTTCCGTTAGGACCCGCCCGGGGTGCGTGTCGGGTGGCAGGTTTACCGAAACCGGACTGTTGCGTTTAGAACACACGATTATGTCTTGGTATATTTGGACCTCGTTAGCTGCACTTCTCTTTTGTGTAGTACTACTGGGGAAATATTTTGTACGACTTTTAAAAAAGGGTCCTCCTAAAGACCTTTCGCAAAAATCGGGAAATATTGCCCAAGCAGTCTGTTACTCTTGTATTGGAGCTATGTCACCTATGCAAAAAGAATCAGCTTATTTACACCTGCCCACCTATTCGGCAGGTATTATTTTTCATATAGGAAACTTCCTGGCAATCCTTGTGTACGTGATTATCGCACTCTCGGCGATCTTCAGCTTCCGGATTCCTATTGAAAGTGTAACGAACCTCGTCATCATCATACTGGCAGCCATCACGTTTGTTGCCAGTGTCTGCGGACTATCCTTATTTATTAAACGTATCGTGAAAAAAGAACTCCGGGAGTTGTCCTGCACGGATGATTATATTTCCAATCTTCTCTGCACGGTCATGCTTTTCGTGACGACATATTCCCTGTGGATGTTCCAGTTCGGGGCGGTATATTACATCACGATGGCACTCCTGTTCGTATGGATGCCTATCGGCAAGATCAAGCACGTACTTTATTTTTTCTTTGCGAGGTATCACTTGGGCTTTTTCTACGGCTGGCGTGGAACATGGCCTCCTAAAAAAGCTACGGTATGACAAATATCACGAAAGAACAAAGAAACAAAGCCCTTGCCATCATCAGCCAAACGAGCGACAGCAAGCTGGAAACCCATCTGAACGCTTGCGTGCGGTGTGGCTTATGCGCAGACAGCTGTATGTACTACCTCACGATGAAAGAAGCCAAATTCATTCCCGCGAGAAAAGTCGATCTGGTCAGTTCGATATACAGGCGTTACAAGACATGGCAAGGCGCCATGTTCCCGAAATTATTCCACGCCCGGGAACTGGATGACAAAACGTGTGAAGAAATGGTGGATTCCCTGTTTGGCGCTTGCACCATGTGCGGGCGTTGCGTGAAACATTGCTCTATCGGGGTAGACATCCCCTTTCTCGTGAAGAAAGGCAGGGAGATGCTCGCGGCTATGGATATGGTGCCGAAGACCCTTCAAGCCACGGTAGATGCAGCCATCAACACGGGTAACAACATGGGTATCCCCACAGACGAATTCGTCGACACGATTCAATGGATGGAAGAAGAACTTCAGGATGAAATGGAAGACCCGAATGCCGGATTGTTTCTGGACAAAACCGACAAGAACGTGTTCTACACGGTAAATCCCCGGGAACCGAAATTCTTCCCTCTCTCGATCTCTGCCATGGGTAAAATATTCTATGCGGCAGGAGAAGACTGGACGCTCTCGTCCAAATATTACGATGTCACGAATTACGGTTATTTCAACGGTAATAACACGGAGGCTACACAGATTGCCCGAAATCTCTATGACGAGATACACAAGCTCAACTGCAAACGCCTCATTCTCGGGGAATGCGGCCATGGCTCACGAGCCATGCGCTGGGAAGGTCCCAATTACCTCAAAACAAAATATGACTTTGACACGCTGACCGTCGTGGAGCTTATCGGTGAATACATCCGTAACGGGAGAATCAAACTGGACAAGAACTTGAACGATAAAGTGGTAACAATCCATGACCCTTGTAATCTAGTACGAAACGGCGGACTTCTCAATGAAATCCGTTTCGTGGTTAATGCTGCCGCGGCAAACGTAGTCGAAATGACCCCTCACGGGACAGATAATTTCTGTTGCGGGGGAGGCGGGGGAACTTTAGCCATGAGCGAATACAACGAACGCCGTCTTAAAATCGGTAAAATCAAAGCTGATCAAATCACGGCTACCGAGGCACAGGTCGTGGTTACTCCATGCCACAATTGCGTGGATCAACTTACCCAAATAAACCATACTTACAAATTAGGCATCATCATAAAGACGGTGGCGGAATTGGTTGCGGATGCACTAATAATTGAAAATGCAGAATTGAAAATTAAAAATTAATACAAGCATTATGAGCAAATTAATCTACCTAGACAATTCAGCCACCAGCTTCCCGAAGCCGGATGTAGTTTATGATTTCATGAACGATTTCTATCGTAAACATGGAGTAAACCCGGGACGTTCCGGGTTTGACGCCGCCGTTGAAACCGAGGAAGTAGTGAACTCTACCCGCAAAATGTTGACTAAACTCTTTAACGGGGGTACAGATCACAATCGTTTGACGTTCAGCTACAACGCCACAGACTCTTTAAACTTGATTATCAACGGTCTGGTTGAAAAAGGTATTCACGTGGTATCCACGATGTTGGAACACAACTCCGTGTTGCGTCCTCTCAATATGCACCACCAAAATGGTACTATTGACGTGACTTACGTGCCCTTTGACGAGAACGGTTACGTGCATCCCGACGATATTAAAAAGGCGATCCGCCCGAACACCAAATTTATAGTTATTACCCACTGTTCCAACGTATTGGGAACGATCCAGCCATTGGCTGAAATCGGGAAAGTCTGTAAAGAAAAAGGCGTAATCTTCGTGGTTGACGGTAGTCAGGGAGCCGGAGCCGTCGATTTGGATATGCAAGCTTCTGGCATAGACGTGTATTGCTTCACGGGACACAAATGCCTCATGGGTCCGACGGGAATCGGGGGTTCATACGTGCGTGAAGGCATCGAGATCAAACATACCCGTGCCGGGGGCACCGGAGTCCGTTCCGCGTATCCCGTGCATCTGGACGAATATCCTTATCGTTTGGAGTACGGGACATTGAACCTGTTGGGTGTAGCCGGATTGAACGCCGGGGTGAAATGGATTCAAGAACAAGGCATCATGAATATCCATCACCGGGAAATACAATTATGGGACAAATTGCGCAAGGCTCTGCAAGACGTGGAAGGAGTCACCACCTATTGTGCCAACAGCCCGGAAAACAAAAACCCGGTACTTAGCTTCAACATCAACGGATTCGATTCAGCCGACGTGGGCACCATGCTCGACGTGGATTACAATATTGCCGTTCGTACCGGATTGCAGTGTGCCCCGAAAGTACACGAGGTAATCGGTACATTCGATATGCACGGAACTGTCCGCATGAGTATCGGGGCTTTCACCACGGAAGAAGATGTGAATACAGCCATCGAAGCCGTGAAAGAAATTGCCGCGATAAGAAACTAAAAATTACACCCCATTTAACAGGCTCCACGTTTTTCTCGCGTGGAGCCTGTTTTGCTACAGATTTTTACTCCGATCAAAAAATGATATCTCAAAACATATTTCTCAAATAAAATACGATATTATCATTTTCGGATACGTTGTAAGTAAAAATTCATTACTTTTGAGCCCATTAAAACAAACAAAAAAATTAGCTATATGTACGGAAAATTTCAAGACTTTTTAAAGGCTGAATTACAGTCAATAAAAGACGCCGGCTTATACAAAAGCGAAAGAATCATCGTTACCCCGCAAGATGCAGAAATCAAACTTGCCACGGGAGAAACTGTATTGAACTTTTGTGCAAACAACTATTTAGGACTTTCTTCAAACCCAACCGTTATCGAAGGAGCAAAGAAAGCATTAGACAGCCACGGTTACGGTATGTCTTCTGTACGTTTCATCTGCGGTACCCAAGATATTCACAAAGAACTGGAAGCTAAAATCTCTCAATTCTTTGGGACAGAAGATACCATCCTTTATGCCGCTTGCTTCGACGCTAACGGTGGTGTATTCGAACCGTTGTTCGGACAGGAAGATGCCATCATCTCCGACGAATTGAACCACGCTTCCATCATCGACGGTGTTCGTCTTTGCAAAGCCGTACGTTACAGATACAAACACGCCAACATGGCTGACCTCGAAGAACAATTGAAGATTTCTCAAGCTCAACGCTATCGCATCATCGTTACCGACGGCGTATTCTCCATGGACGGGGATATTGCCAAGATGAACGAGATCTGCGACTTGGCTGAAAAATACAACGCCATGGTGATGGTTGACGACAGCCACGCTGCCGGGTTCATCGGCGAAACGGGGCGCGGTTCAGCAGAACACCACCACTGCATGGAACGTGTCGACATCTTCACCGGAACCCTTGGTAAAGCCTTAGGCGGCGCCATGGGAGGTTACACTACCGGTAAAAAAGAAGTGATCGATATGTTGCGTCAACGTTCAAGACCTTACTTGTTCTCCAACTCCTTGTCCCCGGCAATCTGCGGTGCTTCCATCGCCGTGTTCGATATGCTGACAAAGAGCACCGAACTGAGAGACCGCGTGATGGACAATGCCAACTATTTCCGTGCTAAATTGACGGAAGCCGGATTCGACCTGAAACCATCTGAGTCTGCCATCTGCGCCTTGATGCTTTACGATGCAGTACTTTCTCAACAATTCGCTGCCGAATTACAGAAAGAAAACATCTACGTAACCGGATTCTACTACCCGGTTGTACCGAAAGGACAAGCCCGTATCCGTATCCAACTGTCTGCCGCACACACCCGCGAGCAACTGGATCGCGCCTTGGCTGCCTTCATCAAGATTGGTAAGAAACTTGGCGTTATCAAGTAATATAGACAACCATTCAATAATAAAAATAGTCGCTTTTTCGGGCGACTATTTTTTTATTTATAGAACCATTAACATCAATTACTTCGCATATTTCTCGTTAATTCTTTTCACCTCCGTGTAGACAAACGCCCCTTCACCCATCGTCTTCATGGACAAATCTATATATTTCTTTCCTTCTTTCTTTTGCCCGGACAAGAAAAGTATCTCCGCATAATAAGCCATTCCCACGGCATCCTTTCCATCTTGCATCTTTTTCAACCAATACAAGGCGATATCCCTTTGCTCTTGATTTTTAGCATTTACCCCCAAGTTATGCGCACATGATCTAGTTAACATTGCATTCCCATTCTCTCCATATAGCGGAACAAGTTCCAAAAGAGCCTCCAAATAAAGCTCGTCTTTATGATTTCTTTTGGCATAACGTACCTTCTGATTTGCGACAAGTAATTTAAATTCATCCTTCAACTGGGGATACTTCACGCACAAATTTCTATAAATTCTTTCCCAATCCGGTATATTCACGGTATCTTTCACGTGAGGCACAACCATTTCCCGTTCAATCAAGTTCAACACTTTTTGTTCTGCACTCCTTTCACCGAGTACGGCATTCACCTCGCCCGGATGCTCCAGAAAAAATTTAAACGTTTCATCATTCGTGCTGAAAATGAAATCCGAAGCATATCGTATTCCTTTCTCAGACACCCGTTCTTCCGGGGTGATTGTCTGCCAGAACACGTTAGCCACTTTCATGGCGAACTCTCTCTCTTGTCGTCGGGCAAAATCAACCGACAAATCAAACAAGAAATCTACATCCCGTTCCCCAGCTTCAAACTTCCTCCAACGAGTGTACAACTGTTGCCTCTCATCTAATGCCGTCTTCCCCAACTCAATAAAAACTTTCGTATTAGTTGTCGCCCCCGGCATCGAATGCACGAGCTCTCCTTTCGGGTTGAAAAAGAGCAAAACTGGTACTGTCCTTATATTAACAAGCCTTTGCACCCTATCAACTTCTTTATACCAAGCCTTCGTACGCTCATCATCTTGAGCCGTTTTATTAATCTGCAATTTCACACAGATAAAATGCTCGTTAAAAAATTTCCCGACTTCTTCATTGGGAAACACGACTTCTGTCATATTCCGACAAGGTCCGCACCAAGTTGCCATGACATCCATAAAAATATACTTATTCTCCCCGGTAGCCTTTTTTACCACCTCATCCCAGCTCATGCTCTGGTCGAACTGGATTCCTTTATTATCTTGAGCCATTATCCCAACGGGAAACAACAAGACCAACACGATGACGATTCTATACATTGTATTCATAACTCCGGCTTTTAATTTATTTCATTGACAATCTGTTTCAACAACTTCATTTCTCTGGCATTTTTCTTCTTCATCTCCATCGCCCGTTCGTAAGTTTTACTTCCTTCTTTAGTCAACTTCAAAGCGGAATTCACACATTTCAATCCTTTCCCTTTTTGCTTGTTCAAGAAAAGCACTTCGGCATAATTCAACAATTGATATGCATCTTTTTCATCCAACGTTTTTTCCAGCCATTCCAAAGCGACCTTACGGTCCTCTTTATCCCGTGCTTTCAATCCTAACTCGTGAGCGTAACTACGAACCAACATATCATTTCCTTCCTCATCGCACATCGGAACTAATTCTCTTAAAACCGAAGCACAAAGCGCATCATTATGATACTTCTTGGAATACACCAATTTGCGATCCAGAAGCATCTTTTTAATTTCTACTTCTTTCCGGGGATATTTCACGCTCAAATCTTGGCAAATCCCGTCCCAATCCGGCATATTCACGGAGTCATTCATCAACGGCAAAATATACTTCGCCTCGATTGCCCGCATGACTTTCTGATTTGCCGCTCCTTTTCCAAGCACGGCATCCACCTTTTCCGGATAATCATAAAAGAGACTGAACATGGCATCATCCACACTGCCAAAGAAATCGCTTGCGTAACGGATTCCCTTGTCCAACAAACGTTCTTCGGGAGTTATCGTCTGCCAGAAAGTATTCCCCACCTTTCTCGCCATGACCTTATCCCCCAACATCAGGAAATCAACCGATAAATCGTACAGAAACTCCACGTCCCGTTCTCCCGCCTCGTACTTTTTCAGGCGAGTAAAAATCTGCTGATTCTCATCCAAAGCCTTCCGCCCACATTCGATAAATTCATTCACGTTCGGAATTCCCCCCGGAACAATATGCACCAACTCTCCTTTCGGGTTATAATAAAGTGCCGTCGGGAGTACCTGAATCTTCGCCTCCGTACAAATCTTGTTCACTTCTTTATACCAGGCTTTCACGTACTCATCATCTTTAGCCGTCTTATCCGTCTGCAATTTGATACAAATAAAATGCTGGTTATAAAAATCACCCGCTTCCTTCTGCGTGAAAACATTTTTCACCATTGCCTGACAAGGCGGACACCAGGTAGACATAACATCCACGTAAATATACTTGTTTTCCCGAGTAGCTTTCTCCACCACCTCGTTCCAGCTCATACTCTTGTCAAACTGGATTCCTTGTTCTTGTGCCACCATCGTAACAGGCATCCACAATAACAAAATAAACACAAACCTAAAAATCGATTTCATACGTTTCATTTTTAATTTACTACAAATTCTTAATAACATCCTCTATTTTATTCTTGCAATGAACCAAACTCTTCCTTCTCTCCCTCGACAAGGACATTCCAAGCGCTTGTTCCATCACTACATACAATTTATTCAAATGCACTTGCAAAGCAACGGATTCACCCCGACCGGGATTCCTTCTCAATGCCTTCTCCACACATTCCAAGTACTTCATTTGCAAAGCTTCCCGATACACATCCGCCTTTCCCGCCTCTGACCATACCGCCCGGTATAAATCATCCAGGAATTCATCCAATGTGTAGAAAGCCGTCGTTCCGGACATCACTTGATTCAATGCGAACCGGGACATCCCTTTCTCGAATAAATATTCCAACACTGCATTCTGCCAAGCCGCAATCACCTCCGAGGGAGCCAATCCGGCTTTCTTGACCAACGGGGATAGAACAAGCCAGTACGGAGTTGTGAAAATCTCCCGACTCAAAAACGCCAAAGCCTCTTTCTGTTCTTCCCGTCCCACGGGATTAGGTTTTGCAATACAACTTTCCCCTTCCGGGCAAATCTCAATTCCCCCGAACTGTTGAAGCACAGGTAACACGATCGAGTATAAAACCCCATCCTTTCCTCCGGCACGGCGAACCCCAATTCCCCACCCTGTCGTATCCCGTCCATTCCGGATCAAATCAGCCCTTCTAAATACTTGCTTCACATTTGCCAGCGCACACGAAGCCCCTACAACCGGATCACGTCCTAAAGTTCCCAGATTAGCCATCGCTTCTATCGCCGTGGGTGAATCTGAAGAATGATACCATGTGTGTTCCGGCTTGTTTAAATTCCTCCGCAACAATGCCTGCAATCCTTCAACAGCTTCCCCCTCTTCTCCCCAATAACGATAGCCCCAGTTGATCGCCCAACAATCATAACTACCCACAACGGGGAACAAATTCTCCGTCGCCACCCGATCCTCCGGCTGTGCCACCGTATTCACAAAATGATCTCCCATGATTGACGAGGACATTCCATTTTCCGACAACCAATCATTATCCCTCAATTCTTTATCAAGTATCCACGCCGATGCCAATTTATTCGGCAATAATCCCAAAGCCTGCCCGATGCGCTGTCCTAAAGTTACACGAATCAAATGCCCTTCAATCTCTTCTGCCTCGGTTTTCAAATCAAATACCTTCTGCCACAAAGCGCTTCTCGTAATCCACTCATATTTCAATGAATCCAACACTCCGGGAGCCCAATGCACACGAGCCTGTATGATCTGACCGCTTCGGGGGTCGACATTCACGTCCACCTCCTCGTTTTGCAAAGAATCTTGGTAAAGAATCAATCCTCTCAACGACGCCAAAGACTGCCCCGTTTCTTCCGGTATATCCCTGGCAACAATAGCATTCCGGAAACCGGCAACCTCGAAAGCCCGCTGCCAATCTTCCACCGCCCGCACAAAATAGGGTTTCCACCGTTCCGGAATCTTCGGATCAAGATAAAACACGATCGGCTCTTGCGGTTCCGTCAATTTACCCGTCAAATAAGCTTCTACATCCTTGGGTTCCAACGCCCACCGTCGGATCACGTGGCGAGTCCGAATCCCCGTACATTCATCTTTGAAATAATCGTACGAAACCGAAGAAAAACCGATTCTTCGATCCCTCACCCGTCCTTCTCGGGGAGTCTCCTGCAACAAGAAAAACGTGGTAGTCACCGGCATTTCTGTCAACTCATCATCAGCCCGCTTCCACTGACGACGGACAACGGGCAATTCCCTCATCACAGTACACGCAAAAAATCCATCTTCCGCATGAAAACGAACCACACGTTTACCCGGCGCATTAAAAAGCGGCCCTTCTCTCATTATCAGTTCCGTGATATCAATCACGAGTTTCTTTTGATCCTCCCGTTGAACAGGGCAAATCATAAAGGGCATCTCCACCTGGTTACGAGCCACGAGTTTCTTCATTTCAGGAGAAGTTTCTTTCTCACCGATCCGGAAATCCGGCAAAAACACGCCTACCTCTCCGGCTCTCTCCTGTTTAAAAGACACAACGATCTCTTTCCCCAGCCTACTCCCCGGTTGATACGTCCGGTTTTCACGCACAGAATCCAGACGGCTTACAACCAAAAACGCACGTGCCAACTCGGTACGGGAAATGTCCAACAGACATCTTCCCTCGGACGGATACACGCGGAAAGTCGACGCACAACCATCATGCGACCATATCACTTGAATAAGTAATAGAATACAAAATATTTTCTGATACATACAATACATCCATTTTTATTTTAAAAACTTATTCATCGTCCGAATCAAATCCCGGCAATAGATACCGAAATATTCCTCGTTATTTTTCGCCAGAGCCTGTTCCACTCTCTTCTTCAAGTCACCCACGTACTGCTTGTACAACCGGACTCCCTGCGGTCCGGTACTCGAACAATAAGCGCTGACCCGCTGGAAGAAAAGCCTTTGTAAATTTTGCCTGTAAATACCCGGCATCTCCCCGTCCAACACATCCTGCCAAACCACTCGGTGCAAATCCTCAAAAAAATCATTCAACGCGTAAACCCCGACAGAATCCTTTACTGGCAAAGAACCCGCTTTGGGCAATAACCAAGCTAATGCCCCCGTATGAATCAATTCCATGAACTGAATCGGATCATTCTCGATTTTTCCTGCACACATGGGACTCACCAACCATTCGGGAGCGGTAAACACGTATTTCCCCAAAAACATCATCGCCCGGTGTTGATAGTCTGGTTCCACCAAAGTCTTCACGAGTTGCTCTTTCTCATCATAATCCCAATAACATCCTCCCACGATGTTTATAACCTGTTTCATATAATAATGGTATTGTCCCAAAGGCACATTTCGCTCTCCTATAGAAACAATCCGGTCATAGATTCCCCGATAAGTCGTATAACTACCATCTTGATCCGGCTCCCACTGATCCATCCGTGCCAAAACCCATTTCAAATTTTCCATCCCGTAGGTATTTGCAACCACCAGGTCATCACCCACATCCTCCGATTGCGACCGGGGGTCGCTCACGTTGGATTGAGCCCCGTACCACTGTCCCCACTTCTTCTGCTCCTCCCCGACCCAAGCCGACACATGGGCACGTTCCTCCTCCAAGGTCTTTATTTCCGGAAATAAACGATAGCCCCATTCAATAGCCCAACGGTCATATAGGTTTATCCTCGGAATCAGATTCAACCGATCGACACCATCCCCGGGTTGTGCCACATAATTAAAACGCGAATAATCCATGATCGAAGTGGAAATCCCGTTTCGTGTCAACCATTCGTTATCCCTCAATTTCTCGACCGGAACGACGGAACTTGCCCCCATATTATGCGTCAATCCCAGCGTGTGTCCCACCTCGTGCGAGATAATCACCGACAACAATTGCCCCAACCACTCGTCCGATATTCCCTTGGAAAATATCTCCGGATCACTTGGTCCTGCCTGTACCAGATAATTCCCTTTCAACCATTCCACCAGACTATGCCCCCACATAATACGGGCATGGTAAATCTGTCCGCTTCTCGGATCGGCATACCGCTCCCCGAAAGCGTTCTCTTCCGTGGTCGGTCGATACACGATTGCCGCCCGACAAGACTCCAGCGTCCAAGTCGAATCGGCAGGCGAAGCCACCCTTGCTTGAATCGCATTCCGGAACCCTGCCTGTTCGAAAGCGGAATTCCAATTATTGATTGCCACTTCAATATAAGGGATCCATTTCCTCGGGGTCAACGGATCAATATAAAACACGATCGACTGCCGAGGTTCTACCAAAATACCCTTCCGGTACTTTTTCATATCCTCCGGCCGAGGCTCCAACCGCCACCGGGAAATACAATAGAAATCGTCTTCCCTGGCCATTGTATCCCCGCAAACCAAATGCTTGCTTCTGAAGTACCCCACCCGTTGATCCTCATGCCTCAACCGCATCAATTCCTCGTCCATCAACAACAGACAACTACTTACCCGTACATTCCCGTCCCTCTTTTCCCGCCAACCGACCAACTCTTGGCAATCCGGATGAGAAATCGCCTTCAACGTCGACATTTGTAATTTTCCATTCACCACACCCGTGTCACAAACCACCCACGAGGTAATATCCAAACATACGTTTCCTTTTCTGCCCCGTTCCTTCGAGAAACTAGCTATCTCAAAAGGCGGTTTCGGGGGACCGATCATATTAGAACCCGCATTCTTACTGATCGATGCTTTTTGCATCAAAGCCATCTGTCCGTTTTCCCGTTCCCGTAATTGCAAAACTTGCAATTCTCCCACCATATCTCCCGCCTGAGCCGTACACCCACTCCCCACGGCTGCCAGCTGATTCACCAACAACCATTCCCGCCCGATCAACGCCTCTGACAATTCCCAAATCACCTTATCCCCTTCCCGATAAATCCGAAAATATGCTTTACCTTTTCCCTTGCCTTCCGAAAAAAAAGGCAAAACAAGGAGGAAGAGGAAGGAAAACCATGTTTTCCTTCCCATTACACGAAATCTCAATACATTCATTAAACTACTTTTTGTACACGATTTTCTTTATCTTACCGAAATCAGTAGCCAACAGCCGAGGAGCCGCATCTTTCAAGTCCCCGGTATTCACCAACGTGAAAGCATAGAGCGATCCCTTGCTCCCATTATACGTGGCTGCCGTCAGGCTTAGTCCATCGTTCGTCGGCAAGACAATTGATACCACCTCTTCTCCCGACGGGAAAGCATACAGCAACCGGGAGGTATTCGCATCCGCATCATACAGGCGGATCTCGTTCCCATTTGCATAGTATATTTGCTGCCTGCCATACGGGGAAACAAACACCGGACTATCCTTCATGCCGGGACACTCCTCTTCGCTAACTACATGAAAAGGTCCGCTGCTAAATCCTACTCCCGCCATCGTATAACGTATCACGTAAACATTGTCCGCATCCCGGAACACTATATTGTAATAGTAATTTCCCGCACCTCCGGTTGGCATTCCAATCAGTTCCCAGTCTTCATCCACCTTTGCCGCATCGAACAATGTCACTCCCCCTGAAACATAAGAACCGGTCACATCTTGAAGCACCACGTTAGTTGCCTGATACCGGGAATAAAAACGATGATTCGCTTCGTCAAAATACAAGATCCCCATCAACTGTCCCCTATAATTCATCCCCGAACCGATAAAGGAAGCACAACCGGTTTCCAAACCATCGGATGCGACCATCGGTTCGCCAAATAAAGTTTGCCCTTGATCCTGATGCATCCGGTAAATCTTTCCATCATTTATCAAAACAAATGTAGAATTCTTCTCGATATAATTTGCCAAAACTTGCGGACGAATAACCGCCGGACGCGTAGCAAACATCTGCTCGATATCGGCAAGCACCCGGCAAGAACGATAATCTATCACGTACCCCCAGTCTTCCCCGAAAATCATCGTCATATTACCCGCGGCGACCTTCCCGTCCGGAGATGAATACCCGCTAAAATCTACCGTAAACAAATCCGTTACATTCGGCTTTAACACAACATCCGGGTTTACCTCCGAGAATATACCATGAAACACGGTGTCCGTGGACGTGTTATAAAAACTGATATCCGAATAATTGTCATATTGCTCCACGACAAAATAACCGGGCTGATAGTTTGTCCGCACTTCCAGTTTCATTCCTTTACGATAAGTAACTCCCGTGCTATTATCCGTTACTTTAAAATTAAACGGGTAAGAATTACCGGAAGCATAATCAATCTGCTCGGCAAAGTTCCGCTCCGTGGATAATACGACATTCACGGAATCCGAGGAGGTCGGAATAGAAACCACCCACTCGTAACTCAAGTTTTCTTCATTCTCTTCCAAGGCAAAAGAGAGTTTGGGCGATACTTCCAGTACCATTCCCTGTTGCACGGACACGACATCCGGTAAATCAATCGAAATCTCGTTCAAATCCCGATAGGAATAATTCCCCTTATCCCGGTAACACGACGCCAAAAGCAATACGCCCAGCATCCCGATAAGACTATATCTAAACCAATTTTTCATACTTTCGTGTTTAAATTAAAAAGAAACTTGTTTTCCATTTTCATCCAGCATCTTTTCACCGGGATGTTCTGTTTGCCACAATTGCAACTCACGACGCATCCGCAACAAGTCATCATACATATAATTCCTGTCTGCGGGGGACACCGGTTCCACTCCCCAGTATTTTCCCAACTTCTCGTACATGAAATCAAATTTAACCCGGCTCCAATCACCAAAAATACCACACTGCGACCAATAAGGCGGCTCTGACACCAAGTTTGAAAACTTCAACTCGTAACGCAGAGATATTAAAAACGTCTTGTCGTCTGATACCGTATCCCCGAACACCTGTGCCGGAAATTCTTCGGAAGGTTCAAGCACGAACTTGACCATTTTCTCTTCATCACCCAAGTTCTTTTTAAGTAACAACACCTTTGGAGTAAATGAAACTGCATTAGCAGGCAACACATTATCCTCGATTACAAAATGCACTCCCTCCACGGCAGTACTTCCCTCTCCCGCAACTAGATTTACTTTACGGTCATAATCCACGGGCTTCCCCATCAAACGAATTTCCGGAAGTTCAAAAATATGTTCTTCCACCCCCGGGTAAAAATAGAAGGAATAAAAGCCACTGAATATCTTGTTGTACTCGTCCATGTCAAATTTACCCTGAACAATCACATCACCTGTACCATAGAACCACACCCCCGCGTCATAAGAGGCTCCGGGAATCTTATCATCATCTTCACAAGCGGCAACAATCCCCAACAACATCACCGCCAACATAATTCTTATATTATATAACGTTTTCATCTTCATAACTATTCTCGTTAATTACTCTGTAATTCCACGTCTTAATTCAAGCTCATTCTCCGGTACAGGGAAGACATAACCAGGAGTCGATACATCCACGTATGTTTCCTGATCGTGATCCAAAACCTTCGTTATATTCAACCGTTTATAATAATAAAACAAGTGTCCTTCGCAAAAAAATTCTTTCTTGTATTCATTCAGGATCTCATTCTGGAACTCCTCGTCCGATATGGAATCTTCCACCTTCTTCAATCCCCTGTTCACCAACACCTCATTCAAATAAGCACGTCCCTCCGCTGTATTACCACAACATTCGGCAGCGATATAATACATCTCTGACCAACGCATCAAAGTAACCAAATCCCCTCTACTGGCAACACTTCCATTATACCGGTAAAACATATACCTTTGCCCACCGACTTGGTCGGTTGCAGCAAGATACCACAAATAGATAAACCTGTAATCCGTCCCTCCTCCTGACGTCGTTCCATAAAGCTTCTCTATATCCGTCACGTCGTTACGCAAACCATGTACATCAAATCCCATTCTTTTGTCATACACGTCTTTCAAATTGGTTTTATTCAAGGTAAAAATACACTCCGTGTAGAAAGCAATATCTCTACTTTGCAAATCACGACAATCCACTAACGGATCCATAAACCTGAATTGTTCAGACTCGATCACTTTTTGGGCATACAGCAAAGCGTTTTCCGTATCCCCCTTCCAGTGATAAATTCGAGCCATCGTTGCATATACCGCCCAACGATTAAAATGAGAGCGGCGACTGTTCAACCAACTGTTCTCCACGGAAGACGAGTACATATTGTCTACCGACAATAAACTATCCGCCTCCTGTAAATCCCGAAGAGCCAATCCGATCACCTCGTCCTCGGTATTGAACAATGGCCATTCCCGCCCGGATAATTTAGTCACATAAGGAATAGTTAATTCATTTCCTGCCGACGCATACGGTTTCCCAAACATCCGCATCAAATCGAAATGCATAAAAGCACGGACACCTAACGCTTCCCCTTTTATCATCCGGTAATTGTCATAAGTAAATATCGATTTGTAGTCTTCAATCTGTTCCAACAAACTATTCACGTTAGCAATGACATTATAACCTTTGCTCCAAATTTTATCAATCGCACCGACAACTTCAGAACCTTGATAATAATTGGCAGCATCCAGATCTTTTCCCAAACCACTGACATTATAAGTATCGAATATTTTAAAACGTCGAGCTAACACATCCAAATAAGTCATACTCAGCATATCCCCGTACAAAGCATTGTCCGCCATCAGGTAATACACCCCCGCCATGCCATCCATAAATCCCTGCTCCGTTTCAAACATCTCGTAATCGATCACTTCCGTCTTCGAAGGTACATCCAACCAATCGTTACACGCCCCCAAGGAAAGCCCGAAAACCAACATGATATAAAAAACATATTTTTTCATAATCTATCATTTTATTCTACATAAACACTACAATCTAGCCGACAGCGTAAACAAAAAACTACGATTAAACGGATAGGACGTACCTGCTTCCCGCTTCATACTTGAAATGCGTAACACGTTCTGCATCGAGAAACTCACGCTGAAGCGGTCGCTGTCTATAACTTCTCTTGAAGCATCATTCACCTTTTGCACAGCCTTGTTCACCATCCGATTCAACCAACGCTCCACCAGAATTCCCGGATCTATCGTTAATCCCGTAATCTCGAACGAATTTGCCTTTTGCACGAACCGGGAAGTCACTTTCGTCGATTTCTCCGTCCTTGTATAACCTTCCAAATCCACCAATCCCTTGTAATCGGCAGGCTTTCCCGGTGTAGTCCAACGATCTTTTAGCACCCGTTTGTCCATGTTTTGTTGCAAATTGAAATTCTCCACCTTGCTTGCCAACGTACTATTATACAATACGCCTCCCGTGCGGAATGTCAACCCGAAGTTCAAACGAATCCACTTGTACTGGAAATTATTATAAATCGTGAAATTCAATTTCGGTTGCATATCGCCCATGTACACCATATCCTCCTGTCTCCAGACATAAGTCTGCCGACCATCTTTCGTCAGGAATACTTCATAACCGTTACTCGCATCAATCCCCAAAGAGCGTACGGCATACAAACCGCTGACACTGGCTCCTTCCACGTATTGAAGCACCGGAGTCGTGGCTCCGTTTGTTATCTGTTGATTCAAAGCTGCCTGATTCTGAGCCTTCAAATTATCCGTGATCTCCAATAACTTATTCTCGTTATGATAAAATGAAGTGGCTACCGACCAGTACAACTCTCTTTTAGGCGCCTGCAACAACACGACCCGAACCCCAAGGTCAAAGCCCACGTTTTGGCTTTTGCCCAAATTATCATGATAAGAATCAAAACCATTGGAAGGAACCGTGGAAGTCGACATGATTAAATCATCCGTCGTTTCCCGGTAATAATTAAAGTTTGCCGTTACTCGTCCCTTGAACAACCCCAAATCCACACCATAATTCCATTTTTGCGTTTGCTGCCACTTCAATGCCGTATTTCCCAACCCCATCAATGTAGCCGGGATAAAATCAAGATACCGTCCGTCCGTTTGATACTTGTACGTTGTAGCACCCGCATAAGCCGGGAAATTCACGCTCCCGGTAAATCCCCATGAAACCCGAAACTTCAGCTGGCTGATAACGTTCTGCCCCAGCATAAATTTCTCGTTATGGAAATTCCAACCGATACCGACAGAACCTAAATCCCCGAATCTCTTTTTCCTTCCGAACACGGACGAACCATCCGCCCGGATAGAACCATCCAACAAATAACGATTGCCGTACGCATAACTCAAGTTCCCGTAAAAACCCGCCGTTCGTTTCATACTATAACTCCCGGACGGTTTCGTGTTACTATATTGTAATCCGAACAACAAATCATCTAAACGGTCATTCGGGAAACCTTTGACAACCAAACCATAAGAATTGGACTCCTCGTGATTCAATTGTGCTCCTGCGGAAATATAAATCGTATGATTTCCAAAGTTCCGTCCGTAATTCAACGTGGAAGTCAGCTGCCACTTTTTCGTCTTTCCATTATTCTTGGTATACGATCCCCTTTCGGAAAAAGACGACGTGAAAAATTCAGAAGCCGTACCCGGTATGAAATTATCCCGTTCCGTCGTCCCGTATGTATAAGTAAACGTTGTGTTCAACTTCAGCCCTTTCACGAAAGTCACTTCCGACCAAAACTCGTTACCGATAGAAAGACTGGAATTTGTATTTACCATATTCAAATGAGCATTCCAAAGCGGATTTTTCTCGGCAGGAGTATGAGAGGAAGAAATCAAGCCATTGCTTCCCTCCGTGGGATAAATATCCACGTATTTCGTGACATTGCCGTTTTCATCCTTCGGTAGCCAGTAGGGATTCATCCGGGCATACTGACCGAAATCCCCGTAAGGCGATTCCGACCCCTTGGAAGAATTAATCTTCACGGCATATTGGAAACTCAACTTTTTGTTCAACGTCGTGTATTTTACTCGTACGTCACCACCGAGCACATCCCGGTAAGAACCTTTCATAATACCGCCGTTATTGGAATAATTCACCGTCCCCTGTAACAACACTTTTTTGGTACCGTAAGAAACCCGTGCCGTATGAGAATGAGTGAATTCCGTGCGCAAAGGTTGGGATAACCAATACGTATTAATTCCCCGGGCTACATTATGCTTCACCAGGTTATGCAAATCATCCAACTGTTTCTGCTCCGTGAAATTACGGCTACGGTAATATCCCCCAATCTCCTCCACTTCCAGTTTTTGCCGGGCATTCATCAAGTTAAAGCTGGACAAATCCGGTATATTCACGCCATAAGTACCCGTGTAAAAGACCTGAGTAGCCCCCTCTTCCGGCTGAATCGTTTCCACGACCAAAACCCCATTCGCGGACTTGGAACCGTAAATCGCCGTTGCGGCGGCATCCTTCAACAACGTGACAGACTTCACGATATTGGGACTCATGTCAAACAAAGTCTGCAAATCGGACTCGAAACCGTCGATAATAATCAACGGCGGGTTGCTGATATACCCATACTCGCTCTCCATATCCGTCTGCATAATACTGTTCGTTCCCCGCAATTGCACCTTCGGCAACACGTTCGGGTTCGAACCGTTCACCACGTCGTCCGGCATCTGGAATGAAGCGTCCAACACTTTCAAGGCACTCAAGATACTTGTTTTACTGATCGCTCGAATATCCTCGCCCGTGTACTGGGTTGCGGCTCCCGTAAAATTCTCTTTCGGGCGGGTAAAAATACCGTTATTAATCACCGTCACCTCCTCGATGGCATAAGCCAAAGAATCCAAGATCACCGTGCCCATATCCGATTTTGCCGTCAATGTCTTTTTCTCGTAACCGATAAAGCTAAATTCTATTTTACTCCCCTCGAACACATCCTTCAACACAAAATGCCCGCTGGTATCCGATGTCGTGCCCCGGTATTCGCCAAGCACCTGTACTGTCACCCCGGGGATCGACACGTTCTTGGCATCCACGACCCGACCGCGTACTCTTTGAATCACCTTTCTAGCTACCGGGATTCCTTTCGCCTTGCTCACCACGATAGCACCACTCTGAAACTTCCACTGCAATTTCGTTCCTTTCAACAACTCGTCCATCACCTCGCTAATCGAAGCATCCTTGAACTCGTAATCCTTCCGGGGAGAATTAGGCAAATCCTCCTTCAGATAAGTA
The DNA here is from genome assembly GCF_900091675.1 of Butyricimonas sp. Marseille-P2440. NCBI lineage: Bacteria > Pseudomonadati > Bacteroidota > Bacteroidia > Bacteroidales > Odoribacteraceae > Butyricimonas > Butyricimonas sp. Marseille-P2440. The sequence continues at coordinate 105,941 of NZ_LT594610.1, read as the reverse complement.
AACCGATAGCGAGTCGTCTCCTGCAAGCGCTTGAACACCTGTTCTACTAACACCTGCTTCATGCTCAGCGTGACACGCTGTTCCGTTTGGGCGGAAAGCATTCCCGAAGACCCGAAACTACTCGCGAAAACGTAAAAGACCAGAAAAAGGCTCTTCCAAACCATCTTTTTTCGTCCTTTCTCTCTCGTAAAATGATTTTTTTTCATACCTTTGTTTTTAAGGTTATTAAATAACGATACACAAATAATCTTGAACATAAGGAAGAGTGTGCAAGACTCTTCCTTGTTTTTGATTATATCTTTAGAAACGGATATATATTTTCTTTCCTTCTATTCTATATTTAAAATCAATTAAACTTTGCAACACTCCTAATAACTCTTCCACCCTCTCGTCACGCATGGCGTGGAAAGTCACACTACCCCCAGGCATGCCAACCTTATTCTCGATAACAAATTCTACATCATACCATTGTGCCATAGCGGAAAAAATAACCTCTATCGGCTCTCCTTCAAAGGCAAACATTCCTTCCCGCCAAGCGACACAGGTCGACGGGTCTTCAAGTTCCACCACTTTCATATCTCCCGTTCCCCGGTCAAACACAGCTTGCTCACGAGGAGATAATATCCTGTATACCGAATCATTCCCCACGTGCACGACGCCTTTCAGCAAGGTCACCTTCAAAAATTGCTCATCGGCATAATCCCGTACATTCAATTCCGTTCCCGTCACCCATATCTGCAAACTCCCGTTCGTGTGCACTTCAAAAGGTCGGGTAGGATTCGTCTTCACTTTAAAAAAAGCCTCCCCGCATAATCTAACCTCCCGTTTATCTTCCGCGAAACGATCCGGGTACATTAATACCGTTTCCGAATTCAACCATACCTCGGTACTATCATTCAGCCGTAACCAGTACTCGCTTCCCCTCGGAACCTCTACACGAATCATCTGCACCTTTTCTTTTGCAACCACGTTCTCGGCAACCTTTTCCTTCACGTGTTCTTTCCACTCCGTACCCGTGTTATTCTCTTTCAACACCACCTTGCACCCGTCATCCACGGATAGAAATGCATAATATTTGCCTTGGACTTCGGGCAAAGGCACCCCTTCCCTTTTTTCCGTCCGAAGCGAAAAGATGACGACCGTACTTAAAACTGCCACCAACAATACTGCCGCCACCGAAGAAATCCTCATGTACAACCTACGACGTACCTTTCGATGAATCTTTTCATGGATTGCCTTTATCGTCTTCTCGTAGTTCAGATGACCGAAATTCTTTTTGCGCTCCGCTAAACTTCTCCCGGAAACAAACGCCTCATACATCTCCCGATTCTCCGGCGAAGCATCAAGCCAACGCTGCAAGCGTTCCTCTTCCCCCGGGGAAATATCCCCTACCACCTTCTTCACCATAATCTCGGCTATATCTATTCCATCCAAATAGTCCATATCTTATTTTTTATCACTAGAACACCACCACGACAAAAAAGTATACATCGAATAAAAAAAATTTATACATTTGTATTGTGATATTTACAATCCCCTCGTGCTATGGAGTTGGATACCCTCTTACAAGAAATACAAAAGGATAACCGAGAAGCCTTTAACGAGCTCGTTTTGCGATACAACGAATCGTTAAATGCTTTCGCTTTCAATATCCTAAAAGACAAAGAGGCAGCAGAAGACATCGTACAAGATGTATTTGTCAATCTATGGCTGAACCGGAAAAAGATCACCTTCGGGGAGTCCACGAAAAGCCTACTCTACGTATCCACCCGAAACCTGGTATACAACTATATCCGTTCCGCGAAAAGAGAAAACGAACGCTATAAACACCTTGCAGCAGAAAACGAAACCTCCACTTTAAATTATATCATACAGGAAGAAGCTCTACGTCTTCTGAACGAATCAATCGAACAACTTCCGCCCCGTATGGCAGAGGTCATCCGCCTCAGCCTGGAAGGACTGAAACAAGAGGAAATCGCCGAACAAATGGAGGTTACCGTCGCCAACGTGAAAAGATTGAAAGCACTCGGTATCGAAAAATTAAAAAAATCACTCGGGGCACTATCCTACTTCGTGTTTACCACTACCGGGCTGATCTGACTTCTCCCGGTTCTGCGCGTAATACTTGCAAAACTTGTTCAACACGCACTCCCCGCACAACGGGTTTCTTTTCCGGCACACCATAGCAGCATAGTCCAAGATTGCCCAATTCAATTCCTTGCAACGCCGCACCTCGATAATATCATTTGCCAATTCCTGTACTTCCTTGTCAAAACGCACATCGATAAAATCGCCCGGTTCAAAATAGCGTTTCAGCAAACGGGACATATTCACGTCCAGCAACGGCTTACGGTTCTTCAAAATAAATAGTTCAAAAGCATTCGTCACGTACAACCCGATAAAACCGGAATCACGCAACTCGTTGGAATCACCCGGCAACTGCCCTCCCCGACGACGCAAGTCTTCCCCCAGCTTATACAGCCGTCGGGCCCGATGCCGGTACAACCCCAAGGGTTTCATCGCCTCCTCCAACTCCTCCAGCGAAGCGTTGCAAAGCGCATCCCAATCCGGGAACCTCGAGAAAAAAGTATCGAAATACTTCGCCACGGTTTCCGCTTTCGTCCTCTGCAACAGAATCTCGGACACGATCTGCTGGTACTTCGTCGCCCGATCCTCCCGCCACGGGAACACCCGCTGGTTCTCATCGAACCATCGCAACAAACTGTGCTGCAGATATTGAACCATTACTTCCCGCATACAATGGATATCATCCGGCCAGCGCCGCCCTATACTCGTTAGGAGAACAACCGACCACTTTCTTGAACAAGCGGCTCAAATGATGGGGATACTTGAATCCCATCTCGTAAGCAACTTCGCTGACAGACTTATCTAGATCGGCAAAACGCTCTTTGACTTGATTGATTACCGTCAATTGAATACACTCCTGAGCCGATTTCCCGGTTTCCTTCTTTATCAAATCACCGAAATAATTAGCAGAAAAGTGCAGTTTATCCGCACAATAGGCGACGGAAGGCAACCCGTAGATTTCGGGGGCTTCCGAATCAAAATAATTGACCAATAAATCTTCAAACCGGGTAAGAATATCCTTATTGACATCCTTGCGCGTAATAAACTGGCGGTCATAAAAACGGACGCAATGATTCAGGAAAACCTCGATATTAGCGGTTATAATGGAACGGCTATGCTTGTCTATCGCGTGCTCCAATTCCTCCCGAATGCCAAGAAAACAATTAATAACGATCTCCCGTTCCCGGTCCGACATGTGGAGAGCCTCGTTCGCCTCGTAAGAAAAAAACGTGTACTCCTTCATCTTCTTTCCCAGCAGCGTGCCATGCAGCAAATCGGGATGAAAAAGCAAAGCCCACCCTTTCCCCTGAACCCGGGTCCCGTCATCATCAACCCCGATGACTTGCCCGGGAGCGATAAACACCAGCGTACCTTCCTGATAATCGTAAACCCCGCACCCGTAGCGCAAATCCCCACAATTGATATCCTTCAGGAAAATGGTATAAAAACCGAAATTGATGCGACTATGCCTTATCGGCGGTATTTTTGAAAAATCGAGAACACTCACGAGCGGATTCAATGTTTCCACTTCCAGGAATTCATGATAATCATGAATCGTATTCATTTTTAATATCTCACCCATAACGTTCGGAACTTTTGTTTGATACAAAAATAACAATTCTAATTTAAAAACGCCACTATTTTGAATCCGCATTTGTTAACATAGAAGTGGAGATTCCGTTTCTCGAAACAAAAGGCAAGCAAACGCCAGACTTATTGACCTCCACCCAACGCGTGATACAGGCTTATGATGCCCTGTATCTCATCGAATTTGTCCTGTGCCAATGATTTCTGGACATCCAATAGGGACTGTTGCGCGGTAAGCACCTCCAGGTAGTTCACCGAGGAATGACGCATCAACAGCTCCGTCTTTCGGACTGCCTCCTGTAAAGAGACGACACTCTTAGAATTTATCGCCAGCCTCTCCCGTGCAGTCTGCAAAGATACCAGCGCGTTATTTACCTCACTGCCAGCCTCAAGCAATTTCTGTTGAAATGCCAACGCTGCTATTTCCTGTTCCGCCTTGGCTATTTTCAGGTTAGCGATGTTCGTTCCGCGATTGAACAACGGTTGCGTCAGCGAACCGATGGCATTAAGCAGCCATTGTCCGGGATTGAGCACAACGCCACCTCCGTTGTTCGTCCATCCCGCACTCCCCGATAGATTAATAGAGGGATAGAAAGCTGCCCTTGCCACATTTGTGGCATAAAAAGCCTTTGCCAACGACATTTCAGCCTCCCGGACATCGGGACGATTTGCCAATAGCTGAACGGGGATCCCCATTGACATGGAATCGGGAAAAATCTGATCGGCAAATTTTCCCCGCTCTATGCCTTCAGGAGTTTGCGCCAACAACAGGCACATCGCATTTTCAGTCTCTTTCAAACTCTTACGCATGGACAACAAGGAGGCTTCGAGTGCCGCCCTGTTCGCTTCGGCTTGAAGAACTGCCGCGTCATTGGCACTTCCCGCCCGCATCAATGCCCGCAACGTCGAAACCGTCCGCTGCCAGTTCCGCAATGTCTGTTCTGCAATCGCTATCTGCTCATCCAACATCAGCAACGTGTAATAAGTTGAAGCGACCGATGCCACGAGCGAGGTCTGCACCGCCTGCCGATAGGCATAAGACTTCTCCAATGAAGCACGGGCTTCACGCTTGGCGGCTGTAACTTTGCCGAATATATCCATTTCCCAACTCGCGGCACCGCTTATATTGTACGTTTTAGCCGTCGAACCGTCCCAACTGTTCAGTCCGCCTTCCGCACCGAGATTCACGAACGGCAGATAAGCCAGACGGGCAGCAAGCAATGCAACTTCGGCTTGCTCTGCACGTAAGCGTGCTGTCCTTAAATTCGTATTACGCGTCAACGCCGTATCTATCAACTGTTGCAAGTATGCATCTTGAAACAACTCCTTCCACGAAAATGTCGCTATATTACTATCGACTTCTACCGTTTGCGAAAATTTCTTGTAAACACTACAACCTGACAACACGGTCAATATCAATATACTTATAATTATTTGTTTCATTGTTCCTCCTTTTGATCCATTTCTTTCAAATGCTTCAACAAAGCCACTTTTTCCTTCTCTCCCGTTATAACCGGGTCTGCTTGTTTGAACTCTATCGGCTTAACGCATTCCTCCATGGATTGGAAAAACATCCACAGGGCGGGCACGATAAACAATAGCACCAACGTTCCCACCAACATCCCCCCCACGGCACCGGTACCGAGCGTGGAATTACCATTGGCACCCACGCCCGAAGCGAACATCAACGGAAGCATACCGAATATCATCGTCAACGCGGTCATCAGAATAGGACGCAGACGATTCTTCGCCGCTCCCACGGCAGCCTGCTTCAAAGACATTCCGCCGCGGCGGCGTTCACCCGCGTAATCTGTAATGAGGATGGCAGTCTTTGCCAACAAACCGATAAGCATGATCAGTCCCGTCTGTAAATAGATGTTATTCTCCAGCCCGAACAACTTGGCAAACAAAAAACTTCCCATCAAACCACAAGGTACGGAGAGAATAACCGTAAGAGGGAGTATCAAACTCTCGTACATACCGCTCAGGATGAGATAAACGAGCACGATACAAACGGCAAAGATAATGATCACATTGTTGCCCGTGGTCGCTTGTTCCCGTGAAATACCTCCAAGTTCGTAGCCGTAATCTTTGGGCAACACTTCATCGGCAGCCTCCCTTATGGCTTTGAGTGCATCGCCCGAACTATACCCGGCAGCAGCGTTACCGTTAATTGCTATGGAGTTATAGAGGTTAAAGCGAGAGAGGGATTGAGGACCGTAAGTCTTGGTGAGTTTCACGAATTGCGATAACGGAGCCATCTCACCACCCACACGCACGTAGAAATGATTAAGCGACTCTTGCGTGACACGCTTTGCCGGATCGGCCTGAATCATCACACGGTACAGTTTGGAGAAACGGTTGAAATTCGAGACATAACTACCACCGTAATATCCTGACAGTGCGTCCAAGACCTCCGCTGTCGTGATTCCCGCGCGTTCGCACTGCGCGGCGTCAAGATCCACCCAATATTGCGGGTAATTATTTGCAAACGACGAGTACGCCGCCTCGATTTCAGGACGCCCGTTCAAAGCCTCCACGAATCGGTCGCATACATTCTTGAACTCGGACAAATCGCCACCAACCTTATCCTGCAAATAGAGTTCGAAACCTCCTCCCATGCCGTAACCCGGAATCATCGGAGGCGCCATCACGAACATGTTAGCGTCCGGTACATCGGCAGCAATACCGTAAAGCCTTTCCGACAGTTCCATTGCCGATTGTCCCACGCCTTTACGCTCGTCCCAATCGGTCAGTTTGATAAAGTACATACCCATCGACGGGCCAGCACCGTTAAATGAATACCCCGATATTCCGCTCGAATACTCGATTTCAGGAAACTCCGCCAGCTTCTCGTCAATCCTTTGCATGATACGGTTGGTCTCTTTCAGAGAACTTCCCGGCTTCGTGTCGAGGCTAATCATCAGAGTGGCAACATCCTCGTCCGGGACAAGCCCCGTGGGGGTGGAGTTCATCAAGAACACCAACGCCGCCAGACCCGCCGCAAGCGTTACCCACACGGCCCACCCGCGACGAACAAAAAAGAGAACACCGTTTTTATAGTAATGAAGCAAGGTATTAAAAGCAAGGTTATATACCCCGCGGAAACGGGCTGCAAAATTGTCCCTGGCTTCACCGTTCTCATCCACGTAAGGATTCAGCATCAACGCGCACAAAGCCGGAGACAAAGTAAGAGCGTTGATGACCGACAATCCGACCGCAACGGCCATGGTAATACCAAACTGCGTGTAAAACGTACCCGAAGTTCCGCCCATGAATGACGTAGGGATAAATACCGCCATAAAAATCATGGTAGAGACAATGATGGCCGACGATATTCCGCCCATCGCATCGGTCGTCGCCCGATAAGCCGACCGATACCCTGCATCGAAACGGCTTTGTACCGCTTCCACCACGATAATGGCATTGTCCACCACCGTTCCGATGGCAAGTACAAGCGCGAAAAGCGTAAGCAAATTGATGGAGAAACCTGCCACTGCCATAAAAGCAAATGTCGCGATAATCGAAACGAATATGGATATGGCGGGAATCAAGGTAGAGCGTATATCCTGCAAAAACAGATACACGACGAGCACGACCAACACGATAGCCAATAACAACGTCACAATCACCTCTTTAATAGAGGCATAAAGAAAGCGATTGGTATCACTTAAAGACACAAATTCAAGCCCCTCGGGAAGATCCTTGCCCATATCTTCGAGAACCGCATCGATTTCATTGATGACTGCCGAAGCATTGGAACCTGCAGTCTGATAGGTCAGGGCTAAAGCGCAAGGCTTACCGTTAATGGTTGAATGGAAATTATAGGCTTCGCTGCCCAGTTCGACATCCGCCACTTCTTTCAAGCGGAGTACGTCGCCGTCAGGCAGTGAACGAACGACGAGGTTTTCAAACTCTTCGGGTGTCGACAGCCTGCCCCTGTACTTCATCGTGTATTGAAACACGTTATCGTTATTCTCCCCGAAAGAACCGGTTGCCGCCTCTATATTCTGCGTGGCAAGAACCGCGGATATGTCCGACGGCACCAGTTTATACTGAGCCATCTTATCGGGTTTCAGCCATACACGCATACTGTAATTGGCCCCGAACAACATGAACTTACCCACCCCGCTGATACGCTTGACGCGAGGCTCTACGTTGATCTTCATGTAATTGTCGAGGAATTTGTTATCATAGCGACCTTCAGGATCATATATGCCGAAAGTTTTCAGCTCGGCATTCTGCTGTTTTTCGGTAGTTACACCCACTTGCACCACCTCGGAAGGCAACAAACCTTGGGCGGTAGCCACCCGGTTCTGCACGTTGACAGCCGCCATATCGGGATTCGTCCCTTGCTTGAAATAAACAAGCAGTTCGACATCACCGCTGTTGGACGCGGTCGATGTGATATAAGTCATGCCTTCCACGCCATTGATAGCTTCTTCCAAGGGTATGACAACCGCTTTTTGCACGGTTTCCGCGTTGGCTCCGGGATAATTGGTGTAAACAGCCACGGTCGGAGGCGCAATATCCGGATATTGCTCGATAGGCAACGAGAACAAAGCCAACACTCCCATCAATACCATTCCCACGGAAATCACGGCAGAGAGAATGGGACGGTCTATAAAATATTTCAGATTCATAACTTGTTCCTTTATACTTTAATCATTTTTTATGGATACGGGGGCACCGTCTTTCAACATAGCCACACCTTCACGAACCAAAACATCTCCCTCTTGTAAACCGCCGCGGACAAGGTATGTTTTACCGTTATTAAGTTTATCCACGCTGATCTCGGTGGACTTTGCCATACCGTCAACGACCTTATATACATATATCTTGTCCTGAATCTCGTAAGTTGTTCCTTGAGGGATGACTATCACGCCCCGTTCTTCATGGGGCAGAATCACGCTTCCCACTCCACCGCTGAACAACAGGCGTTTTTCATTCGGGAACACGCAGCGGACAGACGCCGTACCCGTCTGGGAATTGATGATCCCACTAATCGTTTCAATCCGACCTTTGCTTTCGTAAATGGACCCGTCGTTGAGTCGCAGCTCTACATCCGGCATTTTGCGGATCATTTCATCGGGCGATCCGTATTGACGGATAAGGTTGCGGATCTGATTCTCGCTCATGGAAAAATAGACATACATCTGTCTCGTGTCCGACACCGTTGTCAGCGGTTTGGATATGGACGGGCCAACCAATGCACCTGCCCGGAAAGGAAGTGTTCCAACCACCCCATCGACGGGGGAATGCACCTCGGTATATGACAGATCGTTTTTCGCGTTGGTTTCCCGCGCTCGAGCTTGTTCCAGGTTCGCTTCGGCAATGGTCAAAGCATTCTTTGCCATGGAAAGGTCGTACTCGGAGATGACCTTCTCGTCGAATAGAATCCGCTTGCTGTCATACTCAAGCTTCGCGGTCTCTACCTGAGCCTCGGCAACGTGGACACTGGCCGTCGCTGTCCTTAACGCCGCCCGATAGGACACTTGATCGATAACGAAGAGAGACTGCCCCCTCTTCACTTTTTCACCCTCTTTTACCATCAAACTCGAAATCGTTCCCGACACCTGCGGGTAAATCTCCACGTCCTGACAGCCCTCGATCGTGGCCGAGTAGGACTCTACAATATCGACCGACGTGGTCGTAACCTTAAATACCGGATAAACCCGCTCTCTCCCCGGGGCGGGACGCTCGTTTCCGCACGCCGTCAGGAGTGCCAGGCAAGCCGATAAAACAACTGTTCTGAATCGCATATATCTAACTTTAATTTGTAATCGAAATCACGGTCGCAAAATTACCGTGTTCCTCCATGCAACAATATACTTTTATCCCGACAAGTCGGGTACTTTTTCGGACAACAAGAGAGTCGTTTGAAAAGAAAGTAATAATTTTGCAGAAGATATGAATAAAGCTAAATACAAACTATGGGAAATAACCCGATACGGCATATCGGGAGAAACGGACCTGAAAGAAGGAATAGGTAAAATTGTCGACATCAACGGCTGCACGCTGCTCCGGTGCACCCAAGGACATGGAGTGGTCAGCATCGACTTTTGCGAGATGAAAGTATCCGCCGGCTGCCTGGTCGTTCTCACGGGGGATTTACCATTCATCCCCATCGAACTGTCAAGAGATTTCCACGCGTATTACATTTCCGTTCCCAAGGCACTTGCCGACGAAACGTTTTACAAAGTGGCCTCCTCTTTCTGGGACCTGCTCTACAAGCATCCCGTGCTTCCCACGACCCCCGAACAGGACCGACTACTAAAACATTGGTTCATACAAACCGATTGGATTATCAACCATTGCGATACAGAACAAGCGAAAGATGTCGTGAGAAACAACTTTTACAACCTGTTCGTCGCCATCGACAATGAAATGAGAAGAACGGGAATCGAGGAAGTCAGCAATTTCTCGAAGAACAGAAGCTGGAAACTGTACAATGATTTCTACACCCTGCTGAGCAGGCACCACACGAAACACCACGACGTGAAATACTATGCCGACAAACTGCACATAACACCGGATTACCTGTATAAATTATTCCACCGGATTGAAAATATCTCTCCCAAAGAGATGATCGACCGGTTTGTTATAGTTTCCATAAAAATTCTTCTCCAAAATACAGACCTATCCATCAAGAATATCGCGGCAGAGTTGCATTTTGATGACCCGCCCTACATGTGCCGTTTTTTTCGAAGAATGACAGGGATGTCCCCGTTGGAATACAGAGATAGCGTGAAAAAATAATTAAGTTATTCGAACCAATATCCCGGAATAGATAAATCAGTAATATTGGTAAGCATATCCGTAATTCGTATTCCACGCTTTCCGCTTTCTGTCCGTAATTTTGTAATACAAAAACAAATAAAACAACACGGACATGGAAAAAGCAGTATTAAATAATGGTATAGAGATGCCGATTCTGGGATTCGGCGTTTACCAGATCAGCGACGTGAATGAATGCGAGCGCAGTGTTTTTGATGCCATACAGGCGGGCTACCGCCTGATCGACACGGCAGCAGCCTACGTGAATGAAGAAGCCGTCGGCAAGGCGGTCAAACGTAGCGGGGTACCCCGCGAGGAGCTCTTTATCACGACAAAACTATGGGTACAGGACGCGAGTTACGAGGGGGCAAAGGCTGCTTTCCAAAAATCCCTCGACCGCCTGGGAATGGATTATCTCGACTTGTACCTGATCCACCAGCCTTTTGGCGATTACTACGGGGCATGGCGTGCCATGGAAGAATTGTACGCGGCAGGAAAAATTAAGGCTATCGGGGTCTGCAATTTCTACCCGGACCGCCTGGTAGACTTGATTCTTCACAACAAAATTGTCCCCGCCGTCAACCAAATAGAAACTCACGTATTCTTCCAGCGCACGAAAGACCAAATATTGATGGATGAGTACGGGGTACGCATCGAGTCATGGGGACCCTTCGCGGAAGGACGCAACGATATGTTCCGGAATCCTGCGCTTGTTTCCATCGCCGCGAAACACAACAAGTCCGTGGCGCAAGTCATACTTCGCTGGCTGACACAAAGGGGCGTTGTCGCCATCCCGAAATCCGTGCACAAAGAAAGAATCATCGAGAATTTCCGGATTTTTGATTTCCAACTGGATGCGGCAGATATAGAGGCAATAGCATCTCTGGACATGAATAAAAGTCTATTCCTCGACCATTATGACCCGGAAATTGCCAAATGGCTGGGAACGACGAAATTCGAGATTTGAAAACAAAGTAACAAACATAACACCCTATTAAAATGGCAACAAAGTATTTTTTTATAATCGCGACAATGATGATGACACTCAACATGAACGTAGAAGCACAGAAAACCACTAGCGGCAAAAAAGTTTTGGTCGCTTATTTTTCCCGGAGCGGGAACACGAAAGCCGTGGCAAACCACATCAAAGAATTGACAGGCGGAGATTTGTTAGAAATCGAGGTCGCCAAACCTTACCCGTCAGACTACCATACCTGCACGGAAGTCGCCAAGAAAGAAAAAGAAACAAACGCCCGACCGGAGTTAAAAACGAAGGTTAAGAACATGGAAGAATACGATATAATATTCGTGGGATTCCCGAACTGGTGGGGGACAATGCCGATGCCGATCCTGACATTCCTCGAAAGTTATAAACTGGAAGGCAAAATCGTCATTCCTTTCTGCACTCACGGCGGAGGAGGCGAGCAGAATTGCTTCAAAGATTTCGTGAAAAACACAAGCAAAGCTACAAACAAGAAAGGATTTCTTACCGGCGGCGGAATGGCAAGTTCAGCCCGTCCTCAAGTCGAGAAATGGTTACGGGAAATCGACATCATTAAATAAAAGGAATCATACCCGTGTGCCGGAAGGAAGTTATGAGCACCATGACAGGACGTACGCTAAAAATAGAAACGCTGAATCAATACAACAAGCTGATCGGGCAAAAAACATTACACCCGCTAATAAGTGTAGTTGATCCGTCCGGGACGCAACAATTCAAACGCCTCCCCGTCAGCGGCAATTTTTACGCGCTGTTTTTCAAACAAGTGGAATGCGGGGATTTCAGATACGGTCGGCGCAGCCATGACTTCCAATCCGGGACGCTGGTATTCAAAGCACCCGGAACACTTGTCGACATAGATGCCCTCCCGGGACACCCCGGTATCCTGTTTCACCCGGACTTATTGAATAACACGCTACTCGCCTATAAAAAAGCAGAATATACCTTTTTCTCGTACCGGGAAAATGAATCCCTCCACCTGTCCGAACAAGAAAAACAGACCGTACTGGAATGCATGGGAAACATCCGAAAAGAGTTAGAACGGGATATCGACAAGTTCAGTCTAAGGTTAACAACCATATATCTTGAATTGCTCCTGGATTATTGCCTGCGTTTTTACGAACGCCAATTTATTACCCGCACCAACCTCAACACCAACACGCTAGAATTACTAGACCAATTCCTGGAAGAATATTTCCAATCAGGACAAGAACTCAAAACAGAATCGCGATCCATCAAGTACATTCATGAAAAAATGCCTCAATCACCCGCCTATCTAAACGACTTGACCCGGATCGAATCCGGGAAAACACTTCGTGAATATATCTGCTTCAAAAGGATCGATATCGCTAAATATCTTTTACTTAAATCCGGAAAAACGCTCTCCGGCATTGCATCCGATTTAGGCTTTTGCGACACACCGTCTTTCTTCTATCTATTCAGAAAACTAGCGGGTTGTACGCCCGATGAGTACAGGCGAAAGCGTTGACACTCCTTTTAAAAACAAATTTCAAGTAAATCCCGAATCTTTTTCACTTGAAAGATTGGATTTTATCTTAAAAAATTCTAATTTTCTACCGGAAATCATGCGGCAACAACTAGAATTCAAATTCAACTACGTAAAATGATTCTCAATAAAGAATTTTTTCCGTTTTTGTGTTGAAAATATTTCATTTATTGCCCGAAATGATATAAATTTGACAAATCAATGCGAATGTGTTAAATATTTAACTGAATCAATATAAAAATGCTTCCTTATGAGTAAATTTATTTCTATCGAAGAGGCTATATCAAAAGTAAAAGATGGTATGACCATTATGGTAGGCGGCTTCCTAGCGAACGGAACCCCTAACAAGATCGTGGACGCTTTGGCAAAATCAGGCGTGAAGAACCTCACATTGATCTGCAACGACACGGCATTCCCAGACAGAGGTGTAGGTCAGTTGATCGCTAACAAGCAAGTAAAAAAACTTTTCGTGTCACACATCGGCACGAATCCTTGCACGAGTGAGCAAATGAATAGCGGAGAACTGGAAATCGAGTTCTGCCCGCAAGGTTCTTTAGCCGAACGCGTGCGCGCGGGCGGTTGCGGATTGGGCGGAATCCTGACTCAAACCGGAATGGGCACGATCGTTGCCGAGGGAAAACAAATCATCAACGTGGACGGTAAAGACTATTTGCTGGAAAAACCGTTAAGAGCTGACGTTGCTCTCGTGGGTGCAAGCCTTGGAGATAAAGCAGGAAACTTGGTTTACCGGGGGACATCACAAAATTTCAACCCGCTAATGGCTGCCGCAGCCGACCTAGTGATCGCAGAAGTGAACGAACTCGTGGAAGTAGGCGAAATCGCTGCCGAGAACGTGAAGACACCGTCTATTATGGTAGACTATATCATTAAGTGATTTACGATTTACGATTGAAGAATAAAATTAAAAATTAAAAGCAAGATGGAAAAATCAATGATACGTTTAAGAATGAGCGCAAAGGATGCTCATTATGGTGGGAATTTAGTAGACGGCGCACACATGGTACACTTGTTTGGTGATGTTGCCACGGAATTGTTAATCATGCATGACGGGGATGAAGGGCTGTTCGTTGCTTACGACAATATCGAATTTCTTGCACCCGTTTACGCCGGGGACTATATCGAGGCAACCGGGGAGATCGTGAAAGTAGGGAACACTTCCCGCAAGATGGTTTTCGAAGCGAAGAAAGTGGTAGTTTCCAGACCGGACATCTCTCCTTCTGCTGCCGACGTGTTGGAAGAACCCATCGTGGTTTGCCGTGCCAGCGGGACTTGTGTTGTCAAAAAGGAAGACCAGAGAAAAAATTAATAAATTATCATTATGGAGAAATTAATTATCACAGCAGCCATTTGCGGGGCTGAAGTTACCAAAGAACAAAACCCCGCCGTTCCTTATACAGTAGAAGAAATCGTGAGAGAAGCCAAATCTGCTGTAGACGCAGGTGCTGCCATTGTTCACCTTCACGTTCGTGAAGATGATGGTACTCCGACCCAAAGCAAAGCTCGTTTCAAAGAGTGTCTTGACGCCATTTATAAAGTATGTCCCGATGTGATTATTATTCCCTCAACCGGAGGTGCCGTGGGTATGACCGCAGAAGAACGTCTGCAACCGACAGAGCTTTTCCCCGAGATGGCAACCCTCGATTGCGGTACTTGTAACTTCGGTGATGACGTGTTTGAAAACACCATGCCCATGATGAGAGATTTCGGCAAAAGAATGCTGGAAAACAACATCAAACCGGAATACGAGTGCTTTGAAATGGGACATCTTGATACCATATTAAATATGGCCAGAAAAGGACAAGTTCCGGGGGCTCCCATGCAATTCAATTTCGTTCTTGGCGTTCCCGGATGTACTCCCGCCACGGTTCAAAATCTTAGCTGGATGGTAAACGCCATTCCCGCGGGTTCCACATGGACCGCAACGGGTATCGGTCGCCATGCCTTCCCCCTTGCAGCCGCCGCTATCGTCATGGGCGGTAACGTGAGAGTAGGTTTTGAAGATAATCTTTATCTCGAAAGAGGCGTGCTGGCGAAGTCAAACGGAGAATTAGTTGAGAAAGTAGTCCGTCTGGCAAAAGAGTTGGGACGCGAAGTTGCAACTTCGGCTGAAGCAAGAGTAATTCTAGGATTAAAACCATTAAAATAACATCGATTTCTTAAATTTCTAAATCCAAAATATTATGCAAAAGAAAGGAAACAAATACGGAACTCACCGTGTAATCGAACCGAAGGGCGTATTGCCACAACCCGCTAACAAGATTGACAACAACATGGACGAGATCTATGACAACGAGATCTTGATTGACGTTCAAACCTTGAATATCGACTCAGCCAGCTTTACCCAAATCGAGCAACAAGCCGGAGGCGACAAAGCTAAGATTGCCGAGATCATGATGGGTATCGTGGAAAAACAAGGTAAACACCGCAACCCGGTAACCGGATCAGGTGGTATGTTGTTAGGTACGGTTGAGAAAATCGGTGATGCACTGAAAGGCAAAATCGATTTGAAAGAAGGTGACAAAATCGCTACTTTGGTTTCTCTTTCTTTGACCCCGCTTCGTATCGACAAGATCAAAGATATCCGTCCGGACATCGACCAAGTGGACATCGATGGTAAGGCTATCCTTTTCGAGAGCGGTATCTACGCTAAGATCCCGGCCGACCTTCCGGAGAACCTTGCCTTGTCCGCGTTGGACGTTGCCGGAGCTCCCGCACAAACAGCCAAACTTGTAAAACCGGGCGATACAGTATTGATCATCGGTGCAGGTGGAAAATCCGGAATGCTGTGCTGCTACGAGGCTAAAAAACGTGCAGGCGTTACCGGTAAAGTAATCGGTTTGTGCCACAGCCAGAAGAGTACGGAACGTTTACAGAAACTTGGTTTCTGCGACTATGTATTCTCGGCCGATGCAACTCAACCCGTTCCGGTAATGGAAAAAATCTCTGAATTGACGAATGGTGAGATGTGTGACGTAACGATCAACAACGTGAACATCACTGACACGGAAATGACCTCTATCCTTTGCACGAAGAACACGGGTATCGTTTACTTCTTCTCTATGGCAACCAGCTTCACGAAAGCCGCTCTTGGCGCCGAAGGCGTAGGAAGCGACGTGACGATGATCGTGGGTAACGGTTACACGAAAGGTCATGCAGAGATCACTCTTCAAGAACTGAGAGAATCAGAAGCCTTAAGAAAGATCTTTACAGAACTTTACGCTTAATTAATTTACGACTTATGATTTACGATTTATGATTGCTTACACGGTAATTGTCAATCGTAAATCATAAACTAAAATCTAAAATTTAAAATTATTCGATGGACAAAGGTTGTAGATACGGTACACATAGGGTTATCACCCCGGAAGGAACACTTCCCCAACCGGCACTGAAGCTGGATAACACGATGAGCATTTACGACAACGAGTTGTTGATAGACGTGCAAACACTGAATATTGACTCTGCCAGTTACACGCAGATCAAGGGTGCTTGCGGCGGGGACGCGTCAAAAATGAAAGAGATGATTCTCTCGATCGTGGAGGAACGGGGCAAGATGCAAAATCCGGTGACCGGTTCGGGGGGTATGCTGATTGGTACGGTAAAAGAAATAGGTCCAGCATTCCCGGATAAATCATTGAAAGTGGGTGACAAGATCGCGACGCTGGTATCCCTTTCCCTGACACCTTTGAAAATCAATAAAATCAAGAATCTCGACCCCGCATCCGATCAAGTTGACGTGGATGCGCAAGCGATTCTTTTCGAAAGCGGCTTATATGCCGTACTGCCGGATGACATACCGGAGAAATTGGCATTGGCAGTGTTGGACGTGGCAGGAGCACCGGCTCAAGTGGCACGTCTGGTAAAAGAAGGTGATACGGTTTGTATCATCGGGGGAGGCGGAAAGTCCGGAGTACTTTGCTGCTACCAGGCAATGAAAAACGTAGGACCTTACGGAAAGGTTATCGTGGTAGAATACTCGGAAGAGAATGCCCGAAGGATAAAAGACATGAATCTCGCCACTCACGTGATTGTTGCCGACGCGACAAAAGTGATGGACGTGTACAAGAAAGTGACCGCTATCGCGGGAGAAAGAGGTTGCGAGGTGACAATCAATAACGTGAATGTTCCCTCGACCGAAATGACCTCTATTCTAGTCACAAAAGGACAAGGATGTGTTTACTTCTTCTCTATGGCTACCAGCTTCACGAAAGCAGCACTGGGAGCCGAGGGAGTAGGAAAAGATATAAATTTAATCGTGGGAAACGGTTACGCGAAAGGACACGCAGAATTAACCCTGAATATTATTCGGGAATCTGCCGAGATCCGGGAGTTGTTTGAAAAATTGTATGTGAAATAAATTGATAACCTCTAACAAATTTAATACTCAACAAAAAGGCGGATTTGCGCGAGGCAATCTAAAATCTAAAATTCAAAATCTAAAATCTAAAATATTACAAGTGATGTCAGAAAGCAGACGAAAAGAGTTTTTCCCAGAAGTTACCGACGAACAATGGAACGATTGGAAATGGCAAGTGAAAAACAGAATTGAAACACTCGAGCAATTAAAGAAGTACATCGAGTTGACCAAAGAAGAAGAGGATGGTATCCGCGAGTCTTTGAAGACTTTAAGAATGGCGATTACCCCTTATTACTTGAGCTTAATTGACAAGAATAACCCGTATTGCCCGATTCGCAAACAAGCTGTTCCTTCCGCTTTAGAACTGCACAGATCGGAAGCCGACCTGTTGGATCCTTTGCACGAAGACAGTGATTCTCCCGTACCGGGTTTGACTCACCGCTACCCGGATCGCGTGTTGTTCCTGATCACGGACCAATGTTCCATGTATTGTCGTCATTGTACCCGCCGGCGTTTCGCGGGACAAAAAGATAGTGCTTCCCCGACCGAACGTATCGATAAATGTATCGAGTACATCGCCCAAACCCCGCAAGTACGGGATGTACTGTTGTCGGGAGGAGACGCGTTGCTGGTAAGCGACGAACGTTTGGAATATATTATCAGCAAATTGAGAGCCATCCCGCACGTGGAGATTATCCGAATCGGAAGCCGTACTCCCGTGGTGTGCCCGCAAAGAATCACCCCGGAGCTGGTTAATATGTTGAAGAAGTATCACCCGATCTGGTTGAACACCCACTTCAATCACCCGAACGAGATCACGCCGGAATCAAGTGCCGCTTGTGCACGTCTTGCCGATGCGGGTATCCCGTTGGGGAATCAAACCGTACTGTTGAGAGGCATCAATGACTGTACTTACGTGATGAAACAATTGATGCACGGGTTGGTGAAAATGCGCGTTCGCCCGTATTACATTTATCAATGTGACCTTTCCATGGGTATCGAGCATTTCCGTACTCCCGTATCCAAAGGTATCGAGATCATCGAGAACTTGCGCGGTCATACTTCCGGATATGCAGTTCCCACGTTCGTGGTAGACGCTCCCGGAGGAGGTGGAAAAACACCGGTAATGCCGAATTATGTTCTTTCTCAGTCACCGAAACGTGTTATATTGAGAAACTACGAAGGTGTTATCACGACCTACACGGAACCGGAAAACTATAAAGAAGAGTGCCACTGCCCGGAATGCGAAAAAGCCCGCAAAGAAGGCGTAGCCGCTCTGTTGAATGGTGACGCCCTCTCTATCGAACCGAAACACTTGGCTCGTAACGAGAGAAATCACCACGAATAAATCGATTCGATGATTCTGTGATTTCCGATTAAGTGATTCATCGCTTCTCCGGAAATCACCGAATCATTTAATCTCTAAATCAACAATTGATTGTGTTTATCGAGGAAATATTAAAATACAACAGTATTGCAATCGTGGGACTGGCTAAGAACGCCGGGAAAACAGAATGCTTGAACTATATTCTTCGGCACGTGAAGAATACGGGGAAGCGTTTTGCCCTAACCTCCATAGGCATTGACGGGGAAAGCAAAGATCAAGTCTGCCAGACACCGAAACCGGAAATAGAGATATTCGAGGATATGATATTCATCACATCCGAGATGCACTACCGGAGCAAGAGGCTGGTGGCAGAGATCATGGATGTCAGCACACAACAAACCTCTTTAGGACGACTGGTTACAGCTAGAGCCGTCTCTTCGGGGAAAGTGCTATTATCCGGTCCCGCCGACACGGGGTCGCTGCGAACCTTGATCCATGAAATGAAGCGTTTCGATGTCGACACGACGATTGTAGACGGCGCCCTCTCCCGCCTCAGCCTAAGCTCTCCGGCGGTGACTGAAGCCATGGTATTAGCCACGGGAGCCGCACTGTCCTGCAATATTCCTCAACTGGTAAGAAAGACAAAATACGTCTACGACCTCATATGCCTGGATGAAGCGGCTCCCGATATTATCCGGAAGCTGACGGGCATCGAGCAAGGCGTGTGGTCGATTGACGAGGAAGGAAACGTCCACGATCTGGATATTCCCTCCGTGTTTATGCTTGAAAACAGAAAAGAAGATGTCTTCAAGCACGGGAACACGTTGTACGTGGCAGGTGCCATTAGTGACAAATTATTGCATTTCCTCCGGCAGCAGAAACAAATCCGGGAGATCACGCTAATCATGCGGGACTTCACGAAAATGTTCGCTTCCATGGAAACCTATTACGCTTTCGTGAAAAAAGGCGGTACCATACGGGTTTTGCAAAAAAGTAAACTACTGGCAGTCTGTATAAATCCCCAATCACCGGATGGATACTGCCTGGATTCGGACGAATTGCGGGTTGCCATGCAGGAAAGCCTGGGCATCCCGGTGTATGACGTGAAAAGAATTGAAAATTTAAAAATTCAGTGATTATTAAATCACAAAATAAATAGTAAGGTGTTTTTACGTAGCGCGATAGAAGAAGTAAACGGGTTCAGGTACATGATCGACCAACTGGAGATTCAATCCGGGCTGGCAAAACGTGTATTGAATACACAACTCTATTTACACACGAAAGAAGAGATTGTCGCCAAACTGGACAAAACGGAAGCGGCTGTCAACCTCCTGCGTGATTCCCTGTTGACCGACACCATCACCAAAATCAACGTGAAACTTATGCAGGTGAAAGATATCCGGGGTACAGCAAACCGGATAACCGAATCACAAGCATTGGATGACATTGAATTGTTTGAATTAAAATCGTTCTCGTTGCTCGTCATGGAGATCAGGCAATTATTGCTTGCCGCGCGCATTGATGTGGTAGTACTTCCGGACTTGGAACCGGTCGTCAACATCCTTGACCCGGAGAGAATGCGTATCCCTCATTTCTACGTTTATGATGTTTATTCCGAAGAATTGGTAGCCCTACGGGCAAAAATGAAGGCTCTGAAAATGGATGCCAAGACCGAAGACAAACAGCTGGATCAATTGCAATTCGAGCATACGATGTTGGAAGATCGTGTCCGGGAAGAATTGTCTACACGAATACATCCGTACAAACAAGAAATTAACGAGGCTATCGCGCAAGTGGCAACGCTCGATATTTTACTTGCCAAGGCAAAGCAGGCTATCGAGATGCGACTGTGCAAACCGGAGATCACGGAAACGGTCACTCGTTACAAAAATATTTTCAACCCGCAGGTAAAGGAAGTTCTGCGGCAAGAGGGGAAGAAATTCCAGGCTATCGATATAGACATCGCCCCCGGGGCGTGCCTGATCACCGGAGCCAACATGGCAGGCAAGAGCGTTATTCTAAAGACGGTTGCTTTAGCCCAAACCCTATTCCAATTCGGTTTCTACGTGCCGGCAGAACACGCGGAAATCGCGCTGGTTGACGAGGTACTCTTGTGCATCGGTGACGAGCAATCCGAGCTGAGCGGTCTTTCCTCCTACGCTTCGGAAATGTTAAGGCTAAACACCATCGTTCAGGACGTGAAAGCAGGCAAAAACGCCCTTATCCTGATCGACGAACTGGCAAGGACGACCAATCCCGCGGAAGGGAAAGCGATTGTCAACGCGACGCTCGACTTCCTGACGGACAAGGGTGCCCGTTCCCTGATTACCTCGCATTACAGCGGCATAAAAGCCGGATGCAGGAAAATGCGGGTAAAAGGATTTATAAAAGATAAAATAAACGGTCAGCTGACCATTAATAACATAAACGAGTTTATCGATTACTCGCTGGTCGAGGATACTCAAAACTCCGTCCCGCAGGAAGCGATGCGCATTGCCCGCATCCTGGGTGTAGACGACGAACTGCTGGATAAGGCAGAGAATTATTTGGAACAGAATTTATAACAGAACAAAAATATGCAGAACAGTAAATTAGGGTTAGATTTCAACAAAGTAGCACACGCGAAAGACGTGGCTAGAAAGATAGCCGACGATGTACAGAAATTCGTGGAGCAGTACTCTACCGTTGCCGTTGAGCGTACATTATGCCGCTTGCTCGGCATTGATGGCGTTGATGCCAACACGGTGCCGCTTCCCAACGTCTTGGTAGACGAGATCAAAGACAAAGGAGTGTTAAGTCAAGGTATTCTCTTTTTCTTGGGTAACACGATCGTGGAAACCGGAATGGACCCGCAACAAATAGCAGAGAAAGTTGCAGAGGGACAGCTGGATATGACCACGTTGCCCGTTCACCCGATGGACAAGATCAAGGCAGCCTTGAAACCTTACGTGGACGCAAGTATCAAACGCATCAGTGATCGCCGCGCCAAGAAAGAAAATTACTTGCAAACGATAGGCGAAGGTCCGAAACCTTACCTATACGTGATCGTGGCAACCGGAAATATCTACGAGGACGTGGTACAGGCTCAAGCAGCCGCACGCCAGGGAGCCGACGTTATCGCCGTAATCCGTACAACAGGGCAGAGTTTGTTGGATTACGTGCCTTATGGAGCTACCACCGAAGGTTTCGGGGGAACTTTCGCCACCCAGGAAAACTTCCGCATCATGCGTAAAGCACTGGACGAAGTGGGTGAAGAAGTAGGACGTTATATCCGCTTGTGTAACTACTGTTCCGGGTTGTGTATGCCGGAAATTGCCGCCATGGGTGCTTTGGAAGGCTTGGACGTGATGCTGAACGATGCCCTTTACGGTATCCTGTTCCGCGATATTAATATGCAACGTACACTGGTCGACCAATTCATGTCACGGGTCATCAACGGATTCGCCGGAGTCATTATCAACACAGGTGAGGATAACTACCTGACTACCGCCGACGCCGTGGAACAAGCCCATACCGTGCTGGCTTCCGACCTGATTAACGAACAACTGGCTTTAATCGCCGGGCTGAAAGAAGAACAAATGGGATTGGGACACGCTTTTGAAATGGACCCCTCGTTGGAAAACGGGTTCCTGCTGGAGCTTTCCCAAGCACAAATGACCCGGGAGATCTTCCCGAAAGCCACTTTAAAATATATGCCTCCGACCAAATTCATGACGGGAAACATTTTCCGCGGACACATACAGGATGCACTTTTCAACATGATCGGGATATGGACTTCACAAGGTATCCAACTATTGGGAATGCCGACGGAAGCTATCCACACGCCTTTCATGTCCGACCGTTACCTTTCTATCGAGAATGCCAAATACATTTTCGGTAACATGAAAAACATCGGCGACGAGGTAGAATTCAAAAAGGACGGGATCATCCAAAGTCGTGCCAAAGAGGTATTGGACAACGCTATCGCGCTACTCGAGAACATCGAGCGGGAAGGACTTTTCACCGCACTTGAAAAAGGTATCTTCGGAGACGTGAAACGCCCGAAGAATGGCGGTAAAGGACTTGACGGTGTAGCGGCAAAGGGAGCCAATTACTACAACCCGTTTATTGAGCTAATGCTCAACAACAATTGAAAATTGAAAATTGAGAATTGAAAAGAAAGGAGCGACACTATGAGTGGAGGATTATATTCTACCGAGAAAAATGATTTCGACCAGACGCTGGATCTGAAAAAAATAAAACCCTACGGCGACACGATGAACGACGGGAAAACTCAATTGAGTTTCACGTTGCCCGTACCCGCCGGGGACGAGGCTATCGAAGCCGCAAAACAATTGTTGAAGAAAATGGGTTTCGAGAACCCGCAAGTCGTGTATCACAAGGAATTGACCAAGGGATTCACCTTTTTCAATTGCTACGGGAGCTGCACGCACACCGTGGATTACACGAATATCCACGTGCCGAAAGTGGAAGGTACGAAATGGGATATGCACGAAACAGACGAGTTTATCCGTGAAAACATCGGACGCCCGTTAATCGTCGTGGGAGCCAGCACCGGAACCGACGCCCACACCGTGGGTATCGACGCCATCATGAACATGAAAGGCTTCGCGGGACACTACGGCTTGGAACGATATGACATGATCGAAGCCCACAACTTGGGTAGCCAGGTTCCCAACGAAGAATTTATAGCCAAAGCCATCGAACTGAAAGCGGACGCCCTTCTGGTTTCACAGACCGTTACACAGAAAGACGTGCATATTCACAACATGATTGAACTCGTGGAGATGCTCGAGGCGGAAGGCTTGCGGGACAAGGTTATCCTTGCTTGCGGCGGACCCCGTATTTCCCACGAGTTAGCAAAAGAATTGGGTTACGACGCCGGATTCGGGATGAACACCTACGCCGACGACGTGGCTTCATTTGTTGCACAAGAATTTGTTAGAAGAAGAAATAAATAATTAAATTCACGATCAAAAATCAAAACGGTTATGGATAAAGATCAAGTAAGAGAAGTGATCGCCAAGCGAGTAGCTCTCGAATTAAAAGACGGCGACGTGGTAAACTTGGGTATCGGATTACCGACAATGGTTCCGAACTACTTGAAGAGTGACGTACACGTGGTACTGCAATCCGAAAACGGATTGTTGGGCATGGGACCGAAACCGGAAGCCGGAAAAGAAAATCCGGAACTGACGGATGCCGGCGGTGGTTTCATCACGGCTATTGACGGGGCATGCAGCTTTGACAGTGCCACTTCCTTCGGTATCATCCGGGGTGGACACGTGGATGTAACCATTCTTGGTGCCTTACAGGTAGACGAGAAAGGGAACTTGGCAAACTGGATCATCCCCGGCAAAAAAGCCCCGGGTATGGGTGGAGCCATGGATCTTCTGGTCGGTGCTAAAAAAGTAATCCTTGCCATGGAACACACGGCAAAAGGAAGCCACAAGATACTAAAAGAATGTACCCTGCCGTTGACGGCAGCCGGTGAGGTCGACATGATTATCACCGAAATGGGTGTGATGAACGTTACCCCGGCAGGTATCGAACTAGTAGAATTAAACAGTGAATTTACATTGGATGACATCAAAGCAGCAACAGGCTGTGAATTAATAGTTTCTAAAGACTTAAAACCTATGCCTCAATAATGAAGACATATATCGTAGCAGCAAAAAGAACAGCGATCGGCAAATTTTTGGGAAGTACTCTTTCTTTATCAGCAGCAGACCTCGGTGCAGCGGTAATCAAAAATATTATTGCAGAAACCGGAGTTAATCCTGCCAATATCGATGAGGTAATCGTGGGTAACGTACTATCCGCCGGACAGGGTCAAGGTGTAGCCCGTCAGGCATCTATCAAAGGGGGTATCCCCCAGGAAGTACCGGCCTACGGTATTAACATGATATGCGGTAGCGGCATGAAAGCCGTACTCAACGGCGTAAGCGCTATCAAAGCGGGATTGGCGAACCTGATCATCGCGGGAGGTACCGAATCCATGTCAAAAGCCGGTTACATTCTCCCCGGGCACGTCCGTGACGGACACCGCATGGGAGACGTAACCGTCATCGACCACATGGTATTCGATGGTCTCACGGATGCTTTCGAGGGGTACCACATGGGAGTCACGGCAGAGAATATTGCAGAAAAATATTCCATCAGCCGCGAGGAACAGGACGAATTTGCCATGGAATCGCAGAAGCGTGCTATCGCTGCTATCGATAATGGTAAATTCAAAGCCGAAATTGTGCCTATCGAATATAAAATGAAAAAAGAAGTTTTACAATTCGATACGGATGAATTCCCCAACAGAAAGACATCCCTGGAAAAATTATCGACCTTGCGTCCCGCTTTCAAGAAAGAGGGTTCCGTGACAGCCGGTAACGCTTCCGGAATCAACGACGGAGCATCATTCGTGATGATCGCGTCGGAAGAGGCTGTTAAACAGAACAATTTAACTCCCCTATGCGAGATTATCGGTGTCGGGCAAGGCGGTGTGGATCCCGCCATCATGGGTATGGGACCCGTGCCAGCTATCGCCAATGCGCTGAAGAACGCTAACATTAAACTATCTGATGTTGACGTGATCGAACTGAACGAAGCGTTTGCAGCACAATCACTGGGAGTAATTCATGAACTGATGGCACAACACGGCGTAACGAGGGAATGGATAAACGAACGTACAAACGTAAACGGTGGTGCTATTGCACTGGGTCACCCCATCGGGGCATCGGGCAACCGCATCATCGTATCACTTGTATATGAAATGCTAAACAGTGAAGCTAAAGTAGGTATGGCTTCCCTCTGTATAGGGGGAGGTATGGGAACGGCGTTGATTTTAAAAAAATGCTGATTTAGGATTACAACTAGCTTCAATCAATTAAAAAAACATTAATAATAATGGATTTCAGTCTATCAAAAAAAGAGCAACTCTTCTTACAAATGATAAGAGAGTTCGCGGAAAAAGAGGTAAAACCCTTGGCGGCAGAAGTGGACGAGTCGGAAAGATTCCCCATCGAAACCGTTGAAAAAATGGCGAAATTGGGTATTATGGGTATTCCGTTCCCGGTGGAATATGGCGGAGCCGGAGGTAGCAACATTCTCTACACGATGGCTGTAGAGGAGTTATCCCGCGTATGTGCCACTACCGGTGTGATCGTGTCCGCACACACCTCTCTGTGCTGCGCCCCGATCATGGAACACGGAACCAACGAGCAACGGGCAAAATATCTTCCCAAACTGACCTCCGGGGAATGGATCGGAGCATTCGGATTGACCGAGCCTAACGCCGGTACGGATGCCTCCGCGCAACAGACCATTGCCGTGAAAGAGGGAGATCATTACGTGCTCAACGGTTCCAAAATATTCATTACCAACGCCGGTTACGCTCACGTGTACATCATCATGGCTATGACCGACAAATCCAAGGGGACCAAAGGTATCTCTGCCTTCATCGTGGAAAAAGATTTCCCGGGATTCTCCGTGGGTAAAAAAGAGAAAAAATTGGGTATCCGCGGTTCCGCGACCTGCGAATTAATCATGGAAAACTGTATCGTTCCGGCAGAAAACCTGTTAGGACAAGAAGGCAAAGGCTTCGGTATCGCCATGAAAACACTTGACGGCGGACGTATCGGTATCGCCTCTCAAGCCTTGGGTATCGCGCAAGGAGCCATGGACGAAACCGTGAAATACGTGAAAGAACGCAAACAATTCGGGAAAGCCATCGGTCAATTCCAGAACACGCAATTCCAATTGGCAGACTTGCAAACCAAAATCGAAGCAGCTCGCCTGCTGGTAAGGCAAGCCGCCTACAAGAAAGACCAGAAAGAGGCTTATTCCACGGATGCTGCCATGTGTAAATTATTTGCAGCCGAAACAGCCATGGAAGTAACAACCAAGGCGGTACAATTCCACGGCGGATACGGATACACCCGTGAATACCCGGTTGAAAGAATGATGAGAGATGCCAAGATCACCGAAATCTACGAGGGGACCTCGGAAGTTCAAAGAATGGTAATTGCTGCAAATTTATTAAAGTAAAAGACGATTGAAATGAAGATAGTTGTTTGTATTAAACAAGTTCCGGATACCACGGAAATCAAACTGGATCCCGTTACAGGAACCCTTATCAGAGACGGGGTACCCAGTATCATGAATCCTGACGACAAAGGAGGACTCGAGTTCGCCCTCCAATTAAAAGATCAATACGGTGCACACGTGACGGTTGTCACGATGGGACCGCCACAGGCTGAAGCCATCTTGAGAGAAGCTTACGCCATGGGAGTTGATCGTGCTATCTTGTTGAGCGACCGCAAATTCGGAGGAGCCGATACTTTGGCAACCTCTCATACCATTGCCGCCGCTTTGAAAATGTTGGATTTCGACCTGGTAATCACCGGACGCCAGGCTATTGACGGGGATACCGCACAAGTAGGACCGCAAATCGCGGAACATCTTGATTTGCCGCAGGTAACCTACGTGGAAAGCCTGACCTTCGACGGTAATAAGACATTTACCGTGAAGAAATCCATGGAAGAAGGCTACCAGATGGTGGAAGTCGATGCCCCATGCGTATTCACCGCTTTGGCATCAGGCGTAAAACCCCGCTACATGTCCGTGAGAGGAATCGTGGAAGCTTACGATAAGGAAATCGAAACTTGGACTTACGACAACATCACTGTTGACGATAAGAAGATCGGTCTGAACGGTTCACCCACCCGTGTATTCAAATCATTCACGAAAGGTGTGAAAGCTGCAGGACAAATCTACGAAGTAGAACCAGCGGAAGCCGTAGACATCATTATCAACAAGCTAAAAGAGAAGTTTATTATTTAAAATATCAGGAATGGACAAAGCACAATATAAAAACGTTTACGTCTTCGTTGAGCAAAGAGAAGGCGTGCTTCAAAACGTGGCTCTGGAATTGTTGAGCAAAGCCAGAGAATTAGCTGATGCCTTGAACGAGAAAGTATATGCCATGTTACTCGGACATAACCTTTCCACGCAAGCACAGGAATGTATTGCTTACGGCGCCGACACCGTGTTGCGGGTAGACGCTCCGGAACTCGCGACTTATACCACGGAACCTTACGCGCAAGCAATCTATCAAATCATCACCGAGAACAAACCGAGCATCGTGTTAATCGGTGCCACCACGATCGGTCGTGACTTGGGACCTCGCCTGTCCGCACGTGTAGAAACCGGTTTGACAGCAGACTGTACCGGATTGGAAATCGGTGAAGACGGAGGTCTGTTAATGACTCGTCCGGCATTCGGGGGTAACCTGATGGCAACCATCGTTTGTAAAGAACACCGCCCGCAAATGTCAACCGTTCGCCCGGGGGTAATGCGTATGGGACAGCGTGACTTGAACCGGAAAGGAACTATCGAAGACGTGAAAATCAACTTCGACCAATCTAAATTCCGCGTACGGGTGATCGAAACCGTGAAAGAAACGAAAAACCTGATCGACATCACCGAGGCTAACGTTCTCGTTTCCGGTGGTCGTGGAGTAGGTAATGCCGAAGGCTTCGACATGTTACGCGAAATGGCAGGCGCCATTGGTGCGGAAGTATCCGCATCCCGTGCAATGGTGGATGCCGGCGTACTCGGTCACGAACGCCAGGTGGGACAAACCGGTAAAACCGTACGTCCCGACTTGTACTTCGCCATGGGTATCTCCGGAGCGATCCAACACCTTGCCGGTATGGAAGAATCCGACTACATCATCGCCATCAACAAAGACAAGTTCGCCCCCATCTTCAACGTGGCAGACTTGGGTATCGTTGGTGATGTCCGCAAGATTGTCCCTCTTCTCACAGAGCGATTGAAAAAATAAAACTAATAAAAAATGGAGCCTGTAACGGGCTCCATTTTCATTATAATGAAAACTTTTCCCCAATCAGCCATAAATTTTCATCATACTGAAAACTTATTTCAAGATAGCCACTTTAAAATAAAAGAGGTAGCCGTAGCTACCTCCTTTTCTCACCTCCCGGAACGCTTCCGTTCCCATCGGCACTTGCACCAAACCACCACTACCGAGCTGATCACACCTCCCACTACACTCAAAATTTCCACCACCAAATTATCTGCCAGTT
This sequence comes from Butyricimonas sp. Marseille-P2440, assembly GCF_900091675.1. Classification (NCBI taxonomy): domain Bacteria; kingdom Pseudomonadati; phylum Bacteroidota; class Bacteroidia; order Bacteroidales; family Odoribacteraceae; genus Butyricimonas; species Butyricimonas sp. Marseille-P2440. The sequence continues at coordinate 77,177 of NZ_LT594610.1, read as the reverse complement.
GCGTGAAATAAGCGCCCATCATAAATCACTTCATCGGAAATCATTAAATCACTCGATACTCAAGTAGTCACTATCCGATACCAACTTGCCGTTCTTCGACGTGGCAAAACAATATGCCACCACTTTCGTCGTATCCCAATTTTTCGGAAGAGGGAAACTGGTACTGCCACTCTCGCCTCTGTCCCTCAACGCGACAATCTTCAGCCGTTTCAACGCGGTCTCGAACAACACGGCATACACCTTATCATTCACCAACGAAAAAGCATCCTCGTCTTCATCTCCCGCCTGCTCGAACAGATATTTGCTCGTCTCCGCACTGTACGTTGCCGTAACTTCCGGCACACGAAGTATCCCCGATGCCACCTTCAACTGCTCGAACTCTATCGTCGCCACGTGTCCTTCTGCCACGCTCACGGCACCCATGTTCTCCTTGACAAAAGCATTGGAAGTCGTACCGTTCCCGGTACCTTCAAATCCTTTCCGGATAACCGCTAACAACCGACGAGCCAACTGCACCAACACCTTCATCCGTGCCCGCTGATCCAATATCTCCGAAGTTGGTTTATCTTTCCTCTTGAAGACCTTCGCTTTCGCGATATTCTTCTTATTCGTGTAACACATCGTCACGTTCCCAACGGACTTCGTTACTTTTCCCAGTAAATTAGAATCAAATATTGCCATAACAACAAAATTTAAATAGTTAATAAATAAAAAACTCACTCTCTCGATTGAAGCGTTGCGCACCGCCCCAATCATAAATCATAAATCACTAAATTGTAACGCCGGTCCCGGGTCCACCTTCCTCACCGTCACGTCCGAATGCCCCACCACGTACTTTATCGGGTAACGCTTCTTCAGTAACCGGCACACATACCGTAACACCTCCATTTGTACTTCCGTGTACCTGTGCCAGTAAGTAAGTCCTTCCCCGGAATCATCCATGTACACCTCCTTGAAAGGAACCACCCTTCCACACTCCGCCACAAACTTTCCTCCTTCCAAACGAAGTTGCCCCAGGTTATCCAATTCGATCCCGATAGAATAATGATTCAACTCTCCCCGTCCCGCGTACCAGCTTCTGCCGGCATGCCAAGCCTCAATGTTAAACGGCACCAGTTGAACCACCTCCCCCGCCCTTCCGATCACGAGGTGAGCCGAAGCCGCCACATCCGGTCGGGTCAGGTAATAAGCAGACGACATGCAACCCGCTCCTGCCGTGTAATGCAAAATAATCATGTCCGGTCCGACAATAGCCCGCGTATTCTTCACGCAACTCAGGTGAACCACCCCGTCACCCTCTAACCAATCATTCTCAATTGAAAATGCCATAACCAAAATCTTTAAATTAATAAATCGTAAATCACTAAATTAGCGTCGTTTTTGTGCGATAGCCCACAACATTTTCTCCCCGCTTCTCCCGACAATATATCCGCCCAACCCGATTTCCAGCAAATCCCAAAACCGGGAAGAATCCTCCAGGATCGGCAAACTTGTAAACGCCCCCGCCAGGACAATCACCGCGAACGTCAACATCACCAACGGTCGCCACGACCTCTGCAACCAATTACCGGCCGCCTCCTCCCGCAACACGCTTGCCTGTGCTTCTGCCATCTCCCGTTCCCGATCGTACACCAGTTTCAAAATCTCCGCCTCCAACTCTTTCTTCTCCCTCCCCGGGAGAGTCAACCGACCGATCAACTCGCCGACCGCGTTAACCACATCTGTCACCGGTTTCATTCCCTCTCCTCCAGGCAAACATATTGGCTTACCGACAACTGTTTCTCGTCCGGGGACATAAAGAAACAATACGCGTGCACTTTCTCCCTCTTCACACGCCGCACCCTGAACGTAGCTTTCCCATCCTTTCGCCGGGCATTCACCTCATCCGCCAACACGGGCGAAAACGAACGCCCCTCGTGCAACACCGCGACCATCAACCGATCCCGCCGTCCCTTCAAATTGCCTTTCACACTATTTTCCCATTCCAATGCCACCTCACCCTGCTTGTCAATCCACCCCTTCCAATTATACCCCTGCTCTCGTTTCCCTGCCGTAAATTGAAGTTGTGAAAAATCCCCGATCTTCCCGTCCGGGCGGAAGGCTTTCAAATTCACCTTCATGTGAAAAGCATACCCGCTAACACAAATCCCTTGAGCCGAAATGTCCAACATCCTCTTCAAAGGAGTATCCTGCACTTTCTGGTAAAACCGGACAGCCGCCCGGAACCTCGCCCTCACCGCTTGTTGCTCCTCGGTACTGGATTTATTCCTCCTCACCCACTTTCTTAAAAAAGTTTTATCACCCAAGCGATACAAGACAAAACCACCGATTCGTCCTCTAATTCCTAAATAATTTCTTACTATTGCCATAAGCTTACATTTTAAATGAATACTAACGTTCAATTCTCTCTCGTTTTCGGCAACAAAATTACTGCACCCGCGAAATTCCTTTACTACACACTCCACACATATGGACAAAATAAAAAATAAGGCACTGATTATCAATCCACCTTTTCTGATCAAAAAAAGGTGGAACAAATGTATTTAAATCATTGCTCCACCTAAACGCTAACGCTTATCAAGCATCTTTTTCATCTCGTGCCTGTTCTATCAAAAATATCAATCTATTTAGAAACACCACTAAATCCTTTTTTCTCTTTAACACATCCCGTTTCAATTCACCGTGATTCGGAAGCTTTATCCCAAAAATCTGTTCTGCAAGCCGAATTATGTCGTTATACTCCATCAACATCCCCTTTGGAGTCCACAGCACTTTTGCCAAACAAATTCCTAACGCCATCTCGGCGATTTCCATTTTAGCATTCCCCGATCTCCAGATAACAAGTGGAAAATCATCCGAACGCCGGACGAACCATTCCGGATGCACCAATCTCTTGTGAACCAGCCGGATCTCGACCTCCACGTACCACAATACGGCACGCACGCACCAACCCGCTACTTCTTTTTTTCCCCGTCACGCCAGTAGTTCGAATCACCTCGTCCAAAACTTGTAACCGGATATGAACACTCTCCAACCCTCGACACACCACCTCGTAATCCTGTTCCTCACGAATCCAGCCCTTCAAATCCATCATGAACTCCCGCACCATTGCCTCAATTTCGGCTCTTGCCATTTCGCCACGAGTATCCTCTAACCAAGAGAACAATCTCGCGTTTTCTAACTTTTCAATCATAAAAATTTCAATTAATATTATAAAACAAAAAGCCCCGGGCACACTCTGCCCGGGGCATATCCTCAACTTTCATCATTTCCAATTTTCAACCCTCAATTTTCAATTGTTTAATGACTTGCGCCACCCGTTCAATATCCTGATCCGTCAACATCGGTCCCGATGGCAAGCACAACCCCACCTCGAACAACCGTTCGCTCGTCCCGTTCCCGTAAAACGGCGCATCCTTGAACACCGGCTGCAAGTGCATCGGCTTCCACAACGGGCGGCTCTCTATATTATTCGCCTCCAACACCAGCCTCACGTCTTCCCGCGTGAACCCCGCCTCTCCCGGCTCCACCGTGATACACGTCAACCAGTAGTTCGAGTTAAAATCTCCTCCCCCCGGCTGGCACATCACCCGTACTCCCTTCACGCCCTTCAACAACCGCACGTACAAATCATGAATCTCCCGCCTTCTCCTCACGTGCTCTTCCAGCACGAGCATCTGTCCCCGCCCAATCCCAGCGCATATATTACTCATCCGGTAATTATACCCGATCTTCTCGTGCTGGTAATGCGGCGCCTGTTCCCTCGCCTGCGTGGCGTAAAACAAAGCCCGTTTCGCCCGTTCTTCACAAGGGCAAACCAAAGCCCCGCCACCCGACGTCGTGATGATCTTGTTCCCGTTAAACGACAACGCCGCGTACTCCCCGAACGTCCCGCACATCCGTCCCTTATACTCCGAACCCAACGCCTCTGCCGAATCCTCCAGCACGGGTATTTTGTATCTCGAGGCAACCTCCAAAATCTCGTCCAGTTTTCCCGGCATCCCGTACAAGTGCACCGGGATAATCGCCTTGGGCAACCGCCCCGTTTTCTCCAATCTATCCTTGATCGCCTCCTCCAGCAGCACCGGGTCCATGTTCCAAGTTTGCGCCTCGCTATCCACGAACACGGGTGTCGCCCCCTGGTAAACAATCGGGTTCGCCGAAGCCGAAAACGTGAAACTCTGGCAAATCACCTCATCCCCCTCACCTACACCTAAAAGTATCAACCCCAAATGCAACGCCGCCGTCCCGGCACTCAACGCCACCACCTGCTTCCCTTCATTTTCAACTTTCAATTTTCCATCTTCAATTAAAAAATCTCGAAGAGATTTTTCAAAAGCGTTCACGTTCGGTCCCAGCGGAACCACCCAATTCGTTTCAAACGCTTCACGTATAAACTCCTGCTCCCGTCCACCCATGTGAGCGAGAGAAAGCCAAATTCTATCTTTCATAAATCGGAAATTAATATAACATCAACCCGGCAGAACTACCCCGTCGGAAATATTTTACATAAATACAACTTTATTACAAGGAAGGACTATTGATAATCTACCAATCCATATTCTATTTTATCAATTTCATCTATTCTTTCTGATGATTTTATTTTAGCAACAACAGCTTGTAAATCGACCTCTTGCAATTTCCCCTTGTAAGCATTTTCTGAAATTATTCTATCCCGGTCAAAAGAAAATATTTGCCCACAATCCACGTACGAGGGACTATGTTCTTCATCCTTAATAAAATCATAATCCTCCCGATATAATGGATGAAAATCATTTTTTATATGCTCGGACGAAATCATCCAAGAGTTCGGTTTAGACTGAATTAACACCGCCCCGTAACAAATATTATCTGCTGTATTTCCTATAATTACAACAAACTTCTTATGAAACTCTTTACCTTTAGGCAGAACTAATCCATCCTTCTCATCCATCTTTATAAGATGAATACATCCATATTCAAGCATTAATTTTTCTTTCGCGATTTGCAAAGCGTTAGACGCTGACGATACAGATGATGGACCCGATTTCTTCATTATACTATGCCATTCCGTTCATCATGATCATTTCATTCACGTATTCCATCATTTCCTGGGGAATATTAGCAGTTTTAGCTATTTCAGTTAAAGGCATTTTTTCAACTTTACCATTCCCTTTTTCCCTGGCATATTTCCAAGCATTATCATTATGGGTGATATTTGATAATCTACTTGAATAATACGAGTGATATTTATCAAATATGATATCCAATACTTTAATATTTGATTTAGATAACCGAATCATTTCTGGCTCCTCCAATGCACTTACATATTTAATTCGATTATTGCCAATTTTTTTCTCTTGAACATGTATTGAAGCCGCGATTAAGTCTAAATCAGGCTCATGTAGACTACCTTCAGCGACTTTACAAATATTATAAGTCACACTAGGAGCGGGACCTGCAACAAAAGCATAAAAATCATCTTTGAATAAAGGCAGTCCAAAAAGTTTTAAATGTTCTTTTTGGGCAAGATATAATAACTTAAAGATCTTAATATAATCAACCTCTTTACCAAACTTTTTGAGCAAGTATAGAAGAACAGCTTTGATTTTAAGTAGATCTTTTTCTTTCATCTCCAATAAAAATTAATCATGAATTCACGAACAAAGATACACAAACATTCCCAAATTTCAAACGCCTTTCCTCTCGAAATACCCTTCTCTTAAAATTACATACGATCAATCCCTTCTATACACATCTCGTGTATATACCCTATCCTTCACGTCATCCAACTCCACATCATATCGATTGGCAACAATAGCCATACTACGTTCTTTAAAGAGCTTCAAATCATTCACGACCTCCGATCCAAAGAATGTCGTGTTACCCGGTAACGCCGGTTCATAAACAATTACAGTAGCCCCTTTTGCTTTCACTCGTTTCATTACCCCTTGAATAGAAGACTGCCTAAAATTGTCTGAATTAGACTTCATTGTCAACCGGTACACACCGATTGTAACGGGATGTTCCCGCACGCTACTCCATTCATTTTCCTCCCCGTAAGCATAATAACCCGCTAAACGAAGCACTTGATCCGCTATGAAATCTTTCCTTGTCCGGTTACTTTCCACGATCGCCTCTATCAAATTTTCGGGTACATCCGCGTAATTAGCGAGTAATTGTTTCGTATCCTTCGGCAAACAATACCCTCCATAACCAAAAGAAGGATTATTATAATAATTCCCGATCCGGGGATCCAGACACACGCCATTGATGATTGCTTGGGTATCCAACCCCTTCATTTCCGCATACGTATCCAACTCATTAAAATAAGAAACACGCAAAGCGAGATATGTATTTGCGAATAATTTTACAGCCTCCGCCTCCGTAAATCCCATGAACAAAGTATCTATATTTTCTTTTATAGCCCCTTCTTGCAACAACCCTGCAAAAACATGAGCAGCTTCCACTAATTCCTCATCTGATAAGTCTACACCCACGATGATCCGGCTTGGATACAAATTATCATACAAAGCCTTAGACTCCCGCAAAAATTCCGGACTAAAAAGAATACGCTTCATGTTATACCTCTCACGCGCAGAAACCGTATAACCTACCGGGATCGTACTTTTAATAATCATAAATGCGTCGGGATTATAACGAAGAACTTGCTCTATCACCGCCTCAACCGCAGATGTATCAAAGAAATTCCTCTGGCTATCATAATTTGTCGGAGCCGCTATCACGACAAAATCAGCATCTTTATAAGCCATTTCCGCATCTAACGTGGCTTTCAAATTCAACTTACGATTAACCAGATACTCCTCAATATAATCGTCCTGAATAGGTGATTTCTTATTATTAATCAAATCCACTTTTTCCGGAATAATATCCAAGGCGACCACCTCATGATGTTGCGACAACAAAGTGGCCATTGATAAACCGACGTAGCCGGTACCGGCTACTGCTATTTTGTATTGCTTGTTCATTTTAACAATTTATTTAGAACACTCTCTTTAACATTTTAAAATCAAATCTTTTTACCTTGACGCAATAAAAAACTGCGGGAATAACAAAAATCAAAGTTCCTGTTACAATTTGCATAAGCATTAAGAAAAATGGAGACATTTCGATGCGACTCATATAACTTATCACAAGATACATTACAATACCAAAACCACAAAATACCAAACCATCTCTCAAATACATTGCAAATGGAATTTCTCTTCGTATCAACGCAAATTGAACCAAACAAACAGATAACTCAGCACCTAATGTTCCCATAACAGCCCCAGTACCACAATATTTAGGTATCAATAAGAAATTAAGAAGCAAACTAACAATAGCACCTGTAGTTAAAGAGATAATGTAAACCTTATCTCTCCCTTTAGGTATAATATATTGGGTTCTCAACACTCCTGCCCATCCTTTAAATATAATAATTGGACAAAGTAGTACTATAAATAAACCACATCGAGTAAATTCATTACCATAAAACCAAGGGGCAAAAATTGGGGCCACACCTGCTAACCCAAACGCCATTAATGCGCTCATAAACATAGCAAACAACATCACCTTATCCATAAGATTTCTTGTGGTACTCTGATCATTCTTAGCATATAAATTCGCCATTCTTGGCATAACTACAGAATTCAATGCCAAAATTAAAGTATTTGGTATTTGAGTAATCCGCTCCGCATAAGTATAGAAACCAACTTCTTCTTCTGTACTGAGCCCTCCAAGCATTAATCTTGCCATAAGATGATATATACTAACAGCAATTACAGGAAAAAACAAAATAAGATTTGGTTTAAGATGTTTCAATATACCCTCTAATGTTGGCATCTTAAATCCTATACGTTTTAGCACAAATGGCCATACCGCAAATGCTGCAATTAAGTTTCCAACAGAAAGAATTCCTGTATAAACAGCTAAATCAGATCGTTCTTTCACAAATAAGAAAATAGCAACTACCATTCCCAAACGCACCACAACACTACGAATAGTTGTTAATTTAAATTTCTCCAATCCAAAACAAGCCCAATTAATATCAAAAACACCAGAGATCACATAGAAAAACTGCATATAATATATAAGCTTGTCTTCTTCCACAAAATATATACAATAAAAAATATACGCCACGGAAACTAACATCCCCACAAAAAACTGAAAAGAGAAAATCTCCCAAAAAGTTTTTCTCAACACATCCGAGTTATCTCTGACTGCCGCAATAGTTCTATTACCATAATTCATTACACCTAACATTGCAAAAAGATAAAAATAATTTGCAAATGCTTGGGTGTAAGAATAAACTCCTACATCATGAGCCCCTAACACTCTTGATATATATGGAGCGGTAATAAATGGAAGTATTATTACCAATATTTGATAAGTAACGTTATATATCAAATTTTTCTTTATTATTCCCATAGACTTCTATTCATCAACAGCAAATACAACATGTTAAATATAATTCGCACTTATATCGCAACTAAACAATCACCTCACCGCTTTTTTTAGACATCTTAACTCGTACTTCATAAAACATAAACATAATCCAAACTAAAGATAAAGCCCTCGTTGAAAGTCCTGTATATATTCTGGCTACAGAGAACACAATAAATTGCATTAATATCAAATAAAGAACAAGACTTCTTATATCTCCATCCCGTTTGAAACATTTATAAGATTTCATACACAAATATCCAAAAGTAAAGGAACCTAAGAAAATCCCGAAATACCCGAAATCAATATAGAAATAATAGAACAATGTTACATACGCATTCATTGTAATATGAGGAGATAAAGGCATAAAAACTTCTAATGAATTCTTAACGAACTGAGCATCAACAAAAGCCTCGGGATAAGGGAATATATGCAAGTAATTACAAACAAAAAATATTGGATATAAAAAGCCATTTAATGACATAGCACCATAAGTTCTTATCGAGGATGTCATTTCCTCCAAATGAAGTGTTAACAAAGGCATACATCCTGTTATATACGAATACATATTTGTAAGAACATCAGCCTCAACATTACGCATCAAGGTAATCCTGTATATTATAATACAAAGAAGAAAAACAACAAAAATACCATATTTCATCATTCGTTTCACTTTCTTTGAAAATCTATATTCTCTCCTATACAGGAGAACAATAAACAATATATACAAAATAGAAAAAGCCCATACAGCTCTTGAAACAGTCGATATAGAATAACAGGTCATTGCAGCTACAGCTAAAATCATAAACTTCTTATTTCTAGCACCGACTAACAATTCTGCAAATAACGTAGGAACTATCAAATACATTAACGGAGCAATTATGCAATCATGCACAAACATCGACACGTTTCCACCTTTCAAAGTTCCTAGACCTCCTTCTTCCGAGGTTGACATTAACCGAATCTCCCACCAAGAATAACCACCAGACAACAATTTAAGAATAAATAATATTCGGAATAAACTAAACACAATTATAATAATTGATGCTATATTCATTCGATTGTAGTTTATTTCATACCATTGATTTACTCTTTTTTTACTCAATCGTAAATTATCTCCAAACAAAGAACCAATAAAAAAAGAAACAACTCCAATCAATACAAAAACATATGCTTTCGTACTAATGTCAATCAGATTATACAATCGCAAGGAAGCCAAATAAACGACCAAGGCCCATAGAAATAAAAATACAGAAGCCGGATTCCACAAATCCCTTCTTTTTCTCCAGAAAAATACACCTCCCACGAGAGATAGTATGACAATTATTATTGGCAACTGCATATTTACTTATATCAAATGGTAAAACGATTATCAATTAATTTATACAAATTCAATATTTGATCTACAACTCTCCTTATGGAATAATCTTCTATAGCTTGAATAAACCCTTGTTCTATCATTTGTTGAGCCTTATCTCTATGCGACACGGCATATTCTATTTGATCGGCTAAACTTTTCGGATTCCCCTCCTCGTACAACAAACCATTATCACCATCATTGATAATCTCTGCGGTACCTCCTGTATTAGCCCCAATAACAAGCATTTTAGCCAACATATTCTCCACGGTAACCCGTCCAAACGCTTCCTTTTTAGAACACGTCAAACCGATATCACATTGCCTTCGCAATTCCCTCAAATCATCCAAATGTTCTTGAATACAAATCTTTTCTTCAAGTCCATGCTCTTTTATATACGATTTCACGTATTCCAAATACTCCCTTGTTTCTCCTTGCCCTACCAATGTCAAGAAAATATTATCAATACCACGCTGTATTAATAACTCTACAGCTTTAACGGCATCCATTTGACCTTTTTGTACAGAGATCCTTCCCGCTAAAAGGATACGGGTTATCGGAGCTTCAAATCTAGAGACATCCTCAATTCTATATTTTTCAATAGGGACCCCATTATATACAAGGTCCATTTTGCGCCCTAAAATCGGCTCAAATTTATTTTGCACATCTTTAGATATCGCTATAACAGAAGAAGCCTTGGCAACCAACCTGTACACGTATTTTTCTCGAAATAATTTCTTACCCAAATCAACCTCCATAAATTGGCGAATATGCCAAACATATGGAATTTTCAATTTTTGTGCGATTTCAGCACCGATACTACTGTCAAGTCCATTTATATGAATAATATCAATATTTTCCAATTTAAGCACCTTTTCTATTTTTCTTTTATGTATAGAATTGCAGATACTTTTCATGAAGAATTTTACTTTTGTCATCGGAGTACTCCTATTCAAATCCATCCTCATCCCATATAAAGGAGCGATTATAAACTTGATTCTTCCTTCAGCGATTCTATCTTCTAAATTTCTCGTATTCGCTAAAACGACGACAACCTCTATTCCCCGACGCATCATTTCATCAATGATATTATACATCGAAAGAGTTGCCCCATCACTATTGGTAAAACTGTAATGCGCAAAAAAACAAACTTTCATAATACGTTCTTAATTTCTTTTAAAGCACACATACTCATCCAAGATGTCTATCGACATCTCCTGTTTATCAGTAAAAATATTATACACTCTTGTACAATCTTTCATCAATTGATCTCGTTCACTAGCAATAATACACTTGTCATACAACACATTAACTGGATATACACTTAAACTTCCATTTCGAGATTCCACAATCTTTAATATAGAGAATGTCACTTTACGAAGCGATTGATCACCCTTGTCAAAATAGAAATGTAACAAGATTGAATACTCAGGTAAATTTTCTCTCACCAAGTAAAGTGAACTGGGAGATATACTAAAATTACCTAACGAATAAGCAACCAAACAACCTTTGTCTGCAAATTTTTGAACAACATGCGGATGATTACCCACAATAAAATCCGCTCCCGCACGAGCGATAAAATCCACAATATACTCCGTGTATGCCCCCACCTTAATATTAAATAAACCACCGGAATGCAAACAAACAAAAACATAATCCGTTTCACTTTTGGCTTTCTCCACATCAGATTTAAGTCGTTCTAAATATTGCGGATAGAGATCACCTTCTAACAACTCATCCAATTTAGGAGTGTTTTTCAACATTCCAAGTCGTTTTTTGAGTCGCATTCGTTGTTCCAAAGTGGTCACTTTTCGTATATATCGTGAGAGTTTACTACGAATACCCGGTGTATTTAGAGTTTTCTCAAATTTCAACCATTCATGTTTTTGAGATTTCAAAAGATTAACATAGAACTCTTCATCATCTTTAAAGACAATTCCATTCTCCACGACATTTGTTCCATACGTATAAGCAATTAAGGCTATTTTCTTATCACCAATCTCTAAAAGTTCATAGGGTATCCTTTCTTCTTTACTCCTATAAGTTCCAAAATACTTTATCCCACATTGATCTAACAAGTCTAATGTCCTAACCATTCCTCCGATGCCACGGTCAAGGCAATGATTATTTGCGGTACTCACATAATTAATCCCCGCTTTTTTCATCGCAGACACAAAACTATCCGGGGTATTAAAAGAATATACATCATTCGTATATCCAGCTGTTTCTCCCGCAAATACAGTTTCTAAATTACCGATAACAATATCAGACTCTGACAATTTATCTTTTACGCCATGAAAAACAAATTCAAAATCATATATTTTATCACGTTTTGAAGCTTTCAGTAAAGGAAGCTCACACATGATATCTCCGGTAAAGCTTATCTTATAATAATCTTCCATCGTATTACTTTAATACATATTCACGTTGTATCACATCCTTGAGAATCACATTCCCCGTGATTCTTTTGTAAACAACCTTCACATCTTCCTCCAATTGGACTCGTTGCTCTTCATCCAATTCCCCATATAATTCATCAATGGGATAAACAACAAGCATCTTGTTAGTATCTTCCACCGCTTTCAAAATAGAAAATGTGATCCTTTTTATCTCTTTATCTTGATTTTTCGAAAAATAAACATGAACAGCCAATGAATACTCTGGTAAAGCATCATGAATAATATAATCAGCACTCGGAGATTGATTGAAACTACCCAAAGAATAAGCGACAACTTTTCCCTTATCTATTTCAACTTTCTGGATAACATGCGGATGATTCCCGATTAACATATCAGCTCCATGTTTTAAAACAAAATCAGCCATAAATGTACTATATGACCCAGGAATTTCATTAAATTGCCCCCCGATATGTGGACAGACTATCACATAATCAGCTTTATTTTTGGCGACTTTCAAATCTTCAACCAGCGAACTTAAATATTTATTATCAGTATCGCCATCCATAATAACATCAACTCTTGGTTTTAAAAATACTTTCCCTTTCCTCAGTTTCAGTCTTGCCACAATTCGATTTATAGCTCTCCGATTCCTCGCACTAATGAATTTAAAAAAAAGCCTTTTAGCCCACTTCCTTTTGCCAACAAGGATCAATTCACATGGCTTCTTGAGCAGATTCACGTGATAGTCATTTCGATCACTCAGAACGATCCCTGTATTAGACTCATTCGTCGAATAAGTATTCGATATTATAGCGACAACAATATCATCTAAATCTAAATATAAAATCCGGTTTGAAGCATCTTCGCATTTAAACGTACCCGTATGTAAAACTTTATTTTTGTCTAATTCATCGATTGTACGAATAAGTCCCTTGATTCCTTGGTCTAAACAATGATTATTGGCCGTAGTGACACAATTGATTCCACCTTGCACCATGGCTTGTATCAATTCATCCGGAGCATTACATAACATATACTGATTTTGAAACCCACTCTTATCTCCCGCACATACTGTTTCAAAATTGCCTATCACATAATCAGAATCTGCAAACAATCTTTTAACTTTTCCAAAAACAGGAGAGAAGTTATAATTGCCAATATCTCGATTATGTGCAGCATTCAATAAGGGTCTATCACAAGTAATATCTCCAATAAAAGTAATTTTATGCATGATAATGATAGGTTCAAATCATTTTTTACAATTCGCTATTTCAAATAACAAAGGTTCATACAATGGCCATTTCCCAATCTGATCTTCAATTTGCGTCACATCAGGATCTGCACCCGGATTACCTTCTATCAAAACGATTTCTCCATTATTTTTTATGGTTACATCCCATCCCACATACCTAACTTCAGGATGGACTTTAGCGGCTTTTTTTACCGTATCTATAATTTCAATCCACTTAGGAATTTGAAATCCTACAATCGGTTTTCCTGAATCTGGATGCACCGTATATCGGTTCCATTTACGATCCACACCTACAGTATTAACAATTCCGGTTTCTATGTCTATCAACGAAGCAATTCCATCATGGTGGAAATTATCGGCAAATTTACCTTTTCTGCTCAATCGTAAAACTGCAGCCATAATTCGAACAGTATCATCCGCACAAATCAACGTTACGATACGAAGTGTGTTCACAGCAGTATCATTAAATGCTGCTAACTCACTATTTTGCACCAACACTTCTTCTAGTAAAAGCTTATCCTTTTTACATGTATCATAGAAAAGGTCCAAATTACTTATATCCGCCAAATGAACTATATTAATCCCTTTTCCAAACATTCCGTCAGGAGATTTACAGAAAAGTACGGGATTTCTTTTACAGAAAGAAAAGAATTCTTCTTTTGAGCAAATCTTCGTATCAAGCCAATCTCTTCCTAAATAGTCTTTAAATTCCTGATTAAACAATGGCTTTTGGTCAAAAAATATTCTTGATTTCGAATCATTACATATTCTAATGATCTTCAACAATTTCCCATGCGTGATAAATCGATTCCTTTCAATTCTCTTTTTAAAATAAAAACGATATTGAACATAATCTATCAATTCAATATCATATCTTATTTTTTCCCACAAAAAATCGAAAACTATTCTAACTCGTTCTAAAAGACTCGCTTTAGGAAGAACTTCATTATCAATATCTCGAAACAAACGAATAAATTTCTGCAAAATACTTTCTTTCATAATTTCTCGTTGGATCAACAGTCCTCCAGTATTCTCTTTATATTCTCCCTACCCAACTTCTCCGGAGTTCTTCCCTCCGCACGAAGGTCACGCCCCAAAGCGGCACTCGCTATTTCAATCAAACCGGAAACAATAGGAGTAGCAACATCAAGTGATTTACCTAAAGCCTCTAACATCACTAATCCTTGAGGTACGTCTTCCGAAATATATCTGGAATCTATTTTGGTGGGTCCTTTAGCACGCGTATCCATCTCCGCATAATCCAAGAAAACCTCTTTCGCATCTTTATCGTCATCCAGAGAATTCCGGTATTTACAAGCTTCCACGTAGCTTAACCTTGCAAAACCTAATTTTTCCAAAACATTCATCTTTTCCGCATCCATCGCCTCCAAAACTCTCCAAGTTGCAGGATTATCCCGCGTGTACGCTTCATGATACATGCAAAAATCACCATGAGATTTCTCTATACGAGGTATGCTCATCACAGATCCCACGGTATGCACTACCAAATTAGGATTATGAAGAGCAGCCTCTACCACGGAATCCAGATAAACAAATCGCTCTTGTAATTGATCCAACTTTTCTATTGCTTCTTCCCTTCTCGACGAAGGATAAATCCCGATCGGATTCCTTACATTACGAAAACCAACTTTAAATTGCCCGGGTTCCATAATACGACCATCAATAAAAGAACTTTGCGCTTCTGCCACGATAATCGGTTTGTCCTGACAATATTTAAGCACATACGCCGTGGATAAATAGCCGGGATTAATCAAAAGAATCTGATCTTTTTGTAAATATGGAGCAATTCGTTCTATTAACTGTTCATGAAAATTCGTCTGAATATATATAATTACGATTTCGGTGCCTTGCAGTTCTTTCACATCACGCGTAACCCGGTGAATATAGGCGGTTGATACTTCTCCAAACTCATTCAAAGTCATTTCTCCATGATGCGTTTGTAAATACTCGAAATTATCATCATGCATCGCGTGGGATGTTTTAATCAACGTGACTTCATGGCCTTTCAATGTCAAATCAGCCGCAACCGCACATCCTGCATTTCCTGCTCCTAAAATAGCAATTTTCATATCTAATTTCCTTTACCTAAATTATTGTATATTCATTTAATTCTGGGCATATTTCAAGGTCTTCTTCACGAAGACTTCCTCCAACACACGTTCTGTCAAATCTCCGAAAGTTGGACCACAAGTAATCTGATTGGATCCCGGGCAAACATTATATTCGATAAAAACAGGCTCTCCACTCTCATTCACGGAAAAATCCCAACCAATCAACTTGAAATGAGCCAATTTCAAATGCTGTTCTTTCACCTCTGCGATGATTTTATCGTAAGAAGGCACTATAACATCCGCGAAACGAATACCATGCTGGTTTTCCGTAACCCACTCGGCTTTCCGGTTAACACCTTTCTCTGTCAACCGACCATCTGCCTGAATCGGACAAGCGAATCCTCCCGCACCGATATTATCCACCTTATGTCCACTCGCCCCCATACGCAAAATAGAAGATAAAATATAAACCGTACCTTCAAATAAAAACGACACAACACGAATCGTATTCAACGAAGAAGGATTCAAGGTAGCTAACACCGGATGCTGCTTCACTGCCTCTTGAACAATAAAGTTCGCCTTCAATCCATTCATAGCCGATAATAATGACTTTTGATCCACCGCCCGGGAGTCAAAAAAACTTATCAATCTTCCTTCTCCACTATCTATTGACGGCTTAATCAAAAACTCACCCTGATACGCTATACATCTCTCTACCGCCTGTTCTTTGGTAATGATATGCATATCCGTATCATAAAAGACTCCGGCTATATTTTTCACGATCGTTTCCGGTCGAATCAAATCTTTGAAAAAAACATCATGTAAACATTTATCCTCACCCAAACGCCGAAATTGTGAATTACTGAAATACGGGACGATAACCCCATACCACAAATCATCCGGAATATAGCGCGGATCCGGTTCATGAGTTCGATCCCAAAAAATCTGATACCACATCTTATTCGGCTTCAATCCGTATTTTTTCCAAAAAGGAACAACAATCTCATTATATTCTTTGGTACACTTGTACCCGCCATTCATCCGCTTTAAACGAATCTTGGCTTTCTTCCTATACTCGTATTTCCGGTAAATAGACTCGACCTTAAAATTCAGGTTATCCCATTTTTTACGTATGCCACTTCTCATATCTACTCCATTTTTTCGCCTTATCGAATCATCACCTCGTTATATTTCATCATATGAATACCCTCTGAATAACCCCCGATATTCACCGGATTGGATTTACCCTTCAAATTATTCACGATCAAATCCATGTGATTACACCCACATTCATAAGCATGAGGATAACCTCCCCCGAACCGGGGATTAACTTCCGATATATAATACTCCCCTCCTATCTCGAAAATATCAATATCTATTTGCCCTCTGTATCCGGCCTCTTTCACGAACTTCTCGATCAAACAAAATAGTTTCTCATCTTTAAAAGAAACGGACTTGTCTGTTTCACCCGCCCTCATGACTATTTTTCTTTTCGTGAAAACAGAAACGACTTCACCGCTCAACATATCGATATAAACATCCGCCCCGATTTCTTGGCCATCCAAAAATTCTTGAATCATCAAATGATCAGTATGGGCAAAAAGTAAATCTACCGTCTCTTTGTCCCAAACCTTACTTATAGCGATTGAGGCACTGCCACGAACGGGTTTCACAAATACCGGGTAAGAAATCTTCCCCGATTCGACATCCGAGAAAAAGGCCGCCTTATCCGTGTAACTTCTGGCAGTCCTGTAGCCATGCCTTATCAGCCATTCATACATCTGCATTTTATCGAGGCTCATCTCGCACAAAGCATAATCAGAACCGATTACCGTAACACCAAGAGCCGCAAATTTCTCCCGATATTTAGCCAACAAACTCAATTCCGGATCGATCAAACTCAATACAGCCGTTATTTTTTCCTTTTTACAGATATCAAAAATAACCTCTATATAATCCGGAGCTGTCATTCGAGGAACTTGATAACATTTATCAGCCTCATATATCGCGGGAGCAATGCTACTCATATCTGTAGCAATCACGGACCCGAGACGACTCCCGTCTTGACCCGTTAAAGCTTTTTTAAAATACCGGACTATTTTATTCCTTGTCCCGACACTTAAGATTAATATATTAATCCCCATTTCTAAATTATATTTTTTAATCTCACCAAATCATCAAAAAACAGAGGAGTTCCTCCCGTGTGAATAAACAGGATGTTTTCTCCTGCCACATGGTTTTCTTTTATATACCCCATCATACCGGTATATGCTTTTGCCGTGTAAGTGGAATCCATCGGGATTCCAAAATTTACCAACACGTCATGAATTGTGTCATCCACACGCTGGGATTTCATTCCATACCCCGATCCGACATAATCATCAACGAAAACAAGGGCATTTTCTAACGACTCCCTTGATATTTGTATTCCCCGACTCGCCAAATATTCACAAGAACTATCCAACACCACTTGTTTTCCCCTGGGATTTTTCCGGGCGATACTAATACCGATAATCTTTCGTGTATCCCGATTTATCAATTGCCCACAGATTAATCCAGCTTGAGTTGTTCCCGTTCCGGATGCCAAAAAAATAGAATCGAAATGAATTTTATTTTCATGTTCATATTCCTTAATTTCCTCGTAACAATCTACATAAGCTTGCGTTCCAAGATTACCATGTCCACCACCTGCGATAAAATAAGGATTCTTGCCATTTCCTTTTAACGTTGCCAATAATCTTTCGATCGTATCATGTACGTCATCTACAGGAACAATTGTAAAACAAGAACCAAACGACTCCATCATCCTGCTATTAAACGTGGGCAAAGACGATTCCTCCGGGGATATAATATAACAAGGCAATTTTCTAGAAACTGCCATATTCGAGACAATTCGACAATGATTGGAACTGCTACTTCCATACGTGACAACACAATCAAACCCACCCTGATCTATTTCTCTAAAAAAGTTTATAGCTTTCCTCGCTTTATTCCCACCAAAGGAAATAGGAAGCAGATCATCACGCTTTATATAAATATTGTTCCTATTGGCATCTCCAACCAAAAAATATAAAGGAGTCATATTATTTTCCTTCATTAATTTTCACGAAATTCAGAAGCTGTAATAACGTAATAATACCTGTCCACAGATTTTCCTCTATTAACAGCAGAGTTTTTATCCAAACGATATTTCACGAAACCACATTTCTCGAATAATCTTTGAGCTGGGATATTATCCACTTCCGTGTATAAATACACTTCTCGCAATTTCAATTCCTCAAAAGCATATTTCAACAACAAGATACTCGCATCCCGTGCTATACCTTTTCCCTTATACTGGCTCTCTCCCAATGTAATATAATATTCTGCCCGTCCATCCATTATAGACAATAACCCTATTATACCCACGGGCTTATCACCATATTCAATAACGGCATCATAGCGATCCGACCTACCCTCATTCTTATGAAACCAAACTCTAGTCTTATCCTCATCCAAAGGAAGGTCATAATGTAAAAACTTATTATTCCCGCTATCGTTTATCCATCGGACCTTACATGGAATATCACGTTCATTGAATAATCTAATACTGGTTTTTCCCAACATCTTCTAACAATTATATTCCATTAATAGCAATGAACAAAAAATCCGATCACATTCTTTTTCGAATCAACATAAAACTTTCCGCATTTGCCACACCAATAGTAGATCCCCGCAATTGAGATAAAAACTCTATTGCTTCTAAAGATCTAGGATGGGGAAATTCCTTTAATTGAGATTTAAAACATTCCATTGCCTGCTTCTTCAATGTAATAAAACCTGAAATATCATTATAACAATTAGGTATAAACACATTATCGACTGTTGGTATATTCCACTCCGTTTCAGATAAAGTTTCATATACGTAAATTTCTTTTAGCTGAGGGTTTTCAATGGGTCTTAAAGCAACCATTGCAGCCTTAGCCACTTCTCCATGATCGATATGCATATCCCCTTTATGTGGAATAAATGCAACATCAGGCCTAATAAGTCGTACAATTTTATCAAATCGAGCATTTACCTCTTTTGTTGGAGTATCTTTAATTGCAACAACTGGAAGATCTAGAAAAAAAGATTTTTTCACCCCCAATACTTCATGAGCTTTTAATGCTTCATCCCGTACAATTTGAATTCTTTCCGGCTTGCTTAAAAGACTTGTTGCTTCACAAACATACACCTCATGCCCCTCTCTTGCATATTTTGCGATAGTTCCACCAACCCCCAACACCTCATCATCGTTGTGAGGTGCAAAAACAAGTATCTTCATTATACAATAAATTTGATTTACTTCAACTTATGGCCTACCAACATCCTTATCCCATCTATATTTTCATAATCCCATATACGAATAATGCCATCCATTCCAACCACATCTATATAGGCATCATGTATCTCACAAATTTGTCCTGGGATACCTATATATTTCTTGTTTTCTAAATAATCCGCCCGCCAAATAATTATCTTATGAACACCGTCATACAAACTAAATGCCCCTGGATATGGCCTAGATACCGCTCTTATTAAGCGTTGTATTTTCTCTACCGGATCTTTCCAATCTATTTGTCCATCTTCCGGACGACGAATTAACAGATAAGTAGCATCCTCTTCTTTTTGTTTGACAAGGACCAAATTTCCTTCAATAATCTTTTTCAACACTTTCGGTATTAAACGAGATAACGCCTCCCCTAACTTTCTTGACACATCAACAGCATAATCGGTATCCTCTATTACATATTCTTCCTGCCCTAAAATATCTCCAGAATCCATTCCTTCATCAATCATAAACAGGCTGCATTTTGTTGCTCGAACTCCTAACAAAACCTGCCAAACCATTGCGGCCCTTCCTCGAAACTTAGGTAACGGAGTCGGATGAAAACCGACAACACCGACCTTTGCACTATCAATAATCTCTTTATTGATTAATTGAGAAAGACCTATTACAAAAATATAATCCGGCACAATTTCTTTTATTAATCGAATATTATCTTCTGAACTAATTTTTTTGAATTTCTTGAATGGAATTCCATACGCTTCCGCTATTTCATGTAAAGGTACATAACCTGATACATTTTCAGAGTACTGGTCATCTAAAGAAAAAACCATTTCTAAAGGAAAACCTAATTTTATCATTTCCCTTAAAGCTATTTCACTTGAATGTACTGAACCAATTAATATACTCTTCATTTTCTAATATTATCATATATTGGGTTCTTATAACTCGATAAGTCTCTATCACTTATATACTTTTCTTCCCCGAATAATATCACCCCAACAGTATTAATTAAAATTTGTAAATCCAATAAGATTGTAAACCTTTCCACATATTCACAATCATATTCGATCCTTCTAGGCCATGACAATAAAACATTGCCTCTTATTTGAGCAAGTCCCGTCATTCCCGGACGCATACTTAATCTCTTCGCTTGATGCTCCGGATACTCATCAACTCTTTGCTGTACAGTAGGTCTAGGACCAACCAAACTCATATCTCCTCTTAATACATTTATCAATTGCGGAGTTTCATCCAATTTGGTCCTTCGAAGAATATTTCCCAAGAAAGTTATTCTTTCCTTATCTTTTTCTATTTTAAAATTCTTCTCGGCATCTCTATCTACTTTCATTGTCCGAAACTTAAGCACCGAAAACATTTTAAAATTTTTCCCCACCCTACCTTGTTTGAAAAAAATAGGTCCAGGCATCAACACCTTTATCAAAACCATAATAACAAACCAAAACAAAGCACATATTATGATTCCAATAAAACTAATAATAATATCAAAGCCCCGTTTTATTAAAAGATTTAGTCTTCTTGTCATATAATAAAACCTAACCACTCTCGTGTCTAACTATTTTTTCTTATTCTCCGCCTCAAAACCATAGCCATAACCATAGCCGTAGCCATAATGTTTGCCATAACCATAACCGTATTTTTTGCCATAACCGTAACCATAAGTATTCTTACGTTTACTCAAGTCAATCCCGTTAAGAACAATCGCCAACTTATCGAAGTTATGCTCGTCTTTGAGAACATTGATATAACAGAAAGCAGCTTTCGGTGTCACGTCCGCACGGCAAACATACACACACATATCAGCCACTCGGCTGATGATAAGTGTATCGATCACCATGCCGATTGGCGCCGTGTCCAACAACACGTAATCATAACGGGACTTCAATTGTTCTATCGCATTATCTAATGCATTGCGAGCCACCAATTCCGTTGGATTCGGGGGTATTGTTCCCCCTAAAAGGATATCTACATTCGAATGAATACCAAAAGGTTGTACGAATTCAAAAAGATCCTTGTCTTCCGGGTTCATCAAATAATTCGAAATTCCCTCTTTCCTTTTTGACAAACCGAAAACCTTGTTCAACCCAGGCTTGCGGATGTCCATACCAACCACGATCACTTTCTTGCCCAAGTACCCCAAACTGACAGCGAGATTTCCAGTCACGAAAGATTTACCCTCTCCGGGCTGCGTGGAAGAGAAAAGGATTACCTTCTGTTCTTTCTGTAACATAAAGAGCAAATTGGTACGCAATCCCCGGAAAGTCTCCTCCATTATGTCATTTTTGTTCTCGCGTACCACGATCGCACCTTTATCGGTGGCCTTGTGCCCACTCAACGGCAACTCTCCCAAAATAGGCACATTCGTCAACTCCACGATATCATCTCGGTTCTCGATCTTGTATTTCAACAACTCCACGACAAAAATGATCCCTACCGGGATAAACAAGCCCGCCACCAGTGCCGCCAGTAAAAAGATGAGTTTTCTCGGGGCTATCGGCTCCTTCCCTGGTAACGGTTCTTCCACGATACGGCCGTTATTAGCCGTGGATGCCAACGTGATCGCATTCTCCTCCCGTTTTTGCAACAACATGATATACAAGGTTGCCTTGATTTCTTGTTGGCGGGAAATAGTCATGAACTCTTTCTCCTGTTTGGGCGTGTTGCTGATTCGGTTCTCGAACTTGCTAGCTTGGCGCTCGATATCCTTTTGGGCAATCTGCAACCCTTCCAAGACACTATTCACGGTTGTTTCCACGCTACGCCTCATCGCATCAATACCCGCATTCAAGTTTATCACCGCCGGGTTGCTTTCCGAAGAGGTTCTCAACAAACGTTTACGCTCGACAATCATCGTGTTGTATTGCTCTATCACCCTTGCCAGATTCTGATCCTGCAATCCCACGTTTGCGGGTATCACCTCTTCCCGGTTTGCGGGATCGTTAATATAGGTTCTCAAAAACTGAACCAAACGAATTTGCGTGGCATTCTCCACACGCTGCTGCTCGTACTTGGAACTCTCTTGCAGGGCCAAACGGGCATCGTTTGTCAAATCCGTCAGACCGGATCGTTGCTTGAAATCCGCAAGTTCACTCTCTGCCGCACCTAGCTCGTGATTTATGATACCGATACGTTCCTCTATAAACTCGGCAGTTTTCTGGGCAACCTCGTTCTTCTCGTCATTCGCATCTTGATTGTAAAACGCCACCAAACGATTGATAAAATCCACTCCCCGTTCCTTGTCCGTGTTATTTACACTGACCTTTGCTATGGTCGTAGTCTTGGAAGAAGGCGTCACGCTTAAATCCTTCATATACTTCTCGGCAGTCTCAATCGGTGTGTTTATAGTAGCACGTAAAGTGATTTCCTCTTCATCCATACACAAGGTATCACCCAACGTAAAACTTAAAACACCCACGGGTGTCGGCAACACCGCCGGTAATTGGTCAAATACCTGTTTCATCTCCCGCTCTTCGCCATCCTGCACGTATTCAGCCACAACAGACAATTTCCCGGATTTGGCAAAGATAAGTTCCAGCCTTATCGGCTCCTCCAGCCTGGAGGATTCTTCCGGAGTCATGTAAACCTGCACCGGGCTATTCTTGTAAAGGGGTATCGCGTAACCGAACACTCGCTTTTTCACCACACGAACATTCAAATTCAAGTCATTCACGACTTTTTTTATCAAAGTACGGGATTTCAATATCTCCACCTCGTTATCAAAATTATTTGTCATGGAAAACATGCCCAAATCTTGAATAGCCGCTAATGGATTATTGCTCGAACCACCCCGTTTGTCCTCCTCCTTGATCAACACGGAACTAGATATGTTATACACAGGCGTTTGGTAACGAAGAAACACGTAAGTGGCAACACAACATATCAACACACTCGCGACGAACCAGCGCCAGTAAAAAAAGTACTTGAATAAAAGAGCAAGGTAATCGATCTCCCGCTCATCAACTTCCGTCCCGTGGTTATTATTCATCCGTTCTTCTATCATCTCTATTGATTTTCAATTTTCAACTTCTTCCTCATTAAAATATATTTACTAACAAACTGGCTATAGATACCAGTATCGATATCGAGCTTATCCAGAGGTTCGTGCTATTACCAATATCGGAGTTCTTCGCCTTCGTCTTGTTCGGGGTCACGTAAATAATATCGTTTTGCTTCAAGTAATAATATGGAGAAGTCACGACTCCCGCGTCGTTCAAATTCAAGCTAATAATCTTACGCTTGCCGTTCACATCCTCTCGGATCAACTTGACTTTATCGCGAACACCGTAGATCGTCATGTCCCCTGCCATCGCCAATGCCTCCAGCACGTTCACCTTCTCGTTGCTGATCGTGAAACTACCCGGGCGAGCGACCTCCCCCAACACGGATATCTTGTAATTGGCCATACGAACCGTAACGATCGGGACTTCTTTCAAATAAGGTTTCAAACGCTCACGGATCAAGTCCTCCGCCTCATTTTTCGTGAGACCACCCACCTCCAAGCGACCGATAACGGGAAAATCAATCTCGCCCTTGTTATTCACCAAGTACTGCTGCATCGTCGGTTGCGTGGTCGTGCTGATGTTGGTCAATGCCGCATTAAGGGGAGTCTGCACCGTCAAGTTGAACGGGGTCGCCGCCTTCGGGTCTGTCGTGTTTATCGTGATACACAACAAGTCTTTCGGCATGATCTTCGCATCATACAAGGGAAGCACCTCCTTGGAATCATTCACGGTATCAGGGTTTTGAAGGTAAGGGACATTTTTGTAAGAGGTACAACTCGACACCAACAGGAGCAATGCCAATAAAAACAATAATCTTTTGATCTTCATATTATTCTGTTATCTTTTATATTTCATGAAACACAAACAACACGGATTTAACGAAACAACCGGGAGAAAAAACCTTTCGGTTTTTCCGGTTCACATCCCAGTTCATATTCGCGCATCAAATCTTCGTAGGAAAGTTTTTTACTCACCATCTCGTAGATCATACCCCAATCCGGTAGACCGCCAAGATTACGGTCATCGATAAAGAGGTCGACCTTCAACTTGCGCGAGAAATGGTTATTTTGTTCTCTTTCCTCCTCCGGGTAATCACGGTTCACGGCATAAAATTCCAAACCCCGCTCACGGCAGAAAGCGACAGCCTCTTCCAAAAGTTTGCCCTCCCGTACGCTCCACAAGATTAACTTGTGCCGTTCCGATTGTAATTTCTTTAACGTCTCTATAGCGAAAGGCAACTCCTTGCCGATCGCCGGGTACTTATGCTCGACGATCGTACCGTCAAAATCCACAGCTATTACCATCTCTTAATCCTCAATTTTTCAACTCTCGTTTATTGTACATCCAACTTCTCGTACTCCGAGTTTTTCGACTTGAACTCCGGCACCACCTGTTTCATCAATCGCACCGTGTCCTCCACCTTCACCACCAGCGCCAGCTCGGCCAGTTTGTCGTAAGCCTCCAAGATATCGCCCCGCCTGTACTCCCGCACCCGGGCCACCCGTATCTTGGTATGCCCTGTCGGGAGGGTATTCTCCTCGTTGCTCAACACCTCCTCGTACAACTTCTCTCCGGGGCGCAACCCGATAAACTTGATCTTGATATCTTCACCCGGGACGTAACCCGCCAAGCGTATCATTCTTTCCGCCAAGTCAACGATTTTCACCGGTTCGCCCATGTCAAAAACGAAAATCTGGTTGCCTGCACTCATCACTGCAGCTTCCATCACCAGACGACAAGCCTCCGGGATCGTCATGAAATAACGGGTGATTCGCGGGTCCGTCACCGTCACCGGGCCGCCTTGCTCGATTTGCTTCCTGAAATACGGAATCACGCTACCGTTACTCCCCAGCACGTTCCCGAAACGAGTCGTGACGAAGCGGGTTTTACCCCCTACTTCCCCGCGTTCCATAGCCAATCCCAAGCTCTGCACGTAAATCTCAGCCAACCGCTTCGAGGCCCCCATCACGTTCGTCGGGTTCACCGCCTTGTCCGTGGAAATCATCACCATCATCTCCACGCCGTACTCCACACAAAAGTCCGCCACCAACCTCGAACCCACCACGTTCACCCGCACCGCCTCGCAGGGATTCTCCTCCATCAACGGCACGTGCTTGTAAGCCGCCGCGTGGAAAACCACCGCCGGGCGAAACTTCTCGAAAGCCATTCGCAAACGTTCCTTCTGGCGGATATCTCCAATAAAAGGACTAAACTTCAATTCCGGGAAATTCCTCTCCAGCTCCAGGCGGAACTCGTGCATCGGAGTTTCAGCGTTATCAAACAAAACCAAATGCCTCACGTCCAACTGTGCCAATTGGCGGCACAATTCGCTGCCGATACTGCCCGCCGCCCCCGTGACCATCACTACCTTGCCGACAAAATGATCAGCGCACTCACGCATGTTTACCTTGATCTCTTCACGCCCCAGTAAATCCTCGACACGTATTTCACGAACGATAGTCTTCTTTAAACCATCGCCCAGCACGTCTACCGGGGGTGTCACCAAATTTTTCAGACCGCAATCCATACAAAAACGCACCAAGCGGTCCGCCTCCCGGCGAGCCTCCTCGTACGAGGGAAACAACAACGCATTGATATTATATTTCTTCACGAAACGTGAAAAATGTTCCTCGTCCTCGAAATAACAAACTGGCAAATCCGATATCACGCAAGACTTCAAATACTTGTCCGAATTCACGAACCCTACCACTTGATAATGCTTGCTCGTGTGCATCCGCTTTTTTAACGCCACGCTTTTATCCCCGCTCCCGTAAACAAGCACCCGGGTTTTACCCGAAACCTCCCGCGAAACAGCGTAATCGTAAACCAGTACCAGCATTATGCGAAAAACGATTAAAACCACTGTCGTCACAAGAAAATCAAGCAAGCAAAAAGCAACAAGATGATGCCCCAACAAATACCTATCGAACACCCAAAGCACGCCTCCTAAAAGAATATCGCTCAAAAATATGAAGAAACACAATCTCCCCATACTTTTCATTGACGCATGGCGGATGATGTTCTTGCTCGTTCCCGAAAGCCAAAAGACTAAAAAAGTGACCACCCCTCCCGCAAACAGTACCGTGGCATAAGCCAGCCAAGACAGGTCCGCTATAAAACTATCAATAAAAAAAAGCGACACTAGCGAACTAGCAAGCGACAAATAGACATCCGCCAAAAGGATCACCTTATAACTCACGTATTTTTTCCTTCCGACCAAATACTTGGACACCTCGTTTATCAAATTTTCCATTTATAAAATGATAAAATTTCTTGTTCTCTAAAAATTTAAAAGAAGCGTCCCCTCCGGTATTTACAGTTTGATCCGGCGCATGAAGTACCGTTGAGGGAGACGCTATTGCCGGGGGTTGCGTTACCCGGCATATTTCTCGTTGCAAGCGGCAAACTCCCGCTTTGCCAATATATTAAACACTCTCGTTTTCATGTCAAAACCATTCTCATGCGACTGCAAAAAACGCTTAACAATCTCCTTCTCCTCCCGTTCCACGCTCACCCGCAAACGAGCCCGTTCCTCCTCCAGCCGTTTATAATCCTCCCCAGGCAACATCATCGCTCCCACCGCATCAATGTACAAGCAAATGGCATCCCACCACGCCAATAAAACCTCTCGGTCACCGCCGCGAATATATCCCAACATCTCCGTCACCAAGCGTCCGGCAAGTTCCCCGCATTCCTCGTCGCCGGCAAAATAGTAACAGTTGCACAACAAACGGCAAATATTCGGCGTCCGGCAAGGCAACACGATCTTCCCGTTCCCCTGCAACGAGAGTATCTTGTACGCCGCGTCCAGACCATTTTTAAGGTAACTCAAGTCCGCGTACAACTGGTAGACATCCATCTTGTCCGCCGCATAACCCGCACGGATTTCCGCATCAACATCACTACATCGCAACTGGCTGGGGTACAAGTGGACGATCGACTTCGCCCGCTCGTGAACATCGCCGGGATTACCGAAATCCCCCTCCAACCACGGGTACACCCGCACCATCGAGTACACCGTCAGGTAACCGTGCAGTAATCCAGACAAGCTCGCCGGGGAATACGACCGGAGATCAAGATTGTCCACTTGCCTGTACAAATCGTGAAACAAACCTTTTTCCATCTGCAATTCTTGATTCATGATTTTAGATTTATGCTTTCAATTCATAAATCAATCTATTTCTTTTACTCTATTTTTTCCAGGAATGAACCCGGGATATAAGACGTGGCAATCGATGCCACTCCCTCCAGGCGGATCACCACCCGCTTGTGCCCCCGCAAGCGAACCAACTCTCCTTCCAGCCCCACCAACGGTCCTTTAACCACCCGGACACGGTCACCCCGCCGGAGATTGTTATTAAACACCTCGATGCCCTCGGGTGAAAAATCCAGCAGGAACATGAAATCCTTCATCTGCTTGTCGGGAACGACCAGGGAACAACGTCCCTCGATATCTTTCAGGTAAACTATATTCAGGGAATACTCGTTGAGCAAGGAGAAACTCGTTGCCTTGTCCGTGCGGATAAAAATCATACCATGAATCAAAGGTACACGAAACGACTTCCGACCAAGCGGTGTTTCCCGGACTTGTTCCTCCAATGGAAGGAAATTCTCGATTTCCAGTTCGTCCAGTTTCTTCTTGATCAATAATTCTTGGTTCACCCGCGTGTGAGCGACATACCAGTGTAATTCCTTATCCCCAATCATGTAAATGTTTATTCTATCAGCCGCCCGGATGCGCTTCGCGCACTAACCCTGTTACCGGTCCTGATTTATTGCCACGTGTTTCATGCGCCCCGCTTAAACAGCACTATGGATTATGGATGCGTGAAAGCTGTTACGATAAACGATATTTTATATCAAAAAATGATCGTTTATTGATATGAACGAAGATCATTTTGAGTCTTCTATCCATAAAATTGTAATCGCTTAATTTCGAGAAATGAAAAAATGCACGAGAAAGATTTGCGATAATAAAAAATGGCGTATATTTGCAACGCAATAAACGATCGATAAATAATACTCTAAAAATCAGGACAAATACTCCTTCTACAGTTCATATTTGCACATGATTATTAGTACATGAACCTACAGAGAACCCACTGTAAACCCAAAGAAGATTAACCCAAATCATACCCCACTCCCGTTGTATCTCCGTTTTTGCCGTAGACATCCTATAATCTTTTATATAGAAACACTAGAGCGAAAACGTCCGCAACACGACAGTGAGAAACGATTACCTCGGATTTTCCACGGTTTCTCTTTGGTTCTTCAGTTAATAAGGGTAAAATATTTCCGGTTCGAAAGAAGCATCGCAAGCAAAGATGGAATTTCAAAAAAAAATATAATAAAAAAACCTCGGGCTTTCCACCCGAGGTTATACTAGTCATTATGATCCGACGTACGGTCTAAATCACAAGTTCATACATTTAAATAAATGAGCGGAATGCTTCGATTTCACGAATTTTTCCAAGTGTTCCACTTGGCGATATGAATGAATATCCCCGGAAAGATAATCTATCGCCCCCGCATCGGCAAGAACCAGTGCTCCTTTTTGAGCCTCTTTCCCGTAAAATCCGACAAAAGACAATAAATTCACCTGCATTCGGCAACCACGTTCTTTCAGAGCCTTCACCCGCTCTAAAATTGCCCCGGCATAGAACGGATAACGTTCCGGATGAGCCAACACGGGATGGTATTCCCGCTCCTGCAAGCGGAAAACGACTTCTTCAAAAGAAGGAGCCGGGGACACGAAGCTATGTTCTATCAAAACCATTCTATCCCGGAACGAAGCTATCGCATCTTGTTCGATCAACTCCAACATATATTCTCCCACCTTATATTCCGCCCCGGCATCCGCATCCAAATGAATATCTTCTTTCAAAAGACGTGCCTTTAGTAAATCCAATCGCTCCCGAATAATCTCCGGGGTGTTCATGGGCGAGGGAAAAGAAATATGAGGGGTAAAAGAAAACCTTTTCACCCCCAGAGCCAACATGCTTTTCACGATAGCAACCGACTCTTCGATCGTCTTCACCCCGTCATCCAATCCCGGCAATATATGGGAATGCATATCATGCTCGTAAAAGAAAAACTGTTTAGGTTCTCTACGGAATAAACTCATGTTATAAATTAAAATAAATCTAAAATTACTTCGAGGCTTTCTTCTTCTTTTCATTTCCTTGACCGTAGCCGTAACCATAACCGTAGCCGTAGCCATAACCATAGCCATAACCGTAGCCATAGCCCCCGGAACGGCTCAACTTAATTCCATTCACCACGATTCCCAGATTTGCCAGACGATCTCCTTTTTCCAAATCGGAAATTACTCTCAATCCTTTTTTGTCCAACACGTTTGCCCGTATCACATACACGCAGGCATCTGCGTACACGCTCAACGAAAAACCATCCGCCAAAATTCCCAAGGGAGGAGTATCCATGATAACATACGAAAATTCTTTCTTTAGATATTCCAACAACACTCCCATACGGGGGCTGGCAACCAATTGTGTCGGATTCGGCGGCACGGTTCCCCCGAATATCACGTAAAGATTATCATCCACTTTCTCCATAATTTTAGCCGGATCATCTTCCATTCCGGCAAGATAAGCCGACAATCCTTTTCTGTTTTCCCGGTTGAAATACTCGTTCAATCGAGGATTCCGCAAGTCACAACCAATAACGACAACTTTCTTGCCAGCTTTGGCATAAGCATTCGCCAAATGAGCCGCAACCAAGGATTTTCCTTCTCTCGGAATCGTGGACGATACCATAATCACGGGAGCTTCTTTCTGCTTGATCAGGTAATTCAAATTTTCCCGGATCAAATGCATCGATTCCGACATCATGAAATCATCCTGGTCAACAGAGGTCTTACCTTCTTGTAACTGTGGCAGTGTTCCCAGTAAAGGCGAATGTATTACTTTTTCTACTTCTGCCACATCTCTAACTTTCGTATCCCATCGATCTTTTAAAATAATTCCTCCTATGGGTAACGCAATCCCGATAAGCATTCCTATAAATAAAATTATTTTTTTCCGAGGCGCCACAGGATTCTCTCCTGGATCTGGATTCTCAATAATTTTAGCCATAGGGACATACATCAACTTCGCGATTTCCGCTTCCTCCCGCTTTTGCATTAAAAACAAAAAGAGATTTTCTTTCAATTCTTGTTCGCGAGCGATGGACCGATATTGCTTTTCCTGCGTTGGTACGGAGGTTAATTTTTTCTCCACAAGTTGGCTTTCCTTCGACAAACTTTTAATTTTTATATCCAACCCTTTTTCTACATTTGCAATCGCCGCTAGAATACTCACTTTTAACTCTCTTAGCTGCATTTCCAATCCCGTTACGATGGGATTACTCGGGCGGGCGGATAATAACAATTTACCTCTCCGAAGCACCATTTCATTATACTTGGCGATCCCACTATTCAATGTTTCATCAGTCAATCCCAGTTGTTCCGGCAATATTTCAAATTCTTTTTCCCCTGCATCTTCCAGATAAGAGCGTACATTTTTGACCACGTCCATCTCTATTTCCATTTTTAACAACTCGGCCTCTGTTACTTTTTTACGTTCCATTACTAATGCTGCATCCGAAGCTAGATTCGTCAACTGATTTTTCTTTTTAAAAGCCTCTGCATCATTTTCGATATCCCCTAATTCTTTATTAATGACCAGAAGGCGATCATTAATAAATTCTACGGTTTTCGCCGAAACCAATTGTTTATCATCAATACCATTTTCATTGTATTTTTGAATAAGAGTATAAAGGAAATCTTTACCGCGCTCCGGAGATACATCCTCTAAAAAAATTTGTACGGCACTCGTATTTTTTTCAAGCAACGTAACTTCCATTCGTTTATGAAAACTATTAGCCGCCGATTCAAATGATTGCATTTTGACGAGTATCTCGTCACCGACTTTGGGCAATCCGATATTCTTCTCTACAGTCATTCTATAATTTCCCATAGGAATAATTTTGGAATACCCTCCTTCAAAAAGCACCTCTTTACTTGTATTACATATTTGGATTTTATCCTCCTCCCCAAATACAAGGTAGAAAGTTGTATCTTTGATATTTTGAGGCAAATCCACGAGAATTTTCACAGGAGAATCTTTATACAATTCCTCATTCCGCATGATATTCTCACGGGTATAATTAATGTTCAATTCCAATTCTTTTACAACATCTCGTATCAAATTTTTTGACATTAATTCGATCATTTCATTTTCAACCAACATATTCCCCTGGAACAATCCCAATTCCTTGAGCATCGGGTTTACCCCGATTTCTCCTTTTTTAGAATCGCTAATCATTACCTTTGCCCCTATTTCATAAATAGGCGTCGTACTAAAACCTATATATAAGGCAATCCCCGCGCACAAAGGAACTGAAATGAAAAACCACCACCAAACGCCCCACACTCTATAAAAAAATGATCGCAAATCAAAATACTCCTCTTCTTCCATTTGGGAAAAAGAGTTATTATCCACGTTATTTGTTTTCATGTATTCACCATTATTATTTACACTACTTCACTATCAAAGTCACAAGAGCCACGATTGTAGACATACTTGATAATATATAAGGCAAAAAAGCACTTACACTTCCACCCGCTATTCTTCCTCGATTAGGTTCTACATACACAACATCATTTTGCTGTAAATAGAAAAAAGGAGAATCTATAAATTCACTGGATGTCAGATCCACCCGTGCAAATATTTTTTCATCCCCTTGTTCCCGCATAATCAATACATTTTTACGTATTGCATTTATTTGTAAATCGCCTGCCATCCCTAATGCATCAAACAAAGAAACTCGTTCACTAACCACTTTATAACTACCAGGATTCCGGACCTCCCCAAGAACAGTTACCTTAAAATTCTGGAATTGAATTGTCACAATCGGATTTTTCAAGTAAACGGATAATTTCTCTTTCAACATTTCTGCCAACTCATTTCTTGAAATTCCTTCCACTTTTAACTTCCCTAATACAGGAAAATCTATCTCCCCTCTTTTGTCTACTAAATAACCTCTAGGAATCTGTTGAGTCGAAGTAGCATTCACCTCACGCCCCAAACCGATCATCGGTGTATTAAAAGGCAAAGCAGACTCAAGATCATCACACGATACAATAATGGATAACAGGTCGTCTGCATGAATAACTGTTTTATACTCGCATTCCGCTTTTATTCGTTTGTTAATATCAACATCCTGCAAATACACGACTTTCTTTCTGGATCCGCAAGAAGCAAATAACATACCCCCGAGCAGAAATAAAATAATCCATCCAAAATTATTATGCATACATTTAAAATTAGGATTTACACATTAAATTCTTTATCACTTTAACAACTCTCTCGATATCACGATTCGTCAATGTCGGCCCGGAAGGTAAACATAATCCGATCTCGAACAACCGTTCACTCGTTCCATTTCCATAAAAAGGAGCGTTCTTAAACACAGGCTGCAAATGCATCGGTTTCCAAAGCGGACGACTTTCAATGTTATCCGCATCCAATGCTAAACGAATATCCTCCCGGGTAAAACCGGCTACCTCAGGCTCCACGGTAATACAAGTCAACCAATAATTTGAACTAAATTCCCCGCCTTCCGGTTGGCACATCACCTGAACACCTTTTACATCTTGCAACAAGCGGAGATACAAATCATGTATATCTTGCCTTTGGGTTATATGTTCATTTAAGACATACATCTGCCCTCTGCCTATTCCGGCACATATATTGCTCATGCGATAATTATAACCTATTTCTTCATGCTGGTAATGAGGCGCTTGTTCTCTTGCTTGTGTGGCATAAAACAAAGCTCGTTTAGCCTGTTCTTCACAAGAACAAATCAAAGCGCCGCCACCCGATGTCGTAATTATCTTATTGCCATTAAACGACAATATGGCATAATCACCAAACATTCCACATCGAACCCCTCTATATGCCGAACCTAACGCTTCTGCCGCATCCTCCAACACGGGAATCCCGTATTTCCTAGCGATGGCCATGATGTCATCCATCTTGCCTGGCATTCCATATAAATGTACCGGAATAATCGCTTTCGGCTTACGTCCTGTCTTTTTTATTCGATCGTTAATAGCCTCTTCCAGTAGTACCGGGTCCATATTCCATGTTTCCCGCTCGCTATCCACAAACACAGGAGTTGCACCTTGGTAAGCAATCGGGTTAGCTGATGCTGAAAACGTGAAACTTTGACAAATCACTTCGTCACCACATCCCACTTTCAACAAGATCAATCCCAAATGCAATGCAGCTGTACCCGCACTTAATACCACCACCCGTTTCCCCTCATTTTCAATTGTTTCGTTTTCAATTAAATAATCCTTTAAAGATTTCTCAAAAGCGTCCACGTTAGGACCTAACGGCACCACCCAATTCGTGTCAAACGCCTCTTGTATAAACTCTTGTTCTCGGCCCCCCATGTGGGCAAGAGACATCCAAATACGTTTATTCATTATGATGTAATTTTACTGTATAGATATGCTTAAGATATAATAATCCTCTCGACCATAAAGGCTTCCGAATATATCTTCTCGATAGTACTGCCTCTATATTTAGCCAAGGCTTCTATTGCCTCTAGTGAACGGCAATGCGGGTAACATTTAGTCTGATTCTTGAAACATTGCAACGCTTCCAACTTTTTCGGTAAAAAATCCGTGACATCGACATAAACATTCGGGACAAACGCATGTCCCCCTTGTTGAGGAGCCCAATTCGTTTCCGATAAAGTTTCATACGTGTATATCTTTTTTATCGAGTAATTATTAATAGGCCGAGCTGAAACAAGGCAAGCCCTGTACAAGACAGCATGATCCACGTGTAGATCGCCAAGCCCAGGAATAAAAATCATTTCCGGCATCAATTTCTCAAAAAGTTTGGAGATTTCCATTGAGATTTTATAAGATGGATAAGTATCCAACCTGGGAGCCGGGAAATCCATGAAAAAAGTATCCTTCACTCCTAAAATTTGATGCGCTTCTTTTGCCTCCCTTCTTACTTTCGCTATTCCTTGTTCCGTGTACAACTCAGGCGCCCCGATGCTTGCGTTCGTGACAATCAAAACATACACATCATTCCCTTCTGCTGCCAGTTTCGCCATTGTCGCTCCGCATCCGAGTATTTCATCATCAGCATGTGGAGCAATTACAAGAACCCTATTTTTCATCCGCTTGGGCATTATTGATCAAACGTTTTAACGTTTTTCGTTCTTGTATCATTTGCTGCAGTTCTATCGCCGGATTACCAGCCACAGTATAGCCACCAGGGATAGATTTCGTGACCACAGAACCCATCCCCGTCGTGACCCCATCCCCAATTTCAATTTGATTTTTTATGATAGAACCGGAACCGATCCAACAATTTTTACCTATTATAGCACTTCCCAAAATGATACTATTGGCTGTTATAATTGAGTTGGTACCGATTATAGTATTATGCCCTATTTGACAACAATGATCTATTTTCACTCCACTTTTTATTATTGTCGCTCCTAAAGTTCCCCGTCCAATAGCCGTGAAGGGGAATACTTGTACACCATCCTCTATAATTAATGAGCCGATTTGAGGAAACATCTCTATTTCTCCATCTTTTTGTATTATCGGACCGAAATCTTCTGTCCCGATTTCCGTTGACGAATATAAAATCACATTTTTTCCTATGTCTACATGGTCATATACATGAACATGTTCTTTAATTACAGATCCTTCATCAATTTTACACATGCCGATGATAGAATATGCCCCGATAGAAACGGATGGATGGATTATGGCTTGCGGGTCAATTATTGCAGTATGGTGAACATTTCCAGGCGGTTGTGTATGTTTATCTCGGACATATTTTTTTATTAAATGAAGAAAATCTTTTAATGGATTGTCCACGTAAATGGTATTCTGTCGTTTTTCTCCTTCAAATTCTACCGGAGCGATCAATAAAATGTCCTCCGGAAAATGATTGAAATCGATGGTTTTATAATACTTTGAAGTGGTAAAGGTAACCGTATTAGGAACTTTATCGGCAAGAGAGGAAAATGAAAAAATATCGAAATCATTTAAATTTTCAATTCGCATATGCAGTTCCTTGGCGAGTTCTATTGATTTAATCTTTAATTGATGTTTCATTTTGTTTGCATAAAAAAGGATTTGAAAGACAGTAAAAATAACTTGCAATCATTCATAAAAGAAAGATTTTCCACGTATTCAATATCAATTGGGATATTATGATTCCAGTCATCGATAAAACGATTTCTGACTTGAGTCAAGCCACTTAGTCCCGGTTTTACAGAAAAGCGTTTCTTTTCATAATCCGTGTAATCGCTATAAGCTTTCGGATAGTACACCAAAGGAGGACGCGGACCTATAAAAGCCATTTCTCCTTTCAAGATATTGATTACCTGAGGTATTTCATCAAGACTTGTTTTTCGGATAAACTTACCGACCTTGGTTACCCTGGGGTTATTGTGATAATTTTCAAAGTCATCCTTTTGATTCATTTTACCCACTCTCATGGAACGAAATTTAATTATCCGGAATACCTTGCCGTTCCTGCCCAACCGTTCCTGTAAAAAGAATGCAGGACCTTTTGTTTCCAATTTTATAAGCAATGGTATGATAAGGAACAATGGGGATAGGCATATTATCGCGATGAAAGAGATAAAAAAATCGATTATTCTTTTAAAAAAATTGGGATACATACTATAATAACGAATGATTAATTTTGCTTTACCAAAGTTCCAAAATTTACGATCTGACTTTTTTCACTAATCTCAATGCCGGTTCGGATTATTCTTGCCGGATTGCCTGCAATCAGGCAATGACTGGGAAAACTTTTAGTAACAACACTTCCCGCCCCGACAAAAACATGGTCACCCAAAGTGATGCCAGGAGTAATTATTGCTCTTCCGCCAATAACACATCTTTTACCGATATAAGTGTCTACTCGATATTTGCCGCGGAAATAATCGTGGGCTAATAACATGACTCCTACTGAAATTTTGGTTTCATCACCAATGTGTATTCCTCGCGGATTTACTTTATCCATATCGATTCTTTGGGAAATTGAAACACCCTTCCCGATATCTACTTTTTTAATGTATTTCAAATAATTTGTATATGTACCACGTACTATTTTGCTGACTCTTTGTCTAAATGTTTTCTTTTCCATGATGATTAATATTGTATTGATAAATAAATATAAATTCACATATACTTGATTATAGCCTGATTATATCTGGTATAATCATTGGTTTAGTTTTTAGAAACATCGTTCCCCAGGTAAGACCGAGACCGAAAGAAGACAGCAGTAATGTTTGGGGATTAGTCGTTAATTGTTCTTTCAACCGGCTAACCATCAATGAAGGCAAAGAGGCGCCTCCCAGGTTGCCGTATTCTTCTAAATTATAGGGAACTTTGGTTGCATCCAATTTAAGTTTTTTCACCACCCGGTCGACAATCATCTTGTTTGCCTGATGGATGAGAAAATAGTCTATATCCATATCCTTGTCAATCCCATAATCTTCCATGAAAGCAGCAACTGTTTGAGGAGGACGAGAGATGGCGAAGGAAAACACATCCATGCCATTTATCAATGTATGGACAGGGGCTCTCTTGATTCCGTTACCAAAATCTTCATAAATAAACGATTCGGGAGTTACCGGCTGGCGAAAACCTCCATGAGGGGTCATCAAGGCGGCTCCTCCTTTTCCCATAGATTGAAAATCAACCCTTATCTCGTCTGCCGCAGTATCATATTCCAACGCAAGAGCCGTTCCGCAATCACCAAACAAGGGAACCCTACTTTTATCTTTAAGGGATCCCATTCTCACAGCAGTATCCCCCACCAGAAGAAGTGCCCTTTTTACACTACCTGCCGAAAGTAGATTAGCCCCAATAGTCATAGCATACATACAACCACAACATCCCATGGGAATATCCATCGTAAAGCAATGTTGAGAAAACCCCATGCGATCCTGCAACAGACAGGAGGTCGGCGGAGTCTTGTAATCACCGGTTACCGATTCAAAAAGGAGGACATCGACACTCTCTTTGTCCCACCCCAACTCATTCAAAAGTTTCTCCCCAGCAGCCTGACAAAGGTCGGAGGCACAAACATCATCCGGTGCCAAGTAACGGCTTTTTATACCCACTGTGTTATTAAAAACCTCTGCATCCTCTGCCGTGAAAAACTCAAAATCTTCCGTTTTCACGACCCGGTCAGGAACACATAGTGAAACTCCCCGAAGTGCTACATTTTTTATATTCCATCTTGCCATACGATAAACATTAAAATTCGATATTATACCTCGTAAGAATAGTTTTTCCTTCCTCGTAAGAAGTCATGTTCATAATATCTTCCGGTTCAAGCATAATATCAAACGCTTCTTCCAAGAAAGCCACAATATTCAGTTGATGTACAGAATCCCATTCTTTCATGTTATCTTTTGAAAAATGATCATTTAAAGCAGATTCTTTCACACCAAAAACCTCTACAAAAGCTTGATTATATTTTTCTATTGCTGCCATATCATTTATATTAATTTGCTATATAATATTTTACCTACTTTACTTTTGGGTATTTCAGGAAGAACTTTTATCTCAAAAGCTGAAGCCACGAGTTTCGTTTTTCCTACCAGTTCGTCTTTTACACTTTCTTTGTATTTGGGGTCTGTAATGTAAACCAGCATTCTTTCGTCTGTTCCCATGCAGGCACAATCAATGGGGTATCTTGATTTTATAATATGCTCACATTCATCCAATCCCACACGCATCCCGAAAAGTTTCAAAAACCGCCCGGTACGCCCCACGATATAATAAAATCCATCTTCATCGCGATAGGCTAAATCACCCGTTCGCAAGAAACCGTTTCTTTCATCACCCAATGCTAAATCTTCTTTTTTCAATGCATATCCCAAGGTCACATTTCGCCCCCGATAACATAATTCCCCCTCCCGATTACATTCCTCGACCACGCTTCCTTCTTCATCAATTAAAAACAATTCTCCATTAGGAATAGCCCTGCCAATACTACCACATTTAGACATCGCAAATTCCGGCGACAAATATGCCATTCGAGCGGTTCCCTCAGTTTGTCCATAAGTTGCAATCCAACGCTTCCCTGTTTTTTGAGTATATTCCACAAATTGCAGATTCAACTCCCTGGAAAGTTTTCCCCCACCCTGCGTCAATAATTCTAAATCGGGCAAGTCCATTTTAAAGAAACGCATCAGACGCAAAATTTCGAAACTATACGGCACTCCCGTGAAACTCGTCGCATTCTTTTCTTTCAAAAACATCCAAAACTCCCGTTGAGTCATGCTTAAATTGGTTACAAGAATCGTTGCACCTACATACAAATGGCTAAAAACGACTGATAATCCCATCGTGTAATATAAAGGCAACACCAACAACGGACGGTCTCCTGCTTTCAAATTAAAAAAAGTCGAGATATTCAGAGCAGAAGCCTCTATATTCTCAAAGCTATGCCGTACTAACTTAGGGCTTCCCGTGGAGCCTGACGTGGGAAGAAGGTGAGATAATTCTTCATATACCGGATAACGCTTATTACCCGTTTCCAATAAAGCATATCCCCATCGTTCCGTCTTACATTCAAATCCATACTCTACCGCACCTTCTGCCGGTACACAGAGAAAAGCCGGTCTATATATAGCATACAAATTCTCGAACAAATCCTTATCTGTCTGGGAATTTAACAATAACGGAATGATCCCGTTATTGATAAGACCTATACTCCATGCTATTCCCCCCGTGTCATTGCCAGCGAGCAAGAATACAACAGAACGAACAGGAATTACTTTTACAAGTTCTTCTGAAAATTCCACCAGCCCCCCATAGCTTAGCTCGTTACCCGCAGAGTCTATCACTGCAATGGAGCCGACCTCGTGTTTATCTATATTTAAAATCATTTCTGTCTATATTGAGGCGCAACCATCGACACCTAAAATTTGTCCCGATATATAAGATGACCGATCTGAAGCTAAAAAGGCACATGCATTAGCAATATCTTCCGGATTACCTAATCGCCCAAGAGCTATTCTCCTAATCCGCTCGTCAATCTTATCTCCAGTAGCCTCATATAATTCCGTGAAACGTTCCGTTTTTATAATCCCAGGAGCAACGGCATTAACTCTTATTCCACTCGGGGCTAACTCTTTAGCTGCCGACTTCGTCACCGAAACAATAGCTCCTTTCGTAGCAGAATAAGCTACTTGTCCCGGAGAACCTAACATGGCCGTAACCGATGCCATATTAACAATAGACCCCCTCTTATTGCGAGCCATCAGACGAGCTGCCAATTGTATCATTTCTATCACGGCTATCACGTTGATTTTAAACATCAATTCCATTTCTTCCCTAACAATCATGCCTAATTTTTTATTAAACACCACTCCGGCATTATTAATCAACGCATCTATTTTCCCCTCTTTTTTATTAATAGCCATGAAAGCATTTTTCACTTCTACCGTATCCGTGATATCAAAATATAACGGAATTACTTTCGTTACGTATTTCCGAGAACACTCCTCCGACCATTCGTTCATACTGTTAGGCTGTCTGTCACAAGCATACACGATTCCACCATCTGCAGCAAATTGTTCTGCAATAGCCTTTCCAATTCCCTGTGCCGCTCCGGTAATAATACAAACCTTGTTTTGCAATAATTGTTCCATACACGTTAGCTTAAAGTCATGCCACCATCTATCTTTAAAGCCGTACCTGTTACCCAAGATGAAGCATCTGATAATAGATAAATAATAGCCAAAGCCACATCTGCCGGCTTACCAAATCTCCCCAATGGATAATTCAATAACTCTTTTTGACGCTGTTCATCTGTAAACTGACCGGCATGAGTTAAATTTGTTTCTACCATACCGGGATTAACGCTATTGCATCTGATTCCCCGAGGACCTAGTTCCAAAGCCACTGTCCTCATAAATGCATCGACCCCACACTTTGTGGTCGCATAAATTGCATTCCCCGGAGAAACACGATAAACACCACCCGCCGAAGCCGTGAAAACTAAAGAAGAACCCTTACTGACTTTTCTCATTTTCACGAGATATTTAGTCAATAACATCGGAGCAATTAAATTAATACGTTGAATTCTCTCGATCTCATCTGTCGTGATAAACTGTGTTAACGCCAGTTTCATCACTCCGGCATTACAAACAAATCCATCCAGACCGGGAATAAACGTGATTAACTCTGCTATTTCCCGCTCCTCTGTAAGATTTGCCCTATAATAAATATGTTCTTGACCGGAATTATTATCAAGGGAAGCTAAAGTTTCCTTCAGCCCTTCTTCATTGATATCCGTCATAATTACCCTCGCACCAGACTTGGCACATTCCACGGCTATTGCCCGCCCTATTCCCCCTGCCGCTCCCGTTACTAAAATAACTTTACCGGAAAGAGAAAACGGATTATATGACACATCCACTATTGTTTTGCCTTTACATGAATAAAAAGATCGTTTATTGTTCCGGCATTCCGAATGTCCTCTCCCTGGATTGTGATTCCATACTCTTCATCAACCATTCCAATTATAGAAAGAGCTATTAAAGAATCCCATTCCTTTAATTGTTTAAATTGTGTTTCAGCGGTAAATTCACATCTATCCGTTTCATTAAATTGTTCCGCTACCAGTTCTACAAATTTCAATATTTCCATCATTATATATTTTTAATTATAAACTCATTATTTTAGCGGGATTTCCCATCACAGTTGTTCCTTCTTTCACTTTTCTTATGACGAAACTACAAGCAGCAACTTTTGCTCTATTTCCAATAACAACTTTATGATTCAAAACAGCCGATGTATGTATTGTCGCTTCATCTTCTAT
The DNA here is from genome assembly GCF_900091675.1 of Butyricimonas sp. Marseille-P2440. Taxonomy (NCBI): domain Bacteria; kingdom Pseudomonadati; phylum Bacteroidota; class Bacteroidia; order Bacteroidales; family Odoribacteraceae; genus Butyricimonas; species Butyricimonas sp. Marseille-P2440. The sequence continues at coordinate 35,454 of NZ_LT594610.1, read as the reverse complement.
CTTTATTCCCCCAACACAAGTCACATGTGTATCGATTCGATTCCAGTCACCAATTATAGCGTCATGCCCTACAATACTATAGCTTTGAATAAGATTGTAATTCCCCATTCGTGAATCCGCACCCAATGCCACATAAGCACCGACAACATTACCAGTCCCCAATTTTACATTAGTTCCGACACGTGCGGTAGAGTGAATAATATTTCTAAATACGCCTCCTCTAGCTACTATTTTTTCGCAACATATTTTCTTTGCATTCCCCCCCATCGAACAAGTAAAAACATCATTCTGTTGAGGAATATACTCATTAATCATACCCAGCATTGGTGGATAATTTTCAAAACCATCTAATGCATGAAGGTTATCATCAATAAAACCTTTTATAATAAACTCTTTTCCATACCCTATACTTTCCCTTATCCAATCAAAAAAAGTGCGTCCCATTCCTCCAGCTCCAATAATGACCAATTCTTTCATAATTATTTTATATATTGATAGTAATGCATTATTTCGTTATTATATTTTCCATAAAAAGCATGCAATTCTTCATCAGAAAAATTTCGTCCTTTTTTTTCAAAAGTTCCAAACATATTTCTCTCTATTCCTCGAATATTGTTTAATAAACCTCTAGAACCGAACAGTAATTGTTTATCAAGTTCTTTTAAATTTCCTTTCTTTATAAACACTCTTCTTTTTAGATGAATAGATTGATCGCAGAGAATACTATTAAGATCCGTATCATTCTTGCTCTGGACATAAGCCGGTAAAATTCGATTGACTTGCAAGGGAACTACAAAGCCGGTTGGAGCCCATCCCAAAAGAGTCCACATGACAGCATTTCTGGGAGATTCATCTACCCGGACTCCCTGAAAAACAACGGATGCAACAGAATATTGACTGGCAATATACTTGGATTCATCAAAATAAGTTGAAGTACCAACATTCTTTCTTAGTTTTGAAAGGTCATGTTTCAGGTCTTCTCTCCGAAATGAACGGCAGATATTATTAAAAATCCATTTTGCCGAAAAATCTTTCTTGCCTAAATGTTCTGCCACAATTTTATTGGCAGCCCGATACCTCTCGATCCCATTTTGTTCTAACATATTTCCCGAGAAAGAAAAGTTCGTCCGCACTAAATATCCATCAGGTGCAACAGACGGATCGTTAACATCAAATTTCGTCCAATTTGTTTCTCCCACTTCATAATAAGCCGCTCCCCCCCCGGCATCAATGGCTCCAAAGTTCGTCGGGACAAACAATTTAATACTGTCCAACAAACACTCGAATTCTTGCAAATTCTTACATTTAGCTAATGCAAGATATATAACTTTAGGAGAACTATATCCCCCATTTTCCCGGTTTCCTAAATTATTGGAAGCGTTACTCGTAATAGCAAGCCCCATTTCATTTATCCCACACCAAGCTAAATCTTTTTGCACATATTCACTGTTTACAAGAGTTATAAAATCATATTTTTCTCCATGGAATGATTCAATTCGATTATTTTCATTACCTCCATCCCGTTGTTTCAATAATAAAGGACGACCATCTTTAGTTAATTTCCCCGTAATAATAATGGAAGTGCAACCAAGTAGATCTTCCGGGAAAAGAGAAAAACATATTAAGAGTAAAATCCAGAATCTATTCGTTTTCATACAAAGAATCAAATTGTTTCTGCACATTGGCTTGGACATCTGCCGCATTGTTGAAACCAAGTATTGCATAAAATGTTTTCCAATTGTGGTAAACTTCTTCCCGAGATAAGGGTTTATCAAGTTCTTCCTGATTTAGATCGTCTTCTATTGAATAAATGATATATCCATCTTGTTTAAACTGTTTATAGTCCATGCTATCCTTGAACAAAAACACTTTTACCCCCGTTTTCATACATCCGTTAATATTCCCCACAGCCTGTTGGCGAACCGCTCCAAAAATAGCATGCGTACAATTTCCTACTAATTCAAAATATTCTTTCCTAGGCAAAACTTTTTCTAAATGAATGACTTCTGCTCCTCCGATATTTTTATATTTTCTAAGTACCGCCTTAAAATCTTCATATCCATAATTAATAGGCATTATTATTTTTCTAGTATGCAAGGAACAATGCTTTATCTTCTCAATGACGTCTAAATGATTATCCGTGTAAGTTGCCGAATGACCAACAATAATATCTCCCGCTTGTTCCTTTACAACCGGTTTATACTCTCCAAACCCTCGAACTCCTCTCAACATAAAAGGCTCTGCTCTGAAATATCGTAATTGTTTCAACAAAACATATTCAATTGGAAATACAGTAGAACAATAATCAACTCTTTTAATCCATCTTTTTCTAGGTATATTCCCTCGTAAAACTCCGTAAACACGAGATAAATCCGTCAATAATTTTCTCTTGAGGCAAGGAAAACATCTTCCTGTGACTTTTTTATACAATTTCAAATCCAATAAGGGAGAAACGTATTTATTGGCTTCATATAGATCCTTGCCATATGTCCACCATATCACCTTTTTATCTTTGGATATATATTTATATGATTTATAAGCATCATAAAATAACCCGTGAAAGAAAACGATATTGACCTCCGGCAATGCAAAATATCTGCCCCATTCTTTCTCTGATTTCGTATAAATCAATTTTTCTTTTTGTCGAATCCTTTTAATATCATGCATTTCTATTTTAGGAGCTCGAAACAAGTAAATATTTTTATACCCATCCAGTGCTTCAAATCTCTCGGATATAGAATCAAAAAATAATGTATCACTAACAACATGTAATATTATTTTTTCTTTGCCGTCTTGCATATATTCATTTATTTAACAAGGTTTTCAATACACGTTTCGCGTAACACTCTTTCCTGGGTATTATTATATCGAATTTCTGATCGAATCCACATAATCGAAATTCGGAGTATTGATCATTTTTTGTTTTTTCCGACAAAATGCAATTGTACGTATTCTCTATTCGATTGTAATATTCCTTATAAAAATCAGCCAAACTTATTTCGCTAAAGGTTGGATCAAAATTTTCATACATCCAATCCTCCAACTCCTCAATTTGTTGCATATAGCCCGTACCTGCCGTATTGTAAAGCCGATTAAAATTGAAATACTTATTTCCTTCTCCCACGTTTATATCAAAAATTTTCTTTTTCAATTCAAAAGACTTATTGCAAATTTCTGCTGTTTGCCACTCCCCTGATTTACACATAAAAGGGGGCAATTCCCGGTTCATTAATACCGGAACAACAACACTGGCAGGGGGATATCCCAACATGACCCAAGCCACACCGCCTTGAAATGCTGCAGAAAAAGTTGTCGTTTTCAACGGAATAAAGATTCCATCAATAAAATAATCTCCAAACGGATTATCTTGTTTTTTCAAATCAATATTTATAAACTCATTTCGAAAAGAACGGGAAATATGATCAAATAAAGATCGAGGGGTGATTATTTTTTCCCTTTCTATTGTTTCATTCATGATTGCTGTTGCTGTAACGCATCGCTCCAAACCTATTCGATTATTTTTATTTCCGGATTGTGAAAAATTAGTGAATGTGATGTGGTTATCTTTTACGTTATTTACATCTATTCTTGTCCATGAAACTTCCCCCACTTCATAGTAAAAAGCATTTCCATCCTTATCAATAATTCCATAATTAGCAGGCATCATCTTACGAGCTGTTCGCTCAAGCATTTCTTCAAACCCTATCGCATTCTCACATTCTGCTAATGCCTTATACATTAATTTCGAAGGTGCTATCTGATTGTTAAAATCTCTTGTTCCCAAATTATATGTTGCAGTATTAATTATCGCAAAACCGGCAACATTCATCCCACATAAAGAACTACATTCGTCTAAACTATGAGAATCAACGACCGAAATAATTCCTTTCTTTCCAAAACGGACACTCGACTCATACTCGATTCTATTTCCTCGATGATTACTTAAGGAAAAAGATATATCCCGATGTTTCAACAATATCGGTCTTCCTGTTTCCGCAATGTTTCTAGAAATGATCGTCCCTGTACACATTCTTTAAGATTTAATTTTCATCAGATCTTCAAACTCGTATCGGAACCCCTGCTCTGCAGGCATTTGTAGTAAAAAAAATTGTCCATAATTATTTCCCTCCACAACAACCCACCCTTTATCTGTAAAAGCCATATCCCAACCGACATATTTGGTTGAAGGCACTATCATTGCCACATTCTTAACTGTTTCCACCAGTTCCTTCCACATGGGAATCTGAAATCCGACAATCTGTACGCCTGAATCCGGGTGTACAATATATTTAAAACATTCTTTATCCTTCCCCGGGGAAGAAACAATACCTGCTTTTATATCTATCGCAGCAAAAATTCCTCCCTGTGATCCATTGTCCACGAAACTTCCAGCCCGTCCCATTCTTACTACAGGATGGAATATTTCGACTCCGTTTTCCGTGATACAAGTTGGTATTCTAACCGTATTTACTGATGAAGGATTCAATTTCGCCATTTCTTCTCTCTGAATAATCTTTTCCTCCAAAATATACCCATGCCCGTCATTATTTTCCATGAGTTTAGTAAACTCTGCCTCCACATCTATTTTGTCAGAAGACAGTAGCAGTACATCTCTACCTCTAGAGAATTCAGCCCTTTTTATCACAACTTCACTATATCGTTTAAAAAAATCTTCAAATAATTCACGATCATTTTCATCTCTCACCAGAACGGCATCCCGCAGATAATATGGCTGAAACGTAATATATGCCTTGTATTTATTAATAAAAGTATAATCATCTTCCCGGTCATTTACTTGATATAAAAGCTTATAGCGCAATCTATCAGTCACATACTGTTCTTTCCCCCTCTGGTTCAAATATTCAAAATTATAAAAAGCGTAATCTTCCGGTAATGCACCATAAATCCAAAAGTCACGCATCATCTCAAAATGAACACGTTTAGCCCGTTCTTTATCTGAGATATCCGCAATCCACGATTTGGTTTGGATATCAATAAAATCATAATTTTTTCTCCTTAACAACTTCCACGCGCAAAGAAATAATTTTGAGAACAAAGGACTTTTTTTCAATAAAAATCTCAACAATCGGAAAAACTCTTTTTTCATATTATCTATAATATTACACAAGCCCTTCGAGGTTCAACACAACAACATGGACGAAGGCAAACAATTCGAACCCCACTCGCTCTTTGCGGACCAACGTTCAAAAATGTCGCTAATACACTAACATTTCCTCCTAAGCCTAATGCTCCAACATTCGATTCATTTACTTTTCGGGTAATTTCATTTTCCAACTCACTCTGCACACCATAATTACCATAAACCATGGATTCTATCATCATCGATGTCGCTTCAAATTGAGTGCGACCAATACCAACAGCCAATGTACACGGAGTACATCCCAGTTGTGCTACTGCATCTTTAGACCAAGCGACAATCTCATCTATCACAACATTCACGTTATGCCAATGAAATACACGATAAGTTTTTCCTCTTATCGCGGGACCTCCACCCAACATCAAAACATGTAACCGAAGTATATCTTCATCTATACTTTTTATTAAAACAGGTGCCGGTTGCAAAGCTTGGGGATCATCATCCAAACCACCAGACTGGTCCAATCGTTCACAAGTATTTCCTTTTATCGCCATCGGTCTTCCGGGCAGGCATTTCAAGCCTTCTCTTACCCCCTCTTTTATATTTTCTAATAAATCACCGGTAAGCACATTGTTTTTTCCGATTTCTAAAAAAAGATGCGGAATCCCCGTATCGTCACATAAAGGACTTTTCCTACTCTGTGCAACAAGAGCGTTTTCCAATAATGTTTTTAGCACCCAACAAGACTGTAAATGCCCTTCTTGTTCAATTGCCCTGCGATAGGCTTCTTTCTGATCTTCTCTGAAACCAGAACTTGCCGTTATCAAAGCCTCTTTTACCTTGTCTATTACAACTTGATTCATCATTCACATATCTTGTTACCCGTGATAAATACTCTTACCATGAGCTGCGGCAATAATAGCCGGATATTCAAATACATTCAACGTATAAAAAGCCTCCATCCCTAATTCCGGGAAAGCGATCAATTCCACGCTATTCGTCTGATTTTTCAATAATGCCGTCACGGGAGGCATCACGGCATAAACCGAATTATAATGTTGCAATTCTTTCACCGTTCTCTCGCTAATTGCCCCCTTCCCTAAATGAAGTTTCACCCCAGCCTTTGATAAAATAGGAATAGAACTTTCTATTTCCAACTTATTACTAGACGTTGGTCCCACTCCAGCCGGACTTACGGCCGTATGAAAAATCACACTTCCTTGCAAATTGATTTTAGTATCTTTTATTTGATCACGCTCTATTAAAGAAACTATTTTAGGAAGCACCGCGTCACGCCCGGTGTAAATGGAGCCGGTTATCTTTATCATATCACCCACAGCCAGCAAACGAATTGTTTCATCTGATATCGGAGTATAAACGATTTGTACCATATCTGCCTCTTTATCTAAACAACAATGAATAACATGACTCATCCTCTATAACTCCATAAGCCTGTGCTTTCATATATATTTTTTTAGCCCAACTACGATGAGGCTTTATCTCGTTCATCTTGTTGCAGTTCGCACTTTTCACCACGCCTCCCGACACATTCAGTATCTGCTTAGCATCCTCATATTCCTCTCTAATTACAGCCTGCAAAGCATTCACGTATTTCAGATGAGACGGGTGGATAATTGTTTTTCCGATAAATCCATTCGCTTTATCCAAAATTACCTCTCTCAGCAATCCGTCCACAGCTTCATTTATGATCTCCTCCCTCTTCAAAAGAGAAGTTTGAATATTGTGCTGCGGTATTTCCGTGAATTTCATGTTCTTGTTAGCTAAAAAGTATTCCCAAACAGGTCCGGATACCACATAGTCATTATCTCGACCAAACGTATTCAAAACATCCATCAAAATCTCTCGAACAGTAATCATATCATAGATCGTATAATCGATTCCTCTACGCACGCCAAAACATGACGAAAAATCCGTTGCACCAACCCTGACATTCAGAATGCTATCCTTATTGGTGTCTATAATATCTTTTACACCTTTCAATTCATCATAACGGCTTTCCTTGAATGCTAATTCCCGACCTTCCAATATCGGCATACCATAAATCAATTCCCCATGCCTATTTCCGATAGCTTTCAACTGTTCGAAATATCCCACTCCGTTACTCGAGTTAAACTTGGGAAAAACAAAACCGGCAAAAATCCTTAAATGTTCTTTTTGGATATGTTTAGAGAAACTTGCAAACTGCTCGGGAGTACGTACTCGGAAAAAAATCAACGGTACATCGTTTTCAGTTATGATCCCTTCATCAATTGCACTTAACAATTTCTCCAAAGTCAAAATAGCATTTTTTTCTGCTAAAGGAATATCTTCCTCTTTGATTGCATCTTCAAAACACATGACCATGGAAGTTAATCCCAACATCTCTTTATTAATGATGACTTTTGCAAAATCCTTTATGGCAGGCATATACAAAGTAGCTCCCAAGCAATATTGCAGAACTTCTTTCGGAGTATTTTTAGTAAATTCTATTGGTTTCTCAACAAATACAAAACCAGAATTGTATAAATGATGACGCATATAAAAATTATTATAGGTTCTTTTCGATTACTGGCAAAGCCATGTCATACATACTTTTATATAGAAGAGAATTTTTGTGACAATCATGTATATCCAAAACATCCAAAACTTTATGCACCTTCTCAAAAAGCACATTCAATGTTTTGCCTTTTACTAGATAAATAGCAACTCTATTTCTATTCGCAACCACTCCGTCTATGAATCTTCCTTTTTCTAGAAAAATTTCAAAATCATCGATAGCCCCCTCCTCTTTCAATTCCTGCAATCCTACAACCTCTTCAAACACACCTTCCTTAGAAAAAAGAAAATTACTCATATAGAACTCTTGGGGCAAAGAATAAGTAATCGGAGTTTTTATGCCCAATATAGAATTCATTGCCGCTTCCAAATAATCGAATCCGGTAATCTCTTTTATCATTTTGTAGCTCCACCCACCACCAATCCTTACGCCAAACTCGATCACGTTAATCTCATTACCATTCATGATTACTTGCATAAATAATGTATTGTTATTTATACCAAAAGCTTTGGAAATCCTTGTGGCAATATCATATAATAAATTACGCTCTGTTTCAGGCAAATTTATCTGAATAAGCGACCCCAACGGAGATGAGATTTCGCCTTCCACAAATTTCAACTTTTGACGGATCATAATTACATCGACAAGTCCATCCTGAATAAAACAGTCAATCTGAAATTCCTTGCCGGGAATAAATTCTTCAACAATCACATTATGACTCGGGCTTAGATTCAAGGCATCTTTTATTGCCATGCTTAATGCCTTATCATTTGTAACTTTCTTCACTCCTTTTGAACCTGTCGTGTCAGAAGGTTTTACGACCAAAGGATAATTCAAATTCACGCTCCTCCCTTCCAATTCTTCATTCACATGAATAAAGCAAGCCGTAGGAATGCAATTGTCCCGCATAATCCTTTTCATTCGCCCTTTATCCGTAATATTTAATGAAGTTTCATAACTATAAGGATAAGATACCCCTAACTTCTCTGCAACATAAGCCGCAGTGGTGATAGCTTGATCGTTGCAAACATTAACGATATATTCCGGCTTCACTTTTCTAGCGACTTCAAGTACTTTCTCTTTATCCAACGTACTTATTTGAATATGCTCATCCGCAACACTTTTTGCCGGAGGATTATCCAGATAATCTATCAAGACTATAAAATACCCCTTTAATTTTAATTTATGAATCAAAGTTCGATGAGGAACGTTGCCACCAAGTACCAAAACTTTCTTCCTGCTATCCATTCTAATTTGTTTATACTATTGAATAATAACTTTTAACCAATCACTCGTTTTATCCATCGTTTCCGTTAATTGTTCCCGTGTATCGAATTTTAAAACTAAAGTTCCAATAGTATCATTTGCACCATTAAATGCTTTTATCTCATCTCCTTTCTCGATCCATAAATCCAACTCGACAACCGAAGATTTTATTACCTCCGCAATCTCTATTCGTTCAAATCTACCCGGCTTATCCCCATGTAATATAATTTCTGCCCAAAAACCGTTATACTGAGGCGAGGACATACTTTCTATAGTATCTCCAACAGCTGCTCTTACTGCATTTTTTATCAGATCCTCCCCCGTTGCATATTTAAGCATCTCCGATAACCTATTTCCTCCACCGCGAGGAGATAACTCCATGATATACGGCTTATTATCTTGACCCACTCGGGTTTCTATATTATAGACCGAAGTTCGCATTCCTAATAAAGTTAATAATCTCTGAATCTCATCTTTCAACACATCCTGATGTCCCTGCTCCATCGTGGCAGGCCAACTAAATGCAGATGGCGTATACGGATTCGCAGCACGATCATCAAACCTTTGATCTGAAAATGAAACAAATTTCAATTCTCCATTAACCGAGAATCCGTCAGAATCTGAAGAATATCCTTTTTTATCTATAAACTCTTCAACAATAAAATTTCCCGATAAAGAGCAACTTAATGCTGATTCTACCGCTTCCCGTAACTCCTTCGGGTTGTCAACTCTCGTCACCCCCTTGCTACCCGCGGAATCCGTGGGCTTGATAATAACCGGGAACGAAAAATAATCCATCTCCTCCAATAAAGACTCCAAATCCCGATATCCTTTGGAACGGGGAACATTAAAATGATTTTGTTGAAGAAAAGACCTGAATTTATCCTTATTTTGTAATATCTCAACTGACTTAAACGGATTACCCGGTAACCCCATTTGCTCGGCAACATAAGCTGCCGTAACCACTCCCGGATCAACGGCAAATGACATAATTCCATCGATCTTCAGTATCCGAGCTAATTGAAGAACTGCTTCCTTGTCAATAATACTCACGTTATGATACTCATCGGAATACGCATGCGCAATATTATCCGGTATATAATCACACGTGATAACGTAATATCCCTCTTCATGGGCAGCATTGATTACTGGTACAAGATAGCGTAACCCTCCAAGTAAAAGCAAACGTTTCGGTCTATTGGCCATCGTTCTTTTATTTCGGAGAACAAATTGCTTCGGGATAATAGCTGTCTATAATCCTTTTTACTAGCATGACCTGTTTTGCCCGTTTCTTAGCATCAGACTCTGTCGTATCCCAGCTATGTGTCTGCGCAACCGATCCTCCCGTTTTTAAGTAGATAGGAGAAGCAATCCGAATCATTTCAGGTACTTCGTAATGACGAATAAAACCACCTGAAGATTTAGGATTCTCGGTATGAATATCTATCGGAATATCTATAGCCTGTCTTATTGCCGACAACATCTGTAATTGTATATCACGCACAGGATTTACCGAATTAGCCCCTATACTTTCCAATAACTTTGCAGAACATGGATTCCCATGCCCGGCATGTGCTGACACTTTAAATTTACAATCAAATGGTAGCGCTCCTTCTTGTCTCATTCGGTTTAGCAGCCATAGGCATCCTTCATCATATACCAAAAATGAACGACATCCCAATCGACAAGCCCTTTTGACATCCTCGATAGCTCTCACAATTTGCTCCTGACCTCTCAAACGATATCCCATTCTTTGCCCTTCCTCGGTATGAACGGAGGCACTGGTATCGGTTGTTGCCCTTGGTCCTATCGCTAATATTAATTCTACCTCCCAATGATTGGCATATTCAACCATTTTCTCTATCTCTTCATCCAGAAGGGACATGATCCCCTTGGTTTGAGTAATTCGATGAATTTTTATTCCATACTTATCCAATTCTTCCAGTAAAGCCTTCATTACTCCCGGAGACTGAATTCCAGGCACCTCAAATCTATACTGTCCACCATCTTCAAAACGTTTTTCTGATGTAGGTAAACTATACGCATCTCCAGACGGCATACCTATCTTTGTCAAAAAATCTCTTGTTTCTTTCATGTTGATATTCTTTACAAATTTTCCACGAGAGTCGCAAACTCCATCTCTATTTTAAAAACTGACTCTATAACTCTTTCTGTATCGACAGATGCTTTTGCCAATGTTATAAACTTTGATTTTATCTCCTCTTCTGTCATCGGATTTTCAGGTTCTCCCAGAGGATATTCGACCGTTCGTTCATATTTGATCCCATTATCCAAGACAATCACGACCCTGGCGGATCGCCTCTCAGATGAAACCCGTGTTAACTCCGGATCCTCAAGTACAGTTATTTTGTCTATAAGGCTAATAACTTCCTTGTCGTTTATCCATTTTTCCTGGAATTCCTCAGTTCCACACTTTTTTCTTAAAACAGATATAGCCAGGCAAAAGGGGATACTCAACTTGGCAGAACTAGTATTTTTTATCTCTTTGTGTTCATGTCCTTTCACTGCCAACTGATATGTATAAACCAATATTTCTTTTATACAATCCGAATTCAAATGTTCTTCCACTGCTATTTGAATTCCTCCTTCTACAATGGGATGGCAATGCCTGCAAGACACGTATGGCTTTAAATATATTTTATGTATTAAATATTCATCTTCCACAGCCAATAGTTTATCCTCATCACAATAACGATCAGACATAACAGCCAAAAAACCTCTCTTTCCGCCCAAGGCATCATCGGGTGCAGCCAATCCTGATTTCCCAATATAAGCAGCCATCAATCCATTAGCAGCCGCCATTCCAGCATTAAAACCTTTCAACTCGGAGGCATCTTCTTGAATTTCCAATACCCCGGAAGAATTTGTAACAGCTACTGATAAAACTCTTTTTAGCTCTTTCTTATCACAACCTAAAGCTACCGCAACCCCAATTGCGGCACCGATACATCCACAAGTGGCAGTCGTGTGATATCCTTTTTTCTTATGATATGGTTGAATGGAACGAGATAATCTTATTGCCGCCTCATACCCCAAAATGATCCCTTTCAATAAATATTTTCCAGAAATAGAAGCATTCTCTGAGGCAGCAAAAACAGCAGGGATAATCGGTGCAGCCAAATGTATCATCCCGAAACGGCAACCATCATCAAATTCAGTCGCATGTGCAGCCATCCCATTCAACAATGCAGCATGATAAGGCATGTATTTATGAGGCATTCCCATAACCGTAGCCCGATCTATTCCATCTTGGAAATTATATAAATATGCTTCCATGTGTTTACGAAGCATACCAGAGCCATAAATAGCCGTTCCTAAATAATCCAACAAGACATATTTTGCATGTTTATATGTTCTTGCATCTATATCTTGCCTCGACAGACGATACAAGATATCAATAAAACGATCTGTTATATTTTCCATCTATGTTCCTCAATTTCCTCCAATCTTCCTTGCTCGAAAAGTGAAATATTATTCATAGCTTCTCTTATCATACCTGTATAGGAATCACGAGTAATTCCCCCGATATGAGGCGTAACCAGAACATTATCCAGTTTTAAAAGAACATTACCCGAATTCAAAGGTTCCTGTTCAAACACATCCAATCCGGCACCAGAAATTGTACCGGAAACCAATGCCGCATATAGTGCTTTCTCATCTATTAATTTACCTCTTGCGGTATTGATTATAAAAGCGGTATCTTTCATTGCCAGAAACTCTTCTGCTGAAAATAAATGAGTCGTTTCCTCGGTTAGCGCACAATGTAAAGAAATAATATCCATAGAACTTACTAATGAATTAAATGGCAAATACCTCAAACCCATTGCTTTTTCCTCGTCAACAGACAAACGATTTATATCATAATAATAAATATTTGCTCCAAATACCCTTAAAATTTGTGCGCATTTACGCCCTATACTCCCAAGCCCGACAAGTCCGACATCACGCCCTTTTATTTCTCTATTCTTTATTCCATTAGCCTGTTTCACCCAGATGCCATCCTTTAGTTCTTTATTAATATCCACCAGACGTTTCAGCATAGCTAAAATCAATAGAACGGTATGTTCTGCCACACTATCGGAGTTCACCCCCTTGTTTACATATAATGGAATTCTTTTTTCCTGAAGCTTTCTAATATCAATACTATCCAAGCCAACACCTGTACGCTGTATCATTTTCAATTTTCGAGCGTTCTCGATCACTCCCGCATCAATTGTTAATCGCCCGCTTGCCAAGATATAATCGGCCCATGGAACTTTGTCAAGCAATTCTTCACGAGTTCCTTCGGAAAGAAATAACACGTCAAAACCTTGCGGAATTACACTTTGTATGATCTCCAGTGGTTGTTTATCAACCATATTTGAAATTAAAATTACAGGCACAATTTTTCTTCTTTATTTGTTAATAAACAAAAATCATATTCCCTTTCGACTGGCAGTTCTTGTAATTCTTTGTTGATAAAACGGGAAATTACAGCTAAATTATCTTGTTGCAAAATACGTTTTTGTTCCTCATCTGGCTCACTTTGAAATAGATCATACACCAACTTTACAACACACCCGTTATCCTCGGCACGCACAGATTTCGTCACAAAGAATGTTACTTTCCCAAGGCATTTATTGACCTTGTCCAAGTAGATATTTAGAACCACAGAATAATCAGCATACACACCATCCACGTAATATCCGTCCCTTGGAGTAAAGCAAAAATTACCAAGAGAATAGACACCCAATGTCTGATTGTCATACCATTCTGCCGGTAATACACAGTGGGTATGATTTCCGATAACAATATTTACTCCCGCATCTAAAGCTGTCTGCATTAAATATTTCGTGTACTCTCCCGGACCTTCCCTGAAATTAAATTGCCCGCCTCCATGCATACATAAGACAACAATATCTGATAATTCTTTCGCCTTAGAAATTTTAGACCTTAATCTTTTCACGTAAAATTGGTTATCAGAATTCGTGATTTCCGTTGAAGGGACATTATCCAATACGATTTTGGATCTTTTCACGTCTTTAGAGGAAAATAATTTTCTTTTGATTTTCCTAATGCATTTTTTGATAAAAGATATCTTCTGAACTACCAGCCGATCTTGCCTTCTGAATAAATCTACAAGATAGATATCCTCTCCCTCCAAAAAATGTTTATTAGATCGCGAATTTGTTCCATAAGTGTATGATAGAAATGACACTTTCAGACCATCGAAATCTTTTATTAAAATATGTTCGCTATCTTCCCGGGTCAAATAAGTACCGATATGCTCAAGTCCAAATTCATCCAAGACCTTTATTGTTCTTTTGAGTCCTATTATTCCCCTGTCCAAACAATGATTGTTTGATGTAGTAACCATATTGATCCCAACTTTTTTCAGAGCTTCAGCAAAAGAATCCGGCGTATTAAAATTTATCGCACTTTCAGAATAACCTAATTCTTTACCAGCCAATGGCGTCTCTAAACTGCCACAAACATAATCCGCCTGAATAAACAAATCACGAATACCGGCAAATATCGAATCATAAACATAACAATCTTCTCCTATTCTTGATACTTTATTTTGCATCTCAGAACAAAGAATATCTCCAGTAAAAGTCAAACAAACTTGTTGTTGTCTATCCATGATTATAGATATGCCAAAGTTTTTCTCGGATCACTACCAAAAAATCTATCCTGATTTAAAGAATATATTTTAGTCATCTCTTCCTCGGATAACTCAAAATCGAAAATATGTATATTTTGTACTAACCTTTCGGGATTTTTTGACCGAGGAATGGTGACACAACCTTGCTGAATAATCCAACGCAAAATAACTTGCGCAACCGATCTATTATGATATCTGGCAATATCCAATAATACGGGATGACACATCAACTCTGCCGCAGAAGCTCCCCTAGCAAAAGGAGAATGTGCTTCTATTTGAATTTCATTTTCGTTGCAATATTTAACCAAATCAAATCGATTATTTAATGGATGCATCTCGATCTGATTTACCATTGGGATTACATCCGATATCGTTTTCAATTTTTCTAAATGTGGTTCTAAAAAAGAAGAAACTCCAATAGCGCGGATATACCCTTCTTCATACAGTTTAATCATCTCCTCCCACATATATAAATAATACTTGGGATTAGGCCAATGAATCAAATACAAATCAATATAATCAGTTTTCAATCTGCGTAAAGTACTTTCAAAACATGTCTTCACGGATTTTACCTGCTCTCCTTTCAGATTATTATCAACTAATTGTTTCCATTCTAATTTTGAGGTAATGAAAATATCCTTTCTCTCGATTCCCAGAAATTTTAATGACCAGGCCAAAGAAGATTCATTTTTGTACAACCAGGCTGTGTCAAAATTACGATACCCAGCACGATAAGCATGCTTTACACTTTTGTACATTTTTATCCCACTTAAGGTATGCGTTCCTAATCCGATTATAGGCATTTCAACCCCATTATTCAAAATAACCGTATTACAATCCATCATTTAAAATAATACTTTTCAAACTTTTTCTTTAATCCGCCCGATACCATTTGATGAGCTGCCATTCCCCAATTATCATTACCTTCTATAAATAATACTCCATCTTTTGTTATGGCAAAATCCCAACCAACACTATGAACACCGTAAAACAACTGATGGCATCTAATAGCTTCTTTCATTGCCATATCAAAAAAAGGAACTTGGAATCCGTCAAAAGGGACTCCTGTATCAGGATGTTTATCTATTCGCCCTTCGTAAAGAGAGTAACCATATTTATCAAAATATCCCTGGTCATTTACATTTATAATTACGCCACCATAATGCCAGTTAGAAACCACTGCCTCGCGTGCTCCCATCAAAAACATACATCCCATTAATTCAATATTCCCACTCTTCAAATCCCGAACAGTCGTTATCCGTAAAGAGTTTACCGCATTCGGATATAATTCCGCCACTTTCGAGTGTTGGTTATTTATTCTTTCTTGTATAAAAAAGCGCTGAGAAGAAAGCATTTCCATTAATTCATCCATAGAAATTTTATTCCCGGCATAATACAATTTACCATCTGTCATGGATATAGCATATATTCCCACGCCGCCAATCCCATCTAGCGGCTTGAACATCAATTCCATTCCATTCTTTAAGACATCGGCAATATTCACATTACATTTTGAGGCAAACACGAACACATCTCCTTTGTCATATAGGCCAATCGTGCCTGGTACCGGGAACCCTAGCTGTTCCATAAAAATGGCGAAATAGAATTTATCACGTAAAATACCCGTATAACTATAGATATCTTTCGAAGGATGATTATTTAGATAATCCCGCCTATGCATATACACCCCATAATCGAGATATTCTTCTTGATTCCGCAAACCCTTCACATCAAAACCATACAGATAATAATATTCGTTCATGCGACCGTATTTCCGTATATATTTTTTTTGTTCATTAAAGATTTCCCGCTCAGATTTATGTTCCGAATCAGGGAAATAAGTTTTCCCATAATATTGGGAAGTATAATTCTTTAAATGTTTCACTTGACGAGGATAAACTCGAACACGGAAATATACTTTACGTAAAAAGAAGAGTAACTTATTTTTCATATGTTGTTCATTTAGCGTCTAATGACTGAAAGAACTCGCTCGACATCATGTCGAGAAAGATTATGGTGTATAGGCAAGCAGATAACACTATCAGCTAAATTGGTTGCCACAGGAAGCCTGTCTGCCGAAGAAGATTCCAGTCCTCTATAAGTCGAAAATGTGCTAATTAAAGGATAAAAATATCGCCGCCCCAGTATACCTAGCCCTTTCATTTTAAAATAAAGATCATCACGTGTCATCCCGTACTTTTCGGCATCCACAAAAATGGGGAAATAAGCATAATTGTGTAGGACACCAGGTAGATCCTCAAAGTAAGTAATTCCTCTTACATCTTTCAATACTTCTTTATACCACCCTGCAACCTCACAACGCAAACCAATAGCTTGCTCGACTTGTCTTAAATTCAAAATGCCATAAGCAGCACGAACCTCATCCATTTTACTATTAATACCGGGAGCTACCACTTCTGTTTCCCCGGCAAATCCAAAATTCTTAAGATAATCTATACGCTTCTTTGTCATTTCATCATGACATATAAGAGCTCCACCCTCTATCGTATTAAAAACTTTCGTCGCATGAAAACTTAATGTAGACATATCCCCCGCTTCCAGAATGGATTTACCATCCACTGTAACACCAAAAGCATGGGCTGCATCATATATTACTTTTAGACCGTATTTATCAGCTATCGACTTTATCTTTTCCGTATCACAAGGATTTCCATACACATGAACAGGCATAATAGCTGTAGTTTTCGGAGATATAGCTGCTTCTATCTTATCCGGATCAAGATTACCATTCCGAGGATCGACATCAACGAAAACCGGTTTTATTCCGTTCCACCATAAAGAATGTGTCGTAGCCACAAAACTATAAGGTGTTGTAATTACCTCCCCCGTAATACGTAATGCTTGCAAAGCCGTCATCAACGGTAATGTTCCGTTTGTAAATAAACTAATATATTGAACACCCAAATACTCGCATAACAATTCTTCTAGCCGTTTATGAAAATCTCCGTTATTCGTAATCCATTTAGAATCCCAGATTTCATTTAAACAAGCTGTAAACTCTTGCAGATTTGGTAACAAGGGAGAGGTCACAGTAATCTTCTCTTTATTTTCCATAACTAATTTTCTCCTTTAAACTCAAAGCTATATGTTTAATTTCATAGTATTCTTCCAATTTGAATAACTCACAAAGTGAAATGACCACAATACCACCAGAAATTATTTGCACGGGCAATAAAAGATAATTAGTCCAAGAAATAAAAGATATTGCCCAAACAACTCCCCCCATGAACAAAGCAATCAAAAAAGCAGGTAATACATCTTTAAACTGATCCGATAAAGAATAATGAATGGCTTTTCCTGCATAAAATCCACTTAAACAAAGACATAACAAATTGGTAAATACGCTTCCCCACAACATCCATTCTATATTTATAAATATACCGAATAATACCGGAATCGCCGCAAATATTCTTTTGACAATCTCTAACCGTAATAATAGACCTGATTTACCTTGAACTTGCAATAAATTGTTATTCAACATCTGTTGTGGATTAAGCATGCCTGAAAAACAGATGATTTGTAAAAAAGAAGCAGCTATCAACCATTTCTCTCCGATCAAAACCAAAATAACTTGATAAGATGCAGCCCCCAAACCTAGCATACAAGTAAATGCAATTAAGGTTGTAACTTTCACGATACGACGAAACCCATCTCTTAATCTTTCAGGATCATTCTCGATCGAACTAAGTACTGGATAACTCACTCTTTGAATAACACTGGCAAAATTTCGGGAAAATATTGTTCGAAATTGATTCGCTCGCGTAAATTGCCCCAATGTAGCCGGGCTATAGCATTTTCCGATAACAAATTGATATATTTCTTCCCAAATTGTATGTATAAGCCCAACGACAAGAACCTTTGACCCAAAACTAAAAAGCTGTTTAAAACTTTGTATGGAAAATTCAAAACGGGGAAACCATTCTCTACTATAAATCCATAAAAATATGGTAAAAAGAATCTGTCTTGAAATTTGTTGTGCAACTAAACTCCAAACACCAAAATCTTTTACAGCCATCACAATACCAACGATCCCGCTTGTTATTGAAGATATACATGATATTTTGGTTTGTGTTTTAAAATCAATATTTTTGGTCAATATTGTTTTTTGTATCAATCCCAACCCATTAATTATTACAACAATCCCCATTACTCGCGTAAGTATAATCAATGAATCATTATTGAAAAAATGTGCTATGGCTGGTGCCCCTATATATATCACGACATATAAAAGAATACTCAACACGATATTGAATAAAAACACGGTATTATAATCTGTATGGGTTGTATTTGTCTTCCTGATTAATGCACTCGAAAAACCACTATCCACAATACTGTTAAATACTGCTATAAAAATCATGATTATTCCAATAACCCCATATTCCGTTGGCGTCAATAATCGAGCTAACACCAACCCCACCAAAAAAGTAATTCCTTGATTTGCCAGGTTATCAGTTAAACTCCAAGCGACCCCTTTAACAGTCTTATTTTTTAAAGAATCAGCCATTCAAGGTCCCCTTTTTATTTGCCGTATATGCCGCTAATATCGGGATCGCCATTAAATAAATATAAAGCCAATATTCTTTCATTACATGATCTCTTATCATATTAGCAACCACATACAAAATAAATAAAGCCAATCCTGCCCGAGAATAATTCTTTCGTAATACGAAGATATAAAATAACAAAACCAACACGGTCCCCACAATCCCGTTCGTCACCAGTAAACGCCGCCAACCGGCAGAATTATTCCACCAACGACGAGCCAGATTTTCATACATATTCCCAATGCCAAAATATCGATCTTTTGACTCTATAAATCTAGAATAACGATACCTGAAAAACTCTGCATATCGATTATTACCAGCAATATCACCATCATCCGTAATCTCAAGCCGAGACACGATCATCTGATTTACAACATTATCTCCTCTATCTACGCTTATCGCAAAAATCGCACTGCCTGCTAAAACGGTTACTAACAATGTAGTATAAATAATTTTATGCCGAGAATAAATTAGCATATGCAATATCATTCCACCTATTAATAAACCGTATGCAGCCAACGATAACGAGAATAGAATACTTATGAACATAATCATACAATCCCACCGTTTCAGATTAAAACGATTCACGAACAACAAAAAAACACAAGTAGTACCCAAATGTCCAGGTTCTTGAAACATCCCCATAAAACGTGGTACTAATTCTTCTGTATAGCCATCCGATAAAAAGAAATAGTAATTCGTATGGGTATAAAAGACTCCATCATAAGTCGTATAATGAGGCAAGGGCACTCCCGACAAGAACAATACCCAGCCAACAAGAGAAACACTCAAAAGGACACCCAGAGATTTTGAAAAAATCTCCAATAATTTGATCTTAATCTTTAACGTTGAAACAATAATCACAGAACCGACTAAAAAAGTACAGATATAGCGAGATATGGAATCTAAATTGAACTGTACACAAAATGATAGTTGGTACAAACATAATATCCCCAAAAACACACAAAGATTAATCCCTGATGTAGTCACTTTAAAAACACCTCTTTTTTGTACAAATAAAAAGAAACACGTTGTTATAAAAGTAAATAAAGTAATAGAAATTCTTGCCAAAGGCCACGTTAATGACATATTCATTGACATGAAAACAAAAACGAGCACCCCTATTTCAAAAAAAACAAAAGAAGCACCTAAAATCGATCTAGTAGCCATTGTATTTAGTACATCATTTTTATGCTCTTATTCTTCCGCAATCCGTAATAAATATTTTCCATACGGATTGTTAGAAATGATCCTAGCATATTTAATGAGATTCTCCTTTATAATCCATCCCTTCCGATAAGCAATCGCTTCCAGACAAGCAATCTTCAGCCCCTGGCGTTTCTCGATGACCTCAACAAAAGTAGATGCTTCTGCCAAAGACTCATGAGTCCCCGTATCCAGCCACGCAAAACCACGTCCTAATAATTGAACTTTCAGTGCTTTATCTTTAAGAAACTCCTGATTGACTGTCGTGATCTCCAATTCACCCCGGGCTGATGGTTTTATGTTTTTAGCCACCTTCACAACCTGATTCGGATAAAAATACAATCCCACAACCGCATAGTTTGACTTCGGTTCTCGTGGTTTCTCTTCTATCGACAACACGTTTCCCGTCTTATCAAATTCAGCCACGCCGTAACGTTCCGGATCGGAAACCCAATAACCGAAAACCGTGGCTTTATTTTCCTGTTCTGCCGCTTTCACGGCTTCTGACAAGAGTTTTGTAAAGAAACTACCATAAAATATATTATCTCCCAACACCAGACAAGCACTATCATCCCCGATAAATTCCTCTCCGATAATAAAAGCTTGCGCCAGACCATCCGGACTCGGTTGCTCCGCGTATTCAAACCGGACGCCATAATCATCCCCATTACCCAACAATCGTTTGAAAGCAGGTAAATCCTGTGGGGTTGAAATAATCAGAATCTCACGTATATCAGCCAACATTAATACAGATACCGGGTAATAGATCATCGGTTTATCATATACCGGCAACAATTGCTTACTTACCCCCTTGGTGATAGGATACAAACGTGTTCCGGATCCTCCGGCTAATACAATTCCTTTCATAAAAAATATTTAAGAATTCAATCTCATTTTTTCGTATTCGCAAGTAGCAAGGACATCAAACCACAAAGTCAGAACGGCATAATCATCAGACTTCTCTCTCGCGGCAATTTTCCCAAAAGACAAAGCACTTTCATTCATTTTATCGTTTCCCACCGTATTATAGTATAAATCCTTAGCCCGATTTCTTTTCCATCTCTCCTCCATACTTATCGTATTTTTCTCTTCGTCCCATCCATCAATAATGTGCCATGCCCATTCTACATACTTCTTCTCGTTCATGAAATAAAAACAACTACATAACATCCGGCACATTTCTGCGGAACGACAGGAGGCTGCCGCCTCGTCTTTATTTTCCAGTAACCACAGAATTTCATAAGCACCGTCCAAGGCTTTATCCAGAATATTCATATCTGAGTACGTCAAGTAAGCATTCATTAAATCAGCCACATACCCGACTCGTTCCCCCGTGGGAATGGAAGCGTTCTCAACCAAGAGAGAGAGGACTCTTGCTATTTCTCGCACCCGTTCATGTATTTTCCAACGGGAACCGTAATTATCCTCCAGCCAAGGATAAACACGTACCATCGAGTATACCGCCAAATAACCATGCAGCAGGCTCGACAAGGAAGACACGGGAAAATCTTTCACACGCGTATTCCATACCTTCCGGTATAAATCCTTAAATACTTTCGTATCCATTTATTATCCTATTTTCTCTAAGAATGACCCCGGAATATACGAGGTCGCTATTGAAACCACACCTTCCAACCGAACAATGACTCTTTTATGACCTTTAATGCGTATTAATTCGCCTTCCAACCCGGCTAAAGGTCCCTTGATTACTCGTACTCGATCCCCTCGTTTTAATTCTTCATTAATCACTTCCACCGTACTCTCCGAAAAATCAAGCAAAAACATGAAATCACGCATTTGCTTGTCGGGAACGATTAAAGAATGACGAGTCTCGGGATTTTTTAAATAAATGACACTCACACCTTGCTCATTAATCAACGAAAAAGCAGTACTTTGATCTGTCCTGATAAATATTAGATGTGGTATTAAGATCACCCTCACGTCCTTTTTGCCGGAAGCTGTTTCCCGTATCTCTTCCCGTATTGCCAGATAGTTCTCCACCTCCAACCCATCCAATCTCTTTTTGATTGTCAATTCCTGATTTGTCTTCGTGTATGCCGCAAACCAGTGCAATTTTCTATCTCTATCCGACATGTTATCCTCTCGTGTATTTCATTCATTAAAACCGTCCGAATGCGCTTCGCGCACTAACCTTTTTTATCAGGAATCGACGTTTTTACCATGTGTTTCACATACCATCCTTAAACAGGTACAGTATATAAAAGCTGTCTTTTTCGGGAAGATGGATTTTGTTCAAATCTCACACACCACACTTCCGTATAATCCAGTCAAGAGAATTCCAGATTTTCCTACTAATTATTCCACATTATTATCTCTTTTTTGGACACCACAAAAGTATTAGCAGAAACTTAGAAAATGGTGACTATTCAAGGGCATTTATCTCACACGAAACACCTAATATCATAACATCGAATTATAAACTGACGCCTTGTACCAAAGTAAGTTCGCGGAAAATATTTATTTGCGTTTTACAAAAACACGAAATACATATTTTCATTTTATAGAAAAACACACAAGCAAACGCAAGGAATTCAAGGATACTCTTGTCATATCCACGTAAACAACAAACTGAATACATTATGAAGAAGAAGGGCTTCCAACTCATTTTCTCTTTCTTGACATTATGCGTGTGCTCTGAAATTCAAGGACAAGAGGACAACAAAAAAACAAAAAATACTTTCAGCGGATCGGTTTCGTTGAATTACGATTTCTCGAACAACTTCACGAGTAATATCAATCTAGGGTATAACCGAAAAAACTACGATCTGTACATGGACTATTCTGTTCATTCAGACCGAATTGAAACCAGTAGTGAACTGTCCCGACATTTTCAAAATAACACGATATTTCAAACCATAGAAACAGAGCAACACCATTTGAGCCATTTGATAAATCTGCAATTATATCTACGTCCCTCTGTCCACAATTCATTCCTTTGGGATTTCAAAATACACCTTCCAAAAATTACCACGAATCAAGATATAAATAACAATGAACACAATAGAACTGTTTCTGACAAAAAAATATTTGAAAGCACGTTGGCTTACAAGCACGTGTTCGAGCAAAACAGACACGAATTATCCGTGAACGGAATTTTCTCGTACACGAAGCACATCTGTCCCTCCAAATACCACGTGAATAACCTAATTGCCCATATATCAAGAAATAAAGAATCACCACAATATACCCGCGTGCAAATGAATTATCTAAAAATGCTATCTGGCGAAGGAAAGCTGGAAGCCGGAAAACGTCTTTTCCACGAAATAGGTTTACAGGCAGCCTTCGATTTGAATCGATCAACATTTTCCTTAACCGATCAAAAGAAAAACAGCAACCGCTTCTATCTCTACCCGTTACTGACCGTCAAATATAACTTGTCAGAGAATCAAGAACTAGCCTTTCACTTTACCCGACGAGCCTTCCGACCGGATTATATACAACTAAACCCGTCCATGACATATATCGACCGCATAACAACAGAGCAAGGCAACCCGGCATTACGTCAGGAAATCACGAACCGTTCGGAGATCACCCACTTGTACTCCGGCAAACAGGCTCAAGTACTCACAACCCTTTACTTCGAGGCAACCGAGAAATTCATCTCCCCGGTATACACGTTCGCCACGGATGACAAACTCGTGCTAAGTTACACGAACGGTACCATGCAAAATAAAATTGGATTGGATGTTGAAATTCCTCTCGAACTTTCCTCGTGGGTATCTGTAACCCCAGCATTTTCTTTTACACACACGCACACGTCCGGCAAGTTCGAGGGCATAAATCTTCATTCCGATGCTTTCTGCTGGATTGGCGACATCAGACTAGCATTAACTCCTCATAAATACACGGAATTTCAAGCAAATTTCTGCTACCGATCTCCCTCGAAAATTCCACAATTCAAATTGAAAGAAGACTATTTTTTTGATTTATCCCTCCGCCAAGGTTTTCTCAAGGATAGACTCCAACTTAGTTTCTCCGTTACAGATGTCTTCGATACTTCAGAATGGAACATTCGTTCTACTAGGAAACAGAATCCTATTAAAAATTATAGCAAAGAAGCCACGCATGCTTACTGGATCGGATTAACATTCCGTTTCAACTCGTACAAAACCAAAGAAGTCCCCGACGATCCACATCCGGTAAAACGTTCACCTATCCGCCTGGGACAATAAACAAACGAAAGCGATGGACGTTCACGTTGAACACCATCGCTTTCATATTACAATTTGCAACCAGCAATCTACAAACCCAATTATTTACGATAATCGTAAAAACCGATTCCGGTTTTACGTCCCAACAGGTTGGCACGTACCATTTTCCGCAATAGCGGATGCGGACGATATTTAGAATCTCCAAACTCATGGAACAAAACTTCCATGATAGCCAAGCACACATCCAAACCGATCAAATCACCTAAAGCCAAAGGTCCCATCGGATGGTTGGCACCCAATTTCATAGCCTCGTCAATCTCTTCTTTGGAAGCCACGCCATCGGCATAAATGCCGATTCCCTCATTAATCATCGGGATCAGAATACGATTCACGACGAATCCCGGAGCCTCGTTAACGCTCACGGGTGTTTTTCCAACCTCAGAAGCGATAGCCATCACCCGGTCATGAGTTTCCCGGGATGTCAATTGCCCGCTAATCACCTCTACCAATTTCATCATAGGAACCGGATTAAAAAAATGCATTCCGATCACTTTGTCCGGACGGTTTGTTGCAGCCCCAATCTCTGTAATGGAAAGTGAAGAAGTATTCGTTGCCAAGATAGCCTCCGGTTTGCAAATAGCATCTAACGTTTTGAATATTTCAACCTTAGTTGCCATATCCTCTGCAACCCCTTCGATCACTAAATCGACATCCTTACAATCCCCGTAATCCATCGTATCTTTGATACGAGCCGTGATTGCCTCTTTCTCGGCAGCTTCCATCTTGCCTTTTTCCACCAGTTTGGATAGACTTTTCTCGATCGCCTTGTGAGCTTTGCCGAGAGATGCTTCTGAACGACCTTTCAGCAGGACATCATGTCCGGCTTGCGCGAAAGTTTGGGCAATTCCATTACCCATTGTGCCTGTTCCTACAACGCAAATTTTCATGTTATCTAAAATTCATTTATTAAAAAATATTATCACTATCTTTTCTTAAAGTTAGCATTCCTCTTATTCAAAAAAGCCTGCATCCCCTCTTTCTGATCTTCTGTCGAGAAACAAAGCCCGAATAAATCAGTTTCAATAGAAATTCCGGTTTCAATATCGGTTTCCACGCCCCGGTTAATCGCTTCTTTAGCATAACGGACGGCAAGCGGAGCCTTGGACGCAATCTTCTTTGCCATCGCCATACTCTCGTCCATCAATGCCTCGGGTGCCACCACTTTATTTACCAAGCCGATACGATACGCCTCTTCGGCAACAATTACATCCGCCGTGTAAATTAATTCTTTTGCCTTGCCTAACCCCACGATACGGGACAGACGTTGCGTGCCCGAGAATCCCGGTGTTATTCCCAATCCCACTTCCGGTTGCCCGAATTTTGCTTTCACGGAGGCAATACGAATATCACAAGCCATGGCTAACTCACAACCGCCACCCAACGCAAAACCATTCACGGCTGCAATAACAACTTTGTTCAACAGTTCGATCTTTCTAAAAACAGCAGCCCCCAATTCTCCAAACGCTTTTCCTTCAACGGCATTCATCGTGCTCATTTGTGAAATATCCGCTCCGGCAACAAAGGAACGTCCCTCTCCCGTCAAAATAACCACATCGATACTATCGTCCTCTCCAATCTCGGTAAAAGCAACATCCAACTCTTTCAATATAATTGAGTTAAGCGCATTCAACGCTTCAGGATTATTGATCTTCACCGTACAAATATTCTCTTGCTTTTCTATTATTAATTTCGTGTAAACCATAGCTTTTCCGTATTATTATAATTCATTTTGATAACACCGCCTGTTTCCGTATCTTTGCAGACAAATTTACAACATTAATTGAGAATAAACCAACCTTTTTGTTATGAGTTTTTCAGAGTTTAGCATACAAGAATTAGCAAGTGCATTCATGGTACTTTTCGCCGTTATTGATATTACGGGAGCAGTTCCAATCATCATTGATATTCAAAAGAAAGGTCATACGATCAGTGCCATGAAAGCCGCTTTAGCCTCCTTTGTTATTTTGATCGCATTCCTTTACCTCGGCGATAAACTGTTAAACCTGTTCAGCGTGGATATATCCTCTTTTGCCGTAGCGGGTTCTCTTGTGATTTTCGTGCTTGCCGTGGAAATGATATTCGGAATACCCATTTTCAAGAATGACAGTCCTTCCGGCACGGCATCCATCGTTCCCCTCGTTTTTCCCTTGATTGTCGGGGCAGGAACACTCACGACCTTGTTGTCCCTGCGGGCAGAATATCATATAATAAACATTATTATAGCCCTGACGTTAAACATTATTGTGGTCTATTTCGTATTAAAGAATGTCACGCTGGTCGAGAAAGTATTCGGGAAAGGCGGTGTATATATATTACGCAAATTCCTCGGGATTATTCTTCTCGCTATTTCTGTAAAACTTTTCACCAGCAACCTCACATCACTAATCGATATATTTAAATAGTAAAGGGGCATTCAGCCCCTTTATTTCAATATTTTAGAAAACCCGACGATTAAACGTTACCTGCAATATCTATTGATATATGCATTCACGCTAGTTACCCCAAGGCTTTTCGCCTTCCGCCAGTCGACACATGCCTCTTTCCGTTTACCCGTTTGGAAATAAGCGATACCCCGATTCGCGTAGATAGCCCCGTTATCTTTGTTTAGCTTTAGCGAATACGTGTAATCCGGAATAGATTTAGCGTACTCGTTCTGTTTCAGGTAACAATTCCCTCGGTTCAGATAATAAGCATACACCAACTCGTAATCCTCCCCGTTTTTCTTTGAATACTGTATCGCCAGCGTATACTCTTTCACAGCCTCCGCGTATTTCTTCTGATTCTGGTAAAGATTCCCCAAATAATAACACAACTCGTCATCTTCCTCGAATATCTTCTTTCCCTTAATCAAATATTCTTTCAGCAGCGTAAGTTGATTCGTATGCGAACAAGCAACATTCAACGATAAATAAACCGCTCTCAAATTTGGATTAAGCCGATTTGCCGCAATTAACTTTTGCACGGCATCCTGATAATCCCCGTTTTCAATGTCCTTATTTGCTTCCTGCAACAATTCGATAGGTTTGTTTATCGCACTCACATCAACTTGACCTACCGCAATCTTAGACACGGCAACTACCGCCACCAAGAGTAAAGTAATTCTTCTCATAGTTTTCCCGCTAGATTAGTGTTTTGTGTGTTTTAAAAACTCAAAAATAATGAAACGGAATTAAAAATGCAAGAAAAATAGACAAGGGGAAACGTTAAAAACGTATCCCCTCGCATAGATTCTTATAAAATGGAACGTTAAAACGATACCATCAAACGTGCTTGTAGCTGATGAAAATTCTTATCCAGAGGATAATACACATTTTTCAAGTTACTATACTGGTATTCTCCCATCACCTTTATATAGGGACTAAAAGTGTAGTTAATTCCTACCGTGGCGGTATGCAAACGTCCTCCCCCGATACTGGTCGAGATAGGCGGGTAGTCGGAAACTACTCCATCCGGATAGAACACATGTTTACCGATCAAGAAAAAATCGCCTTTATTAATATCATTCAACTCGGTATAACTGTAACGTGCAACAACCTCCAAATCGCCTTTATTATTACATCCACCCAGCAAACCGTACTCGTCATCATACTCGTACCCGTTTCCCCGGATTAAATACCCCATCTCCGCGTAAGCACCTTGAAATTTGGAACTTCTTATCGGATTTCCGGCTAACCATGACTCCTGCGTCGTCCAACTCCATACGCCACCCAACTGGTTCTCAAAAAGCTCCCGGTCATTCCTTTTCTTGTAAATACGCTTGTAAATATACTCCCCTCTGAAGAACCAATAATTAGACTTCACCAACACCTCCGGTCCGAAAGTAATCGTGTTTTTCGCCCAGGGCACATCGGCATGCAAAAATTTAGTCGTCGCATCCACGTAAGTCTGCATATTCGACTCCAGCTCCATGTTTGTCCGGAAAACATTATCTACAACCATCCCCGTGTTCGTTCTACCATAATGGAAAGTAGCCCCGATATGTAAAGTAACATCCTCGTCATTAATCGGTTTGTATAACCAACGCCCGCTAAGGCTCACCCCTTGGAACCCGGATATCTGGTCATTATACTTGTTCTCGGCAAAAATA
This sequence comes from Butyricimonas sp. Marseille-P2440, assembly GCF_900091675.1. Taxonomy (NCBI): domain Bacteria; kingdom Pseudomonadati; phylum Bacteroidota; class Bacteroidia; order Bacteroidales; family Odoribacteraceae; genus Butyricimonas; species Butyricimonas sp. Marseille-P2440. The sequence goes on along the minus strand of NZ_LT594610.1, from coordinate 6,778 downwards.
CCTTGGTCTGCAAAGAAACGGGCATCATAATACTTGTAAGTGATACCCAGACCACGTCCGGCAGACAATGCCATCGCGGGAGCTGCACGTGCAATAAAATGATAATTATACAAGCTGGCATTCAGGCTCATGCTTGACGGTTCATTGAAATACCCGGCTCTCAAACTATGAATCCCGAACGGCGACTCACAGAAATTATAACGAACGAAAATATTCTTTTGAGTGAATTTTCCCTTCGAGAAATCGAAATCGGCATAAAAATAGAATTGTTTATACGTCAACGAAGTACGAATACGGGCATCGGTAATCGCCGCACCGGACTTCATCGGGGTATATTCCGAATGGTAATAAGCAACATCGGCAAACAGACGGGCTCCCGCGGTAAACCGAAGTCCATTCTCCTTATTTATATATTGCAGCAAGGGATTGAGTACATCCTCGACCTGGGCTTTTACCCCATGAGATGACATCACGAGAGCCACGAACATCACGGGAAATAATATATATCTTTTCATACTGATCTGCATTTTAATGATGATTTAGTATCCTAATCTTTCTAACACAACTCTCGCATCCACCAACTCCTGTGATGCCGGACTCTTTCTCCATCCCTGCGTAATCATGTAATTGATACTCATATCGGAATGATTCGTGAATAATGCATCCAAGTAAGGAGCTTTATACTTTCCGTCGATCTCTACGCCGAAATTATATTGCCCGAAATACTTTGCCATCTGGTCATACGTGTCAAAAGAATAAGGATGATTCTTCATACCCGCCTTGTGAATCAAGTAATTCTGCCATGGGTTATTCAACTCCGGGTAATCATTCGGGGCTCCGGCAATACACGGACCGATAAAATGAGCCTTGTACTTCACGCCCAGATTAATAAACGAAGCATACCCTAGCGGGTCATCATACGTCAGATCCGTCGCCCCCGTTCCTTTCCACAACAAGAAACACATCGGCACCTGTCCCTTGAAATGTTCGGCAACACGCACCAAACTCTCCAAAGAGAAGGTTTGTAAAATCACTTTCCCGTTCGTGTTACCCGTGTTCACCTTACCATTCACGTAAAAAGGCGTACCTTCTGCCTCCGGCTTGGTGATAATATTCATATCCAAACGATCCAGCTCATTATAAACCAATTCTTCAAACCCGGTCGGATTCAACCACGGTTCCTTGAACTCGATATAGATACCCGGTCTGTGTCCCGAGTCTTCCGGATCTGCCTCATACTCGAAAGTATATTCAATCAAATCAGCCGTTCCACTCAAACTCTTGATCTTCTTCCCGGTTTTCTGCCCTATCGTGAAAACACGTTCTCCACCGTTCCTCTTCAATATTTTGCCACGGGCAAAATTAACAAGGTCTTCCAGCGTAGACACGTACTGGTGCACTGTCGAATAAGCCGGGCGTGCCTGTTCGATACTCGTTTCGTTAAACCACGTTCCTGCATCCAGCATGGACAATTCTTCGTAAGTGTAATAAGCCGGCAGATTCGGCACGAAATTCTTCGCATCCACCCGGGTGAGTGAATCAGCCTCAGTTTCCGTGTACCCGATTTTCTGGTAATACGCTTTGCGTATATCGAACGGCAACGTTTCTCCGAATACATTTTCGATATTTGTCGTGCGTTTCAAGTTGTCATCGTGCAAAGCAAGCACAACCCCGTCCTTCGACACTTGCATATCACATTCCAGGTAATCAGCTCCGATTTCCCTTGCCCAACGATAGGCTGCCTCTGTCTCCTCCGGCGCCCAGAAAGTCGATCCCCGGTGAGCAACAACAGCATACTCCGGCACGTAATCCCGAACTTTTATCATGTCCTCCGTGAGATGATCGAGATCCACCCGATCCACGTCAACATTGATGTTGTTGAATTTTTGGTCTTCACACGACATGACTAAAGCCAATAGCCCGCATGCCATTGCTGCATGAAAAAACTTTTTGATCATAGTTTTTGAATTTTAGAGCGGTTAATGTTTGTTTTCTCCTTTCACTAAATATTGTTCCTCTTTCACTGTAAATGCGGTGAATATAAATGCAAGAGCACACGCTGCCAACAAGATGATAAAACTCCAGTCCCATCCTAAATTGTCAACCACGTATCCCAACATGATATTCGCCAAAAGCGCCGTTCCAAAAAAATACCCGAAGAAACCGGTTAACCCGGCAGCCGTTCCGGCAGCTTTCTTTGGGGCAAGGTCCAAGGCATGTACCCCGATTAACATTACGGGTCCATAAATCAGGAACCCGATAGCAATCAGAGAAATGCTATCCATCACAAGATTATCTTTTGTTTGCCAGTATATAAATACAAATAAAGCCACCAACACCATATAAGTCATCGTGGTGAGCGCACGTCGTCCCTTGAACACGTGGTCACTCACGATACCGCAAATAATCGTCCCGGGGATTGCCGCAATCTCGTAAGCCGAATAAATCCAACCTATCGCGCTACTGTCATACCCTTTCACGTCCTTCAAATAAGTCGGAGCCCAGTCCAACACCCCGTAACGCACCAGATAAATAAAAGCATTAGCAATCGCTATATACCATAATATCTTGTTATTCAATACATATTTAAAAAATATCTCCTTTGCCGTCAATTCTTCTTCCGACTTGGCACTATAATTTTTCGGGTAATCATTACGATATTCCTCGATAGGCGGCAATCCCTCCGACTGCGGTGTATCCCGGATTAGCACGAGAGCTATCACTGCAATAACAAGGGCGACAACTGCCGGGAAAACAAACGTGGCAGCCTGCCACGAACCAAACCATACCAGTCCCAACGAGAACATGATCCCGACCAAACTTCCTCCCACGTTATGCGCCACGTTCCATATTGACATTTTTGTCCCGCGTTCGTTATGCGAGAACCAATGAGTCATCACACGTCCGCAGGGAGGCCAGCCCATACCTTGAAACCAACCGATCAAGAACTGCGTGATAAACATCACCGCAATAGAAGACACCCCGGCACTCGTTCCTAAAAACAAAGTAACGACAGCCGACAACAGTAAACCTAAAGGCAAAAATTTGCGGGCACTACTCCGGTCAGAAACACCTCCCATCAAAAATTTCGATAACCCGTAAGCAATAGCATTTGCCGAAAGAGCTACTCCCAAATCTCCTTTATCAAATCCCAATTCCTGCAAATAAGGCATTGCCAGAGTAAAGTTCTTTCTGACAAGATAGTAACCCGCATAACCGATAAAAATCCCGAGGAAGACCTGCAACCGTAATCTCTTGTACGTTGGGTCGATCTTCTCTTTAGGTAATAAAGGTTTGTGGGGTTCAGGTTTTAGAAAACTCCACATGATATTCGTTTTTATAAATTATTGATTCTTACATCAGCTAAGATCAAATAATGATCTTAGCCGCAATATAATTTTCAGCCAATTCGGTAAATTCCTTTACCTCCTCGTCAATCCATGCCTGATCTTTCCCGAGTTCTTTCGCCATCACTTCCGCTACTTTAGGAGCTGCTTTAATAGCTTCTCTCGCGTCAACAAACAGCAAACGAACCCTCCGCGACAAAACGTCCTCCACCTCTCTCGCCATCTCTTGGCGAACAGCCCATACGACCTCCGCCACGGTATAGTCATATTTGTCCGAGAGCTTCTCCCCGTACTCCGGATGATCAGCAATCAATTTCAAAATAGCATCCTGGTCACTCCCGTAAACGTACATATGATCCTTCAAGTTCGGGTTCTTACGATACCCGTGGATATGGAATTTCTGTGTTATACATTTTCTCGGTTCCAGCAATTTAAGCGCGATTACTTTATCCACCGTGTCTTCTGCCATTTTCCGATAGGAAGTCCACTTTCCTCCCGTGATAGTGACCAGATTATTATCCGAAACAATAATCTTATGTCCCCGGGAAAGCTCTTTCGTACTCTTGCCCTCGTGCTTCGGGGCTGCCAAAGGACGTTGTCCCGCGAACACAGATTCTATGTCGTCATACGTGGGAGCCGGATCCATGTATAAAGAGGCGGTCTTTAAGATAAAATCAATCTCCTCTTTCAACGGTTTCGGTTCAATCTCCGGTACCGGACGCATAATATCCGTTGTACCCACGACAACTTTATCATGCCAAGGCACGGCAAATAGTACACGCCCATCGCTTGTCTTAGGCACCATTATCGCGTAATCACTTTTCAAGAACTTCATATCCAACACGAGATGAACCCCTTGACTAGGGGTCACCATCTTGCTATGTCCCGGAGAATCCATTGCCATCAAATCGTCGACAAGAATACCACAAGCATTCACCACGCTTTTGGCAGCCAATTGCATTTCCTTGCCCGATTCTATATCCACAAATTTTACTCCTGCCACCTTTCCATTCTTATCATGTACAACACCAGACACTTTCGCTTTATTCAATACCACTCCGCCATTCTCGACACAAGTCTGTGCAAGATTTATTGCCATCCTCGAGTCATCGAATTGCCCGTCATGATACACGATTCCTCCCTTCAACCCTTTCTTCACGGATGTCGGCAAATATTCCATCACCTTTTTGGACGAAATAAACCGGCTTCTTCCGTACCCGAAGCCAAATGATAGTAAATCATAAAAAGTCAATCCGCAGAAATAAAGAAAATTATCCCAATACGTATAATTTGATATAACAAATGCCTGATCTTTTACCAGATGCGGAGCGTTCGCTTTCATTCTTCCCCTCTCTCTCAATGCCTCCAACACCAAAGCAACATCACCTTTTTGTAGATAACGTACACCACCGTGTACCAATTTTGTACTTCTACTTGAAGTACTTTTTGCAAAGTCCGCCATTTCAAGCAGGACGACACTATATCCTCGTGTTGCAGCATCAACGGCAACACCTAAACCCGTGGCTCCACCTCCTACTACAACCATATCCCATACCTTACCGGATTCTTGAACTTTATTCAACATATCCTCTCGGTTCATAACGCAGTTATTTATTTGTTTTACAATCTATTATACTTCAACAAACAATCAATTCTCTCTACGAAAAACTATCCGATCTATCATGCGTATATGCACGTAAATCACTATATTAAGACAACTATCCTTTTCTTGCTATTGGTATCAGTCAATTCGACAGAGCTGAATTTGACCATCTTTGGTATCGAAATCATTTACGGAAATAGACTGTAAAAGTTTCTTTTTTTTTAGAAATAGGCAATATTCATTTAAAATAAATTACTATCTTAGTCATATCCTTTTATAAGGACAAACTATTATTTATATGTGTGCGTAAATCATTGAGAGTATTATTGATAATCGGAAAGAAATGAAAACATTATCTTTGAGCGAAAGACACAGTTACATTCTCGAATTGTTGCGGCAACAGGGATCTGTTTCTGTTATTGATCTTGCTAATCAACTAAAAGTATCTTCCGTAACCATACGTAAAGATCTTACACTGCTTGAGGAGAAAAAAATGTTATACCGTACTCACGGGAGTGCTATATTGATCAATCCTTACATCAATGACCGGCATGTCAATGAAAAAGAAAAATTATATACCGAAGAAAAACGTCTTATTGGAATGCAAGCAGCGAATTTAATCACGCCCGACGATTCCATTATCATTGCCTCCGGAACCACAATGCACGCCCTAGCTCGTCAGATCAACCCCCAAGGGCATCTTACCGTAATTACTTCTGCTATTAATGTGACGCATATACTTGCTTGCAATAAAGATATCGACATTATTCAATTGGGTGGACTCGTGCGGAATAGTTCTGTATCTGTCGTGGGAAGCTACGCAGAGAAAATGCTGGAAAATTTTTCTTGTAGTAAATTGTTTATGGGAGTCGATGGTATCGATTTGGAATATGGTCTATCCACAACCAACATGATGGAAGCCAACCTCAATCAAGTCATGATGAAAGCCGCTCAAAAAACCGTAGTCCTTGCAGACTCTTCGAAATTCAGACGCAGAGGTTTCGGAAAAATTTGCGAGCTGGATGCAGTGGAACATATCATTACCGATAGTCATATTCAACCCAAGATTTTAGACGAATTAAGAGAACGAGGACTAGAAGTCACCATTGCAGAATAAGGGATAAACAATCGCACTTTTCATGTAACAAGCATTTATTTTTCAGCAAAGTCAATACCAAAATAAAAATAAAAAAAAGATCTCCGATTTCTCGGAGATCCTTTTAGCACTAACTTTACTTTGTAGCGAGAGGCGGGCTTGAACCGCCGACCTCATGATTATGAATCATGCGCTCTAACCAGCTGAGCTACCTCGCCATAAATCACTGCTAAAAAATACCAGTGATTTGGAAATTTGGCATCGACCTACTCTCCCACCTTTCGGCAGTACCATCGGCGCTAACGGGCTTAACTTCTCTGTTCGGGATGGGAAGAGGTGGATCACCGTCGCTATAGACACCGTTTAATAAAATTGAAAATTGAAAGTGGAAAATTGAAAATGAATTCCCAATTAACGTCTATCTTTCAACTCCCGTCACTCCAGCGTGGCACTCTTGCCACAGTGACAAATATCTTTAAAGTTCGTTATTTATTCATGCCTTGAAAACCTAACGTTGCATCTTGATCCTGGTGACATTTCACCATTTTCAATTCTCAACTGTCAATTTTCAATTACACTTGTCAAACTTGTTTTGACAAGTGACCGGAACGTTAATCGAATCATCTCACCCACCGAACGTCAACTATCGGGTGATTAGTACCACTCGGCTTTGCCGTCGCCGGCTTTACACCTGTGGCCTATCAACGTCGTCGTCTACGACGACCCTAGATG